>NZ_SACP01000055.1 GCF_004004555.2 Methylobacterium oryzihabitans
TTCTGGCGATCGGCCGGGGCCGTGTGGTGCGCCGTCCGGCGAACGCCCGGGTGGCGCTGGTGAGCCTCGGCACGCGTCTGGCCGAGGCGCTGAAGGCGGCCGACCGCCTGGAGGCGTCGGGGATCGGCGTGACGGTGGCGGATGCGCGGTTCGCCAAGCCGCTGGACGAGGCGCTGCTGCTGGATCTGGCCGGGAGCCACGAGGTTCTGGTGACGCTGGAGGAGGGATCGGTCGGGGGGTTCGGCGCGATGGTGCTGCACCTGCTCGCCGAGCGGGGGGCGCTGGATGGCGGCAAGGTGCGGGTTCGGACGCTGACGCTGCCGGACAGCTACCAGGAGCACGATACGCCGGAGCGGATGTACGCCGAGGCGGGCCTGGACGCCGCCAGCATCGTCAAGGCCGTCGAGGCCGCCCTGCCGGCCCGGGAGGCCAAGCCGGCTCCGTCCGGCCAGCCCGCCGGCCGCGAGGGCAACGTCGTCAGCGTCTCGCGCCGCCCGCGCTGATCCGGTGGCCGGCGGGCACCCCTCCCCCGTCGTGGGGGAGGGTCGGGCGGCCGTGCCCGCCGCGCCCTACTTGATGACCGCGCAGGCGATCCGCGCCCCGGCATTGCCGATCGGCTGGGTCACGTGGTCGTCCTCGTTGGCGTGGATCACCAGCGCGGCGCCGTCGGCGTCCTTGAGGCCGCCCTCGCCGGTCAGCGGCGTGTCGGTCGAGACCTCGGCGTTCACCGAGCCGTCGGCGTTGGCGTAGACGTTGGGCAGGTCGCCCTCGTCCGGGCCCTCCGGGTTGAGCAGGCCGTGCTTGCTGCCGTCGTGGTTCACGTGGCCCTTCGACTGCTCGAACTTGGCGGTGTCCTCGCAGGTGCCGACCGCGTGGAAGTGGATGCCGTGCCAGCCCGCCGGCAGGCCGCCGGGCTGGATCGTCACCCGCATCACCAGGGTGTTGGCGCCGTCGCGGATCGCGATCCGGCCGATCGTCTCGCCCTTGGTGTTGACGATCGCCGTCTCGTAGGTCTGGGGTGCCGCGCTCGCGGCATCGGCCGCCGGGGCGGTCTGGGCGGCCGCCGGTCCGGCGAGGCCGAGGGCCAGGAGCCCCGCCGCCAGGGTGCTCGCCGTCAGGGTCGTCCTCATGAATCCTCACTCCTCTCGATCGAGGGCACACTTAAGGGAGATCGCGCCGCCCGACAGGGCCGCCGGCGCGCGGAACGGACCATGACGGAGGCGCAGAGGCAGCGGGCCGACCGGCTCCTTGTCGAGGCCGGGCATTTCGAGAGCCGGGCGCGGGCCCAGGCCGCCATCGCGGCCGGGCTGGTGCGGGCGAACGGCGAGACCGTGCGGCGGGCCTCCGACCTCCTGCCGCGCGACGCGCGCATCGAGGCCGAGGCGCCCCATCCCTACGTCTCCCGCGGCGGCCTCAAGCTCGCCGCCGCCCTCGACGCCTTCGGGTTCGACCCCGCCGGGCTCGCCTGCCTCGACCTCGGCGCCTCGACCGGCGGCTTCACCGATGTGCTGCTGCGCCGCGGCGCCGCCCGGGTCCACGCCGTCGACGTCGGCCGCGGCCAGCTCCATCCGAGCCTCGCCGGCGATCCGCGGGTGACGAGCCTGGAGGCGACCGACGCCCGCGCCCTCGCCGGCCGGCTGCCCGGGCCGCCGGATCTCGCGGTGATCGACCTCAGCTTCATCTCGCTGCGCCTCGTCCTGCCGGCGGTGGTGCCGCTGCTCGCCCCCGGCGGCGCCCTGGTGGCGCTGGTCAAGCCGCAATTCGAGGCCGGCCGCGGCCGCGTCGGCCGCGGCGGGATCGTGCGCGAGCCGGAGGTTCACGCCGCGGTCTGCGACGCCGTCCGCGGGTGTCTCGCCGGCCTCGGCGTCGCCGTGGCCGGCCCGATCCCCTCCCCGATCGAGGGCGGCGACGGCAACCGCGAGTTCCTGATCGGCGGGCGCCGGACGAGCGCCCCGGAGGATCCCCGATGACCACCGTCGCCATCACCCGCCTCGGCAGCCGCGCCGACGGCGTCGCCGAGGACGGCCTCGTCGTGCCCGGCGCCCTGCCGGGCGAGACCGTGCGGGTGGAGCCCGAGGAGCCGGACGGCAAGGCGGGCAAAGGCCCGCGGCGGGCGCGCCTCGTCGACGTCGTGGCCTCCTCCCCCGAACGGATCGCCCCGTTCTGCCCGGTCTTCGGCGCCTGCGGCGGCTGCGCCGTCCAGCACCTCGCCCCGGCGCCCTATGCGGCGTGGAAGCGCGGCCTCGTCGTCGCGGCGCTGTCCCGCGCCGGAATCGCCGCGCCGGTGGCCGACCTCGTCGACGCCCACGGCGCCGGCCGGCGCCGGATCGCCCTGCACCTGCGCCGGATCGACGGCGAGGCGCGGGCCGGCTTCATGGCCGCCCGCAGCCACGCCCTGGTGCCGATCGAGGCCTGCCCGATCACCGTCCCGGCGCTCCACCGCGCGCCGGCGGTCGCCCGCGCCCTCGGCGGGCCCCTCGGCGGCGGGGCCAAGCCCCTCGACGTGCTGGTGACCGCGACCGAGGGCGGGCTCGACGTCGACCTGCGCGGCCACGGCCCGGCCTCCGACCGCGCCCGGCAGGCCCTGGTCCGCCTCGCCGGGGACCTCGACCTCGCCCGCCTCGCCCTGCACGGCGACATCGTGGTCGAGCGCCGCGCGCCGGTCCTCACCGCCGGGGCGGCGGCCCTGGTCACCCCGCCGGGCGGCTTCCTCCAGGCGACCGCCTCCGGGGAGGAGGTGCTGGGCGCCCTCGTGGTCGCGGCGGTCGGCAAGGCCAGGCGCGTCGCCGACCTGTTTTCCGGCTCGGGCGCGTTCTCGCTGCGGCTCGCCGCCTCGGCGAGCGTCCACGCCGTCGAGGGCGACGGGGCGGCGCTCGCCGCCCTCGACCGCGCCGCCCGCGGCACGCCGGGCCTGCGCGGGGTCGCCACCGAGCGCCGCGACCTCTTCCGCCGCCCGCTGCTCGCCCCCGAGCTCGACCGCTTCGACGCCGTGGTGTTCGACCCGCCCCGGGCCGGGGCCGAGGCCGTGGCGGCCCGCCTCGCCGCGTCGAAGGTGCCGGTGGTGGTCGGCGTCTCGTGCGACGCCGCGACCTTCGCCCGCGACGCCGCCCTGCTCGCCGCCGGCGGCTACCGGCTGGAGGGCGTGACGCCGGTCGATCAGTTCCGGCACTCGCCCCATGTCGAGCTGGTCGGCGTCTTCCGGCGCCCGCCCGTGCGCGGCCGGCGGAGCGCGGCCTGACCGCACCCTTTGCGGACGACGGACAGTCCGGTCCGCTCCGCGGCGCCGGCCGGCGCCGTCGCGCAAGTCCATTCCCCGTGGTTGGCGACTCCTTAACTGGTCCGGTCTAATTCGAACGAACGGCCCTGGGCGGCCGCGACCGGTCCGGGACCGGCCGACGGTCCGCCTGACCTTCGCAAGAGTGCCGACAAAGAGTGCCGACGCGGGGATTGTCCGGTGACGAGCGTGATCACGAACCGGGCCGCCTCGGTCGCGCTGCAGAACCTGCGGGCGCTCGACCGGGACCTCGACGCGACCAGCCGCCGGATCGCCTCGGGCCGGCGCGTCGATTCCGCCGCCGACGGCGCCGCCTACTGGTCGATCGCCACGACGCTGCGGGCCGACCGCAGCACCGGGGCGGTCCTCGCCTCCACCCTGACCCTCGACGCCTCGGTGGTCGACGTGGCGGCCGGGAGCCTCACGACGGTCCTGGCGGATCTCGGGCGGATGCGCGACCTGCTCACGACCGCGGTGTCGGACAGCGTCGACAGGGACGAGATCCAGCGCCAGATCGCGGCGATCCAGGGGAAGATCCGCACCAACGCCGAATCCGCCTCGATCAGCGGCACGAACTGGCTCTCGGTCGACTCGGCGCGGAGCGACTGGGGCCGCTACGCGCAGTTCGCCCTGGCGGCGTCCCGCGGCGCCGAGGGCCTGTCGGTCTCCGTCGACCGGCTCGACCTCGCCTCGGTCGCACTGTTCGACGCCAACGCGGTCACGCCGCACACGCCCGTGCTCGACGGCACGGTCACCATCGACCCGATCACCCGGCTGGCCTCCACCATCAACGCGTCCAGCCTCGGCGCGCAGGTCCGGGCCTACAACGTCCGCTCCGACATGGCCGGCGCCGGGACGCTGCGCCTGGAGGTCCGCGACCCCGCCCGCACCATCACCGGCAGCTACCAGGACGGCGTCGCCGCCCCGGCGGGCGGCACCACCGGCCCGATCCCGGGCAGCATCGACAGCTACCTCTGGAACAGCTTCGTCGACGTGCCGGTCGCGAACCTGTCGGCCGGCGACGTGGTGTCGTTCCAGGTCTCGGGCGGCACCCCGGCGAACTTCACCGTCACGAGCCAGGGCGACGGCCTCGACTTCAGCGGCAGCAACGAGGTCCATCTCGAAATCCGGCCGTTCGCCGCGAAGTATCCGGGCGTCGTCTACGACGTGGTGGTCAACGGCGCGGTGCTCGCCTCCCGGGGCGTGACCGGCCTGGCGAACGTCACGCACTGGACGGTGGTCCAGGAGATCGCCCGGCAGATCGACCAGCAATACGCGAGCCTCTACGACGGGCTGTACCCGCGCGACGAGGTCCATGTCCGCGCCCTCAACGGCGGCGGCCTGACCTTCGCGGTCGACGCCTCCGGCGTCGATTCCTCCGTCACCGTCACGGTGGCGCCGCCCACCGGCGCCAACAGCCTCGTCGACATCGGCTACGGCACCACCCCCGGCGCCGCCCGGACCGACCTCGGCTTCCAGGAGCCGGCGCGGCTGCGCAAGGGCCTCCTCGACAGCCCCGAGGCGATCGCCACCGACTGGGTCGAGGTCGGCGGCGTCACCCTGACCCGCAGCACCCGCTCGGTCTCGGTGGCCGGCGCCGGCACCGCCTTCGGCATCACGGCGGGGTCGACCGGGAAGGAGATCCAGAGCCTGATCCGGTTCGTCGACCGGGCGAGCCAGAGCGTCACGGCGCTCGCCGCGCGCCTCGGCGGCCTGCGGACCCACCTCGTCGCCAGCGCCGACCGGGCGCAGGCCCAGGGGCGGATCCAGGAGAGCGCCGTCGGCGCCCTCGTGGACGCCGACATGGAGGCCGAGGCGACGCGGCTGCGGGCGCTCCAGGCGCAGCGCCAGCTCGGGCTCCAGGCGCTGACCATCTCCAACGCGGCGCCGAGCGCCCTGCTGCTGCTGTTCCGGCCGTGACGCGAGATCCGGGCGGTCAGATCCGAAAATCGTCTCATACGATTTTCGATTGATCGCTTCGCGATGCGAAAATCGGCTTCGCTCAGGCGCCGCGCGGGCTGGTGATACAGTTTTCGGAACTGATCGTCCGAAAACCGTCTCACCCGGCCAGGAAGCGCTTGAGCGCCTCCAGGGTCGCGGCCGGGTTCTCCTCCGGCAGGAAGTGCCCGGAGGCGATCGCCGCGCCGGTTGCCTGCGGCGCGAAGGTGCCGGTCCAGGCGGCGAGCGCCGGGTCGAGGCCATTGCGGCCGACGAAGCGGTCGGCCACCAGCACCAGCACCGGGCAGGCGATGCGCCGGCCCGCCGCGAGGTCGGCCTCGTCGGCCTCCCGGTCGGGCCCGGCGCCGGCGCGGTAATCCTCGCATCCGGCATGGATGCGCTCGGGCACGTTCCAGGCCTGCCGGTAGAGGTCGAGGGCAGCGGGCGCGAAGGCGTCGAGGCGGCCGTCGCCGGTCCAGCCGCGCACCTGCGCCTCGTACCACGCGACCGGATCGCGGCCGATCTCGCGCTCGGGCTCCGGCGCCGGCCCGGCGAGGAAGCGCCAGTGCGGGTAGAGCGCCGGATCCTCCTGCATCCGCCGCCACTGGATCACCGTCGGCAGGATGTCGAGGAGAGCGAGCCGCGAGATCCGCCCCGGCGCGTCGAGGGCGAGCCGGTAGCCGACCCGGCCGCCGCGGTCGTGGCCGACCAGCGCGAAGCGGGCGTGGCCGAGGCTCTCCATCACGGTCACCACCTCCTCGCCCATCCGGCGCTTGGAATAGTCGTGATGCGCGGCGTCGCCCGCGGGCGCGGCCGACCAGCCGTAGCCCTTGAGGTCGAGGCAGACGACCCGGTGGGTCTCGGCGAGCGCCGGGGCGACGCGGTGCCAGCAGGCGTGGCTCTGCGGGAAGCCGTGCAGCAGCAGCACCGCCGGCGCGTCCTCCGGCCCGCCGGCCCGGGCGAAGAAGCGCCCGTCCGGCAGGTCGATCCAGTGGGCCGAGAATCCGGGAAACAGGTCGGCGGGCATCGGGCGTCTCCGGGGCGGCGGGGCCGGGACGGGGAAGATAGGTCGCGCCGCGGTAGGGCGAAGGCCCCGCAGCGACCGCGGATCATCCGATAGTCGGACTTGACACTCCGGGCTCTCGATCCCCAGACAGCAGCGTGATATATCAGTTACCGGCAGACGATCGAATCGATCATCCGGCGGAACGGTACTCAGGGCCGGTATAAGGCCGGACGAACGACAACAACGCCGCCCGGAACCGGCGCCCGGCCGGGCGGGCCCCTCGCGGGTCTCGAACGAACAGGGAGGAACCCCATGGACATCAAACGCACGATCGACCGGATTCCCGGCGGGCTGATGCTGGCGCCGCTGCTGCTCGGCGCCCTGTGCAAGACCTTCGCGCCGGGCGCGCCGGCCTATTTCAAGGGCTTCACCCAGGGCATCATGACCGGGGTGCTCCCGATCCTCGCCGTGTGGTTCTTCTGCATGGGCGCCTCGATCAGACTCAGCGCCACCGGCACGGTGCTGCGCAAGTCCGGCACCCTCGTCCTCACCAAGCTGCTGTCGGCCTGGGTCATCGTGCTGGTCGCGTCGCAGTTCGTGCCCGTCGAGGGGATCCAGACCGGCTTCTTCGCCGGCCTGTCGATCCTCGCCATCGTGTGCGCGATGGACATGACCAATGGCGGCCTCTACGCCTCGCTGATGCAGACCTACGGCACCCGCGAGGAGGCGGGCGCCTTCGTGCTGACCTCGATCGAGTCCGGCCCGCTGATGAGCATGATCATCCTGGGCGCCTCGGGGGCGGCGCATTTCGAGCCGCAGATCTTCCTCGGCGCCGTGCTGCCGTTCCTGGTCGGATTCGTGCTCGGCAACCTCGACCCGAAGCTGCGCGAGTTCTTCGCGCCGGGCGGGCACCTGATGATCCCGTTCTTCGCCTTCGCGCTCGGCAACACCATCGACCTCGGCACGCTGCTGTCGCCGCTGGCCGGCCTCGGCGTGGTGCTGGCGCTGGCGGTGATCGTGCTCACCGGCATCCCGCTGATCCTCGCCGACAAGGTGATCGGGCGCGGCACCGGCACCGCCGGCCTCGCCGCCTCCTCCACCGCCGGCGCGGCGGCGGCCAACCCGGTGGCGATCGCCGCCGTCGCCCCGCAATTCGCGCCGAGCGCCCAGACCGCGACGGTGCTGGTGGCGGTCTGCGTCATCGTCACCTCCATCGTCGTGCCGATCCTCACCGGCCTCTGGTACAAGCAGTTCGGCGGCGGCGTGGTCGAGCGCGAGCGCGAGCAGGATCCGGCGCCGGCGCCGCTGCATCTGGCGCCGGTGGATTGAGGCGCGGCCAAGCGCCGGCCCCGGACGGCGCAAGGCCGCCGGGGACGCGGAACGAACGGGGAGGAGAACCCATGGCTGGAAAACTGGCGGGTCAGGTCGTGGTGGTCACCGCGGCGGCGCAGGGCATCGGGCGGGCGACCGTCGAGCTGTTCGCCCGCGAGGGCGGGCGGGTCGTCGCGACCGACATCAACGAGGGCAAGCTCGCCGAGCTGACGTCCCTCGGCATCGAGACCCGGGTGCTCGACGTCCTCGACGATGCCGCCGTGCGCGACGGCTTCGCGGCGATCGGCCCGGTCGACGTGCTGTTCAACTGCGCGGGCGTCGTCCACAACGGGACGATCCTCGAGATGAAGGACGGCGACCTCGACTTCGCCTTCGACCTCAACGTCAAGGCGATGGTCCGCACCACCCGCGCGGTGCTGCCGGGCATGCTGGAGCGCGGCGGCGGCTGCATCATCAACATGGCGTCGGTGGCCTCCAGCGTGAAGGGCGTGCCCAACCGCTTCGCCTACCAGACCACCAAGGCGGCGGTGCTCGGGCTCACCAAGTCGATCGCGGCCGACTACGTGACGAAGGGCATCCGCTGCAACGCGATCTGCCCCGGCACCGTCGAGTCGCCCTCGCTGCAGGAGCGCCTGTCGGCCCAGGGCGACTACGACGCCGCCCGCGCGGCGTTCATCGCCCGCCAGCCGATCGGCCGCATCGGCCGCCCGGAGGAGATCGCCGACCTGGCGCTCCACCTCGCCACCGCGACCTACACCACCGGCCAGTTCCACATCATCGACGGCGGCTGGGCGCTGTAGGCGCCTCAGCAGGTTTCGCGAGAGCGGCCGCCGCTTTTGCGACAAAAACCTGCGATAAAACAATGAGATAGCCGGACTTGCGTCGGCTCGTCGACGCAAGTCCGCTGAGGTGCGGGAGTTCACCCCTCCCGCGCCACCGCCCGCCAGCCGATGTCGCGCCGGCAGAATCCCTCCGGCCAGTCGATCCGGTCGACCGCCGCGTAGGCGCGCGCCTGCGCCTCGCGGACGCCGGCGCCGGTCGCCGTGACGGCCAGCACCCGGCCGCCATCGGCCACCAGCCGGTCGCCGTCGCGGCGGGTGCCGGCCTGGAACACCACCGCGCCCGTCGCCTCGGCCGCGTCGAGGCCGCGGATCGCCGAGCCCTTCTCCACCGGGCCGGGATAGCCGGGGGCGGCCATCACCACGGTGAGCGCGGTCCCGGGCGACCAGACCGGCGCCGCGACCCCGCCGAGATCGCCCTCGGCGGCGGCGAGCAGCAGCGGCACGAGATCGCTCGACAGCCGCGGCATCAGCACCTCGCATTCGGGGTCGCCGAACCGGACATTGTACTCGATCAGCTTCGGGCCCTCGTCGGTCAGCATCAGCCCGGCATAGAGCACGCCGGAGAACGGCGTGCCGCGGGCGCGCATCCCGTCGAGGGTCGGGCGGATGATCCGCGCCATCACCTCGGCTTCGAGGGCGGGCGTCAGCACCGGGGCCGGCGAGTAGGCGCCCATGCCGCCGGTATTGGGGCCGCGGTCGCCGTCATGGACCCGCTTGTGGTCCTGCGCGGTGCCGAACGCCACCGCGTTCGTGCCGTCGCACAGGGCAAAGAAGCTCGCCTCCTCGCCGGACAGGAATTCCTCGATCACCACCTCGGCCCCGGCGGCGCCGAGCCCGCCGCCGAGCATGTCGCGGACGGCCGCCTGCGCCTCCGCCAGGGTCTCGGCCACCACCACGCCCTTGCCGGCGGCGAGCCCGTCGGCCTTGACGACGATCGGCGCGGCGCGGCCGTCGAGATGGGCGAGCGCCCGGTCGAGGTCGCGGAAGCGCGCGAAGGCGGCGGTCGGAATGCCGAATTCCTCGCACAGCTCCTTGGTGAACGCCTTCGAGCCTTCGAGCTGGGCCGCCGCGGCGCCCGGCCCGAAGACCGGGATCCCGGCCTCCCGCAGGGCGTCGGCGAGTCCGGCGACGAGCGGCGCCTCCGGCCCGACCACCACCAGCCCGACGCCCTCGCGCCGGCACAGCTCGACCACCGCCGCGTGGTCGGTCACCGCGAGGTCGGGCACGTTGGTGCCGTGGGCGGCGGTGCCGGGATTGCCGGGCGCGACCAGCAGCCGGCCGCAGAGCGGGCTCCGGGCGAGCTTCCAGGCCAGCGCGTGCTCGCGCCCGCCGGAGCCGATCAGCAGGAGGGTCAGGGAGGTGTCGGCGGGCATGGTCCGGTCTTCGGCAGGCGGCGGGGATGTCCCGTGCGTGTAGGGGGCGCCGGTGCCGCGGGCAACCGTCCGGACCGGTGTGATGCCGGCGCCACGGGGCGGGACGCCGTCAACAGCGGCCGGGACGGGCGGGCTTCCGCCGCCGGGGGCGAAGGATTAGCCTCCCGCCCCATGTCCGCCTCCCCGCTCGCCGTGTCCCGCACGTCCGCCGCCGCCGGCGCCGCCAACGTGCCCGAATGGTCGGTCACCGAACTCGCCTCGGCGCTCAAGCGCACTCTGGAGGACGCCTTCGGCCACGTGCGGCTGCGCGGCGAGATCTCGGGCTATCGCGGGCCGCACTCGTCGGGCCACGCCTATCTCTGCCTCAAGGACGGCGGCGCCAAGATCGACGCGGTGATCTGGAAGGGCACGCTGGGGCGCCTGCGCCACAAGCCGAAGGAGGGGCTGGAGGTCGTCGCCACCGGGCGCATCACCACCTTCCCGGGCAAGTCGACCTACCAGATCGTCATCGACTCCCTCGAACCGGCCGGGGCCGGCGCCTGGATGGCGCTGCTCGAGGAGCGCCGCCGGCTGCTCGCCGCCGAGGGGCTGTTCGACGCCGCCCGCAAGCGCCCGCTGCCGTTCCTGCCGCGGGTCGTCGGCGTGGTCACCTCGCCGACCGGCGCGGTGATCCGCGACATCCTGCACCGGCTGGAGGACCGGTTCCCCCGCCCGGTCCTGGTCTGGCCGGTGCGGGTGCAGGGCGAGGGCTCGGCGGAAGAAGTCGCGGCGGCGATCCGCGGCTTCAACGCCCTGCCGCCGGACGGGCCGATCCCGCGGCCCGACGTGCTGATCGTCGCCCGCGGCGGCGGCTCGATCGAGGATCTGTGGAGCTTCAACGAGGAGATCGTGGTCCGGGCCGCGGCCGAGAGCGCGATCCCGCTGATCTCGGCGGTCGGCCACGAGACCGACGTGACGCTGATCGACCACGTCGCCGACCGCCGCGCCCCGACGCCGACCGGAGCGGCCGAGATGGCGGTGCCGGTGCGGGGCGAGCTGCTGGCCGACCTCGACGGCCTCGCCCGCCGCCATGCCGGGGCGCTCGGGCGCCTCGTCGACCGGCGCCGGGGCGACCTGCGCGGCCTCGCCCGCGCCCTGCCCGGCCCGGAGGCGCTGCTGGCGGTCAAGCGCCAGCGCCTCGACCTCGCCGAGGCGCGGCTGAAACCGGGGCTCGCCGGCAATGCCCGCGACCTGCAGCGCCGCCTCGCCCGGGCGCTCGAGGGCTTCGCCCGCAACCCGCCCTCCCTGCTCCTCGCCCGGGCCCGCGAGCGCGTGGCGGCGATCGACCACCGGCCGCGCCACGCCCTCGGGCGCACGATCGCGGTCCAGGGCGAGCGCCTCGCCGGCCTCGGCCGCCGGCTCGACCCGGCGCTCGCCCGCGGACTCGAGCGCCGCGCCGGCCGCCTCTCCGCCGCGGCTTCCCTGTTCGGCAGCCTGAACTACCGGGCGGTGCTCGCCCGCGGCTACGCCCTGGTGCTCGACGCCGCCGGCCGCCCGGTCCGCGAGGCGACCGCCGCCCGCGCCGCCGGGAGGGTGACGCTGGACTTCGCCGACGGCACGGTCGCGGCGGTGGTCGACGGGACGGAGCCGGTTCCCGCCGTCGAGGCGCCCCCGCAGGCCCCGCCCCGGCGCCGTGCCGCCAGGTCCGGGTCAGAGGCCAAGCCCGAGGCCAAGCGCGAGTCCAAGTCCAAGCGCGTCGCCGCGCCGGCCCCGGTCGACGGGGCGGCGCAGGGGTCGCTGTTCGACGTGTGATACGAAATCCGATTGATCGCTCGGCGATCCCTCCGGGATCGCTTCGCGATGCGGATTTCGGCTTCGCTCAAGCGCCGCGCGGGCTGATGATCCGATGTCCGCACCGCGAAGCGGTCGATCGGAAAACCGTATCACGCCGAGAACCGGACGTCCGAGGCGCAGAGGCGGGCGTCTCCGAGCACCGTCACGCTGTCCTGCGGCGAGAGGTGGATGATGCTGTCGAGGGTGCCGTCGAGATCGGCATCCCGCGTCTCGACGGTCAGGTCCCGGAACGACAGGCCGGGGTCGAAGCCGGTGAGCAGGATGCGGTCCTCGCGGTGGCGGAAGTCGTGGACGACGTCGTGGCCCGTGCCGGGGCCGAACACGAAGGTGTCGCGCCCGCCCCGCGCCCCCGGGCCCATCGTGGCGGCATCGCCCCAGAGGTCGTCGGTGCCCTCGCCGGCGCGCAGGGTGTCGTTGCCGCCCCGCGCACAGTCGCCGAGGACGAGGGCGTCGCCGTAGAGGGCGTGGCGGCCCTCTCCCAGCGCGAGGAGGTCGTCGTCCCCGCCGCGGGCGCGGCCCGACAGGGTCTCGCCGTCGCCGTAGGCCGTGCCGACGAGGCTCGCGTTCAGGGTCAGGCGGTCGTCGCCGCCCCGGGCCCGGTCCGCGAGCGACGCCGCGTCGCCGTAGAGCGTTCCGGCCTCGAAATCCGCCCGGATCTCGTCGTCGCCGCCGCGGGCGGATCCCAGCATCCGCTCGCCGTCGCCGTAGAGGCTGCCGAAGCGCCCGGAGCCGCGGATGCGGTCGTCCCCGCCCCGG
This sequence comes from Methylobacterium oryzihabitans, assembly GCF_004004555.2. Lineage (GTDB taxonomy): Bacteria > Pseudomonadota > Alphaproteobacteria > Rhizobiales > Beijerinckiaceae > Methylobacterium > Methylobacterium oryzihabitans. Next base: position 12,355 of record NZ_SACP01000055.1, read on the forward strand.
GCACGGTCCTGGAGCACCCGGGCGTCGCCGTAGAACGCGAACCCGCGCGAGCCGGACGCGATGTCGTCGTTCCCGCCGCGGGCGGCGTCGAACAGCGTCCCGGAGGCGTCGCCGAAGATGGTGGTGTCGAAGCCCATGTTCTCGACGCCGGTCAGGGTCTGGTTGCCCGCTCGGGTGGATCCGCGCAGATCCCCGTCCACGTCGCCGACGATCGCCATGCCCGCCTCCCTCGCCGAACCCGTCCGGCATCGGGCATCGACGCTAGGCGGCGCGAGGAGGTGCGCAAAGATATCCGGAATTTCCCGCCCCGGCGGCCGGGCGCGAACGGACTACGCCGGTGGAACGAGCGGCGCCGGGGCCGGCGGCACGCAGCCGCTCACAACCCCTTGGCGTCCGGCCCCCGGAAGGCGCGGGCCGGCAGGTCGCCGGACAGGGTCTCGGCCGGCTCCGCCGGGGCGGCCGGGGCGGCCAGCCGGCCGGCGCCGCCGACGCTGCCGGTCTGGTTCATCTCGGCCCGCGGCGCCGAGGCGACGTCGCCCGCGAGGGTGGAGCCGGACGGGGTCAGGGGCGCGAGGTAGCGGCGCTGCCCGACGCCGTCGGGGGTCGAGACCCGCGGAGCCAGGGTCGCGTCGGGAGCCGGCTCGGGATCCGGCAGCCTCGTCTTCGCGGCGACAGCGGCCGGCGGCGGCTCGGCGGCCGGGGCCGCGACGGGGACCCGCCGGCGCGGCCGGTGGGCGACCCGGGCCGGCGGGGCGCCCCCCTCGCGCACGCTCATCCGCTCGACGGCGGCGACGAGGCGCGCCGGCGCCTCCGGACGGCACAGGGTGATGCGCAGCGAGGCCGACCGGCCGCTGCCGGCGAGGCGCGGCAGCAGGGTCCCGGCATCGTCGAACCACTGCCAGGCATAGACGCAGGTGCGGCCGACCGCGAGGCCGATCGGGCCGTAGGGGTTGCGCTGCTGCCGGGTCGCGATCCGCATGCCCTCGGCCGCGCTGAACATCGCGAGTTCGCCGGCGATGCCGATCCGGGTCGGGCGCATCAGCGCGATCGGGCCGGCGGCGGCACCGACCGTGAGGCTGATCCGGCTGCGGCCCTCGCCGCCGTCGTCGAGCAGGATCGTCTGCTCGAACCCGTCGAGGGTGCGGCTGTCGCGCACCGAGCGGATGCCGATGCCGGGCAGGCTCAGCAGCGCCCGGGCGTCGCCGGACGCCGCGGGGCCGGCGCCCTGGACGAGGCCCGGCGGCACCGCGAGCTGCGCCCGCGCCGCCGGGATGGCGGCCAGCAGGGCAACCGCCACGGCCGTGAGGAGGGAGGGAACTCTCATCAGCGGTCTCCTCACCGCACGTTGCGCGAACCGCGCCCGTCATCGAGGTTGGCCTGCCCGAAGGGCGCGAAGCGGTCGCCGGCGGCCTGGGCGCGGGGCCGCGGATCGGCCGGGGCCGGGCCGGCGCTCTGGTCGGCCTGCGCCAGGGTGCCGGCGGCCGGGCGCTGGTCGGCGACCGGGGTGCCGGGGGCGTCGGCGCCGTTCCAGCCCGGGAGCAGCGCGTAGCCGAGCCGCTCGTAGGGCATCGCCCCGACGCCCGGCACCCGGCGGGCGACCAGCGGCGGATCGGCCCGGGGATCGCGCCGGTAATCGCCGTCGCGGACCCGGTCGAGGGCCGGCGAGCCGGCCGGGAAGAACCGCATCGGGTTGTCGCCGACCACCGCGACCGGGAAGTCGCTGCGGCGGGCCTGCGTGCCGCGGCCGGCGGGCGCGGGGGCGACCGGGCTCGGGACCTGGGCGAGGCGGGGCGCGCCGGCCGCCCCCCGCCGG
>NZ_SACP01000056.1 GCF_004004555.2 Methylobacterium oryzihabitans
AATCGACGGCTGACACGGCACGAGGACAAGGTCGGCCAGCCGGGCCGCCTCAAGGGCAGTACTCTCTGCGTGTGGCGCCGTGTCGAGGATCAGTGCGCCGGTTCCGATCTGCCCCACATGCTCAACGACCTTGCCGAGCCGGGCCGGCTGGATGCTCTCGACGTGGGGGAGCTTGTCCTCCCGGGCATCGTGCCATTCGGAAGCCGAAGCCTGCGGGTCGAGGTCGAGGATGAGCGTGTCGGTCCCGTTCTGCTGGAACGCGGTCGCAAGGTGCAAAGCCACGGTCGTTTTGCCGACGCCGCCCTTCTGGTTGATGAGTGCGATGGTGTGCATGTCAGGCCATCCTCATGTCCAACGTCTCGCATGTGCACATGCGGATCCGCAAGATCGACCACACGATTGACGTCACGCATGTGGGAGTCGGAGCATGTGGAGGTTAACGAAGCACTAACGTCCGGCTACCATGGAGCGTTTTCGGAGCGCAATCATGGACGGCTTGAGGAACATCACGATCAATCTCCACGCCAAAGGCCCGGCGGCCGTCCTCTGCGTCTACATCTTGTCCCTCACGGCGCTGGGCATCTTCGGAGCCGGGCAGCACAGCGGCTTCGTGGTTGGTGCGCTCGTCGCTCTCGGCCCTGTCTTGATTGGGGCCCTAGCCCAGAAGCCAAGCTCGGGATGAGGGTGACCGCCTGGCCGGATCTGGTCGTGTGCTTGACGTGTCTAGCAGGCGACTTCCACGAAGATGAGAAGGGCGCTGACAGCGCCCTTTTTTGTTGACACGAGGCTTGCGACTGGTTACAATAGGTACATATTTAGGAGATATTATGCACCGTGTTTGAACCATCGGAGATTTTCATCGACATTGACGAAGCAGACGACCACACTGTCATCCTTCGCATCACGCTCCCGATCGGCACGATCGACCTCATGGGTGAGGTCTTGATCGTCGGGGATGAATTCCACCTCAACCAAGCCCACATCGGAGGGCTCACAGCGGGAGCCCTCAGATTGGAGGGGCTCCTCGACATCGCACGCAAACTCTTGGAAGAACTGGAGGACCTCGGTGTCTCTCGCATCTACATTCAAGGAGCGACTCGGACGACCGGCCGCAACCCCGGCCGACCACCTAAGCGACTCCGCTATCCCCGCTGAACTCGCGTTCGTTCGCACGGGACCCATCGACGAACCAGTCGCACTGGCCCGGGCGATCATGGCGCTCGGCATCCGCCTCAAGAGCGCGCACCAGATCGTCACCTTGCTGACCGCCACGTCGGCGCGCAATATCAAGGTCATCGCCAGTACGAGATCCCCGGTCTCGATCGAAGCCCTGTACGGCTTCAAGGGGCTGGGCACCATGGTGATCCTCATGGCGCGGTCACCGGTCGAGCATCAAAAGGAACTCGACATCCATGTCTCTGCCGTCTCCATTCATCAGGAGATCTGGCAGATGGAGCACGAGCAGGAGCATCTTCAGCATATCCACCTCTACAACTAAGGGGTTGGCGAGATGAGCATCTCGATGTCCCCTCGTCATCCTCGTGAGGTTCGCGAGCAGCTCGGCATGACGCAGGCGCAGTTCGCCCGGACGATCAACGCGCCGCTGGCGACCGTCAAGAACTGGGAGCAGGGCAGGACCACTGTCCCACCCTACGTGAACACGCTGCTGCTGGTCATGGACCGGGAACCGGAGGCCGTGCTCCGGGCCCTCGGTCTGGGCGAGCTACGCGCTCCCTGAGGCCGGCAGCTGTCGCAGGATCGCGCGTCCGCGCTTGTCGAGGTGCTTCCACTTGATCTTGAAGCCGGTCGACTCGATCTTGCCGAACAGGCCAGCAATACGGCCTAGGCTGCCGGCATCGCGTCGCGTACCGGTCCCTCGTCGTGTGGACACGCCCCGCCGGCCTGGATCGACCTGTCCGGCCGGCGGGGTAGTTGTCAGAGCTGATCTTCGACTTCCTCGAAGAACTGCTGGGCTCCCTGGACCCACCCGGTAAGCCATTCATCCGATGGCCATTTACTGTCGCCAAAAATTACATTCGGAAAGTCATCGTGCCGGATAGAATCATCGGGATCAACAGCCCGATGTACTGTCCATGCAAGATCTTCTAGTCCTAAATGGCGTAGATCCAAGTCAATATTTGAAACTTGCTTCAACTCGTAGAAGCTAGCATGATTTTGTGCCCATTCTCTTCCAGAAGAAGCACCGTTTTGCGCTGAATTCTGTAGGTAATTCTGCTTTGAAGCTCTGAGACGTTCGATCGCGGTCATCATTGATTGCCCCTTCCGGTGATTGAAGTTGGAGATGGCTGTCTCGAAGGCCGGCCGGGCGATGTCGCTCCAGTTGAGCGCATCGCCCACCTCGGCCATTCGAGCCTTGAGTTCATCGGACACGTAAATGCTGACCCGGGCCATGGCTCACTCGGTGTGCGCACATCGATACTATTATGCGCATCAGATCGGCCGGTCAACCGAATATGCGCACACAATCTGCCGTATGCGCATTAAGCGATGGTCATGCCTTGGCGAGGACCCGGTGACTTGGACGGGCGCCACCGGTCCTTGGCATCAGGACCACCGGGCCAGGGCCGCCTCAGCCTCGGCCGGGTTGGCCTCGATGCGGTAGACCGTCTGGCGGCTCAGCTCGATCTTCCGTGCGATTTCCGAGATGCCGTACCCCAGGTCGAGCATCCGCCTCACGGCCTCGAACTGCTCCCTCGTGAAGCTCGGCTTCCGGCCCCTGTAGGCGTCCTCCCGGCCCTTGGCGTATTCGATGCCGGCGCGCTGCGCTTCCTTCGTGGCCTCGGCCTGGGCCTGGGCCGTCGCGGCCATGAAGCCGATCAGCGCATCCCTCACGGCTTGCTGCATCGGGTCGGCCGTGGCGCCGTCGAAGGTGAGATTGTTGATGACGGTGCGGACGATGACCCCCCGCCGCATCAGCTCGCGGATCGTCTCACACACATCGGCGTAGTCGCGGCCGAGCCGATCGACCCAGCGGACCACGAGCACGTCCCCCCGGCGGAGCATGTCGAACAGCCGACGGCCCTGCTCCCGATCGGCAAGCCGGGTCGTGACGCCCGAGACCCCCTCGTCGGAGACAACGTGGTCGATTTTGAAGCCAGCGGCCTCGGCCTGGGTCCGTTGGTGCGCGGCGGTTTGATCGGCGGTGGAGACGCGGGCGTAGAGAACCGTCTGGGTCATGGCCGATCCGTCCGTTTAGATGATGTCCGTTGATTGACATGTCCGTTGACCGAAATCAACCCATACGGACAGCCTTTTCGTCCCTCCCTCCCGAGTCCGCACAGGTATACCCCTGCGGACATTGTGCAGTGCAGCAAGAATGATCTCGAAGCGTGACCATTGGGGACCGTTCGTCCCCGACCTTGACCCGGCCGAGTACCGAGCCCGCCTCCGCTCGCTCCGGGCGATCACCAACCTCGTCACCGGCCCCCGGGGCGACACGCTCGCCCGCCACCTGCGGGCGGCCGAGAACGACGACGAGGCATTGCCGCCGGCCCTCGACGCCCTCGACCGGCTGGCGCCCCTGGACCGCCGCAAGATCCTCGCGACCTTCGCCAGCCTGTCGCGGCCGGAGGCCCGGCCTTCCCCACGGGTGGCAGTGCTCCACCTTCACAGGGATGATGCCCGCCGCCCTCGCTCTCATCGCTGTGTTGATCGTTCTCGGCTTGCCGCATGAAGGGCGGGCCCAGGACGACGGCTACGCTCGTGCCCTGCGGGATGCCGCCAGGGCGCAGGAGCGGCAGGCGCGGGCGCAGGAAGAAGCCGCCCGGGTCGCGCGCGACCAAGCCCGCCGGGCCGAGAACGACAGGCTCAATTCCCAGCGGGACGCGCGATCGATGCGCCGGTTTGACCGGTAGGGACCGCCAGGGCTCCGCGCGCCGAGCCGGCGACGGCATCATAGAGGAGCCATAGAGCTTCGGACGCATCGCGAGCTAGGATTTGGACTGCGGGCAGTTCCAACGCTTCAGCATCGCGCGAGACCCGCTCCACGAACTCTGCTACGTCCTCTAGGCGCAGGTAGAATTCCGGCGAGGTGAAGTCCCTGCACGGTCTTGACATTGCTTCCTCCGAAGTTTGTACATCACCAATCATGATCTTGGAGAAAAGACAACGGACTGCTCTGTCGCACCCTGCCGTTTGCAGTACTTCAACTGCTCAAGCTCCATTTTTTTTATTGCGAAAGGGGGCACCCCCTGGGGAGGTCGTTCAATTTTCGCGACCCCTAAAAGGAATTTAATCCGGTCACCCGAGTTGAACGGCCCCACATCCTGCGGTCCCACCACACTAACCACAAAAAGAACAAGAAGTCCCAGAAGGGAACGAGATGTCCGACACCATAACCGAAGTTAAAGCGATCCTCACCGCCGAGGATCGCGCCAGCGCCATCATCCGCAACTTCCGCGCCGAGGCGGATCGGCTTGCGAAGTCCCTCACGAAGCTTGCCAGCGTCAACCTGTCCGGGCTCGACAAGGCGTTCTCCACGAACGTGCTTACGGCGATGAGCCGGGCCGTCGCCTCGACCGAGGCCGCCGCCTCACGCGCGATCCGCGGGCGGGCCACCCTGGAGGCCCGGACCGCCCGGCAGCGCGTCGCCAACGAGGTCGCCGTCGATCGCGCCCGGCGCGCCGCCGACGCCGCATCGGCCGCCGCCCTCCGCGCGAAGTTCTCGTTCGTCAACAAGATGGGCCGCCAGCAGCAGCAGGAAGCCCAACGCGCCGACCGCGAGTTCCGGCAGCGGATGCGCTTCAACACGGCGATGGGCCGGCAGCAGGCCCGCGAGGCCCGGCAGGTTGAGCAGGATCGGCAGCGCGCCGAGGCCACCGCAGATCGGGATGCCGCACAGACCCTCCGCCGTCGCATCGCGGGCGACCGGTGGCGCTTCGCCCTCCGCGACCGCATGGAGCGCCAGGAGCGAGTCGAACACAACCGACTTCGCAATCAGGTCTTCGGTCGGGCCGGCGATGCGGTTGACCACGGGCGCGACGCCCTCCGCAACACGACCCGGCCGGTAGGCGTGGCCGCCCTCGTCGGCACCGCCGCTGCCGGCGCCGCCGCCCGGCGCATCCTTGGCTCAGAGTCCGCCATCGACTCGGCTGAGATGAGCGCCAGGATCTACGGCGGGCTCTCAGCCGAGGCAGCCCGGTCTCTTCGGGATCGTTGGGCCGCCCCCCTTGCGGAGGCCCTCGGGACCGGCACCGACAAGCTGCTCAACAGCTACGTTGACGCGGTGAAGTTGGGGATCCCGACCACGGGCGCCCAAGCATTCTCCGAACTCGCGACCAAGACCTCCGAAGCATGGTCCGTTCTCTTCGAAGGTGTCGTGGAAATCTTAGGGACCGTGAACACGATCCTGACGGCGAAGGGCGCGACCTTCGACGTCGATAGACTCAAATCCGTCGCCAACACCGTCCAACACCTCGCGGCAAAGCAGTCAACCACGCCTGAAAAGCTCCTGTCTTTCATGCAGCGCGGAGCCGGCGGCGCCGATCTTCTCGGCATGTCCATGGAAGCCGGGCTGGCCTTCGGATCGGCGTCAACCAGCTTGGGGAACCAGGCCGCCGAGTCGGGTCGATTGCTCGACTTCCTCGCCGGCCGGATCGTCGAGATGCCGCGCTTGACCCGCAAGCGCGGTGACGAGGGCGATCAGGCTCGCGACCTTATGCGCTTACTCGGCTACGGCTCCGGCGAGGCGATGAACCGCAAGCGTCGCGACGACCCCGACGCCTTCCTGCCCGACCTCTTCGAGCGTTTCGCCAAGATCAAGAGCGCGAGGAAGCGCGAAGAAGCGATCCGCTTCCTGGCAGGGCGCGAATGGCTCGGCGAGATGGGCCGCCTTGTGACCGGTCCCGACACCTACCGCGAGGCCGCAAAGCTCGCGAAAGAGGCCAAAGGACTCGATGCGATCGGTGCCGTCTGGGACCTTCACCGTCTTAAACTCTCGTTCGTCTTCAAGCAGTTCAAGGCTGGCTGGCTCAACATCCTCGGGGAGTTCGGGAAGATCTTGTCGCCGATGGCGCGGAAGGTCGGCGACTACTTCCTGTCGTGGTCCGCAAAGCTCCGCGACGGCGGCCTTTCCGCGCGGTTCCGGGCCGGGCTCGAAGGGCTGTTGAGCGGGTTCGGCTTCACCAACTTGCCCGACTTGCTGACGGGCGTGTTCGGCAAGCCCGGGGAGGGCGCGGCCGGGAGCGTCGACACGTGGCGCGCGGCGGCCCGCGGGTTCGGCGCCGGCATCCACGATGTCGTCAGCGGCATCGTCGGCGCAATCAAATCCTTGTCCGGCGGCTCGGGCGACCCCGAGACGTTGGCCCGGTGGACGGCGAGGATCTTGACGTTTTCCGCCGCCATGGTGATCGCAGGCCCGGCCATCGCGGCGATCGGCGGTCTTACCTCGGCCATCCTTGCCCTTGGAACGGCAGCCATCTCGACGTGGAGTGCCCTGAAGCTTGCCGGACTCGTCGGAGCCGGAGCAGCCGGCGGCACCGCCGCGGCTGGCGCAGGAGCAGGCGCAGCTGCGGCCGGCGGTGCTCTCACCGTTGTCGGCATCGCGATCGGAGCCGCCATCGTCGAGGGTATCAAGCGCTACTTCACTAGCTACCTGCCGGACTTCTCCAAGCCGACGAAGGACGGCATCCGGGAGCAGCAGGGCCAGGGCTGGATGGGCAAGTCCTGGAACTGGCTCTTGGGTCGGGGGTCCAAGGTCAACTTGGACACGGGCGAGATCGGCGGCGGGTCCGGCGACCGTGGTCTGCATGGTGATGCCGGCCGCGACCGGCTCGGCGCGCGGCTTCAGCCTGCCTTCAGTCCGGCCGACGACATCGCGCTCAACACCGGACGGCTGGTGCGAGCGTTCGAGTCGATGGGCGCCAGGGTGCATCTCGCGGCGATCGGCGCGCCCGCCCGGGACGTCCTCGCGGGCTTCACCGGGGGCGCCAGCAACAGCGGCTCGCCGGGTGCCGGCAGCGACCCGGCCCGGTCCTTCGGCCGCAACTTCTCGACCCCGGGAGGGATGAGCGTCCCCGGCTGGTTCGGGAAGGGCAGCGGTGGTGGTGGATCCGCCAGCTCGAACCCGGCGAACTCGACGGCCTCGGCCGCGATGCTGGATGCCATCGCCGGCACCGAGTCGGGCAAAGCCGGCTACGATGCGGTGCTTGGAAACGGCAAGTACGGCACGCCCGCGAAGCCGGTCTCGACGATGAGCCTCGACGAGGCGTTCGCGTTCGGGCGCCAGATCCGGGCCCGTCACGGCTCATCGTCGGCTCTGGGCCGCTACCAGATCGTTGGCACCACCATGCGGGCCGCACAGCGGGCACTTGGCATCCCCGGTGATGCGATCTTCGACGGCCCGATGCAGGACCGCATGGCGCGGTGGATCGCCCGCAACCAGGGCCTCGGCGCGTGGGAGGGACTGAAACACAACCCGGCTGCAATGGCTCGGGCTCGGGCGGCCCTCGCGGCTGGTGGCGCCCAGGACATCTCGCCGGCTACACCCTCGGGTGCGGCCACGGGGATCCCGGGTCTCGGCGGGAAGGGTCAGTACGACGGCCTCAAGGTCAAGGGCACGCAGGCGACCGCGGCCGGCGGCGCGCATCTCGGCGTCACCGACCTCGCCCGGCAGGCGCAGGCCAACCTTCCCGGGGGCGTGAAGCACTTCGCGGCCTTCAACGACCGGTATCATGCCGGCACCCGGTCGAAGCACGCCCTTGGGCTGGCCTTCGACACGTCGCTCATCGATCCGTCGCAGAGCGCGGCGGCCGCCGAGGCGATGCGGGCGAAGCTGCGGGCGGCCGGGCTCGACGACAAGTCGTTCAAGGTCATCGACGAGTACAAGAACCCCTCCGCTCGATCGACGGGCGGTCACATCCACACCCAGTTCAACTCGAAGGAGGCCGCGGAGAAGTACCACGGGTACATCGAGGCGATGAACAAGGCTCAGGCCACGATCGCCGAGGTGACTGCGAGGTCTCAGGAGGCCGTCAAGGGATTCTCTTCGACAGGATGGCGACCGACCCCGCCGCCGGCCGCTGGCAAGCTCGGGATCCCCTCGGCCGCGGCGCTCGCCGGCAAGGCGCAGACCCCGACCGCCGACGACCTCGCCAGGACGATGCCGAACCGGCCCCCGGGTCTCGACCAGGGCGGGAGCGGGTTCCGCCCGAGGGAGAACCAGTTGCCGGCACAGACGAACATCGTCATCAACGCCAGCCACATGCCGCCTGCGGAAATGGGTGGCCACATCCAACGCCACATCAGCGAGGCGCGGACCTATCGGGCGCACGATATGGAGCCCGAACTCACCTGAGGTCTCGATCGGGGGGCGCCCTTCACCGCCCCCCGGCCTTGCGTCCGGCGTTCGTTCACGTTATGTTCTAGGGTTGGTTTTACGACAGGGCGCACACGCGCCGGCAACCAGGGGCATCCCCCGCCGCTCTCCTGCCAGGGCCGCGCGACGGGGGACGCAAAGGGATGATTGACAACACCTCTACCACAACCGCCTATCGCGCGCAACCTCTCGATAGACAGCACCTATCGCAAGCCCCGATCAACTCCGCCGAGATCCTCGCGTATGAGGGCGCCGACCACGACGGTTTCGGGGTCTTCCGGCACCTCGACGCGGGCCGGACCCATGGCGCCCGGCGGCGGGCGGAAGCCGTCACGGCCGCGATGGACGCCAACGACGGCATCGGGCGCAAGGTGGGCCGCCGGCTCCCGGCGCGGGTCGGTCTCATCCTCGACGACCTGCGGCGGCTGCTGGCCTACCGCCGTGCGACCGGTAACCTCGCCCAGGTCGAGTTCGGCGAGTACGTCGCCGCGACCGTCGCCCCCCTGGCGGCCCGCGCACTCCACCATGGGCGACCGGCGGATGCCGAGGTCCGGCAGTGGCTCGGAAAGAACTTGCCCGAGTTCAACGGCAGCCCCGACCTTGCGGCCCCGGCGATGTCAGTGGACGCCATCGCCGCCGCGCTCGTGATCCGGCAGGATGAGGTGGACGCGAACCTGCTCCACGCCCTCGTGAGCATCGACCGCCCCCCGGAGGTCCGCGCTGCCGACGCCAAGACGTACGACCGGCAATACTCGGAGCGCAGGCGCCGGGCCGGAGGTGCGAAGCCCATGTCGAGCCGCACCAGGACCGCAACGATCCGCACGATCGCCACCGCCCACGGTGTCTCGCTTCGCACCATGCAAGCGCGGATCGCCGCCGGGCTGGTGGACTTCGACGCCGAGGCCGCCGCGTTGGCTTGCACAAATCCGTCGGGCACAAATGAATTAGATTCCTTGTCACCGACGAATTTGTGCAGCCCCGAGGACGCCGTTGCTGCTGTCCCGCCGCAGGCGGCAAACGACGACACCGCACCGCCAGCACCCGGAGAAGTCGTCGCCCCCGCGATCGAGGCCGGCTTCGTCGGGAAGGTCTTGCGCCTCGACGCCAAGGACGTGCGATGGAGAGCGGAGCAGTACCCGCACCTCGCGCGGGATTTCGGCCGGCATCTCGCCGAGATCGACGCCCTGATGGTGAAGCACAAGACGCCAGAGCGGAACCAGCTCGCGGTGCTGAAGAACAACCTGACGGACCGGAACCGTCGGGCGGCAAGATCCGGCAGGCGGGTTGACGGACGCGAGGCGGCGTGAGGTCGAGGTTCGCTTGGATCACGAGTCGAACGTCGAGGCCGGGGGCACCGTCGAGCCGCCTAACAACGACTATCAGCTAGACGTGAATGGTAGAGCTTGCCGTGGATACCGCAGCACCCATCAAAAAGGCTTGTCCGGAAAATCAGAAAATCCCCTCTGAGGGCCGGAATTGCCTTTGGGATCAGCTCCACGACCTGCGGTAAATGAGGAACGAAAACCCGGATTAACTCGGGTGGTGGGCGTAGGTAGCGGCCGCAGGCCGCGGAGGTGGCGCGACGGTCCGACCTAGCGCTGCGGCTGTGCTCGCGGCCCGCGGGCAGCACCGGCAAGGTCATCATCCCGATGTACCGATGTTCTAGGAGTTCTTCCACTAGGGTCTCTTAGAGAAACTTTTCCGCCACAATTGACAAATAGACCCCGCCGTGCTAATTTCTCGTCAAAATGCAGAACCTCAACCTGCATCACGAGCCCGCCCCGAGCGGGCTTTTTCGTGTCCGGACACATCATCGGACATCTTACCGGCTGGATCGACGCAACGCCCTCGGCGAACCGATCGAGGTGCCGTTCTTTCAAGGGAAACTGAAGTGACTACACCAAGCTGCCCCTCCGGCAGTACCGATGCTGTCGTCGTGTCGATCATCATGGAGCCGGCCTACGCCGAGGCGTTGGACCGATTCTGCGGCGCCACCCTCTCGACCCGCGCAGGAGCAATGCGACGGTTCACTGTCGAGGCTCTGCGCAGGGAGAACCTGCTGCCGGACCCGAACGCTACCCGGCCGAGCCGCCGGCAGCAGGCAGCACGATGACCACCCCCACCACCTCGACGCCCCCGGCGCCGGCCCGCGTCGAGTTCAAGCCGGCGATCCGGCAGGTCGCCGCCGCGGCAGGCCGAGCCTTGTCCGAAGAACAGGTCATCGCCCTGGACGAGGACTTGAACGGCCGATTCTTCCTCGATCCCGAGACGGGCGCCGTGAGCGTCGCCACCGCCGCCGGCCCGGTCCTCGACGCGCAGGCCGCGATCCGCGCCGCGGTCGCCGGGTGGCCGCTCGCCGAAGCGCCGGCCGCCGAGCCGCTAGCGGCCGAGCCCGAGTACGTCACGCTGAAGCTAAGTAACAGTGTTGGTCTCCGAAAGGCCAGCGATCCGATGATAAAGATCATCACCGGGTTCCAAGCCGCCGAGGCCGCAAGGACCGCCGCCGAGGTAAAGACTTGGCCGAACCCCTGGCGCAAGGGGAGTGAGAACCGAACCCGGCAGGTCATGATCCAGAAATTTGATCCGGCGCGCGCTGACCGATTCAAGAAGGACGCAGGACTTTGAGCAACGAACCACTAATCGACGTGGACGAGGCGAAGCGCAAGGCTCGCGCGGAGGTCGAGGCGTACCGCGAGCGCCAGCGGAAGGAGCGGGAGGCGCGCCAGCGCGCGTCCGAGTCGGCCGAAACGGAGATCGCCCGCGAGATCCAGGCCCGCCGGGCCGACGAAGCGAAGCGCGCCGGCATCGCCGCAGATCGCGCCCGGATGTGGGCCGAAAGAGAAGAGCGGATCGCAGAGCAGCGCCGCATCGAGAAGCAGCAGGCCGCGGCCGGAGGCAACACGACCGTCCTCGTCGAGACGCCCGCGCGTCGGCTGGCGAAGCGCCTCCGGCAGCGGCTGGGCGACGACTTCAACGCGGTCGCCGCCGAGATCATGTCCGTCAATTTCAAGTTGTTCCGGCTCGAGGTCGCGCGGATCCCCCAAGACGAGCGGGCAGAAGCTCTGTATCTCGAGCGGCAGGCGCGTGCCGCCGAGATCGAGGCCGCGGCCCTGGAGCTGCCGGAGCCCGAGGACACCGAGGAACGGGACATCCTGCGGCGCCACGGATTCCCGGTCCCGGTTCCGTCTGTTGCGCGTCGGCAGGCCGAGCTGGACGCCGGCATTCTGTAGCAGTGGATTGCGGGGATTCCGTTGCCATCCACCTTTGGGCGTGGAAACGCGCGCCAATGGACGCTAACGTCCACGACGTGAGGACCCGCAGGGTGCCACCTGCGAGCCCTCTGATGATCTGCTCAGATCAGCCCGAGGGTGATGGTCACTGACCACGCTCTCGGGTTCTTGGTCACCTTGATCTTCAACAGCGGTACGCCGAACATGGAATCGTCCTTCCGTGCCATTTTGGCACTTGGACGATGCATGGTGGAAGCGGGTGCTGGCAAGGCCAGTCCCAGGGCTGTGCCCGCTATGCACAACATCTCGGTCACGATGATGTTCTATCTTTGTTCGATCGAGCTTGGGGTGGTCGCAGCCGGCTGCCTCCTGCCGAAACGCGTCCAGGTGATTCCCTCTTGGCTCACTCGGTGCTCTTAGAGCGGTAGAGCACCTTTCTCTGTAAGTGCCTCGTGCCAGAGAGCTAGAGCCGCTTCGAGGCGCGACTCCGTCCCTGGTCTCTCTGTAGGTTGCTCACCCATAAGCAGTACGGCTTCGCCTGATCTTTGATTATGGGCGAGAACGGTTCGTGGATGCTCAGGGAGCTTCACCGGCGGCCGAACGCGCCTAGTGGCTACCTCAGGCGCCCGCCGACGCTCGCGGCCTTCCTGGACCTTCCTGGCCCGCGCATTTGCCCTGCTGAACACCTCCCCGAACTCTGCCCCGAACTTGAACAAGACCGGCCGACGGTGCAGCCCTTCCGTTGTGCGCTGGTAGCGCCGGCCCGGCTCGGGCTCGATGCGCTCGATAAACCCTACAGCCTCAAGGCTTGCGAGCGCCCCGCGCACCCGGGCTTCCGTGAGGCCGAGCGCCGGATGCTCGGCGAGCGCCCGCCGGTCGATCGGGAACGCAACGAGCAACCGCCCGGGCGTGCTCCAGAACCGAGCTACGAAGACGGCGAGGGCGTAGGCCGCCTCACGGTTGCGCAGGCCCGCGAGCGCCGCGGCGAGGCGGTCGTGTAGCTCACGCGGCAGCCGGTAGGGGCCGGCAGCCTCGGGGCACCAGGGCTCCAGCGGCCGCCTTGTCCTCGTCGTTGTCGTCGAGCGGATGGCGGCGGGCATCATCCCCGCAATCTGGACGTGCGTCATTGTCGGCCCTCTCGGGCCGCGGCAGATCATCCGGCCGCACCGTGAGGCGCGCCGGTCCACAGGCAAAGCCTCACCGATCCAGGAAGTCGCCTTCCTGGTTGACCCCGGAGCGGAGTCGTGGTGATGTCAGGGGGATTTCAGGGCCCGGACATCACCTGTTCGGTCTTCCACGGCCTCACCCCGGCAAGGGTGGGGCCGTTGGCTTTTCAGGGTCTCACTGCGGCGGCGGTGTTCTCCTTCCCCGCGCGCGACTCGCCCGGGTGTCGGGCACGATGGTGCGAAAACGGCGCTGCGTCCAGCCCTGGCGCTCCGAATCCTGGTTGTGTGACCTCGGAAATCACTGCACCGACAAGTAATAGCGTTTGCAGCGTTTGCAGAATTTCACACGGTACTGCAAACGCACTGGCGAATTTCTTGTGGTTTTTCAGTATTGGCTGCTAGGGCGCTCGCACATCACCGGTCGTTCAGGGATCAAGCCTTGGCGATCGGAGGTTCCCCGTGGCGCTCGAAGAGCAGATTGAGCGCCTCGGCCATCAGGGCGGCCTGCGACTTCTCCTGCCGGATCGCCATGATGGCCAGCTGCTGCCTCACGACGGGGTCGAAGTAGGCGGAGATGACCACCTTGCCCTTCCGGCTCGGTGCCACGCTGCTCATCGGTGGACTGATTTCGGTCGCCGGGGGAGCAATGGGTTCCGGTGCCGCCGGCGCCTTGCCACCAACCCCCTTGAGCTTCGGTAGGGCAGCGGTGAAACGATTGCTGTTGGTCATGTGACGGGTCCTTTGTGTGCGCATGCGGTCATTACCGCTACCCCACCGTCCCACCTGTGGCGGAGGTACCATGACCACTTGCATAGAACCCAAGGCGTTCACACGTCCACATGTAAAGCTTCAACACCTCGGACGCAGCTTTGCCGCCGGGCTCGATCTCCTGGGCGACCTGCCCCGTGATGAGGCAGCGGCTATAGGCGACCCGATCGCCGAGCCGGATCGGGCACACCGGCAAACCCAGGCTCTCGGCGATCATCTCGGCCGCCTCATCGGCGACGGTGCCGTAGGAAGGGACGTTATTCAGGACCGCGAATGCCGGCACCTTGACCAACTTCAAAAGGTCCGCGGTCTTGCGCATCGCGCGGAGGTCCATAATCGACGGCTGACACGGCACGAGGACAAGGTCGGCCAGCCGGGCCGCCTCAAGGGCAGTACTCTCTGCGTGTGGCGCCGTGTCGAGGATCAGTGCGCCGGTTCCGATCTGCCCCACATGCTCAACG
>NZ_SACP01000057.1 GCF_004004555.2 Methylobacterium oryzihabitans
CCTCTTGATGTCCAGCCTGGCTGCTCATCAACCGGAACTCGGACCAGGCTGACCCGCCGCCACACCTCGACACGCGCGCTCCTGCGCCAGCCGTGAAATCAAGCCCCAACCCGACAGGCTGCTAGCTGCAGCACGGCTCGAACCCGACGGACGCGTTCGGCGCGCTCGAGTCCGCTGCGATCGACTCCGGACGCGTCCACCACGCCTTCCGATGCCCAGGGCGCGGCCGCGACGATCGCGGGCCAGTGTCGAAGGAAGCTCTCCGCCCAGTCCAGGCCAAGTCGGGCACACATGTCCGCCAAGCCCAACGGCCCCGGACCGGCCAGGATCTGGCCCGACCGGCGCAGACGGTCCGGCCGGCCCTCGGAGGCGTCGATGACCAGCTCGAGCATGGCCGCACTGTAGGCTCGCCCGCCCATATCGAAGTGTTTTTCCAAAAATTCCTTGGCCTCCGATCGCCGGAGCGGACGAACGCGGTAGTCGAAGCAGCGCGACTGCCCAGCCAGCCGCACGGCACGTCGATCCCGCGCCAGGAGCACGAAGCGCGCCCGCCCACTGTCCTCCATCGGCTTGAGCAGCCTGTCGAACATCGCCGGCGGGTAGCGATCCGCGTTGTGAATCACGAAGACCTGCTTGATGGGCAGCACGACTTCCGAGACGACCAGTTCCGCCGTCTGTACGCGCTTGACGAGGTGTTGGGTGATCTTGTCGATGTCGGGATGCGCGCCATCGATCTCGATGCAGCCGGACTGCCCGGTCTCGAACGCACGGCAAGATCGACACGCCCCGCACGCCCCGCCGTCGGGCGACGGCTGCGTGCACAGCACCATTCGCGCGTAGCTCCACGCCAGGGTCCGCTTGCCAACCCCGTCGGGACCATGCAGCAATAGGTCGACGCCGTCTGTACGCGCGCGCGCGTGCCGGCGCAGTTCGGCGACCGCGTGTTTCCGGCCGATCACGGTCGCGAACGACTGGTGCAGCGGGGATGGCGGTGGCGCCAGGACGAGGCATCGGGGCGTGCCTTGCCCTTTCTCCTCGTCCTCGGCCTCCTCGCGCTGCGCGTCCCGCCGCGCCTTCTCGTCGAGCCGACTACACGCCGCCGCCGCGCCTTCGTGCAGGTGCCCGAACCAGACCGGCCCCTTGCCGAACCGAGCAAGCATCGCGGCGAGCGCGCGCACGAGGTTGTTGCGGATGCTCGCCAACGGGTCACCGGGACCGTCGCGGACGTCCATCCCACAGCGGCTCAAGGCGCGGGCGAGACCGGCCCACCGCCCGTTCAAAGGATCACCGGCCTCCGCTCGCCCCTCGCGCGCCAGGAAGTCCCGCCCGAGGCCCGCCAACGCCGGCACGATCAGGTCCGGAGCGCGCCGATAGCCGTGCCGATCCTCCTCCACGCTGCGGATCAAGGCGTCCTCCCAGGCGAGCAGCAGCGCCACCCAGAGCGCTGCACCCTCCGCGAGCCTGGGCGCTGCCACCTGCGAACGGGCTTTGAGGCGCGCACGGCGCGGGTGGCTCGCCGGCTCGAGCAACCGGCTCGTCAGCCGGTAGAGGTCCGCCACGAGGTGATGGGTTGACCAGCCGCACTCCGCCCGGCGTTCATCGAGCCCGCAGAGCAGGTCGTCGAGGTCGCACTCCCGGCGCAGCGCGGTGAGATCGCGCAGGTGGGATAGCAGCGCCCGTCGTCCCCACCGCCCGACCGCGTCGCGTCGGTCGCGCGCGGCGTCGTAGCGATGCGTCGCGGGATCGGTGCACAGCAGCACGCGCTCATCGAAGGCCTGGATGACGGCGGGCAGGTCGGCGCGCTCCTCGACTAAGCCCGCAAAGCTCGCGAAGAACCCGCGCTGCCCGAGGAGGTCGGCGTCGGGCGTGAGATCGGTGGTTGCGGCGAGGCCGCGCAGCACTGAGGGAAGGCTCCCGTGCGTGATATCGGGCTCCTCGAGGACCAACACCCCCCGCTCCACCTCTGCCCAGCCGGGATGCCGGGCGACCGGGCTGGCGTGCTCCAGGAAGTGGACGCCCGGCCCGTCGAGGCTCCCGGCGAGAAGCTTCAGCGATCTCTGGAGCGCATCGGCGCTCAGCGGCCTCCTTGGGTCGTCGAGACCCGTGGGGCGCGTTGTCCGCGCCGGCCAATCGAACAGCAGCAACTGGCTCGGTAAGAGAAGTGAGCGGTCGAAGCCTGGGCGCAGGGGCGGCGCCCCGAGCCAGAGGGTGAGACCGTGCCCGGCAGCAAGCCGACGCAGGGTGGCGATCATCCGCGGGCGCAGCGCCCCCGAGCGGTATCGATAGACGAGCGGACGATCCAGGGGCAGCGGATTCCCCGTGCGCGCTGCGAGTAGGAAATCGACGTCGCGCATTACGGCCACGGCTCTCCCGCCCGCTCACCGCGCCACCGCCGCGGCCGCCGTCGTGGGTCGCTCGGCCAGCCGCCCACGGTCTGCGTGATCTCCGCGCGGGCCTCGGGGGTTGCCTCCCCGAATTGCTGGTGGATCTCGGCGAGCCTACACTCGCGCTTTGCGCGGGTGTCGCGTCGAACCTGGAACTCCTCCAGCTCCCAGCCGGTGGTGAGCTCCTCCCAGGCCTCATCGTCGTAGGCGGAGAGGGGTTCGAGGCGGTTGCGGCAGGCCTGAGCGACCCGCTCGTCCGACAAGGATGCGGAGGTCGCGACCAGCGCGTGGTCGAGGACCGGCCTTGCCCTCCGTGCCCTGACGCGCAGCAGCTCGAGGAGGGATCGGTGCTCCGCGACTCTCGGATCGAACGCCTCGACCCGTTCGTCCAGCCCGGCGCACAGATCGAGTGTCCGTCTCCAGTGAAACCGGAGCGCGGCCCGTTCCCCCACGGGCGCCGGCGCGAACTCGACCGCATCGCCGCCCAGGCGCCCCGCCCCTTCGCGCCAGGCCCGCACCCAGGCCTCGACCCGGCGCGTGCCGTCGGCGTCCGCCGGGTCGAGCGGGTTCGGCGCGTGTAGATGCGCGACGATACGGCCGATCACGCCGCGATGGTCGCGCTCCAGGACGGTGATGCTGGCGCGCAGCCCGCCTCCCCAGGCTTGTGCCTGCGCGGCGAGCTCGTCGTGGAACGCGGTGATCACCGCCACGGCCGGGGCCGACCGCGACACGCCGAGTGCCGCCGGCGTGATCGCGAACGCGGTGTTGAACAGCAGGCCATGCTCCTGCACCAGGAACGAGGCGCTGTTGACGATGCGCCGCACGTCCGCCGGGGTGAGGAAGCCGGCCTCGTCCGCCACGACGCGGGCGCCCGGGCGCAAGCGCGGCGGTCCAAAACCCCGCGACGCCTCAACGACCGTCGCCGTCGGCGTGATCGCCGCTGCCGCATCGGAGGATCGCGCGCGCACGCCCGCGATGCTCCCTCCATCTGCGGCGGCGTTAACCTCCCGGTGGAACAGCGTCAGGCGCAGGCGCAGAGCGGTCTCGTCCGTCGCGGTCTCGGGTACCGGCCAGAACGCCATCATCTGCCGCCAGAACGGCGCGAGGTCGCGTGCGTCCGCGAGGCCGAGACGCGCGCAGAACCCGCGCACAATACCCACGCGCAGGTCCTCCGGGATCGCCTCGATCACGCCGTCGACGACAAGACGCCGGGCCAGGATCTCGTTGTAGTAGACGTGCATGAGAAACGCCTGAATCCAGCGGATCTTGTCGGTGGCCTGCTCCTGCCAGCCGAACACGATCTCGGTCTGCCGGTCGGAGTCGCCGTCGGCGAGCGCGGAAAAGTACGCGACGAGCACCTTGGTCTGGTCCACGTCGAAGGCGGCGCGCACTTGTTCGACCATGAGCAGAGGGTTGTTGCGCTCCCAGACGCGCTCGAGCCCGAGCAGCAGGTCGCGTGGGTAGCCCTCGCGCAGGCCAGCGAGCAGCGCCAGCGCGCCGGGCTCGTGCGCAATGCCGATCTTCTCGGCGGCTAGGCACAAAAACTCGATGGCCCTGTCGATGGGAAGCGGGCGGATCAGCAGATCGAGCAGGCGGGAGCGCAGCGCCCGGCGGAGCCGCTCGGCCTCCGTCGTGGCAAAGATAAACCGGATCGGGTGCTGCGGGCTCTCCACAGGATGCAACAGCAGGTCACATGCCTCCCGGGTCAGGGCGTGCGCCTCGTCGAAGAACAGGATCCGGTACTTCGCCCCGTGCACGGGCCGGTCGTGGATGTTCAGGAAGCGTTCGATGTCCTCCCTCCCTCCGCCGCGCCGGCTGACGTTGTACTCCTCGAACTCCTTGATCGGCTGCTCGCCCAAGCGTCCGCAAGCCTCGCACGCGTAGCAGGGCGAAGCCCGAGGGTCGGCCGCCTCGCAGTTAAGGGCGCGGGCGTAGATGCGCGCGAGAGTGGTCTTGCCCGAGCCCACCGCGCCATGCAGCAGGATGCTGCGGCCGACGCGGCCGCGCGCGATCAGCCCGGACAGGCAGGCGACAGCGCTGTCCTGCCCAAACACCTCCTCGAACGTGTGTGGGCGATACGCGTCGGCGAAGTTCGCCCTGTCCTCATCTTCCGCAGGCATGCGGCTCAACCGTTCGGTGGTGCTGTCGGTCATGCAGACCGTGTAGACGATGCAGACCGTGTAGACGATGACCACCATGTAGACGGTGGTCATCGTGCAGGGTGGACCACTGCGTGGCCCCCACCACCCGCGCCGTGCGGGCGGCGAGGATGGTGGGCCCCCTCAATGGAGGTGCTTGAAGGGATAGACGATACCCTTCGCAGTCCGGACCTTGGGCCGGAACGGCACGGCCGGGTCATGCACGAGAACCGCCATGCGGGCACTGAACGCGTTGGGCTTGATCTCCTCACGCAGCAAGGCGCTGACCAGCAGTTGCAAGCCCTTGGCGCCCACGCCGCCCCGCTCACTGATGTTCTGGACGTCCTCTGACCGCAAATCGAGCCCCACGAGGCACTCTCGGAGCCGGTCCACGGGCGCGGCCGCGGCCTGCACCGCCGCCAGCGCAGAAAGATGGGGCAGGATCGGCGACGGCCCGAAGCCGTCCACCGAGCGCCATAGCAGCGTAAAGTCGGTCTCGTTGACCGCGCGCCACACCGCAGGGTCTCCTCCCTTTTCGACAGCGCCGTTACGAAACCGCAGTTCCATGAAGCGGCGGTGGCCGGTCGGGTCGGCGATCAGCACGCGGACCGCTTCGTTGGCAGTGCCGATCAGGGTGGCGCACTGGCGCCGCTTTTCGGCCGCCGACGTCCTGAGAAGGCGCCGGCTTACGGCAGCGGCAGTGATCAAGCTTTTCAACACCGCGTTCAGTCGTGGGTCGAGACGCTCGACGTCATCGATGACCACGACTGGAAACCGAAGCACGTCGCCGCTGCGCGGGTCCGCGAGATCGGATAGCAACACGGGATCGCTGGCTAGTTCCTCCAACGGGCTGAGAAACTGGCGCACAAACGTCGTTTTCCCGCTGCCCTGCTCGGGATCGACGATCACCGGCATCAGATGATGACGTATGGTATGCCCGAGCTGCTTGCGCTTCACCTGCCAGACGAAATGCTGGAGCACGGCGACCACGAGCGCAGCGTCGAGGTCGAAGACAGCTTCTGCGAGACGCACCCACGCATCCCGCGCTTTCACCTGCTCGGCGGGGTCGAGCTTCACAAACAGCAGCGGCCGCATGATACAATCGAGCCGTCCTCGCTGATCCTCGCGAACGATCTGCCGGGCAGCGCGGGCAACGTCGGTGGTGCCGAGCTTAATACCCTCGCGTCTAATCTCCAGCATCACATGGTCGACGATGCTCGCAACGCTCCACTCGAACGGGCGGGCGGTCCAGGCCTCGGCATCGTCCGGGCCTAAAATCTGGGGCAGTCGGCCGCCAGTCTGGACCGAGCCGTCGAAGAGGATGCTAACGCCCATCCGCTCCATGTACGATCTGACTAGCTGCACGGGATCCACGCTGCCCGGTTCGTTGGTCTGACTGCTTTGCGTCACGTCGGCCTCCAGTCGGAGGCCCTTCCTTCGCGGGTCTCCTGACTATGTCGGGCCATAACGTCCTCGCACACTTTGCGAGATGGACGGAGCGTTTGGCGCCCGGCGAGACACGGTCGAGCGAGGCAGGGCTCGGCAGTCAGAGGAACGCAAATTCTATGACGCCTCGACCGCTGACGCGCCTTCAATTCGCCAAGTCCGCACTTGCCGCCCGCACCACCATCCTGCTACACATCCCCAGGCAACTGCCGAAACAAGTGCTTGAACCGGTTAGGTTTTCCTGGCGGCCGGCGCCGGGCTTAGTGTCCTGGCGCCCCAGCCATTTCGCGCATTCGCTCTGTGAATCAGACACTTGGATCGGAGTGCCGACTTTTTGGAGGCGGCGAGTCGTAACAGTCACACGCGTGCCACGGCCGGAATGCCACGACTGCCGTCCCTACCCGCGCCGGCGCGGTTGCCGATCCCCAAAGTGGGGATTTACCAAAAGCTGGCATGCCGCGGACAGCGCTCTCCGCGTGGGCGGCGCGGTTTTTATTTCGACAGCTTAAGCTGGATATCTGGCGGAAGGGGTGGGATTCGAACCCACGGTGGAGTTGCCCCCACGGCGGTTTTCAAGACCGCTGCCTTAAACCACTCGGCCACCCTTCCATCGCCCCGGTACGGCATCGCCGAACGCGCTCGCGGGCGTCCCCCGGCGCGAGCGGTTAGCAGGGGCGACTCTCTCTAGGGCGGCGCGGCGCGCGGCGTCAACGGCCGTGAGGGTCCGGTGTCAGGCCGGCCGGCCGAGGGTCGGCCAGCGCACCAGGGCGGCGCCGGCCAGCAGGGTTCCGGTCACCGCCCCGGCGGAACTCGCCAGGAAATCGACGACCTGGGCCGTCCGGCCCGGAACCCAGATCTGGCCGGTCTCGCAGACGGCCGCGAGGACGACGAGGCCGAGCATGATCGCGGTCCGGCGCGAGCGCAGGCGCACCGTCAGGACGGCGCCGGTGAGGGCGTAGGCGATGAAATGCTCGACCTGGCCCGGCGCGCCGGTGTGCGGGCGCTCGTTCCCCGGAACCAGGGACAGCACGCAGATCAGGACGACCGCCGCCACCGAGGCGAGGCCGAGCGCGGGCGGGATCAGGCGAGTCGTCATGCCGGGCATGTCGCACGATCCGGGCCATCGGTCGATGCGGGAGAGTACGCTCCCGGCCGGCTGGCACTGCCGCCCCGGGTCGTGATAACCCCCGCTCCCCCGCACGAACGGCATCGATCGGGGCCTCCGGGAGCGATTCATGCAGGACCTCGACCGGATCGACCGCAGGATCCTCGACATCCTCCAGCGCGACGGCCGCATCACCAACCTCGATCTGGCCGAGCAGGTCGGCCTGTCGCCGACCGCAACGAGCGAGCGCTTCCGACGCCTCCAGCGCGACGGCTACGTGACCGGCTTCGGCGCGAGGCTCGCCCCCGACAAGCTCGGCCTCGGGCTGCTGGTCTTCGTCGAGATCCTCCTCGACAAGACCACGCCGGACGTCTTCGACCGCTTCTCCGCCGCGGTGAGCCGGGTGCCGGAGATCCTCGAATGCCACATGGTGGCGGGCGGGTTCGACTACCTCGTCAAGAGCCGCGTGCGGGACATGGCGGCCTACCGCGACTTCCTCGGCGGCATCCTCCTCGCCCTGCCGGGGGTGCGCGAGACCCGGACCTACGCGGTGATGGAGGAGGTCAAGAACGACGGGCCGCTGCACATCGTCTGACCCGCCCCCGCCGCATGCCTTTGGTCCGCCTCGCCGCGGTCCCGGCCGGGCGCTATAACCCCCCGCAAGAAACCGCGAGGGAGATCCGCATGCGACGCCACGGGACGAGCCATGCGCCGTGCCGCGCCCGACCGCCCCGCCGCCGCGTCCTGTGCGCCGCCGGCCTCCTCGCGGCGCTCGCCGCCCCGGCCGGGGCCGCCTCGGTCTACGTCACCAACGAGAAGGGCAACTCGGTCAGCGTCATCGACGCCGACACCCTCGCGGTCACCGCGACCTGGCCGGTCGGGCGCCGGCCCCGCGGCGTGCTCGTCGGCCAGGACGGCAAGCTGCTCTACGTCTGCGCCAGCGACGACGACCGCATCGACGTGCTCGATACCGCCACCGGCAGGATCGTGCGCTCCCTGCGCTCCGGGCCCGATCCCGAGCAGTTCATCGCCGCGCCCGGCGGCAACCCGCTCTACATCGCCAACGAGGACGACAGCCAGGTCACCGTCCTCGACATCGAGAAGAACCGCGTCGTCGCCGAGGTGCCGGTCGGGGTCGAGCCGGAGGGCATGGGCCTCAGCCCGGACGGGTCCGTGCTGGTCAACACCTCCGAGACCACCAACATGGCCCATTTCATCGACACCAGGACCCATCAGGTCATCGACAACGTGCTGGTCGACGCCCGCCCGCGCTTCGCCGAGTTCAGCGCCGACGGCAAATGGCTGTGGGTCTCGGCCGAGGTCGGCGGCACCGTCTCGGTCATCGACGTGGCGAGCCGGCGGGTGGTGAAGAAGATCACGTTCAAGATCCCGGGCGTCACCGACGAGCAGATCCAGCCGGTCGGCGTGCGCCTGACCCGCGACGGCGCCCGCGCCTTCGTGGCGCTGGGGCCCGCCAACCGCGTCGCGGTGGTCGACGCGAAGACCTACGAGGTGGAAAAATACCTGCCGGTCGGGCAGCGGGTGTGGCAGCTCGCCTTCACCCCGGACCAGAAGCGGCTGTTCACCACCAACGGCACCTCCAACGACGTCTCGGTCATCGACGTCGAGGCCCTGAGGGTGGTCAAGAGCATCCCGGTCGGGCTGCTGCCCTGGGGCGTCGCCGTCTCGCCGTGAGCGGGGCGCCGCCCCGCACCCCGCCGGAGGACGTGGCGTCCTCCGGACTCCCATGACCGTGTCAGGAGACCCGATGCGCCTCTCCGCCTGCGCCCTCGCCCTGCTGCTCGCCGCGCCCGCCGCGGCCGGCGACCTCACCCGGGGCCGCACCGACCTGCCCGACCTCGTGCTCGGGGCCGAGGACAACGACTACGCCGTCCCGGTCCGCGACATCGAGATGGAGGCGGGCAAGTCCTACCGGCTCAGGATCACCGCCAAGGGCCAGAAGGAGTACAAGTTCTTCGCTCCCGAGTTCTTCCGCGGGGTGTGGATGAACCAGATCGTCATCAACCACCTCGAGGTCCACATGGCCGGGCCGCCGCACCACCTCGAGTTCGACGACCAGGGCACGATCGCGGTCGAGTTCGTGACCGTGCGCGCCGGCACGTTCCCGTGGACGATCCAGGGCCTGGAGAGCCGGGGGATGAGCGGGACGTTCGTGGTGAAGTGATCGCCCCTGCGACGCTTGGATTCCGCCGCCGGCGGGCGCTAGATCGCCCCCGAACACAAGAAGACGCCGCCAAGAAAACCCTATGAGGAAACCCCGATGCGCATCCTCCTGCTGCCGCTCCTCGCCGTCACGGCGGCGGGCGCCGCCCGGGCCGACGAGGCCGGCGCGTGCCGGGACGGCATCGCGACGATCCGGGCCGAGCTGCAGAAGAACCCCGCCGAGGCGGTCCGGGCGGCCCTTCGCCGCCACCTGCGCGTCGCCGAGCGCGAACTGGACGAGCGCGAATACGACGAGTGCCTCGACGCGGTGAAGGACGCCCGCAGGGCGCTGGCCCGATGAGCGCGGCCGAGCCTCCTCCGGCCCTCGCGGTCGAGGGCGTGAGCCACCGCTTCGGCGCCCGCGCCGCCCTCGACGACGTCTCGCTCAGCCTGCCGCAGGGCCGCTTCGTCGCCCTGCTCGGGCCCAACGGCGCCGGCAAGACCACCCTGTTCTCGGTGGTGACCCGGCTCTACGCCAACCAGCACGGCCGGGTCGCGCTGTTCGGCCACGACCTGCGCCGGGAGCCGTCGCGGGCGCTCGCGCGGCTCGGCGTGGTGTTCCAGGCCCGCACCCTCGACACCGACCTCACCGTGCGCCAGAACCTGCTCTACCACGCCGCCCTGCACGGCATCGCCCGGCGGGCGGCCGAGGCGCGCATCGCGGCCCTGCTCGCCCGGGTCGGCCTCGCCGAGCGCCGCGACGACAGGATCCGCACCCTGTCGGGCGGCCAGTCGCGGCGCATCGAGATCGCCCGCGCCCTGATCCATTCGCCCGACCTGCTGCTCCTCGACGAGCCCACCGTCGGGCTCGACCTCGACGCCCGCGCCGGCATCGTCGCGGTGGTGCGGGCGCTCGTGCGCGAGGAGGGGCTGTCGGTGCTGTGGGCGACCCACATCTTCGACGAGGTCGAGACCACCGACCGGGTCGTGGTGCTCCACCGCGGCAAGGTCGTGGCCCGCGGCCTCGCCGGCGCGCTGAGCGAACCGTCGGGATCCCTCGAAACCTCCTTCCGCCGCATCACCGCCGAGGCCGGCGGGGAGGGCGGTGCGAGACGCGTCGCATGAGCACCTCCGCCGCTCCCCAGGCGTCTCCCCAACCCGCACCCGGCGCCGCCCGCGTGCGCGGTCGCCTCGACGCCGTCGGCTACGGCATCTGCTTCCTGGGCATCGTGCGCCGCGAGTTGCTGCGCTTCGTCAACCAGAAGGAGCGGTTCTTCTCGGCGCTGGTGCGGCCGCTGGTCTGGCTGTTCATCTTCGCGGCGGGCTTCCGCAACACCCTCGGCCTGTCGATCACGCCGCCCTACGAGACCTACGTGCTCTACGAGGTCTACGTCGTGCCCGGCCTCGCCACGATGATCCAGCTGTTCAACGGCATGCAGTCGTCGCTGTCGATGGTCTACGACCGCGAGGTCGGCTCGATGCGGGTGCTGCTCACCAGCCCGTATCCGCGCTGGTCGCTGCTCTTCGCCAAGCTCGCCGCCGGCGTGGTGGTGTCGGTGATCCAGGCCTACGTCTTCCTGGCGATCGCGTCGTTCTTCGAGACCGACATCCCCTGGCGCGGCTACCTTCTGGCGCTGCCGGCCTTCCTCGCCGCGGGTCTGATGCTCGGCGCCATCGGGCTCTTTCTGTCCTCGCTGGTGCGCCAGCTCGAGAACTTCGCCAGCGTGATGAACTTCGTGATCTTCCCGATGTTCTTCGCCTCCTCGGCGCTCTACCCGCTGTGGCGGGTCAACGAGTCGAGCGCGACCCTGTACTGGATCTGCCAGGCCAACCCGTTCACCCACGCGGTCGAGTTGGTGCGCTTCGCGCTCTACGGCGCGTTCGACCCGCTCGCCGGCGCGGTGGTGGTCGGCACCGGCCTCGCGTTCTTCGCCCTCGCGGTGGTCGCCTACGATCCCGGCCGCGGCCTGCTCGCCCGCCGCGGCGGCCCGCCCGGCGAGGGCGCCTGATACGAAATCCGGAAGATTGCTTCCGGATTTCGTATCACCAGCCCGCGCGGCGCTTGAGCGAAGTCGATTTCCGCATCGCGAAGCGATCAGTCGGAAATCGTATGAGACGGGAGGACCCCGATGGGAGGATGCATGACCCGTGTGCTCGCCGCCGCCGCCGTTCTGGCGGCCCTCGGCCTTCCGGCGCTGGCCCAGCCGAGGGAGGCCGACTGGCCGTGCCCGCAGCGCAAGGTCTCGACGCTGGGCCCCGGCGCCGTCTGGACCGGGCCGGACCCGACCCGGGCGCTGGCGGAGTGGGGCGACGACCGCGTGGCGGCACGCCTCGCCCAGACCCTCGCCTCCCGCCGCACGCCGCTGGAGGCGGTCGACGGCCTCCTCGACGGCTTCGCCAAGGATCTCGGCCCCGACCGGGCCGAGCGGCTGACCCGGGTCTTCGCCGGGGTGTTCGAGGGGCTGAACGGCGAGCGCGACAAGGTCGTGGCCGGCATCGACCGCTACGCCCGCGGCCAGCGCGTCATGGCCGAGCGCATCCGCGACGAGGCCGGCCGGATCAGCGAGATCAAGACCTCGCCCGACGCCGCGGCCGGCAAGGATCTCGCCGACCTGGAGGGTCGGTTCACCTGGGATCGGCGCATCTTTCAGGAGCGGAGCCAGTCGCTGAATTTCGTCTGCGAAGTTCCGACGCTCCTCGAACAGCGCCTCGGCGAGATCGCGCGGAGAATCCAGGCCCGCCTGTGACGATCTCGGGAGGCTGCGGGCGATTTTAACATATGCTATGACGCAGGGTCGCCCTACCGGAACCGCTGAATGGCATCAGTCGATCGATCCACCGCTACGCTGCGCATGCTTGGCAACGACCTCGACCCGGACGAGATCACCCGTCTCCTCGGCACCGCGCCGACGGGGGCCGCGCGGCGGGGCGAGCAGATCCTCTCGTCGCTGAAGCGGATCCACATCGCCCAGACCGGGCGTTGGGCCTTGCGCGTCCGGGAATTGTCGCCGGGAAACCTCGACGCCCAGATCCGGGAGATCCTTGCCCGGACGACCGGCGACCTCGCGATCTGGCGGGGGCTGTCGCGGCGCTTCGAGTGCAGGGTCGTCTGCGGCCTGTTCCTGCGCACCGGCAACGAGGGCGCGGCGATCGCGCCCGACCTGCTGGCGATGCTGGGCGAGCGGCGCCTGCACCTCGACCTCGATCTCTACGCCGCGAACTCGCCGGAGGATCCCGACGCGCGGGACGGGACCCGGCACTGATCGGGGTGCGGGACGGCGGTGCCACGCTCAGGCGACGCCCCGCACGGCGCGCCCCAGAGCCGCCGCCGCCGCTTCGAGCTCCGCCGGGGCGTATCCGGCGAAACCGAGGACGAACCCGTCCGGCCCGCCCGGAACGATCCGCATCTCGCTGACCAGCCGGGCCTCGATGCCGGCGCGGGCGCGGATCGCCGCCGCGGCGCCGGCCTGTGCATCCTCCGGCAGGTAGGCGAGAAGGTGCAGGCCCTGCGGCGGCACGACGAGGCGCAGCCGCCCGCCGGCGGCCGTGTCCAGGGCCGCCGCCAGCCGGTCGCGGGCGGCGCGGTAGCGGCGGCGCATGCGCCGGGTATGGGCCGCTAGGGTGCCGTCGGCCATCAGGTCGGCGACGGCCGCGTCGGTCAGGCCCGGCGGGAAGCGGTCGTGGGTCGCCCTCACCGCCAGCACCGGCCCGACCGCCGCCGGCGGCAGGACGAGGTAGGCCAGCCGTAGGCCGGGAAACAGCGTCTTCGAGAACGTCCCGAGATAGATCACCCGGTCGCCGCCATCGAGGCCGGCCAGCGCCGTCAGCGGCGGGCCGTCGTACCGGAACTCGTTGTCGTAATCGTCCTCCAGCACCCAGGCCCCCGCCGCCCGCGCCCAGTCGAGCAGGGCGAGGCGCCGGGCCATGCTCATCGTCGCCCCGGTCGGGAACTGGTTCGAGGGCGTGACGTAGGCCGCCCGTGCCGGCGCGCCCCGGCGGCCGGCGGCGACGTCCAGCCCCTCGCCGTCGACCGGCACCGGGACCGGGCGCAGGCCCGCGGCCTCCAGCGTCCGGCGGGCGGTCGGGTAGCCGGGATCCTCGAACCACACCGCGTCGCCGGGCGCCAGCAGCGCCTCGGCGCACAGGCGCAGGCCGTGCTGGGTGCCGCCGACGATCACGACCTGCCCGGGCTCGCAGCGCAGGCCGCGGCTCGCCGCGAGGTGGGCGGCGACCTGCCGGCGCAGGGCCTCGCCGCCGCGCGGGTCGCCGTAGCCGAGTTCGGCGGCGCCGGCGCGGAGCATCCGCCGGCGGACCGCCCCGGCGAGGCGCCGCAGCAGGACCACACCAAGTGGATCGACGTGC
>NZ_SACP01000058.1:7500-12719 GCF_004004555.2 Methylobacterium oryzihabitans
TTGTTAGAAGAAGCGTAAGCGCCCGTGCCGCTGTTCGCGGCCGGCGCCGATGAAGAGCCGTATAAACATCGCTCTCATGCCCGTCAACCTAAAAATGCGGCATCGCTCGTTTTTGTCGTCGCAAGCCCCGCGTGTGGGCTCTGAAGCCGCACTGAGACGCGGAGAGGATCAGGTATCGAAAGGCGATAAAGAGAGGGCCGCGTGCCGGGTTCGATAACGCTCTCCAAGCTGGGAAGGCCTCTGGTTCATCGCCTCCTCGAAGATCGCGGTCGCGATCAAGGCTACGCGCCTGAGATCCCGTTTCATAAGGACCGTACGCGTCGCCCGACGAGGAGATCGCGCGAGTGCCGGCAGTGGCCGGTCCAGCCCAGCGTCTCAGTTGCACCGCAAAACCTGTCTGGACGTCCTCGGGCTCAACGATCTCAACGTGATGGTCGCGGCCGTGCCGACCTACTCTCTCGGACTAGCGCCATCAGCCGACCAGTGGGCGAGGGACGGCCAGAAATGCGCGATGCCCCCATGGCTGTCATATAGGATAGGTCCAGTGCGACTGCCGATGCGCCAGGCGGGATCGTACCCGCGCACGTCCTCCACTCCGACGCTGCCCGAACGTGCTGCGCGAGCAGAACCACAGGCAGCCTGTTTGAGCCGGCGCGGGCAGCGCTCACCGATGCGTCAAGCTGGGGAACCCATTATGGAACGGGATCTCACTGGATACGCTTTTCTTAGTTGTCTATCTCTCACGACCAGCTGTTGAAACAGTCTCACTAAGAGGGGACAAGATATAATCAATTACCCGACGGCTACCTGTTCTAATTTCAACCGTAGCTGTCATGCCAGGAGTAAGAGGTACTTTCTGACCATCTGCCAAGATAGTATGCTGCGATATAGATATTGTAACCGGAAATACAAGATTCTGTGTTTTGGGAGTTCCATTCACAGGCGCCAATCCTTGGCCTCTTGCAAGAGAAATTGCATCGGTCGAACCGCCTAGATCTTTTTCATCGACTGCGTCACGTGATACTCTCAGTACACGTCCTTCTAAAGTGCCATATCTGGTAAAAGGAAATGCATCTATTTTTATAATAACTTCTTGTCCCTGCAATATAAAACCTATGTCCTTATTGGCTACTTGTGCCTCTAATTCAATTTCTCCATCTGAAGGAACGACGATCATCAATGGTTGTCCAGCAGTAACAACTTGACCGATGGTTGTAACAGCGAGCTGTTGTATCGTTCCCTCGATAGGAGACTTAATATACATTCGATCTTTTCGATTTTCTGCTTTTACAACGTCCTGTGTAAGAGTATCGACTTTTTGTTGAGCATCGACTAATGACTGATATTGTTTTGATACTGTCTCGCTTTTGAGTTGATCAATTCTTTTTTCAAGAGAAACGGCGGCCGCCTGCGCTTCCATAAGTTGGCCGCGGTCATATGCTAGGTCTGCCGACACTTGTTCTACCTGTTGCAATGCATCAATAACTGCTGCTCTTGTTCCTGCGGCTTTTGCAACAAGGGTTTCTCGCATATCAGCCCTTTCTTTCAATATATTAAAAAGCTTTTCTCTAGCACTTATACTAGCAATAAATCTTTTTTGAGTTGCGATTTTTTCATTTAACTGTGCAACAAACGCATCTCTAGTTGTTAAATATTGATAAATATCAGCATTCATCGCGCTTTCTTCTCTAAATTTAATTTCAGATGGAATATTATTTTCAAACTTCACGTTTGCTTTTTGACTATCTGATTGTACAGCAACAATTGTTGCCTGCCTTCTGGCTACTTGTGCCTTCATAGTCGCAAGATCCGACTTTCTAGATTTAAGATCAGCATCTGCTTCCGTAGTCTCCATTATAGCTAAAGTATCTCCTGCATTAACTTTATTTCCATTACTAACATACAGGGCTTGTATTTTTCCCGCTTCAAAAGGTTGAACAACCTTTGAGCGTCCACTTGGCTGAATACGCCCAGTTGCAACAGCATGAATATCTATCTTAGCTATGCAGCTCCATATTATGGACGTAGCAAACATTATACATATACACCAAGTAAAAACCAATACATAAGGAGATGGGGGAGTATCAAGTATTTCAAGATGAGCAGGCAAAAACTCTTGATCTTCGCGCGTACTACTTATACGGCGAATTTTTCCTATGATAGATTGTGATGGGGGAATATTTAATTTTCGACTTAAACCCAAATCACTGCCAACATTTGCCGGACGAGACGAACTAGTAGAAACAATTGCACGATCTTGTGACGGCGTGGTCATGCAGCCTCTCCTTCTGAACCCTCTGACTGGAGTTTCCATAAGCGTCCATAAAGGGATGTAGGCCGATCTAATAGTTCGCGATGTGTCCCATCTTCTACAATACGCCCATCCTGCAATGCAATTATGCGGTCGCAAATACGAACAGCAGCAAGTCTGTGCGCAATAATTATGACAGTCCTGCCTTTTACAATGTGTTTCATATTCTCTTGTATTATTTTTTCGCTCTCGTAATCTAGCGCAGAAGTCGCCTCATCTAATATTAATATTCTAGGATTAGTTGCTAGGGCCCTCGCGATGGCAATTCTTTGTCTCTGGCCACCCGACAAATTAGCACCACGTTCTTCGATAGGAGTATCATACCCGAGCGGAAGTCGATTAATAAATTCATCCGCTCCAGCCAATCTTGCAACTTGTATAACCTGTGATCTTGACAATCCTGGATTAGCAAGCGAGATATTTTCGAAAACTGTTTTGTTAAATAACAGGTTTTCTTGCAAAACAACACCAATTTGGCGTCTCAACCATGCTGGATCTACTTGAGATATATCGATACCATCGATTAGTATTTGACCTTTCTCGGGAACATAAAGTCTTTGTAATAGTTTTGTAAAAGTTGACTTTCCAGATCCAGATGGACCTACTATACCAATGACTTGCCCAGTTGGTATATCTATCGATACGTCTTTTAAAACTTCTGTAGTTCCAGGTTGATAACGAAATATGATGTTTTTTACTGTAACCCTACCTTTAGCAGGAGGGAGATGCGATTGAGCAAGAGATCTGGTTTCAGGTTGTTGATTTAATACATCTCCAAGTCTCTCGATTGATATTTTTACTTGTTGGAAATCTTGCCACAACTGCGAAAGTCTTAGAATGGGGCCAGTAACTTGTCCCATAATCATATTAAATGCAATTAAGCTACCAACTGTCATTTCTCCATTCATCACAGCATATGCGCCAAAAAATAGAACTAAGGCGGTTGTTACTTTATTTATATATTGTATTATATTTTGACCGATACTGGCTATAATACCAGATACAAAAGATGTTTTAACATAAGCTGCGAGTCTCTCTTCCCATTGTGTTCTTAATACTGGCTCAATAGCCAATGCTTTGATAGTATGTACTCCTACAATAGACTCAATGAGAAACTGGCTCGATATTGCCGACCGATTGAATTTTTCTAATGTCTTCTCTCTTAAAACAGGCCTAATGAGTATAGCGACTATTACATAGCAAGGCATAGATATACTTACAATCAAAGCAAGTACAGGAGAATAAAAATAAAGTATCGATATAAATATCAATGTAAAAGGCAAGTCTATAGCAGACGTTAGTGCTTGTCCAGTTAGGAAATTACGTACTGTCTCAAGCTCGCGAACTCGAGCTACTGTTTGTCCTGCTGGCCTGATTTCAAAATATCCAAGCGGTAACCTCATCAAATGCTCAAATAGGCGAGCTCCTAATTCTACATCTATACGGCTCGCAGTGTGCGTTAATATGTAGTTTCTCAGATACTGCAGTATAACATGAAACAACCCCAATATCACTAATCCGAATGCAACTAAGTTTAGCGTAGAATATCCTTTATGCGCCAAAACCTTATCAATAGTTATTTGGAAAAATATTGGGGTTATAAGTGCACATATTTGTATGAAAAACGATGCAACTATTACGGTCCATAATGATTTTCTGTATCTCCATATAGATGGGATAAACCACCCAATTCCAAAACTCGACACTACTTGTTGAAGATTTGCCCGTTTTGCAACTAATATAATATTTCCATTCCATGTTTGACAGAAATCATCTATAGATATATGTTCTGCTGTACGTTTTACAGCATCTATTATTCTTAATTTGTTATCTTCTACTCTTCGCCCCAAAACAATAAATTTATTATCTTCAACTTCGAGGATAGCTGGCAATGGAATTTTCTGAAGACGCTCTTGTTTCTGTCCTTTTAGCAATCTGGCCTTCAGCCCTAACCTTCGTGCACCCCTCACAAGCTCATTGGCGTTGGCGGCTCTGGTTCCTAACCCTAGTTCATGCTGTATTTGTGCAGACTCACACGCAACCTGGTGAAACGATGCAACGATTGATAACGCACTCAGTCCAGAATCGCTTTGCGCCCCTACGTTTTTTATTATTGAATTGCTTGCATTTTGTACTACTTGCTCGCTATTATTACTTATGTGATTCGCGGATCTAATTTCCGCCATTGGACCCTCCTTCACTTATTTGATGTGGCATCCTCATCGGTAGCCGCATATGATATGAGCATTTCGCATTACGTTTAGCATCTAATTTTTACAATTTGCATAACATAACTAAGCTCGACAGTAAATTAGATTGCGCATAGCTAGTGTGTTTCGAAATCACAGAGACAATGCAATTTTTGCAACGCTTACTCCCTCTGTCATTTCAATATTCTCCATCTGAACATGTGATGCTACTGAAGCCAGAACACCCCTCAAAACCCTCTAGGATGGCCACCAGCGGCCTTCAGTGATCTGCGTGGGGTCCCCTGCTTGGCAACCGCAGATTCCTCCCTCTGGGCCTTCTGTGAGCAAATGCGCGGTTACTCACCGACGCAGGTGTCCTCCTGGCCTTTGTGGCCTTCCTGGACGAGATCGCACTGCTGTCTGGGGGTTCCTTACTTTTTTTTCAAACAGCACTAACTTATTCAGGTACAAAATTAAAAAATTCACCCTTTCAATGCGCCAACATAACACTTCAGCAATTCTCAAAATCCGACAATTTCAGGTTTTAAGAAGTTTTTATAGTTTTATATAGTTTTAGAAAATCATTGTGCACAATTTGACAATTTTTCCTCTTTATCTTGAGATGCTTAGGCCGAAAAAAATAACTGATGTACGGGATACCGATAACTGATGTACGGGATGTCATAACTGATGTACGGGATGTCATAACTGATGTACGG
>NZ_SACP01000059.1 GCF_004004555.2 Methylobacterium oryzihabitans
GCGGGCCGGCGCCGCGCAGGGACCCGCCCCGCCTTTCCCCGGCCGGCGGCTCGGGCACGTCGGCGAGGCCGAGCCGGGCGAGGGCGTCGTGCAGGTCCGGGCCGACCGCCCCGCCCGGGCCGGAGAGGCGCTCGGCGTCGTTCTCGGCGCTCATCGGGCGGCTCCTCCGGGCCTCGCCGCGACGCCGGGGCGCTCCGCCATCGTCACGCGGTCCCCGGCGCGTCGGGCGCCGGGCCGATCCGGACCCGGTCGCGGCCGTCGTGCTTGGCGGCGTAGAGCGCCCCGTCGGCCCGCTTGAGCGCGTCCTCGAAGCGCTCGCCGGGCTGCTCCTCGACGAGGCCGACGCTGACCGAGACGGCGAGCGGGCCGCGCGGCGTCGCCACCGGGGTCGCGGCGGTCGCGGCGCGCACCCGTTCGGCCACGCCCCGGCCGGCCTCCAGCCCGGTCTCGGCGAGCAGGATCGCGAATTCCTCGCCGCCGAGGCGGCCGATCGCGTCGGCGGGCCGCAGGTTCGCCCGGCAGGCGGCCACGAAGGCCACCAGCGCCGCATCGCCGGCGGCGTGGCCGTAGCCGTCGTTGACGCGCTTGAAGTGGTCGAGGTCGAGCATCATCAGGCAGCACGGCCCGTTCTCGCGCCGGCCCCAGTCGTGCTCGCAGACCTCCAGGAAGCGGCGCCGGGCGAGCGCCCCGGTGAGGGGGTCGGTATCGGCGAGGCGGCGCAGCTCGCTCTCCAGCCGGATCCGGTGCTCGATCTCGCTCGACAGCACCTCGTTGAGGGATTGCAGCGTCCGCTGCTGGGCCGAGAGGCGCTGGTTGGCGCGCTGGAGGTCGGCCTGCATCCGGTCGCTCAGGCGCACCAGCCGGGACTGCTCGCGGTAGCCGCGGCGATAGGCTTCGGCGAGTTCCCTCACCCCCGCGGCGGTCTCGCCGAGATTGGCCAGCATCACCTCGGTCCGCGCCAGCAGGGCCTCCTCGTGGTCGAACAGGCTGAAGACGTTGGCCGGTCCCTCGGCCGGTCCGGCCTCCGGCGGGCGGCGTCCGGGCTTGGTCACGCGGCGACCTCCACCATCTCGAAGCGGGCGTGGGAGAAGTCGGCGGCGAAGTCCTCGCCCGCCTCCTCGATCGTCTCGTCGCCCGCGGCGAAGAGCCAGCGGATCGTCACCGGCCGCCCGGCCGCGGCGGCGTCCTCCAGCGGCATGAACAGGTTCATCAGGGCCTTGGCGCTCGACGAGTTGAAGTAGGCCAGCGCGACCTCGAAGGTCACGGCATCCGCGCCGCCGCCGTCGAGATGCGCGCGCAGTCCTTGCAGCAGGGGGCCGAAGAAGGCGGCGGCGTCCTCGGGATAGGATTCGCCGCGCATCGTCAGGCGCCCGCCGGCGAAGTCGAAATCGACCATCGGGGAGCGGTCGGTCGCGGCGCGCTGGATCCGGTCCATTTCGCCGCCCCTCAGATGAAGGCCTTGAGGCAGAAGAAGCTCCTGCCCCCGCCGACGTCCTCGAACCCGTAGGCGACCGGCTCGCTGGCGCGCCGGGCGATCTCGATCAGGCCGAGGCTGCCGCCGAGGCTGGTCTCCTCCGCCGGCTGGCGCAGCTTCTCGCGGTAGAACAGACGCAATTCCTCGCCCGACAGGCCGGCGAGGTGGTCGAGGCGGCTGCGCAGGCCGGCGACCTCGGCCTGCGGCACCTCGTTGCCGCAGGCGACGAAGAAGCGCTCGCCCTCGACGCCGACGACGATCATCCCGGCGCTGACCCGGCCGTCGAGGGGGGCATCGGCGGGGGAGAGCCGGTCGGCGGAGTAGCGGATCACGTTCTGGGCCTGCTCGACGAAGATCGAGAACACCCGCTTGGCGACGTTGGCGTCGGTGGTGCCCTGGCGCATGCGCAGCTTCAGGACCTCGCCGAGGGCGTGGAGCAGGTTCTCCGACAGGTCGCCCCCGAACGACAGGATGACCCCCTGCCGCCGCGACGCGTCCTGGAACGTCTTGAGGTCTGAAGCGAGCAACGGGACCCCCCGATCAACCGCGAACGGTCCGGAACGACCCACGGCCCGGCCCGGGATCGTCGCGCGATCGAAGCCCGGGCGCCTCGCGGTCGATCCTGCGGAACGCATGACTAGAACACCACATCTCTCGGAAGTCTTACCGTCATCACAGGCCATCAACGTCCGAAACGTGCATGTGCCCACAATAACGCCCCCGGGAAAGACTTTATTTTGGTCACTCTGCCTAAGTCGCTGGCGCCGATGGGTCCGGTCGATGAGGCTCGCCGCCGGGTGACGGGACTGTGCAGGCCGGCGCTTGCCCGACTGGCGCGGCGTCGTGCAGCATTCCGGCGGCAGCAATGGAGGCGGCCATGG
Source organism: Methylobacterium oryzihabitans (assembly GCF_004004555.2). Lineage (GTDB taxonomy): Bacteria > Pseudomonadota > Alphaproteobacteria > Rhizobiales > Beijerinckiaceae > Methylobacterium > Methylobacterium oryzihabitans. The sequence continues at coordinate 2,356 of NZ_SACP01000059.1, forward strand.
TCGAGGTCAAGCGGCGGCGGTCCTTCGAGCCCGGCCACCGGCTCAAGTTCATGGTGCTGGTCGACGAGACGCCCGAATGCGACCGCGCGGTGCATTTCGCGGTCCGGCGCGCCGCCCGCACCGGCGCCCGGGTGGTGATGCTCGCGGTGGCCGAGCCGCCCGAGACCCTCGACTGGCTCGGGGTCGGCGACGCGATGCGGGCCGAGGCCGAGGCCGAGACCGCCGCGCGCCTCGATGCGCTGGCGGCCGAGGCCCGGCAGGCGGCGGGCGTCGACCCGGAGCGGGTGGTGCGCACCGGCGAGCGCGCCGACGAGATCCTGCGGCTGATCGACGAGGACGAGGACATCGGCTTCCTCGTGCTCGCCGCCGCCCCCGGCACCGACGGGCCGGGCCCGCTGGTCTCGACCATCGCGGGGCGCGCCGCCGGCCACTTCCCGGTCCCCGTCGTCATCGTGCCCGGCGCGCTCAGCGAGGCCGAGATCACCGCCCTCGCCGGGTAGGCGAAGGGGCGATTCGCGAGTTGAGAAATTCCCCGCGAGGGTCCACATCACCGGGTGGCGCGCCCTCGCGCGCCGTTCCCGGCCGGCCTTGAACCGGCGCAGAGAACCCGAGGATTTTTTCATGTTCATCCAGACCGAAGCCACGCCGAACCCCGCCACCCTGAAGTTCCTGCCGGGCCGGGTGGTGCTGCAGGACGGCACCTTCGAGGCCCGCGACCCCGCCGGCGCCGTCGGCTCGCCGCTCGCCCGCGCGCTGTTCGACGTTCCGGGCGTGTCCGGCGTGTATTTCGGCCACGACTTCATCTCGGTCACCAAGGCCGAGGACGGTTCCGAGTGGCCCCAGGTCAAGCCGGCGGTGCTCGGCGCGATCATGGAGCACTTCATGTCGGGCGCGCCGGTGCTCGATGCCGGCGCCACCCAGGAGGCCGCGGAAGAGTTCTTCGACGAGGCCGACATCGAGACCGTCGAGACGATCAAGGACCTGCTCGAGACACGCGTCCGCCCGGCGGTGGCCGGCGACGGCGGCGACATCACCTTCCGGGGCTACCGCGAGGGCGTGGTCTATCTCGAGATGAAGGGAGCCTGCTCCGGCTGCCCGTCCTCCACCGCCACCCTGCGCCAGGGCGTGCAGAACCTCTTCCGCCACTTCCTGCCGGACGTGCGCGAGGTCCAGGCGGTCTGAAGACCGCTGGAAACCGGGACCGTCCCGCGCTGACGGGACGGTCCGCGTGCTGTAAGCGGGACCGCGGCCCGCGTTCGGGCGGCGGGTACGGGAGGCGAGGGACGTGCGTATTCTGGCCATCGACACGGCGCTGGAGACCTGCGCGGCCTGCGTCATGGCCGACGACTCGCCCGAACCCCTCGCCGCCGAGAGCCTCGACCTCCAGCGCGGCCACGCCGAGGCGCTGCTGCCGCTGATCGAGCGGGTGATCGCCCGGGTCGAGGGCGGCTTCTCCAGCCTCGACCGGGTCGCCGTGACGGTGGGGCCCGGCAGCTATACCGGCTTGCGGGTCGGCCTGTCGGCGGCGCGGGCGATCGGGCTCGCCACCGGCATCCCGGTCGTCGGCGTCACGACCCTGTCGGCCCTGCTCGCGCCGCTGCTCGCCGCCGAGGACGATTTTCTGGGCCAGGGCTGCGTGCTCGCCGCCGCGATCGACGCCCGCCACGGCCACGTCTATCTCCAGGCCCTCGGGCCGGACGGCGGCATCGCGGTCGCGCCGGTCCAGGTGCCCCTCGCCGAGGCCCTGCGCCTGCTCGGTCCCGGCCCGGCCGCCCTGGCGGGGTCGGCGGCGCCGGCCCTCGCGGCGGCGGCGGGCGCCGCCGGCATCGCGGCGCACGTGCCGGAGGGCCACATCGCGCCGCAGATCGCCTGGGTCGCCTCCCTCGGCCTCGTCGCCGACCCGGCCCACGCCCTGCCGCGCCCGCTCTACCTGCGCGGGCCCGACGCCCAGCCGCAGGACCACCTGCGCCTGCCCCGGCAGTGAGGCCGCCATGCGGTGGATGCCCTTCCGGCCGGCTCCCACCCCGCATGTCGAACCGCTGACCTCGCCCGAGCGCGCCGCCGACCTCGCCGCCCTGCACGCCACCGCCTTCGCCCGGCCGTGGGAGGCGCACGAGTTCGAGCGCATGCTGTGCGAGCGCGGCCATCTCGCCCACGCCCTGCGCCTCGGGCCGGTCCTGGCCGGCTTCGTCCTGTCGCGCCGGGTGCTCGACGAGGCCGAGATCCTGACCGTGGTGCTGGCCCCGGCCCGCCGCGGCGCCGGCCTCGCCCGCCCGCTCCTCGCCGCCCACCTGCGCGGCCTCGCCGATCTCGGCACCCGGATCGTCCACCTCGAGGTCGAGGACGGCAACGCCCCGGCGCTCGCCCTCTACCGCCGCCTCGGCTTCGCCGAGACCGGCCGGCGCGCCGGCTACTACGCCAAGCCGGACGGCACCCGGGCGACCGCCCTGACCATGCGGGCGGTGCTGGACTGAGCAGATTTCGCAGAAGCGATAGCCGGTTTTGCGGCAGAAATCTGCGACAGATCAACAAACTAAGCGGTCGATGCGTGGGCCTGCCGACGCAAGGCGACTTAGCCCGCGAAGCACGGCGCGGGAGCCTCTCGGCTGGGAGCCCCCGCAAGGGACCGGCACCGGCTTGACAGACCCCCGCCCGCCCCATACACCGCCGCCATCGCAGCGAAGCGAGACACCAAGCGGGCGTAGCTCAGTTGGTTAGAGTGCCGGCCTGTCACGCCGGAGGTCGCGGGTTCGAGCCCCGTCGCCCGCGCCATCCCACCGGGATGCAGGTGCTTCTTCGTGCGGTTACGCCACGCGGGCGTAGCTCAGTTGGTTAGAGTGCCGGCCTGTCACGCCGGAGGTCGCGGGTTCGAGCCCCGTCGCCCGCGCCACTTCCGAACACCCCTTCAGCCGAAATCCAGTTCCGGGTAGCGCCGGAAGATGCCCTGCTCGTTGAACGGCTGCCGCCGGTCGCTGGCGAGGTAGGCCGCGATGCGCGGACGCTCGGACACGCGGTCGTGCAGCGCCGCGACATGCGGCGTCGCGTCGAGAGCGCGAGCGGCCGCCTTCGGGAAGGCGTAGCGCAGGCCGGCGACGAGTTGGAACAGCGACAGGTCGGCGTAGCTCAGCCGGTCGCCGGCGAGCCAGTCTGGACCGGACGGGTTGGCGGCGAGAACCCGCTCGAACCAGCCGAGGAATTTCGGGATCCGCGAGCGGCAGACATCCTCGGCGCGGCGGGCCGCCTCGGGCTTCTGGTCCTCGTAGTACAGGCCGGTCGCCACCGGATGGTGGGTGTCGTGCACCTCCGTCACCGCGTCGGCGATGGTGAGCTGGATCTGGTGCGTCCAGATCCGCTCGGCCTCGCCCGCGCCGACGAGGCCGTGGCGCGGCCCGAGATAGAGCAGGATCGCGGCGGTCTGGGCAACGAGAACGTCGCCGTCGCGCAGGACGGGCGGCGCGAAGGGCGGATGCGGCCCCGGCCCCGACAGCAGTGCCGTCATGGCGTCGGCCCCGTCGGCCTCGCGCGCGACGTCGCGGTACGGCGCGCCGGCCTCCTCGAGGGCGAGGCGGACGAACTCGCCCCGGCCCTGGAGGCCCGGCCAGTAGAACAGCCAGTAGCTCACCAGGAGCCCATCTCGTCGCGGTTGGGGCGGCGCCCGTGCGGCGTCAGCCCGTCGACCACGCCGGGCAGCACCTGGGCGAGTTGCGCCAGCAGGTCGTCGCGGCCGAGCCCGGTCTGGCGGCTGAGGGTATCGACCGTGTCGGAGCCGAGCGCCTGGGCGAGCTGCTGCGGCTGGACCGGACGGTTGTGGCCTACGCCGATCCACGACTCGATCACGTCGCCGAGGCCGCCGCGCCGGAAGCCCTCGATGAGCGAATCGAGCCCGCCGCCGAGCGGTCCGCCCGGGGCTTCGTCCGCCGGCTCGCGATCGAGCCGGCCGTAGGGCCCGGCCTCGGGATTGAACGGATTGTCGACCTCGCCCCGCGGACGCTCCTGCGGCCGCTGCGGCGCCCCGCCGGGGCCGTCGAGCATGCCGGAGAGGTCGGAATAGGGGTTGTCGGAATCCCCGGCGCGCCCGCGCGGCGCCGGCTCGTCGTAGGGTTGCGGCGCGTAGCCCGGTTCCGGCTCCTCCGGCCGGCGCCGCGGCACCGGCCGCTCGCCGCCGCCGAGGATGTCGCCGAAGCCGCCCTGCGCCGCCTTGGCGGCGAGCAGCATCAGCAGCGCCTTCACCAGCGGCGACATCGCGCCGCCACCCTGGGCCCGGCCACCGCCGAGGACGTTGCCGAGCACCGAGCCGATGACCTGATCGAGCAGTCCCATGACGGGCCTCCGTGAGCGGACCGGGATGCCGGCCGCGGCTTCCTCAACGGGCGGGGATCGAACCGGGTTGCGCCGCGTCAGCGCCGGTCGCGGGCACCGTCGCCGCCGCCGGTGCTGGAGCGGTCGGCCGGGGGCAGGTGGTCGAGGGGGTTGGTGCGCCCGCCGGTGCTGCCGGTCAGGCCGGTATCGCCGGGCATCACCTTGGTCGAGGGCTTGATCGCCTGCGGCGGCGCCACGGCCGGGTCGCCCCGGCGGGCCCCGTCGGGGATGTCGGCGGCGGTCGGCTGGTCGCGCCGATCGGAGATCGCGAGGGCCGGCACGGTGGCGGCGAGAACCAGGGCGAGGGCGCCGAGACCGGCGGCACGACGGGGCGGGACCATGAGGCGTCTCCGGGCTGGGATCACTCTCCCGGAGCAAAGCCTGACCACAGGCCGGGTTCCGTCATGGGATTGCCGGTTGATCGCTCGGCGATTCCTGCGGGATCGCTCCGCAAGGCGGAGATCGGCTTCGCGCGAACGCCGCGCGGGCTTGCGGCACCCTGTCAGGAACGAACCTTCCGGGCAGCGTATCAGCGGCGCGATTGGCCCGCCGGCGGATCGGCGAAGAGGGGGTTGGCGGGCGGCGTCGCGGCCGGGGAGGGCGGATCGTCGAGGCGCGAGCGCAGCGACTCGACCGGGGGCGGCTCCGGGACCGCGCCGTCGGCGCGCCCCGGCGAGGCGGCGCGCCCTCCCTCGATCACCTGCGGCAGCCGTGGGCCGGCGGCCGGATTGGCGTGGGCCTGCGCCGCGGCGGCGGACGTGGCGGCGAGGAGGATGACGCGCGCCGCGCGCCTCATCCGCCGCGTCCCTTGCGTCCCTTGTACTTCGGCCGCTGGCCCGGAAAGCCTTGGGTCGAGCGGCCGGTCGGGCGCTCGGCATAGCTGAAGGGCACCTCGCGATCGGTGCCCGGCCCCATCTCGTCGAGGTCGGGCGCGCGGATCCGGGTGCCCTCGTCGGACATCCCCTTGCCGCCCGGCCCGAAGGCCAACGGCTCCGCCGGCGACCCGGCCTTGCCCCGGCGCCGCTTGGCGCCGTACTTGCCCGCGTCGCGCTCGACCTCCCCCTGCGCGGCCATCGGGTCGTCGGCGATGGCGAGTTCGGTCGCCTGGAGCCGCTTGAGCTCGTCGCGCAGCCGCGCCGCCTCCTCGAAGTCGAGATCGGCGGCGGCCGCCCGCATCCGCTTCTCGAGGTCGGCCATCACCGCCTTGAGGTTGTGGCCGACCGTCACCGCGCCCTGGCTCAGCCCGGCATCGACCTGGACGTGGTCGCGCTCGTAGACGCTCTCCAGGATGTCGGCGATGTTGCGCTTGACGCTCTGGGGCGTGATGCCGTGCTCGGCGTTGTAGGCGAGCTGCTTGGTGCGCCGGCGCTCGGTCTCCGCCATGGCGCGCTCCATCGAGCCGGTCACCTGATCGGCGTACAGAATGCAGCGTGCGTCGGCGTTGCGGGCGGCGCGGCCGATGGTCTGGATCAGCGAGGTCTCGGAGCGCAGGAAGCCCTCCTTGTCGGCGTCCAGGATCGCCACGAGGGCACATTCCGGGATGTCGAGCCCCTCGCGCAGGAGGTTGATGCCGATCAGCACGTCGAAGGCGCCGAGCCGCAGGTCGCGGATGATCTCGATCCGCTCCAGCGTGTCGATGTCCGAGTGCATGTAGCGCACCCGCACGCCGTTCTCGTGCAGGTACTCGGTCAGGTCCTCGGCCATCCGCTTGGTCAGGGTAGTGACGAGGGTGCGGTAGCCGGCCGCCGCGACCTCCTTCACCTCGCCCAGAAGGTCGTCGACCTGGGAGCGGGCCGGGCGCACGTCGATGACCGGGTCGACGAGGCCGGTCGGGCGGATGACCTGCTCGGCGAAGACGCCGCCGGTCTGCTCCATCTCCCACTTCGCCGGGGTCGCCGAGACGTGGATCGATTGCGGCCGCATCGCGTCCCATTCCTCGAACCGCAGCGGGCGGTTGTCGAGGCAGGAGGGCAGGCGGAAACCGTACTCGGCCAGCGTCGCCTTGCGGCGGAAGTCGCCCCGGTACATGCCGCCGATCTGCGAGATCGTGACGTGGCTCTCGTCGGTGAACACGAGGGCGTCGTCGGGCAGGTACTCGAACAGGGTCGGGGGCGGCTCGCCGGGCTTGCGGCCGGTGAGGTAGCGCGAGTAGTTCTCGATGCCGTTGCAGGCACCCGTCGCCTCGATCATCTCGAGGTCGAAGGTGCAGCGCTGCTCGATGCGCTGCGCCTCGATCAGCCGCCCCATCCGGGTCAGCTCCTCGACCCGCCACTTCAGCTCGTCCTTGATGCCCTTGATCGCCTGCTGGAGGGTCGGGCGCGGCGTGACGTAGTGGCTGTTGGCGTAGACCTTGACGAACTTGAGCTCGTTGAGGGTCTTGCCGGTGAGGGGATCGAACTCGCTGATCGCCTCGATCTCGTCGCCGAACAGGCCGATGCGCCAGCCGCGGTCCTCCAGGTGGGCCGGCCACAGCTCGATCACGTCGCCGCGCACCCGGAAGGTGCCGCGGGCGAAATCGGCCTGGATGCGCTTGTATTGCAGCGCCACGAGGTCGGCGATGAGCTGGCGCTGCTCGATCTTCTCGCCGAGGCTGACCGTGAACGACATCGCCGTGTAGGTCTCGACCGAGCCGATGCCGTAGATGCACGACACCGACGCGACGATGATGACGTCGTCGCGCTCCAGCAGCGCCCGGGTCGCCGAGTGGCGCATCCGGTCGATCTGCTCGTTGATCGACGATTCCTTCTCGATGAAGGTGTCGGACCGCGGCACGTAAGCCTCGGGCTGGTAGTAGTCGTAGTACGAGACGAAGTATTCAACGGCGTTATCGGGGAAGAACGACTTGAATTCGCCGTAGAGCTGCGCGGCCAGCGTCTTGTTGGGGGCGAGGATCAGCGCCGGGCGCTGGGTCTCCTCGATCACCTTGGCCATCGTGAAGGTCTTGCCCGAGCCGGTGACGCCGAGCAGGACCTGATCGCGCTCGCTCGCTTTCACGCCGGCGACGAGTTCGGCGATCGCCCGCGGCTGGTCGCCCGCCGGCGTGAACTCGGACTTCAGCCGGAACGGGACGCCGCCCTCGGATTTCTGCGGCCGCTCGGGACGATGCGGCCGCCACGCCACGCCGTCCTTGAACAGCGGGTTGCCCTCGGTGAGGAGCTTGGTCAGCGCGTCCACCGTCGCCGAGACGCCGTCCGTGGCGAGTGTCGAGGGCTGCTCCTCCGGCTCCCCGGCCTCGGGCGGGCGCAGGCCGAGGGCCTCGGCGAGTTTCGGATCGACCTCCGCGGCGTCCCCGTGGGCGAAGGCCGCCTGCGGCGCCTCGCCGAAACCCGACGGGGCCTTCTTCGGCCGGCCGCGCCTCGGGGCGGGGGCCGGCTCGGGCGCCGGCGCCGCCTGGGGCAGGCGGTCGCGGTTGAGCGCCGGGTTGAGCAGCTCGGCGAGGAACGGGTCGAGCGGCTTCAGGTCGGGCTTCGACGCCTTGGCGGTCGAGGCCCGCGGCTTCCTGCCGGGGGCCTTCGCGGAATCCGGGGCGTTCTTCACGTCGGAGACGTTCTTGGGAGCGGCCATCCCGCCAATATGGGGCCGCGTCCCGGTCGCAGGAAGTCCTTCCGGGACCACCTTGCCGGATCTACTCGGCGGTGTCGGCCGGCACGCGGAAATACGGCTCGACCGCGCCCTTCAGCTTGACCGTCATCGGGTTGCCGAAGCGGTCGCGGGCGTTGCCGGCGGCCAGCCGCACCCAGCCCTCGCTGACGCAGTATTCCTCCACGTTGGTCTTCTCGACGCCCTTGAACCGCACGCCGACGCCGCGCTCCAGCAGGGCGGCGTCGTGGAACGGGCTGCGCGGGTCGGTGCTGAGGCGGTCGGGCGGGGCGTCGCTCATCGTGTGTCTCCTCGGGTCGGGAATCGCCGCTGAGGTAGCCGCTCCGCGGACGAATGCCAATCGCGGGCGGCGCGCGCTGCGGCACGCCGCATCCCGATCGCCGCCGCATCACATCGCCTTCCGTTTGGCATTATTCCAGCTTCGATCAAGTCTTCGAGCGGAAGCACAAGATGGAAGCGCTCCAATGTTTCGTCGAGGGCTTGATTTGTCCGGCGCGTCGCCGCATTCATCGGCCGTCGTAACCGCTTTGAACGGTGGCTGCGGCGATCCTCATCTGATTGCGGTCGAGCCGCGGAGGGCCCGCGATGGCGCGCGCGTTGAACCTGATCCAAGGCTGTGCCGGCCTGCTGCACGAGGGCTGGCCGCCCCTTGGCCTGACCTGGCGCTGGCTGGTCGTGGAGACCGGCGCCGCCCGGAGGAACGGCCGGTGACCGCCCCCGTCCTGAGCGAGCCCGCGCTGGCCCGCCTGCGGGCCGAGGCCGAGATCCGCGGCCAGGACGCCCTGGAGCGGGCGCTGGCGCAGGCGTTCTGGCAGGCCCTGGAGCGCCATCCGCTCGCGCCGATGGCCGCCCTGGAGGCGGCGGCCCGCACGGTGGGCGACCTCTACCGGCAGGTCGCCTCGCTGCACGGCGACGTGCCGCGCTGCGGCTGTGGCTGGCAGCCCGACCCGGACGACGACGGCATCCGCCTCGAGGCGATGATGGCCGCCGCGATGCAGGTCCGGCCGGACGACCACGGCCTCGCCGGCATGACGGTCGCCGGGCGGGCGTGAGCCCGAGGGCCTCGCGCTTCCGCCAAAACCCGGTAAGCTTCCGCTCCTGCGAGTGGAGGCGTGATGACCGGAGCGTTCGACCACATCCTGAACTGGCGGCTGCTGCCGGGCTCGCACGCCTTTCCGGGACCGGACGGCGGCACCTGCATCAACGAGGCGGCGGTGGTCGCGGCCGGGCTGCCCTACCGGGCGATCCGCTCCGCCGCCGATTGCCCGCCCTGCTTCTCGGTCCCGCTCGCCGCCTACGCCCTCGGGCTCAACGACGCGATGCCGGATGCCGAGCGGCCGCGCCTGATGGCCTTCGTGCTGCGCCTCGCCGGCTCGGCCGCCGCGCCGGAGGTCGAGGCGGCGCGCGTCGCCCATCTCGCCCGCGAGACCGTGCGCCGCCTGCTGCCGCCGGCCCTGGAGCAGGCCGGCCTGCCGGCCGAGGCCGCCGCCTGCCGGGAGGCGGCGAGCCTCAAGGAGGCGGTCGCGGCGGCGCAGCGGGCGGCTTGGCCCGCCGGTGCCGCCGCCG
>NZ_SACP01000005.1 GCF_004004555.2 Methylobacterium oryzihabitans
GCCGGCGCGGCCGACCGCGACGCGCGACAGCGCCCGCGCCATGTCGGGGGCGCGGGCGAGGTCGGCCCGCAACTCCGCCCGCAGCGCCCCGTCCGCGACCAGTAAGGCGACGGAGTCCTGCCGGCGGCGGATCAGCGCGAGGTCGGTCGAGGGGCCGGCGAGGCGCTCGGCGAGCAGCCGCGCCCCGGCCGCCCCCACCGTGCGGTCGATGGCGGCGAGCAGGCTGCCGGCGCGCTCGCCCGACAGGGTGCGGGTGAGTTCGAGATTGGCCCGCGTCGCCGCGTCGATGAGCAGCGTCGCGCCCGCCGCCTGCCGGGCGGGCGGGGTCAGCGAGACCTTCGCGCCGAGCTGGGTGCGGGCGATGTAGTGCAGGACCGTGCCGGCCGCCGCGACCTCGGCCCGGCCGAAGGCGCCGAAGCCCTCCAGGGTCGCGACCCCGAACTGCTCCTTCAACGCCCGCTCGGCCGCCGCCGGGTCGGCCTCGACGCGGCCGAGCGGCGTCACCGCGGCGCGCCCCTCGCGCCACAGCCGGGCGAGGTCGGGATCGTCGTGGATCGCCTCCGGCACCACGATCTCGCGCGGGTCGAGGCGGGCGATCTCGGCGGGCAGGCCGTCGCCGTCGACCTCGCTCAGCGAAAAGCCCCCGGTCGAGATGTCGACGGCGGCGAGCCCGTAGGTCCAGCCGGTGTCGGAGGCGCGGCGGCGCGCCAGTCCGAGCAGGATGTTGGCCCGGGCCGGATCGAGCAGGCGGTCCTCGGTGATGGTGCCCGGCGTCACGAGGCGCACCACCTCGCGGCGCACCACCGACTTGCCGCCGCGCTTCCTGGCCTCCGCCGGGTCCTCGGTCTGCTCGCAGACCGCGACCCGGTGGCCGAGCCCGATCAGCCGCTGGAGGTAGTCGTCGGCCCGTTCCACCGGCACGCCGCACATCGGGATGTCGGCGCCGGCATGCTTGCCGCGGCGGGTCAGCACGATGCCGAGCGCCCGCGAGGCGACCTCGGCGTCCTCGAAGAACAGCTCGTAGAAATCCCCCATCCGGTAGAACAGCAGCGAGCCCGGATTGGCGGCCTTGATCTCGATGTACTGCGCCATCATCGGCGAGACCTTCGTCTCGTCGGACGCGGCCGCGCCGGCACGGGCCGGGGGACGGCCTTGCGGGGCGGGCATGGCGGCCGGAGCCTCCGCGGGCTCGTAGTCGGAGGCGTCGTCGCGCAGGCGGCGGCCGGGATCGCTGTCCATCGTCATGGCGGCACAGTACCGGGTGTCGGCGGGCGGCTCCAAGACGACGGCCGGCCCTATCCCTGTGGATATGGGGAGGCGGCCGCGGCCGCGCGCCCCGTCGCCGGGTACGGCCCGACTTTGCGGCAGTGCAGCACGTTTTGCTGCGCCCCGCCGGCTTGAGCGGCGCCCGTCCGGGCCGTAAGGGACACGACCGCGACCCTTCGACCTTGGTCTAAGCCCCCCTCTCCCAAGAACTCCTCGCCCCAGAAAGTGCCGGCATGAGCGACACTCCCCCGCGCCGCAAGCGTCCGACCTTCACCGACCAGGAGGCGCTGCAGTTCCACGCCCAGGGCCGGCCGGGCAAGCTGGAGGTCGTGGCGACGAAGCCGATGGCGACCCAGCGCGACCTGTCGCTGGCCTACTCGCCGGGCGTCGCCGTGCCGGTGCTCGCCATCGCGGACGATCCGGGCCTCGCCTACGACTACACCGCCAAGGGCAACCTCGTGGCGGTGATCTCCAACGGCACCGCGATCCTCGGCCTCGGCAACCGCGGCGCGCTCGCCTCGAAGCCGGTGATGGAGGGCAAGGCGGTCCTGTTCAAGCGCTTCGCCGACATCGATTCCTTCGACATCGAGGTCGACACCGAGGACGCGGACGCCTTCATCAACAGCGTGCGCTACCTCGGCCCGACCTTCGGCGGCATCAACCTGGAGGACATCAAGGCCCCCGAGTGCTTCATCATCGAGGAGCGCCTGCGGGAACTGATGGACATCCCGGTCTTCCACGACGACCAGCACGGCACCGCGATCATCGCGACGGCGGGCATCCTCAACGCCCTGCACATCACCGGGCGCGACATCGCGACGGCGCGGCTCGTGGTCAACGGCGCGGGCGCGGCCGGCATCGCCTGCATCGAACTCGTCAAGGCGATGGGCTTCCGACCCGAGAACGTGATCCTCTGCGACACCAAGGGGATCGTCCACGAGGGCCGCCAGGAGGGCATGAACCAGTGGAAGTCGGCCCACGCGGTGCGGACCGACAAGCGCACGCTGGAGGAGGCGATGCGCGGCGCCGACATCGTGTTCGGCCTCTCGGTCAAGGGCGCCTTCACCCCCGAGATGATCGCCTCGATGGCGCCGCAGCCGATCATCTTCGCGATGGCCAACCCCGATCCGGAGATCACCGTCGAGGAGGTCGGCCGGATCCGCGACGACGCCATCGTGGCGACCGGGCGCTCGGACTACCCGAACCAGGTCAACAACGTCCTGGGCTTCCCCTACATCTTCCGGGGCGCCCTCGACGTGCGCGCGACCACGATCAACATGGAGATGAAGATCGCCGCCGCGAAGGCGCTGGCGGCGCTCGCCCGCGAGGACGTGCCCGACGAGGTCGCGGCGGCCTACCAGGGCTCGCGGCCGCGCTTCGGGCGCGAGTACATCATCCCGGTGCCGTTCGACCCGCGCCTGATCCACACCGTGCCGCCGGCGGTCGCCCAGGCGGCGATGGACACCGGCGTCGCGCGAAAGCCGATCGAGAACATGGACCGATACCGGGCCCAGCTCTCGGCCCGGCGCGACCCGGTGGCGGGCGCCCTCAACCGGGTGTTCGAGCGGGTGCGCAAGTTCCCCAAGCGGGTCGTCTTCGCCGAGGGCGAGGAGGAGCTGGTGATCCGCGCCGCGGTCTCGTTCGTCAACCAGGGGCTCGGCACCGCGATCCTGGTCGGGCGCGAGGACCGGGTGCTGGCCAACGCCGACGCCGCCGGCATCGACCTGCGCGGGCGCGACGCGATCGAGATCCACAACGCCGCCAAGTCGCACCGCAACGGCGTCTACGCGCAGTTCCTCTATGCCCGGATGCAGCGCCAGGGCTACCTGTTCCGCGACTGCCAGCGCCTCATCAACCAGGACCGCAACCACTTCGCGGCCTCGATGGTGGCGCTCGGCGACGCGGACGCGATGGTGACGGGCACCACCCGCAACTACTCGATCGCGCTCGAGGACGTGCGCCGGGTCATCGACCACAAGCCCGGCCACCGGGTGATCGGCGTCTCGCTCTGCCTCGCCCGCGGCCGCACCGTGCTGGTCGCCGACACGGCGATCCACGAGATGCCGAGCGCCCAGGAACTCGCCGGCATCGCGGTCGAGGCTGCCGGCGTCGCCCGGCGCCTCGGCTACGAGCCGCGGGTGGCGCTCCTGTCGTTCTCGACCTTCGGCCACCCGAAGGCCGAGCGCGCCGAACGGGTGCAGGAGGCGGTGAAGATCCTCGACGGGATGCGGGTCGAGTTCGAGTACGACGGCGAGATGGCGGCCGACGTCGCCCTCGACCCGAAGCTGCTCGCCCAGTATCCGTTCAGCCGGCTCAAGCAGCCGGCGAACGTGCTGGTGATGCCGGCGTTCCACTCGGCCGCGATCTCGACCAAGATGCTGCAGGAGCTCGGCGGCGCCCAGGTGCTCGGGCCGCTGATCGTCGGCCTCGACAAGCCGGTCCAGATCGTCCCGCTCGGCGCCACCGACACCGACCTCGTCAACATGGCGGCGCTGGCGGCGTTCAACATCGGCGGGTAGGCGACGCGGATCGGCCGCTCCTGTCCGCGACGCCGGCCGTGCCCGGCCGGCGTCGCGGTGCCGTCGCTCAGTAGCCCAGCGCGAGGCCGGTGCCCCGGCGCGGGTCGTTGGCGCCGTAGAACCGGTTGCGGCCGACCGGCTTGCCGCCGAGGCTCGGGGCGCCGACGAGGATCGCCGCGACGTGGTTGGCCGGCTGCGGCGTGACGAGCTTGTGGCCCATCGCCTCCAGGATCCTGCGGGTGTCGGGCGAGACCGCGAACCGCTCGGCATTGGTCACGTCGGGCAGCCACTGGTGGTGGATGCGCGGGGCGTCGACCGCCTCCTGGATCGTCATGCCGTGGTCGATCACGTTGAGGATCGTCTGGAGCACCACGGTGATGATCCGGCTGCCGCCCGGGGTGCCGACGACGAGGACCGGCTTGCCGTCCTTGGTGACGATGGTCGGGCTCATCGAGCTGAGCGGGGTCTTGCCCGGCGCGACCGCGTTGGCCTCGCCCTGGACCAGCCCGTAGATGTTCGGCACGCCGACCTTGGCGGTGAAGTCGTCCATCTCGTTGTTGAGCAGCACCCCGGTGCCGGGCGGCACGATGCCGGTGCCGAACCAGTCGTTGAGCGTGTAGGTCACCGACACCGCGTTGCCGGCGCCGTCGATCACCGAGTAGTGCGTGGTGTTGCTGCCCTCGTGCGGCGGGGTGCCGGGCTTCAGCTCGGCGGAGATGCCGGCCTTCTTCGGGTCGATCGCCGCCCGGACCTTGGCGGCATAGGCCTTGTCGATCAGGCGCTCGACCGGATTCTTCACGAAGTCCGGATCGCCGAGATAGCTGTTGCGGTCGAGATAGGCGTGGCGCATCGCCTCGATCGTGACGTGGATCCCCTCGGCCGAGCCCCAGCCGAGTTCCTTGAGCGGGTAGCCTTCGAGGATGTTGAGCAGTTCGCACACCACCACGCCGCCGGAACTGGGCGGCGGCGCCGAGACCACGCGGTAGCCGCGATAGTCGCACTCGATCGGCGGCAACTCGCGCGACCTGTAGCGGTCGAGGTCGGCCTGGGTGACGAGCCCGCCCCCGGCCCGGCTCGCCTCGACCAGCGCCGTGCCGACCGTGCCCTTGTAGAAGCCGTCGCGGCCCCGCTCGCTGATCGCCCGCAGGGTGCGGCCCAGGTCGGCCTGCACGAGGGTCTGGCCCGCCGCGAGGGGCTGGCCGTTCGTCAGGAAGATCTGTCCCGCCGCCGCATCCCGGCGGAAGTCGTCGGCGCCGTTCGCCAGCATGTCGGCATCGCCCTGCTCGAGGGGGAAGCCGGACTCGGCGAGGGCGATCGCCGGCGCGATCAAGTCGGCCCGCTGCATCGTCCCCCAGGCCTCGCGGGCATGCTCCAGGCCGTCGACGGTGCCGGGCACGCCGACCGCGAGCCACGACTTGGTGCTCGCCCCCTTGATGACGTTGCCGTCCTTGTCGAGGAACATGTCGCGGGTGGCGGCGAGCGGCGCCTTCTCGCGGAAGTCGAGGAAGGTCTTGCGGCCGTCGGCGAGTTGGAGGGTCATGAACCCGCCGCCGCCGAGATTGCCGGCCGCCGGGTAGACCACCGCCAGCGCGTAGCCGACCGCGACCGCCGCATCGACGGCGTTGCCGCCGCGCTTGAGCACGTCGACCCCTACCCGGGTGGCGAGGCGCTGGGCCGTCACCACCATGCCGTTCTCGGCCGCGACCGGCGCCACCGAGGCGGCGAAGGCCGGCGGCAGGGCGGGAAACGCCGCCGCGAGGCCGAGGGCCAGGACCGAGCGGCGCAG
Source organism: Methylobacterium oryzihabitans (assembly GCF_004004555.2). GTDB lineage: Bacteria > Pseudomonadota > Alphaproteobacteria > Rhizobiales > Beijerinckiaceae > Methylobacterium > Methylobacterium oryzihabitans. The sequence goes on from NZ_SACP01000005.1 coordinate 5,572, forward strand.
CCAGCGCCGGGGGGGAACGGGGGTCGTCATGGATGGGCCTCCCTGGGATTCTCTTGAGGTATGCCGCGGTTGCCGCGAGGTCGAACCCTCCCCCCTCTGCGGGGGAGGGTGCCCCGCGGATGCGGGGCGGGAGAGGGGAGCCACGCTTCCGGAAGTGGCTCTGCAACCGTGCAAGTCGCTACGTTCTGAAGCGTCGCGCTCCCCTCTCGGCGGGACCTCGTCCCGCTGCGCTCACTCCGTTCGCCACCCTCCCCCGCAGAAGGGGGAGGGTTGGATTGCGGAAGCCGTCCTGCCTTACGTCACCACCGACGGCGCATCCCGCCCGGTCCTCGCGCGGATGTCGGCGATCGCCTCGGCGGCGGCGACGACCGGCGCCAGGATCTCGGCGGTCCGGGCGTCGTGCCTGCCCGGATCGGGCTCGTAGCGCTCGAGATAGACCCGCAGCGTCGCCCCGACCGTGCCGGTGCCCGAGAGCCGCAGCACCACCCGGGCGTCCTCGCGGAACAGGATGCGGATGCCCTGGCGCCTCGTCACCGAGCCGTCGACCGGGTCGGTGTAGGCGAAATCGTCGGCGGTCTCGACGGTGAGGCCGGCGAAGGACTGGCCCGGGAGGGTGTCGAGGCGGTCGCGCAGGGCCTGCATCAGCCCCTCGGCGGCGGCGGCGTCGACCTCCTCGTAGTCGTGGCGGGCATAGTAGTCGCGGCCGTAGTCGCGCCAGTGCGCCCGCACGATCCCGGCCGCGGGCTCGCGGGTGGCGGCGAGCACGTTGAGCCACAGCAGCACCGCCCACAGCCCGTCCTTCTCACGGACGTGGTTCGAGCCGGTGCCGGCGCTCTCCTCGCCGCACAGGGTGATGCGGCCGGCATCGAGCAGGTTGCCGAAGAACTTCCAGCCGGTCGGGGTCTCGAAGGCCGGGATGCCGGCCCGCGCGGCGACCCGGTCGACGGCGCGGCTCGTCGGCATCGACCGGGCGACGCCGGCCAGCCCCGCGGCGTAGCCCGGCGCCCGATGCGCGTTGGCGGCGAGGATCGCGAGGCTGTCGCCCGGCGTCACGAACAGCCCCGGCGCCACGATCATGTTGCGGTCGCCGTCGCCGTCCGAGGCGGCGCCGAAATCCGGCGCGTCCGGCCCGGTCATCAGATCCATCAGGTCGTGGGCGTGGACCGGGTTCGGATCCGGATGGTGGCCGCCGAAATCCGGCAGCGGCTCGGCGTTGACCACGGTGCCGGCCGGCGCGCCGAGGCGGCGCTCCAGGATCTCGATCGCGTAGGGACCGGTCACCGCGCTCATCGCGTCGAAGCGCATCCGGAAGCCGCCGGCGAACAGCGCCCGGATCGCCGGGAAGTCGATGAGGCTCTCCATCAGGGCGGCGTAGTCGTCGACCGGGTCGATCACCGACACGGTGGCGGCGCCGAGCACCACCTCGCCGATTCGGTCGAGGTCGAGGTCCGGCGCGTCGAGGATGCGGTACTCCGTGATCGCCCTGGCGCGGGCGTAGATCGCCTCGGTCACCGGCTCGGGGGCGGGACCACCGTTGCGGGTGTTGAACTTGATGCCGAAGTCGCCGTCCGGGCCGCCGGGATTGTGGCTCGCCGACAGCACGATCCCTCCGACCGCGCCGTGCTTGCGGATGACGCAGGAGGCGGCCGGGGTCGAGAGCAGGCCGCCGCGCCCGACGAGGATGCGGGAGAAGCCGTTGGCGGCGGCGATCCTCAGCGTGGTCTGGACCACCTCGCGGTTGAGGAAGCGGCCGTCGCCGCCGACCACCAGGGTCGCGCCTTCCCGGCCCTCGACGCTGTCGACGATCGCCTGGACGAAGTTCTCGACGTAGTTCGGCTGCCGGAAGACCGGGACCTTCTTGCGCAGGCCGGAGGTGCCGGGCTTCTGGTCGGGGAACGGCTGGGTCGGGACAACGCGGACGGTCATGGACGCTTTCTCGGAACCGGCGGGGACGGCAGGAGCCCGGCATCCGGCTCCCGCCGGGGGTTATGCCGCCCGGCGCGCCCGCCTGCCAAGTCTCCCCTTCACAGCCTACGCCTCCAGGCCTAACCGGCGGAGATCGGCTTGCAGCGGGCCCGCGGAGATGGGAAGGAGGCCGCGCGTAGTCTGCCCGCAGGGAAAGCAGGGGGGTTCAGGGTCATGGTCGTCCGTCATGGTCTCGCGGCCGCTCTCCTGGTCGGGACTCTGCTGCCGGCCGCCGCCGCCCAGCGCGCCGGCGGGTCCGAGGCGCTGATCGCGCGGTTCGAGGCCGAGGATGCCCGCTGCGCCCTGCCGCCCTCGCCGATGACCGCGCAGGCCTGCGAGGACCGCGAGAACGACGAGCATCGCCTCGCCCAGGCGGGCTGGTGCCGCGCGGCCGGCGGCTGGGAGCGCTGCCCCGCTCCGTCGGCCGTCGCCCGCGCCCGGCCGCGCGGGCACGCCATCCACCGCGGCGCCCGCACCTGAGGCGGTTTCCGGGCGGATCGTCCAAAAAGCCGTCTCCTCGGTCCGCGCGGCGCTTGAGCGAAGTGGGGTTCCGCGTCGCGAAGCGATCCTGCCAAGGATCGCCGAGCGATCGACCAGGAGCCGTGTGAGGCCCTCGCCGCGACGATTTCCCCTCAGGGCCGCCGCATCGCGGCCGCGGCCTGGATGTCGGCCAGGGTCTCGCCGGCCCGCAGGCGGGCGATGATCCCGGGCTCCTCGGCCTGAAGCGTCAGGGCGTACCGGGCGACCGCCAGGGCCTCGGCCGGGTCGAGCACCGCCACGCCGTTCTCGTCGGCGAGGACGAGGTCGCCGGGCCTGACGGTCACGCCGCCGCATCGGACGGTGCCGCCGACGGTGCCGCCGCCGCGGCGCTTGGTGGTGAGCGGCGAGCGGCCCCGGAACCAGATCGGCAGGCCGCTCGCCCGGATCGCCGTCAGGTCGGTCACCGGCCCGTCGATCACCACGCCGGCGAGCCCGACCGCGAGCGCCGCCGCCGTCAGCACCGCGCCCCAGCAGGCGTGGCGCTCGTCGCCCTGCCGGTCGACCACCAGCACGTCGCCCGGCCGCGCCTGCGCCAGGGCTCCCGCCAGGGCGGAACCGTCGTCGCCCGGCAGGGCCGCCGTCAGGGCCGGGCCGCAGATCCGGGTCGCCTCGCCCAGGCCCTGGATCGAAGGGGCCATGAAGCCGTCGTCGCGGAAATGCCCGATCGTCGCGGTCTCGACTCCGGCGAGGAGGCGCAGGGCCTCGGCGGTCTCGTGCTGGGACATGATGGACGGGATCCCCTGCGGGCCGGCAGCGGGGCGGCTCAGGCCGCCTCCGCGAGGTCGCGCCGCACCGTCTCGACGAGGAGCAGAAGCGCGCCTGCCGACAGGATCGCGGTGCCGATCATGTACCAGGCGACCGACGAGCCCTGCCCGGTGGTCGCGAGCAGCCAGGTCGTGACGAAGGGCGTCGCCGCACTGCCCAGCACCCCGGCCAGCATGTAGGCGATCGACAGGCCGGAATAACGCACCCGGGTGCCGAACAACTCGGCCAGGAAGGTCGCGATCGGCCCGTAATTGGCCGCGAACGCGGCCATCATCAGGAGGTAGCCGAGCAGGGCGCCCGCGAAGGTCCTGGTGTCCATGAGCCAGAACAGCGGGAAGGCGACCACGGCCTCGGCCACGATACCGCCGATGATGACGGGCCGGCGGCCGACGCGGTCCGACAGCCAGCCGAAGAGCGGCAGCAGCACGAGGCAGGCCGCGCAGGACAGCAGCACGATCGTCAGCATCAGGTTGCGGGTGAAGCCGAGGTTCTGCGTGCCGTAGCTCAGCCCGAAGGCGACGATCAGGTTGAACGAGGAGCCGGTCGACATCGTGGCGACCCCGCCGAGCAGCACCGTCTTCCACGACCGGCGCATGAGATCGAGGAACGGCACCTTCGCCTGCTCGGACGAGCGCTTGATCCTGTTGAAGGTCGGCGTCTCGGTGACGTTGAGCCGGATGTAGGCGCCGACGACGACGAGCAGGATGCTGGCGAGGAAGGGGATGCGCCAGCCCCAGGCCAGCATGTCCTCGCTCGGCAGGAGCGCGTTGATGGCGAGGAAGACGAGGTTGGCGAGCAGCGTCCCGGCCGGCACGCCGATCTGCACCCAGGAGCCGTAGAGGCCGCGCTGGTGGCCGGGCGCGTGCTCGACCGCCATCAGCACCGCGCCGCCCCACTCGCCGCCGAGGGCGAGGCCCTGGACCACCCGCAGGGACAGGAGCAGCACCGGCGCCCAGACGCCGATCGCCCGGTAGTCGGGCAGGAGCCCGATCGCGAAGGTCGCGACGCCCATCAGGACCAGCGAGAACAGCAGCATCGACTTGCGGCCGAGCCGGTCGCCGAAATGCCCGAACAGGGCCGCCCCGACGATGCGGGCGAGATAGGCCGACGCGAAGGTGCCGAAGGCGAGCAGCGTGCCGACCAGCGGGTCGAAGCTCGGGAAGAACACCTTGTTGAACACCAGCGCCGAGGCGGTCGCGAACAGGAAGAGGTCGTACCACTCCACCGTCGTGCCAATCACGCTCGCGACGGCGATGCGGGTCATGTTGCGCGGAGGATCGGCGCTGATCGCCAGCGCGGGGCTCAGGGTGTCGGCCATGGGACGGGTCCTCGTGTCGGGCCGGGGGCGCGGCGGCCGGAGCCCCCGGGATACGCCGGCGTGCATCGACGATGCCCTGCCTCAACGGTCGGCGGCGCATCCGACCGATGCTCGAAGCTCAGTCTTGCGTGATGCCCGGACGGATCAAAATAGAAAATTCCGATGCAAGACATAGCAGGCCGTCATACAGGCGATTTTGCGTTTCATGACTGCAGATGCCTGCATTTTGATCTTGTTTTGCAAAGGACCGCGCCAAACGAGGTCGGACCGACCCTCGGCGGGGCGGTCCGGCAGGAGCGGCTCAGACGGGCAGACCGTCGCCCGGGACCGGCAGGAGGTCCGAGAGCAGGCTCAGGAAGGCACGTTCCGCCCGGTCGAGCGGAGCGTCCGGACTGCGCAGGAAATAGAGGTCGGCACCGAGCCGATCGTGCAGGACCGGCAGGCGCCAGAGCCGGTCCCGTTCGATCACGCTCTCGGCCGCGGCGACCGGCAGGAGACCGATCCCGATGCCCGCCGCGATCATGCGGGCGACCTCGCGCAGGTGGGGCGCCACCCCGGCCGTGCGGGCACCGAGCCCGGCACCTTCGCGCAGGGCCACCATCGGCTCGAGGGCGCCGCCGTCGTGCCCGCACCGGAAGGCTACGAACGGCTCGGCCCGCAGCTCCTCGAGGGTCACGTCCTGACGGCCCGCCAGGGGGTGGGTCCGGCCGCAGAAGATGCCGAAGGCCTCCCGCATCAGCAGGCGGCATTCGAGGCCGACCAGCGGCTTGGGCAGCAGGCAGAACCCGAACGGCACCGAGCGCTGCGCCACGGCCCGGGCGATCTCCTGGCTGCCCGCCACGTCGAGGGACAGCATCACGGAGGGATGGCGGCGGTGCATCAGGCCGAGGGCCTGGTCGAGGGCCGGCAGCACGAGTTCGGTGACGAGCATGATCCGCACGAGACCGGCGAGGTCGTCCTCGTCGGTCTCGAGACGCTCGGCAATCCGCTCGACGTGCTGATGGATCTCGATACATTCCTGCCGCAGGGCCTCGCCCCGGACGGTGAGGACGAAGCGCCGGCTGTTGCGCTGGACGAGCTGCGCGCCGAGGGTCTCCTCGAGCTTCTGCAGCGAGGCCGAGACGGTCGGCTGACGGACGTGCAGGCGCTCGGCCGCCCGGGTGATGCTGCGCTCCTCGACGATCACCAGGAAGGTCCGCAGCAGGTTCCAGTTCAGGTTCCGGATGCGCGGCGACCGGACCGTCATGCAGGGCTCCGACCTCGAAACGGGCCGCACCATGCCGCAGCGGAGAGTGGGGCGCAACGCGCTTCCTCTAGGGAATGTGCTTCGGTCGGAGCGCGGCGGCGCGCTCGTTCCGGCCCCCGGAGGGTTGGCCGCGGGCGCTCGGCGCCCGATATCGGGCCGGCCACGAGGGACGACGATGCAGGACGATGACGCCAAGGCGGACAGGCCGCCGCTCGACGAGGACACCATCGCCTTCGCGGGCCGGGTGTTCCAGTACGCCCGCATGGGCCATGCCGACGAGCTTGCCGAGCTGCTCGGCATGGGGCTGCCGGCGAACCTGCGCAACGACAAGGGCGACACGCTGCTGATGCTCGCGGCCTATCACGGCCATGTCGAGGCGGTGCGCGCCCTCCTGGAGCACGGCGCCGACCCGGAGGTCGTCAACGACCGCGGCCAGACGCCGCTCGCCGCCGCCGCGTTCAAGGGCGCAATGCCGGTGGTGCTCGCCCTCCTCGACGGCGGCGCGGCGGTCGACGGCACCGGCCCGGACGGTCGCACCGCCCTGATGACCGCGGCGATGTTCAACCGCACCGAGATGGTGGCGCTGCTGCTCGACCGCGGCGCCGACCCCGGGGCCCGCGACGCCGGCGGCCTCACCGCCGAGGCGGCCGCGCGGGCGATGAACGCGCCCGACACGCCCGCCCAACTCGCCCGCGTGGTCCGACCGTGAACCACACGTTGCGGCCGGCCCCATCATCCCGATAATCGGTTGCGCCCGATCGACCCACCCCCTGCAGCTTGCGCGTGCAGCGCACAACCCTGTACCTCATTCGGACTAGAACGGTTCGCATCAGGGACGTGGGATGACGGTTCAGGTATCCCGGCGCGGTCTCCTCAAGGGGCTGGGCGCCGGCCTCGCCGGGGGGACGCTGGGCGCCCTCGGCTTCGGCGGGCTCGAACCCGCGCTGGCCGCCGCGGTGCGGCCGTTCAAGCTGGCGCAGATGCGCGAGACGCGGAACACCTGCCCGTACTGCTCGGTGGCCTGCGGCGTCATCCTGTACAGCCTCGGCGACAAGTCGAAGAACGCCCGCTCGGCGGTGATGCACGTCGAGGGCGATCCCGACCACCCGATCAACCGCGGCACCCTGTGCCCGAAGGGCGCGAGCCTGCTCGACTTCGTGCGCTCCGAGACCCGCACCAAGTACCCGCAGTACCGGGCGCCCGGCGCGACCGAGTTCAAGCGGGTCTCCTGGGACTTCGCCCTCGACCGGATCGCGACACTCCTCAAGGAGGACCGCGACCGCAACTTCGTGGCGAAGAACGGCGACCTGACGGTCAACCGCTGGACCACGACGGGCTTCCTCGGCGCCTCGGCCACCACCAACGAGACCGCGTGGCTGACCTACAAGACGGTCCGCAGCATGGGGGCCCTGGTCTTCGACAATCAGGCCAGGGTTTGACACGGCCCCTCGGTCGCCAGTTTGGCGCCCTCCTTCGGCCGTGGTGCGATGACCAACCTGTGGATGGACATCAAGCACGCTGACGTCATCACCGTGATGGGCGGCAACGCCGCCGAGGCCCACCCCTGCGGCTTCAAGTGGGTGGTCGAGGCCAAGGCGCACAACAACGCCAAGCTCATCGTCGTCGATCCGCGCTTCACCCGGACCGCGTCGGTCGCCGACCTGTACTGCCCGATCCGCCCCGGCACGGACATCGCGTTCCTGTCCGGCGTGGCCAAGTACCTGCTCGACAACGACAGGATCCAGCACCGCTACGTCGCCGCCTACACCAACGCCGGCTACGTCGTGAAGGAGGGCTACGACTTCCAGGACGGGCTGTTCACCGGCTACGACCCGGACAAGCGCGACTACGACAAGACGACCTGGGACTACGAGATCGGGCCCGACGGGTACGCGGTCGTCGACGAGACGATGCAGCACCCGCGCTGCGTGATGCAGCTCCTGAAGACGCACGTCGCCCAGTACACGCCCGAGATGGTGGAGCGGATCTGCGGCTCGCCGAGGGACAAGTTCCTGAAGGTGTGCGAGATCATCGCGACCACGTCGAGCCCGGAGCGCACCATGGCGTCGCTCTACGCGCTCGGCTGGACCCACCACTCGAAGGGGTCGCAGAACATCCGCTCGATGACGATCGTGCAGACGTTGCTCGGCAACATCGGCATGCTCGGCGGCGGCATGCAGGCGTTGCGCGGCCACTCCAACATCCAGGGGCTGACCGATCTCGGGCTGATGAGCAACCTCATCCCGGGCTACCTCAACCTACCGATCGAGAAGGAGCCGACCTACGCCGACTACGCCGCCAAGCGGACGTTCAAGCCGCTGCGTCCCGGTCAGGTCAGCTACTGGCAGAACTACGGCAAGTTCTTCGTCTCGTTCCAGAAGGCGATGTGGGGTGCGAAGGCCACGAGGGAGAACGACTGGGCCTACGACTACCTGCCCAAGCTCGACGTGCCGACCTACGACGTGATCCGGGGGTTCGAACTCGCCAAGCAGGGCAGGATGTCGGGCTACGTCATCCAGGGCTTCAACCCCCTGCTGTCGTTCCCCAACCGGGCCAAGATGACCGAGGCCTTCTCCAAGATGAAGTTCGTGGTGGTCATGGATCCGCTCCAGACCGAGACCGCGCGCTTCTGGCAGAACCACGGCGAGTACAACGACGTCGACACCAAGAGCATCCAAACCGAGGTGTTCGAGTTGCCGACGACGCTGTTCGCCGAGGAGGAGGGCTCGCTGTCGAACTCCTCGCGCTGGCTGCAATGGCACTGGCAGGCGCAGGAGCCTCCGGGCGAGTGCCGGTCGGACATCGAGATCATGTCCGGCATCTTCCTGCGCATGAAGGAGGCGTACCGGAAGGACGGCGGCGCGTTCCCGGATCCGATCGTCAACCTGACCTGGAACTACGCCATCGCAGAGTCGCCGACGCCGCACGAGCTCGCCCGCGAGCTCAACGGCTACACCCTGGCGCCGATCGAGGCCGCCGGGACCCAGCTCCCGGCGGGCAAGCAGCTCGACGGCTTCGCCCAGCTCAAGGACGACGGCTCGACCGCCTGCGGCTGCTGGATCTATTCCGGCTGCTACACCGAGCGCGGCAACACCATGGCGCGCCGGGACAACACCGATCCCGGCGACCGCGGCATCGCCCCGAACTGGGCCTTCGCGTGGCCGGCCAACCGGCGGGTTCTCTACAACCGCGCCTCGTGCGATCCCGAAGGAAAGCCGTGGTCGGAGAAGAAGAAGCTCATCGAGTGGAACGGCAAGCAGTGGGTCGGCTTCGACGTGCCGGATTACGGCGTGACGACGGCGCCCGAGCAGGGGGTGGGTCCGTTCATCCTCAACCAGGAGGGCGTCGCCCGCCTGTGGACCCGCAGCCTGATGCGCGACGGCCCGTTCCCGGCCCACTACGAGCCGTTCGAGTCGCCGATGGCGAACCTCGCCTTCCCGAAGGTGAAGGGGGCGCCCGCCGCCCGCATCTTCAAGGATGATCTGGCCGACCTCGGCACCTCGCAGGAGTTCCCGCACGTCGCGACGAGCTACCGGCTGACCGAGCATTTCCACGGCTGGACCAAGCACGCGAAGATCAACGCGATCCTCCAGCCGGAGGCGTTCGTGGAGATCTCCGAGGAGCTGGCCAGGGAGAAGGGCATCGCCAAGGGGTCGTGGGTGCGGGTGTGGTCGAAGCGCGGGTCGCTGAAGGCCAAGGCCGTGGTGACCAAGCGGGTCAAGCCGCTGATCTGCGACGGCAAGCCGGTCCACGTCGTCGGCATCCCGCAGCACTGGGGCTTCATCGGCCACACCCGCAAGGGCTGGCACCCGAACTCGCTGACCCCGGTGGTCGGCGACGCCAACACCGAGACGCCCGAGTTCAAGGCGTGGCTGGTCAACATCGAGCCGACGACGCCGCCGTCGGACGCGGTCGCGTAAGGGGGAGGATCGAACGATGGCCGATTACAGCTCCCTCGACATCCGGCAGCGCTCCGCCTCCACGGAGCAGCCGCCGACGATCCGCTCCCACCAGGAGGTCGCCAAGCTCATCGACGTCTCCAAGTGCATCGGCTGCAAGGCCTGCCAGGCGGCGTGCGAGGAGTGGAACGACCTGCGCGACGACGTCGGCGTCAACACCGGCGTCTACGACAACCCGCACGACCTGACGCCGAAGACCTGGACCCTGATGCGGTTCACGGAATACGAGAACCCCGAGAGCCAGAACCTCGAATGGCTGATCCGCAAGGACGGCTGCATGCACTGCACCGATCCGGGCTGCCTCAAGGCGTGCCCGTCGCCCGGCGCGATCGTGCAGTACGCCAACGGCATCGTCGATTTCATCGAGGAGAACTGCATCGGCTGCGGCTACTGCATCAAGGGCTGCCCGTTCAACATCCCGCGGATCTCCGAGGTCGACCGCAAGGCGTACAAGTGCACCCTGTGCTCGGATCGCGTCGCGGTCGGGCAGGCCCCGGCCTGCGCCAAGACCTGCCCGACCGGCGCGATCATGTTCGGCACCAAGGAGGCGATGATCGAGCAGGCCCATGAGCGGGTCGAGGACCTCAAGTCCCGCGGCTTCGACCATGCCGGCCTGTACGACCCGGCCGGGGTCGGCGGCACCCACGTCATGTACGTGCTGCACCACGCCGACCAGCCGCAGCTCTACAACGGCCTGCCGAAGGATCCGCGGATCAGCCCGCTGATCGCGTTCTGGAAGGGCGGCGCCAAGGTGTTCGGCCTCGCCACAATGGGCTTCGCGGCGCTCGCCGGCTTCTTCCACTACGTCACCGCCGGCCCCAACGAGGTCGCGGCCGAGGAGGAGGAAGAGGCGATCGAGGTCGAGAAGGCGGCCAAGAACGGTCCGACGAACGGCACCGGGACCGGCGCCGCCGCCAGACCGCACTGACGCTCCGACCCCGGGGCGCGACCGCGCCCCGCGGGCCCTCCCTCCCCCGGGCGGATCCGGCGGGTCGCCCTCGAGGATGCAGCATTCGTGGCACAGCAACCGATGACCACACCGACCGACATCCGCGACGGCGACACCCGCCCGCTGCGCGAGGTCAAGGCGGAGACGCCCGAGGTCATCTACGTCCCGCGCTACACCGGGGTCCAGCGGGTGAGCCACTGGATCACCGCGATCCTGTTCACCCTGCTCACCTTGAGCGGGCTGGCGATGTTCACCCCGTTCCTGTTCTTCCTCAGCGGCCTGTTCGGCGGCGGGCAGGCGACGCGGGCGATCCATCCGTGGTTCGGCGTCGCGCTGATCGTGAGCTTCGCGTTCCTGTTCTTCCGCTTCTGGCGCCTCAACATCCCCAACCGCGACGACGTCGAATGGTCGATGAAGATCCGCGACGTGGTCACCAACCGCGAGGAGCGACTGCCTGAACTCGGCAAGTACAATGCCGGCCAGAAGGGCGTGTTCTGGGGCCAGACGCTGCTGATCCTGGTCATGTTCTTCAGCGGGCTGGTGATCTGGGACCAGTACTTCTACCAGTACACGGTCATCGAGACGAAGCGCTGGGCGCTGCTGGCGCATTCGCTCGCCGCCGTGATCGCCATCGCGATCATCGTCGTGCACATCTATGCCGGCATCTGGATCCGCGGCACCGGCCGGGCGATGGTGCGGGGCACCGTCACGGGCGGCTGGGCCTATCGCCACCACCGCAAGTGGCTGCGCCAGATGGCGCAGAAGCGCACCGCCCGCGGCCCGGCCGACAAGCGCGGCTCCTGACATGGCGCGCTTCTTCCGGCGCGGCGCCGATCCGGCTCCTGAGACCGACCCGCCCTCCCCGGCCGCCAAGCCGCGGGAGCTGAAGCCCGACCCGGACCGGATCGGCATCTCGGGCTCGGTGCCGTTCGTGCGCCTGCCCGTGCCCGACCGGCTGTTCGCCGAGCGGGCGAGGCGGCTGCGCGACCTCGCGCGGCAGGGCCACGCGCTCGGGGCCTATCTCGGCTTCCTGGCCGCCGTCGCGGAGGCGCAGGACGCCGTCCAGGCCGCGGCCGCCGCGATCCCGGTCGCGGTGCCGGCCGATCTCGACGTGCGGACCGGCAACGGCATGCCGCCGCTGTCCAGCGCCCTGGTGCGCGACGACCCGGCCTTTGCCGCGCTCCTCGACGACCTGCTCGCGCGCCTCGACCTGTCGGCGGCGCCCGAGGCCGCCCGGGCCGCACGAAGCAGTCTCCGGAAGGCGACCCCGGAGGACCGCCAGGACCTCGCGCTCCAGGTGTTCGAGGGCGCGTTCCCGGTCGACCGGATGGCCGAATGCCTGTTCGTCGCGGCCGGCCTCCAGGTCGGGCTCGCCCGGCAGGCCGCCGCCCTCGACGCCAGGAGCCTCCAGCCGGTCGCCGACGGCGTCTGCCCGTGCTGCGGCGGCGCTCCCGTCGCGAGCCTGATCGTCGGCTGGACCCCGGCCGACAAGGCGCGCTACCTGTCGTGCTCGCTGTGCGGCACGCTGTGGAACCACGTCCGCATCCGCTGCACCGCCTGCGGCGAGGGCGGCGGAATCAGCTATTACGGCCTCGACGAGGTGTCGAAGGACGTGCAGGTCGAAACCTGCACGCAGTGCCACGGCTACCTCAAGCACCTGCACCAGCACCGCGACCCGGCTCTCGACCCGGTCGCCGACGACGTCGCCTCCTACGGCCTCGACCTCAAGATCGCCGAAGAGGGGTTCCGCAACGTCGGCCTGAACCCGCTGCTGCTGCACTGACCTCACGAGATCGCCGGCCGAGGCCGGAGAGTGCCCCAGTTTGGGAGACCCGAAGCATGCAACGACGCGATGTCCTGAGAGCCGGTGCCGCCGCCGCCGCGGCGCTCGCCCTGCCCCGCCTCGCCGCGGCCGAGACGACGTTCGCGCCGCGGCCGGGCGCGTGGCGCCGGTTCGAGGTCGCGACCCGGCTCGCACTGCCCGCCGGCGGCCCGGCCCAGGCCTGGGTTCCACTGCCCTCGGTCGCCGAGGCCGAGTGGACCCGGCCGCTGGGCGACGAGTGGACTACCAACGCCCGCAGCGCGGTGGTGCACCGCGACCCGGTCCACGGCGCGGCGCTGCTGCACCTGACCTGGGATGCCGGGGCGGCCCCGACCGCAACGGTGACGAGCCGGGTCGAAACCCGTGATCGCGCCATCGACCTCACCGCCCACCGCCCCGCGACGCTGTCGGACGACGAGCGCCGGCTCTTCACGGCTTCGACCGCGCTCATTCCGACCGACGGCCTCGTGCGCAGCACCGCCGAGCGCATCACAGCGGGCGCCCGCAGCGATCGCGACAAGGCCCGGGCGATCTATGCCTGGGTGGTCGGGAACACCTTTCGCAAGGCGTCGGTGCGCGGCTGCGGCCTCGGCGACGTGGCCTCGATGCTCGCGATGGGCGACCTCGGCGGCAAGTGCGCCGACATCAACGCCCTGTATGTCGGCCTCGCCCGCGCCTCCGGTCTGCCGGCCCGCGACGTCTACGGCATCCGGGTGGCGCCCTCGCGCTTCGGCTACCGCAGCCTCGGCGCCAATTCGGAGACGATCACCAAGGCGCAGCATTGCCGGGCCGAGGTGTTTCTCGACGGACGCGGCTGGGTGCCGGTCGATCCGGCCGACGTGCGCAAGGTCGCGCTAGAGGAATTCCCCGCCGAGCGCCCGCTCTCCGACCCGAAGGTGGCGGCGGCGCGCGACACCCTGTTCGGCGCCTGGGAGACCAACTGGGTCGCCTACAACACCGCCCACGACCTGCGCCTGCCGGGCTCGGACGGGGCGCCGGTCGGCTTCCTGATGTATCCGGAAGCCGAGGTGGCGGGGGTTCGGCTCGACTGCCTCGACCCCAAGCGCTTCGCCTACGCGATCACCGCCCGCGAGGTGCAGATCGGCTGAGTCCGACGCCGGCCGACGGCTCACCCCGCCGGCCGCGCATGGCACGTCCGTCCCGGGCGCCCTTGCATCGGGACCGGCGCGACCGAATGTTTCCGGCTCAAGGGGGGCCGCCACCCCGCAGCCAGGGATCGTCTCGGCCATGCCGCCATTCTCAGTCCTCGACCTCGCGCCGATCCCGGAGGGCGCGACGCCCGGCGATGCCCTGCGCAACAGCCTCGACCTCGCCCGCCACGCCGAGCGGCTCGGCTACAACCGCTACTGGCTGGCCGAGCACCACAACATGACCGGCATCGCCAGCGCGGCGACCGCGGTGGTCATCGGCCACGTCGCCGCCGGCACGCGCACGATCCGGGTCGGGGCCGGCGGCATCATGCTGCCCAACCACGCCCCGATGGTCATCGCCGAGCAGTTCGGCACCCTCGCGTCGCTCCATCCCGGCCGCATCGATCTCGGCCTCGGCCGGGCGCCGGGCACCGACCAGCGCACCCTGCGGGCGCTGCGCCGCGACCCGTCCGCCGCCGACACCTTCCCGCAGGACGTGATCGAATTGCAGGCCCTGCTCGGGCCGGTGCAGCCGGGCCAGACCGTGCAGGCGGTGCCGGGTGCGGGCACCAACGTGCCGCTGTGGATCCTCGGCTCGAGCCTGTTCGGCGCCCAGCTCGCCGCGATGCTCGGCCTGCCCTACGCCTTCGCGTCGCATTTCGCGCCCGACGCGCTGATGCAGGCCCTCGACGTCTACCGCCGCCGCTTCGAGCCCTCGGAGCAGTCGCAGCGCCCGCACGCGATGGTCGGGGTCAACGTGGTCGCGGCCGAGACCGACGCCGAGGCGCGCCGGCTGTTCACCTCGGCCCAGCAATCCTTTGCCCGGCTGTTTCGCGGCACCCGCGGCCAGTTGCCGCCGCCGATCGACGACATCGAGAGCTTCTGGTCGCCGGCCGAGCGGGTGCAGGCGTCGGGCATGCTGGCCTGCTCGTTCGTCGGCTCGCGCGAGACGGTGCGCGAGGGGCTGGAGGCGTTCGTCGCCCGCACCGGCGCCGACGAGCTGATGGTCGCCAGCGCGATCCACGATCACGGCGCCCGGGTGCGCTCCTACGAGATCCTCGCCGAGCTGATGACGGCGCCGGTCCGCGAGCCCGAGATGGCCTGAGACGCGGTCGCCTGTGGAAAGATGTGACAGGCCGCGCCCTGGCGCTTAGGGTGCGGACCGTCCACGCCGCAGCGCAGCATCCGAGCCCCGAAGCGAATCTCCATGCCGTCACCGCTCCGCACCGATCCCGCCCTCGCCGAGGCCGCCGCCGTCGCGGCCTCGTGGCCGTTCGAGGAGGCGCGCAAGCTCGTCGCGCGGCTGGAGCGGACCGGCAAAGGCGAGGTGCTGTTCGAGACCGGCTACGGGCCGTCGGGCCTGCCGCATATCGGCACCTTCGGCGAGGTCGCCCGCACCTCGATGGTGCGGCACGCCTTCCGGGTGCTGACGAACGACGCGGTGCCGACGCGGCTGGTGGCGTTCTCGGACGACATGGACGGGCTGCGCAAGGTGCCCGACAACGTGCCGAACAAGGCGCTGCTCGCCGAGAACCTCAACAAGCCCCTGACCGCGGTGCCCGACCCGTTCGGCACCCACGACAGCTTCGGCGCCCACAACAACGCCGAGCTGCGCCGCTTCCTCGACAAGTTCGGCTTCGACTACGAGTTCCTGTCGGCGACCGAGTGCTACCGCTCGGGCCGCTTCGACGCGACGCTGCTGCGGGTGCTGGAGCGCTACGACGCGGTGATGGCGGTGATGCTGCCGTCCCTGCGCGCCGAGCGTTCGGCCTCGTACTCGCCGTTCCTGCCGCTGCACCCGGTCACCGGCCACGTCATGCAGGTGCCGATCGACGAGGTGCGGGTCGCCGCCGGCACCATCGTGTGGCGCGATCCCGCCACCGGCGAGGCCTACGAGACCCCGGTCACCGGCGGCCACGCCAAGCTGCAATGGAAGCCCGACTGGGCGATGCGGTGGGTCGCCCTCGGCGTCGATTACGAGATGGCCGGCAAGGACCTGATCGATTCGGTGAAGCTGTCGGGCCAGATCGCCCGGGCGCTCGGCGCCGAGCCGCCCGAGGGCTTCAACTACGAGCTGTTCCTCGACGAGAAGGGCCAGAAGATCTCGAAATCGAAGGGCAACGGCCTCACCATCGACGAGTGGCTGACCTACGGCACCCCCGAGAGCCTCGCGCTGTTCATGTACAACAAGCCGCGGGAGGCCAAGCGGCTGCATTTCGACGTGATCCCGCGCCACGTCGACGATTACCTGTCGTTCCTCGACAAGTTCGAGGCCCAGGAGCCGAAGCTGAAGCTCGGCAACCCGGTCTGGCACCTCCATGCCGGGGCGCCGCCGGCGCCTGAGCGGCTGCCCGACGGCGGCTCGGTGTCGTTCGGCATGCTGCTCAACCTCGTGGCGGTGGCCAACAGCGAGGATCCGGCGGTGCTGTGGGGCTTCATCCACCGCTACGCCCCCGGCGCCTCGCCGGACACGCATCCCGGCCTCGACCGGCTGGTGCGCCTCGCGGTCGCGTATTACCGCGACTTCGTGCGCCCGGCGAAGACCTACCGCGCGGCCAGCGAAGCCGAGGCGGCCGCCCTCGCCGACCTCTCGCAGACGCTGGCCGCGCACGAGGGCTCGACCGACCCGGAGGCGCTGCAGGCGATCGTCTATGAGGTCGGTCGCCGGCACTTCCCCGACACCTCGGGCAAGTCGAAGAGCCCGGACGGGCGGCCCGGCGTGGCGCAGACGTGGTTCACCACGATCTACGCGATTCTCCTCGGCGAAGCGCGCGGGCCGCGCTTCGGCTCCTTCGTCGCCCTCTACGGCGTCGCCGAGACGCGGGCGCTGATCGCCCGGGCCCTGGCGGGCGAGCTGCTGCGCGAGCACGACGCCTTCCTGGCGGAGCGGGGCAAGTCCGAGGCGGCGTGAGCGGCCGACCGACACGGGAGGCTCGCGGGCCTCCCGCCTGAACCTTGGCAGTTCGAGGCCGGGGTGATATGGAACAAATCAGGAACAAAATCTGCGAGGGTTCGCGATGCGCCGGCTCCTGCCCGTCCTGGCCGTCCTCTGCGCCGCGCCGGTCGATGCCGCCCCCGCCGAGGAGGCGGTGGTCGAGCGCCTGAAGCATTGCCTCGCCCGCGAGGTCCGGCAGGCGGGCCTGCGGCGGCTGGCGCCGGAGCGGTTCGTGCTGCGGGCGCAGTTGGCGTGCCTGCCGCAGAAGCGCGACCTCGCCCGCGCCCGCGCCGCCACCCTCGTCGCCGCCGGCTTCCGCAAGGCGCCGGACCTGTTCGGCGCCGTCGAGGACGTGCTGGCCGGGCACGAGCGCGACGCGGCCGCCGCCTATGCCCGCCGCTTCGGCCGCGACCGCGTCGCAGGGGCACAGATGCGGTGACGCTGTCGCAGCACGGGATCGGGTGTGATTTTGTTCCGCTCTCGCATGTGCGTGATGGCACATCGAGACCGCATCGGAAGCTCTATGGTCTTCTCATCGCAACAGAGCAGCCGCCGCCGCGGTGGACTGCGCAGGTAAGGAGCTGGACAGCCCCCATGAAAGTCAAACTCGCCGCCGTCATCGCCGCGCTTGTTCTTGGTACCGCCCCGATCTCGACTGCGATGGCCTTCGATGGTCGTGCTTTCTGGCAGCCCCGTACGGTCTACGACGTCGAGACCACCGGGTCCCTGGGAGTTCATGACGGTCCCGTCTACGAGGTCTGTCCGATGAGTTCGGCGGCCGAGGGCAACGCCAATCAGCAGACCCGTCCGGTCAAGCAGTACGGCCAGACCACCGGCGGCAACCGCTGCTGACGCCTCCCGCGACCCGACGCCCGATCTCGAACCTCACGGAGACCCCCATGATCCTCAAGGCCGTCACCTACGGCATGATCGGCGCCTTCGTGGCCGGCGCCGCCGGCACTGCCATCGGCACCGCCATGGCCGTCATGAGCCTGTAACATCGACAGCACGTCCGGAAGGGGGCCGCCGCGAGGCGGCCCTTTTTCGTGCGGCCCGGCCGCGCCGGCGGCGGCCCGCCCTTTGACCTGCGCCCGCGCGTCCTATCTATGGCGGCGCCGGCAGGTCCGGCGGTTCCACCGACCGGGAGCACCCGCTCCCGCACCGACCGGGGGCGGCCGGCCGCCCGGTCCCCTTGATCATCCGGCGCTAACCCTCTAAGCGGGCCGCGCCTTTACCGCCCTGCGCCAGAACCCGCGGGCGGGCTTGCCGCAGGTGATGGATATGGCCAAGGAAAAGTTTTCGCGGACGAAGCCGCACTGCAACATCGGGACGATCGGACACGTCGACCACGGCAAGACGTCGCTGACGGCGGCGATCACGAAGGTTCTGGCCGAGACGGGCGGGGCGACGTTCACCGCCTACGACCAGATCGACAAGGCACCGGAGGAGAAGGCGCGCGGCATCACGATCTCGACGGCGCACGTCGAGTACGAGACGCAGAACCGGCACTACGCCCACGTCGACTGCCCCGGCCACGCCGACTACGTCAAGAACATGATCACCGGCGCGGCGCAGATGGACGGCGCGATCCTGGTGGTCTCGGCCGCCGACGGCCCGATGCCGCAGACCCGCGAGCACATCCTGCTCGCCCGTCAGGTCGGCGTGCCGGCGCTCGTCGTGTTCATGAACAAGGTCGACATGGTCGACGATCCGGAGCTGCTGGATCTGGTCGAGCTCGAGGTGCGCGAGCTGCTCTCGAAGTACGACTTCCCGGGCGACGACATCCCGATCACCAAGGGCTCGGCCCTGTGCGCGCTGGAGAACCGCGAGCCGAAGATCGGGCATGACGCGATCCTCGAGCTGATGAGCCACGTGGACGCCTACATCCCGCAGCCGGAGCGTCCGATCGACCTGCCGTTCCTGATGCCGATCGAGGACGTGTTCTCGATCTCGGGCCGCGGCACGGTGGTGACGGGCCGGGTCGAGCGCGGGATCATCAAGGTCGGCGAGACGGTGGAGATCGTCGGGATCCGGGCGACGCAGACGACGACGGTGACCGGCGTCGAGATGTTCCGCAAGCTGCTGGACCAGGGTCAGGCGGGCGACAACGTCGGCGTGCTGCTGCGCGGCACCAAGCGCGAGGACGTGGAGCGCGGGCAGGTGGTGTGCAAGCCGGGATCGGTGAAGCCGCACACGAAGTTCAAGGCCGAGGCGTACATCCTGACGAAGGAGGAAGGCGGGCGCCACACGCCGTTCTTCACCAACTACCGTCCGCAGTTCTACTTCCGCACGACGGACGTGACGGGCGTGTGCCAGCTGCCGGAAGGCACCGAGATGGTGATGCCGGGCGACAACGTGACGATGGACGTGACGCTGATCGTGCCCGTCGCGATGGAGGAGAAGCTGCGCTTCGCCATCCGCGAGGGCGGCCGCACCGTCGGCGCCGGCGTCGTCGCCTCCATCACCGAGTAAGCGCGGGCGGGGACGGCGTCGCCGTCCCTGCGCCGAGGCATCAAAAGGGCGGGCCGCGAGGCCCGCCCTTTTTGCCGATCGGAATGCCGGACTTGGAAGAGTCCCGCGATCGAAGCCCTCCCCTCTCTGCGGGGGAGGGTGGCGAACGGAGTGAGCGCAGCGGGACCGTCCCGCCGAGAGGGGACCGCGACGGTGCCGGAGATGGCGCCTCACAGAGCCTGTTTGACTATCGATCTAAAGAAAAAGCTCCCCTTTCCCGGACGACTGGAACGCAGTGGAAGGAGATCCGGGATCCAGCACAAGAATTCGCGAAGCGTCCATATGCAGCGACAGTGTCGGCACACGGAGCCGCTTCGCGGCACATCTGACGTCTGGATCCCGGATCTCCTTCCGCTATCGCTTCAGTCGTCCGGGAAAGGGGAGCTTCGCGCGGTCAATACGATTGACCATTGCTCAAACAGGCTCTCACGACGGCGGAGCCACTTCCGGAAACGTGGTTCCCCTCTCCCGCCCGGCCTTCGCCGGGCACCCTCCCCCGCGGAGGGGGGAGGGCTTGGGCAGCGCCCGTTTACCGCAGCACCTGCGACAGGTTCGGCCCGCGCAACGCCGCCAGCGCCGCCATCCGGACCGGAGCGTTCGGCGCGCCGTAGAGGTCGTAGCCGTTCCGGCGCTGCACCAGCTCGAAGTAGAACCGCTCCTCGAACGGCGTCGTGTAGAGGTGCAGGAACTCGCCCTCCCCGACCCGGTCGTAGAGGATGCCGAGGCTCTGCATCCGCGCCACCAGGGCGGCGTCGAGGCCGAAGCGGGCGGCGACGTCGTCGTAGTAGTTCGCCGGGATCGGCAGCAGCGCCGCGCCGCTCGCCTTCAGGGCCTCGGCGGCGGCGAAGATGTCGTCGGTCTCGAGCGCGATGTGATGCACGCCCGCGCCCGCGAAGCTCGTCACCAGCCGGGCCGTGGCGGTGTTGCGGCTCTCCGAGATGTTGAGCGGCAGGCGGAACGTGCGCTCGGCGTTCGACACCGCCTTGCTGCGCACGAGGCCGTAGGGATCGGGCAGCACCACCGAATCCTCCGGTTCGAGGCCGAGCACCGCGCGGTAGAACAGCACCCAGGAATCGAGCTGCCCGTCCGGCAGCGCCTGGGCGATGTGGTCGATCCGGCTGAGATGGCCGGCCGGCGCGTCTCCCGTGAGCACGAAGTCGCGGTCGAGGTCGCGGCCGGTCTCCGGATCGGTGAGGATGATGAGGCTGCCGTCCGGCGCCCGGACCGCCGGCATCGCGTTCTCGTCCGGGCCGATCCGGCCGCTGAACCGGGTCGCCCCGTAGGCCTCCGCCCGGCCGAGCGCCGCCAGCGCGTCGTCGGTGTCGAGGGCGATGGCGCAGACCGACGGGCCGTGGACGAGGAAGAACGAGGCGGCGAAGGAATCCGGCTCGCGGTTGAGGACGATGCGGATGTCGCCCTGGCCGTAGAGCGTCACCTCCTTCGAGCGGTGGCGGCCGACCAGCCGGAAGCCGAGCTGCGTCAGGCGCGTCACCAGGGCGGCCTCGCTGCGCTCGTCGACCGCGATCTCGATGAACCGCAACCCGGCGATCGCCGGCGGCAGCGGTGGGTCGAACAGCTCGACCCGCCGCCGGGGCCGCTTCGCCCCGTCGGCGGGAGGCGCTTCGGCGGTGCGGCGCACCCGCTCCTCCAGGAACAGCAGCGAGCGGAACGAATCGGCCGCGGTCTGCCGGGTCGGCGCCGCCCGCATGTCGTCGTTGAAGATCTCCAGCGAGATCGTGCCGGTATAGCCGCTCGCCAGCACCGCCTGAAGAAAGCCCGGCACGTCGAGGTCGCCCTGGCCGGGCAGGCAGCGGAAGTGCCGGCTCAGCGTCAGCGCGTTCATGCCGAGGCGCGGCGCGTCGGCGAGCTGGACGAAGAACACCCGCTGCCCGGGCAGGGACGCGATGCCGGACCAGTCGTCGGGCAGGGCGAGCGTGTGGAAGCTGTCGAGGATCAGGCCGAGATGCGGGTGGTTCGCCCGCTCGACGATGCGCCACGCCCGATCGAAGGTGCGCACCCGCGTGCCCCAGGACAGGGCCTCGAACCCGATCTTGAGCCCGCGCTTGCCCGCCCGCTCGGCGAGGCCGTAAAGCTGCTCGGCCATCCGGTCGTCGTCGTCCGAGACCTCGGTGCCGACGTTGGAGCAGACCAGGATCAGCGGCGCGCCGAGTTCCTCCATCAGGTCGAACTTGCGCTCGGCCCGGTCGTAGTTGCGCCGCAACTGCTCGTCGGACACGCCCTCGAAGTCGCGGAACGGCTGGAACAGGTCGATGGTCAGGCCGAGGTCGGAGGCGTAGCGGCGCACGTCCCGCGCCGCGCCGGTGTGGAACAGCAGGTCGTTCTCGAAGATCTCGACCCCGTCGAAGCGCGCGGCGGAGATCGCCTCCAGCTTCTCGATCAGGGTGCCGCTCAGCGACACCGTGGCAATCGCCTTCCTCATCCGCTCACTCCCCGCTCGTCCCGCGGCCTGTTTGCACCCGGCGCCGCGCCCCCGTCGAGGGGGCATTCCTCGGAGGGAGAGCCCCGCCCGAAGCGACGGCCGGCACTATCGTGCAGGATCCGCTTGACATGAACGTACCAGTTCGTACATTTGGTCTCAAGCGGATCGAAGACCGCATCATCGGAAACGCGACAGGAGGGTGGTTATGCCCAGGACCGAACTCGATTCCCACGCCGGAGCCGCCCGATGAGCGGCCGGTCGGTGCTGGTCCTCAACGGACCCAACCTCAACCTGCTCGGCAAGCGCGAGCCCTCGGTCTACGGGCACGAGACCCTCGCCGACGTCGAGGCCGCCTGCCGGACGCTCGCGGGCGAGCTCGGCCTCGACCTCGCCTTCCGCCAGAGCAACGCCGAGCATCAGCTCATCGACTGGATCCACGAGGCGCGCGAGACCGTGGCCGGGATCGCGATCAACCCGGCCGGCTACTCGCACACCTCGGTGGCGATCATGGACGCGCTCGCGGCCTTCCCGGGCCCGATCATCGAGGTCCACATCTCGAACATCCACCGCCGCGAGAGCTTCCGCCATCACTCCTACGTCTCGCACGTCGCCGCCGGGGTGATCTGCGGCTGCGGCACCGAGGGCTACCTCCTGGCGCTGCGGCGCCTCCACACCCTGATCGGGAGCGCGTCATGAGCCGCGACAGGCGATCCGTCCTCGTCGGCCTGATCGGGTCGGGCATCCAGGCGTCGCGCACGCCGCCGATGCACGAGCGCGAGGGCGAGGCGCAGGGCCTCAGGCTGATCTACCGGACAATCGATCTCGTGCCCCTCGGCCTCGGGGCCGACGCGCTGCCCGACCTGCTCACCGCCGCGGAGCGGATGGGATTTGCGGGCCTCAACATCACCCATCCGTGCAAGCAGGCGGTGCTCGCCCACCTGCACGAACTGTCGCCGGACGCCCGTGCCCTCGGCGCGGTGAACACGGTGGTGCTGCGCGACGGCAAGCGCACCGGCCACAACACCGACTGGTGGGGCTACGCCGAGGCGTTCCGGCGCGGTCTGCCCGACGCGGCGCTCGGGCGCGCGGTCCAGCTCGGCGCCGGCGGCGCCGGCGCGGCGGTGGCGCACGCGCTCCTGACCCTCGGGATCGGCGAGGTGATCCTGTCGGACATCGACCCGGCCCGTGCCGACACGGTGGCGGCCTCGCTGTGCGACCGCTTCGGCGCCGGCCGGGCGCGGGCGAGCCGCGACCTCGCTGCCGACGTCGCGGCGGCGGACGGCCTCGTCCACTGCACCCCGACCGGCATGGACAAGTATCCGGGCCTGCCGCTGCCGGCCGAGCTGCTGCACCCGCGGCTGTGGGTGTCGGAGATCGTCTATTTCCCGATCGAGACCGCCCTGCTGCGCGAGGCGCGCCGGATCGGTTGCCGCACCCTCGACGGCGGCGGCATGGCGGTGTTCCAGGCCGTCGAGGCGTTCCGCCTGTTCACCGGCCTCGCCCCCGACCCGGAGCGGATGCTGCGCCACTTCGCCGAACTCGGCCGGCCGAAGGATTCCGCGGCGGCCGCCTGAATCCCGGGCGGCCCGTCGACGGGCCGCCCCCCCAAAGAACCCGACGATACCCGAGAGAGGAAACCCCGACCATGTCCCAGGCCATCGCCTCGGGCGCGCTGCCGCACGCCCCTACCGCCGAGGGCGCCCGCGCGCCGCGCAAGGCCGCGCTCGCGAGCTGGATCGGCAGCGCGGTCGAATACTACGACTTCTTCATCTACGGCACCGCCGCCGCGCTGGTGTTCGGCAAGATCTTCTTCCCGTCGGTCGACCCGAAGCTCGCCACCATCGCGGCCTTCGCCACCTTCGGGGTCGGCTACATCACCCGGCCGCTCGGCGCCGTGGCGCTCGGGCATATCGGCGACAAGTTCGGCCGCAAGAAGGTGCTCACCTTCACCCTGCTGCTGATGGGCATCTCGACCTTCATGATCGGCTGCCTGCCGACCTACGACCAGATCGGCATCCTGTCGCCGATCCTGCTCGTGGTCGCGCGTCTGCTCCAGGGCGTCTCGGCGGCCGGCGAGCAGGCCGGCGCCAACTCGATGACGCTGGAACACGCCCCCGCCCACCGGCGCGCCTTCTTCACCAGCTTCACCCTCAGCGGCACCCAGGCCGGGCTGATCCTCGCCACGCTGGTGTTCCTGCCGATCGCCCAGCTCCCCGAGGCGCAACTCCTGTCCTGGGGCTGGCGCATCCCGTTCTTCCTCAGCGCCGTGGTGGTCGCGGTCGGGTTCTGGGTCCGCCGCACCCTGCCGGAGACCCCGGTCTTCGAGCAGGAGGACAAGGCGCAGGAGACCGCCGGGCTCCCCGTCGCCACCCTGTTCCGCACCCAGTGGGACGACGTGCTGCGGGTGATCTTCGCCGCCCTCGTCGCGGTGGTGAGCACGATCTTCAGCGTCTTCACGCTGTCCTATGCCGTCAACACGATGAAGATCGACCGCTCGACGATGCTGACGGTGCTGATCCTCGCCAACGTGGTGGCGCTCGCCGCGATTCCCGCCTGGGCCGCCCTGTCGGACCGCATCGGCCGCCGCCCGGTCTTCATCCTCGGCGCCCTCGGCTCGGCGGCGCTGATCTGGCCCTACTTATGGGCGCTGTCGCAGGTGAACATCCCGCTGATCTTCACCTTCGGCATCCTGCTCTCGGGCGTGGTCTACAGCGCCGCCAACGGGGTCTGGCCGGCGCTCTACGGCGAGATGTTCGACACCCGCGTCCGGCTCTCCGGCATGGCGATCGGCACCCAGATCGGCTTCGCGCTCGCCGGCTTCGCCCCGTCGATCAGCGCGGCGGTCCTCGGCGACGGCCCCACCGGCTGGATCCCGGTCGCGGCCTTCACCACCGCCGCGGCAGCGGTCGCCGCGGTCTCGGTCTTCACCGCCCGCGAGACCTACCGCACCCCGATGGACCAGCTCGGCCGGCGCTGAGCCCATCCACGGTCCATGGCCCTCCCCCGGCCCCGGGGGAGGGCCTTTGGTCGGCTCACGCCCGCTCGATCAGCCTCAGGATCGCGTCGCCGGTCATCCGGCGGTGGCGGGCGCGCAGGGCCGGCTCCGACAGGTCGACGCCGAAGATCGCCCCGAAGGTGTGGCGGTTCGCGACCCGGAAGAAACACAGCGCGCTGATCATCATGTGGATGTCGAGGGGCTCGACGTCCGGCCGGAAGCTGCCGTCGGCCTGGCCGCGGGCGATGATCCCGGTGATCGCCTCGATCACGCTGAGGTTCAGCCGGCCGATGTTTCTCGAGGCCGACAGGTGCTCGGCGCGGTGGATGTTCTCGATCGTGACGAGGCGGATGAAGTCCGGGTGGTCCTCGTCGTAGTCGAAGGTGAACTCGATCAGGCGGCGGATCGCCTCGGCCGGGCTGAGGTCGCCGAGGCGCAGGTCGGCCTCGACCGCGCGGATATCGGCATAGGCCTTCTCCAGCACCGCCAGATACAGCCCCTCCTTGCTGCCGAAGTAGTAGTAGATCATCCGCTTCGAGGTGCGGGTGCGCTCCGCAATCGCATCGACCCGCGCGCCGCTGAGGCCGTAGGTCGAGAATTCCTCGGTCGCGACGGTGAGGATGTCGGCCTTGGTCCGCTCCGGGTCGTTGGTGCGGGTGCGGGTCTTGTCGCGGGGTGCGGAATCCATCGGGCCACGGGAGCGAGGGGAGGCGTCGGGGGCCTCCCTGTATCACCCGGAACGGCCGGCGGCACCGGGCCGCCGGCCATCCCCTCACGCCAACTCGTCGCCGAGCACCTCGCGCACCAGCTTGAACGCGCCGTTGGCCGCCGGCACGCCGGCATAGATCGCGGTCTGGATCAGCAGCGCCTGCAACTCGGCCTCGGTGACGCCGTTGCGCAGGGCCGGGCGAACGTGGAGCTTGAACTCCTCCTCGCGGCCGAGCGCCACCATCATGGCGAGGGTCACGAGGGAGCGGGTCTTCCACGGCAGCCGCGGGTCGCCCCAGACCTCGCCCCAGGCGGTGCGGGTGATGAAGTCCTGCCACGGCGTCGCGAAGCCGCCGGCCGCCGCGAGCGAGCGGTCGACATGGGCCTCGCCGAGCACGCTGCGGCGGTTGCTCAGGCCCTCCTCGAACGCCGTCGCGCCCTTGGCCTCGGCGGGTGCGCCGCGGTGGCGGTCGAGGAAGCCGAGCAGATGGGCGGCCGCCGCCTCGGGCTGCTCGACCGCCAGCAGATGCGCCGCCTTCGGCAGCACGACGAGTTCGGCCTGCGGGATGCCGGCGCAGATCTCCTCGGACTTCGCCGGCGGCGTCGCCGGGTCGTCGCGGCCGGCGATCACCAGGGTCGGGGCGGTGATGCGCTCCAGGATCGGCCGCAGGTCCATCCGCCCGATGGCGTTGCAGCACACCGCGTAGCCGTGGCGGTCGCATTCCACGAACTGCCGGCTCACCGCCGCGACCGCGTCGGGCGCCCGCTCCGGGAAGCCGGGGGTGAACCAGCGCCCCATCGTGGCGGCGACGATCGCCTGCGTGCCCTGCGCCCGCACGGTCTCGGCGCGCTCGTCCCACGCTTCCCGGGTCGGCATCCAGGCGGCGGTCGCCATCAGGGTCAGGCTCTGCACGCGGTCGGGCGCCCTGGCGGCCAGCGCCTGCCCGGTCATGCCGCCGAGCGACAGGCCGACGACGTGCGCCCGGGCGATGCCGAGGGCGTCGAGCAGGCCGAGCAGGTCGTCGGCGAGATCCGCGACCTCCGCCGGCGCGTCGCGGACCTCGGACGCGCCGTGGCCGCGGGTGTCGTAGCGCAGGATGCGGTAGCGGCCGCGCAGATGCGGCACCACCGCGTCCCACATCGCCAGCGAGGTGCCGAGCGAGTTGGAGAACACCACCACCGGGGCGCCGCTCGGGCCCGACAGCTCGTAGTTCAGGCGGGTGCCGTTGGCCTGGATCTGGGGCATCGGTCGCTCACTCCCTCTCAAGATTCAGCCGACCAGGGCAGCGAGGCGGGCGGTCTCGGCCAGGGCCCGGTCGGCGGTGCGGGCGCCGGCACGGATCGCCGGGCCGAGGTCGAAGGCGGGGCCGAGGTCGATGCCGGCCGCCTCGGGGCGCCGTTCCAGCACCTCGCGCAACGAGCCCTGTCCGTCGCGGACCGCGCCGGCCGCCTCCTCGACCAGGGCGTGCGCCGCCTTGGCGCCGAGGGAGGCGGTCAGCCGGGAGGCCGCGGCGTCGGCGAACAGCATCCCGCGGGTGAGGTCGATGTTGGCCCGCATCCGCTCGGGGTCGGGCACCAGCCCCTGGGCGAGGCCGCGCGCCTCGCGCAGCGCGCCGGAGGCGAGGCCGAACAGCGACGGCAGGGCGTTCCACTCGGCGTGCCAGGGCCCCGCCGGCCGCTCGTGCGCCGCCGCCATCGCGTCGACCAGGGTGGCGCCGAATCCCTTGGCGCCGGCGAAGGCGGCGAGGATCACGGTCGAGGAGACCGGGTTGCGCTTGTGCGGCATCGCCGAGGAGCCGCCGCGGCCCGGCACGTAGGGCTCGGCCACCTCGCCGACCTCCGTGGTGGCGAGATGCGCCACGTCGGTGGCGAACTTGGCCAGCGCCCCCATCACCAGGACGAGCCAGGTGCCGGTCTCGGCGACGCGGGCGCGGCGGGTGTGCCAGGGGGCGAGGTCGGGATGCAGGCTCAGCGCCGCCGCGAAGCCGTCGCCGACCGCCTCGGCCTTGTCGCCGAGGCCGGTGAGCGTGCCGACCGGGCCGCCGAGCGACGCGGTCTGGATCCGGGCGCGCACCCGCGGCAGGTCCGCCGCGATCTCGGCGAGGCCGAGGGCCCAGATCGCCGCCTTGAAGCCGAAGGTCACCGGCGCCGCGTGCTGGCCGTAGGTGCGCCCGACGCACGGCGTCTCGCGGTGCCGGCGGGCGAGGGTCGAGAGGCCGTCGAGGATCGCCGTCAGGTCGGCGGCGACGAGGTCGAGGGCGTCGCGGACCTGGAGCACCAGGGCGGTGTCGGCGATGTCCTGGGTCGTGGTGCCCTTGTGGAAGCCGGGCTCCAGCTCCGCCGGCAGCGCCGCCTGCACCGCCTTGACGAACGGGATCACCGGCACGCCGGACACCGCGGTGCGCCGCCCGAGGGCCGAGGGATCGAGCGATTCCGCGGTGATACCCTCGATGGCCGGGGCGAGACCGTCCGGCACCATCCCGACCGCCGCCTGCGCCCGGGCGAGGGCCGCCTCGGCCCGCAGCATCGCGGCGACCCGCGCCTCGTCGGAGAAGACGGCCCGCATGGCGTCGGTGGCGAACAGGGGGCCGAGCAGGGAGGAATCGAGGGCCGAGAGGGTCATGGGAGGGGGTAGCCTGTGAGGGGCGGGTGTGGGGGGCGCTTCACAAGATTCGATCGTCCGCCGATGCGTGTCCCACCCGCCGACCCTCCCCCCTCTGCGGGGGAGGGTGGCGAGCGGAGCGAGCGCAGCGGGACGAAGTCCCGCCGAGAGGGGATCGCGACGGTGCCGGACGTAGCGCCTTGCACGGCTGCCGAACCCAATCCGGAAGCGTGGTTCCCCTCTCCCGCCCAGCCTCCGCCGGGCACCCTCCCCCGCGGAGGGGGGAGGGTCAGGGCGTGCGCGTCATCAGGAATGCGGAGCGTCGGATCTCGCCTCAGTGCTTGTGCCCGCAGCCGCAATCCGGCCCGTGCGCGTGCTCGGCATGGTCGTGGTGGTGGCCGTGATCGTGATGAGCGTGATCGTGACCATGCGCATGGCCATGGTCGTGCCCGTGCGCATGTCCGTGGTCGTGCGCATGCCCCTGGTGATGATGGTCGTGGCCGCACTGGCTGTGGTCGTGGGCGACCGCCTCGCGCTCGGGGCGGAACGGGCGCTCGACCGGGGTCGCGGTGCAGCCCTGGCCGCGCACCAGTTCGGCGACCACCGGGTCGGCGAGGACGTAGAGCGCCTCGGCGCCGATCTCGGCCTGGACGTGGTTGCTGCCGAGCTGCCAGGCGAGGCGGGTCAGGCGCGAAGGATTCTCCGAGCGCACCTCCAGCAGGGCCTGCGGCGCCGCGACGATCCGCACCAGCCGGCCGTCCTCCAGGCGCAGGGCGTCGCCGTCCTCCAGCACCGTGTCGCGGTCGAGGTCGAGCCGGACGGCGAGGCCGCCCTGGGCGGTCAGCTCGCCCTGGCGCCGGCTGCGGGCCGCGTGGTCGAGGGTCAGGGAATCGGCAACCGCGTCCGGGCGCACGGCCGGCTTGCGGACGATGGTGGTAGCGCGCAGCATCGAAAGGTGTCCTCGCGGGCGTCGTGTCCGCTCCCTGTACTGCATTTTCCCGCCGAGGGCAGGACACCGCCGCAGACCCACCCACCGTTGCGCGAATGCCGCGCCCCGGCGCTTTCGTGGCGGACCGCCCCTCTGCCTCGGAACGAAGCGCGGCCTTGCTCATTTGGCGTTCATGCCTGCACAAGCTAGGCTGGACGAAGCGGGACTAGAGGCAACCCAACGCGACGCCCGTGGCCGATGCCGCGGGACGCCGCCGCCGATCCGCGCCACGCACAAGGGACACGGTCATGAAGAAGCTCATCGCCGCGGCACTCGCCGGGACCCTCGCCCTCTCGGTGGGCGCCTGCAACACCCCCGGCGACCGGGCGGCTGGCGGCGCGGCCCTCGGCGGCCTCACCGGCGCGGCGGTCGGCGCGGCGGCGACCGGGCGGGCGGGCGGCGCCCTCGCAGGCGGCCTGATCGGGGCGGCCGGCGGCGCCCTCGTCGGCGCCGCGACGGCGCCGCAATGCCCCTACGGCACCTACCGCGACGCCTACGGCAACATCTACTGCCGCTGATCCGGCCCGCTCCGGGGCCGCACGCGCCGGCCCCGGAGCATCGCGATTCCGCTCGGCCGGAATCGGCGCTACAACGCCGCGATGACGACGCCCCGATTCTCCCCTCCCCCATGCGCGGGCGGAGCCGCCCGATGAGCCTCGGGCTGTGGGGCAAGCTCGGGGGGGCGGGGCTCGGCCTCGCCGCCGGCGGACCGCTCGGCGCGCTGATCGGTGCCGTCGCCGGCCACTTCCTCGTCGACCGCGAGGGCTCGCTGTTCGGCCCGACGCCGCGCGAGGTGGTGTTCACCACCGGCCTCGTCGCGCTGGCCGCCAAGATGGCGAAGTCCGACGGCGTCGTGACGCCGGCCGAGGTCGCGGCCTTCGAGGAGATCGTCCGGGTCCCGGAGGAGGAGCGCGCCGGCATCGACCGGCTGTTCGACCTCGCCAAGCGCACCACCAGCGGGTTCGAGGGCTACGCCCGGCAGGTCGCCGAGGTGTTTCGCGACCAGCCGGCCCTGCTCGAGGACGTGCTCGACGGCCTGTTCCACATCGCCAAGGCCGACGGGGCGGTGCACGAGAAGGAGGCCGCCTACCTGCGGGCGGTCGCCGAGGTCTTCGGCTTCGACGACGCCGCCTTCGGCCGCATCAGCGCCCGCCACCTGCGGATCGAGGGCGATCCCTACGAGGTGCTCGGCGCCTCCCGCGACGACGAGACGGCGGCGCTGAAGGCCCGCCACCGCGCCCTGGTGGCGGAGCACCACCCCGACCGCGCCCTCGCCCGCGGCCTGCCCCCCGCGGCGGTCGCCATCGCCACCCGCCGCCTCGCCGCGATCAACGCCGCCTGGGACCGCATCCAGGCCGAGCGCGGCGCCGGCCGCCCGGATCCCGCATGAAGCCGACCCCCGAGAGCCCGGTCGCGACCCAGGTCGTGCCCTCCCCCAACCACGGCGAGCGCCGCCTGCCGGTCGACATGCTGATCCTGCACTACACCGGCATGGACTCGGCCAGCGAGGCGTTGCTGCGGCTCGCCAACCCGGTCACCGAACTGTCGGCGCATTACTTCGTGTTCGCCGACGGCCGGGTGGTGCAGATGGTGCCGGAGGCGCGCCGGGCGCACCATGCCGGCGTGTCCGCCTGGGAGGGCGAGCGGGACGTCAACTCGCGCTCCCTCGGCATCGAGATCGACCATCCCGGCCATGCCGGCGGGCTGCCCCCCTACCCGGAGGCGCAACGGGAGGCGGTCACCGCCCTGTGCCGGGACCTCGTCGGGCGCTGGCGGATCCGTCCCGACCGGGTGCTCGGTCATTCCGACGTGGCGCCGGAGCGCAAGGACGATCCCGGCGAGACCTTCTTCTGGGAGGCGCTGCACAGGGCCGGGATCGGCCACTGGGTGAAACCGGCGCCGATCCGCGACGGTCGCTTCTTCGCCCGCGGCGATGCCGGCCAGCCGATCGAGGCGCTCCAGGCGATGTTCGCCCTCTACGGCTACGACCAGCCGGTGACGGGCACCTTCGACGACCGCACGGCGGCGGTCGTCACCGCGTTCCAGCGCCATTTCCGGCCCGAGCGGGTCGACGGCGTCGCCGACGCCTCGACCATCACGACCCTGCGCGACCTGCTCGCGACGAAACCGGCGTGAGGCCGGTTCATCAGTACAGCCGGTCGCGGTAGCTCTCGGCGATCCACTGCTCCGACGCCTCGACGGTGAGCCCGTCCTGCAACTGGTCGGCGAGGATGCGGCCGAGGGTCGGGAACGCGCCACGCGGCACCTGCCGCTCGGAGTTCCACAGCTCCGAGCGGATCATCGCCTTGCCGCAGTGGAAGAAGACCTCCTCGACCGTCAGCAGCAGGCCGGAGGCCGGCACCTTGCCCTGGGCGGCCAGGGGATCGAGCAGGGCGGCATCCGTGACGATTCGGGCGCGGCCGTTGACCCGCAGCGTCTCGTTGATGCCCGGCACCATGAAGACGAGGCCGAGATGGGGGTTCTCGGTCAGGTTGAGCAGCGTGTCGACCCGGTTGTTGCCGCGCCGGTCCGGAATCAGCAGGGTGGTGTCGTCGAGGACCGCGACGAAGCCGGGTGCGTCGCCCCGCGGGGTCGCGTCGGCCCGCCCCTGCCCGTCGGCCGAGGCGATGACGAGGAACGGCGACAGCGCGATGAAGGCGCGGGCGTGCCGGTCGAGGCGGCGCAGCTCCTTGGCGACGACGCGGGGATTGGGCTCGCCGTAGCGCGCCCGCACCGCCTCGCGGGTGTCGAGCGGCTGCGTCGGATCGGGTCGAGTCACGGGGCAACTCCCTGGCGATCGGGAGATCCATCGCTAGCCCGCTGCGGCCCGCCCGCGAAGCGAAATCTGCGACGGGATGGAAGCCGAACCCCCCACCCCGTCGGTGACGTCTCAGCCGTGCCGGCCGCCCGGCGCGGCGTGGTGGGGAGCGGACGGCAGCGCCTCGCCCTCCGCCGCCGGCCGGTGGCCGTCCCGGGTGCGCCACAGGCTGTAGGCGATGCCGCCGGCGAGCAGCACCACGGTGACCACGAGCGAGACCCAGGGTGCGATGTGGATCAGCTCGAACGTGTCGGCGACCACGATCTTCAGGCCGATGAAGATCAGGATCAGCGCCAGCGCCGTCTTGAGGTAGGCGAAGCGGTCGACCATCGCGGCCAGCGCGAAATAGAGCGCGCGCAGGCCGAGGATGGCGAAGATGTTCGAGGTGTAGACCACGTAGGTGTCGGTGGTGATCGCGAAGATCGCCGGCACGCTGTCGACGGCGAAGATCACGTCGGCGCCGTTGACCAGGACCAGGGCGAGCGCCAGCGGCGTCAGCCAGCGCACCGGCTTGCCGGTCTCGGGATGGGGCCGGCGGGTGACGAACTTCTGGCCGTCGAGGTCGTCGGTGACCCGGAAGTGCCGGCGCGCGAAGGCGACGAAGCGGTTGGCCGACTCGCCCTCCCCGTCCTCTTCCTCGCGGGAGACCAGCATCTTGATGCCGGCATAGATCAGGAAGGCGGCGAAGATGGTCAGCACCCATTCGGCCTGATGCACCAGGGCGGCGCCGAGGCCGATCATCAGCCCGCGCAGCAGGACCGCCGCCAGGATACCCCACAGCAGCACCCGGTGCTGTGCCACCCGCGGGATGCCGAGGAAGCCGAAGATCACCGCGATGACGAACACGTTGTCCATCGACAGCGATTTCTCGACCACGAGGCCGGCGAGGTATTCCTGCCCGGCCTGCGGCCCGAGATACCACCAGATCCAGCCGCCGAAGAGCAGGCCGAGACTGAGATAGAACGCGGTAAGGAGCAGGCTCTCCTTGACGCCGATCTCCCGCGACTTGTCGCGGTGGAGCAGGCCGAGATCGAAGGCGAGCAGCAGGAAGATGACGGCGTGGAAGGCGAGCCACATCCAGATGGGCTTGCCGAGCCATTCGTTGAACAGGAGATCGACCATGGAGCGGACCATCGATGCTTCGGATCAGGAAAGCATCGGCTCCGACATCACGAGGGCGTTGACACGCACGCTCGCCAGAGGGGCCCGCAGCCGATGGAGCCGCACTTAGGTGCGCCGGAGCGAGGGATCAAGAGCGTGGCCACGAACGTTTTCTCCTCCGCACCGCTTGACACTCCGCCCCCTGCCGCGGTTCGGGTGCCGCCATGACGGGATCGCGCGCGGCGGAACACGGAGCGGTGGTGGTCGGCGCCGGGCCGGCGGGGCTCGCCGCCGCAGAGGTCCTGGCCGGGGCCGGGCTGCCGGTCACCGTGATCGAGCGGATGCCGTCGCCGGCGCGCAAGCTCCTCATCGCCGGCCGTGGCGGGCTCAACCTCACCCACAGCGAGCCCCTCGACCGCTTCCTCGCCCGCTACCATCCGGCCGAACCGGGGCTGCTCGCGGCGATCGACCGCTTTCCGCCGGACGCCCTGCGGCACTGGTGCGAGGATCTCGGCCAGCCGACCTTCGTCGGGTCGAGCGGCCGGGTGTTTCCCCGGGCCTTCAAGGCGTCGCCGCTGCTGCGGGCGTGGCTCGCCCGCCTCGACGGGCTCGGCGTGCGGCTGCGGACCCGCACCCGCTGGACCGGATGGGACGAGGCGGGCGCCCTGCGGATCGAGGGCCCGGACGGAGCGGAGGTTCTGCGACCGGCCGCGACGGTGCTCGCCCTCGGCGGCGCGAGCTGGCCGCGCCTCGGCTCGGACGG
Source organism: Methylobacterium oryzihabitans (assembly GCF_004004555.2). Lineage (GTDB taxonomy): Bacteria > Pseudomonadota > Alphaproteobacteria > Rhizobiales > Beijerinckiaceae > Methylobacterium > Methylobacterium oryzihabitans. The sequence continues at coordinate 39,148 of NZ_SACP01000005.1, forward strand.
GGCGTGGGTGCCGGTGCTGGAGCGGGCGGGCGCGACGGTCGCGCCTTTGCGCCCGGCCAATATGGGTTTTCGCGTGCCGTGGTCGACGGTGTTCGCCGGGCGCTTCGCCGGCGCCCCGCTCAAGCGCATCGCGCTGAGCCTCGGCGTCCACAGGGCCCGGGGCGAGGCGGTGGTGACCCGGGACGGGATCGAGGGCGGGGTCGTCTACGCGCTGTCGCGGCCGTTGCGCGAGGCGGTCCTGGCCGAGGGGAGCGTGACCGCCCGGCTCGACCTGCGGCCGGACCTCGACGAGGCCGTGCTCGCCCGGCGCCTCGGCGCGGCCAAGCCCGGCCAGTCGCGCGCCACCACCCTGCGCAAGGCGGCCGGTCTCGACCCGGTGGCGGCCGGCCTGCTGCGGGAGGCCGCCGGACCGGACGGGCTGCCGACCGACCCCGCGCGGCTCGCCGGCCTGGTCAAGGCGGCGCCCCTGCGCCTCACCGGCCTGCAGCCGATCGAGCGGGCGATCTCCACCGCCGGCGGCGTCGCGGCGGAGAGCCTCGACGGCCGGCTGATGCTGCGCACGCACCCCGGCACCTTCCTGGCCGGCGAGATGATCGACTGGGAGGCGCCGACCGGCGGCTATCTGCTCCAGGCGAGCTTCGCCACCGGCCGCGCCGCGGCGGCCGGGGCGCTGGACTGGTTGCGCGCTCAATCGATACATCGTTGAATACGACTCCCGCACCGGGCAGAACGCGATGATTTTCAACAAATATTCTCGATCAATATATGATATTGTTGGCTCATTAGGTACAATCAAGGATGTTTCTTACTGAAATGATAAAAATCTGCATTGCTCATAATTTAAGAGAAAATATCGCAACGAAATTTGCAATCACATAAACCCCTGCTTTCGATACAGGGCGGCGAGTGTTGCGATTTTGCTACAGCAAAAAATTGTTATTTTATTAATGTTTAAAAAATTTTTGGGGCAGGACTATGAAATTCAGATTTGTCGTCGCCGTTTGCTCGGCGTGCCTTGCTTCTGCATGTTCCGTTTACCCACTGCCACAGGATGCGATGCTCTTCGATACAACAGCTATCGTCGACAACATTCGCTGTGAGGCGCGATCAGGATTACAAGAGGCAATCATCGAGATCCTTCATGAAAGTTTTTCCGATCAGTTCGTTTGGGGTTCATACAACGGGACAACTCTTGCAAATGCACTGACAACGAATCCCAAGCTGTGGAATGATATAAGATTCGAAAATCTGCATCCCAAAATCCGCTCTTCATTTGCTTTGTACCGCAATACCCAAATTGCTTATCTTTTCCAACTGATGATGGACGAGCAAAATAACGAAAGCGCCGGTGTTGGTTTCACACAGCGTTTCGTTGGCGCCTCGAACCGTATCGGTCGCCTGGGACTCTCTGGCTCGTCGGCTCGAACCCGAACCATCACTAGAACTTTCAATACTGTCGACACGTTCGAAGAACTTGTTGTAAAAGTGAGCCATCAGTATTGTGATCGCGAAAGAACATACGATATAATTTATCCTGTTCGTGGGAAGCTTCCGGTAAAAGATCTCATGAAAACATATATCAGATTAAATCATTTCAGAAACTTAGCAGGACCAGGTGTCGATTTGAAGGGAATATTCGGAACTGACGCGAGTCCGGCGATTCCCCAAATGGGCGATAATATCTCGTTCTCGACAAAACTGTCGGCCGGCCTGAGTTCAGGGCTCACGGCAGCACCTCCTGGTCTTGGCCTACTGCTCACATCGGTGGGATTAGAGGCCGGCGGTTCGCGATCCGATTCTCACCGCGTGATCGTGGTCATCTCTACATCACCAGATGCCGCGAAACTCAAACCTCTGGATGCCCGACAGGCCCCGCCTCTGGAGGGAGAGGTCGGCGGCCCACTTGCGTCATCCGCAATCGTGCGCAAACTCACTCCCATCAAAAACGGCAACCTTACGGAAGCAAGGGCGAATTATGCCCGTAACACAATCGACCAACAGCTAAGAACAAACTTTCTTAACGATATAGCAACAATTGCGGAGGGTTTTCAGAGGTCCCAATAGCCACGTCGATGGAAGTCCGGGGCGAGCATCGCTACCCCGGACACAACATATCACAGCTTGGCGCAGAACCCGACCATTCCGGAACTGTCGGCCGGGCACGAGGCCAGGGCGGCGCCATCGTCGCGGCGGGTGAAGAGCGGGCTGCCGGTGCGCAGGCAATAGGCCGAGACGAACGCCTCGCCGGGATCGCAGACCAGTTCGCAGGCCGGGCTGGCGCAGCCGTCGGTGCGCAGGACCCGCAGCGGCAGGCCCGCCGCCGGTGCGGCAGCGGCCGCGGCGCCGGCCGGTCCGCGCGGTCCCGGTGCGCCGGCCTCGCCCTTCGCGCCCGGCTCGCCCTTCGGTCCAGGATCGCCCGCAAGGCCGGCCTCGCCCTTCGGGCCCGCCTCGCCCTTGGCGCCAGCCTCGCCGCGCGGCCCCGGCTCACCCTTCGGTCCGGCGGCTCCGGCCATCCCCGGAGGCCCAGCGGGGCCCGGCTCGCCCTTCGGCCCCTGCGGCCCGGTGGCGCCGCAATTGGCGACCACGATCTCGCGCGATTCCTCGCCGGCCTTCAGGGTCGCGACGCAGTTCGGCGGCAGGTACGGCACCTTGACGGTGAACCGCCCGCGCCGGTCGGACTGGACCGGAATGTCGTCGTCGATCGTCACAACGACATTGGACTTGCCGACGCTGCCGGAGATGCGCAGGTCGCCGGCCTCGATCCGGGCGTCCCAGATCTGGATGCCCGCCGGGGCGGGCTGGGGCCGGGCCGGGGCCGGGCGCGACGGTGCGGCGGGCGCCGCCGGGGCCGGGGCCGGGGCCGGCTGGGCCAGGGCCGGCCCGGCGAACACGGCGGCAGCGGTGAGGACGACGCAGGCGGAGACGGCCAGCGCGGGGCGACGACGACCCATCGGGATCCCTCGAATCGTGGGGGAAGGCCCGCGGGGAACCGGACGGTTCGGCGGGCGGCGGCACCTTGCTGCGACCCCGCGGGGGGGTCAACCATTCGTTAAGCTCGGGCGCCGGGTTCGCTCAGGCGTCGTAGTCGATCACGTCCTCCAGGGCGTAGTGCTTCACGGTGCGACGGTTGGCGATCAGTTCGTCGATGGTCGGCTCGCCCTTCAGCGCCCGGGCGATGGCGAGCTTCGTCGCCTCGTAATTGGTGCGGTACAGGTCCTTGCGGTCGAGGTTCGGGTCCTCGGCGCAGCGCGGGTCGAGCCAGATCATGACGATCATGCAGATCTCGTCGAGCCCGTCCTTCGGCAGGATGCCCTCGATCACGCAATCGACGATCGCGTCGCCGGTCGCCGCCTGCACGACGCCGCCGAGCAGCTCGACATAGGCGGCGTCGTGGATCGTCGCCTTGGTGGTCATCATCGTGGCCGGACGCACGAGCTGGTTGAGGTCGCGCACCACGAACATCCGGGTGTGGCCCTGGACCTGCCCCATCATCGACGCGAAGGCGGTGCCGGCGGGGCCCCGCACCGAGCCGATCAGCACCTCGGGCATCGCGTCGGTGTACTGGCCCTCGGCGGCGAGCACCGTCGCCTCGCCGGTGCGGAAGAAGATCTCGCTCATCGCTCACCCCTGGTCGGTCCGTGCCGGCCTCCGACCATGCCGGACCCGCCGGCGTCAACGCCCGGCCGGGCCGGACCTTGGTCGCGCTTGCGCCCGGCTCGCCGCCCCGAACGGAAATGCGTATAGGGCGTGATTCGGGCGGCGCCGGCCGCCTCGGACCGGGGGACGGCATGAGCGAGCGCGACTGGACCCTGCAGGTGAGCCCGACGGATTCGGGCGTGCGGATCGAGATCGGGCTGCCCGACCTCGGCGGCGCGCCGGTGACCGCGACTCTGGCCCTCGACCGCAGCGAGGCCCGCCACCTCGCCCGCGCGCTGCTGGCGGCGGCCGGGGACGCGACCGAGCGCACCTTCCCGCATCCCGCCACCGGTCACGAGCGATGACCGCTCAGTACCGGCCCGGCAGGCGCGGCACCCGCGTGCCGGGCTTCTCGATCGCCTCGGCGCAGGAATAGGCGAACTCGGTCTTGAGGTCGTCGTAGACCGTCTCGCCGGTGATGCGGCAGGTCTCGCGGGCGGTCTCGCGCAGGTAGGTCTCCGCCGCCTCGCCGAAGCGGCGCCGCCGCGTCAGCGCCGGGTCGGCGCCGTCGAGGCCACAGCCGGCGAACTCGCGCAGTCCGTTCGAGACCAGCAGCATCCGGCGCTGCTGGCGCTGGTCGTAGACCTCGTAGGGATCGTTGCAGCCGATCGTCACCACCTGAACCGGCAGGCCGACATAGATCCGCGAAATGGTGGAGAACTCGGTGCAGCCCGCGACCGCAAGGCCGACGAGGGCGATGCCCCACAGACCCGTCCGCATCCCCACCTCGTCCCGGCCACCGTGTGGCCCCAGCTTTGAGCCGGGCGGGGCGCTGCGGTCAAGCCTGCTTCAGGACGTGGCGGGCGGGGTCTCCCAATCTTCCACCGCGAGTCCGGACACGCGCTCGAACTCGCGCAGGTTGCGACTCACCAGGGTGAGCCCTCGCGCGAGCGCCTGCCCGGCGATCAGCACGTCGTAGGGGCCGATCGGCTGCCGGCGGCGGCGAGCGCCGCCCGCACCTCGCCGGAGCGACGGGCATCGGCGGCGTCGAAGGGGAGGACGGCGAACGGCAGATCGTCGATCTGTGCGAGGGTATGCGCCGTCCGCACGCCCTTGAAGGCTCCGTAATGGAGTTCGTGGGAGACGATGGCCGATAGGCCGATGTCCTGCGGGCCTATCCGACGCATCCGGGCCCACAATCCCACATCGTTCCTCATCAGCGCTGAAACCGCGTTGGTGTCGAGGAGGTATCTCACTCCGGCAGATCCGAAGGAGGCCGCTCCTGCTGCGGAACGTCCTCGGCCAAGGCCGCTTCGACATCCGGATCGAACGGCTGCACCCGTGCCTGGAGCCAGTCCCACGTTCCCGGGCCCGGCACCGGCTCCACCACGATCGCCGGGCCCTCGCGGCGCACCTGGACCGCCTCGCCGTCGAGGCGCCAGCCCTCCGGCAGACGCACGGCCTGGGCGCCGTCGACCCAGAACAGTTTCGCGATCTCGCCCATGCCGGCCTCCGAGAGTCGCGACCGAGGATGTCACGCCCCCCGTCCGAGGGGCAAGCGGGGCGCTACTCCGCCGCCGCCAGATGCCGGGCCGGGTCGTAGTTCAGGACCGGGCCGAGCCAGCGCTCGACCTCGCGGATGTCCATGCCCTTGCGGGCGGCGTAGTCCTCGACCTGATCGCGCTCGACCTTGGCGACGCCGAAGTAATGCGCGTCCGGATGGGCGAGGTAGAGCCCCGACACCGACGAGCCCGGCCACATCGCGTAGGATTCGGTGAGCTTCACGCCGATGCGGCGCTCCGCCTCCAGCAGGCCGAACAGCGTCACCTTCTCGGTGTGGTCGGGCTGGGCCGGGTAGCCCGGCGCCGGGCGGATGCCCTGATACTCCTCCGAGACCAGTTCGGCGGGCGAGAAGGTCTCGCCGGCGGCGTAGCCCCAGAACTCGCGGCGCACCCGCTCGTGCATCCGCTCGGCGAAGGCCTCGGCGATGCGGTCGGCCAGCGCCTTGACCAGGATCGAGCGGTAATCGTCGTTCTGGCGCTCGAACCGCTCGGCGATCCGCACCTCCTCGAGCCCGGCCGTGACCACGAAGCCGCCGACGTAGTCGGCGAGGCCGGTCTCGGCCGGCGCCACGAAGTCCGACAGGCAGGTATTGGGGCGCCCGTCGCGCTTCGAGAGCTGCTGGCGCAGGCCGTGGAAGGTCGCCAGCGCCTCGGTCCGGCTCTCGCCGGTGAAGAGCCGGATGTCGTCGCCGACCGCGTTGGCCGGCCAGAAGCCGATCACCGCCTTCGGGTTGAACCAGCGCTCCTCCACGATCTGCCGCAGCATGGCCTGGGCGTCTTCGAACAGGGCGCGGGCGGCCGGCCCCTGCTCGGGGTCGTCGAGGATCGCCGGGTAGCGGCCCTTGAACTCGTAGGTCTGGAGGAAGGGCGTCCAGTCGATGTAGGGCACCAGATCCGCCACGTCGTAGCTGCGGAACACGCGCGTGCCCGTGAAACTCGGCTTCGTCGGCGCGTAGGCCGCCCAGTTCGGCCTGAAGGCGTTGGCGCGGGCACGCGCCAGCGGCAGACGCTGCTTGTCGGCCTCCGCCCGGGCATGGGCGTCGGCGACGCGCCTGTACTCGGCCCGCACCGACTCGATCGTCTGCCCCTTGGTGTCGGGCGAGAGCAGGCTCGACACCACCCCGACGGCGCGGCTGGCGTCGGTGACGTAGACCGCCTGCCCCTTCTCGTAGGCCGGGTGGATCTTCACCGCGGTGTGGACGCGGCTGGTGGTGGCGCCGCCGATCAGCAGCGGCACGTCGAAGCCCTCGCGCTCCATCTCGGCGGCGACGTGGACCATCTCGTCGAGCGACGGCGTGATGAGGCCGGACAGGCCGACGATGTCGACCTTCTCCTTGCGCGCCGTGTCGAGGATTTTTGCCGCCGGCACCATCACGCCGAGATCGATGATCTCGTAGTTGTTGCAGGCCAGCACGACGCCGACGATGTTCTTGCCGATGTCGTGGACGTCGCCCTTGACGGTCGCCATCAGGACCTTGCCGGCCGAGCGCCGGCCGGCGGCCTCGCCGTTCGCGGCCTTCTCGGCCTCCATGAACGGCATCAGGTAGGCGACCGCCTGCTTCATCACGCGGGCCGACTTCACCACCTGCGGCAGGAACATCTTGCCCGCGCCGAACAGGTCGCCGACCACGTTCATCCCGGCCATCAGCGGGCCCTCGATGACGTGGAGGGGCCGCTCGGCGCCCTGACGCGCCTCCTCGGTGTCGGCCTCGACGAACTCGGTGATGCCGTTGACGAGCGCGTGCTCCAGCCGTTTCGCCACCGGCGCCTCGCGCCAGGCGAGGTCGGCGGTGCGGGCCTGGGCCGGGCCGCCCTTGAACTTGGCCGCCTGATCGAGCAGGCGCTCGGTCGCGTCCGCCCGGCGGTTGAGGACCACGTCCTCGCACAGCTCGCGCAGCTCGGGATCGAGCTCGTCGTAGACCGCGAGCTGGCCGGCATTCACGATGCCCATATCCATGCCGACCTTGATGGCGTGGTACAGGAACACCGCGTGCATCGCCTCGCGCACCGGCTCGTTGCCGCGGAAAGCGAAGGACAGGTTGGAGATGCCGCCCGAGATGTGGGCGTGCGGCAGCGTCTCGCGGATGGTGCGGGCCGCCTCGATGAAGGCGACGCCGTAGCCGTTGTGCTCCTCGATGCCGGTCGCGACCGCGAACACGTTCGGGTCGAACACGATGTCCTCTGGCGGGAACCCGACTTCCTCGGTCAGGATCCGGTAGGCGCGCGTGCAGATCTCGACCTTGCGCTCGTAGCTGTCGGCCTGCCCCTGCTCGTCGAAGGCCATCACCACCACGGCGGCGCCGTAGGCGCGGCAGATGCGGGCCTCGGCGACGAACTTCTCGACCCCTTCCTTCATCGAGATCGAGTTCACGATCGGCTTGCCCTGGATGCACTTCAGGCCGGCCTCGATCACCGCGAACTTCGAGGAATCGACCATCACCGGCACTCGGGCGATGTCGGGCTCGGCGGCGACGAGGTTCAGGAACTCGACCATCGCCTTTTCGGAATCGAGCAGGCCCTCGTCCATGTTGACGTCGATGACCTGGGCGCCGGCCGCGACCTGATCGCGGGCGACGTCGAGGGCGGCGGCGTAGTCGCCGTTGGTGATGAGCTTGCGGAACCTGGCCGAACCGGTGACGTTCGTGCGCTCGCCGACGTTGACGAACGGGATCTCCTTGGCGAGCGTGAACGGCTCCAGGCCCGACAGCCGCATCAGGCGCGGCACCTCCGGCACCCGGCGCGGCGCCTTGCCGGCGACCGCCCCCGCGATGGCGCGAATGTGGTCCGGGGTGGTGCCGCAGCAGCCGCCGACCATGTTGACGAGGCCGCTCTCGGCGAACTCGCCCACCAGGGCCGCCATCGCCTCCGGGCTCTCGTCGTAGAGGCCGAACTCGTTCGGCAGGCCGGCATTCGGGTAGGCGCAGACCAGGGTGTCGCAGACCCGCGACAGCTCGCTGATATGGGCGCGCATCTCGCGGGCGCCGAGCGCGCAGTTGAGGCCGAAGGTCAGCGGCTCGGCGTGGCGCAGGGAATGCCAGAACGCCGTCGGGGTCTGGCCCGACAGGGTGCGGCCCGACAGGTCGGTGATCGTGCCCGAGATCATGATCGGCAGGCGCAAGCCGGTCTCGTCGAACACCTGCCACGTCGCCGCCACCGCCGCCTTGGCGTTGAGGGTGTCGAAGACCGTCTCGATCAGGATCAGCTCGGCGCCGCCCTCGATGAGTCCCCTCACCTGCTCGGCGTAAGCCGCGCGGACCCCATCGAAGGTCACGGCGCGGTAGCCCGGGTTGTTGACGTCGGGCGAGATCGACAGGGTGCGGTTGGTCGGACCGATGGCGCCGGCGACGAAGCGGCGGCGACCGTCCTGCTTCTCGGCGAGACGCGCGGCCTCGCGGGCGAGCCGGGCGCCCTCGCGGTTCAGCTCGCGCACCACCGGCTCCATGCCGTAATCGGCCTGCGCGATGGTGGTGCCCGAGAAGGTGTTGGTCTCGACCACGTCGGCGCCGGCCAGGAAGTAGTCGAGGTGGATCTGCCGGATCGCGTCGGGCTGCGTCAGGATCAGAAGGTCGTTGTTGCCCTTCTGGTCGTGGCCGTGGTCGCGGAAGCGCGCGCCGCGGAAATCGGCCTCGCCGAGGCCGAGGCGCTGGATCACCGTGCCCATCGCCCCGTCGAGGACGAGGATCTTTTCGGCCGCGCGCCGGCGCAGGGCGTTCAGGATTTCGGCACCGTCGACGGGACGAAGGTCGGTCATCGGATGGGTGTTCCGCAGGCAACGCGGTCGTCGGGACCGCGGGATGGGACTGAGAATCATGCCGGGGCCGGCGGCCCCGCCTCGTGTCTGGTCGCCGGTCGGGCGCGGACGGCCGGAGCCGCTTCGCGCCCGATCCTCACTCGTCGACCGGCATCGCCCCGAGGCGCGCCTCGATGCCGGCGACGCGAGCGCCGACGGCGTCCATCGCTTCCACGCCGAGCATCTCCCGGTGGCCATCGAAGCGCGGATCGTCCGCGTGAGCGCCCGTCGTCACCTCCGCCACGACGTCGCGTCCCTCTCTCCGCAGGGCCGCGAGCGTGGCGAGGATCCGCGATCCGGATGCGGCCGTCACGCCGCCGCCTTCTCCTCGCCCGCCACCGTGCCGCGCAGGCCGAGCAGATGGCAGATCGCGTAGACGAGGTCGGCGCGGTTCATGGTGTAGAAATGGAAGTCGGTGACGCCGCGGTCGACGAGGTCGAGCACCTGCTCGGCGGCGACCGCCGCGGCCACCAGCTTGCGGGTGCCGACGTCGTCCTCCAGCCCCTCGAAGCGGGCCGCCAGCCAGTCCGGCACCGAGGCGCCGGTGCGCTTGGCGAAGTTCGCCGCCTGCTTGAAGTTCTGCACCGGCAGGATGCCCGGGATGATCGGGATGTCGATGCCGCGGGCCTGGACCCGGTCGAGGTAGCGGAAATACAGGTCGTTGTCGAAGAAGAACTGGGTGATCGCCCGGGTCGCGCCGGCGTCGATCTTGGCCTTCAGGGCGTCGATGTCGACGTCGAGCGACGGCGCCTCGGGATGGCGCTCGGGATAGGCCGAGACCGAGACCTCGAAATCGCCGACGCGCTTGATGCCGGCCACCAGATCGCACGAGCGGGCGTAGCCCCCCGGATGCGGCCGGTAGGCGTGGCCGACGCCCTCGGCCGGGTCGCCACGCAGGGCCACGATGTGGCGCACCCCGGCGTCCCAGTAGGCCCGCACGACGTCGTCGACCTCGTCGGTCGTCGCCGCCACGCAGGTCAGGTGCGCGGCCGGGTTCAGGTTGGTCTCGCGCACCATCCGGGCGACGGTGTTGTGGGTGCGCTCCCGGGTCGTGCCGCCGGCGCCGTAGGTCACTGAGACGAAGTCGGGCTGGAGCGGCGCGAGGCGCTCGATCGAGGACCACAGGGTCTGCTCCATCTCGGCGCTCTTCGGCGGGAAGAACTCGAACGAGACCCGGATCGGACGACGGCTCTCGCGGCTGCGGCGGAAGGCGGTGGTGACCATCGGTGAGGCTCGGCTGTCGGGATGGAAGGAGGATGTCGTGTCTCGGCGGGCCGCGTCAGGCGACCCGGGCGAGGGCGGTGTCGGCCTGGGTTTCGTGGGCGAGCCACAGGGTGACGGTGAGCTGGTCGCCGTCGGCGCGGGCCGGGGCGAGATGGCGGACCTCGACCGCGCCGAGCCCGGCATCGGCGAGCCAGCCGACGACCTGCTCGGGCGCGAAGCCGAGGCGGCGATGGGCCTGGGCCTCGCGCAGGAATTCGAGGTCGTGGGGCGCGAAGTCGACCACCAGCAGACGGCCCCCGGGGGCGACGAGGCGGGCCGCCTCGCGGAGCGCCCGGGCCGGATCGTCGAGGTAGTGCAGCACCTGATGCACCAGCACGAGGTCGAAGCTGCCGCGCCCGAAGGGCGGCGCGTTGATGTCGCCCTGGCGCAGGTCGACCCGGGCGAGGCCGAGGCGCTCCAGGTTGGCGCGGGCCACCGACAGCATCGCGTGGCTGGCGTCGAGCCCGGTGGCGCGGGCGGCGCGGGGGCCGAGCAGGCCGAGCATCCGCCCGGTGCCGGTGCCGAGATCGATGAGGGTCCCGACCGCGCCGGGGCCGAGGATGTCGAGGATCGCCGCCTCGACGGTGGCCTCCGGCACGTGCAGGGAGCGCAAGCGGTCCCATTGCGGCGCGAGGCGGGCAAAGAAGCTCTGCGCCGCCTCGGCGCGCTGGGCCCGGACGGCATCGAGGCGCGAGCGGTCCTCCGACAGGGGCGGCGCCGCGCGGTCGAGCCCGGCGAGGAGCGGCGCGACGAGGTCGGCCGCGCCCTCGACGAGGCGGAAGAACGCCCAGGCACCCTCGCGGTGGCGCTCGATGAGGCCCGCCTCGACCATCAGCTTGAGGTGGCGCGAGATCCGCGGCTGCGACTGGCCGAGGATGTCGGTGAAATCGGAGACCGTCAGCTCGCCCTCGCCGAGCAGGGCCAGGATGCGCAGGCGCGTCTCCTCCGCCGCCGCGCGCAGCACGCCCAGGGCATCACCGAAGGAAACCGATCCCGCCATCGCCTCACGCGCTCGCTCGAAACATAAAGATATCTTTATGTGAGCCACGGGCTTGATGCAAGCGTTTCGTCGTCCGGCCGGGCGTACCGCGCGGTGCCCTCGCCCTTCGCGGCCGGCCTCGCGCCCGATCCGGACGCGACGACGCCGCGGCGAGGGCTCGCCGCGGCGTCGTCGTTGACTGGCAGACGCGAAGACCGAGGCGGCCGGGCTCTACGCCACCGCCGCCTTGCGGCTCTTGGCCGGCCAGCCGAGGCTGACGAGCCGGGCCTTGGCGTGCTCGCGGACCTCGTCGCGCAAACCGGCCGGCATGCCGGCGAGCAGGCGCTGGGTGTCGGTGTCGAGCATCAGGTCGGTGACGGCGTTGATCGTCTTGGCCTTGTCGATCCGCGCCTTCAGGTCGGCCTCGGCCGAGGCGCCGCCATCGGCGGCCGGCACGACCTCGTCGTCGACGGCCTCCGCCGCCTCCCCGCCCCTGCCGCGGCCGTTGTCCTGCTCGGGCACCGCCCGCGCGGCGGGCTCGCGGCTCACCGCCTCGCGCCCGCTCGGGTCGGGGCGGCTCGCCCGGAACTCGTCGGCCTCGTCCTCCGAATACAGCAGGCCGTGCAGGCCGATCAGCTTCAGGATCACGCGATCCTTCGCCCGCTTCTCGGCCATGGCGAAGACGTAGGCCGCCTGCTTGCCCGAGACGCGGTAGTTCACCCCGATCAGCGCCTCGCCGATCGACCACTCGGTGCGGTCGCCGCCGGGGCCCGGCACGTGGCCGGTGACGAGGATCACCGCCTCGTCGCGCTCGGCGCGCACGATCACCGGCGCGTCGAACCGGATCCGGGCCTGGGCCGCGATGCGTTCCAGCGCCTTGTGGTAGATCACGGCGGTGCCCTGCACCCGCCAGACGTTGCCGGCCAAGGGCTCGCCGTAGGTCGCGAGGATGTCCGCGATCTGCTTGTCCGTCGTTGCGCTCATGCGATCGATCTCACCTGCGTAGACGCGGGGCGGGCACGCCTGCGCGCCGCCGACCGCCTCCGATCTTCTATCAGAGATAGGTGGTGATGAGCGAGCGAAAACGCCAGATTTGACGCCGGTCGGCGGTGCGGCGAGGCGTCCTCCCGGGCGGCTTCATCTTGAGCGTTCCGGCTCCTGCGAGGCAGAGCGACGGACTCTCGGAGCCCTCGGATCGCGGCGACATCTTTCGCCGCTTGATGGAAGCGCCCATGTTCGCTATGTGTTCCTTAAGCTGTAGCAATCACTTGACCGGATCGAGGCCGTGACGGCCGGCGCCGGTCCTGCCCGGGAGCGGCCATGCCGACGACGACCGACGCCCTGTCCCTGGCCGAGAATCCGGGCCGCCGCCGGGCCTCTACGCGGGCGCGCCGCGCCTTGCCGGCGGCGCCCCGGATGGCGCTGGTGGCGGATTTCCTGGCGGTGGCGGCCCTCGACCCGGCGGTCGAATCGCTGCGCCCGGCGCCGGCTCCGGCGCGGCTCACCCTCGGCGCGACGACGATCGAGCACGCGGCCGACTTCGAGGTGTTTCGCACCGACGAGCCCGGCCTGCTCGTCGACGTGGTGGCGGAGGACGACCTGCGTCACCATCCGCTGCGCACCGCCTACGTCGCCGGCGAGCCGGTCGCCGCCGCCGACGGCCGCCGCTTCGTCATCGAGAGCGCCGCCACCCTCCGGGCCGAGCCGCGGCTGTCGACGGTGCGGCTGGTGATGGCCTGCCGCCGCACCGTCGTGTCGGCCGGGGACCGGGTGCGGATCCTGCACTACCTCGACGAGTGCGGCACCGGCCGGCTGGTCGAGTGCGCGGCGGTGGTCCAGAACGCGCCGGACGGCGTCGCGGCGGTGCTGGCGCTCGCGGTCGAGGGGCTGCTCGCGATCGACATCGGCCGGCCGATCCTGCCCGAGACGCCGGTGCGCCGCCGCCCGCTGCCCTTCGCCGATCCGTTCGGGTTCTGAGCGTTCAGCGTCCGCGCCGCGCCGTCGCCGCCTCGACCAGGGAGCGGATCGCTGCCCGCACCGGTTCGGGCGTGTCGTCGCGGACGAACTTCGCCTCGATCTCCTCGCGGATCATCGCGCCGTCGTCGCTGCGGGCGAGGTCGGTCGCGGTCTCGGCCTGGAGCAGCGACACGAACGCGCTCTCGACGCCCGGCGCCGGGGCGAAATCCTGCGCCGCCGCGACCTGCCGGCCGGTGAGGTCGAACACCTCGGCGGCGTGCGGCAACACCTCGGGGGCGAGGGCGAGGTCGGCCGAGAGGATCCAGGCGGCGGGCTCGTGGGCGAGCAGGTCGACCGAGGTCCGGGTGATGTTGCCGGGGTTGAACCACAGGGTGCCGCCGACGGTGATCGGCCGGTGGCGCTTGTGGACGTGGCCGTTGACCACGAGGTCGCAGCCGGCGACCCGGTGGGGCGGCACCGCCCCCGGATAGCCGGCCCCGAACGCGATGTCGTGGTGGGTGAGCCAGACGGTGCGGTCGCAGGCCGGCAGCAGACCCGTCACGTCGTCGGGGATGACCTGCCCGAACGGCGTGACGCCGAGGCCGAGCACCGTCCCGTCGATCGCGAACCGGGCGGCCGGGCCGGAATCCGGCGCGATGTCGAGCACGTCGGAGAGCGCCAGCACCGCGAGGCTGTCGCCGTCCGACAGCCGAGTGTGGCGGATGTCGTGGTTGCCGACATTCGCCAGCGGCCGGTGGCGAAACGCCTTGAGGATCCGCACCAGCCGCGCCTTGAGGCTCTCGTCCGGCTCGACCGGGTGCTCGAACAGGTCGCCGAGCAGCACCGGCGCGAGGTCGCGGGCATTGGCGAGGGCGACGCAATGGTCGAGCTTGGCCAGGACCGGCCCCGGCCAGTCCGGGTCGCGCCGGCGCCCGGGCCGGCGCGACGAGACGTGCGGGTCGCCGATCAGCAGCAGGCCGGCGCAGGCGAGCGGCGGCGCGTCGAGGCGTTCTCCCGCGAGGATCACGCCGCCTCCCCGGGACTGGCGCGGTGCCCGTCGAGGAGGTGCGCGGCGGCGGCCGGCGCACCGCAGGCCGGGCAGCGCCCGCCGGTGGCGGCGAGGAGCGCGGCCGCCTCGTACCCGGCCGGGACCGGCTCCCGGGACGGCAGGGCGGCGAGGATCGCGGCGCGCGCTTCGGCCGCCCGCCGATCGCGGGAGGCCGCGAGCAGGCGCTCGCCGAGGGCGACCCGGTGGCGGTCCTCCGCCAGGGTGCGGCCGAGGGCGGCGGCCGCCTCCGGGTCGGGCAGGCCAGCGAAGGCGGCGTCGCGCAGGCCCGCCGCCCGATGCTCGGCCGATAGTCGGCCGAGGCCGGCGGCCCGGGCCTCGATCCGCCGCAGCCGGTCGTCGGCCTGCGCCAGGGCGCCGGCCTGCCGCCGCAGGGAGTCGATCGCGAGCGCGATCCCGTCGAGGTCGGCGAAGCCCAATGCCACCTCGCGCAGCCGGGTGATCTCGCGCTCGCCCTCGCGCACGGTGCGCTGGTCGTCGATCACCCGCTCGCGCTGGATCGCCTGCATGTCGCGCACGATGCCTGCCTCGCGGCCGATCGACAGCACGGCCGAGCGCTTGGCCGGCTTCTCGCCGAGCAGGAAGACCGGGAACTTCTGGTGCGCGACATGGAGGTCGAGGTCCTCGACCCGGCGGATCCCGAACAGGCGGTCGACCCAGTCGGGCACATCGCGGCCGCCGGTCTCGAGCCGCGCCCCGCGCTCGACCGCGAGGCTGCCGTCGGGCTCGTGCAGCGACCACAGGTTGACCGGACTGCGCCGCGGCTGACGCACGAAGCGCAAGGTTCGCCCGCCGGCGACGCCGATCTCGATCCGGGCCGCGGTGGCCCCGGCCCGCACGAGGCCGTCGCGGGCCTCGCCGTAGAACACCGCCCGCAGGGCGCGGATCACCGTCGACTTGCCGGTGTTGTTCGGACCGATCAGGGCGTTGACGCCGGGGCCGAGCGGCAGCGTCGCGTCGGCGAAGCCCTGCACGTCGACGAGGCGCACGAAGCGGAACCCGGGCTGGTCCGGCGCCCAGGCGGCGGCGCAGGCGGCCGCGGGACCGTCGATGGCGACGCCGGTCGCCGGGCGGCCGGCGACCCGGCTCACCGCCATGCCGGCGGCGACGGCCCCGAGGTCGTGATGCGAGATCGCGAGGCATTGCACGCCGAGGCGGGCGGCGCCGTCCTCCAGCACCCGGTAGAAGGCCGGAACCCGGTCGGGGGCGATCCAGCAATCGGCCTCGTCGAGGGCGAGGAAGCGCCCGACACCGGCCTTGACCACCGCGATCAGCCGCAGCGCCATGCCGACGACGTTGGTCATCGCGCCGCCGTTGTCCTCCAGCACGTCCTCACGGCCGCCGTCGGGGCGCATCAGCCCGATATCGAGGGCCGGCAGGCCGCGCTCGGTGGCGAGTTCGAGCGAGACCGGCTTCTCGCCGGGCAGCACCTCCTGCACCAGGGCGGTGAGCAGGGTCTCGAAGCTCGCGAGGCTGCGCTGATGGGCGTCCTGCTGCAGGTCGCGCAGGCAGGCATCGACCGCGTCGCGCTGGGCGAGGCGGCCCTTGGCCTCGGCGACGACCGCCGCCCGGGCCGCGATCGCGGCTCCCACGGCGTCGCGCCGCGCCTCGGCCCCGGCGAGGGCACGGCCGAGGCGCGCCACCGCGTCGGCCGCCTCGTCGGCCCGCATCAGCGCGGCTCGGGCAGAGCCGCGAGGCGATCCCTCACCGCCTGCACCGCCTCGGCGAAAGCGGCGACCTGCCGGGCGTTCTCCGCCCGCACCGCCTCGATCATCGCCCGGATCTCGGCCTCGTCGTCGGTGCCGAGTTCCTCGCGCGCCTGGGCGCGGGCGGCCTCCAGCTCCCGGGTCAGGCGTTCGACATCGCTCTGCGCGCGGATGCGGTCCTCGCGCAGCGTCTCGTAGGCCGGGCGCAGGGCATCGAGCCGCTTGAGCGCGGCGGCATCCTGGCCCGTGCGGGTCGTGGTCATGGCGTCCCCTTCGCGTCCCGAGAAGATGGCGTTGCCGAGGCCGTTGCGCCAGAGGCGGATGTTCCAGGAACGTTCGCGGAATGCGGTTGACGAATCTCGCAAATCACCGCAGTGTTCGCCTCATGTTCCATGACGCACCCGACCGGACCGCGTGGGTGCGGGACGGACGCGACGAGGCCCCGATGGACGCACTCCGCCAGGACGATTTCGGCCAGGACGACGCCGCGCTCTTCGAGAACCGCGACTGGTCGGTGCTGGCGGACGGGCTCGAACATCGCGCCACCGGCTATTTCATCGCCCGCGACGCCCTCGCTTCCCGCGGCCCGGACGGCTACTGGGAGTGGCCGCTGCACCTGTCCGAGAAGGAGTGGTGCGGCGTGCGCAGCTTCCGCGAGGCGTTCCTGGCCGCCCTCGCCGCCTTCGGCATCGCCGCCGACCAGCGCCTGTCGCTGTCCTTCGCCCTCGGCTTCGGCACCCGGGTCGGCGGCCCGGCACCCGACGAGGCGGTCCGCCTCGGCGATCTCGTGCGCCTCAAGCCGCCGGCCCGCCGCACCCTGCCGCGCCAGCCCGAGCCGGTCGCCCTGGCGGCGGCGGGCTGAGGGCCGCACTTATCGTGCCGGGAACGCCTCCTCGAACTTCGCCACCTCGCCGCGGGACGGGGTCTCCAGGCTGCCCTCCCACATCACCGCGTGGCCGCGCACCACGGTGCCGACCGGCCAGCCGGTGACGGCGACGCCGTCATAGGGGGTCCAGCCGCAGCGCGAGGCGATCCAGCCGTTGGTGATCGTCTCCCGGCGCTTGAGGTCGACCACCGTCACGTCGGCGTCGTAGCCGACGGCGAGGCGGCCCTTGCGGGCGAGCCCGAACAGGCGCTTGGGGCCGGCGCTGGTCAGGTCGACGAACCGCGCCAGCGACAGGCGCCCGGCGGCGACGTGGTCGAGCATGATCGGCACCAGCGTCTGCACCCCGGTCATGCCCGAGGGCGAATCGGGATAGGGCTTGGCCTTCTCCTCGAGGGTGTGCGGCGCGTGGTCGGAGCCGAGCACGTCGGCGACGCCCTGGGTAAGGCCCCACCACAGCGCCTCACGGTGGGCCGCGTCGCGCACCGGCGGGTTCATCTGCACCAGCGTGCCGAGGCGCGCGTAAGCCTCGTCGCCGTCGAGGGTGAGATGGTGCGGGGTCAGCTCGGCCGTCGCCACGTCCTTGTGGTCGGCGAGGAAGCGCATCTCCTCGGCGGTCGAGATGTGCAGGACGTGGATGCGCGCGCCGGTCTCGCGGGCGATGCGCACGAGGCGCTGCGTCGCCTTGAGGGCAGCCTCCGGCGAGCGCCAGACCGGATGCGACGACGGATCGCCCGGCACCCGCAGCGGTTTACGCTCGCGCAGCATCGCCTCGTCCTCGGCGTGGAAGGCGGCGCGGCGGCGGATGCGCTTGAGGATCTCGGCGATGCCGGCATCGTCCTCGACGAGGAGCGACCCGGTCGAGGAGCCGATGAACACCTTGATCCCGGCCGCCCCCGGCAGGCGCTCGAGTTCGGCGACGTCGGCGGCGTTCTCGTGGGTGCCGCCGACCCAGAACGCGAAGTCGCAATGCATCCGGTGATGGCCGCGCCGGACCTTGTCGGCGAGCGCCTCCGGCGTCGTGGTCTGGGGATTGGTGTTCGGCATCTCGAACACCGTCGTGACCCCGCCCATCACGGCGGCGCGCGACCCGGTCTCCAGGTCCTCCTTGTGGTCGAGCCCGGGCTCGCGGAAATGGACCTGGCTGTCGATGACGCCGGGCAGCAGGTGCAGGCCGCGGCAATCCCGCTCCGTTCCGGCGCTCGCCTGCGACAGGTCGCCGATCGCCGCGATGCGGCCGTCGCGCACGCCGATGTCGGCGGCGCCGATGCCGTCCTGGTTGACGACGGTGCCGCCGCGCAGGATCAGGTCGAAGCTCTGGCTGGTGACGCTCTGGCCCATGGGGCGGCTCCGGTGCATTGAGGGCGGGGCGGTGCGGGCTTATGTCAGCCCTCGCCGGGGTTCAAGCGCGCGGCCCCGGGGAAGGATGTGAGCCGCGATGCCCCTCGCCCCCCTGCCGGACCGTGCCGTCGTGTCGGTGTCCGGCGCCGACGCCACGAGCTTTCTCCAGGGTCTCCTGACCTGCAACGTCGAGTCGCTGCCCGAGGGCGAGGCCCGGCTCGGTGCCCTGCTGTCGCCGCAGGGCAAGATCCTGTTCGACTTCCTCGTCTCCCGCGACGGCGACGGCTTCCGCCTCGACGCGCCGCGCGACCGCGCGGCCGATCTCGTCAAGCGGCTCTCGCTGTACCGCCTGCGGGCGAAGGTGACGGTGGCGGAGACGCCGCTCGCCGTCCTCGCCGGCTGGGATGCGCCGGCGCCTGACGGCGCCCTGCGCGACGGCCGCCTGCCCGAACTCGGCTGGCGGCTCTACCGGCCGGACGCCGAGGCGCCGGCCGGCGACGCGACCGCGGCCGCCTATCACGCCCACCGCGTCGCCCTGGCGGTGCCCGAGAGCGGCGCCGACTACGCCCTGGGCGACGCCTTCCCGCACGAGGCCGGCATGGACCAGCTCGGCGGGGTCGATTTCCGCAAGGGCTGCTACGTCGGCCAGGAGGTGGTGTCGCGGATGCAGCATCGCGGCACCGCCCGCACCCGGATCGTCGGCCTCGCCTACCGCGACGGCGTCGCGGCGGCACCGGGCGCGCCGGTCACCGCCGGGCAGCGCACCCTCGGCCAGACCGGCAGCGCCGCCGGGAGCCGCGGCCTCGCGCTGCTGCGCCTCGACCGGCTGTCGGACGCCCTTGCCGCCGGCGAGGCGGTCGAGGTCGAGCATCGGCCGGTCGCGGTGGAGAAGCCGGCCTATGCGAATTTTGGGTTTCCGGGGTAGGAATCGAACGGCCGGCGCGCTTGAACCCTCCCCCCTCTGCGCACGGCTGTCCGGGCAAAAATCCCTTCAAAATCAAGCGCGGGATCCCCTCTCCCGAGTGGGAGAGGGGTAGGGTGAGGGTGGCTCGGGGTCAGAATAGAGAAGCAAGCGTCGAGTTGCGCAGCTCAACACTGGTAATTCGATCCTGATCCCAAGCCACCCTCACCCCCGACCCCTCTCCCACTCGGGAGAGGGGAGGCGCGCCACTTCTTTCCCCGGACAGCCCTGCCCTCTGCGGGGAGGGTAGCGAGCGGAGCGGGACGCATTCCCGCCGAGAGGGGAACGCGACGCCGATTCAGGTGGTGCCCGTCACCGCGGTCGCGACTGTTCAGGAAGCGTCCCCTCTCCCGCCCCGCATCCGCGGGGCACCCTCCCCCGCAGAGGGGGGAGGGTCAGGACGGCGGTGCTATGTCCGCCGGATCCGCCCCGTCGAACTCCGGCGGCGCTCCCTCCACCCACACCGCCCGCAGCACGAACACCCGGATCGCCGAGGACAGGTTCTGCCCGCCCCGTCCGGCATCGACCTCGCCGATCAGCGCCTGCATCGAGGTGCCGCGGGCGGCGGCGAGGTGGCGCAGGGCGTCCCAGAACGGCGCCTCCAGCGACACGCTGGTGCGGTGGCCGGCGATCATCACCGACCGCTTCAGGATTCCCGGTTCCGGCCCGCCGGCCGCGGAGCTCATTCCTCGGCGGGATCGGTCTTCGACAGGCGGTGGCCCTCATGACGGGACTGCTCCAGCGCCTTCTGGGTCTCGGCCCGGGTCCTGGCCGTCTTGGGCCGGCCGAAGGCGGCGCGGTTGCGGCCAGCCTCCTCGGCCTTGGCCGCCTTCTCGCGCGCCTTGCGCACCTGCCTGAGATTGATGATCTCCGCCATCGGCCGCTCCTCCGCACAGGAAGCCGGCGCGGACCCTGCACGGCCGCGCCGGTCGAGACACATCAAGGTGCCCGCAAATCCGCGCGGGCGCCAGAGGTTTGCGCTACTCGGCGCTCGGGGCCAGCATGTCCTCGGGCCGCACCACCGCGTCGAACTGCTCGGCGGTGACGTAGCCGAGCCGCAGGGCCTCGTCCTTCAGGGTGGTGCCGTTCTTGTGCGCCGTCTTGGCGATCTCGGCGGCCTTGTCGTAGCCGATGGTCGGGGCGAGCGCGGTGACGAGCATCAGCGAGCGGCTCATCAGGTCGGCGATGCGGTCGGTGTTCGGCTTGATGCCGACGACGCAGTTGTCGGCGAAGCTCACCGCCACGTCGGCGAGCAGCCGCACCGATTGCAGCACCGCGTTGCCGATCACCGGCTTGAACACGTTCAGCTCGAAATGGCCCTGGCTGCCGGCCATCGAGACGGCGGTGCCGTTGCCGATCACCTGGCAGCACACCATCGTCATCGCCTCGGCCTGGGTCGGGTTGACCTTGCCGGGCATGATCGAGGAGCCGGGCTCGTTCTCCGGCAGCGAGATCTCGCCGAGGCCCGAGCGCGGCCCCGAGCCCATCAGCCGGATGTCGTTGGCGATCTTGAA
This sequence comes from Methylobacterium oryzihabitans, assembly GCF_004004555.2. Classification (GTDB taxonomy): domain Bacteria; phylum Pseudomonadota; class Alphaproteobacteria; order Rhizobiales; family Beijerinckiaceae; genus Methylobacterium; species Methylobacterium oryzihabitans. Next base: position 59,805 of record NZ_SACP01000005.1, read on the forward strand.
CAGGCCGCTCGCCAGCGCCGACAGCGCCCCTTGCGTGAACACCAGGGCGTCGTGAGTCGCCAGCGCCTCGAACTTGTTGTCGGCCGAGGTGAAGGGCAGCCCGGTCAGCTCCGCCACCTTGGCGGCGAATTTTTCGGCGAAGTCCGGATGGGCGTTGAGGCCGGTGCCGACCGCGGTGCCGCCCTGGGCCAGCGCCAGCACGCCCGGCAGCGTCGCGGCGACCCGGGCGCCGCCGAGGGAGACCTGCGCGGCGTAGCCGGAGAATTCCTGGCCGAGGGTGACCGGGGTGGCGTCCTGGAGGTGGGTGCGGCCGATCTTGACGATGTCGGCGAACGCCTTGGCCTTCGCGTCGAGGGCGCCGTGCAGGTGGTGCAGCGCCGGCATCAGCCGGTCGTTGATCTCGCGCGCCACCGCGATGTGCATCGCGGTCGGGAAGGTGTCGTTGGAGGACTGGCCGCGGTTGACGTGGTCGTTGGGGTGGACCGGCGACTTGCCGCCGCGCTGGCCGCCGAGGCGCTCGTTGGCGAGGCTGGCGATGACCTCGTTGGCGTTCATGTTCGACTGGGTGCCCGAGCCGGTCTGCCAGACGACCAGCGGGAACTCGTCGTCGTGGCGGCCCTCGACCACCTCGGCGGCGGAAGCCGCGACCGCGTCCGCGACCTTGACGTCGAGCACGCCGAGATCCTTGTTCACCAGCGCGGCCGCCTGCTTGACGAGGCCGAGGGCGTGGACGAGCGGCGCCGGCATGCGCTCGGTGCCGATCTTGAAGTTCTGGATCGAGCGCTGGGTCTGCGCGCCCCAGTAGCGGTGCGCCGGGACCTCGATCGGGCCGAACGTGTCGGATTCGGTGCGGGTGGCGGTCTCGGTCGGCGACATCATGGCCTCTTTGGCGGGTCTGGACGGCGCCTACTTAAGCCAAGAGCGGCGGCGGCGCGACCGCGATTCGCCCGCGCCTGAGACGCCTTCGAGGTTCGCGCATGCCCGAGACCATCGCCGTGGAGGCCGACGCCCGGTCGCGGCCCCTGTTCCGCCCGGTGGTGCCGCGCCCGCGCACCGAGCCGATGGACCTGTTCACCTTCCTCAAGGCGGCGCGGGCGAACCCGATCACCACCTGGTTCGCCGAGCATTTCGAGCAGCCGATCGTCGCCGGCGAAGGAGCGATCGGCCGGATCACCGTGGTCAGCGAGCCGTCGGCGATCCGCCGCATCCTCGTCGACAACGCCGCCAACTACCGCAAGGACGACCTCCAGCGCCGGGTGCTGGCGCCGGGCCTCGGCAACGGCCTGCTCACCGCCGAGGGCGACGAGTGGCGCCTGCAGCGCCGCACCCTCGCGCCGATTTTCTCGCCGCGCCACGTCGCCGGCTTCCACGCCCCGATGAGCGCCGCAGCCGCCCGCCTCGCCCGGCGGGTGACGCGCCGGGACGGGCAGACCATCGACGTCGCCCTCGAGATGACGCGGGTCACCCTCGACGTGCTGGAGCGCACGATCTTCACCCACGGCCTGCCGCGCGACCCCGACGCCCTCGGGCGGGCGATCACCCGCTACTTCGAGGCGCTCGGCCCCATCGACCCGCTCGACGTGTTCGGCATGCCCGACTGGCTGCCGCGGATCGGCCGCCTGCGCGCCCGCCCGGCGCTGCGCTTCTTCGCCGAGGTGGTGGACGAGCTGATCGAGCGCCGCCGGGACGTGCTGGCGCGGGGCGAGGCGCCGCACGACCTGCTGTCGCTGCTGCTGAAGGCGCAGGATCCCGAGACCGGCCGCGGCCTGTCGGACCTCGAGGTCAAGGCGAACATCGTCACCTTCATCGGCGCCGGGCACGAGACCACCGCCAACGCCCTGACCTGGACGCTCTACTGCCTGTCGCAGGACGAGACCGCCCGCGCGGCGGTCGAGGACGAGATCGACGCGGCCTTCGCGGCCTCCGACGCGCCGCAGGCCGACGCCCTGCCCTGGACCCGGGCCTGCCTCGAAGAGGCGATGCGGCTGTTTCCGCCGGTGCCGTTCATGAGCCGGCAGGCGCTGGAGGAGGATCGCATCGGCCGCATCAAGATCCCGCGCGGCTCGCTCGTCACGGTGGCGCCCTACGTGCTGCACCGCCACCGGACGCTGTGGGACGAGCCGGATGCGTTCCTGCCCGAGCGGTTCCTGCCGGGGGCCCGCGGGCGGATCGACCGCTTCGCCTACCTGCCGTTCGGCGCCGGTCCGCGGGTCTGCATCGGCCAGAGCTTTTCCGTGATGGAGGCGACCGTGGTGCTCGGCCACCTGCTGCGGGCGGTGCGCCTGGAGCGCCCGGCCGGCGCGGCACCGGTGACGCCGCTGCACCGGGTCACGCTGCGCCCGGCGGAGAGCCTGAGGATGCGGGTGACGGCGCGGCGGTGAGCCGCGCGGAGCGCCCCGTTAGTTCTTCTTGCGGAAGGCGTCGAGGCTGACGACGGAGGCGCCGCCCTCGGCCGGCGCGTCGGCCTCGGGGGTCTCGGCCTCGGCGGCAGCCGGCTTCTCGGGGGTGGTCGCGGGGAGCTTCGGCACGCTCGCGGCGATGGCCGGCACCTTCGGCGCTGCCTCGGCCGGCTCGGAGCCGGCGCCGCGGATCGCCCGCAGGGTCGGCGCGGCGCCGGCGGCCGGGGCCGCGGCCTCCTCGCCGCCGGTGCCGTCGTTGAGCTCGAACTTGAGGCCGAACTGGACCGAGGGGTCGAAGAACCCGGTCACCGCCTCGAACGGGACCAGCAGCCGCTCGGGTACGCCGGAGAACGACAGCCCGACCTCGAAGGTGTGCTCGGTGACGCCGAGGTCCCAGAACTGGTGCTGGAGCACGATCGTCATGTCCTGCGGGTACTTTTCCCGCAGGCGCTGCGAGATGCGCACGCCCGGGTAGTCGGTGCGGAACGAGACGTAGAAATGGTGCTCGCCCATCAGGCCGTCGCGGGCGGCGTCGCCGATCACCTTGCGCACCACGCTGCGGAGTGCGTCCTGCACCAGGAGATCGTAGCGAATCAGATCGTCTGCCATCAACAGTCGCTTGCCTGGTGCCGCGAGGCCGTTCGGAAAAATTGAGTGGAGGCTTCTGTTGCCAGGTGCCTCCGAACCCCGCCTATGCGGTGCTACCCGCCAGGACTTCGTTTGGTCTTGGGGACCGCTTACGCGGCCACCGCCACCGGAGCAAAGTTGTCGTTGGCAACTATTGCAAAGGCCCGATAACGGCGGAACCATGCCGAGCGAAAGTCCAACCTTTACGCCCTCGTCGATCCTATTTCGCCCCCGCCGGAACCCGGCCCGTGTGGACCGGTTCGGGTTCGGGTGGAGGCGCCGGGTACCGCCCCCGGGTCCGATAGGTTTATTCCGAAGAACGTTTATCGCCATAGCCGGCCTTGCGACCGGCACTCGCAATATAGGGGCACTCGCGGCGGTTTTGAAGCCCATCGATCGCCATTCCGCGCCGGATCCGGCGGATGCGGCGGGCCGGCCACGGCGGCCGGGCCTGCGGCTGGTCGTCCTGGTGCTGCGCGCGCCCGTCTTCCTCGTCGCGGCGGGCCTTCTCGGCCTCGCGGCGGTCGCCGGGTCCGAGCGGCTGCTGGTGCTGCTCGGGCTGCGGCCGGCGGCGTTCGGGCCCGGCGGCTCCGGGCCGTCCGCCCTGGCCCTCGCGATGGTGCCGCTGCCGATCCTCGTCGGGCTGGTGGCGTGGCGCGCCCGTGTCCGCCATGGCGGCGGCTGGGCGCGGGCGCTCGGCCTCGTCGTCCCGCGCTCGCCCGGCCGCCTCGCGCTCGCGCTCGCGCTGTGGCCGCCGCTCCAGATCGGGTGGACGGCGATGCTGGCGGCCGCCTCCGGGGTGCCGCTGTCGCGGGCCTGGCAGCTGCCGCCGTTCGCCGGCGCCACCCTGGCGGCCTGGATCGTCTGGCTCGTGGTGTTGGCGCCGGTGGCGGAGGAGATGCTGTTTCGCGGCGACCTGTTCGCCCGCGCCCGCGGCCTGCTCGGGCCGGCCGCCACGGTCGTCCTCGCGGCCGGGCTGTTCGCGTTGAGCCACGCCGAGCGCGGCTGGGCGCAGCCGCTCTCGGTACTGCCGCTCGGCCTCGTGCTCGGCGCGGTGCGGCTGTGGTGCGCCAGCCTGTGGGCCGCGATCCTGCTGCACGCGGCGAGCAACGGCGCCGTCGTCGCGGTGATGCTGTGGCACGCCCGGCCGTGAACCATCGCGGCACGTTTCGGCGGACAACCCGTCAGGGCAATTGGGTGAAACCCGATTGTCGATCCGGCGGGCGCGAAGAGCGCCCCGCGCAGCGGGTCCAGGAGGACGACTGTCCTCCCGGACGCAGAGCGGAGCGAAGCCAAGGTCGCGGAGGCGGCCGCCGGCGACTGAGGCCAAGCAGGAAACCCAGGGCAATCGGGTTCACCCGATTGCCCTGGACAACCCGTCAGGAGAGGTGCCCGGGCGGGCCCGGATCGGCTAGGTTCTCGGGCTCCGGAGGACAGCGATGCGCCCCTACCACGACCTCCTCCAGCGGATCCTGAACCACGGGGTCGAGAAGCACGACCGCACCGGCACCGGCACGCTGTCGGTCTTCGGGCACCAGATGCGCTTCGACCTCGCCGAGGGCTTCCCCCTGGTGACCACCAAGCGGCTGCACCTGCGCTCGATCATCCACGAGCTGCTGTGGTTCCTCGCCGGCGACACCAACGTCGCGTATCTCCAGTCGAACGGCGTCACGATCTGGGACGAGTGGGCCGACGAGCGCGGCGACCTCGGCCCGGTCTACGGCAAGCAGTGGCGCTCCTGGGCCAAGCCGGACGGCGGCAGCGTCGACCAGATCGCCTGGGTGCTCGACGAGATCCGCCGCAACCCCGATTCCCGCCGCCTCGTCGTGTCGGCCTGGAACCCCGCCGATCTCGACCGGATGGCGCTGGCGCCCTGCCATTGCCTGTTCCAGTTCTACGTCGCGGACGGGCGGCTGTCGTGCCAGCTCTACCAGCGCTCCGCCGACGTCTTTCTCGGCGTGCCGTTCAACATCGCGAGCTACGCGCTCCTGACGGCGATGATGGCGCAGGCGACCGGGCTCCGGCCCGGCGACTTCGTCCACACCCTCGGCGACGCCCACCTCTACGTGAACCACCTCACCCAGGCCCGCGAGCAGCTCGGCCGCGACCTGCGCCCCCTGCCCCGACTGCGGCTCAACCCGGAGGTGCGCTCGCTGTTCGAGTTTCGCTACGACGACGTCGCGATCGAGGGCTACGATCCGCACCCGGCGATCCGGGCGCCGGTCGCGGTGTAGCTCGGCTCCTGCGCGGACCGGCCCCGCCCGATCCGCCCTGCGCCGCGACGGCCTGGGCGCCCGAGCCGGGTGGCTCCGTCCCCGATCATACGAAATCCGATTGATCGCTCGGCGATCCCTCCGGGATTGCTTCGCGATGCGGATTTCGGCTTCGCTCAAGCGTGTGGAGCCTCCGGCTCCACCGCGCGGGCTGATGATACGATTTTCGGAACTGATCGTCCGAAAATCGTATCACAGATCCTCCAGCCTCACCGGATACGCATGCGGGCGCCGCGCCAGCATCGCGTCGATCAGCGCCAGCACCTCGCGCCGGCCGGCATTCGCCGCCTGCTCGAACGGGGTCCAGGTCTGGTCGAAGTCGAGGGCGGCGAAGACCTCGCGGTAGCGCCGCAGCTCCGCCGGGGTCAGCGGCACGCCGCGCACGAACGCCTTGTGGGCCGAGATGGTCAGCGCCCGGCGCGGGTCGGCGGGGTCGAGCTCGAACTTCAGGGCGTCGCCGCAGAACACGATCCGGCGGGCGCGGTCGTACAGCACCGCGTGACCGTCGAAATGGCCGGCGGTGCGGATCAGGCTCAGGCCGGGCAGCGGCTCGAGGTCGTCGTCGTAGGGCCACGACACCTGGAGCGCGGCGCTCCAGGTGAAGTCGGCCGCCGGCAGGGCGAGTTCGGGATCGAAGCGGTCCTGGAGCTGCGCCAGGGCGCCGTAGCTGTGCGGGTGCGAGGCCGAGATCACCTTCAGCCCGCCGAGGGCCGCGATGTGGTCGAGCGCCGCCTCGCTGAAGACCGGGCAGCCCTCGAACCCCATGTTGCCCTCGGGCGTGACGATCACGTAGGCGCTCGGGCCGATGCCCGAGACGGGGTCGTTCCAGAACCGCCACACCCCGGGCTCGACCTCGGCCCAGTGGCACGGGAAGGCGGCCTGCGCCTCGGCCACGGTGCGGAAGCGCCAGCCGTCCTGCGGCACGACGTGGCGGGCGTCGAGGCAGAGCGGGCAGGACGGCGGGGCCGCGAAGTGGCGCTGCCAGAAGCCGCAATTGTCGCAGACGAAGCCGGGCAGATCGAGGGCGCCCGCGAAGGGCAGGTAACCGGGCACGGGCGCGTCCTCGCCGTCGTTGGAGATCCGCCGATATAGGCCCGCGCCTCAGCCCGTCGATGCCGGGGCGGTGCCGTAGGCCTCCGCCATCTCGGCGATGGCCGCGAGCTTGGCGTGGAGCGCCGACCAGTCGTCGGAGGCCGCGATCGGCGCCCACAGGGCCTCGACCTCGTCGATCAGCATCGTGCAGGGTCGCTCGCGCGCGAAGTACGGATGGTCGAGCCGGGCGCCGGGGACGGGCGCGAACGGAACCAGGGCGGCGTGGACGCGGGCGAAGTCCTCGCCGGCATAATGCTCGGCGATCGGGCTGCGGGCCGCCCGCGTCTCGCTCGCCCGGCCGCCGTACCAGTCGAAGAACGCCTGCTCGAACGGCGCGCGGGTGCGGGTGAGGAAGGCCCAGAAGGCTCCGGCCAGGGCGTGCATCTCGCCCTCGTCGCCGGTCGGCGCGAGGCCGAGGCGGCGCAGGACCGCCTCGGCGAAGGCCGCCTGGAGGGCCGGACCGAAGCCGGCCAGCGCCTCCTCCAGCCGCTCCTTGGAGCAGAGCGGCAGCAGGCACTCGGCGAGGCGGGCGACGTTCCAGGCCAGGGCCTCGGGCTGGCGGCCGAAGGCGTAGAGGCCGTGCTCGTCGAAATAGGCCGCCGTGAAGGCGAGGTCGGCGACCGGCGCGAACCGCCACGGCCCGTAATCGAAGCTCTCGCCCGTGATGTTGATGTTGTCGGTGTTGAGCACCCCGTGGACGAAGCCCGCCGCCATCCAGTTCGCCCCGGTGCGGGCGACGCGGCGCCCGACCTCGGCCAGGAATCCGGCGGCGCGCGCGGCCTCGTCCTCGTGCCACAGGTCGGGCAGGTAGGTGCGGATCGCGTGGTCGAGCAGCCGGCGGATCTGGTCGGTCTCCTCGCGGTAGGCGAGGCGCTGGAAGCTGCCGATGCGGATGTGCGAGTGGCTGAGCCGCACCAGCACCGCGGCCCGGGTCGGCGACGGCTCGTCGTGGCGCTCGAGCTGCTCGCCGGTCTCGATCAGGCTGAACGACTTCGAGGTGTCGACGCCGAGCGCCTCCAGCATCGCGGTGGCCAGCACTTCGCGCACCCCGCCCTTGAGGGTCAGGCGGCCGTCGCCGCTGCGCGACCACGGCGTGCGGCCGCTGCCCTTGGTGCCGAGGTCGAGCAGGCGGCCGTCGCGCAGGTCGTGGAGTTGCGCGAACAGGAAGCCGCGGCCGTCGCCGAGATCGGGGTTGTAGTGCCGGAACTGGTGGCCGTGGTAGCGCAGGGCCAGCGGCTGCTCCAGGCTGCCGGGCAGCGGTGCGAACCGGCCGAAATGCGCGATCCAGGCGTCGTCGGAGAGCCCGCCGAGGCCGACCCGTTCGGCCCAGGGCTGGTTGCGGTGGCGCAGGACCGCCTGCGGGAAGCGGGCCGCCTCGACCGGATCGTAGAAGTCCGGCCCGAGTTCGGCATGGCGACGGGACGGGCGGAAGCTGTCAGCCGGCATCGGCACCTCGGACGGAACGCGTGTCACGGAATCGGGAACGCCCGGATCACCGGTCGGGGTCCGGCCGGCCGGGGCCGGGGAAGCCGAGCAGGGTGGCGAACTCGTCCGGTCCGGCCCGCTCCGGCACGAGGCGGTTCTCCGGGGCGGATGCGTCGGCGTAGCCGAGCGCCATGCCGCAGACCACGTGCTCGTCGGCGCCGATCGGCAGATGGCGGCGCAGCACTGCGTGGTAGGGCGCGAAGGCCGCCTGGGCGCAGGTATCGAGGCCGCGGGCGCGGGCCGCGAGCATCAGGGTCTGGAGGAAGCCGCCGTAATCGAGCCAGCTCCCCACCGCCAGCCGGCGGTCGATGGTGAAGATCAGCCCGACCGGCGCGTCGAAGAAGCGGAAGTTGCGGGCGTGCTGGGCCTGCATCCCGGCCTTGTCGTCGCGCCCGAGGCCGAGCAGGCCGTAGAGCCCGAGGCCGACGGCCCGGCGCCGGCCGCGATAGGGCTCGAAGAACGTGTCGGGATAATATGGCTGGGCCGCCTCGCCCTCCTCCCCGGCGAGGTAGGCGGCGACCACCGCTTCGCAGACCCGGTCGCGGACCGCCCCGGCGAGCGCGTAGGCCCGCCACGGCTGCATGTTGCTGCCGCTCGGCGCCTGGGCGGCGAGATCGAGGAGCGTCGTCACGGTCGCGGCCGGGACGGGATCGGGCCGGAACGCCCGCACCGCCCGCCGGCTCCGGATGGCGGCATCGACCGCCGCCGCTGTTTCATCGGGCATCACAGGCTCCTGCGCGATGGATTCCGAGTCGGAAAAAAGGTGGGATCACGGCGGAGATCCGCGCTGCCTCCGACAAATCAGTCTGTCAATCCGCTCCGGAACGTGAGAAAGTGGCGTCGTCGGCCCCATGTCAGGCAGATCCGCCTTGCGGTACGGTCTGAGTTGCGTCAGGACTGTGGCTGTCGTCTTGGTCACCGCAACCGGGAATGGAGACGCGTTGCCGCTTCGCCGTCACACAGACGGGCACGGCGGCGCGAAGGTTTGGTCGGCGGGTTACGTTTTTGCGAGCTTCTAATGGGACGTGGTCGTGATTTCAGGGAGCCGCGCCGTCGCGGCTTCGACGAGGGTGGTGGTGAGCCGCGGTGGCCGGACCAGGCCCCCCCGAGCGGCGGTGGCTACGGCGGCGGCGGTTACGGTGGTGGCGGCGGCGGTAGCTACGGCGGCGGAGGCGGCGGCTTCGGCGGTGGTGGCTTCGGCGGCGGCGGTGGCGGCGGTTTCGGCCGCGGCGGCCCGGCCCGTCCCAGCGTCGCCCCCTCCGGACCGGAGCGCGACGCGACGGTCAAGTGGTTCAACAAGGAGAAGGGCTTCGGCTTCGTCGAACTCGGCGACGGCTCGGGTGACGCCTTCCTCCACATCCGCGCGGTCGAGGCCGCCGGCCACGACGACCTGATGCCGGGCACCCGGCTGACGGTCCAGACCGCCCAGGGCCAGAAGGGCCCGCAGGTCACGAACATCACCAGCGTCGACACCAGCACGGCCGAGGCGCCCGCGCGCCGCGAGCCGCGCCCGCCGCGCGCCGGTGGCTTCGGCGACCGTGGCGGCTTCGGCGGCGGCGGCGGTGGCGGCTTCGGTGGCGGCGGACGCTCGGCGTCGGGCCCGTCCACCGAGATGACCGGCACCGTGAAGTGGTACGATCCCGCCAAGGGCTTCGGCTTCGTCTCGGTCAAGGACGGCGGCAAGGACGTGTTCATCCACCGTTCGGCCCTCGCCCGCGCCGGCCTCGATTCCCTCGCCGAGGGTCAGGCGGTCACCATGGCCGTCGTCGAAGGCCAGAAGGGCCGCGAGGCCCAGAGCATCAACGTCGACGAGTGATCGTCCCGTGCGGTTCGTCCCGCACTTGAATTACGTGGAGCGGTGGCCCCTGGCCGCCGCTCTTCTCATGTCCGGCCTGCTCGCAGGCCCGGCGGCGGCCGAGGACTTCACCGGCTTCTATGCCGGCGTCAACGCCGGCTGGGGCCGCGGCCCGGCGAAGGACGAGCCCCCGGCCTTCGGCACCTCCACCCCGCACGCGCCGTCCGCGCTGCCGCCGAGCGCGGCCCGGGCCGCCGGGGCGAATCCTGGGATGCGTGCGCCCCGCGACCGGCCGGCGCGCTGACCATTCCTCACCGGGCCGGCGCGACCCGCTCGGCCACGCCCTCCCACATCTTCAGCAGCCGCGGCGAGGCCCCCTCCCCCTTCGCCTCGACCGACACCGTCGCGGTCCGGCCGGCGATCAGCCGCACGCCGTCCGGCAGCGCGTCGAGGGCGATGCGGACCGGGACGCGCTGGGCGAGCCGCACCCACGAGAAGGTCGGGTTGACGTTGGCGAGCAGGCTCGACCCCGCACTGCGGTCGCGGTCCTCGATGCCGCCGGCGATGCTCTCGACCCGGCCCGACAGCGTGCCCGCCTCGCCCATCAGCCGCACCGTCACCGGATCGCCGACGCGGATGCGCGGCAGCTTGGTCTCCTCGAAATAGCCCTCGACCCGTAGGGTGTCGTCGTCGATGAGCGCCATCACGCCGCGCCCGACCGTCACGTAGGCCCCCGGCCGCAGGTCCATGTTGGTGATGCGGCCGTTGACCGACGCCTTGACCTCGGAACGGGCGAGGTTGAGCCGGGCGACGTCGCGGTCGGCGGTCGCCTGATCGTAGGCGGCCTGCGCCTCCAGGCTCGCCGCCCGTGCCGCCTCGACCCGCTGCTGCGAGACCGCGTTCTCGCTCAGCTTGGAGTAGCGCTCGTAATCGGCCGCCATCTGCTCGGCCGCCGCCTTCTTGCCGGCGACCGTCGCCTCGGCCTGCCGCAGAGCGAGGCTGAATCGCTCCGGGTCGATGCGGAACAGAACGTCGCCCCGGCGCACCGGCTGGTTGTCGCCGACCTTCACCTCGGTGACGAGGCCCGAGACGTCGGGCGCCACCGCCACCACGTCGGCGCGCACCCGCCCGTCCCGGGTCCAGGGGGCTTCGAGGTAGTAGTCCCACAGGCCGACGCCGACGACGAGGGCGGCGGCGACCATCGCCAGGGTGACGACGACGCGGATGAGGCTGGTGAGGAGCGAGGTCATGACACGAACCGGGGGGCGAGATGGACGACGAGGCCGAGCACGACGACGTAGAGCGCGAGGTCGAACAGCGGGCGGTGCCAGACGAGGCGGTAGAAGCCGGCCCGCGCGAGCACGACGCGCAGCGGGACGACGAGGACGAGGGCGGCGAGCGCCCAGGCGAGAAGCGCCGGGACGAAGACGCCGTAGAGGTCGATCTGGCCGGTCACGCGGCGAGTCCTCCGAGGGTGCCGGCCCCGGCCGGGCGATAGGCCGGCGCGTCCGGAAAAAGTCCGCGGCGCAGGCCGACCAGGGCGAGCAGCGTGCGCTCGGCCTCCGGGTGCCGCGGGACGCGGCCGGCGACGTCGAGGCTGTCGTCGAGGAGTGCGAGGATCGCCGGCGGGGCGTGGGGCGCGTCGGTGCGGAAATGCCCGGCGAGGGCGGCGAGCAGGCGCTCGACGCGGGTCCTGGCCTCCTCCGGCAGGGCGCGGCGGGCGCGGCGCAGCTCGACCACGTTGATGCCGGCCCGGACCTCGCCGAGGAGGCCGGCGGTCCAGGCCGCGTCCTCCGGCGGCAGTGCGGCGAGCCGCGGCGCGATCAGCCCGACCCTGTCGAGCATCAGCGCCGCGAGGCGCAGGCCGTCCTGGCCGCCGAGCCGGCTCGCCGCCTCGGCGAGGCTGCGTCGGTTGGTCCGGTGCAGGCGCCGGGCGCTCCAGGCGGCGCCGACCGAGCGCATCAGCCGGATCACCGCCGCGGCGGTCCACATGCCGATGACGATCGCCAGGGTCGAGTTGGCGAACGACTCGAAGTCGCCGCGATAGCCGTTCTGGAGCGCCAGCATGGTCGAGCCGTTCACCGCCGCCCCGAGGGCGAGGGGCGCGGTCCGCGGCCGGGTCATGAAGTAGCCGCACGGGATCAGGGCCGGCGCCAGCGCCAGCACCACCATCTCGAACGTCGTCGCCTGCGGCAGGATCGCGAACAGGTAGAGGCCGGACGCCGCCGCCCCGAGCAGGGCCGAGTTGGCGAAGCCGAGGATCTGCGGCGCCGGGTCGTCGAGGGCGGCGAACATGCAGCAGGTCACGGCGGCCATCATCGGCGCGGCCGAACCGTCGCTCCAGCCGGTCGCGATCCAGATCGCGCAGGTGAGCAGGATCGCCACCACCGTGCCGACGCTCGACAGCAGCGCCATGCCGTGATCGGCGTGGCGGATGCGGCGCGACTTGGCGGTGTAGCGGAAGCGCAGCGGCCCGCTCGGCGGCACCCCGGCCGTGAGATGGGCGCGCAGCACCCGGATGTCCTGGCTGAGATCGATGAAGTCGCGCAGCCGCCCGAGCAGGCTGGCGAGGACGAGGGCGTTCCAGTCCGGCCGCGGGCCGAGCCCCGCATCGAGCGCCTGCACCTCGCCGCGCAGCCGCTCGGCGGCGGCCGGATCGGTGGTGCCGGCGGCGAGCCACTCCGCCACCCGGTCCAGCAGGTCGCGGACCGGGCGCGGCAGCGCCCCTGCCGCCTCCAGCACCCCGACCCGGTCGGCGACGCCGCCGACGATCGGCAGCACCATCAGCATGTGCTGGCGCAGCACCGCCATCGCGGCGACCGGGCGCGCGTCGCCCGGGCGTTCGTAGCGCAGGGGCGTCGCCAGGGCGTCGAGGGCGACCGCGTCGGCGGCGAGCCGCAGCCGGGCGACCCGGCGCCCGTCGCGGCGGCCCCGGAACCGGCCGAGGCCCTCGGCGGCCCAGGCCCGGGCCTCGCGGCTCCAGCCGTCGAGCCGGGTGGCGATCACCGGCCGCACCGATTGCGGCAGGACGACCGTCGAGACGAGGCTGGCGCAGAGGATGCCCAGCGTGATCTCTTCCGCCCGCGACACCGCGGTGTCGAAGATCGCGCCGGGCTCCGAGACCGACGGGAAGCCGACCAGCGCCGCGGTGTAGCCTGCGAGCATCGGCAGGTAGCTGCCCGGGGTGCGGTCGAGGAGCGCGAAGTACAGGCAGGCGCCGACCCACAGGGCGATGGCGAGCGAGAGCAGCTCGGGCGCATCGACGAGGTTGGGCACCAGCACCACCGCCACCGCCGCCCCGACGAGCGTGCCGCCGACCCGGTAGACCGCCTTCGAGCGCGTCGCCCCGGCGAGCGCTTGGCTGGTGATGTAGACGGTGCCGACCGCCCAGTACGGCCGCGGCAGGTCGATCCACAGGGCGATCCCGAAGGCGAGCATCGCCGCCGCGAAGGTTTTGAGGGCGAAGGCCCAGTCGCGCCAGGCGGATCCCGTCATGACGCCGCTCCCTGGCCCGACGCACCTCGCTGCACCGCCTGGAGAACGCGCAGGCCCGCTTCGAGGTCGGCCCGGCTCACCCCGGCGAACACGCTCCGGCGCAATCGCACGAGTTCGCCCTCGATACGCGCCACCGCCGCGCGGCCCTCGGCGGTCAGGCTCAGCACCTTGGCGCGGCGGTCGGCGGGATCCTCGCGCCGCGTCACGAGGCCGGCGGCTTCGAGCTGGTCGAGCAGCCGCACGAGGCTCGGCCCCTCGATCCCCACCGCCTCGGCGACGGCGCTCTGCCGCGGCTCGCCGTCGAGCCGGCCGATCGTCACCAGCGGCAGCGCGGTGGCGTCCGACACGCCGTGGATCCGCATTCCGGCATCAGCGAGCCGCCGCCAGTGCCGGCCGGCCTGCAGCAGGGCCCCGGTATAGGCCTGTTCCAGGCGGGCCCTGTCCGTCGTCATCGCGTGCTCCCGTCGGCGTTGCGGGGCAGTCTAACCGATAGGATCCAAACAATGAGGCTGCGAAGATCTCGGACCGCCCCGGCACCGGGCGCAGGGCCGCGACGGAGAAAGGCGCGGACCGACCGGCCGCGCCTCTGGGTCGTCTCGGGATCTGGGGCCGGCGCGGGCGCCGGCCCGGCGCCGTCACGCGGCGGTGGGGACCTTCTGGACCAGGCCCTCGTAGGGCTTCACCAGGTCCTTGGCGAGGGCGGTGTAGAGCTCGGTCATCTTGGCCGACTGGGCGGCGAGACGCTCGAACGAGGTCTTGACGTATTCGGTCTGGATCTCGACGGCCTTGTCGAGCGAGCGCACGCCGGCGAGCTTCTCGAGGGTGGCGGTGCCGAGCTCGAACGACTGCTTGGCGAAATCGGCCGCCTCGACCGCGATCGCCTGGCTCGACTTCGACAGCGTGCCGAAGCTGCGCAGCATGGCGTCCATGCCTTCCTTGCCGACCTTCTGGGCGTTCTCGATCTGCTGGTTCATTCGACGATCCGGCGCGCGCGGCGCCGCCCCTCCTCGCGTGGCAGACAACGGGTCCGGAGCCGCCCACGCATCGCGTCTCCCGGTAACCCTGATATGTGCACTGCACAAAGGGCGTCAAGGGGCGTTTTGTGCGTCGCACAATGCAGACAATTGTTCCTATTAACCCGGGCGTAACCGAGCCTGCCTAGCCTGATTGACAGTGATGCCGCCGCGTCGGGCCCCCTGGCCGGACGCCAGCGGCGGCCCTGCGGCCGGCTCCGGAACGACCGCGTCGCAGGGCGGATCTCGCGAGTGGGATTGGTGCGTGATGGGTTGCGTTCGCGGCGTTTCTGGAGGTGCGATCCCGGCCGCGTTCGCGGTGGCCGTCCTGGCCACCGCCCTGGCCTCGACCCCGGCCGAGGCGCGCCGGCGGGCGCATGGCGGCGGGGGCGGCTATAACCCGCCCTACGCCGCGATGGTGGTGGACGTGAAGTCCGGCCGCGTGCTGCACGCGGTCAACGAGGACGCCCTGCGCCATCCGGCCTCGATCACCAAGGTGATGACGCTCTACCTGCTGTTCGAGCAGATCGAGCGCGGCAAGATGAGTCTCGACACGCCGCTGGAGATCTCGGCCAACGCCTCCCGGCAGGCGCCCTCGAAGCTCGGCCTGCGCCCAGGCTCGACCATCACCGCCGAGGAGGCGATCAAGGCGCTGGTGACCAAGTCGGCCAACGACGTCGCCTGCGCGATCGGCGAGAACATCGCCGGCTCCGAGGCCGCCTTCGCCGAGATGATGACCCGCAAGGCCCACGCCCTCGGCATGAGCCGCACGCACTACGCCAACGCCTCGGGCCTGCCGGATTCCGACCAGATCACCACCGCCCGCGACCTCACCATCCTGGCGCAGGCGATCCAGGACCGCTTCCCGCGCTACTACCGGTTCTTCCAGACCCGCTCCTTCGCCTTCCGCGGCCGGGTGATCGGCAACCACAACAACCTGCTCGGGCGGGTCGAGGGCGTCGACGGCATCAAGACCGGCTACACCCGCGATTCCGGCTTCAACCTGATGACCTCGGCCCGGACCGCCGACCGCCACATCGTCGCGATCGTGCTCGGCGGCAAGTCGGGGGCGAGCCGCGACGCGATCATGGCCAAGCTGGTCCAGAGCAACCTGCCGCGGGCCTATGCGGGCTCCCGCACGACCCCCGCCGTGGTCGAGGTGGCCGAGCGGGCCCGCCCCGCCGTGGTGGCCGAGCGGCCGGTGGCGACCCGCACGATGGTCGCCTCGGCCGACGACGACGACGCGGTCGCCACCACCGCCTCGACCGGACAGCCCCTCGAGCTGATGCCGTCGCGCCAATCCGCCTCGACCACCACCCCGGGCGCCGCCCGGTGGCGCAGCGGCCCGCAGGGCGGCGCGGTGCCCGGGGCGGCCCAGGCCTACGCGCCCGCCCAGGCGCCGGCCGCGTTCCCGGCCCCGCCCCCCGGCGCCAAGTACGCCTCGCGCCTGCCGGCCTCCGAGCCCGGCGAGATGCGCGCCCCCTCCCCCGCCCGGACCGAGGCGCCGGCCGCGAGCGTCAAGGCGGTCAGCGTGACGCCGTGGGTGATCCAGCTCGGCGCGATGGACGACGAGGCCAAGGCGAAGTCGATGCTCGCCGAGGCCCGCAGCCGCGGCGGCAGCTCCCTGTCGAAGGCGGCGCCGTTCACCGAGAAGGTTTCGCACGGCGGCACCACCCTGTACCGCGCCCGCTTCTCGGGCTTTGCCGAGTCCGAGAGCGCCCAGGAGGCCTGCCGGGCGCTCAAGCGCAGCGGCTTCACCTGCTTCGCCACCCGTAGCTGACCTGCGATCCCGCCGCGGCCCCGTTCGGGCCGCGTCCGCCGGCTTCCGCGAACCGGAACGCCGGCGGTCCGGTCACGCCCTCATCACCCCGTCGACACGCGCGTGGAGTATCAGCGATGTCGGTTGAGCAGACGGTCCTTGGCCGCGTTGACGCGCGCCGCGAGGTACCCCGACCCGCCCTGGTCCGGATGAAGCCGCTTCATGAGCGTCCGGTGAGCCCGTCGCACGTCGTCGACGGGCGCCCCGCGCTCAAGCCCCAGGACCTGATAGGCCTCCTCCTCCGTCATCGACCCTGGCTGCGGCGCGGCGCCCGCCCGCGGGTCCGGGTGGCCCTCAGCGTGTTCACGCCATCCGGGCATCCGGCGGTCCAGATACGCCTCTAGGAAGCGGGCGCCCTCCGGGTCGCCGGCGCGGCAGGTCGCCAGCAGCTCGGACAGGGCGGCGGGGGGCAGGTCGTCGAGGGCGCGCCCGGCGAGGCGGCCGGCCAGCACCGTGCCGCGCAGGGCACCCGAGCGCGGGTCGATCTCCATCTCGATCATCGCCGAGCGCAGCCGCGCCGCCCCCGCCGGCGGACCTCCGGGCAGCAGGGCGTCGAGGCCGAACGGCAGCGTCGGCCTGTGGGTGCCGAGCAGCCACGCCCCGACGAAGCCGAGCACCGTCGCCATGTCGAGGCGACCGCGCAGCAGCATCACCGCCGCCACCGCGAGGGCGAGCCAGCCGCCGGCGCGGCGCGCGTGCTTCACCAGCAGCGCCCGCGAGGGCGGCGCGTTCTGGCGGCCGAGCCACCACAAACCGACCAGGACCAGGGCGCCGAGACCGAGGGGAATCATTCAGGGGACCGCGGAAGGACCAGAACCGGGCCCCTTGTCGCCCGGGAGCCGCCGGCCGTCGAGGCGCCGGGCCGCGACCGTGGCGCGCAAGCCGCGCCGGATCCCGGGGGAGCGGGCCCGCGGGCCGGGCTCCCCGGGACCCGGATGCTCAGTGCCGCCGGATCGTCGTAGTGGTCAGGGCGTGGACCGAGAACAGCCCGTCCGGATCGGTCCACACCGCCCTGCCCTCCCAGCCGGCGCGGGCGGCAAGCGCCCGGAAGCCCGGGATCGTGTACTTGTAGCTGTTCTCGGTGTGGATGGTCTCGCCCTCGCGGAAGGCGAACGGGACGTTCGCCACCGTCACGACCTGATCGCGGCGGCTGACGAGGTGCATCTCGATCCGCGCCAGATTCTCGTTGAAGAAGGCGCGGTGGGCGAAGGCGTCGAGGTCGAAATCGGCCCCGATCTCGCGGTTGATCCGGCGCAGCAGGTTGAGGTTGAACGCCGCCGTCACCCCGGCCGCGTCGTCGTAGGCGGCGTCGAGCACCGCCTTGTCCTTCACGAGGTCGACGCCGACGACCAGGCTGGCGCCGGCCCCGAGGGTGCGGGCGAAGTGGCCGAGCAGGGTCGCGGCGGTCTCGGGCTCGAAATTGCCGATGGTCGAGCCTGGGAAGAAGCCCATCCGGGCCTCCGGCAGGTCGTCCGGCAGGGCGAAGGGCCGGGTGAAGTCGGCCGCCGCCGGCTCGATGCGCAGGTGCGGGAAGTCGCGGCCGAGATCCTCGGCCTCGCTGCGCAGGAACTCCTCCGAGACGTCGACCGGCACGTAGGCGCCGAGGCCGGGCAGGTGCGGCAGCAGGCGGCGGACCTTCTCAGTCGAGCCGCTGCCGAACTCCACCAGAGCGCCGCCGGGCGCCAGCAGCGCGGCGATCTCGGCGCCGTGCCGCTCCAGGATCGCGAACTCGGTCCGCGTCGGATAATATTCCGGCAGCCGCGTGATCTCCTCGAACAGCGCCGATCCGGCGCTGTCGTAGAAGTACTTGGCCGACAGAGTCTTGCGCGGCGCCGCGAGGCCCGCGAGCACGTCCTGGGCGAAGGCGGTCGCGGCGGGGCCCTGGGCCGGCGCGGGGGCGAGATGGGGCGTGGCAGCGTTCACGGCGGACTCCGGGGTCGGCGGCCGGGACAGCCCGCCGCCTTGCATAGGGTCAAGGCAGGACTGCCCGCGGATCAGGCGGACTGCACCTGAGATAGTCTGACGCCGGTGAACTGCCAGCGCTGGTGCGGGTAGAAGAAGTTGCGGTAGGTCGCCCGGCTGTGGCCGGCCGGCGTCGCCACCGACGAGCCGCGCAGCACGAACTGGCTGACCATGAACTTGCCGTTGTACTCGCCCAGCGCCCCGGGCAGCGGCCGGTAGCCCGGATAGGCGCCGTAGGCGCTGCGGGTCCATTGCCAGACGTGGCCGAAGGCGCCGTCGAGCCCGGCCTCGCGCTCGGCGGTCTCCCACTCGGCCTCGGTCGGCAGGTCGCGGCCGGCCCAGCGGGCATAGGCGTCGGCCTCGTAGTAGCTGACATGGGTGACCGGCAGGGTCGGGTCGACCGGCTGCATCCCGGCGAGCGTCATGCTCGACCACACCCCGTCGCGACGGCGCCAGTAGCCCGGGGCCTCCCAGCCCTCGGCCTGGGCGGCGACGAAGCCGTCGGAGAGCCACAGGTCGGCGCGGCCGTAGCCGCCATCCTGCATGAATTCGAGCCAGTCGCCGTTGGTGACGAGGGCGCGGTCGACCGAGACGCTGGGGATCAGCGCCTCGTGCCGGGGCGATTCGTTGTCGAAGCTGAAGCCGTCGCCCTCGTGACCGACCCGGCGGATGCCCCGCTCCAGCCGCACGCTGCCCTCGGCCGCCGCCGGGACCGGGAAGCGCCATGCCGGATCGTAGGCCGGCGCGAGCGGGTTCTGGGCGAAGGCGTGCAGGATGTCGGTGAGCATCAGTTCCTGGTGCTGCTGCTCGTGGTGCAGGCCGATCTCCACCACCGCGACGAGGTCCGGCAGCGCCGCCTCGGGGGCGGTCCCGATCAGCCGGCACACCGCCGCGTCGACATGGGCGCGGAACGCCGCCACCTCGTCGCAGGTCGGGCGGGTGACGAGGCCGCGGCTGATGCGCGGCGCCCGCGGGCCGGCCTGCACGTAGTAGGAATTGAACAGGTAGGCGAAGCGCTCGTCGAACGGCCGGTAGCCGGGGACGTGGGGCCCGAGCAGGAACTGCTCGAAGAACCACGTCGTGTGCGCCCGGTGCCACTTGGTCGGGCTCGCGTCGGCCATCGACTGGATCTGCTGGTCCTCGGGCGAGAGCGGCGCGGCGCGGCGCTCGGTCTCGTCGCGGACGTGCCGGAAGGCGGCGATCCACGCCTCGCGGTCGACGGGCCGGGCCGATACCGGGGGCGGCGGGAATGCCGGCGCGCGCGTCTGGGTCGTGACGGTCGCGGTCGCAGCCATGCCGTGTCTCCTTGTTGGCGGCGGACAAGCTGACCGCCTTATCTGTAGTGCGCGGAAGGATCGTCCACCCGCGACCGGACGCGGAGACGATCCTCCCCCCGCCTTTCCCCGCTGCGCTGCGTCAGGCGCGGCCTTTTTCCGGCCGCAGTGACCAAGCCTTAACGAAGCCGCCGGAGAGTTTCCGGCATTCCCCGGTACGGTTTCCGAGATCCATGGCGATGCGGTTCGATCTGATGGCGGGCACCCTCTCGGCGCTGCCGGGTCCGGTGCTGCGGGCGCCCGTCGTGCTGGTGTTCGATTCCGGGCTCGGCGGCCTGACGGTCCATGCCGAGCTGCGCCGCGCCCGGCCCGACGCCCGCGTGATCTACGCCGCCGACGACGCCGCCTTCCCGTACGGCGACCTGTCCGAGGAGGCGCTGGTTGCCCGGGTGGTCGCGGTGATGGAGCGGCTCGTCGCCGCCCACGCGCCCGACGTGGTGGTGATCGCCTGCAACACCGCGACGACCCTGGTGCTGCCGGCCCTGCGGGCGCGCTTCGCGCTGCCCTTCGTCGGCACGGTGCCGGCGATCAAGCCGGCCGCCGCCGCGACGCGCTCCGGCCGGATCAGCGTGCTCGCCACGCCCGGCACGGTGCGGCGCGACTACACCCGCGAGCTGATCGCCGCCTATGCCGGCACCTGCGCGGTGACGCTGGTCGGGGCGACGCGGCTCGCCGGCCTCGCCGAGGCCGAGCTCGCCGGCGCGCCGGTCCCGGACGACGACCTGTGGCGGGAGATCGCGCCGTGCTTCGTCGCGGACGGTGCGGATCGCACCGACGTGGTGGTGCTCGGCTGCACCCATTATCCGCTGCTGCTGCGCCGCTTCGAGCGCCTCGCGCCGTGGCCGGTGACCTGGATCGACCCGGCCCCGGCGGTGGCGCGGCGGATGGCGCAGCTCCTCGGCCCGGCGGCGCAGCCGCGCCACCTCGACGAGACGCCCGCCGCGGAGGCGGTGTTCACCGGCGAGCGACCGATCGGCGAGGCCCTGCGCGCCGCCCTGGCGGATCGCGGCCTCGGCCGCGTCACCACCGGCTTCATGCCGCTGCCGCGGCAGTAGCGTCCCGCCTGCCGTGCGACACTTCCCGAAGCCGGGGCGCTGGCTGCGGCGGCTCGCCCTGGGCGCGGTCCTGGCGGCTCTGCTGGTCTACGCGACCGTCGCGGGCGTGCTGTGGTCCGTGCAGCGCGACCTGATCTACCCGGGCTCGCGCGGCCTCGTGAAGGGATCGCGCGAGCGGCCGGCGGAGGTGGCGGAGATCCGGCTCGGGACGGCGGACGGCGAGACCCTGCGCGCCCTGTGGCGCCCGCCCGCCCCGGGCTGCGGCGTGGTCGTCAGCTTCCACGGCAACGCCTCGCAGCCGGAGAGGCCGGCGGCCCGCTTCGTGCGCGATCCGTGGCAACGCCACGGCTGGGGCCTGCTCGCGGTCGCCTACCGGGGCTATCCCGGCTCGACGGGGCGGCCGAGCGAGGCCGGGCTGATCGCCGACGGGCTCGCCGCGGTGGCGGAGGTCGAGCGGCGCGTCCCGGGCGCCCCGGTGCTGCTGCACGGCCACTCCCTCGGCACGGCGGTCGCGGTGGCGGTGGCGGCCGAGCGGCCGCATCTCGGCCTCTACCTTGAGGCCCCGTTCGCCTCGATGACAGCGATGGCGCGCCTGCGCTTCCCGGCGATTCCGGCCTTCCTGCTGCGCGATCCCTGGCGCTCCGACCTGCGCATCGCCGGTGTCGCCGGCCCGATCGTGATCGTGCACGGCGGCGCCGATCCGGTGGTTCCGCTCTCGCAAGGGGAGAGGTTGGCCCGGGCGGCTCCGAACGGAACGCGGTTCATCGTCGTCGAGGGCGACCACGTCAGTCTGCTCGGCCGGGAGGACGGCCCGGCCGAGGCGCTGTTTCGCGCCGCGATGCCGCCGGGCTGCAAGGCCGGCTGAGTTGGCCGGCTGACGAAGCCTTGACTTCCCGGGCGGTTGCCCGTAGCAGCACCGGGCTTGCGGGGTCCTTCGGGGCCCCGCGGCTTTTTCAGCGCACCCGCGGGCCGCCGGTCACGGCAGCCCTGTCGCCCCGGACGGGGAGCAGGAGGGCGCGTTCCTCACCACTGACATTCGAGGACACGCGATGTCGAAACGCGTTCAGGCGAAGCACAAGCTCGATCGCCGCATGGGCCAGAACATCTGGGGCCGCCCGAAGAGCCCCGTGAACCGCCGCGAGTACGGCCCGGGCCAGCACGGCCAGCGCCGCAAGGGCAAGATGTCCGACTTCGGCACGCAGCTGCGCGCCAAGCAGAAGCTCAAGGGCTACTACGCCAACATCACCGAGAAGCAGTTCCGCCGCTACTACGCCGAGGCGATCCGCCTGCGCGGCGATTCGGGCGAGAACCTGATCGGCCTGCTCGAGCGCCGTCTCGACGCGGTGGTCTACCGCTCGAAGTTCGTCGCGACCCCGTTCGCGGCGCGCCAGTTCGTCAACCACGGCCACATCAAGGTCAACGGGCAGCGGGTCAACATCCCGAGCTACCTCGTGAAGGCCGGCGACGTGATCGAGGTCAAGGAGGCGTCCCGCCAGCTCGAGGTCGTCGTCGTCGCCTCGCAGCTCGCCGAGCGCGACGTGCCGGACTACATCGAGGTCGACCACGGCAAGATGACCGCGCGCATGACCCGCGTGCCGGGCCTGTCCGAGGTGCCCTACCCGGTCCACATGGAGCCGAACCTCGTCATCGAGTTCTACTCGCGCTGACCGATCCCGGGCGCGGGCGGATTTCCTCCGCCCGCCTCGCCGAGAAGCCGCCCCCCGTGGGCGGCTTTTCGCGTTTGCGGGGGCCGACCACCGTGGACGATCCTGCACGTCCTCCGAGGGCCGTCCCCTGGGCGGCCCCGCGTGTTTTGCAAGCCCCGCCCCGCTGCTCCGGGCCGCAGCCCTCCCCCGACTGGCGAACGCCCCCCCGGGCCTATAGATTAGGCTCGGCACCGGCGCGCGGCGTGCTACGCTGCCGGTTCGCGGCAGCGAGGGACCCGGTCGAGGGGGGCCCGCGTTCCCGATTGCGCCCAGGGTGAGGTCGAAACGATTCAGATGGCTCAGGACCCGAGGCAGGTCACCGATCCGAAAGGCCCCGTCGGCGCGACGCCCCGCGCACCGGGCGGTGACAACGGCAACGAGGGCGGGGACGGGCGCTCCGGCACGGCGGTCATCACCCGCACGAAGCCGCGCACCAAGCGGCCGAACCTCTACCGCGTACTGCTGCTCAACGACGACTACACCCCGATGGAGTTCGTGGTCCACGTCGTCGAGCGCTTCTTCAACAAGTCGCGCGAGGACGCGACCCGGATCATGATGCACGTCCACCAGAACGGCGTCGGGGAGTGCGGCATCTTCACCTACGAGGTGGCGGAGACCAAGGTGACGCAGGTCATGGACTTTGCCCGGAAACACCAACATCCTCTCCAGTGCGTCATGGAAAAGAAATAGGCATCAGCCAAGACAGGCACCAGCAAAGAGGCCCGCTTTGCCCAGCTTCTCCCGCAGCCTTGAACAAGCCCTTCACCGCGCTCTGGCGCTGGCCGGCGAGCGCCGCCACGAATACGCCACGCTGGAGCATCTTCTGCTCGCCCTGGTCGACGACCAGGACGCGGCGGCGGTGATGCGGGCCTGCAACGTCGATGTCGATCTGCTGAAGCGGAACCTCGTCGAATACATCGACACCGAGCTGTCGAATCTCACCGGCGACGGGCGGCAGGACGCCAAGCCCACCGCCGGCTTCCAGCGCGTGATCCAGCGCGCGGTGATCCACGTCCAGTCCTCCGGACGGGAGGAGGTGACCGGGGCCAACGTGCTGGTGGCGATCTTCGCCGAGCGCGAGAGCCACGCCGCCTACTTCCTGCAGGAGCAGGACATGACCCGCTACGACGCGGTCAACTACATCAGCCACGGCATCGCCAAGCGGCCGGGCCTGTCCGAGGCCAAGCCCGTGCGGGGCTCCGAGGAGGAGAGCGCCGCCGAGCGCCCGAGCGGCCCTGAGGAGGAGCGCGCCGGCCAGAAGAAGAAGGGCGACGCGCTCGACGCCTACTGCGTCAACCTCAACAAGAAGGCCCGCGACGGCCGGATTGATCCGCTGATCGGCCGCCACGCCGAGGTCGAGCGCACGATCCAGGTCCTGTGCCGGCGGCAGAAGAACAACCCGCTCCTCGTCGGCGATCCCGGCGTCGGCAAGACCGCGATCGCGGAAGGGCTGGCGCGCAAGATCATCCAGCACGAGGTGCCGGAGGTGCTGGCCGACGCCACCGTGTTCTCCCTCGACATGGGCACGCTGCTCGCCGGCACCCGCTACCGCGGCGACTTCGAGGAGCGCCTCAAGCAGGTGATGAAGGAGATCGAGGCGCACCCGAACGCCATCATGTTCATCGACGAGATCCACACGGTGATCGGCGCCGGTGCGACCTCGGGCGGCGCGATGGACGCCTCGAACCTGCTGAAGCCCGCGCTGGCCTCGGGCGCGCTGCGCTGCATCGGCTCGACCACCTACAAGGAGTACCGCCAGTACTTCGAGAAGGACCGCGCGCTCGTCCGCCGGTTCCAGAAGATCGACGTCAACGAGCCGTCGATCCCCGACGCGATCGAGATCGTGAAGGGCCTGCGCCCGTACTTCGAGGAGTTCCACAAGCTCAAGTACACGACCGAGGCGGTGAAGGCGGCGGTCGAGCTGTCGGCGCGCTACATCAACGACCGCAAGCTGCCGGACAAGGCGATCGACGTGATCGACGAGACCGGCGCCTCGCAGATGCTGGTGCCCGAGGGCCGGCGCAAGCGGACCATCGGCGTCAAGGAGATCGAGACCACGATCGCCTCGATGGCGCGCATCCCGCCCAAGACCGTGTCGAAGGACGACGCGGTGGTGCTCTCGCACCTCACCGACAACCTCAAGCGCGTCGTCTACGGCCAGGACAGCGCGATCGAGGCGCTCACCGCCTCGATCAAGCTCGCCCGCGCCGGCCTGCGCGACCCCGACAAGCCGATCGGCGCCTACCTGTTCGCCGGCCCGACCGGCGTCGGCAAGACCGAGGCCGCCAAGCAGCTCGCCGCCAGCCTCGGCGTCGAGATGCTGCGCTTCGACATGTCGGAATACATGGAGCGCCACACCGTCTCGCGGCTGATCGGCGCGCCTCCGGGCTATGTCGGCTTCGACCAGGGCGGCCTGCTCACCGACGGCATCGACCAGCACCCGCACTGCGTGCTGCTGCTCGACGAGATCGAGAAGGCCCACCCGGACCTGTTCAACATCCTGTTGCAGGTGATGGATCACGGCAAGCTCACCGACCACAACGGCAAGCAGGTCGATTTCCGCAACGTCATCATCATCATGACGTCGAATGCGGGCGCGGCCGATCTCGCCAAGGCGGCGTTCGGCTTCACCCAGAACAAGCGCACCGGCGACGACCACGAGGCGATCAACCGCCTGTTCGCCCCGGAATTCCGCAACCGCCTCGACGCGATCGTGTCGTTCAGCCACCTGCCGAAGTCGGTGGTGTCGAAGGTCGTCGACAAGTTCGTGCTCCAGCTCGAAGCGCAGCTCGCCGACCGCAACGTCACGATCGAGCTGTCCGACGAGGCCCGCGACTGGCTGGTGGAGAACGGCTACGACGAGACCATGGGCGCCCGCCCGATGGCCCGTCTGATCCAGTCCACCATCAAGACGCCGCTCGCCGACGACGTGCTGTTCGGCCGGCTCAAGGACGGCGGCGCGGTCCGGGTGGTGGTCAGGCACCAGGAGGGCGAGAAGCCGAAGCTCGGCTTCGAGTATCCGGCCGGCCCGGTGACCCCGAAGCCGGAGAAGGACGTCACCAACGCGGCCAAGAAGAAGCGGTCGCGCCCGAAGGCGGCGCCCAAGAAGCCGAACAAGGGCAATGGCGACGGCGGCGGCGGCGTCCGCACCGTCCCGAAGGTGCCGCTGGTGCGGGCCTGACGCATCGCCCTGCACGGGGTCGCGCCGGGCAGCGGTCTCGGCTATGACCGCAACGAAGCGATGGAGGTTCCCGGCGGCCCGCCGCCGGGACCGGACGAGACAGTGACGAGACCACCATGAACGGCGACCTCAACGAGGGGCCCCTCGCCCCGGCCTCGACGGTCGCGCCGCCGCCCAAGCTGACCGGCCGGGAGAAGCGGCGCCTGCGCCGCCGGCGCCGGATCATCGGCGAGGAGATCCTGGCCTGGCTGCTGGTGCCGCTGATCGTGCTCGCGGGCTACTGGGCGGTGACGGCGGGACTATCGGCGATGGGCACCAGCCCGAGCGCGGTGCTCGACCAGCTCAACCAGATCAAGCTCGCGCTGGAGAAGAAGCGCGGCACGTGAGGCGCTGCCCTCAGCGCAGGGCGGCCAGCACCGGATCGCGCAGGGCCTCGGGCAAAGCCACCAGCTCGCCGTGGATCGGCTCGCGCTGGTTGTAGGCCGGTACGCGGCCGTCGAGGCCGACCATCGTGCCGCCGGCCTCGCGCAGGATCAGGTCGGCGCCGGCGAGGTCCCAGTCGCGCGCGTCCGACGAGATCAGCCCGACATCCACCGCTCCCTCGGCCACCCGTGCCAGCCGCAGCGCCAGGGAGGGAATCCGCGGCAGCCGGACCAGCGCGGCGCCGCCGAGGCGCCGCTCCATGTGGTCGGCCATCGGCTTGGGGCCGGCGACCCGCGCCCCGGCGAGGTCGGCACGCGGGCTGACCCGAATCGCCTCGCCGTCGCGGCGGGCACCCTGCCCGGCCACCGCCTCGTAGGTGATGCCCGGCACCGGCGCCGCGACCATGCCGAGCACCGGCTCGCCGTGGCGCAGCAGCGCCACCGCGATCGACCAGTCCGGATCCCCGTTGAGGAAGGCCCGGGTGCCGTCGATCGGATCGACGATCCACACCATGTCGTGCCGGAGGCGGACCGGATCGTCCCGGGTCTCCTCCGACAGCCAGGCCGCCTGCGGCGCGATCTCGCTGAGCCGGATCTTCAGGAAGGCGTCGACCGTGACGTCGGCCTCGGTGACCGGCGAGCCGCCGGCCTTGTTCCAGACCCGGGCGCTGGTGCGGGCGCCGTCGCGGAAGAACGGCAGCGCGAGGCGGCCCGCCTGCTCGACGGCGGCCCGGACCTGGACGAGGAGCGCGGGCAGGTCGTCTGGGGAAGGCATGGATGGCCGATCTCGAAGGTTGAGAAGCGCGACGTCGGGCCGGTGGCGTGTCCTGGCCGGGCGCGGCCTCCGTTGTAGGCGCGGGCGTCCCGGGCCACAAGGACGCGCCGCCGCGGCATCGGCGCTGGTGGCGGGCTCGCTTCACGGTTGCGGCAAGGTCATTCGACGACCGCGACAAGGATCTGTTGAGCATCGGAAGCGGCAACCTCCGCTTAACTCTGCCTCTTAAGGCGTTCTGAGGCGACACTGCCCCAGTCTCAACTCTAACAAGCGGACGACCCGCCAGAGGTCGCCGCCCCACGGGACAGGGCGTCGAGCACCATGGTCATGAGAATCCCCTCTCCGGACTGGCAGGCCGCACCACACAGGGTCGAAGGCGAGTTTCCCAACACCCATCGCGGCCCGATCCATGCCGAGCCGACGCCGCTTCCGGTCGTCGGCGCCCTGCCGGGAGCCGCCGCCGCCGGCGGCGTCGCCCTGTGCTTCGACGCCGAGGCCAGCGACGCCTGCGACGAGGACCGGTTCGCGATCGTCGTGGTCGACGCGGCCGGCGACCCGCTGATGCGGCTCGGTACCTACGACGACGGGGTGGTCGTCGCGGTGTGGCGCCGATTCGCCGCCGAATCGGGGCTGCCGATGCTCGTGATCCAGGAAGACGGCGTCGTCACGCCGATGGGCGACCAGCTCGGCCGGGTGAAGCTCGGCGCGACCCGGCTGCGGCGCCGCAGCGGCCTGCTCGGCGGGCGCCGGCCGCGCTTCCTCGTGCGCCGCAAGACCGGCAGCCTGCCGCTGCGGCCGATGGTCCACCGCAACGAGGACGCCCTGACCGACGGCGAGGTCTAACCTCTCACGCCAGCCCCTGCCAGATCGCGTCGAGGGCGAGGCCCGCGAACAGGATCAGCCCGGCGTCGCGGTTGGAGCGGAACAGCGCCAGCGCCCGGTTGCCGTCGCGGGGATCGAGCCGCCAGACCTGCCAGGCGAGGTGGGCGGCGAACAGGCCCGCCCCGATCATCCCGACCGGTCCGGCGCCGGCGAGGTGCAGGGCGACCGCGATGGCGGCGACCGTGACCGCGAAGCAGGCGCCCACCGCCGGCCGGACCCAAGGGCCGAAGAACCGGGCCGAGGACTTGATGCCGGCGATCTCGTCGTCCTCGATGTCCTGCACCGCGTAGATCGTGTCGTAGCCCACCACCCAGGCGATCGTGCCGGCGTAGAGCCACAGGGCCGGGGCATCGAGGCTGCCGGTGAGGCCGACCCAGCCCATCAGGCCGCCCCACGCGAAGGCGAGGCCGAGCACGACCTGCGGCACCGGCATCACCCGCTTCATGAACGGGTAGATCGCCACCGGCGCCAGCGAGGCGAGGCCGACCAGGATCGCGACGCGATTGAACTGCAGCAGCACCGCGAGCCCGACCAGCGCCTGCAGCGCCAGGAACACCGCCGCATCGCGGGTGCGGATCTGCCCGGACGGCAGCGGGCGCAGGCGGGTGCGCTCGACCCGGCCGTCGAGGTCGCGGTCGGCGATGTCGTTGTAGGTCGAGCCGGCACCGCGCATCGCGACCGCGCCGACCAGGAACAGCAGCATGTGCCAGGGGTCGGGCCCGGTGCGGCCGACCGCGGTCGCCGCGAGGGCGGCCGACCACCAGCACGGCAGCAGCAGCAGCCACCAGCCGATCGGCCGCTCAATGCGGGCGAGCCGCAGGTAGGGGCGGAACCGGGCCGGCGCGTGCCGGTCGACCCAGTGGCCGCGCACGGCATCCGCGACCGGGCGGTCGTGCCCGGCGATCATCGGGACGGGCCCGCGGCGACCGGTCGCCGGGCGGCGCGGCTCAAAGGGCGCCCTGCGGCAGGCGGTAGCTGCCGGTGAGGCCGGGGCCGCCGAGCAGCCCGCCACCGCCGCCTCCGGCGGCGTTCTGCGCCGCCTGCTCGCGGGCGCGCTTCTCCATCACCGCCTGCTGCTTGGCCGCGGCGCAGATCTTGCTGTGGATGCCCGTGACCTTGGTGTGGTCGGCCTTGAACCCCTCGACGAACGAGTCCGGGATCGAGCACCAATCCTTGTTGGCGGTGATCCACTTCAGTCCCTCGTTGCCGTTGGCCTGGAGCTTGCCGAACACCGTGCAGGCCTGGGAAGGCGTCATCTTGACCTTCTTCGACTGCGACGAGGCGTTGATCTTGGCAACGATGTCCTTGCGCTCGCTGAGCGTCTTCTGGATCACGCTGCAATCGGCCCCCTGCGCGAGGGCCGGGGCGCTCGCCAGCACGGCGGCGAGCACGGCTCCGGCGATGGTCGCCAGGGTCATCTGGAACATGCGGATCATCTGTCTCATCCCCCCGCGATCGGGCCCTAGCACGACAGCCCGGATGCCGCGAGGTGCGGTGCGGCGGCGCACCGGGCCATCCCCGAAGAAATCGTTGCCGTCCGCGTCGAAGCCCATGCTTCTGCACGGGAATGTGGCGGCTTTAGAGCGCCGGGCCTCCCGGCACCGGCATGGCCGCGCTTGCTTCGCGTAATTGACAGCCGCCTGCCGCCTCGGCGACGAGGGCGGCCATGGCCGCCACCGACTTCTCCACCCCGCGCCTGTTCCTCGACATTCCGATGGCCGCGGGCACCCGCCACACCCTCGACCGGGCGCAGGCCAACTACCTGCTCACGGTCCTGCGCCGCAGCGAGGGCGACGGCGTGCTGGTGTTCAACGGCCGCGACGGCGAGTGGCTCGCCGCGATCGCGCCGACCGGGCGCAAGGCCGCCGACCTCGTCCTGCGCGAGCGGACCCGGCCGCAGACGCCGCCGGGCGACCTGCACTACCTGTTCGCGCCCCTGAAGGCGGCGCGGCTCGACTACGTCGCCCAGAAGGCGGTCGAGATGGGCGCGAGCGCGATCCGGCCGGTGGTGACCCGGCGCACCCAGGGCGACCGGATCAAGCTCGACCGGCTGCGCGCCAACGCCATCGAGGCGGCGGAGCAGTGCGGCATCCTGGCGATTCCCGACCTGCACGAGGCGGTGCCGCTGACCGAGGCCGTGGCCTCCCTGGAACCCGGCCGCGTGCTGGTGTTCTGCGACGAGGACGCGCCGATCGCCGATCCGGTCGAGGCCCTGCGCCGGGCGGCTCCCGCCGGGGGGACGCGGAACGCCGCCCTCCCCCTCGCCGTTGTGCTCGGACCCGAGGGGGGATTCACGCCGGAGGAGCGCGCCCTCATCCTGGAACGGCCCGGGACCATCCGCCTGTCGCTCGGACCGCGCATCCTGCGCGCCGACACCGCCGCCGTGGCGGTGCTGGCCCTGGTGCAGGCGGTGCTCGGCGACGGCCGCGGCGCCTGATCCCCCGCCATCATCCTGACCCAAGACGCATCGAGGCTCCCGCGAGCCGGCCGTCGCGCGGCACACGCCGCCGGCGCCGCGTCCCGTGCGACCGACACCCGGAGATCCTGACAGCATGCAGGCGGAATTCGGTTTCTGCATCGAGGAGGAGGTCTTCGTCAGCGACGCGGCGCGGCGCGATGCCGCCCGCGCCCGCCTGCGCGACCTCCTCGACGTCTGCCGCGGCGCCTTCCCGACCGTGCGGGCCGGCCCGTCCGAGCCGCAACTCGCCTGGACCACCCCGGCCCTGCACGCCTTTGCCGACGCCCGCCGCACGCTCGCCGAGTTCCGCGCCGGCATCGGCGCCCTCGCCCAGGCCCGCGGCCTCGCCCTGATGGCGGCCGGCACCCATCCGCTGGCGCAGTGGAGCCGGGTGCGCCCGCGCGATGCCGCGCCCCGGGACGCGGTCCGGCGCGACCTTCAGATGGTCGGCTGCCGCACGGTGGTGTGCGGGCTGGGCGTCCACGTCGCGGTGCCGGACGGCGTATCGCGGGTCGACGTGATGAACCGCATCCAGCCGTTCCTGCCGCTGCTGCTGGCGCTCTCGACCTCGTCGCCGTTCTGGCAGGCGCAGCGCACCGGGCTGCTCGGCTACCGGCTGGCGGCCTCGCGGGAATTGCCGCGCAGCGGCCTGCCGCCCTATTTTCGCGACGACGACGATTACCGCCGCTACGTCGAGACCGTGATGGCGGCCGGCGCGATCGACGACCTCGACCACGTCTGGTGGGTGATCCGGCCCAATCCGCACCACCCGACCCTCGACCTGCGCATCGCCGACAGTTGCACCCGCCTCGACGACGCGCTGGCGGTCGCAGCGCTGTTCCGCTGCCTCGTGCGCCGGCTCTGCGCCGATCCCGCCCTGCACCGCGATCTCAGCGGCACCTCGCACGCGCTCGTGGCCGAGAATTGCTGGCGCGCCCAGCGCTACGGCATCCACGGCAGCTTCGTCAGCGAGGCCGGGGCGAGCGCCCGGCCGGTCCGCGACGTGCTGGCCGAGACCCTGGCCCTGGTGGCGGAGGATGCCCGCGCCCTCGGCTGCGGCGCCGAGCTCGACCTCGTGCGCTGGATCGTCGCCCGCGGCACCAGCGCCGACCGGCAGCTCGCCCTGTTCACCGAGGCGCAGGGGCGCGGGCTGGCGCCGCGCGACGCCCTGGCCTCGGTGGTGGACTGGCTCACCGCCGAGACGGTCGGGCAGAACCCGACCCGGCACTGACCGGCACTTGCGGGGGAAGCGCCGCGATCACTGCGTCTCGAGCAGCCGGCGGGCGATGACCTGGGCCTGGATCTCGGCCGCGCCCTCGAAGATCGACAGGATGCGGGCGTCGCACAGCACCCGGCTCACCGGGTATTCGAGGGCGAAGCCGTTGCCGCCGTGGATCTGGAGCGCGTTGTCGGCCGCCGCCCAGGCGACGCGGGCGGCGAGCAGCTTGGCCATGCCGGCCTCCAGGTCGCAGCGCTTGCCCTCGTCCTTCTCGCGGGCGGCGAAATAGGTGATCTGGCGGGCGATCGCGATCTCGACCGCCATCATGGCGAGCTTGTCGGCGACGCGCGGGAACGCCACCAGCGGCTTGCCGAACTGGATCCGCTCCTCACCGTAGCGCAGGCCGAGGTCGAGGGCCGATTGCGCGACGCCGATCGCCCGGGCCGCGGTCTGGATGCGGGCCGATTCGAAGGTCTGCATGAGCTGGGCGAAGCCCTTGCCCTCGACGCCGCCGAGAAGGTTCGCCGCCGGCACCTCGAACCCGTCGAAGGCCAGTTCGTACTCCTTCATGCCGCGGTAGCCGAGCACCTCGATCTCGCCGCCCGACAGGCCGGCGACCGGGAACGGATCCGCGTCGGTGCCGCGCGGCTTCTCGCCGAGCAGCAGCGACAGGCCCTTGTGGCCCGGCTCCTCGGGCCTGGTGCGCACCAGCACGGTCATCAGGTCGGCGCGGACCGGGTGGGTGATCCAGGTCTTGTTGCCGGAGATCCGCCACACCTCGCCGTCCTTCGTGGCGCGGGTGCGCAGGGAGGCGAGGTCGGAGCCGGTGTTGGGCTCGGTGAAGACCGCGGTCGGCAGGATGTCGCCGGAGGCGATCTTGGGCAGGAAGCGCTGCTTCTGCTCCTCGGTGCCGCCGCACAGGATCAGCTCGGCGGCGATCTCCGAGCGGGTGCCGAGGGAGCCGACGCCGATATAGGCCCGCGACAGTTCCTCCGAGACGACGCACATCGAGATCTTCGGCAGGCCCATGCCGCCGTATTCCTCGGGGATCGTCAGGCCGAACACCCCGAGCTCGGCCATCTGGCCGATGATCTCGAGCGGGATGTAGGCGTTCTCGCGGTGCCAGTCCTGGGCGTGGGGCGCCACCTCGGCCTGCCCGAAGCGGCGCATCTCGGAGCGGATCGCCTCCATGTCCTCGTCGAGGCCGCTGTCGCCGATCGTCGCCGACGCCTGACCGTCGCGGATCCGCCGCACCAGGGCGGCGCGGTTCCCGGCGGTGTTGCCCTCGGAAATCAGGGTCTCGACGGCGCCGGTGCGGTGGCGGGCGACCTCCTGGGCCGACAGGCCGAGGGAGGTGGTCGGGCGCACGGTCTCGCCCTGGCTCATCGGGATGCCGGAGAAGATCTGGTCGAGGTATTCGCCGAGGCCGATCCGTACGAGCAGCGTCTCGGTCTCGCCGAGCCGGCCGGCCTCGGCGAGCCGCCCGGCATAGGCGGCGAACTGGTCGATCGCCTCGGCGTAGGTCGCGAGCCAGGCCAGCCCGTGGGCGGCGTGCTGCTCGGCCTCCAGCCGCTCCGCCGAGAGGCGCCCCTCGGGCGACAGGACCGAGGCGCGCACCCGCCGGGCGGCGTCGGCGGCCAGCGCCTTGGCGGCGAGGGCGGCCTCTCCGGCGAGGGTCACGAGGTCGGTCGGGGCGGGCGAGATTGCGGCCTGGGCGGACATCGGCATCTCCGGGATTGCACTGTTGCAGTGCATGATAACGGCGAATGGAGCCCGTGTAGAGCGTCCCGTCCGCGGTTGCATCCCGACTTTCGGCGTTCTCGTCCCCAACGTCACCCGGCGGCGCGGCTCAGCCCCGGCTCGCCACCGCGACGCCGGCCACCGCCACCACCATGCCGAGGATCTGCACCGGGGCCAGGGTCTCGCCGAAGCCGAGGAAGGCCATCGCGGCCGAGACCGGGGGCACGAGGTAGAACAGCGCCGAGACGCCGGCCACCGCGCCGCGGCGGATCAGGGCGAGCAGGATCAGGATGCCGCCGACCGACAGGCCGAGCACCGCCCAGGCGAGACCGAAGAACACCTCCGGCACCGCCTCGACCCGGCCGTCCTCCAGGAGCAGCGCGAGGGGCACCGTCATCGCGGCGGCGCCGACGAACTGCACCGCGGCGTTGGTGCGCAGGTCCGCCGCGGCGCCCGTCCGCTTCTGCCACAGGGTGCCGAGCGTGATCGAAGCGGTGCCGCACAGGCACACCGCCAGCGCCTCGGGCGGGATCGCGCCCGCCCCGGCCCCGATCTTCGGCGCCAGCACCAGCCCGGCGCCGACGAAGCCGAGCGCGATGCCGAGCCAGCGCCGCGGCGAGACCCGCTCGCCGAGCAGCGGCCCGGCCGCCGCGGCGGTGAACAGCGGTTGCAGGCTCGTCACGAGCGCGGCGATGCCGGCCGGCATGCCGCGATGGACCGACCAGAACACCGCGTCGAGGTAGAGCCCCTGGATCAGCACGCCGGCGACCAGGGCGTCGCGCCAGCCGCGCCAGCCGGCGGGCCAGCGCGCTCCGGAGACGAGCGCGAGTCCGGTCAGCACCGCCACCGTGCCGAGGAACCGCAGGCTGAGGAAGGTCAGCGGCTCGGCATGCGGCGCCACCAGCCGCGCCACCACGAACCCGGTCGCCCAGATCAGCACGAAGGCGCCCGGGGCGAGCCGCGCGGCGGAGGCGGCCGTATCAGGCCAGGAGATGGGCAGGGAGCGGGGCAACATGCACGATCCTGCAGCACGGCCGTCGCCGGCTTGCAACCATGACGCGGCGCGCAGGCCCCATCCGCCCGGCGCAGGACCGGCTCCGGGCCGCGGGTGCTTCCCTTTGCCGGCCTCATCGCCCTAGGTGAGGCGGCACCGTCCCCAGCGGTCGGTCCGCCGGAGTCCCGAGCCCCGTGATCCGCTTCCGTACCGCCATGGAGATCGCCGCGATCGCGGCCCAGCGCTTCGTCGCGCATGACGGGTGGGCCATCGCGAGCCACATCGCGCTGTCGTTCCTGACCTCCCTGTTTCCGTTCCTGATCCTGCTGACCGCGCTCGCCGGCGTGTTCGGCACCCAGTCGCTCGCCGACGAGGCCGGCAACCTGCTGTTCGAGATCTGGCCGAGCGAGGTCGCGGGCCCGATCGCCGGCGAGGTTCACCGGGTGCTCACCGAGCAGCGCGGCGGCATTCTCACCCTCGGCGCGGTGCTGGCGCTGTACTTCTCGTCGAGCGGGGTCGAAAGCCTGCGGGTCGGGCTCAACCGCGCCTACGGCCTGCGCGAGATGCGGCCGTGGTGGGTGACGCGCCTCGAATCGATCGGCTACGTCATCATCGCGGCGTTCTCGATGCTGACCTTCACCTTCCTGGTGGTGCTCGGGCCGCTGATCTGGCGCGGGCTGGTCCTCGTCGCCCCCGGCATCGAGCCGCTGCAGCTCACCGTCGCGGTCGGCCGCCTCCTCGTCACCGCGCTGCTGATCGCGGTGGTGCTGGTGATCGCCCACAAGTTCATCGCCGCCGGGCGCCGGCCCTGGCACATGGTGCTGCCGGGCGTGGGCGTGACCCTCGGCCTGTGGTTCCTCGCCGGGCTCGGCTTCGGCGCCTATCTCGACCGGTTCTCGGGCGCCTACGTCTCGACCTATGGCGGACTCGCGACCGCGATGGTGTTTCTGGTGTTCCTGTACTGGCTCGCCGCGATGTTCCTGTTCGGCGGCGAGGTCAACGGTACGGTGATCGCCGCCCGCCGCCGCCGGCTCCAGGCCAAGGCCCAGAGCCGGCGCGAGACGGTGAAGCTCTTGTAGCCCGGCTCACGCCGCCATCGCGTAGTCCGGCTCCTCGGGCCCGGCCATGAACTGGGCCCGGGCCAGTTCGGCGAAGCGGCCGCCACGGGCGACGAGGGCGTCGAAGGTGCCGCTCTCGACGATGCGGCCGCGATCGAACACCAGGATCCGGTCGGCGTTGCGGATCGTCGCGAGGCGGTGGGCGATCACGAAGGTCGTGCGTCCCTCCATCACCGCGTCGAGGGCGCCCTGGAGCTTGCGCTCGGTGGCGGCGTCGAGGGCGCTGGTCGCCTCGTCGAGGATCAGCACCGGCGGGTTCTTCAGCAGCGCCCGGGCGATCGAGAGCCGCTGGCGCTCGCCGCCCGACAGCGAGCGGCCGCGCTCGCCGATCACCGTGTCGAGGCCGTCGGGCTGGCGGGCCATGAAGTCGCCGGCCTGGGCGCGTTCGAGGGCGTCGAGCATCTCGGCGTCGGTGGCGTCGGGCCGGCCGACCTGGAGGTTCTCGCGGATCGAGCGGGCGAACAGCATCGGCTCCTGAAAGACCACCCCGATGGTGTGGCGCAGGGACGCGACCGAGAACTCGCGGATGTCGGTGCCGTCGAGGCGGATGGTGCCCTCGTCGGGATCGAAGGCGCGGTGGAGCAGGCTCAGGGTGGTGGACTTGCCCGATCCCGTGGTGCCGACGAGCGCCACGGTCTCGCCGGGCTTCGCCGTGAACGAGACCCCGTCGAGCGCCGGGCGGCGGCCGTCGTAGGAGAAGCCGACCGCCTCGAAGCTCACCTCGCCGTCGAGGTGCTCGATCGGCCGGGCGCCGGGCCGGTCGCGCACCGCCGGCACGGTGTCGAGGATCTCGAAGAACTCCGCCATCTTGGGCGCCTGGAGGAAGAGGCCGTTGATGAAGGCGACGACCTGATCGAGCCGGCCGACCAGCATGGTCGCGAGGCTCATGAACGACACCACCTCGCCGACCGAGGCCAGCCCGTTGAGGTGCAGCACGATGCCGGTGACGAAGATCGCCGTCATCGTGACGGTGGCCGAGGCGCGGGTGGCCACGGCGGCGAGCGCCCACCACGACAGGACCGGGGTCTGGGCGGCGAGCAGGTCGCGGATGATGCCCTGCATCGCCTCCTTCTCGGCCTTGGCGCGAGTGAAGGACTGGATCACCGCGACGTTGCCCAGCGCGTCGGAGGCGTGGGCGGCGAGGCCGGAATGATGGTGCTCGACCTCGCCCTGGAGCGTCTCGGTGCGGCGCAGGACGAAGGCGGTCAGCAGGGTGAACACGCCGACCAGCACCACCAGGATCGCGCCGAGGCGCCAGTTCAGGAACAGGGTCAGCGGCAGCAGCACGCCGAGCGAGACCAGGGCGGCGCAATGGTCGCGGAAGAAGCCGAGCCACAGCCACGCCATGCCGTTGGTGCCCTCCAGCATCGCCTTCAGGATCCGGCCGGAATGGTTGGCCGAGTGGAAGGCGAGCGGCAGTTCGAGGACGTGCTCGAAATAGCCCGCCATCGCGGAGAGCCGCCGGCGATGGGCGAGGCGGTCCGCGTGGAGCGCGATCAGCACGCCGGCCGCGATGGTGAACAAACCGAACCCGACCCAGGCGCCGATCAGCCACAGATCCGCCGCCGAGGCGAAGCCGCCGCCGCGCTCGGGCGCGTGGGTGAGCCGGTCGATGATGCGGCCGAACAGCACCGGTTCGGCGAAGGCCGCGACGGCCAAGGCCACGTTGGCGAGACCGAGCACCGCGCCGAGGCGCAGGTCAGGGCCGAGCTGGCCCATCACCCGGGCATAGAGGCGAAACAGCCGCATCCGATGAACTCCGAGAACCCTCGTCGCGCGGGCATCACGGACCCGACGCCTTCCCCGTTTCGCGCCGTCCCGACCTTGTTGCAGCGGTCGGTGGAGCGGCGCGTGTCCGTCATGGGGCACGGCGCCTGAACGGCGCATGACATGGGTCATTCGAAAGCCCGGAATTGTCGGGTTTTTTACGCTTCGTTGAGCCCGGTTCCCTACCATCGCGGGTGGAACCAGTGCCGCCGGCCGGCGGCCGGCAGGAATTCGGCAGGGCCATGGATCTCGCAACCGGCGCCGGCCTCATCGGCGGCATCGCCGTCGTCATCGTGCTCATCCTGATCGACGGCGGCAACTTCGCGGCCTATTTCGACAAGCACGCGGTGATCGTGATCTTCGGCGGCGCCACCGCCGCCACGATGCTGCGGTTCCCGTTCTCGGTCATCATGCACGGCGTGCCGATGGGGCTGCGCTTCGCCTTCACCATGCGGGCGATCCGCCCGCGCGACCTCATCGAGGAGATCACCCAGATCGCCGAGGTCGTGCGCAAGTCGGGCCCGATGGCGCTCGAGAACATGGAGATCTCGGATCCGTTCCTCGCCCAGGGCGTGCGCTACCTCGCCGACGGCTACGACCGCGAGTTCATCCGCGACACGATGGAGCGGGACCGCGACAACTTCCTGATGCATCTCGACGAGGGCTCGAAGGTCTACCGCGCCTTCGGCGACTGCGCGCCGGCCTGGGGCATGATCGGCACGATTCTCGGCATGGTGACGATGTTCGCCAACATGTCCGATCCCTCGAAGCTCGGGCCCGCGATGGCGACCGCGCTGCTCGCGACCCTCTACGGCGCGCTGATCGCCAACATGATCGCCCTGCCGATCGCCGACAAGCTGCACGTCAAGCTGGAGGAGGAGGACGTGTCGCGCTCCCTCATCATCGACGGCATCCTGATGATCCGCGACGCCAAGAGCGCCTCGCTCGTGCGCGAGATGCTGGTCGCCTACCTGCCGCACAACCACCGCGACGAGCTGGCGCCCGAGCCGGCCTGACCCCGGCACCCACGGCAGGAGGCCGGCCTTGGCGAGGAAGAAGCGCGGCGGTGCCCATGGCGGCCATGGCTGGTTCGTGACCTTCGCAGACCTGATGGCGCTGCTGATGAGCTTCTTCGTGATGATCGCGGCCTATTCGACGCAGGACCAGAAGAAGCTCCAAGCGGTCGCCGGCTCGATGCGGGAGGCGTTCGGCGTCAACAAGGAATCGCGCCTCAACGGCATCATCGAGCGCAACGGCCTGCCGACCAACCCGAAGGTCCGCGACGTCAGCCAGGTCCCGCCGGAGAAGTCTTCCGACCGGACCGCCCCGCCCTCGCCCGACGACCTGTTCGACAACGGCCTGGAGAAGAACACCTACAAGGACTCGTTCTCCTACGCGATGGCGTCCCTGCGTCAGGCGCTCCAGGACCTGCCGGAGATCGCCGAGCTGTCGAAGAACATCGTCATCGAGCCGAGCCCGCTCGGGCTCGACATCTCGCTCGTCGACCAGGACAACCGGTCGATGTTCCCCGACGGCTCGACCCGGCCCAACGACCGAACCCGGCAGGTGCTGGAGCGCATCGCCCCGGTGATCCGCCGGATGCCGAACCGGGTCGCGGTCTCCGGCTACACCGCCGCCGACCGCCCCGGCCGCCGGCCGCCGGCCCCGCCCTGGGAATTGTCGGCCGGGCGCGCGGTCAGCGTGCGCGAGGTCCTGGCCCTGGCCGGGGTGCCCGACGACCGCTTCGCCTCGGTCTCCGGCAAGGCGGACACCGAGCCGCTGTTTCCCGACAACCCCTACCTCGCCGCCAACCGCCGGGTCACCGTGACCCTGCTGCGCGAGGCGCCGCCGACGCCGGTGGGGCGCGGCCTGCCGTAGGAGGCGCGGGTCCTCGCCTCACGCCCCCGCCGGCTTCGCGTAGCGCCCGTCATACTCGCCGCGCTCGATCAGGCGCATCACCTCGGCCTCGCGCGCCTCCTGCGCCCGGACCGCCTCGGCCAAAGCGAGGGCGCCGGCGGCCGGGAAGGTCACGATCCCGTCCTCGTCGCCGACCACCACGTCGCCGGGCGACACGACCCAGCCGCCGATCGCGACGGGAACGTCGATCTCGCCCGGGCCGGTCTTGTACGGGCCGCGATGGGTGACGCCGCGGGCGTAGCAGGGGAAATCCGAGGCGGCGAAGTCGGCGCGGTCGCGGATCGCCCCGTCGACGACGAAGCCGGCGGCGCCGCGCGCCTGCGCGATCGCCTTCATGATGCCGCCGACGAGGGCGCGGCCGGTCTCGCCGCCGCCGTCGACCACCACCACATCCCCCGGCCGGACGATCTCCAGCGCCTGATGGATCGCGAGGTTGTCGCCGCCCCGCACCCGGACGGTGAGCGCCCGCCCGAGCAGGCGGCCGCCGCGGTGGAACGGCTGCAACCCGACGATCCCCGGCAGGCGGCCGAGATTGTCGCTGATCGTCGCGGTGGCAGCTCCGGCGAACGCCGCGAGGATCGCCGGGTCGAGGGCCGGCGCCGCGTTCGGGGCCTGGGTCATGCGGGCGTCTCCGTCCTCGTCGGTCACGGCAGCGCGTAGGCGGCCGGGTCCGGGCTGCTCGTCGGCTCGGCATAGACCCGCTTCAGCTCCGGCGAGAGCGGGACCCGGAAGTTGAGCCCGTTCGGCGGCACCGGCGACTGGAACCACTTGGCGTAGAGCGCCGTCATGGCGGGGCTGCGGTAGAGGTCGGCCGTCGCCCGGTCGGCGAGCGCCTTGAACGGTGCGTCGTCCCGCCGCAGCATGATCCCGTAGGGCTCAGGGAGAGAGAACGCCTCCTCGCTGACCTTGTAGGCCGCCGGCTCCTTCGACTGGGCGATCAGGATGCTGAGCTGGACGTCGTCGGTCACCATCGCGGCGACGCGGCCGGTCTCCAGCAGCAGGAAGCCCTCGGCCGGGTCCTTGGCCGACTG
Source organism: Methylobacterium oryzihabitans (assembly GCF_004004555.2). Taxonomy (GTDB): domain Bacteria; phylum Pseudomonadota; class Alphaproteobacteria; order Rhizobiales; family Beijerinckiaceae; genus Methylobacterium; species Methylobacterium oryzihabitans. The sequence goes on from NZ_SACP01000005.1 coordinate 99,364, forward strand.
GATCGTCATGCCGAGCTTGCGCTCGCCGTTGACCCGGTTGAGCTGGATCGCGTTGGTCGAACCCGCCACCGTCGCGACCGTGCGCCCCTTGAGGCTGTCGATGCCGTCGAGCCCGGACGCGACCTTCGAGGCGAACCGGGTCGCCGCGAGGAAGTGGGTGTTGGTGAAGGTGACCTGCTTCTGCCGCTCGGCGTTGTTGGTGGTGGTGCCGCATTCGAGGTCGATCGACCCGTTGGTCATCAGCGGGAGCCGGGTCGAGGAGATCACGGTCTGCTTCTCGACGCGCAGGTCCGGCGCCTTGATCTCGGCCTTGATCGCCTCGACGATCGTCTCGCAGATGTCGACCGTGAAGCCGCTGATGCCGTTCTTGTCGTCGAGGTAGCTGAACGGCACCGACGAGTCGCGCACGCCGAGCACGATCCGGTTGGTCTCCTTGATCTTCTTCAGCGTCCCGGACAGCTCCTGCGCCGTGGCGGGGCCGCAGAGGAACGTGGCGGCGAGGAGCGCGAGGATCGGACGCATGAGGTCTCCGTTTCGATGGAAGGGCGCGCGCGGCAGCACCGGATGATGGCGGCCGCAACCCTGCGGCAGCGGGCCGGGCGAAAAAAGCGATAAAAACTTCGCCGGAGACTTGCCAAAAAGGAATGCCACGCGGAGGAGTGCCCGGTGCCGACCCTCAAGCAGCTCGACGCCCTGCACTGGATCGCCGCGCTCGGCAGCTTCGAGCGGGCGGCAGAGCGGCTCGGCACGACGCAATCGGCGGTGTCGAAGCGGATCCACGAGCTGGAGGCGGCTCTCGGCGTCGAGATCTTCGACCGGAGCCAGCGCGGGGCCCGCCTCACCCCGACCGGCGAGGCGGTGCTGGCGACCGCCGGCGACATGCTGGACCTGCGCGACCGGCTGCTCGACTTCGCGGGACAGGATCCTCCCTCGATGCGCCGGCTCCGCTTCGGCGTGACCGAGCTGACCGCCATGACCTGGCTCCCGGCCTTCGTCTCGGAGCTGCGGGCCGCCTATCCGCGGGTCGCGCTGGAACCGGAGGTCGAGCAGAGCGCCGACCTGCTCGAACGGCTGGAGAGCGGCAGCCTCGACTTCATCGTCGTGCCGGACGTGTTCTGGCACTCGGCCTGCCGCGCCGTGCCGCTCGGCAGCGTCGAGAACGCCTGGTTCAGCAGCCCCGGCCTCGTCGGCGAGCCGCACCCGATCGGCCTCGACGAGCTGATGACCCGGCCGATCCTGGTCCAGGGCAACCGCTCCGGATCGGGCCTGTTCTACGAGCGCTGGCTGCACCAGCACGGGGCGAGCCCGCGCCGGGCGATCCGCAGCAACAGCATGACCGCCCTCGTCGGCCTGACCATGGCGGGAATCGGGATCAGCTACATGCCGCGCCTGTGCCTCGGCGGCATCGTGGCGAGCGGCGACCTGCGCATCGTCGAGACCGATCCGCCGCTGCCGCCGGTGACCTACGTGCTGATGGTCCGCGCCGGCGAGGCGCAGACCCTCGTCGCCACCGTCACCGACCTCGCCCGGCGCACCTGCGACTTCTCGCGTCCGGTGCGCTGGAGCTGAACGCGGATCACTTCGCGACCAGCAGCGCCCAGTACACCTTGTACTTCGAGCCCGGCGCGTAGGCGGTGGCGATGCCCATCCGGGTCGCGTCGGGGTCGAGCAGCACCGCGTTGTGGGGCGGGCTGTCGCGCCAGCCGGAGAACGCCTCGGCGAGGGTGTGGTAGCCGGCCGAGAGGTTGGCGTGCGGATCCGAAAAACCCATCCGCGCCGCCACGGTCTTGACGATGTCGGCCTGGCTCGGCCGGCCGGCGGCGGCCATCGCGGCGGTCTCGGTCACCGCGAGCTGCTGCAGGCCGGGATCGAGGGCGAGCATCGGCAGGCCCCTGTTGCGGCGGTAGGCGGCGATCATCTCCTGCGCCGCGCCGGCATCGAGCTGGGCGTTGGCGGCGTTCATCGGCCAGTACAGGCTCGGGGTCCCCGGCGTCGCCGGCACGCTCGCGTCGAGACCTCGGGCGCAGGCGGAGACCAGCACCAGCAGGCCGAGGGCGAGGACGGGCCGGAGACGGGCGGGGACGACAGGGATCAAGGGACACTCTCGGGCGTTCGGCGGCGGGCCTCCGCGGCGGGGGCCTCGCCGGCAGGCCGGTCCTCGGCGGCGCCGCGGCCGGGGACCGCGACCGAGGTCGTTCCCACCGTCCGGGCGATCATCCCGAGGGCGTCCTGCATCGGTTCGAGACCCTGGACCGTCACGATGCTCGCTCCCGGCCCGAGATTGGGGATCAATCCCTTCTCGGACAAGGTGCGGAACACCGCGAAGTTGAGATCACTCTGAACTTTCAGTTGCGACGCGACGTCGGTGATCATCGCGATCAGCTCGAATTCGAGGAACGGATCGCCGATCTTGCGGAAGACCACCCGCGGCGGCGGCTCCTTGAGCACGTCGGCATGGGCCTTGGCGCAGGAGACGATCAGCTCGGCGGCGTTGACCGGGTCCTGGTTGCGCAGGACGTTGACGGTGATCGCGACCCGGCCGACCCGGTCGCCGCGGACCCGGTTCTTCACCACGCCGGAGATCAGGTTGGAATTCGGCACGATCACCGCCGAGCGGTCGAAGGTCTGGATCTCGGTCGAGCGCACGCTGATGCGCCGGACGTAGCCCTCGTTGTCGCCGATCACCACGAGGTCGCCGACGCGGATCGGGCGCTCCCACAGCAGCAGCAGGCCCGACACGAAGTTGTTGACGATCGACTGGAGGCCGAAGCCGATACCGACCGACAGCGCGCCGGCGACGATGGTGACCTTCTCGAGGCTGAGGCCCAGATACGAGAACGCCACCGCGAGGGCGACCAGGAAGCCGACATAGCCGGCGATGGTCGCGATCGAGTTGCGCAGGCCGAGATCGAGGTCGGTCGCCGGCAGGTAGGTGTTCTCCAGCCAGCGCTTGATCGCCCGGGCGATCACGATGCCGACGGCGAACAGCGCGAGCGCCACCGCGATCGTCGACAGCGAGATCGTCACGTCGCCGACCTTGAAGCCGAAGAACGCCGCCCGCGCCGAGGCGAGCAGGTCGGTCGAGTCGACGCCCCAGGTGGCGAGCAGGATCACCGCGGCGGCGGTGAGCAGCACCACCCGGACGAAGCCGGTGATGAGCACCGCGATCTGGTTGAGCGAACGCTTGCGCAGGCCGGTATTGGCCTGGAGCGCGGTGGCGAAGCCGGAATCGTTCTGCAGCGCCCCGCCGACGAAGCTGTCGACGCTGAGGATGCACAGGGTCAGCATCGACGCGGCGACCGCGGTCCACAGCAACTGGTTGATGAGGAACGACGACAGCGCGATGTAGCCGGTGACGGCGCTCGCGGCGATCGCCGCGACCACGATCCAGCCGACGAGGCGCAGCGGCCCGCCGATCCCGGTGGAGGATTCCGCCGCGACGTAGGGGCCGAGGCAGGCCTCATCGGTCTCGGCCCGGGCGGCGAAGCGGCGCAGGCCGATCGCCAGCACCACCGCCACCACGAGGGCGAACAGGCCCTTGGTGACGATCGTCACCGGCAGGCCGACCGAGATGCCGGCGTTGAGGGCCTCGATGGTGCGCCCGCCCGTGATGACGACCGCGATCCCGACCGCGAGGCGGTTGATCCGCTCGGCGGTGGCGTCCTCCATCGCGATCAGCCGCCAGGCCGGCCGGCCGGGGGAGAGCAGCGCGTCGGCCATCGCCTCGACGACCGCCACGAAGGCGATCGCCCCGAGCAGGCTGTGGAACACCGTGAGCAGGCGGGCCGGCATCACGTCGGTGACGTCGACGGTGTAGCCGACGACGAAGCTGCCGAGCACCGCCGGGACCGCCCCGATGAGAAAGACCCGCCACGCGGCCAGCACCTTGGCGCCGCGTTCCGGCGCGCGCGCCGCGGACGCGCGGTGGCCGACCGCCGGGGCGATGTGCCGGCGCCCGATATAGAGCGCGACCGAGACGCCGATCGCGAGGGCGACGAGGAGGAGGCGAAAGGGCGTGCCGTTGCGCTGGACCTGAACCACCGCGTCGGCGGCCGCGGCTTCCAGCGACTTCAGGTCCCGCGGCACGTCGCCGAGCGCCCGCTGCCACAGGTCGGGGCTGACCAGCGGATCGGTGCGCTCGAACAGCGCCCGGGTAAAGGCGGTGCGGCGCCGGTTGCTGATCTGGTCGGAGATCTGCTCGCTCTGCACCAGCAGCGAGCGGGCGATGCGCAGGGTGTCGTCGGTCTCGGCGACCGCGGCCTCGCGCTGGGCCCGCTCCTCGGCCACGTCCTGGGCCTCCGGCGCGTCCTTGGGCTTGGGCCCGATCTGGTTCAGGCGCTCCTTGGCGGCGTCGAGCCGGGGGCCGAGATTGTCGATGACCTGCCGCAGGCGGTCGGCGACCGGATCGATCCCCTCGCGCAGCATCGCGAGGTCGTCCTTGTTGAGCTCGCGGTTGGAGAGCGCCTTCTCGCGCTGGTCGAGATCGGCCTTCTCGTTGTCGAGCTGGGCGCGGACCTGCTGGATCTGCTCGGAGATCGGCGGCGGCTTGACCGGCGCCGCGGGAGCCGGAGCGGCCGGCGCCGGCGCCCCGGCGGCGGGCTTGTCGGCGGCCGGGCGAGACGGCGCGGCGGCAGGCTTGGCCGGTGGATCCTGCGCGACCGCGAAGCCGGGCGCCAGGACGGCGGCGGTCATCAGGGCGGCGATCCATCGGCGAAACCGTCTCATGCGTGGTCCTTCCGGTCGTGGCAGGTGCGGCGCGGGCACCCGGCTCGGCGATCCCGCGCACGGGGGTGACCTAGGGCAGGGTGCGGCGCGGTGAACAGCGCCCGTCATGGCCGGCCATCGCGGCGGAATGAGGCCGCCGGGGGCAAGTCGTCCCCAGCCTGTGGGCCGCGACGTCTGGCCCGGCCGGCGAACCTTCACAAGCCTGTCATCGTGATATTAGACTTAGCCCCAATGGACACGGCCTCCTCGTTCCACGCCGCCCGGGCGACCACGGTCCCGCCGGGCCGGCCGCAAAGCCGGTCCGGGTGCCCCGCCCCGGTGCCGCCCCCCGTCGGCGGTCCCCCGCGGGTCCGTGCCGGCTGGCCGCCGCGTCCTCTCCTCCTCACTCCCACCGGCCGGCCCGGAGGATAAGGCGATGGCTCCCATCTCCTGCCTCCGCGAGCGGTCCGAAGGCCGGCCTCGCGCCGGGCCCTTCCACCGCGGCCGGTCTCCCCGCCAGGGCAGGATGATGCTGGACAGTCGAACGCTTCTCCGTCGTGCGGCCGGAGGGCCGCTCTCCTCGTCCCGCGCCGACCGGATCCGGTCGGCGGCCGGGATGGACAGCCGGGCGGGAGGGCGCGCATGAGTGCCGACCTCCAGACCCTCGTGCTCAACGCGGATTACCGTCCGCTCTCCTACAATCCGCTGTCGCTGTGGTGCTGGAAGGACGCGCTGACCGCCCTGTTCCTCGACCGGGTGACGCTGGTGGCGACCTACGACGCCCAGGCCCGCTCGCCGAGCAAGAGCTTCCAGATCCCGAGCGTCGTCGCGCTGAAGAGCTACGTCACGCTGGCGCGCACGCCGGCCTTCACGCGCTACAACATCTACCTGCGCGATTCGTTCTCGTGCCAGTACTGCGCCGTGCGGCTGCCCTCGGGCGGGCTGACCTTCGACCACGTGGTGCCGCGCTCCCGCGGCGGGCTCTCGACCTGGGAGAACGTCGTCGCGGCCTGCTCGCCGTGCAACCTGCGCAAGGCCAACCGGACCCCGGCCGAGGCGGAGATGCCGCTGCTGACCGAGCCGCGCCGGCCGACCCGCTACGAGCTGCACCACCGCCAGCCGGAATTCGACCACCGCCAGTACCACCATACCTGGCTCGACTACCTGTACTGGGACAGCGAGCTGGAGAGCTGAGCCCCCTCCCCCGCTGGCCGGCGGGACGTTGCGTTCCCGGTCCCGGGCGTCTAGTCCGGAACCGTCGCGGGCATGCTGCGGCGCAGCAACGAGGATGCGGCCGATGACGCGGACGACGGGTGCGACGGTGCCGGTGCTGGACGGGATCGCGGATCTCGCCCCGCGCTTCGACCTGATCCTCTGCGACGTCTGGGGCGTCCTGCACAACGGTGAGCGGGCGCATGCGGCAGCCGGCGAGGCGCTGACGCGCTTCCGCGCGTTGCCGGGCGAGCGGCCGCGCCGGGTGGTGCTGGTCTCGAACGCCCCGCGGCCGGGCTCTTTGGTGCAGGCCCAGCTCGACGGATTCGGCCTGCCGCGCTCGGCCTACGATGCGATCGTCACCTCGGGCGACCTGACCCGGGCGCTGATCGCCGCCAGCGCCGGGGAGCCGGTCCACCATCTCGGTCCCGAGCGCGACCTGCCGATCTTCGAGGGGCTCGACCTGCGCCGCACCGGAGCCGAGGAGGCCGCCCACGTCGTCTGCACCGGGCTCCTCGACGACGAGACGGAGACGGCGGAGGATTATCGCGAGCGGCTCGCGGCGATGCAGGCGCGGGGCGTGCGGATGATCTGCGCCAACCCCGACCTCGTGGTCGAGCGCGGCACCCGGCTCATCCCCTGCGCCGGCGCCCTGGCGAGCCTCTACGAGCACCTCGGCGGCGAGGTGGTGTGGGCCGGCAAGCCGCACCGCCCGGTCTACCAGGAGGCGGTCGCCACCGCCGCGGCGATCGACGGTGTGGAGCCCGTCGCGCCCGGACGGATCCTCGCCATCGGCGACGCGATCCGCACCGACATCGCGGGGGCGCACGGGTTCGGGGTCGCCTCGCTGCTGATCGCCCGCGGCATCCATGCCGCCGAACTCGGGATCGAGGGCGGGGCGACGCTCGGCGACGTGGCGCACTGGCTCGAACGCCAGCCGGTCCATCCGGACGCGATCGTCGAGCGTCTGCAATGGTGACGCGGCACGCCGTCAGGAGAACAGGGCGTCGATCGCGTCCTGGGGCGTCGCGGGTCCCTTGAGCTGGGGCCCGTTGAGCATCAGGGTCTCGGCCCGGGACTGGCGCTTGGCGTCCTCCGGATCGAGCTTGGCCTCGCCGTCCTGGATCTTCACCGTCGTGGCGAAGCTCTCGAGGCGCTTCTCGAGCTGGCCGAGGGCCTCGACCACCTTCGAGATGCGCTGGCCGGTGATGTCCTGGAAGGTGCAGGCCTCGAAGATCTCGTAGATCCGGCTCTCGACCTTGGCGCGGTAGCCGTCGAGGGTCGAATCCTCGATGACCAGGATCGCCTCGGCCGCCTCCATGATCGAGTTGGTGGCGCCGGCGGTCGCCGCCACCACGCTGCCGAGCTCGTCATGAGCCATCGGCAGTCGGTCGCGCATCAGCTCCTGCGCCCGCAGTGCCGCGATGCCGGATTTCAGCCGGGTGATGTAATCGGCGATCTCCTTGAGTTCGCCGACCACCGCCGGATCGATCCCGCTCGCCTTGGGCGCCCGGCCCGCCGGCTCCGGCCGTCGCTCGGCCGGGGCATCGCCCAGCACCCGAGCGATCGACGAATAGACTCGTTCCGTCGTCTGCCTCAGCACGACCCGCTCCTTGCCGGTCCGTCGCACCCCGTGCGCCGGGCGTCGCCACCCGGGGGAGGTCATGGGGCCGCCACAGGCCCCACGCATCCCGCCTCGCCCGCTCCCGATCGCCGGACCGCGACGCGGCCCGGAACGCGGCGGCCTCGCGCCGCCGGCGCGCTCAGGCGCCGCAGACCGCCTCGATCTTGGTCTTGAGGGTCTGGGCGTTGAACGGCTTGACGATGTAGTTGTTCACACCGGCCTTCTTCGCCGCGATGACGTTCTCGGTCTTCGACTCCGCCGTCACCATGATGAAGGGCGTGGTGCGCAGGCCGTCGTCGGCGCGGACGTGGCGCAGCAGCTCGTAGCCCGTCATCGGCTCCATGTTCCAGTCGGAGATGACGAGGCCGTATTTCTTCTGCTTCAGCTTGGCGAGGGCGCCGGTGCCGTCCGAGGCGTCGTCCACGTCCTCGAAGCCGAGCTGCTTGAGCAGATTGCGGATGATGCGGACCATCGTCTGGTAATCGTCCACGACGAGGATCGGCATGCCGAGGTCAAGGGCCATCGTTTCGGCTCCGTTCGCGGGCGGGGCGCGTCGGCGCGCATCGCTCCTGCACCAGTGATCGAGAGAAGACGCCGGATCGCGCTTCTGCCTGTCCGGTGTAGTCCGGCCGCCTTGCGAAGCCGTTAATCGGATACGGAAGCGGTGGATCGTCGATCGTCGCGCCGTGGAGAACCATCGCTCCGACTCTACAGACGTGGTGATCCGGGTGTTTCGACTTACCTTTCGTAAAGGTTGCTTTTTCCCTTCCGCATGGAACCTCGCGCGGATGGGGGCGGAGAGTCCGCATGGGCGAGCCGGATCCGCCGGACGGCCGCCGGTCCTGCGCCGGCGCCCCGCGCGCTTGACCCCCCCGGCGGATTTCGACAGGGTCGCGCGGCCGCGGCGGGGGCCGCGGCGTGACCGCCCTCATCGCGCTGACCCGATCGGATCCTCATGTTGCCGAGCGACGAGACCGCCGCGACCCCTCCTGCGGCGTCCTCCCCGCTGCGTCCCGCCCCGATCGTCAACCGCGACGGCGACCCGGTGCCGGCCCGCCTGCGCGGGGCCGTCGCGGCCCTGGGCAACTTCGACGGCATCCATCAGGGCCACCGGGCGCTGATCGCGGCGGTGCGCGAGGAGGCGGCGGCGCGGGGCGTCGCCGCGACCGTCCTCACCTTCGAGCCGCATCCGCGCGAGTTCTTCGCGCCCGACCGGCCGATGTTCCGCCTCACCGACGAGGCCGCCAAGCTGCGGGTCCTCGACCGTCTCGGACTCGACGGCGTGTTCGTGCGCCGGTTCGACGCGGCGCTCGCCGGCACCGGGGCGGAGGGGTTCGTCGCCGGATTGCTGCGCGGGGAACTCGGCCTGTCGGGCGTGGTGATCGGCCACGACTTCCATTTCGGCCGCGGGCGCGAGGGCACGCCGGAGGTCCTGCGCGCCTTGTGCGCCCGCCACGGCCTCGCCTGCCGGATCGTCGGCGCGGTGGCGCCGGGAGCCGGCGCGGCCCCGGTCTCGTCCAGCGCGATCCGGGCCGCCCTCGAAGCCGGCGACGTCGCGGCCGCCAACCGCCTGCTCGGCTACCGCTGGTTCGTCACCGGCACCGTTCGCCACGGCGACAAGCGCGGGCGCACCCTCGGCTTCCCGACCGCCAACATGGCGCTGCGCGCCTGCGGCCTCGCCCACGGCATCTACGCGGTCCGGGTCCGCCTCGCCGACGGGTCGGTGCGGGACGGTGTCGCGAGCTACGGGCGTCGCCCGACCTTCGACGACGGGGCGCCGCTGCTCGAAACCTTCCTGTTCGACTTCTCCGGCGACCTCTACGGCCAGGAGGCCGGCGTCGAGTTCGTCGGCTGGATCCGCGGCGAGGCCCGGTTCGACGGCGCCGAGGCGCTGGTCGCGCAGATGCACGACGACGCGGCGCGGGCGCGCCGGATCCTCGCAGGGGACGCCACGCCCTCGATGCTCGGCTGAGCGGTCAGTCCGGGGCCAGTTCGCGGGCCGGCCCCTCGATCGCGCGGCCGTGCGGACGTGGCCGGCGTCGCGTCTCGCGCGCCTCGTCGTCGCGCTCCGGGATCAGCACCGGATCGGCCGGGGTGACGCTGCCGGTGGCGTCGATGTCGCCCGACAGCGGCGGGGGCGGCGGGCGGTCGCGGGCGGCGGCCGGGACGGCGAACAGGGCGAGCGCTGCCACAGCGGCGAAACGAATCGGCATCGGGAACCTCCCGTCGGGGAACCGCGCTGGACTCGCGGGGTCAACCCGCTGCCCGGCGCGTCCGTTCCGGGTGTCTCACGACCCCGGCAGCAGGATCGTGCCGTCGTCCGGGTCGACCAGGAGCGCGACCGGCGGCGGTCCCGGCGGGCAGGCGGCGGCCGGCACGCGGACCCGGAACCCGATCCGGCGGCTCTTCACGCCCTCGAAGCCCGGCCTTTGCGCCACGTCGCCGCGCTGCCGGCGCGCGAGGTCGGCCCCCGCCGGCACGCCGCCGCAGAAGGCGAGCAGGACGAAGCTCCGGTCCGGCCGGGCCGAATCGAACGCGAAGGCGCGCAGGCGCGCCTCGGTGTGGGTGACCCGGTCGAGCCCCTCGACCGCCGCCCGGATCGAGGCCGGCGGCGGGCGGCCGGCGAGGGCTGCCGCGGCGCTGTCCGGCGACAGCCAGGAGGCCGGCGGGAACGCCGCCGCGAGGTCGGCGGCGCGGGCGAGCCGGCGCTCCTCGCGCACCGCCTGGACGCTGCCGAAGCCGGCGGTGCCGAGGAACAGCGCGAGCCAGGCCGCCATCACCCCGGCGACGCGGCGGCGGGGCGCGGCGTCGATCGCCCGCCGCAGGACGCGGTAGGCGCGCAGGTCCCACGGCCCGAGGAGCGCCGTCGCCGCCAGGATCGCGGCGATGCAGGCCGGCCACAGCGCCGGGCCGGACCAGCCCGCCGGGGCGAGGTGGAGGACCAGGAAGATCACCGGGACGTGGGCGAGGTAGAGCACGTAACTCCAGTCGCCGAACCGCAGCGCCGCGCGGGTCATCGGCCCGTCGTCGCGCACCTGCCGCCCCTGCACCGCGAGGCCAACCGCCAGGATCGCCGCGAGGCCGCACAGCCACCGCGCCGTCGTGATCGGTACCACCGTGCTGGCGAGGACCAGCGGCGGGACGAGCAGAAGCAGAGCGGGATGCAGGTGGTGGCGGGCGAGCAGGCGCGGCAGCAGGAGGCCGGCGGCGAACGGCGCGCAGGCGCTCGCGACGAGGACGAGGTGCAGCGGCGGCTGGGCCCCGGCGACCGCCGCGGGCGGCAGCAGGCACCACGCCGCGGCGAGCACGACGAGCCAGCCGGCCGCGACGGCGGTGAGGCGGGAGGCCGCCCCGGCCAGGGCGAGCCCGAACAGGGCGACGTAGAAGGTCAGCTCGAAGACGAGGGTCCACTCGACCCCGAGCGGGTAGGTGCGCGGCCCGCTCGGCGCCAAGGTGAGGGCGAAGAAGCCGATGCTGAACCCGAGCTTCAGCAGCGCGAACAGGCCGCCGAACAGCAGCGTCACCGCGAGATAGGCCGGGACGATGCGGGCCACCCGGTGCGCCAGGAACGTCGCGGGCGCGGTGCGGCCGAGGAGCCCGGCCATCAGGAATCCGGAGATCGCGAAGAAGATCGCGACGCCGAACGCCCCCAGGATGCCGTCGAGCATCGGGACGGCGCGCGGGATGCCCCGCAGCATCTCGAGATAGGCCGCGACGTGGTGGATCACGACGCAGGACGCCGCGACGAAGCGCAGGATCTGGAGATTCGGGATCTGGCCGCGCGGAAGCGCCGGAGACGCCTGAAGACCATTCGGCCGCGTGCCGGCAGGCGGTGACGTCAGCACCCGTCGATCCCGTCGTCCGGCATGGCAGTTCCGCTCCCCGGTTGCATGAAGTGGTGGCGCCGCTCTAGCGCCGTTGCCCGCGGCCGTGAAGGGCGCGGGCCACCGTGTCGACGGGCGCCGCCGCAATCGCCCGCTTCCCCCACCGCCCCAGCGCTGCTAGAAGCGCCGGATGACCGTTTCGCACCCGCGCGCCGCCGTGACCCGGCGAATTACGAGCCCGGCTTCCGCCTGAGGGCCGCGTCGTGCGGCCGCGGAGGCCGGGATCCTGCCGCCATCCGCGAAACCTCCCGAGCCGGGTCCGCCGCGACGGCCCGCGCCCGCCAGACGAGCCCTCGACCGATGACCGATTCCAAGCCCGCCGCCGGGCGCGACTATTCCGAGACCCTGTTTCTCCCCCGCACCGACTTTCCGATGCGGGCCGGGCTGCCGCAGCGCGAGCCGGAGATCCTGTCGCGATGGGCCGCGACCGACCTCTACGGCCGCATCCGGGCGGCGGCGGCCGGTCGGCCGAAATTCGTGCTCCACGACGGCCCGCCCTACGCCAACGGCCACATCCACATCGGCACGGCCCTCAACAAGATCCTCAAGGACGTGATCGTGCGCGCGCAAGGCGCGCTCGGCCACGACGCGAACTACGTGCCGGGCTGGGACTGCCACGGCCTGCCGATCGAGTGGAAGATCGAGGAGCAGTACCGCGCCAAGGGCCGCAACAAGGACGAGGTGCCGGTCGTCGAATTCCGCCGCGAATGCCGCGCCTTCGCCGAGCACTGGCTGTCGGTGCAGCGCGAGGAGTTCAAGCGCCTCGGCGTCACCGGCGACTGGGACCATCCCTACGTCACGATGTCCTACCCGGCGGAAGCCGCGATCGCCCGCGAGCTGATGACCTTCGCGACCACCGGCCAGCTCTATCGCGGCTCGAAGCCGGTGATGTGGTCGGTGGTCGAGAAGACCGCGCTCGCCGAGGCCGAGGTCGAGTACGAGGACCACGTCAGCGACACGATCTGGGCGGCGTTCCCGGTCGTCGCCGGGCCGGACGACCTCGCCGGACCCGACGATCTCGTCGGCGCCAGCGTGGTCATCTGGACCACGACCCCGTGGACCATCCCGGGCAACCGGGCGGTCGCCTATTCCAACAAGGTTTCCTACGGACTGTATCGTGTCGTTGCCGCTGCTGAAGAGAACTGGGCTCAACCTGGTGTTCGTTACGTTGTTGCTGACCAACTCGCGGGGGATGTTTTTAAGGCCGCTCGCGTCGAGGCTTTCGAGCGGGTGGCCGCGGTTGCCCCGGAGACGCTCGCCGGCCTGACGCTCGCCCATCCGCTGGCCGCGTGGAACGAGGGCTACCGCTTCGCGGTGCCGATGCTCGACGGCGAGCACGTCACCGACGAGGCCGGCACCGGCTTCGTCCACACCGCCCCCGGCCACGGCCGCGAGGATTTCGAGGTGTGGATGGCCAACGGCCGGGCGCTGCGGGCGCGCGGCATCGAGGTCGCGATCCCCTACACGGTCGACGCCGACGGCGCCCTGACCGAGGCCGCGCCGGGCCTCACCGGCCGCCGGGTGCTGACCGACAAGGGCGACAAGGGCGACGCCAACAAGGCGGTGATCGCCGCGCTGACCGAGGCCGGGACGCTGGTGGCGCGCAGCACGCTCAAGCACAGCTACCCGCATTCCTGGCGCTCGAAGAAGCCGGTCATCTTCCGCAACACGCCGCAATGGTTCATCGCCCTCGACAAGCCGGTCGAGACCCTGCACGGCGAGACCCTGCGCGAGGTGGCGCTGCGCGAGATCGCCGCGACCCAGTGGGTGCCGCCGCAGGGGCAGAACCGCATCACCGGCATGATCGCCAACCGCCCGGACTGGGTGGTGTCGCGCCAGCGCGCCTGGGGCGTGCCGATCACCGTGTTCGTCCACAAGGGCACCGGCGAGATCCTGCGCGACGAGCGGGTCAACGCGCGCATCGTGGCGGCCTTCGCGGCCGAGGGCGCCGATGCGTGGTTCACCGACGAGACCGGCGGCCGGTTCCTCGGCCCCGACCACGATCCGGCCGATTACGACAAGGTCACCGACGTCCTCGACGTGTGGTTCGATTCCGGCTCGACCCACGCCTTCACCCTCGACGATCCCGAGCAGTTCCCCGGCCTCGCCGGCATCCGCCGCAAGCGCGACGGCGGGGCGGACACGGTGATGTATCTCGAGGGCTCGGACCAGCACCGCGGCTGGTTCCACTCCTCGCTGCTCGAATCCTGCGGCACCCGCGACCGCGCCCCCTACGACGTGGTGCTCACCCACGGCTTCGTCCTCGACCCCAAGGGCGAGAAGATGTCGAAGTCGAAGGGCAACGTCGTCGCGCCGCAGGACGTCATCAAGGGCTCGGGCGCCGACATCCTGCGGCTGTGGGTGGCGGCCTCGGACTACACCGACGACCTGCGCATCGGCCCCGAGATCATCAAGACCTTCTCGGAGACCTACCGCAAGCTGCGCAACTCCCTGCGCTGGATGCTCGGCACGCTGGCCCACTTCGACCCGCAGGACCGGGTCGCGCCCGAGGCGATGCCGGAGCTGGAGCGGTTCATCCTGCACCGCCTCGCCGAGCTCGACGGCGAGATCCGCGAGGCCTACCGGACCCACGACACCAAGCGGGTGGTGGCGTTGCTCAACGGCTTCATGACCGGCGACCTGTCGTCGTTCTACTTCGACGTGCGCAAGGACGCGCTGTACTGCGATCCCGCCTCCAGCCCGGCGCGCCGGGCGGCGCTGACCGCCGTCGAGGAGACGTTCCGGCGGGTGACGATCTGGCTCGCGCCGGTGCTGGCCTTCACGGCCGAGGAGGCGTGGCTCGCCCGCTTCCCCTCCGCCGAGGGCTCGGTCCATCTCCAGACCCTGCCGGAGACGCCGGCGGCGTGGCGCGACGACGCCCTGGCACAGCGCTGGGCGCGCATCCGCCGGGTGCGCCGGGTCGTCACCGGGGCGCTGGAGATCGAGCGCGCGGCCAAGCGCATTGGCGCCAGCCTGGAGGCGGCGCCGGTGGTGTTCATCGCCGACCCCGAACTGCGCACCGCCCTCGACGGCGTCGACTTCGCCGAGATCTGCATCACCTCGGACATCCGGGTCGAGGCCGGCGAAGGCCCGGCCGACGCCTTCCGCCTCGACGAGGTCCGCGGCGTCGCGGTGGTGCCGGCCCTGGCCGAAGGGCGCAAATGCGCCCGCTCGTGGAAGGTGACGCCGGCGGTCGGCAGCGATCCGGACTATCCGGACGTGACGCCCCGCGACGCCCTGGCGCTGCGGGAATGGGATGCGCGCCATCCGGCCCAGGCGGCGGAGTAGCGGGGGCCTCAGCCACCGCACCCTCGATGCGCCCCCTGCCCTTCGGCCTCCTCGTCGCGGTCGCGACGCTGGTCCTCGATCAGGCGAGCAAGCTCGGCCTGCTGTTCTGGGCCGACCTGCCGCTGCGCCAGCCGGTGGTGCTGGCGCCATTCGCCCAGCTCATCGTGGTGTGGAACCGCGGCATCTCCTACGGGCTGTTCCAGCAGGACGGCGACCTCGGCCGCTGGATCCTGGTCGGCATCTCGCTGGTCGCCGCCGCGGCGCTCGGCGCCTGGATGGCGAAGGCCGGCAGCCGCCTGCTCGCCGGGTCGCTCGGCCTGATCGTCGGCGGCGCGATCGGCAACGCCATCGACCGCGCCGCCTACGGCGCGGTGTTCGACTTCGTCCACCTCCATGCTGGCGGCTGGTCCTGGTACGTGTTCAACGTCGCCGATGCCGGCATCGTGTTCGGCGTCGTCGGCCTGCTCTACGACGGCCTGTGGGCCGACCGGCGCGGCGTCGCGACCGCCGGCAAGGAGCCGGTCAAGTAAACCGGCGAGCAGACCGGCGTCTTGCGCCCGTGCGTCCGGCCGGAACCTGTGTGTCGGCGCCGACACAGCCTGCCGGCACCTTGCGTGACTTGGCCGTGGCGCCATACCTTCGCCCGAAACCGCACCCACCCGAGAGGGCGAGACGGGGCGCACCGGCCGCAAAGGCCGGCAACCAAGGCAGGGGCCAGCATGATCCATCACCGCACGATCCTCGCGCTCGCGGCCTGCGCGGCGGCCTTCGGTGCCGGCGGCGCCCGGGCCGCGGAGGAAGGCGTCTTCATGAAGAACGCCCTGTCGCGGATGGGTCTGATCGAGCCCGAGCGCCCGACCATCACCTATCGCGAGCGCGCGCCCCTGGTGCTGCCGCCGAAGATGGACAAGGCCGCGCTGCCGCCGCCGGTCTCCCGCGGCGCCGTGCGCGAGAGCAACGCAAACTGGCCGGTCGATCCCGAGACGGTCGGGCGCGAGCGCCGAGCGGCCGAGGCCCGCAAGCCGATCGCCCGCGGCGAGCAGGGCCGGATGAACGACAACAACACCACGCTGTCGATCTACGAGATGCGGGCCGGCCGCCGCGAGGGCGCCAGCGTCGAGACGACGCCGACCTACAAGCCCGGCGACAACGTCAAGGAATCGACCTGGCTCAACCCGCTGTCGCTGTTTTCCAGCAACAAGGCCGAGGCGACCCCGTCCGAGATCGAGCCCGACCGCGACACCCTCACCGACCCGCCGACCGGCTACCGCAAGGCCCCGGCCAAGGTCGCCCGCACGAGTTCGGATCCGGTCGGCGGCCCGATCAACGACCGCGCCGAGGCCGATCCCGGCGCCTACCTGCGCTCGCGCCAGTAGGGTCGTCCGCGGCGCACCGTCGCCCGGCTCCCCGTTGGGGTCCTCTCCCGGCGCCGGGACCCGGGAGATGTCGCGTTCGGCCGGCGCCGCCCAGCCCTGCGCAGTCTTCGCTGCCTGAACCGTGACTGGTTCTCTGGTACGATTCTTCGGAAGGATCGGGTCCACGTCGCCTTAAAATGCTCTAGAACCCCCTATTCAAGGAGTTCCGATTCCCGGCGGCGCGGTGGCGATTCGGGCGGGAACGGGAGCCTCCGGCAACGGAGGCGGTTCGAGAACAGCACGGACGGCCCCGGCCGTCCGACGAGGTAGAGCAGGATGCACGACGACAGGAAGCGCTCCGCCTTCGGGCCGGCCACGACCCAGGGCGCGACGCTGCGCACCGATGCCGCGCCGTTCGGGCGGGCGGAGGCAGGGGGGCCCGAAGTCGCTTCCTTCGTTCTCGACAACGGGCTCGACGTGGTGGTGGTGCCCGATCACCGCGCCCCGGTCGTCACCCACATGATCTGGTACCGCAACGGCTCGGCCGACGATCCGCTCGGCCAGTCGGGCATCGCCCACTTCCTCGAGCACCTGATGTTCAAGGGCACCGAGACCCACCCGGTCGGCGCCTTCTCGAAGG
Source organism: Methylobacterium oryzihabitans (assembly GCF_004004555.2). Lineage (GTDB taxonomy): Bacteria > Pseudomonadota > Alphaproteobacteria > Rhizobiales > Beijerinckiaceae > Methylobacterium > Methylobacterium oryzihabitans. Next base: position 116,071 of record NZ_SACP01000005.1, read on the forward strand.
TGGTGTCGGGCCTCGGCGGCCAGGAGAACGCCTTCACGTCGTTCGACTACACCGCCTACTTCCAGCGGGTCGCCCGCGAGAACCTCAAGACCATGATGGAGTTCGAGGCCGACCGGATGACCGGCCTCGTCCTCGACGACGCGGTGGTGGCGCCCGAGCGCGACGTGGTGCTGGAGGAGCGCCGCATGCGGGTCGAGACCGACCCGAGCGCCCAGCTCTCCGAGGCGATGGCCGCCTCGCTGTTCGTGCACCATCCCTACGGCATCCCGATCATCGGCTGGATGCACGAGATCGAGGATCTCGACCGCACCCACGCCCTCGACTACTACAAGCGCTTCTACACCCCCGAGAACGCGATCCTGGTGGTGGCCGGCGACGTCACCGCCGACGAGGTCCGCCGGCTGGCCGACGGCACCTACGGCCGCGTGGCGGGGAGCGGCGCCCGCCCGCGGCGCCTGCGCCCGCGCGAGCCGGAGCCCCGCGCCGCCCGCCGCATCAGCGTCGCCGACCCGAAGGTCGAGCAGCCGACCCTGCAGCGGCTCTACCTCGTGCCGTCCTGCATGACCGCGAAGGACGGCGAGAGCCACGCCCTCGAACTGCTGGCCGAGGTGCTCGGCGGCGGGCCGACCTCCTACCTCTACCGCAGCCTGGTCCTGGAGCAGGGCGTCGCGGTCAATGCCGGCGCCTGGTACATGGGCTCGGCGATCGACGACACCCGGTTCTCGGTCTACGCGGTCCCGGCGGCGGGCGTGAGCCTCGAGGCGCTGGAGGAAGCGGTCGACCGCGCCCTGCGCCGGGCGCCAGACGAGGCCCTGGGCGCCCAGGCGATCGAGCGGGCCAAGACCCGGCTCGTCGCCGAGACGGTATATTCCTCCGACAGCCAGTCGTCCCTGGCCCGGATCTTCGGCTCGGCGCTCGCCATCGGCGAGAGCATCGAGGACGTGCGGCGCTGGCCGTCGGAGATCAACGCGATCGACCGCGACCGGCTCGCGGCGGTCGCCCGGCGCTACCTCGTCCCGGCCCGCTCGGTGACCGGCTACCTCATCAAGGCGCGCGACCACGAGGAGGCGGGGGCGGCCTGACCGCCTCCCTCCCCCGTCGCAGGGGCCGCGCCGGCGGCCGCCGTCACCCAATCGACAAGAGGTCCCCATGACCCTCGCGGATGCCACACTGGTCGCCCCCCGCTCCGCCGCCCTCGCCGCCGCTGCCTCGCCGGCCAAGGCCAACGCCGTCGTCTCGGCCCGCGGGATCGAGGCGTGGCACGTCGAGTCCCCGGTCGTCCCGCTGATCGCCCTCGCCTTCACCTTCGAGGGCGGCGCGGCGCAGGACCCCGCCGGCAAGTCCGGCGCGACCCAGATGCTCGCCCGCCTGCTCGACGAGGGCGCCGGGCCCCACGAGTCGGACGCGTTCCAGGAGCAGCTCGCCGCCCGCGCGATCGAGCTGAGCTTCCATGCCGGCCCCGACGCCATCGGCGGCTCGCTCAAGACCCTGGTCGCCCATGCCGACGAGGCGATCGGGCTGCTCGCCCTGGCGCTGGCGCAGCCGCGCTTCGACCCGGCGGCGATCGAGCGGGTGCGTGGGCAGATGCTCGCCGGCCTGCGCTACCAGCAGAACGACCCCGGCGTCCTCGCCTCCCGGCGCTTCTTCGCCGAGGCGTATCCGGACCATCCCTACGGCCGTCCCTCCGCCGGCACGATCGAGAGCGTGTCGAGCATCACCCGGGACGACCTCGTCGCCCTGCACGCGCGGCTGATGAGCCGGACGCGCGTCAAGGTCGCGGCGGTCGGCGCCATCGACGCCGACGCCCTGGCGCGGGCGCTCGACCGGGCCTTCGGCGACCTCGGCGAGGGCGGACCGCTCGCCGTCGTGCCGGAGACCCGCCTCGCCGGGCTCGGGCGCCGGCTGGTGGTCGATCTCGACGTGCCGCAATCGGTGATCCGTTTCGGCACCCACGGCGTGGCGTGGCGCGACCCGGACTTCATCCCGGCCTACGTGCTCAACCACGTCCTCGGCGGCGGCGCGTTCACGTCGCGGCTGTTCCAGGAGGTGCGCGAGAAGCGCGGCCTCGCCTACTCGGTCGGCACCTCGCTCGTCAGCCACCGGGCCTCGGCGATGACCTGGGGCTACACCGCGACCAAGAACGAGCGGGTCGCCGAGTGCCTGACGGTGATCCAGGACGAGATCGCCCGCCTCACCGGCGACGGCCCGAGCGACGACGAGCTGCAGAAGGCCAAGGACTATCTCACCGGCTCCTACGCGCTCGGCTTCGACACCTCGACCAAGATCGCGCACCAGCTCGTGCAGATCGCCTTCGAGGGCCTGGGGATGGACTACATCGCCCGCCGCAACGGCCTCATCGCCGCGGTGACGCAGGACGACATCCGCCGCGCCGCCCGGCGCACCCTCGGCGACGGCCGGCTCCTCGTCGTCGCGGCGGGACGGCCGACCGACATCTGACGACGGCTCACGTGCGACGCAACAAGCCTCGCCTCCGGCGGGCGCTTGTTGCGTGCGCGCGTCGCGTATATGTAGGCCGATCCCCGAGATTGCCGTTCGTCCGAAGGAAGGAGCCTGCGCATGGCTCGCGTCACCGTTGAAGACTGCATCGACAAGGTCGAGAACCGCTTCGAGCTGGTCCTGCTCGCCGGCCACCGGGCCCGCCTGCTCTCGTCGGGTGCGCCGCTCACCATCGACCGCGACCGCGACAAGAACCCGGTCGTGGCCCTGCGCGAGATCGCCGACGAGACCATCACGCCGGACGACCTCAAGGAGCAGCTGATCCACTCGCTCCAGAAATACGTCGAGGTCGACGAGCCCGAGGCCGAGACCGTGCCGCTGCTGTCGAGCTCGCCGGCCGCCGCCGCGGTGGCACCGCAATCGAGCAGCGACGATTCCGAGGTGACCTTCGACCGCATGAGCGAGGAAGACCTCCTGCGCGGCCTGGAGAACCTCGCACCCCCGACCGAGAGCGACGACGAGGGCGACTGAGGCGCAAGGCCGCCGCCCGGAAACCCTCCCCCCTTTGCGGGGGAGGGTGGCGAGCGCAGCGAGCCGGGGCGAAGCCCCGCGAGAGGGGAACCCGGCTTCCGAATAGGTCGCGCCCCGGCTGACGGACGCCACGTTCTGAGGCGTCGCGCTCCCCTCTTGCGGGACTATCGTCCCGGCCCGCCCCACTCCGTGGGGCACCCTCCCCCGCAGAGGGGGGGCAGGCCATTGTTGCGAGACGGACCCGCAGCCTTGCGCCCGACGCCCGCACAACGATGGCCCCGCGACGCCGGAGGATCTGGCGCCGCCGCACGAACGGCGCGATAGTCTCATCCTCCCCTCACCGGTGCCGGCAGCGGCGCCCTCGGAACCGGACGCACGGGCGGCCAGGAGACCTCCGGCGGATGATGCGCCAGTACGAACTCGTCGAGCGGGTCAAGGCCTACAACCCCGCCGCCGACGAGGCGATGCTCAACCGGGCCTACATCTACGCGATGCGGGCCCACGGGACCCAGAAGCGGGCCTCCGGCGATCCGTTCTTCGCCCATCCGCTCGAAGTCGCCGCGATCCTCACCGACCTGCGCCTGGACGACGCCACCATCGTGGCGGCCGTGCTGCACGACACGGTCGAGGACACCGCCGCCACCCTCGACGAGATCAACCGAACCTTCTCGCCCGAGATCGGCACGCTCGTCGACGGCCTGACCAAGATCAAGCGGCTCGACCTCGTGTCGAAGCGCGCGGCCCAGGGCGAGAACTTCCGCAAGCTGCTGCTCGCCATCGCGGCGGACGTGCGCGTGCTGCTGGTCAAGCTGGCCGACCGGCTGCACAACATGCGCACGCTTCAGCACATGACCGCGGAGAAGCGCGCCCGCATCGCCCAGGAGACCCTCGACATCTACGCGCCCCTGGCGAGCCGGATGGGCATGCAGGAGATGCGCGAGGAGCTCGAAGACCTCTCGTTCCGCAACCTCAAGCCCGACGTCTACGCGACGATCAGCCGGCGCCTCGCCGACCTGTCGGCGAAGTCCGAGCGGCTGGTCGAGAGCATCGAGGCCGACCTGACCCAGAGGCTCGCCGCCAAGGGCATCACCGCAACGGTCAAGGGACGGCAGAAGCGGGCCTACTCGATCTACGCCAAGATGGAGCGCAAGTCGGTCGCGTTCGAGCAGCTCTCCGACATCTTCGGGTTCCGGGTCGTGGTCGACGACGTCGACACCTGCTACCGGGCGCTCGGCGTCGTCCACACGACCTGGCCGATGGTGCCGGGCCGCTACAAGGACTACATCTCGACCCCCAAGCAGAACGACTACCGGTCGATCCACACCACCGTCATCGGCCCGAAGAGCCAGCGGGTCGAATTGCAGATCCGCACCGGCGCGATGGACGAGATCGGCGAGTACGGCATCGCCGCCCACGCGCTCTACAAGGACGGCTCGCCGCATCTGGCCACCGAGAGCGGCGCCTACCAGTGGTTGCGCCGAACGATCGAGCTGCTCGCCGAGGGCGACAGCCCGGAGGAGTTCCTGGAGCACACCAAGCTCGAACTGTTTCAGGATCAGGTCTTCTGCTTCACCCCGAAGGGCCGCCTGATCGCGCTGCCGCGGGGCGCGACGCCGATCGATTTCGCGTATGCCGTCCATACGGATGTCGGCAACACCGCGGTCGGCACCAAGATCAACGGCCGCATCGCGCCGCTGCTGACCCAGCTCCAGAACGGCGACGAGGTCGAGATCGTGCGCGCCGACGGCCAGACCCCGCCGGCGGCCTGGGAATCCCTCGCCGTCACCGGCAAGGCGCGGGCGGCGATCCGCCGGGCGACCCGTTCGGCGGTGCGCCGGCAATATGCCGGGCTCGGGCGCCAGATCCTCGACCGCGCCTTCGAGCGCGCCGGCAAGAACTTCTCCGACGAGAAGCTGCGCGGCGCCCTCTCGCGCCTCGCCCGGGTCTCGACCGAGGACGTGTTCGCGGCGGTCGGCCGCGGCGAGATGTTCTCCGGCGACGTCGTGAAGGCGGTCTATCCCGACTACAAGGACGAGCGCCGCAGCAACGCCCCGGTGCCGGCCCCGGGGCCGAAGCCGCACGTCAACGGCGCCGGGCGGCTGTCCCTCGACAAGGACCAGACCGTGCGTCTGACCTGGCCCGGGCGCGACGCCGCCGGCGGCGAGGGCGCGGGCCAGGATGCCGGCATCCCGATCCGCGGCCTCGACCGCGACGTGCTGGTCCGCTTCGCCCCCGAGGGCGGCGCGGTGCCGGGCGACCGGATCGTCGGCATCCTCACGCCCGGCGAGGGCGTGACGATCTACCCGATCCAGTCGCCGGCGCTCGCCGCCTTCGACAACGAGCCCGACCGCTGGCTCGACGTGCGCTGGGACGTCGACGGCGGCCCCCATCAGCGCTTCCCCGCCCGCCTCGCCCTGCAGTCGATCAACGAGCCCGGCAGCTTCGCCCAGATCGCCCAGGTCATCGCCGACCACGACGGCAACATCGACAACATCTCGATGCGGCGGCGGACCCAGGACTTCACCGACGTGGTGATCGATCTCGCGGTCTGGGACCTCAAGCACCTCACCGCCATCGTGTCGGAGCTGCGGGCCAAGCGGGTGGTCAGCCGGGTCGACCGGGTGAACGGGTGATGCGATGTCCGGAAGATGTCTTCCGGAGATCGCATCACGAGCCCGCGCGGTGGAGCCGGAGGCTCCACACGCCTGAGCGAAGCCCGTTTTCGCATCGCTTCAGGTGGTCCCCACGGGACCGCCCGAAGCGATCGATCGGAAACGGCATGATCCTCCGGTTGCCTACCGCCCGGGGCGCTGCCACAACCGAGCCCGGCTTCCTCCAGCGCTCCGGTGACCGATGACATCCGACGAGGTTCTCGACGAATTCCGCGCCGCCGGCGCCCTCCTCGAAGGCCACTTCATCCTGTCGTCCGGCCTGCGCAGCGCGGTGTTCCTGCAGAAGATGGCGATCTTCACCGACCCGGTCCGGACCGCGAAGGTCTGCGCCGGCCTCGCCGACCTGATCCGCGCACGCTACGGCGCCGTCGACTACATCGTGTCCCCGGCGGTCGGCGGCATCGTGCCGGGCTACGAGACCGCCCGGGCGCTTGGCGCCAAGGCGATCTTCGTCGAGCGCGACCCCGGCGGACCGTTCGCCCTGCGCCGCGGCTTCCGCATCCCGCACGGCGCCCGCGCCGTGATGGTCGAGGACATCGTCACCACCGGCCTGTCGTCGCGGGAATGCCTCGCCGCCCTTCGGGACGAGCCGGGCGAGGTCGTCGGCGCCGCCTGCCTCATCGACCGCTCCGGCGGCAAGGCCGATCTCGGAATGCCGCTCGCCGCCCTCGTCACCCTCGACATCCCGAACTACTCCCCCGACGCGCTGCCGCCGGAACTCGCCGCGATCCCGCCGGTCAAGCCCGGCAGCCGCGCCCTCCCGGGCTGAGCCCGATCCCGCGCCGGGCGGGAATTGCGGGGAACACCCGCCCCGCCGCTTGACACCCGTGCAAGTCCGTTCTTACTTCGATCCCGAATTGCAAATCACGGGGCATTGCCTCCCGTTTTGCCGTTTTTCATCGTCGGCGCCGTTCCAGCGAGATATTCTTCCTCGCCTGACCAGCGTTCTTATTGTTCGCGGCCGTGCCGCACCACCAGGACTATTCGATGGGTTATCATCGCAGCGCCCTCTTCATTGACGGCGCCAACATCTATGCCACCACCAAGGCGCTCGGATTCGACATCGACTACCGGAAGCTCCTGGCGGACTTCAAGGCGCGGGAGAACCTTCTTCGGGCCTTCTACTATACGGCGATCATCGAGGACCAGGAATATTCGTCGATCCGGCCGCTGATCGACTGGCTCGACTACAACGGTTACCGGGTCGTGACCAAGCCGGCCAAGGAGTTCACCGACTCCAACGGCCGCCGCAAGGTCAAGGGCAACATGGACATCGAGCTGGCGATCGACGCCCTCGAACTCGCCTCCCACATCGACCACATGGTGCTGTTCTCCGGCGACGGCGACTTCCGCTCCCTCGTCGCCGCGATGCAGCGGCGCGGGGTGCGGGTCACCGTCGTCTCCACGATCCAGACCCAGCCGCCGATGGTCTCCGACGACCTGCGCCGGCAGGCCGACGAGTTCGTCGACATCGTCACGCTGATCCCGCGCATCGGGCGCGAGGCCGGCGAGCGCCCGGCGCGTCCGCCGCGGGTCCTCGAAGGGCCGGACCGTCCCCGGCCGGCGCCGAGCCTGGAGAACCGCTACGGCATCCGCCAGCCCGACGACGAGGACGATCACGAGGATTGAGGGGAACTCCCGCGCGCCAGGGCCGCGAGGCCCTCGCGCGTGGTGAGCGGCGCGGTCCATCCGAGGGCCGCGAGCCCGTCCGGGCGGGCGACGAGCGAGCCCGAGAGGCGCTCCCACGCTTCCGCCCGTCCGGCGAGGCGCAGGCCGAGCGCCAGGAGGCCGGCCGGCACCGGCAGCAGGCCCGGCCGGCGGCCGAGCCCGGCGCGGAGCGCCGCGATCATCTCCGGCAGGGCGAGCGGGTCGGGTTCGGCGACGATGAACGGCCGGCGCAGGGAGTCCGGCGCCCGCAGCACCGTCGCGACGGCGGCGGCCAGGGACTCGACCGAGACGAGGGAGCGGCGGCCCGACAATCCTCCGAAGGGCAGCGGCAGCGGGCGCGCGGCCAGCGCCAGGAGCGACGCCATGTTGCCCTTGACCCCCGGGCCGTAGACGAGGACCGGGCGCAGGACGGCGTAGTCGATCCCGGCACCGGCCAGCGCCTCCTCGGCGGCGAGCTTCGAGCGGCCGTAGGGATCGACCGGAGCCGGCGCGTCGGCTTCGGTGACGATCCCCGGCGCCGAGGGCCCGGTCTGGGCGCGGATCGAGGACAGGAACACGAACCGGCGCACCCGCGCCTTGGCGGCGGCCTGGGCGAGGCGCAGGGTCGCCTCGGTGTTCGAGGTCCGGTAATCGTCCTCCGGCGTTCCCGACATCGCGTGGGCGAGGCCGGCGGAATGCACCACCGCGTCGACCCCGGCGAGCGCCGCCGCCATGTTCTGCGGCCGGGCGAGGTCGCCGACCACGGCGCCGCTGAGGCCGGGCGGCAGTTCGACCGGGCGGCGCAGGATCACCCGCACCCGGTAGCCGCCCGCGGTGAGCGCGCCGAGCAGGTGGCGTCCGATGAAGCCGGTCGAGCCGGTGAGGGCGATCAGCGGGCCGGTCATGCGGCGGCGGGCTCCTGTCCACGGGGGGTGGCGAACAGCGCGAGCACCCCGGCGACCAGGGCGGCCCCGAGGGCGAGCGCTCCGAGCGCCACCGGCCAGGACGGCCAGACCAGGGTGGCGGCGGCGAGCAGCGCCAGGGCGAGGTTGAGGGCGAACACCGTCCCGACCACCGCCGGCACGGCGCGGCCGTTGGCGGTGGCGCGCTGGTAGAAATGGCTGCGATGTGCCTGCCAGACCGGCTCGCGGGCCTGGGCCCGGCGCAGCAGCGTCAGGGTCGCGTCGGCGAGATAGTACAGCGGCAGCAGCAAAGCGGCGGCGAACCCGCCCTCCCCCGCCAGCCGGTAGAGCAGCCACGCCAGCAGCAGCCCGATCGGCAGCGAGCCGACATCGCCGAGGAAGAGCCTCGCCACCGGCCGGTTGAACGGCGCGAAGCCGAGCATCGCGCCGAGCAGGCAGGCGGCGACGAGGAGCGGTGCCGCCGCCAGATGCCCGGCGAGGCCGAGCCCCACGAGGGCGCCGGCGACCGGCACCACCTCGGCGACCGTCATCCAGTCGAGCCCGTCCATGAAGTTGACGAGGTTGACGAACCACAGCCCGGCGAGCAGCGACAGCCCCCATTCGGCGCCGACGGGCAGGTCGGGGAACAGACGGGTCCCGGAGGCCGCGACCACTCCGCCGACCGCCAGCGCCTGGAGCAGGAGCCGCGGCAGGACCGGCAGCGGCCGGATGTCGTCGATGGTGCCGACGAAGGCGAGGCCGAGCGTCGCCGCGGCGAGCATGGCGGCCTCTTGCCCGAAGGGCTCCGGCCAGAAGGCGACGCCGACGAGGACGGCCGCACCGATCACCGCGATTCCCCCGCCCTGAGGGGTCGGCGCCGCATGGCTCGATCGGGCGTTGGGGCGCGCCATGGCGTAGCGCCGCAGGAGCGGCATGAGCAGAACGATCATCCCGGCTGCGACGAGCGCGGCGACCGGGATCGCGACGAGAGCGGGATGGGACGGCATCGGGCTGCTCTACGCCGTACCCGTCACACGGAAAAGGTCGTTTCAGGAGGGAGAGACCGGACGAGGCCCCGAGACGGTCGGCCCGAGGTCTCGTGGCCCGATGCGCGGAGACCGCATCATCGCGTCCTCGACGTCCACCCGTGGCCCGTGTTACGCGTCGGATACGCCTGTTTTACGCGCCTTTGCACCTTCGAACGCGCATCGCGTTCGCCTCACGGCATGAGTCGTTCGCGTTCGATACCCGGAGAGGATCAATGGCCAGCGATTCGGTCCGCCTGAACCTCCAGATCTCGCCCGATCTGAACGAGATGATCGAACGCATCGCGAACGAGACGAAAACCAATCGCACCGCCGTGATCCGACAGGCCCTCGCGCTCATGAAGGTCGCGCATGACGCCAAGGCCAAGGGCAAGCACATCGGTTTGGTGACCGATCCCGACAAGCTCGATACGGAAATCGTCGGCCTGCTCTGAACGGGGGGCCGTTCATGCCGAACGAAATCAGGCTCGATGAGGCACTGGGCGATGCGGTCATCCGCATCGAGCCGCGCGAGAATTCCGATGATCGGGCAGAGCGGCTGCGCCGCGAGCGGGCGGAGAGCCGGTTCGAACTCGCGAAGCGCTACGTTTCGCTCGGGATGTTCTGCACGGGGATCATCGCGATCACGACTGTCAGCGTCTACGTCGCGGCGTTCGATCCATCCGCATCCCCGGACACGAAACGGTGGGCGCAGCTCACCGTTTCGTCGATCATCACGGGCGGCCTGTCCTTCATTCTCGGTCAGGCCACCGCGAGCAAGAGCCGGTAGGCGGGCCCGAGCATCGCCGACGGAACGGACACCGCTTCGTCGGCGAGCACCCCCCGGATCCGCGACCCGGAGTGAAGGCCGGCGGCTCCCGCCTCAGAACACCTCTTCCCGCCGTGGCGCCCCTTCCTCCGCCTCCCGCTTGGCGATCGCCCGCTCGACCACCTTGGCGAGGCCGACCATGATCGTGTCGAGGGAGTAGTCCTTCGGCGTGTAGACCGCCGACACGCCCATGTTCTTGAGCACCTGCTCGTCCTCCGGCGAGATGATGCCGCCGACGACGACCGGGACGTGGTCGAGCCCTTCGTGGCGCAGCAGCGCCTTGACCTCGCGCACCAGCGGGACGTGCGAGCCCGACAGGATCGACAGGCCGACGACGTGGGCGCCGCGCTCGCGCGCCTTGGCGACGACCTCGGCCGGGGTCTGGCGGATGCCGTCGTAGGTGACCTCGAAGCCGACGTCGCGGGCGCGCAGGGCGATCTGCTCGGCGCCGTTGGAATGGCCGTCGAGGCCGGGCTTGCCGACGACGAGCTTCGGCGTCTCGCCGAGGCGCTCGCCGAGATCGGCGATCAGCAGGCGGGCTTCCTCCGCCGCGCCCGACGAGGCGGTCTCCAGCGTCACGCCGGTCGGGGCGCGGTACTCGCCGAACACCTCGCGCAGGCGCTGGCCCCATTCGCCGGTGGTGACGCCCGCCTTGGCGCAGGCGATCGAGACCGGCATGATGTTGCGCCCTTCCCGCGCCGCCGATTCGAGATCGGCGAGCGCCGCCTCGACGGCGGCGCCGTCGCGCTGCGACCGCCACGTGCGGATGCGCTGCTCGGCCTCCATCTCGACGGTCTCCGAGACGGTGAAGATCGCGCCGTCGCCGGCGGTGAGCGGCGAGGGCTCGCCGGTCTCGAAGCGGTTGACGCCGACCACCACCTGCTCGCCACGCTCGATCGCGGCGATGCGGCGGGCGTTGGACTCGACCAGCGCCCGCTTGAGCGCCCCGGTCTCGATCGCCGCGACCGCGCCGCCGAGCGCCCCGATCCGCTCCAGTTCGGCCCGGGTCTCGGCCTTCAGCGCCTCGACCTTGGCGTCGATGACGGTCGAGCCGTCGAAGATGTCGTCGAATTCGAGCAGGTCGGTCTCGTAGGCGAGGATCTGCTGCATCCGCATCGACCATTGCTGGTCCCACGGCCGCGGCAGGCCGAGCGCCTCGTTCCAGGCCGGCAACTGCACCGCGCGGGCGCGGGCGCGCTTGGACAGGGTGACGGCCAGCATCTCGATCAGGATGCGGTGGACGTTGTTCTCCGGCTGCTGCTCGGTGAGGCCGAGGGAGTTGACCTGCACGCCGTAGCGGAAGACCCGCTTCTTCGGGTCGTCGATGCCGTAGCGGTCGCGGGTGATCTCGTCCCACAGGTCCGAGAACGCCCGCATCTTGCAGATCTCGGTGATGAAGCGGAGACCCGCATTGACGAAGAACGAGATCCGCCCGACCACGTCGGCGAAGGTCGCCTCGTCGAAGTTCGGGTCGTCGCGCACGGTGTCGAGCACCGCGATGGCGATGGCGAGTGCGTAGGACAGCTCCTGGACCGGCGTCGCCCCCGCCTCCTGCAGGTGGTAGGAGCAGACGTTCATCGGGTTCCACTTCGGCACCTGGGCCGTCGTGAACAGGATCACGTCCTTGGTCAGCCGCAGGGACGGGGCCGGCGGGAACACGTAGGTCCCGCGCGACAGGTACTCCTTGATGATGTCGTTCTGGGTCGTGCCCTGGAGGGCGGCGAGCGGCGCGCCCTGCTCCTCGGCGACGGCGAGGTAGAGCGACAGCAGCCACGGCGCCGTCGCGTTGATCGTCATCGACGTGTTCATCTGGGCGAGCGGGATGTCCTGGAACAGGGTCCGCATGTCGCCGAGATGGGCTATCGAGACGCCGACCTTGCCGACCTCGCCGCGGGCAAGCTCGTGGTCGGGGTCGTAGCCGGTCTGGGTCGGCAGGTCGAAGGCGACCGAGAGCCCGGTCTGGCCCTTGGCGAGGTTGCGCCGGTAGAGCGCGTTCGACTCCGCCGCGTTGGAATGGCCGGCATAGGTCCTGATGATCCAGGGCTTGTCGCGCGCCGGCCCCGCCCCGCCCGTCACCTGCTCAGCCATGCGCCTCGTCTCCCCTCCGGATGGTCGCCACGGGGCCGGGACCATGGCCGTCCCGGCGCGGGGGCCGCGCCGTCGCGCCCCGCCCCCGGGGGACGCGAGGCCCCCGCCCCATCGTAGTCACAGGCTCCGCCTGCGTCACCCGTGACCTAAGCAGCAATCCGCCGCCGCGATCGCGGGACCGCGACGAAAGTCCGATTGCCTCTGCGGCGCGGTGTGCGATCTGCCCAGGGACAGGGCGACCTGCCCTGTTCCGATGCTTGTGGTCTATTGGAACCGGCGGGGTTCGCCGCTAGCATCGGTGCGGTGCAACACGCTGGGAGGGGTTCACGATGGCTGCGAGCGCCGCGGTGCAACCGATCGCCGCCGGGGCGGCGGGAGGCAAGGACCTGTACGAGATCGGTGAGATCCCGCCACTCGGTCACGTCCCGGCCAAGATGTACGCCTGGGCGATCCGCCGGGAGCGGCACGGGCCCCCCGAGACCTCGATGCAGCTCGAAGTGCTGCCGACCTGGTCGATCGGCGACGACGAGGTGCTGGTCCTCGTGATGGCCGCCGGCGTGAACTACAACGGCGTCTGGGCCGGCCTCGGCGAGCCGATCTCGCCGTTCGACGTCCACAAGGCCGATTTCCACATCGCCGGGTCGGACGCCTCGGGCATCGTCTGGGCGGTCGGCGCCAAGGTGAAGCGCTGGAAGGTCGGCGACGAGGTCATCGTCCACTGCAACCAGGACGACGGCGACGACGAGGAGTGCAACGGCGGCGACCCGATGTTCTCGCCCTCGCAGCGGATCTGGGGCTACGAGACGCCGGACGGCTCGTTCGGCCAGTTCTGCCGGGTGCAGTCGCGCCAGCTGATGAAGCGGCCCCAGCACCTGACCTGGGAGGAGAGCGCCTGCTACACGCTCACCCTCGCCACCGCCTACCGGATGCTGTTCGGCCACGCCCCGCACACCGTGCGGCCGGGCCAGAACGTGCTGATCTGGGGTGCGTCGGGCGGGCTCGGGGTGTTCGGCGTCCAGCTCTGCGCCGCCACCGGCGCCAACGCGATCGCGGTGATCTCCGACGAGTCGAAGCGCGACTACGTGATGAGCCTCGGCGCCAAGGGCGTCATCAACCGCAAGGACTTCAACTGCTGGGGCCAGCTTCCCAAGGTCAACTCGCCCGAGTTCAACGAGTGGACCAAGGAAGCGCGCAAGTTCGGCAAGGCGATCTGGGACATCACCGGCAAGGGCAACGACGTCGACATCGTGTTCGAGCATCCCGGCGAGGCGACCTTCCCGGTCTCGGCGCTGGTGGTGAAGCGCGGCGGCATGGTGGTGTTCTGCGCCGGCACGACCGGCTTCAACATCACCTTCGACGCCCGCTACGTCTGGATGCGCCAGAAGCGGATCCAGGGCTCGCACTTCGCCCACCTCAAGCAGGCGGCCTCGGCCAACCAGTTCGTCATCGACCGCAGGGTCGATCCCTGCATGAGCGAGCTGTTCCCCTGGGACAAGATCCCGGAGGCCCACACCAAGATGTGGAGGAACCAGCACGCGCCGGGCAATATGGCGGTGCTGGTGAACGCGCCGCGGGCGGGCCTGCGGACCTTCGACGACGTGCTGGAGCTGTCGGGATCGCGCTGATACCGGGACCGGCGCGCTTGCGCGCCGGTCCCCGCTTGCTAGAAGTCCTTGAAACCAGCCGCGCGGCGCCTCCCCCGCGCGGCACGGGGACGAGGCCGATGGAAAAGTTCACCGTTCTGGAAGGCGTCGCGGCGCCGCTGCGGATCGTCAACGTCGACACCGACCGCATCATCCCGAAGCAGTACCTCAAGACGATCAAGCGCACCGGCCTCGGCAAGGGCCTCTTCTCCGAGATGCGCTACAGCGACGACGGCTCCGAGAACCCGGACTTCGTCCTCAACCAGCCGGCCTACCGCAACGCCAAGATCCTGGTCGCCGGCGACAATTTCGGCTGCGGTTCGTCGCGCGAGCACGCCCCGTGGGCGCTCGCCGATTTCGGCATCCGCTGCGTGATCTCGACCAGCTTCGCCGACATCTTCTACAACAACAGCGCCAAGAACGGCATCCTGCTCATCACGGTGAAGCCGGAGGACCTGGAGAAGCTGTTCGACGACGCCGGGCGCGGCGCCAACGCGACCCTGACCATCGACCTGGAGCGCCAGGAGATCCGCGGTCCGGACGGCGGCACCCTGCACTTCGACATCGAGCCCGGGCGCAAGCACAACCTGCTCAACGGGCTCGACGACATCGGCCTGACGCTGGAGAACGAGGGGGCGATCGACGCCTACGAGGCCAAGCTCGCCGCGCGCGCCTGGGCGTGAGGGCCGGTCCGGTCACGGTCGCGCGAGGCTCAAGGCTTCGTTAACCGTGATGCCGCCCTATTCCCGTGCTCTGGTCGGGGAAGAGGGACGAGGCCGATGATGATGCTGCGCGCGCGCGAACGGGCTGCCGCCCTGCTCTGCCTTGCCGGTTGCGGGCTTGCCGGTTTCGCCATGCCGGCCGCGGCGCAGGCGGATTTCGGCGGCTGCCTCGCCGGCCTGCGCCAGCAGGCGGTCGCCGGCGGCATCGCGGCCCGCACCTTCGATTCCGCCACGGCCGGCATCAGCTTCGACCCGAAGGTGATCGAGTCGTCGCAGTTCCAGCCCGAGTTCAAGACGCCGATCTGGGACTACATGGCGGCGCTGGTCGACGAGGAGCGGGTCGAGGACGGGCAGGCGGCGATGCGCCAGCACGCCTCCGCCCTCGCCCAGGCCGAGGCGCGCTACGGCGTCGACCGCTACACCATCGCGGCGGTCTGGGGCGTGGAGTCGAATTTCGGCAAGAACCTCGGCAAGTCGCCGCTGGTCCAGTCCCTCGCGACTCTCGCCTGCAGCGGCAACCGCCGCCGCGACTTCTTCCGCGGCGAGCTGATGGCGACGCTCAAGATCATCGACCGCGGCGACATCGACGCCAGCCGCCTGACCGGCTCGTGGGCCGGCGCGTTCGGCCAGACCCAGTTCATGCCGACGACCTACCACCGCCTCGCCGTCGACCTCGACGGCGACGGGCGGCGCGACATCGTCGATTCGGTGCCCGACGCCCTCGGCTCGACCGCGAACTTCCTGCGCGTCGCCAAGTGGAACAACGGTCACCCCTGGGGCTACGAGGTGCGGCTGCCGGACGGCTTCAGCCTCGCGGCGGCCGGCCGCAAGAACAAGCGCCCGGTCGCGCACTGGGCGAGCCTCGGCGTGACCCGGGTCGACGGGCGCCCGCTCTCGGGGGGCGATGCCGCCGGCATCATCGCGCCGGCCGGAATCGAGGGCCCGGCCTTCCTGGTGACGAAGAACTTCGACGCGATCTACTCCTACAACGCCGCCGAATCCTACGGTCTCGCCATCGCGGTGCTGTCCGACCGCCTGCGCGGCAAGGCCGGGATCCGCACGGCCTGGCCGACCGACGACCCGCCGCTGTCGCGGGCCGAGCGGCGCCAGCTCCAGGTCGCCCTCGCGGCCCGGGGCTACGACGTCGGCGAGCCGGACGGCCGGGTCGGCTCCAAGACCCGCGACGCGATCAAGGACGTCGAGCGCCGCCTCGGCATGACCCCGACTGGGCGCCCGGGCGCCAAGGTGCTGCAGGCCCTGCGCTGAGGGGAGGCCGCCGCATCGGGCTCGGCCGCCCCGTGGAACCGTGGCACTCGAACGGGCGCGCGGGCCTCCCGGGGACGGCGTGCGCGCGACGACGTCCCGATGCTTCGCCGTCGCATCGCCCCGTCACCGGGTTCGCTACGCTGACCCGGCATCGGCCTCCTGGCACACGTCGACCCACTGCGCGCCGGCGAGGTCCGCCATCCGGTCGGGCGACAGCCGCACCGCGCTGTTGGGCGAGCCCGCCGCCGGCACCACCTCGTCGAAGGCCTTCAGCCCGACGTCGCAATAGACCGGCAGCGGCGCGACGAGCCCGAACGGGCACACGCCGCCGACCGGATGGCCGGTGAGAGTCTCGACCTCCTCCGGCCCGAGCATCCGCGCCTTGCCGCCGAACGCCGCCTTCACCTTGCGGTTGTCGAGCCGGGCGTCGCCCCGCGCCACCACCAGCAGCACCCGCTCGCCGACCCGCAGCGACAGCGTCTTGGCGATCCGCGCCGGCTCGACGCCGTGCGCCTGCGCCGCCAGCGTCACCGTGGCCGAACTCGCCTCGGTCTCGATCACGGTGAGGTCGGGGGCGATCGCGGCGAGGTGCGCGCGGACGGATGCGAGGCTCACGCTGGGGGCTCCGTGTCGGGGAAGGAGCCTGTTTGCGCCGCCCGGTCGTCCCCGGGCAAGCCCGGCTCGCCTACTCCGCCGCCGCGAGCGCCGGGCGCCGGTCCGGCAGCCCGTCGAGGGCGGCCGGGCGCGGGCCGCCGGTGGCCCAGTCGAGCAGTTCGACGGTGTGGACGATCGGGATCGCGGTGCCCTTCCCGATCTGCGTGGCGCAGCCGATGTTGCCGGTGGCGATCAGGTCGGGCTTGATCCGCTCGATGTTGGCGACCTTGCGCTCGCGCAGGCGCCCGGCGAGTTCCGGCTGGAGGATGTTGTAGGTCCCGGCCGAGCCGCAGCAGATGTGGCCCTCCGGCACGTCCTTCACGGTGAAGCCGGCGCGCTTGAGCAGCGCCTTCGGCTCGGTGCGCAGGCCCTGGCCGTGCTGCATCGAGCAGGCCGAGTGGTAGGCGACGACGAGGTCGGTCTCGACCACCGGCTCGGACAGGCCGAGGCTCGTGACGTACTCGGTCACGTCCTTGGCCAGCGCCGACACCCGCCTCGCCTTCTCGGCATAGGCCGGGTCGTCGCGGAACATGAAGCCGTAATCCTTGATCGTCGTGCCGCAGCCCGACGCCGTGACCACGATCGCGTCGAGGCCCGGCCCGTCCATCTCGGCGATCCAGGCGTCGATGGTGCGCCGCGCCAGCGCGTGCGACGACGCCTCGCGGCCCATGTGGTGGGTGAGCGCGCCGCAGCACCCCTCCCCCTTGGCCTGCACCACCTCGATGCCGTGGCGGTTGAGCAGCCGGATCGCCGCCTCGTTGAAGTCCGGCCGCAGCACGCTCTGGGCGCAGCCGCGCAGCAGCGCCACCCGGCCGCGCCGGGGGCCCGGCGCCGGGAAGGTGCCGGGCCGGTCGCCGGCGCCGCGCCCCGGCAGCGGCGAGGGCGCGAGGTCGAGCATCGCGGCAAGCCGGCTGCCGAGGCCCGGCACCCGCGCGGCGACCGCGCGGAACGGCCGCGCCGCGGCAGCGGCGAGGAGCGCGAGGCGGAAGCGGTTCGGATAGGGCAGCACCCGCGCCAGCACCTCCCGCATCAGGCGGTCGCCGAGCGGGCGGCGGTAGGTCTGCTCGATGTGCGAGCGGGCGTGGTCGACGAGGTGCATGTAATGCACCCCGGACGGACAGGTGGTCATGCAGGACAGGCACGACAGGCAGCGGTCGACGTGCTTGACCACCTCCGGCGTCGCCGCCTTGCCGCCCTCCAGCATGTCCTTGATGAGGTAGATGCGGCCGCGCGGCGAATCGAGCTCGTCGCCGAGCATCAGGTAGGTCGGGCAGGTCGCGGTGCAGAAGCCGCAATGCACGCAGGTGCGCAGGATCTTCTCCGAGGCCGCCATGGCCGGGTCGGCGAGCTGCGCGGGGGTGAAGCTGGTCTGCACGGCGGTTCCTCGGCGGCGTTTCTTCGTCTGCGCCCCTTTCTAGAACATTTTCAGCCTGCGGGGAGCGTGGCGATGCCGCGCCGCCGGGTTTCCCGCCCGCCGCGCGAACCGATCGCCTCCCCGCGACGTTGGTGGGCGTCCTTAACGCAGGTGAACGATGTCGCAGCTTTGGCCGGACCGGATCTGGATCGTTCGCCACGGCGAGAGCGCCGGCAACGTCGCCCGCGACGAGGCCGACCGGGCCGGGCTCGCGCGCATCGCCATCGACGAGCGCGACGTCGACGTGCCGCTGAGCCCCCGCGGCGAGCGGCAGGCCCGGGCGCTGGGCGCGTGGTTCTCCGCGATGCCGGCCTCCGAGCGGCCCGACGTGGTGCTGACCTCGCCCTACGTGCGCGCCGAGCGCACCGCGGCGCTGATCCGCGAGGCCGGCGGGCTGGCCGAGCCGATGCCGGATTTCGTCGTCGACGAGCGGCTGCGCGAGAAGGAGTTCGGCATCCTCGACCGGCTGACCCGGGCCGGCATCGTCGAGCTGCATCCCGAGCAGGCCGAGCTGCGCCGTCTGCTCGGCAAGTTCTACCACCGGCCGCCAGGCGGCGAGAGCTGGTGCGACGTGATCCTGCGCCTGCGCAGCAGCCTCGACACGATCTCGCTGCACTATCCCGGGCAGCGGGTGCTGATCGTCGCGCATCAGGTCGTGGTCCTGTGCCTGCGCTACCTCATCGAGCGGATGACCGAGGACGAGATCCTGGCGATCGACGCCGAGGGCGACGTCGCCAACTGCTCGGTCACCGAATACGCCTTCGACCCGCGGCTGGGGCAGTCCGGCGCCCTGGCCCTGCGGCGCTACAACGTCGTCGCCCCCGTGGCCGAGGGCGGCGCGCCGGTGACCGCCGAGCCCGACCGCAATCAGGCCGCGCGCTGAAGGAGGCGACACCATGCCGACGCCGACCGAACTCACGCCCGACCTGCTCCGACGCATGCCCCTGCCCCGGCTGGATGCCGGCAGCAAGGACGAGCGCGGCCGCGCCATGGTGATCGGCGGCAGCGTCGAGGTGCCGGGCGGAGTGCTGCTCGCCGCCAACGCGGTGCTGCGGGCCGGCGCCGGCAAGGTCCAGGTCGCCACCGTGGCGTCCTGCGCCCAGGGGCTCGCCCTGGCGATCCCCGAGGCGCTGGTGATCGGCTTTCCCGAGACGCCGGAGGGCGGGCTTGAGGCGGAGCCGGCGATCGAGCGGCTGGTGCCGCGGATCGGCCGTTGCGACGCGGTGCTGGTCGGGCCCGGGATGGCGCAGGGCGACGCGACGGTGGCGCTGACCGAAGCCCTGCTCGCCGGCGACGAGGCGAGCTTCGTCCTCGACGCCGCCGCCCTCGACGGGCTGCCGGACCACCCCGAAACCGTCCGTTCCTGCGGCGGCCGGGTGGTGATGACGCCCCATGCCGGCGAGATGGCGAAGCTGCTCGGGCGCGAGCGCGAGGCGATCGAGGACGATCCCCTCGCAGCGGCCTGCGAAGCGGCGGACCGGTTCGGCGCGGTGGTGGTGATGAAGGGCGCCCGCACCTGCATCGTCGCCCCGGACGGCCGGGCCTGGAGCTATGCCGGCGGCGGGGTCGGGCTCGCCACCTCCGGGTCGGGCGACGTGCTCGCTGGCCTCGTCACCGGCCTGATCGCCCGCGGCGCGCCGGTGGCCGAGGCCGCCCTGTGGGGGGTCCATCTCCACGGCGAGGCCGGGCGGCGGCTGGCCCGCTCCCACGGCCCGGTCGGGTTCCTGGCCCGCGAACTCGGCGCCGAGGTGCCGCGGCTGCTGCACGAGACCGGACGCGAGGCGTGAGCGGCCCGGCAGACGAGGCGGCGTTCATGCGCCGGGCGATCGCCCTGTCCGAGGAGGCGGTGGCGAAGGGGCAGGCGCCGTTCGGCGCGGTGGTGGTCGATGCGGCGGGCCGGGTCGTCGGCGAGGGCCACAACACCGTGCGGGCCCACCACGACCCGACCGCCCACGGCGAGATGGTGGCTCTGCGCGACGCCTGGGGGCGGCTCGGCGAGCGCGGGCCGCTGGAGGATTGCACGCTCTACACCAGTTGCGAGCCGTGCCTGATGTGCACGGTGGTGATCGCGCAGATGCGCCTGCGCCGGGTCGTCTTCGCCGCCCGCGGCACCGACGTGCCCGGGGCGCAGCGCCTGTTCGACGCCGACCTCGCCAAGGCCGCGGCCTGGATCGACGGGCGCCCGGGCTGGCGGGCGGTGGAGGTCGAGGGCGACGTGTTGCGCGACGAGGCCCTGGCGGTGATGCGGCTCTTCGACTGGCTGTAGAACCGCCACACCCGGCGAATCCCGGTGGGTGGATTCAACCTTGCCGGGCATCGCCGGTTGACCGCGCGCAGGCCGCGGATACTGTCACAGCGACGGTTCCCCTCGGGGATCAAAAGGGAACGCGGTGAGGGCTCACGCCCGAGGCCGCGGCTGCCCCCGCAACTGTGAGCGGCGAGCCCTCCACCACCACGTCACTGGGGTCCGAGCCCTGGGAAGACGGTGGCGGGCGACGACCCGCGAGCCAGGAGACCTGCCGTCAGCCGTGGTCACACGCGAGCACGTCGGGCGGGGTGTCCTGATGGTAGCCGAACCGGACGCCCGCGGGCGGCCCGGCGCGTCTTCTGGTTCGCGGTGACGTGCCACTGCCGTCCCGGGTCCCACCACCGTGCCTGTCCTCCCCCGTCACCGCTCGCCGGAGCGGCGCCTCGCGCGCCTGCTCCTCGTCTCCGCCGGCCTGTCCGCAGCGCCCGCCTCGGCCCAGCCTGCCTCGGCCCAGGAGGCCGGGACCATCGCCCTCGACGCGATCTCGGTCGCGGGACGCGGCTCCGCCCCCTACACGGCGGCCCCGGCCGGCCTGAACCTGACCACGCCGAGCCGCAGCGGCAGCCGGCTCGGCCTCAGCCCGATCGAGACGCCGGCCAGCCTCGAGATCATCCCGGGCCAGAAGATCCGCGAGCGCGGCCAGGAGACGGTCGCCGAGGCGGTGACCCAGAACGCCACCGGCATCACCTCGATCGCCGCGCCGGGCAACGGCTTCACCTCCTACACCTCGCGCGGCTTCCCCGGGCTGAACTCGGTGATGCAGCTCTACGACGGCACCCGCCTGTTCGTCGGCAACGGCACCATCACCTTCCCGTTCGACACCTGGAACGTCGACCGGATCGAGGTGCTGCGCGGCCCGGCCTCGGTCCTGTACGGTGAGGGCGCGATCGGCGGCGTCGTCAACGTGGTGCCGAAGACGCCAACCTTCGTGGCGATCAACGAGGCCCGGGCGGCGGTCGGGTCGGACGCGGTGACGCGGCTCGCCCTCGACAGCGGCGGGCCGCTCGGCGAGAGCGTCGCCTACCGGCTCAACGTCAGCGCCAACCGCGCCGCCGGCTGGCTGCGCGAGAACGGCGAGTTCCAGAACATCGCGGTCTCGGGCGCCCTGCTGTGGCAGGCCGCGCCCGACCTCGCGGTCAGCCTGTCGCACGATTTCGGCTACCAGGAGCCGATGCGCTACTTCGGCACGCCGCTCATCGCCGGCGGCATCGATCCGCGCACGCGGCTTCGCAACTACAACGTCGACGACGGCCTGATTCGGTTCCGGGACAACTGGACCCAGCTCAAGACCGAGTGGAATCCGAGCGCCGACATCACGGTGCGCAACACCGCCTACTACCTCACTTCGAACCGGCACTGGCGCAACGTCGAGACCTACGCCACCCTGCCGGGCCTGCGTCGGGTCGAGCGCCGCGACTACATCGAGATCACCCACGATCAGGCGCAGATCGGCAACCGCTTCGACGTCGCGCTGCGCGGCAGCCTGTTCGGGCTGCGCAACGAGGGGCTGGTCGGGTTCGAGGTCAACCACATCGACTTCCAGCGCAACAACAACGCGCCCTATGGCGGCGTCAGCCGGGTCGATCCGTTCGCCTTCGATCCGGGGGCGTTCCTGCGCGTGAACCTCACCGGGCCCGACTACCGCTCCTCGACCGATCAGGCCGCGCTCTTCGCCGAGGACCGGCTTTTTCTGACCGACCGGCTCTCGCTCGTCGCCGGCCTGCGCTACGAGGCGCCGACGATCCGGCGCAGCGACCTGCGCAACCCCGCCAACGACTTCAGCCGGAGCTTCCAGGCCCTCACCTACCGGGTCGGGGCGGTGTTCAACCCGACCCCCGATTCGGCGCTGTACGTCCAGTACGCCACGGCGGTCGATCCGGTCACCGGCCTCATCAGCCTGCCGGTCTCGCAGCGCGATTTCCGGCTCTCGACCGGCCGGCAGGTCGAGATCGGCGTCAAGCAGGCGTTCTGGGGCGGGCGCGGCGAGTTCACCCTCGCCGGCTACCGCATCACCAAGGACAACCTCATCACGGTCGACATCAACACTCCCGGCATCGCGGTGCAGGTCGGGAGCCAGTCGGCGCAGGGCGTCGAGGCGTTCGTGTCGCTCGGCCTCTCGGACGAATGGCGGGTCGAGGGCAACCTCGCGCTGCTGCACGCGCAATACGACCGCTTCGCCCAGTCGGTCGGCGGCGTCGCGGTGTCCTATGCCGGCAACCAGCCGCAGAACGTGCCGGAACTCGTCGGCAACCTGTGGCTGACCTGGGCCTTCGCCCCGCGCTGGGAGGCCCGGGCCGGCGTGCAGGTGGTCGGCGAGACCTACGGCGACTTCGCCAACACCGCCCGGCGCGACGCCTATGCGGTGGTCAACGCCACGCTCGACTACCGCGTCACCGAGGCGTCGCGCCTGAGCCTGCGGGCCTACAACCTCACCGACGAGACCTACGCGATCACCGGGTCGAGCACCGCGTGGCTGCTCGGACGGCCGCGCTCGTTCGAGGTCGCCTACAGCGTGGCGTTCTGATGCGGCCCGCCAAGCGGCTCAAGCGGTGGCTGATTCTCGGCCACCGCTGGCTCGGCATCGTCACCTGCCTGCTGTTCGTCGTCTGGTTCGGGTCCGGGCTGGTGATGATGTCGGTCGGCTTCCCGGCCCTGACCGAGGAGGAGCGCCGGGCCGGCCTGCCGGTCCTCGCCCTCGACCGGGTGGCGGTGACGCCCGACGCCGCCCTCGCGGCCGCCGGGCAGACGGACTTCCCCCGCGCGCTCCGGCTGGAGATGCAGGACGGCGGGCCGGTCTACCGGGTCACCGCCTGGGACGGCACCCGGCACGCGGTCTCGGCGGTGACCGGATCGCCCCTCGCCGCGGTGCCGGAGGCGTCGGCCGTCGCGGCCGCGGCGCACGACCCGCGGGCGGTGCGGCCACGGCCGCTCGACCCGGTGGAGCGCGACCAGTGGTCGGTGACCGCGCGCTACGATCCCCTGCGGCCGTTTCACCGCGTCGCGCTGGGCGACCCGGACGACACCGTGCTGTACGTCTCGGCCCGGACCGGCGAGGTCGCGCTCGATACCAGCGCGCGGGAGCGGCTGTGGAACTGGTTCGGGGCGATCCCGCACTGGATCTACCTCACGCCCCTGCGGGCACAGGCGGCGTTGTGGCGCGACGTGGTGCTGTGGGTGTCCGGCATCGCGACCGCCGGGGCGGTGACGGGGCTGGTCGTCGGCCTGCTGCGCCTGCGCCCGCGCCGCGGCTTTCGTCTCACGCCCCATCGCGGCTGGGCGGCGTGGCACCATCTCGGCGGCCTCGTCGGCGGGGTGACGCTCGTCACCTTCGTGGCGAGCGGCTGGCTGTCGGTGAACCCGAACCGGTGGTTCGGGCCGCGGGCGCCGTCGCGGGCGATGCTGGAGAGCTACGCCGGCAACACCGCCCCGACCGCCCTCGACCTCGACGCGGTGCGGGCGGGTGCCTGCCGCGATCCGGTCGAGGTCCGGTTCGCCCGGATCGGCGGCGCGGCGCGGGCGCTGATCGCCTGCCGCGGGGCGGGTCTCACGGTCGCGCCGGCGGAGCCGCCCGAGGCGATGCGGGCGCGCATCGCCCGGGCGGCGCGGCTTCTGCTGCCGGAGGCGCCGCCGCCCGTCACGACCCTGCTCAGCGAGGAGGATGCGTACTGGTACGCCCACCACCGCCCGCCCCGCCTGCCGGTGCTGCGGGTCGCCTTCGACGACCCGGCGGCGACGTGGTTCCACCTCGACCCGGTCACCGGCGAGGTGCTCGACCGGCTCGACCGCAGCGGCCGTGTCTACCGCTGGCTGTTCCACGCCCCGCACAGCTTCGATCTCGGCATCCTGCTGCGCCATCGAGCGGCCCGGGACCTGCTGCTGTGGGGGATCATCGCCGCCGGGATGGTGGTGTCGGTCTCCGGCACCGTGGTCGGCTGGCGCCGCCTGCGCCGGAACCGGATTTGAGCGAGACCGTTGCCCGCTCGCTCTGTGGTTGCAATGGTGTGTTCCCGCCTTGTCCGGCCCGCTTCCGCTCGATCCGTCGTTGAACGATCCCGCCTTCGCCCTCGTGCTCGGGGGCGGCAATGCGCTCGGCGCCTACCATGCCGGTGCCTTCGAGGCGCTGAGCGAGCGGGGCCTCCTGCCGGGCTGGATCGTCGGCGCCTCGGTCGGCGCGGTCACCGGCGCGATCATCGCCGGCAACGCCCCTGAGGACCGGGTCGCGCGGCTGCGCCGGTTCTGGGACGAGACGCGCCAGCATACCGGGCCCGATCCGGCGATTCCGGGCCGGCCGCGGCAGGTCTATAACGGGCTGCACGCGCTCGCGGCCCTGGCCTGGGGCCGGCCGAACCTGTTTCGCCATCGCTGGCCCGGCCTGTGGTCGGCGCTGCCGTTCGTGCCGAACGACGTCGCGCTGTTCGACCACGGGCCGATGCTCGACACCCTGGCCCGGCTGGTCGATTTCGAGCGGCTCAACGGCGGCGAGATCCGCTTCACCGTCGCGTGCGTCGACCTCGCCACCGGCGAGGAGGTGCTGTTCGACAGCGCCCGCGAGCGGATCCGGCCCGAGCACATCCTCGCCAGCACCGCGATCATGCCGGCCTTTCCGCCGGTCGCGATCGACGGGCGGGTGCTGTGCGATGCCGGCTACACCAACAACCTGCCCCTCGATCCGGTCTTCGCCGGCGAGCCCGAGCGGGACCTGGTCTGCCTCGCCCTGGAGCTGTTCAGCCTGCGGGCGCCGCCGCCGGCCTCCCTCGACGCGGTGCTGGAGCGGGCGAACGACCTCATCTTCGCCAGCGCCGGCCGGCGGACCCTCGCGGCCCTCGACCGCGAATACGCCCTGCGGCAGCAATTGCGGCCCGACGGCCCCGCGATCACGCTGGTCCATTCGGTCTATCAGGCCGGCGCCGACGAGCTGGCGGCCAAGAGCTTCGACTACTCGCCGGCCTCGATCCGCGACCGCTGGGAGGCCGGCCGCCGCGACGTCGCGGCGATCTCCGCGCGCGTCGGGCGGCCGGGCCCGCGCGAGCGGCGCCTGCGCGTCGTCAGCCTGCACGGTTCGGGCGAGCCGGGTTAACATCCGGCATTGCGACGGCCCCTCCGATGCGCCGAAGCCTCCCGGGCACGGAGGGCGACGGCATGGCGGACGCGAGCGGACGATCATTCCCCGTCCCGGCCGGGATCCTGCTCGGCCTCGGGCTCGGCGGGTTCTTCGACGGGATCGTGCTGCATCAGGTGCTGCAATGGCACCACATGCTGAGCACCTGGTACCCGATCACCTCGGTCGAGAACCTCGAACGCAACACCCTGTGGGACGGGATCTTCCACAGCGCGACCTACGTGTTCGTGGTGCTCGGCCTGTTCGTGCTGTGGCGCCGCGGCCGGATCCGCCCGCTGCGCTGGTCGGGCCGGGGGCTCGCCGGGTCGCTGCTGGTCGGCTGGGGCCTGTTCAACCTCGTCGAGGGGCTGGTCGACCACGCGGTGCTCGGCGTCCACCACGTCAACGAGTTGCGGCCGCGGGCGGAGTGGTGGCTGTGGGATCTCGGCTTCCTGGCCTGGGGCGCCGCGATGCTGGCCCTCGGCCTGGGGTGGGTGCGGGCCGCACGGACATGACGGCGGCGCGCCTGCGCCGGGGCCTGCCCTGGCTCGTCCTCTTGGCGGGCCTTGTCCTCGCGACGATGCCGGCATGGCGGCCACTGCTGTTCGGGGTGGCGCTCGGGCTCGACGACTGGCTGCTGCTGCGCTGCCTGCCGGGCTGAGGAGGCCGTTGAGGCGGGGCGGCCTGCGCATGCGTCGATGCGACGAAGCCGGCCTCGACCGGGCCGGTCCGAGCCGGAGGCCGGTCCCTTTGCCGGGGCTCGCTTCGGCGAATGCTCCAACCTCTGCTAGACTGGGCCCTTCGGCCTCGATGCGCCTGCGGGCTCGCAGGTCCGGCCTCCCGCCACCGACGAGGGCGCGTCACCACCATGTCCCGATCGCTGATGGCCTCGCGGCGGTTCGCGCCGCTGTTCTGGTGCCAGTTCTTCTCCGCCTTCAACGACAACTTCCTCAAGAACGCCCTGGTGTTCCTGATCCTGTTCGGAGTCCACGGCACGGGCGGCGGGGTCGAGGGCGGCGGGGGCGCCCTGGTGACGCTCGCCGGGGCGGCCTTCATCGCGCCGTTCTTCCTGCTCTCGGGGCTCGGCGGCGAACTCGCCGACCGCTACGACAAGGCGCGGGTCGCCCGCCGGCTCAAGGCGGCGGAGATCGCCGCCGCCGGCGTCGCGGTGCTCGGCTTCTTCCTCGCCTCGGTGCCGGTGCTGTTCGTGGCCCTGGTGATGTTCGGGTCGATCGCCGCCCTGTTCGGGCCGATCAAGTACGGCATCCTGCCCGACCACCTCGCCAAGGCGGAACTGCCCGCCGGCAACGCGCTGGTCGAGGCCGCGACCTTCCTCGCCATCCTCACCGGCACCATCGCGGGCGGGCTCGCGGTGACCCATGGCGGCGCGCCGATCTTCGGCGCCCTGGTGATGGGCTTCGCCGTCCTGTGCTGGGCCGCGAGCCTGATGATCCCGGCCACCGGCGAGGCGGCCCCGACGCTGGCCGTCGACCGCAACGTCCTGCGCTCGACGGCGAGCCTCGTGCGCGACCTCTACGCGGACACCCGGCTGTGGCGCACCGGGCTCATCACCTGCTGGTTCTGGCTCGTCGGCGCGGTGGTGCTCGCCCTGCTGCCGGTGGTCGCCAAGGCGACCTTCGGCGGCGACGAGACCGTGGTGACGGCGATGCTGGCGCTGTTCTCGATCGGCGTCGCGCTGGGCTCGGGCCTCGCCTCGTGGCTCGCCGCCGGGCGCATCGTGCTGCTGCCGACCCCGCTCGCTGCCTTCGCCATGGCGGCGTTCTCCCTCGACATCGCGGTGCTGGCCTGGAGCGCGCCGCCGCCTGCGGCGGTGCCGGTCGGCGCCCTCGACTTCTTCGCCTCGTGGCGCGGGGTGCGGCTCGGCCTCGACTTTGTCGGGCTGGCGGCCGCCGCCGGCCTGTTCATCGTGCCGTCCTTCGCCGCGCTCCAGGCCTGGACCCCGAAGGAGCGCCGCGCCCGGGTCATCGCCGCCTCGAACGTGCTCTCGGCCGCGCTCATCGTCCTCGGCGCCGCCGGCATCGCGGCGTTGCAGGGTGCCGGTTTCTCCGGGGGCGCGCTGTTCCTCATCGTGGCGCTCGCCAACCTCGCGGCCGGCGCGGCCGTGCTCGCGGTGCTGCCGACGAGTCCGTTCCGCGACTTCCTGTCGATCCTGTTTCGCGCCTTTTACCGCATGGAGGTGCGCGGGATCGAGAACCTGGAGAAGGCCGGCCCGGGCGCGATCGTCGCCCTCAACCACGTCAGCTTCCTCGACGGCGGCCTCGCCCTGTCGCTGATGGAGGAGGAGCCGGTCTTCGCCATCGACCACGGCATCGCCAAGCGCTGGTGGGTGCGCCCGTTCGTGTGGCTGACCAAGGCGCTGCCGCTCGACCCGACCAAGCCGCTGGCGACCCGCAAGCTCATCAACGCGGTCAGGGCCGGCGAGACCCTCATCATCTTCCCCGAGGGCCGGCTCACCGTGACCGGGAGCCTGATGAAGGTCTACGACGGCGCCGGGCTGATCGCCGACAAGTCCGGCGCGGTCGTGGTGCCGGTAAAGATCGAGGGGCCGGAGCGGACCCTGTTCTCGCGCCTCTCGCGCGCCCAGGTGCGCCGGCGCTGGTGGCCGGAGATCACCGTCACGGTGCTGGAACCGGTGCGCCTCGCGGTCGATCCGGCGCTCAAGGGCAAGCAGCGCCGGCAGGCGGCGGGCGCCGCGCTCTACGGCGTGATGTCCGACCTGATCTTTCGCACCGCGCCCACCGACCGCACGGTGTTCGAGGCGGTGGTGCAGGCCGCCGAGCGCGAGGGCGCCGGCCGCAAGGCGGTCGAGGATCCGGTCGCGGGCTCGCTGACCTACCGCAAGCTCCTCCTCGGCACCCGGGTGCTCGCGGGCAAGCTCGCGCCCCTCGCCCCCGTTGGCGGAGCGGTCGGGGTGATGCTGCCCAACGCCAACGGCGCGGCGGTGGCGGTGCTCGCCCTGATGTCGGCCGGGCGGGTGCCGGCGATGATCAACTTCACCGCCGGCGCGACGACCATCCTCAGCGCCTGCAAAGCGGCCGAGGTCGACACGATCGTGACGTCCCGCGCCTTCGTCGAGAAGGGCCGCCTCGATGCCCTGGTCGCCGCTCTGGGCGAACGCCTGCGCGTCGTCTACCTTGAGGACGTCCGCGCCACGGTCGGGCTCGCCGACAAGCTCGGCGGGCTGATGAACTGGCGCCACGCCCTCCATCCCCGCCGCCCGGACGACCCGGCGGCGATCCTGTTCACCTCCGGCAGCGAGGGCACGCCGAAGGGCGTGGTGCTGTCCCACCGCAACATGCTGGCCAACGCCGCCCAGGCCCAGGCGCGGATCGATTTCGGCCGCACCGACAAGGTGTTCAACGTCCTGCCGGTGTTCCACTCCTTCGGGCTGACGGTCGGGCTGGTGCTGCCGCTGGTCTCGGGCGTGCCGGTCTACCTCTACCCGTCGCCGCTGCACTACCGGGTGGTGCCGGAACTGGTCTACGGCTCCAACGCCACGATCCTGTTCGGCACCGACACCTTCCTCGCCGGCTACGCCCGCGCCGCCCACCCCTACGACTTCCGCTCCCTGCGCTACATCTTGGCCGGGGCCGAGCCGGTGAAGGCCCAGACCCGCAAGGTCTACGCGGAGAAATTCGGCCTGCGGATCCTCGAAGGCTACGGCGTCACCGAGACCGCGCCGGTGCTCGCCCTCAACACCCCGATGTTCAACCGCTTCGGCACCGTCGGTCGGATCATGCCCGGCATGGAGGCACGGCTCGAACCCGTGCCCGGGGTCGAGGAGGGCGGGCGCCTGTTCGTGCGCGGTCCCAACGTGATGCTGGGCTACCTGCGGGCCGAGAAGCCCGGCGTGCTGGAGCCGCCGCCCGGAGGCTGGCACGACACCGGCGACATCGTCTCCATCGACGAGGCCGGCTTCGTCACCATTCGGGGCCGGGCCAAGCGCTTCGCCAAGGTCGGCGGCGAGATGATCTCGCTCGCCGCCGTCGAGGCGATGGCCGCCGACCTCTGGCCGGAGGCCGCCTCCGCCGTCGCCACCCGCCCCGACCCGCGCAAGGGCGAGCGGCTGATCCTCGTCACCGAGCGCCGCGACGCCACCCGCGCGGCGTTCCAGGCCCATGCCCGCGCCGTCGGCGCGAGCGAGCTGGCGGTGCCGGCCGAGATCCTGGTGGTCGATCGGCTGCCGCAGCTCGGCTCGGGCAAGACCGACTTCTCCGCCGTCACCGCCCTGGTGCGCGAGCGGGCGCCGGCCGAGGCGGCCGAGTGAGCCGCGGGTCCGAAGGAGCCTCGACGATGCCGCTGCTGTCGCGCACCCGCTCGGCCCTCCTCGTCGTCGACCTCCAGGCCCGCCTCGTCCCGGCGATCGCGGACGGCGCCGCCGTGGTGGCGCAGGCGGGGCGGCTAATGCGGGCGGCCGAGCGGCTCGGCGTGCCGGTGCTGCTGACCGAGCAGAACCCGAAGGGCCTCGGCGCCACCGTGCCGCAGCTGGAGGCCGGGTCGCATCCGGTGCTGGAGAAGCGCGCCTTCTCGGCGACCCGGGCCGAGGGGTTCCTCGCCTGCCTGCCGGACCGGCCCGACGTGGTGGTGGCCGGCTGCGAGGCGCATGTCTGCGTGCTCCAGACCGTCGCCGGGCTGATCGAGGCCGGGCGCCGGGTCTTCGTGGTCGAGGACGCGGTCGGCTCGCGGGCGCCCGCCAGCCGCGCCGCCGCCCTGCGCCGGATGACGGCGCACGGCGCCGAGATCGTCACCGTCGAGATGGTGGTGTTCGAGTGGCTGGAGAGCGCCGCGGATCCGCTGTTCAAGGATGTGGTCGCGCTGGTGAAGTAGGGTCTAAGCAGACTTGCGTTGGCAAGCCGACGCTTCGTCCGCTTGGATTTTTGTTGTGTCGCAGATTTTTGCCGCAAAACGGGCAATCACTTTTGCGAAATCTGCTTAGCGTCCGCATTCCGACGGGATGCGGCTCAGGATCCGCTGGCGCAGGTCCGTCAGCGGGCACAGTCCGTTCTCGCAGCCGGGGAGCGGCACCGGGACGGCGTGCACCTTGGCGGGGTCGAGGGCGCGCATGCCGTCGAGTTCGGCGTACCACAGGGTGAGGCCGACCCGCCGCTCGCCGGTCGCCTCGTCGCGCCAGCCTTCGAGGGCGAAGGCGGTGGCGGGGGCGGCGCGGTCCGGCTGGCCCGGCAGCGTCCAGTCGACCCCGAACACCCCCGCCATGTTGACGAGGTTGGTGTCGTGCCCGGCCAGCGCCAGCAGCCGCGTGCCGGGCCCGACCGCCGGGTCGGCCGCCCGGGTCTCGCCCGCGAGGGCCGCGAGCATCAGCCGGGCCATGGCGGCACCCCGCCGCAGGCTCACGGCGGGCAGGCGTCCCGTGATCGCCTCGCCCCGGTTGCGGGCGGGGAGCAATGGGCCGATCTGCGCCGGAGTGGTCGCGAGGCCCCAGCCGATCTCGGCGGGCGGCAGGCCCTGGGCGTATTCCAGCAGCATGATCTCGGAGGCCGGCGCGGCGACGCTCAGAGGTCCCTTCAGTTCGACGCCGTCGTGCTTCACCGCGACCGAGGACGGGCCGGGCGTCTCGCCGGGGCGCAGGATCGCCCAGACCGCCCGCACCGCCGTGTCGGTCGCCGGGTCGGTCAGGCCGCCGCCGAACGTCTCCGCGATGGCGGCGCGGGTCGCCTCGGGGTCGAGGCGGCAGGTCTCGGAGAACGAATCGAACACCGGGTCCCGCGTGCCGTCCGGCTTGGCCCCGACCGGGACGCCGCAGCCGGGGGCGAGCCGGTCGGCCATCTCGCGGCCGCTCTCCCGGGTCCGCCGGACGCGGCCGTCGGCCCACACCGCGAGCGCCTCGCCGGGGCAGCCCTGCGCGGGCAGCAGCCCCCGGGCGACGTAGCCGGCCCGGATGGCGTCGGCGACGAGGCCCACCACCCGGGCGCCCTTCGGCGTCAGCTCGCCGGCGCCGACCGGCCAGCCCGGCCAGCCGCGCTCGCTGAAGCGGGCGAGCGCCTCCGGCGATTGGGTCGGTGCGCGCACGCCGTGACGCTGGATCAGCACCACACGGTCGAGCACCAGCGCGGCCCCGGGGGACGCGGTCAGGATCGCTCCGGCGAGAGCGGCGCCGCCGAGAAGGCGGCGGGAGCACAGAACATCGAGCAGATGCCGGATCATCGCGGGAAACCTCGGGTCGCGGGCGGGCGCCCCGCCGCTGGCCGGCCGCGAGGTGCGTCGGGCCCAGTCCTAGCGGCCCGGCCGCCCGGATCCGGTTTCCGCACCGGCGGCGTCCCGCGGATTCCCGGCTGCAATCCGCAGCAACCCGGAAACATCGTGAAGACCGGACTGCGCGGCGGGCCGGCACCCCGGGGCCCGGCTGCCGCCCTGCACCGGACGGCGGCCTGCGGCGCCCAGATCGGTTTCGTCCAGGGAGTGGTGTTCGCATGGCTTGGAAAGGCCGCGCCATCGCCGTCCAAGAATGTGATCGCCCCTGTGAAGTCGCTGCGGCCGTCGCTTTCCCGTTCGAGACTGGTGCCGGTGCAGCCTGCATTGGCGCGCATTCGACGGGATTGCCCAATCGGACGGCACGTTGATTCCTGGACTTCAATCCTTCGTAGGTTTGGATTACGTCCCGTGTCGTGCTAGCCACGAAGACCGTGGTCCCGCGACCACTCGCGGGACGCGGCGGGCCGATCTCTGGTGCAGGGCGTCATTGTGCCGATGCAGGACACGGATGCCGAGCAGCTCTCGCACCTGATCGGTGCCTTCTACGACGCGGCACTCGATCCTGGCCAGTGGACCGAGACCCTCGAACGGGCCGCGCGCTTCCTCGACGGTGCCGGCGTCAACATCTTCTGGCAGGATTCGACCACCCAAGCCGCGGTGGTGTTTCATAGCTGGGGAGACGACCCGGCCTACACCGAATCCTACCTGCGGGACTACATCGCGATCAATCCGTTCTTCCCGGCGATGTCGTTCGTCCAGCCGGGCGTGGTGTTCAGCGGCGGCGACCTGATCCCGCACCAGGAGTTCGCCAAGACCCGCTTCTTCCAGGAATGGGTGGCGCCGCAGGGCTATGTCGACGTCATCGGGGTCAACCTGCATCGCTTCGCGATGACCGTGTCGTCGTTCACGGTCCGCCGCAGCCGCGAGCAGGGCTACGTCGACGACGAGATGCGCCGGCGGCTGACCCTGCTGGTGCCGCATATCCGCCGGGCGGCGGCGATCGGCCGGGAGATCGACGGGCGCCGCACCCAGGCGGCCAACCTGGAAGCCGTGCTCGACCGCGTCGCCGCCGGCGCCCTGCTCGTCGATGCCGACGGCCGGATCGATTACGCCAACGAGCCGGGTCGCGCCCTGCTCGACCGCGGCGACCCGCTCGTCGCCCGCGACGGCATCCTGCACGCCGCCGGCCGTGAGGAGGAGAAGCAGCTGCGCGCCGCGCTCGCCGCCACCGCGTCGCCGCACGCGGTCTCGACGGAGGCGCCGGAGGCGTCGCTGGTCCTCCCAGGCCGCGACGGCGAGCGCTACCTCGCCCACATCCTGCCGCTCGCCGCCGGCGACCGCCTGCGCTCCAGCCAGGGCGGGCCGGCGAGCGCGGCGGTGTTCGTGCGCCGGGCCGAGATCCCGATCGTCTCGGGCATCGAACTGGTGGCGAAGCTGCACGGGCTGACCCCGGGCGAAATCAAGGTGCTGCAGGCGGTGATGGCCAATGCCGGGGTCAGCGAGATGGCGGCCGCCCTCGGCCTGTCGGCCACCACGGTCAAGACCCATCTCGGCTCGCTGTTCGCCAAGACTGGTGCCCGCCGGCAATCCGATCTCGTCAAGCAGGTCGCCGCCCACGGCAGCCCATTCCTGTTCACCTGACGCTCAGTCCCAGATCTCGGCGTTCAGGATCTCGTGGGCCAGCGTCCGGCCCGGCTCGCGGCGCAGGCCCGGGCCGTCGAGGACGAACTCGACGTCGGCGAGGCGCGGCAGGTCGCTGCCGGCGAGGTCCTGCAACCCGTCCGGGATTAGGCTGCGCGGCTGCACCATCACGCCGACCCCGGCAAGAGCCGCCGCCCGCAACCCGCTCAGGCCGGCGCAGGTGCAGGTGATGCGCCACGGCCGGCTCTCCGCGGTCAGCGCCGCCAGCGCGATCGCCCGGGTGATGCTCGGCGGCGGGAAGGTGACGAGGGAGACCGGCTCGCCCCGCTCCGGCGCCGCCTGCGGCAGTCCGACCCAGGCGAGGCGGTCGCGCCGCACCAGCACGCCCTTCGTCTCGCCGACATGGCGCTTGCCGAGCACGAGGTCGAGCTCGCCCCGGGCCAGCGCGTCGTTGAGCAGGCCGGTCAGCGCGACGCTGAGTTCGAGGTCGACCGACGGATAGGCGGCGCGAAAGTCGCGCAGCACCTCCGACAGCCGGCTCTGCACGAAGTCCTCGGACGCGCCGAAGCGCAGCCGGCCCCGGACCGCGCCGCCGGCGAGGGTGCGCTCCAGCCGTTCATGGGCGTCGAGCACGCTGCGGGCGAAGGCCAGCACCGCCTCGCCCTCCGGCGTCAGCCCGAGGGAATGGGTGGTGCGCAGGAGCAGGCGGCGGCCGAGCTGGGCCTCGAGCCGTTGGACGTGCTGGCTCACCGTCGATTGCCGCAGGCCGAGCTGCTCGGCCGCGCGGCTGAAGCTGCGGCTGCGCACCACCGTCGCGAGGCTGCGCAGCAGCACCGGGTCGATCAGCCGGGTCATCGGCTCCCGCAGCCTCCCGCATGAAACCTCGCCGGTTTATCACGAGTCGTGATGCCAGTCATCGCGGCCGTCGGCGTACCGCCGGCCCGACCGGCGGGTTACAGTGCCGGAATCCCCGATCCGCCGGACCCCGAGATGTCGCGCTTCCGCCCCGATACCTTCACGCTGCTCCTCATCGTCACGGTCGCCCTCGGCACCGTGCTGCCGGCTCAGGGCCGGGCGGAGGAGATCGTCTCCCTCGTCGCCAATGCCGGCATCGCGCTGCTGTTCTTCCTGCACGGCGCCCGCATCGACCGGCGCACGGCGGTGGCCGGGCTGGCGCATTGGCGGCTCCACCTCGTGGTGTTCCTCGCGACCTTCGGGCTGTTTCCGGTGCTCGGCCTCGCCGCCGGCCTGCTGAGCCCGACGCTCCTCACCCCGACGCTCGCCGCCGGCGTGCTGTTCCTGTGCGTGCTGCCCTCGACGGTGCAGTCCTCGATCGCCTTCACGTCGATGGCCGGCGGCAACGTGCCGGCGGCGGTGTGCTCGGCCTCGGCGTCCAACATCATCGGCATGTTCCTCACGCCGCTCCTCGTCACCGCCCTGCTGTCGG
The DNA here is from genome assembly GCF_004004555.2 of Methylobacterium oryzihabitans. Lineage (GTDB taxonomy): Bacteria > Pseudomonadota > Alphaproteobacteria > Rhizobiales > Beijerinckiaceae > Methylobacterium > Methylobacterium oryzihabitans. The sequence goes on from NZ_SACP01000005.1 coordinate 150,646, forward strand.
TCCACGGCTCGGGCTTCGAGTGGAAGGCGGTCGGCGACATCCTGCTCCAGCTCCTCGCGCCGTTCGTCCTCGGCCAACTGCTCCAGCCCTGGCTCGGCGGCGTCCTCAACCGCCACAAGCCGCTCACCAACATCGTCGATCGCGGCTCGATCCTGCTGGTGGTCTACCTCGCCTTCGGCCACGCCGTCGCCTCGGGGCTGTGGTCGCGCACGCCGCTGCCGGCGCTCGTCACCATGCTGGTCGTCGACGTGGTTCTGCTCGCCATCGTGCTCACGGTCACGACCGTCGCCAGCCGCCGCCTCGGCTTCTCCCGCGAGGACGAGATCACGATCGTGTTCTGCGGCTCGAAGAAGAGCCTCGCCTCCGGCGTACCGATGGCCAACGTCATCTTCGCCGGCCAGGACGTCGGCGGCGTGGTGCTGCCGCTGATGATCTTCCATCAGGTCCAGCTCTTCGCCTGCGCGGCGCTGGCCCGCCGCTACGCCCGCCGCGCCGCCGAGGTCGAGGCGCGCGAGGCCGCGGCCTTCGCCCCGACGCTCGCGCCGCGGCCGCGTTGACGAAGGATTCACCGCTTCGCGTCATTCTCCGTCGCGAGCCAGGGTTGCGTAACGGCTCGCTTCCTCGACCGGCCCCGTCGCATTCCCTGCGGCGGGGCCGCGCGCTTGAGGGGGCGTGAACCGTTCGTTCACCCTGTCGCTTCAGCCGGCGCAAACCGTTTCAGGCGAAGTCTCTCCGCGACGGCAGGTCCCTCCGGACCCGAGCGGAGACCCCCGATGAGCACCCTCGTCCTGCCGCGCCGGAACCTCGCCGCCGTTCCGGTGCGCCGGGCGCTGCACGGCTTCGGCCTCGCCCTGATGGCGGGCTTCATCTTCTTCGCCTGCTTCGCCTTCTCGGAGGTGGCGCCCTACGATGTCGTCGCGGTGCCGACGATCCTGGTCTGGCTCGGCCTCGGCATCCGGCTCCATCGCGGGGCGCTGCCCTTCGCCGGGCTGATGCTGCTCTATCTCGGCGCCGTCGTCGTCGCGCTGACGCCCTACCTCGACGAGACGCTGCCGGTGACCTGGACGATCCAGCTCGCCTACCTCGTCGTCACCGGCATCTTCTTCGCGATGTTCTTCTCCGACGACGTCGACCGCCGGATGGAGCTGGCGCTGAAAGTCTACACCGCCAGCACCCTGTTCTCGGCGGGCCTCGGCATCGGCGGCTATCTCGGGCTGATCGGCGAGGACGGGCTGTTCAGCCGCTGGGGCCGGGCCTCGGGCACGTTCCAGGACCCGAACGTGTTCGGCTCGTTCCTGATCCTCGGCGCGCTCTACCTGATGCACAACCTGCTCGGCGGCCGCGCCCGCCACCCGGTGCTGTCGGTCGCCGGCCTGCTCGTCCTGATGACCGGCGTCCTGCTGTCGTTCTCCCGCGGCTCGTGGGGCGCCACGATCGTGGCGACCGCGATCATGGTCGCGTGCCTGTACCGCTGCGCCTCCCGGCCGCTGCGCCGGCGCATCGCGCTGCTCTCCGGCGTCACGCTGGGCCTCGCCCTCCTGGCCTTCGCGGCCCTCTTGTCGGTCGGCAGCGTCGCCCAGACCCTGTCGCAGCGGGCGTCGGTGACCCAGGACTACGACGAGGGCGAGACCGGGCGCTTCGGCAACCAGCTGCGCGGCCTCGGCATGCTGGTCGAGGAACCGCTCGGCATGGGCCCGCTGCGCTGGCGCCGCACCTTCGAGGTCGAGCCGCACAATTCCTACATCGGCTCGTTCTCCAACGGCGGCTGGCTCGCCGGAGTGACCTTCCTGCTCCTCGTCGGGACGACCGCCTTCGTCGGCGTCCGGCTGATGCTGGTCGCCTCGCCCTCCCGCAGGCTCGCCCAAATTGTCGTCCCGGCCCTGCTGGTCTTCTTCCTGCAGGCGCTCCAGATTGACGTCGAGAAATGGCGCCACGTCTACATGATGCTCGGCATGGTGTGGGGACTGGAAGCGGCCCGCCGGCGCTGGAGCGCGGGGCGGGCCGAGACCGGCTGAGCGCGGCGCCGCCGCATCGTCCGTCCCGGCCTGCGGGGCGGGCACCGTGCGCGTCGCGCACGGGAAGAGGGGAACAGTCTTGCCGCGTTACCATTTCCACATCATCGACGGTCGCACCCTGCTCGACCCGGAGGGAGTGGAGCTGCCCGATGCCGCCGGGGCCCGCGACGAGGCGCTGCGCCTCGTCGGCGAGATCCTGCGCGATCCCGTGCAGAGCGTGGCCTTCGGCAGCCGCTGGCGGCTGGAGGCGACGGATTCCGCCGGCAACCTGCTGCTCGGCCTCGATCTCAGTCTCCCGGTCGCGGCCCCTGCCGGCGGCTGAGGCGGGCCCACTGCGGTTGGCCGGCGCGGGCAAATGGTCTAGAGCCGGCCGGCCCCGGATCCCCGCGCCGCCCTGCGGCCCCCGCGGGCCCCGTCACGACCGGAACGTCTGAAGTCTCATGTCCAAGCCCGCGAAGGCCGAGAAGGCCGCCACCCTCAAGCCCCGCCTGCCGCGCGGCTTCGTCGACCGCGGACCCGCCGACATCGCCGCCACCCACCGGATGCTGGAGAAGATCCGCGAGAGCTTCGAGCTCTACGGCTTCGAGGCGGTCGAGACCCCGTTCATCGAGTATACCGAGGCGCTGGGCAAGTTCCTGCCCGACCTCGACCGCCCGAACGAGGGCGTGTTCTCGTTCCAGGACGACGACGAGAGCTGGCTGTCGCTGCGCTACGACCTCACCGCGCCGCTCGCCCGCTACGTCGCCGAGCATTTCGACGCGCTGCCGAAGCCCTATCGCAGCTACCGCGCCGGCTACGTCTTCCGCAACGAGAAGCCGGGCCCGGGCCGGTTCCGCCAGTTCATGCAGTTCGACGCCGACATCGTCGGCTCGGCCAGCATCGCGGCCGATGCCGAGATCTGCATGATGGCCGCCGACACCCTGGAGCGGGTCGGCATCGCCCGCGGCGACTACGTGGTGAAGGTCAACAACCGCAAGGTCCTCGACGGCGTGATGGAGGCGATCGGCCTCGGTGGCCTCGAGCAGGCCGGGCGCCGCCTCACTGTGCTGCGCGCCATCGACAAGCTCGACCGACTTGGGCCGGACGGCGTGCGCCTGCTGCTCGGCCCCGGCCGCAAGGACGAGAGCGGCGACTTCACCAGGGGCGCGGGCCTCGCCGACGACGCCATCGAGCGCATCCTGCGCTACGTCTCGTTCCAGGCCGCGCCGACCCACGACGGCGACCGGCTCGCCTTCTGGGAGGCGTTCTTCGGCGGCTGGAGCGAGGTGGTCGGATCGTCCGAGACCGGCCGCGAGGGCATCGCCGAACTGCACGCGATCATGCGGCTGTGCGAGGCCGCCGGCTACGGCCACGACCGGGTGCGGGCCGACCCCTCGGTGGTGCGCGGGCTCGAATACTATACCGGCCCGGTCTACGAGGCCGAGCTGACCTTCCCGGTGGTGGACGAGGACGGCCAGACCGTGCGCTTCGGCTCGGTCGCCGGCGGCGGGCGCTACGACGGCCTCGTCGGGCGCTTCCGCTCCGAGCCGGTGCCGGCGACCGGCTTTTCGGTCGGCGTGTCGCGTCTGTTCTCGGCGCTCCAGATCATCCGCTCGCCGCTCGTCGCCGGGCACGCCAAGCCCGGCCCGGTGGTGGTGCTGGTCCTCGACCGCGAGGAGATCCCGGCCTACCAGCGCCTCGTCGCGTCGCTGCGGCAGGCCGGCATCCGCGCCGAACTCTATCTCGGCGCCTCCGGCATGAAGGCGCAGATGAAGTACGCCGACCGCCGCGGCGCGCCCTGCGTCGTCATCCAGGGCAGCGACGAGCGCGCCCGCGGCGAGGTCCAGATCAAGGACCTGATCGAGGGCGCCCGCGCGGCCGAGGCCATCGCCAGCAACGCCGAGTGGAAGGCCGCCCGGCCGGCCCAGTTCTCGGTGCCCGAGGACGAGATGGTGGCGCGGGTGCGCGAGGTGGTGGGACGCCATTTCGGCGGGTGAGCCGAGCCGTTCACGCTAAGCAGTGACGGGCGTCGCCAACCGGGCGCTCCCTTGCTAGACGGGCGCCCGTAAGGACGGATCAGGACCGATGACAGGGAACGGAGCGGCGGCGCAGCGGCCGTCGGCAGCGCACGAGCGTCTCCTGGCGCTGTTCGAGGGACGCGGCTACGCGCGGATCGAGCCGCCGGTGCTCCAGCCGATCGAGCCGTTCCTGGAGCTGTCGGGCGAGGACATCCGCCGGCGCATCTTCGTCACCCAGGACGAGGCCGGGGCCGAGCTGTGCCTGCGGCCGGAATACACGATTCCCGTCTGCCGCCACCACCGCGCCACCGCCGGCGAGGCCCCGGCGGAGTACAGCTATCTCGGCCCGGTCTTCCGCCTGCGCGGCCACGAGCCGGACGAGTTCCATCAGGGCGGGATCGAGTCGATCGGCCGGACCGACACCCCGGCCGCCGATGCCGAGATCCTGGCGCTCGCCGTCGAGGGGCTGGCGCGGCTCGGGCGCGAGGACGGACAGGTCCGCCTCGGCGACATGGGGCTGACCTCGGCGCTCCTCGACGCCCTCGGGGTCACCCCGGCGGCGCGGCGGCGCTGCCTGCGGGCCATCGCCGCCGGCCGCTCCCTGGACGACCTCGCGGCGCCGGTCGCGGTCGACGCCGCCCATGCCGGCCTGCTCAGCGCGATCCAGGGCCAGGATCCGCAGGGCGTGCGCGCCTTCGTCGAGGACGTGCTCGCCATCGCGGGCATCAGCCGGGTCGGCGGGCGCACCGCCGGCGAGATCGCCGAGCGCTTCCTCGCCAAGGCGGCGGCGCAGGGCAGCGGCGGCGCCGGCCTGTCGCCGCGCGCACGCGCGGTGATCGACGAGTATCTCGCCATCGCGGGCGACCCCGATGCGGCGGCGGGTGCCGTGCGCGACCTCGGCCGCCGGGCCGGGCTCGACGCGCCGGGCTTCGCGGCGGCGCTCGCCCTGTTCGAGGAGCGCGCCGGGTTCATGGCGGCGAGCGGCCTGCCGATCGAGCGCTACCGGTTCACTGGCCGCTTCGCCCGCAACCTCGACTACTATACCGGCTTCATCTTCGAGATCGCCGGAAGCGAGGGCGACCGCCCCTGGGTCGGCGGCGGCCGCTACGACGGCCTGCTGCGCCACCTCGGCAGCGCCGAACCGATCCCGGCGGTCGGCTGCGCCTTCTGGCTCGAGCGGGCGTTCCCGCGGGAGGGGCTGTGACCATGGCCGAGATCGCCGCCACCGACGGGCCGCTCGTCCTCGCCGTCCCCTCCAAGGGCCGCTTGCAGGAGAACGCCGCCGCCTTCTTCGCCCGCGCCGGGCTGACGCTCGCCCAGACCAGCGGCGTGCGCGATTACCGCGGCCACCTCAAGGGCGTCGCCGACGTCGAGGTGCGCTACCTCTCGGCCTCCGAGATCGCCGGCCAGCTCGCCAGCGGCGCGGCCCATCTCGGCATCACCGGCGAGGACCTGATCCGCGAGACGCTGCCGGATTCCGAGGACCGGGTCGAGCTGCTGACCCGCCTCGGCTTCGGCAATGCCACGGTGGTGGTGGCGGTGCCCCAGGCGTGGATCGACGTGCGCTCGATGGCCGATCTCGACGAGGTCGCGATCGACATGCGCCTGCGCCACGGCCGGCGCCTGCGCATCGCCACCAAGTACGTCAACCTGACCCGCCGCTTCTTCGCCGAGCACGGCGTCGCCGATTACCGCATCGTCGAGAGCCTCGGCGCCACCGAGGGCGCGCCCGCCGCCGGCAGCGCCGAGATCGTGGTCGACATCACCACCACCGGCGCGACGCTCGCCGCCAACGCCCTCAAGGTGCTCGACGACGGGGTCATTCTGCGCTCGGAGGCGAACCTCGTCGCCTCCCTCGCCGCCCCCTGGGGCGAGCGGGCCCGGGCCGCAGTGACGGCGGTGCTCGGCCGCATCGGCGCCGAGGAGCGCGCCCGCACCACCCGCGAGGTCCGGGCCGGGATGCCGGCCTCCGGCGAGATCGACCTCGCCGCCATCGCGGGCCTGCACGCGGCCGAACTGCCCTACGGCGCCCCCGAGGGACGAGGCGAGATAGTGATGCGCTGCCCCGCCGACGCGGTGTTCGACCTCGCCGGGTCGCTGGCGGCGGCCGGCGCCCAGGCGGTCAGCGTGCGCCGCATCGACTACGCCTTCGCGGCCGAGAACCCCCTGGTCGAGCGGCTGTTCGGACGGATTTGACCCCCGCATGACGCTGCGCGAGAGTGTTGGCGACGCGCCGGCCGGGAGCCGGCGCCGGTCCCAGGGTCTCGTGCATGACCAAGTTGCTCGAACAGGCGATGGACGCCGTGCGGCAGATGCCGCCTGCCGACCAGGATGCGATCGCCCAGGCGATTCTCAGTTTGCTGAGCCCAGGCGAAGCCGACGAGATCGACCCGGATCATCTCCAGGACGTGATCGAGGGACTGGCGGAGATCGACCGCGGCGAGGTTGCAACGGACGAGGAGGTCGAAGCTGCGTTCCGTAGTTTCGACCGGGGAACCTCGTCGTCTCCGACCGGGCGATCCGCCGTCTCCGGGAGACCTCGACCTACATCCAGGCCCATCATCCGGGTGCCGCGGACGATGTGAGGCAAGCGATCCGCAGCGCGTTCACGCTGATCGCGCATTACCCGGATGTCGGACGGAGGGTGCGCCCCCGGATCCGCCGTTTCGTCGTCCCGAGGCTACCCTATCTGGTCTACTACACCGTCGATGAGGGAGCCGGGACGGTGACGATCATCACCGTCCGGCATGCCGCGCAATCGAGGCGGGGGCTCGGTTGAAGGCGAGCCGCGCCGCCTACTCCGCCGCCTCCTTGAACACCGTCCCGGCCCGCGGCAGCGACAGGGCGTCCCACACCTCCGCCAGGGCGTCGGTGAGGCGGGCGATGTGGGCCTCGTCGTGGAACGGCGAGGGGGTGATGCGCAGGCGCTCGGTGCCGCGCGGCACGGTCGGGTAGTTGATCGGCTGGATGTAGATGCCGTGGCGCTCCAGCAGCCGGTCGGCCGCGGCCTTGCACAACTCGGCGTCGCCGACCATCAGCGGCACGATGTGGGTCTCGGTCGCCAGCACCGGCAGGCCGGCGTCGTCGAGGGCCTGCTTGGTCAGGGCGGCCTGGCGCTGGTGCGCCGCGCGCTCGGCCTGCGAGCCCTTGAGGTAGCGGATCGAGGCCGCGGCCGCGGCGGCGATCGCCGGCGGCAGGGCGGTGGTGAAGATGAAGCCCGGCGCGAAGCTGCGCACCGCGTCGCACAGGGCGCTGCTGCCGGTGATGTAGCCGCCGACGACCCCGAAGCCCTTGGCCATCGTGCCCTCGATCACGTCGACCCGGTGCATCACGCCGTCGCGCTCGGCGATGCCGGCGCCGCGCGCGCCGTAGAGGCCGACCGCATGGACCTCGTCGAGGTAGGTCATCGCGCCGTAGCGGTCGGCGAGGTCGCAGATCGCCCCGATCGGCGCGACGTCGCCGTCCATCGAGTACACGCTCTCGAACGCGATCAGCTTCGGCCGGTCGCCGGCCGCACGCAGCAGCTCCTCGAGATGCGCGAGGTCGTTGTGGCGGAACACCACCTTGTCGCAGCCCGAGTGGCGGATGCCCTCGATCATCGAGTTGTGGTTGAAGGCGTCCGACAGGATCAGGCAGTCCGGGATCAGCTTCGCGATCGTCGAGATGCCGGCCTGGTTCGAGACGTAGCCCGAGGTGAAGACGAGCGCCGCCTCCTTGCCGTGCAGGTCGGCGAGTTCGCGCTCGAGGTCGACCAGCGGCGAGTTGTTGCCGGCGATGTTGCGGGTGCCGCCGGCGCCGACGCCGCAGCGCCGCGCCGTCTCGGTCAGCGCCGCGACCACCGCCGAGTGCTGGCCCATGCCGAGATAGTCGTTGGAGCACCACACCGTGATCTCCCGGGTGCCGCCGTCGGGCTGGCGCCACAGGGCGGTGGGGAACCGGCCGGCCACCCGCTCGATATCCGCGAACACGCGGTAGCGCCGCTCGCCGTGCAGGCGATCGAGGGCGCCGCGGAACAGGGACTGGTAGTCGGTCGCGGTGTGACGGTCGGGCATCGGGGTCCTACGAGGCTGGCCGGACCGGGGGTCCGGGGCGGGACCGGGCGGGCCTCGGGGGCCCGTCGTGCGGCGCAGGCGCGAAGCCTGCCGTGGTCGCGCCGTGTTCGCGCTGATATGGCTCGTCCCTGGAACTGGAGCAGCTCCAAGGCGGCGGGGTGGTTGTCGCGCCTCCCGCACGGGCAAGGAACCCGGAAAATGGTCATGGCGACGATGGGTCGCGCGAGGGAAACGGGGCGATGAACGGAACCCGCGACGACGACAAGTCGCAGCGATTGCGCGCGGCGCTGAGGGACAACCTCAAGCGGCGCAAGGCGCAGGCCCGCGGCCGCGCCGCCGCCGGGCCGGAAGAAGACGCGCCGGAGCCATCGCCGGAGGCGACGGATCCGGTCCGTCGCGACGTGCGTTGAGGCAAGCGTAGCCGTTCGGTTGCCGCTTTTCGTGTTTACGACGTGACCGGAGGGCTCGGGCCGAGCCGACGCAACGAGGGGACGGTGCCGCGGCGCGAGCCGCGCGGCGCCGCACGAGGGATTCGACAATGGACCGCATTCACATCGTCGGCGGGGCAAAGCTGCACGGCGTCATCCCGATCTCGGGCGCCAAGAACGCGGCCCTGCCGCTGATGATCGCCAGCCTGCTCACCGGCGAGACGCTCGAACTCGCCAACGTGCCGCGGCTCGCCGACATCACCGCGCTGCTGCGCATCCTCGGCAACCACGGCGTCGACCACATGGTCGTCGGCAAGCGCCCGGGCCAGACCACCGAGACCGGCCAGACCATCCGGCTCACCGCCTCCAACGTCATCGACACCACGGCGCCCTACGATCTGGTCTCGACCATGCGGGCGAGCTTCTGGGTGATCGCGCCCCTGCTCGCCCGCTTCGGCGAGGCGCGGGTGTCGATGCCCGGCGGCTGCGCCATCGGCACCCGGCCGGTCGACCTGCTGCTGATGGCGATGGAGCAGCTCGGCGCGACGATCGAGATCGACGGCGGCTACGTCGTGGCGCGGACGAAGAACGGCCTGCGCGGTGGCGAGATCCACTTCCCGAAGGTCACGGTCGGCGGCACCCACGTCGCCCTGATGGCGGCGGTGCTGGCCAACGGCACCACGGTGATCGAGAACGCCGCCCGCGAGCCGGAGGTGGTCGACCTCGCCGCCTGCCTGACCAAGATGGGCGCCCGCATCCAGGGCGCCGGCACGCCGCGCATCGTCGTCGAGGGGGTGTCGCGCCTCAACGGCACCCGCCACGAGGTGCTGCCCGACCGGATCGAGACCGGCACCTACGCCATGGCGGTGGCGATGACCGGCGGCGACGTCACGCTGGAGAACACCCGCGCCGACCTGCTGCACAGCGCCCTCGACATCCTCGCCACCACCGGCACCGAGGTCACCCCGACCGCCGACGGCATCCGGGTGCGCCGCAACGGCGCCGGCGTCGCCGCCGTCGACGTCACCACCGATCCGTTCCCGGGCTTCCCGACCGACCTCCAGGCGCAGTTCATGGCGCTGATGACCCGCGCCCGGGGCCAGTCGCACATCCGCGAGACGATCTTCGAGAACCGGTTCATGCACGTGCAGGAGCTGGCCCGGCTCGGCGCACGGATCCGGCTGGAGGGCGACCTCGCGGTGGTCGAGGGCGTAGACCGGCTGAAGGGCGCGCCCGTGATGGCGACCGACCTGCGCGCGTCGGTCTCCCTCGTCATCGCCGGCCTCGCCGCCGAGGGCGAGACGATCATCAACCGGGTCTACCACCTCGACCGCGGCTTCGAGGCGCTGGAGGCCAAGCTCGGCCGCTGCGGCGCCGAGATCCGCCGCGAGCGCGCCTGAATCCTCAGCGCCCCTCGGCTTCCGCCAGGGCGAGGCCGGCGAGGCGGCGCAGTTGCGCCAGCGCCTCGCCGTCCGGATCGCGCGGGCGGGTGTCGGCGACGCACAGGGTGCCGATGCAGTGGCCGCCGGCGAGCACCAGCGGCTGCCCGGCATAGAACCGGATATGCGGCGGCCCGGTGACGACCGGGTTGTCGGCGAAGCGCCCGTCGCCGTGGGTGTCGGGGACCACCAGCGCGTCCGCCGCGCCGCGGCCGGCGGCCGCGACCGCGTGGTCGCACAGCGACAGGTCGCGGGCCGATTCCCGGAAGCCGAGGCCGATCGACGCCTTGAACCACTGCCGGTCGCGGTCGATCAGGGTCAGGGCGGCGTAGGGCGTCGCGAGGGCCTCGGCGGCGAGGCGCACGATGCGGTCGAAGCGCTCCTCCGCCGGCGTGTCGAGCAGGGCGAGCCCGGCCACGGCGGCCAGCCGCCCGGCCTCGTCGGGCCCCGGCACCGCCCGCTCCCAGCGGCAGGTCTCGCGCATCAGCCACGCCCGCAGCCGGGTGCGGGCGAAGGCGTCGGTGAACGGCGCCGCGAGCCGGTCGGCGAGGCCGAGCGCCTCGTCGCGCGCCGGGTCGGTGCCGGCCGCCGCCAGGACGAGGGCGGGCCTCGCCTCCGGGTCGCTGCCGGGTGCGCCGAGGGCGTCGCAGATCGCCGCCACCGCCGGGCCGGTCCCAGTCCCGTCGGTCAGCACCACCAGGGCCGGGCGGTGACGCGCCACCGCCGCCCGGACCGCCTCCGGCTGCACCGCCACCGCGTGCACCGGCACCTCGTCCTCCGCCAGCAGGCCGGCGATCCGCGCGCCCAGAGCCGGATCCGCGGCGGCCAGCACCACGGCGGCCTCGGTCCGGGCGGTGTCGGGCGCGCGCTCGGCGCTGGCTCCGCCGCGATGCGCCGCGGCCCCGGTCTGCGTCAGGTCGAGGCTCAGGCCCTCCGCCGCCGCGATCAGGTCCGGGCCGGGCGACGTCGCCCGGTAGCGGGCGACCAGGGCGTCGAGGGCGTCGTCGTCGCGCAGGGGATCGTGGTGCATCAGCGCGAGGCGCCGGGCGCCCTTCGCCGCCCGCAGGGCGTACTCGACCGTGCTGTGGCCCCAGCCCTGCCGGTCGCGGTATTCCTCGGCGGTGTACTGGGCGTCGTGGATCACGAGGTCGGCGCCGTCGAGGAATTCGGCGTGGCGGCGGTCGGGCCCGCGCAGGGGCGTGCGGCCCTCGGCGGCGCAGGCGGCGTAGGGCTCGTGGTCGAGGGCGTAGACGAGGCTCGCCCCGTCCGCCTGGAGCCGGTAGCCGAGGGTCAGGGCCGGGTGGTTGAGGTAGCGCGCCTCGACCGCGACGTCGCCGTCCGGCCCGAGGGCGAGGCTGCCCTCGACCAGCTCGTGGTAGCGGATCGTGGCGCCGAGCTGGTCGAGGGACACCGGGAAGTAGCGGTGCTGCATCTGCCCCGACAGGGTCTCGCGCAAGGAGGCGCCAAGGCCGCGCGGCGCGTAGATGTCCCATTCGTTGCCGGGCACGAACAGCGGCGCGAAGAACGGTAGACCCTGGATGTGGTCCCAGTGGGTGTGGGTGATGAGCAGGTGCCCGCGCCCGGCGAGCCCCTTCGCGGTGAGGTCGCGCCCGAGCGCGTAGGCGCCGGTGCCGATGTCGAGCACCACGAGGGTTCCGCGCCGCGAGCGCACGCAGACGCAGGAAGTGTTGCCGCCGTACCGGACCGTGCCGGGCCCGGGCACCGGCAGCGAGCCGCGCGTTCCGTAGAACCGAACCAGCATGGCGCCCTTCACCCGCGAGGTTCCGCCCGGCCTGCGCCGCACGGGCGCGATGATGCCTGCTTCGCTGCCCCTCGGGAAGGGGCGGCGTCGGATCAGGGCACGGCCTCGCCCCGCAGGACCCGGGCCACCGCCTCGGGGATCGGCGCCGCCTTCATCCGGCCGCGCTCCTCCGGGTGGTGGCCGGCCCAGACCCGGCGCTCGCGCCCCTCGACCGCGAGGGTGCCGGCGTTGAGCAGCCGGTGGCGGATCGCGAAGCTGGAGCGGCCGACCTCGACCACCGTCGAGACGATCTCGACGGTCTCGCCGTAGGACGAGGGCTTGAGGAAGCGCGCCCCGGTCTCGACCAGCGGGATGCCGATCAGGTCGTGCGCCGCCAGCAGGGCCGGCTTGGGCAGCCCGATCGCGGCTTCGAGCAGCAGCGCGCTCGACCAGTCGAAGAACCCGAAGAAGTTCGGGTTGAAGACGATGCCGGCGGGGTCGCAGTGACCCCATTCGATCGTCAGGGTGCGGGAATGCGAGAAACCCTCGCGCTCGTCGGTCGCGGTCACGGCGGCCTCCTCAGCTCTTCACCAGCGGGCAGCCGCCGGCGGCGAGGGGACGCCACGCCTCGTCGGCCGGGATCGTCCGGACGATCCTGAAGAAGTCCCAGCCGCCCTTGCTCTCGGCCTCGGTCTTGGTGACGAGGAGGTGCATCGGGTGGAGCTTGCGCCCGTCGGCGCGGATCGAGCCCTTGCCGAAGACCGGGTCGTCGGTCGGCATCGCCTTCATCGCCGCGACGACAGCGCGGCCGTCGGCCGGATCGGTGCCGGCCGCGAGCGTCTTGAGGTAGTGCGCCACCGCCGAGTAGACGCCGGCCTGCATGTCGTTGGGCATCGCGCGGCGAGGGTGGCGCGCGGCGTAGCGGGCCGCGAAGGCGCGGGTGCCCTCGTCGGTGTCCCAGTAATAGCCGGTGACGATGTGGACACCCTGCGTCGCCTTGAGGCCGAGCGCCGGCATGTGGGTGACGTTGAGGATCAGCCCGGCGAGGCGCTGGGCCGGGGCGATGCCGAATTCCGACGCCTGCTTGAGGGTGTTGGAGGTGTCGTCGCCGGCATTCGCCACCCCGATCACGTCGGCGCCGGACGCCTGGGCCTGGAGCAGGTAGGACGAGAAGTCGCTGCTGCCGATCGGGTGGCGGGCGCTGCCCTTGACGCTGCCGCCGGCCGCCGCGACCTCCTCGGCGGCGCTCGCCTCCAGATCCTTGCCGAAGGTGTAGTCGGCGGTGATGAAGTACCAGCTCCTGCCGCCCTGGGCGACCAGGGCCTTGGCGAGGCCGTGGCCGAGCGCCCAGGTGTCGTAGGTCCAGTGGATCGTGTTCGGCGAGCATTGCCGCCCGGTCAGCTCGGCGGTGCCGGCGCCCGAGCCGATGAACACCCGATTCTTCTCCCGCGCCAGGGTCGAGACCGCGAGCGCCACCGCGGAGTTCGGCACGTCGACGATGAGGTCGACCCCGTCCTGGTCGTACCAGCGCCGGGCGATCGCGGCGCCGATGTCGGTCTTGTTCTGGTGGTCGGCGGCCACGACCTCGACCGGGCGCCCGACCTTGGCGCCGAAATCCTCGACGGCGAGCCGGGCGGCGATGACAGAGCCCTGGCCCTGATGGTCGGCATAGGGGCCGGACTGGTCGTTGAGCACGCCGATCCGCACCGGCCGGTCGCCGGCACGGGCGGGGAGAGGGAGGGTCAGGGCGAGCGCGGCGAGCAGGCCGGCCGCGAGGGGGCGGAGAGACATGGCGTTTCCTCCTGGGGTGGTTTTTGGTTTGGGTGGTTTCTTGATTGGGTTGGGTCTGGTCAGCACCGCCGTCTAACCCTCCCCCCTCTGCGGGGGAGGGTGGCGAACGGAGTGAGCCGGGAGAGGGGAGCGCGACGTTGCAGGACGTGGCGCCTGTCATGACGGTCGCGACCTCTCCGGAGCCGGCGTCCCCTCTCCCGCCCTCCTGCACGAGTGCTTCGCACTCGCTGGAGGGCACCCTCCCCCGCAGAGGGGGGAGGGTTTGTCGGCGCCGCTACTCCTTCGCCACCTTCGCGGCGCGGCCGGCGAGGAAGTCCGCCAGCCGGCTTTTGGCCTCGGCGTCGCTCTGGGCCACCGCGGCCATCAGCGATTCGGTGAGGAAGCCCATCGCCGGGTCGGCCTCGGCGATGCGCGGCAGGGCATGGATCAGGGCGTAGTTGGTCAGCGGCGCGTTCCCGGCCGCGCGCTCGGCGAGGCGGATCGCTGTTTCCAGGCCCTCGCCGGCGGGCACGCGGTACTGCGAGATCCCGAGCCGCTCGCCGGCATCGGCGTCGTGGACCCGGCCGGTCAGCATCATGTCGCGCATCCGCGTCACGCCGATCAGCCGCGGCAGCCGCACCGAGGCGCCGCCGCCGACGAAGATGCCGCGCTGGCCCTCCGGCAGGGCGTAGAACGCGCTGTCCTCGGCCACCCGCAGATGCGCCGACAGCGCCAGTTCGAGCCCGCCGCCGATCACCGCGCCCTTGAGCGCCGCCACCACCGGCACGCGGCCGAACTCGATCTCGTGGAAGGCGCGGTGCCACATCCGCGAATGCATCATCCCGGCGGCGGCGTCGCGCTCGGTCAGTTCGGCGAGGTCGAGCCCGGCGCAGAAATGCGGGCCCTCCGCCGCCAGCACCAGGGCGCGGATCTCCTCCGGCAGCGAGCGGACGATCCGCTCGAGCCCCAGCACCATGCCGTCGTCGAGGGCGTTGCGCTTGGCCGGCCGCGCCAGCGTCACGATCGCGACCGCCCCCCGGCGCTCGACGCGCAGCGATTCGGTGCCGAGCCCGGCAAGCTCGTCCGGCATGGTGGATCCTCCCTCGTGGGTCCGGTCGATGCCGGATTGCCAAACCTGAAATGTAATGTGATATAACAATCGAACCGGGTCAATCGGCCGCCGCGGCGGCCGAGAGAATCCCGGAGCGGGACAGGGAGGGACGGGCCGATGCCGGAGAACCGGTCGGAGACCGTTTATCGCCAGGACATCTATCGCCAGGACATCCGCCGGGTGGCGGTGATCGGCTGCGGGGTGATCGGCGCGTCGTGGGCGTCGCTGGTCCTCGCCGCCGGGCTCGACGTGACGGCGAGCGACCCGGCACCGGGCGCCGAGGCGCGGCTGCGGGCCACCGTGGCGGCGCAGTGGCCCGCCCTGGAGGCGATCGGGCTGGCGCCGGACGCCTCCCCCGAGCGCCTGCGCTTCGTCACCGGGCCGGAAGTGGCCGCGGCGGATGCCGACTTCGTCCAGGAGAACGGCCCCGAGCGCCTCGACGTGAAGCGCGAGACCTACGCCCGGCTCGACGCCGCCGCGGCCCCCGACGTGGTGCTGGCGACGAGTTCGTCCGGCCTCAAGCCCAGCGACATCCAGGGCGCCTGCCGCCATCCCGGCCGCGTCGTGCTCGGCCACCCGTTCAACCCGCCCCACCTCGTGCCGCTGGTCGAGGTGGTGGGAGGATCGGCGACCGACGAGGGCGCGGTGGCGACCGCGATGGCGTTCTACACCCGCCTCGGCAAGCGGCCGATCCGCCTGCGGCGCGAACTGACCGGTCACGTCGCCAACCGGCTCCAGGCTGCCCTGTGGCGCGAGGCGTTCCACCTCGTCGGCACCGGCGCGGCGAGCGTGGCCGACATCGACGCCGCCATCGCGCACGGGCCCGGCCTGCGCTGGGCGCTGATGGGGCCCTGCCTGCTCAATCACCTCTCCGGCGGCCCGGGCGGCCTCGCCCACACCCTCGACCATCTCGGGCCGCTGATGGAAGCGATGTGGGCCGATCTCGGCGAGCCGCGCCTGACGCCGGAGCTGAAGCAGGCCCTGGTCGCCGGGCTCGCCGACGAACTCGCCGGGCGCGACGAGGCGGCGATGCTGGCCGAGCGCGACGCCCTGCTGATCGACCTCGTGCGCCGCAAGCGCGGGACGCGTGAACTCCCATAACCATCGTTCCACGGAGGAGACGACCATGGCCAAGGTGATCGTGACGGTGGCGCCGACCGGCGGCATGGCCTCGAAGGCGCAGAACCACAACCTGCCGACCCAGCCCGACGAGATCGCCGAGTCGGTCCACAGGTCGTGGAAGGAAGGCGCGGCGATCGCGGCCCTGCACGCCCGCCGGCCCGACGACGAGGCGACCTGCAACGCCGGGATCTACAAGCAGATCAACGGTCTGATCCGCGAGCGCTGCGACATCGTCATCAACAACTCGACCGGCGGCGGATCGAGCGGCGACATGCTGGTGCCGCGGCCCGACGGGCTGTTCGAGTCGAGCTTCGAGGAGCGGCTGAAGGGCTGCGACGCCGGGGCCGAGATGGCGACCTTCGACGGCATGACCTTCGCGGACGTGCATGGCGGGCGCGAGATCTGCGTCATCACCACGCCGTCGCGCTGCGAGGCCCTGGCCAAGCGGATGCAGGAGCGCGGCATCAAGCCGGAATGGGAAGTCTTCGGCCCGCAGCACATCCTGCAGGACGTCACGCGGCTGATCGAGAAGGGCTACGACAAGCCCCCCTACTACATCAACATGGTGCTCGGCGCCGACAAGGGCTTCCAGGGGGCGATGCCGTATTCGCACGACATCCTGGCGGCGATGATCCGGATGCTGCCGCCGCACTCGATCTTCTGCGTCTCGGCGATCGGCCCGGCGCAACTGCCGGCGACCACCCAGGCGATCCTGCTCGGCGGCCACGTCCGGGTCGGGCTCGAGGACAACAACTACTATGCCAAGGGCCAGCTCGCGACCAACGAGCAGCTCGTCGCCCGCACGGTGCGGATCATCAAGGAGCTGAACCACGAGGTCGCCTCGCCGGGCGAGGCCCGCGACATCCTCGGCCTGCCGGCCGTGAAAGCCTGAGGCCGGCCATGCGCGCGCTCCTTCGCACCCTGCTCGCCGCCACGCTCCTCGCTGCGCCGGCCGCGGCCCAGACGCCGAAGGAGGCGCCCGCGATCTCCGGCGGCGCCGTCCGCATCGGCGTGCTCGCCGACATGTCGACCGGCATGGCCGACAATTTCGGCACCGGCAGCGTCACCGCCGCCCGCCTCGCCCTGGAGGATTTCGGCCCCACCGTCCTCGGACGGCCGATCGAACTCGTCCAGGCCGACCACCAGAGCAAGCCGGACGTGGCGATGAGCCTCGCCCGGCGCTGGTACGACGACGGCGTCGACATGATCACCGACCTCGACAACTCGGCGATCGCGCTGGGCGTCCAGGCGCTCGCCAGGGACAAGGGCAGGCTCGCGCTCATCACCGGCTCGGGCTCGACGGTCATCACCGGGGCGCAATGCTCGCCGAAAGGGGCGCTGTGGGTGATCGACACCTACGCGCTCGCCCGCACCATCGCCAAGCCGATGGTCGAGGCCGGCGACAAGTCCTGGTACTACATCGTCGCCGACATCACGCTGGGCAAATCCTTCGTCGCCGACGTGACCCCGGTGGTGACGGGCGGCGGCGGCAAGGTGGTGGGCCAAGTGTTCCACCCGCTGCTCTCGCCCGACCTGTCGTCGCAGATCCTCCAGGCGCAGAGTTCCGGCGCCGGCGTCATCGCGCTGTTCAACGTCGGGGCCGACGCGATCAACGCGGTCAAGCAGGCCTCCGAGTTCGGCGTGCTCGGCGGCAGCCAGAAGCTCGCCGGCTTCTACATGACGGCGGTGGACGTCCACGCCCTCGGGCTCAAGGTCGCGGGCGGGATGTACCTCGCCGAGGCGTTCTACTGGGACACGGACGACGCCACCCGCGCCTTCGCCCAGCGGTTCTTCGCCCGCCAGAAGGCGATGCCGAACAGCTACCAGGCCGGCGTCTACTCGGCGGTGACGCACTACCTCAAGGCGGTGCAGGCCGCCGGCACCGACGAGGCCGGCGCTGTGATGGCCAGGATGCGCGAACTCCCGATCGACGACTTCATGACCCGGAACGGTCGCCTGCGCCCGGACGGCCGGGTGGTGCGCGACGTGTCGCTGTTCCAGGTCAAGCGGCCCGAGGAATCGACCGGCCCGTGGGACGTGATGAAGCGCGTCGCGACGCTGCCGGGCGACGACGCCTTCCGGTCGATGGAGGCCGGCGACTGCCCGCTGGTGCGCAAGCCGTGAGCGGGCCGCTGCTGCCGGCGCCGGCGCTGGAGCACGTCTTCGACGCCCGCATCGACGTCGCGGTGCCGTGCGAGATCGGGCTCACCACGGCCGGTCAGCGCCGGGTGATCGCGATCACCGGCGGGAGCGTGTCGGGTCCGGCCCTGTCCGGGCGGGTGCTGCCCGGCGGGGCCGACTACCAGACCATCGCGGCCGACGGGCTCACCCACCTGCACGCCCGCTACGTGATCGAGGCCGCGGACGGGACGCTGGTCTACGTCGAGAACAGCGGCCTGCGCTTCGGCCCGCCCGAGGCGCTGGCGCGGATCCGCCGCGGCGAGCCGGTTGACCCGGCCCTGATCTACTTCCGCACCGCGCCGCGCTTCGAGACCGCCGCGCCGCGGCTCGCCTGGATGGCGACGAGCCTGTTCGTCGCCACCGGGGCCCGGGCGCCGGACCACGTCGCGCTCAGCGTGTTCCGGGTCGGGTGAGCGAGGCCGCGAGGATCCGCACCTGTGCGCCGCGGCGATCAGAAGCCCTTCCGGCGCGGGAGAGGCCGTCGGGGCCGGTGGAGTCGATGCCACCCCTGCCCTCGCTTGACCTCGGCCTCCGGGCGGGACATGGCAGGCGCACACCATGGCCGATTACTATCCCCTGCTCGCCCGCGCCCTCGACGCCCTGCCCGACAGCTCCCCGGAGATGCGGCAGGCGGTCTACGAGCGCGCCCGCGCCGCCCTGATCGGGCAACTGCGCTCTCTCGACCCTCCCCTGTCGGAGGACGACATCGAGGCCGAGCGGACGTCCCTCGATGGCGCGATCGCCCGGCTGGAGCGCGAGCGCGGCCCGGCGCCGGAGCCCGAACCGGCCGAGACGCCCGCCGCCGCGGTACCGTCGGCGCCGGAGCCCGAGCCCCAACCCCCGCCGCCGGCGCATGCCGACCTGCCGGAGCCCGGTCCTCCGGTGGCGATCCGCCCGCCCTCGCCGGTCCGGCCGCGCCCGGCCTCCGAGGACGCGCCCGCCGAGCCCGGCGACGCCCCGGCGACGGACGACGCGGCGCCGGCCCGGCAGCGCCCGCGCATCGAGGTGGTCACGCCGCGGTCCGGCGGGTCGCGGCTGATCCGCAACGCCATCGTGGCCGGCGTCCTCGCGCTGGTGGTCGGGGCGATCGCGTTCACCGCGTGGTCGCTGCGCGACAACCCGGCGGCGCTACAGACCAGCCTCGACGAGAGCGAGGCCCGCCCGCCGGCCGAGAAGGTCGACTCGAAGTTCGCCGACCGGGTCGGCGGCGGCGAGCGTCCGCCGCAGCCGCCGGCCACCGCGAACGCGACCTCGCCGCGCACCAACCCCGACATCCCGGTCGCCCAGCGCGCCAGCCTGGTCGAGGAGACCGGCGGCCCGAACAACGGCCCGCGGGCGCTCGCCGGCCGCGCGGTCTGGCGGCTCGACGCGGTCAATCCGGGCCAGGGTCAGACCCTTCAGACGGTGGTGCGGACCGACGTCGAGATCCCGGAGGCGGGCCTGACCCTGGCGATGGTCCTGCGCCGCAACACCGACGCGACCCTGCCGGCCTCGCACATCATCGAACTGACCTTTACCCCGACGGACCCGGGCCGCACGGTGCGCGACATCGGCCTCGTGCAGTTCAAGGACGACGAGAACAACCGCGGCTCGCCGGTCTCCGGCCTGCCGGTCCCGGTGCGCGACAACGTGTTCCTGATCGGGCTGTCGAACCTCAGGGCCGACATCGAGCGCAACAGCGACCTGCTGCTGCACCGGGCCTGGCTGGACCTGCCGATCCGCTACGCCTCGGGCGCGCGCGCGATCCTGACGATCGAGAAGGGCGCGGCCGGCGAACGCATCCTGCGCGAGGCCTTCGCCCAGTGGCCGTGAGGCCGGGCCGGTGCCGGGCGCGGCCCGGGCTCAGGCCGGGGCGCCGGCCCGGGGCGCCTCGCGGGTGGCGAGGTTGCGCTTGACCGCGTCCTGCACCTTCTCGAAGGCGCGGACCTCGATCTGCCGCACCCGCTCGCGCGAGACGCCGAACTCGCCGGAGAGGTCCTCCAGGGTGATCGGATCCTCGGCCAGCCGCCGCGCCTCGAAGATGCGGCGCTCGCGCGGGTTGAGCACGCCCAGCGCGTCGCGCAGGGCGGCGAGGCGGTTCTGCCCCTCCTCCTCGCGGGCGAGCACGCTCTCCTGCGACGGGCTGTCGTCGACGAGCCAGTCCTGCCACTCGCCCTCGCCCTCCTCGCGCAGGGGCGCGTTGAGCGAGGCGTCGCCGGACAGGCGCCGGTTCATGTCGACCACGTCCTGCTCGGGCACGCCGAGGCGGGTGGCGATCTGCGCGACCTGATCGGGGCGCAGGTCGCCCTCGTCCAGGGCCGAGATCCGGCCCTTGGCCTTGCGCAGGTTGAAGAACAGCTTCTTCTGGTTCGCGGTCGTGCCCATCTTCACGAGCGACCACGAGCGCAGGATGTATTCTTGAATCGCCGCCTTGATCCACCACATCGCGTAGGTGGCGAGACGGAATCCCTTGTCGGGGTCGAAGCGCTTGACGGCCTGCATCAGGCCGACATTGCCCTCCGACACCACCTCGCCGATCGGCAGGCCGTAGCCGCGATACCCCATCGCGATCTTGGCCACGAGGCGGAGGTGAGAGGTCACGAGCCTGTGAGCGGCGTCCCGGTCCCCGTGCTCGCGCCAGCTCTTGGCGAGCATGTACTCCTCCGTGGGTTCCAGCATCGGGAACCGGCGGATCTCGTCGAGATAGCGGGACAGCCCCCCTTCATTGGCGAGCACCGGCAGTGCAGCAGCCATTCAAACCTCCTGAAAGCCCCCCGGTCCGGGCGGGCACGAACGGCCTCCTGACGCGGCCGACCGTTCGAGCCCCCTTTCTACCAGGGATCGGCGCGGCCCGGTAGGGCACGCGGACGGACCCGCGACAACGCGCGAAGCGGCTTCGGGGTCTTGCGTCACCATTCGCCGGCTTTGTCGCAGGGTTACGTGCGCGGCCGCACATCGCGCGCCGGGCATGTCGAGAGATGCGTCACGCCGCGGTCTCGGCCCCCAGGGCCGCGACCAGCCCGGCGAGGTCGGCGGGGAGCGGGCTCTCGAAGCGCAGGGCGGCGCCGGTGCGCGGATGGGCGAAGCCGAGCACCGCCGCGTGCAGCGCCTGCCGGCCGAGCCGCGCCAGCGCCTCGCGGGCCTCCGGCCCGAGCCGCGCCGCCTTGGTCTTGAACGCCGCGCCGTAGGTGGCGTCGCCGAGCAGCGGGTGCCCGCGATGCGACAGGTGGACCCGGATCTGGTGGGTCCGGCCGGTCTCCAGCCGGCAGCGGATCCGCGCGACCGCCTCCGCCCCGCCGAGCACGCCCTCGGTGCGGTAGTGGGTCACCGCGTGCCGGCCGCGCTCTTCGCGCACCACCGCGATCTTCTCGCGGTTGCGCTCCGAGCGGGCCAGCGCCGCCGAGATCGTGCCGCTGCGCGGCTCCGGCGCGCCCCAGACCAGCGCCACGTAATCCCGCTCCAGCGGCCCCGAGCGGCCGTGATCGGCGAACTGCGCCGACAGGCCCTGATGGGCGAGGTCGTTCTTGGCCACCACCAGCAGCCCGCTGGTGTCCTTGTCGAGGCGGTGGACGATGCCCGGCCGGCGCACACCGCCGATCCCCGACAGGCTCGTGCCGCAATGCGCCACCAGGGCGTTGACCAGCGTGCCGCTGTCGTGCCCGGGCGCCGGATGCACCACCAGCCCGGCCGGCTTGTCAATGACGATGAGGTCGTCGTCCTCGTACGCGATGGCGAGCGCCAGCGCCTCGGGGGCCGGCTCCGCCGGCAGCGGCGCCGGCACCGCGACCGAGGCCGCCTCACCCCCGGCGACCCGCTGCGACGGATCGCGCACCGGTTCGCCGTCGACCCGCACGCAGCCCTCGCGGATCAGCGCCTGCAGCCGGCTGCGCGACAGGTCCGGCCACAGCCGGGCCAGCGCCCTGTCGAGCCGATCCGCCCCCTCGGGCAGCGCCCCGCCCCGTACCTCGTCCGTCACCGTCACGCCGTCGCTCCGCAGCCGGCTCCGAAAATCGGCCGGCCTCCTCGTTTTCGGGCTTGTGCCCCAATCTCACCGCCGCTATACCCCCGCTCGTCGCCGGGCAAGCTCCCTTCGTCTAGCGGTCTAGGACGTCGCCCTCTCACGGCGAAAACAGGGGTTCGAGTCCCCTAGGGAGCGCCACTACCTTCTTCGACTTGGTGACACTCGCACTCGAATCTGGTTCTGCTTCGGCTGGTGGACACCGCCGATCCTGAATGACCGGGGCGCTGCGATCATGACGGTCTCCTCCGACGATGCGACCATGCTGGCCCGTGCGCCGCATCGGATTGGCCGCGTCGTGCTCGTCGTGCGCGATCTCGACCGGGTCGCGGGCTTCTACCTGGACGCGATCGGGCTCGACCTCTTGCATCGCGACGCCGCGAGCGCCGATCTCGGCACCGGGGAGAACGTGCTGCTGACCCTGCGGGCGGATCCCGGCGCCCGGCGGTCCGCCCCCCGCGAGGCCGGCCTGTTCCACACCGCGTTCCTGCTGCCGTCCCGGATCGACCTCGGCGCGTGGCTGCGTCACGCCGCCGACCGGGGCCTGCGGCTCGACGGCGCCGCCGACCACCTCGTCAGCGAGGCCATCTACCTCTCCGACCCCGAGGGCAACGGCATCGAGATCTACGCCGACCGCCCCGACGCCGTGTGGCCGCGCACGCCGACCGGGGTGGCGATGGCCAACGCGCCCCTCGACCGGCCCGCCCTGATGGCGCTGGCCGGCGCGCCGTGGCGCGGCCTGCCCGCCGGCGCCTCGGTCGGACACGTCCATCTGCGGGTCGGCGCCCTGGAGCCGGCCGACCGCTTCTATGCCGGGCTGCTCGGCTTCGATGTCACCTGCCGGTTCCCGGGCGCGAGCTTCTACGGCTCCGGCGGCTACCACCACCAGCTCGCCGCCAACATCTGGCACAGCGAGGGCGCGCGCCCCGCGGACGGGCCGCGGACCGGCCTCGCCGCGGTCGAGTTCCGGTTCGCGGCCGACGCCCTCGACGCGGCGCGGCGGCGGTTCGGGGAGGCCGGGGTCGGTGTCGAGACGGGCGCGGCCGGGGGCCTGTCGGTCACGGAGCCCTGGGGCGTCGCGCTGCGGCTGCTGCCGGCCTGACCCCCGCAGGGGCCCGGCGGTGCCGGCGGGGCACAGGTTCCGGGAGACGCGCTCCGAAACCCCTCTCGTACGATGTCCGATTGATCGCGAACCGGTTTCGCTCGGGCGCCGCGCGGGCTGAGGATACGATGTCCGAAAACCGTATCACTCCTTGCCGATCTCCATCAGCAGCCGTTCGGCGCGGGCGTCCTCGATCCGGTTGACCATCCGCCTGCCCTCGTGGACGTCGCGCAGGGTCTTGACGAGGGTGATGCAGGACTGGACCAGCATCACCACGCCCATGGCGAGGTATGCCTTGATCCACAGGTCGAGCGGCAGGAACAGGATGCCGGCGCCGACCATCGCGGCGGAGCCCAGGAAGGACGCGTAGGTGAAAGCGACCCAGGCCGAGGTATGCTGCGGTGTCTGCGGGTTCATGGGATCGGATCCTTGCATCGGGTGGTTCGGGAATCGGGCGGGACGGGTCACGCGGCGGAGCCGGCGGCGCGGGCGCGCAGGCGCCCCGGCGAGCGCCGCCTCGGTGCCGGGCGCCGCCGCCCCGCGCCGGTCGCGCAGGCGCCGCGCCGCCTCGGCGGCCTGCGCGATGCGCCGGCCGCGCTCCAGTTCGGCGATCTGCCGGGCGCCCTCGCGCACGGTCCGGCGCAGGGCTGCCACCTCCCGCGCGAACGCGGCGCGGGCTTCGTCCAGGTCGCGGATCTCGGCCTCGATCCCGGCGATCGCCTCGGCGGCCTCCCCGGCGAGGTCGTCGCGGCTCCCCCGCAACGCGGCCACCGCCCGCTCCTCGAGGTCGGCCAGCCGCGCGGCCAGGGCCGCGTGCCGGCCGGCGTCGGTGCGCTCCTGCACCAGGGCCGCCGCCAGCGCCCGCCGGCTGCCGTCGAGGGCGGCGGCCGCCTCGCGGATCTGCTGGTCGAGCAGCGGCAGGGCATGGCGGTCGGCGAGGTCCTCGCAGGCCTGCGCAGCCGCGCCGCGGGCCAGGGTGGCGACGATCCGGAACATCTTGGCGCCTCATGAACGTTGTTCACGAGCGCACCTTCCCACGGCCATGAACGCTGTTCAAGCACTTTTTGAACGACGTTCACGATGAGGCGCGACGATGCGGACTGAGGAACGGCGGGAGCATCTGCGCACGGCTCTGGTCGACGCGGCGGAGGCGGTCATCGCCCGGGACGGCCTGTCGGGCCTGAAGGCGCGCGACCTCGCCCAGACGGTCGGCTGCGCCATCGGCACGATCTACACGGTGTTTCCCGACCTCGACGCGCTGATCCTGGCGGTGAACCTGCGCACGCTGCTGCTGTTCGACGCCACGATCGCGCAGGTGCGCACCGGGAGCGGCCCGGCCGGCCCGTCCGGCCGCGCCGCCCGCTCCGCGGCGATCGAGGATCTGGTGCGGCTCGCGGTGGCCTACCTGCGCTTCGCCCGCGAGCACCCGACGCGCTGGCGCGCCCTGTTCCAGCACCGCCGGGAGACCGCCCCGCCGGACTGGTACCTGCGCGAGCAGGGGCGTCTGTTCCGCACCATCGAGGGGCCGGTGCAGGTCCTGTGCCCGCGCCTCGGCGAGGCGGAGCGCGCCCTGCTCGCCCGCTCGCTGTTCTCGGCGACGCACGGCCTCGTCAGCCTCGGCCTGGACGAGAAGCTGATGAGCCTGAGCGAGGCCGTGCTACGTCGCCAGATCGAGACCGTCGTCACGGCGATCGGCCGCGGGCTGATCGCGCAGGACTCCGCGAAGGGGCAACCATGAGCCACCACCCGCAGAGCGAACCGGCCCGGTCCGGCCCCGCCCCCGTCACCGTGCCGATGCTCCAGGGCTTCAAGGCCGAGGGGCGCCGGATCGTGATGGTGACCGCCTACGACGCCGCGATGGCTCGCCTCGTCGATCCGGTCGTGGACGCGATCCTGGTCGGCGACAGCGTTGGCAACGTCTGCCTCGGCTTCGACAACACGCTGCCGGTCAGCATGGCGATGATGAACCACCACGTCGAGGCGGTGGCCCGGGCCCGGCCGCGGGCGCTGCTCGTCGCCGACCTGCCCTATCTCAGCTACCACCTCGACCTCGCCGAGACGATCCGCAACGCCGGCGGCTTCCTCCAGCGCGGCGCCGCGGCGGTGAAGTTGGAGGGCGGGGCCGCCCGCGCGCCCACCGTGCGGGCGCTCGCCGAGTGCGAGATCCCCGTGATGGGGCATCTCGGCCTGACGCCGCAGAGCCTGCACGCCATGGGCGGGTTCAAGGTCCAGGGCCGGGCCGCCGAGGGCGCCCGCCGCATCCTCGACGACGCCCTGCGGCTGGAGGAGGCCGGCTGCTTCTCGCTGGTCCTGGAGGGCATCCCGGCGGAGCTGGCGGCGCGGGTCACCGAGCGGCTGACGATCCCGACCATCGGCATCGGCGCCGGTCCCGCCTGCTCCGGGCAGGTGCTGGTGCTGCACGACGTGCTCGGCCTGCTGCCCGGCCGCAAGGCGAAGTTCGTCCGCACCTACACCGACGGCTACGGCCTGCTCCAGGCCGGCCTCGCGGACTGGGCCGCGGACGTGCGCGCCGGCCGCTTCCCCGGCGAGGCCGAATCCTACGCGATGCCGGAGGCGGCCCGGGCCGCACTCGATGATTCTCCTGCACCGGAGTCCCCCGCCCGATGACCGACACCGCTCCTCTCGGCCGGCGCGTGATGGCGCTGATCGACGACCTCGCCCGCCACACCGACGAGCCCGGCCGGCTGACCCGGCTCTACCTCTCGCCCGGCCACCGGGCGACGGCGGAGGCGGTGCTCGGCATGATGCGGGCGGCGGGGTTGGAGGCCCGCCTCGACGCGGTCGGCAACGTCGTCGGCCGGCGCGAGGGCGCGCGGCCCGGCCTGCCGGCGCTCGTGCTCGGCTCGCACATCGACAGCGTGGTCGATGCCGGGCGCTACGACGGGCCGCTCGGCGTCGTCTGCGGCCTCGTCGCCGCCGAGGTTCTGGCGACGGAGGCGGCCGCCCTCCCCTTCGCCCTCGAAGTGGTGGCGTTCGGCGACGAGGAGAACGTGCGCTTCCCCACCAGCCTCTCGACCTCGAAGGCGTGGGCCGGCGCCTACCGGCCGGACTGGCTCGACGGCGCGGATTCCGAGGGCGTCACCCTGCGGGCGGCGCTGACCGCCTTCGGCGGCGACCCGGACGGGATCGCGGCGCTCGCCCGCAGCCCGGCGGAGATCGCCGGCTATCTCGAGGTCCATATCGAGCAGGGTCCGATGCTCGAGGCGCGCGACCAGCCGGTCGGGGTGGTCTCGGCGATCGCCGGCCTGACCCGGGCCCGCTGCACCGTGACCGGGGAGGCCAACCACGCCGGCACGGTGCCGATGGGGTCGCGCCGCGACGCGCTCGCCGCCGCGGCCGAGATGGCGCTCGCCGTCGAGCGGCTCGGCGCGGCGGCGGCGAGCGCGGTCGCGACGGTCGGTTCGCTCACGGTGCGGCCGAACGCCGTCAACGTCATCGCGGGCGAGGTCGACTTCACCCTCGACATCCGCGCGCCGGAGGATCCGGTCCGCCTCGGCCTCGTCGCGGCGATCGAGGCCGAATGCCGGGCGATCGCCGCCCGGCGCGGGGTGGGCTTCGCCGGCGAGACCTTCATGGACAACCCGGCGGTCGGCCTCGATGCCGGCCTGCGGGCCGCCCTGGAGAGTGCCGCCCGGGGCTTCGGGTTCGATCCGCCGGCGCTCGCCTCCGGCGCCACCCACGATGCGGTGTCGATGGCGCGGCTCGGCCCCTCGGCGATGCTGTTCGTGCGCTGCCGCGGCGGGATCAGCCACAACCCGGCCGAGTCGATCACCGAGGCCGACGCGGACGCCGCGGTGCGGGTGCTGATCGAGACCGTGCGGGCTCTGGCGGCGCGCGGGTGACGGCGCGTTCCGCCGGTGCCGGCGGCGCGGTCGCTCGGCGGGCCGTGTAGACGCGGAGCGGGCGCTCCGTGCTATGGCTCTCGTCACGGCCTCCGGGATGCCGCCCGCGAGAGGCGGCGGCCGGGGCCCCGGCGTCAACACGCCCTCAGCGGACGGGATCGACCATGGCGCGGCGCTTCAACCGGATCGCCTTCATCGCGAGCCCGAGCCCGGAGGCCCGGGAGGCGGCCGACCTGCTCATGCGCCGCTACGACCACGTCTCGCCCGAGGAGGCCGACGTGGTGGTGGGGCTCGGCGGCGACGGGCTGATGCTCCAGGCGCTGCACCGCTTCATGGGCTCCGGCAAGCCGATCTACGGCATGAACCGCGGCACGGTCGGGTTCATGATGAACGAGTTCGAGGTCGAGGGCCTGCTCGACCGGCTCGAGGCGGCGCAGCGCAGCGTCGTCCACCCGCTGCTGATGATCGCCACCGACGTGCTGGGCCTCACCCACACGGCGCGGGCGGTCAACGAGGTCTACATGCTGCGCCAGACCCACCAGACCGCCAAGCTGAGGATCTCGATCGACGGGCAAGTGCGGCTGCCGGAACTCATCGCCGACGGCGCCCTGGTGGCGACGCCGGTCGGCTCGACCGCCTACAACTTCTCGGTCGGCGGCCCGATCCTGCCGATCTCGGCCCAGTTGCTCGCCTTCACGCCGATCTCGGCGTTCCGGCCCCGGCGCCAGGGCAGCGTCCTGCTGCCCAACCACGCCCGCATCCGCATCGAGGTGAAGGATCCGGAATACCGCCCGGTGGCGGCGGTGGCCGACCACACCGAGTTCCGCCGCGTCGCCCGGGTCGAGACCGCCCTCGACCGCTCCACCGATCTCGTGATGCTGCACGATCCCGGTCACAGCATGGACGAGCGCATCCTGCGCGAGCAGTTCGGCTGAGCGCCGCGCGGGCCCGGGCGGAGCAGGGCCCCGCCCGGGCCCGATCTCACAGCGCGACGCCGAGATGGGCCGCGACGGTGCTGGCGCGCGACCCGATCAGCTTGACGGTCTGGCGCAGGGCGTCGTCGGTGACGCCGAGGCGCTCGCACCAGTAGGCGCGATCCTCGGGCGAGTAGATGTCAATGTGGCGGACCGGGCGCGGCCCGGCGGCGAGGGTGGAGGGCATGGCGGCTGTCCTGCTGGAGAATCGGGCGATGGGTTGCGCCCAACCGGAATGATGCTGGGCAACGCTCGCGACCGGGCTTGGTTGCCGGCGTCCGGGATCCCGGACGCCGCAGGCGGAAGACGGCGCCTCGGGCTCGACCGGGCGCGGATTCTCGGCGATCACGCCCCGAAGGCGCGGCCGCGCTCCCACCGAGACGAGATTCCGGATGCCCCTGTCCCTCGACCACCTCGTGATCGCGGTCGCCGACCTCGACCGGGCCTTCGCCGACTACGCCGCCCTCGGCTTCACGGTGATCCGCGGCGGCGAGCACGCCAACGGCATCACCCACAACGTCCTCGTCGTGCTGGAGGACGGATCGTACCTCGAACTGATCTCGTTCCGGCGGCCCCAGCCCGGCGACCGCTGGTCGGACGTGTATCACCGCGCCGGCGAAGGCTTCCTCGACCACGCGCTCCTGCCCGACGACATCGACGCGGTCGCCGCCGCCGCGCAGGCGCGCGGGCTCGACATCGCCGACCCGGTTTCCGGCGGGCGCCTGCGCCCGGACGGCGCCCGGCTCGACTGGAAGATCGCCCGCTCGCCCGGATCGGACGTGCCGTTCCTGTGCGGCGACGTCACGCCCCGGGCGCTGCGGGTGCAGGAGGGCGACGTGCGCCGGCACCGCAACGGCGTCACCGGCCTCGCGGCGCTCACGGTCGCGGTGCGCGACGTCGAGGCGGCGCGGGCGCGCTACGCCGCCCTCCTCGGCGCCGGCGC
Organism: Methylobacterium oryzihabitans; assembly: GCF_004004555.2. Lineage (GTDB taxonomy): Bacteria > Pseudomonadota > Alphaproteobacteria > Rhizobiales > Beijerinckiaceae > Methylobacterium > Methylobacterium oryzihabitans. The sequence goes on from NZ_SACP01000005.1 coordinate 179,381, forward strand.
CGACGCACCGGTCGTCGAGGCGGTCGTGGCCGGGACCGCGGCCCGGACCGCGACGCTGCCGCTCGGCCCCGGCGTCGCCGTGACGCTGGCGAGCCCGGCCGGCGCCGGCGGCGACCTCGCCGCCGCCCTCGCGGCGCGGGGCGAGGGACCCTTCGCCGCCGTGTTCCGGGCGCCGGACGGGCACGGCGACCTCGACCCGGCCCTCACTCACGGCGCCCGGCTGTCCGTCGCCGGCGGGTTTCCTGTGGATCCGCTCACGAAAATCTGATCGGACCGAATTTCGCCAAGGTTAACGTCTAGCCCTCGGCGTCAGGCCGCGGTCGGATCCGATAACCGTTCGTTTACGGTTCTCGGCAACCTTCCGTTCACCATGGCCGCCGCGCTGGTTCGCGGCGCGGACGGGGGGACGTGATCGTGCGAGCAGTGCTGCGTGCCAGTCGGGCTTCGGCCCGGTCCTCCCGTCAGGCACCGCGCGATCGCCGCTCCCGCTCCCTCGTCGTCCTCGCGCTCGCCGCCGTCGCGGTCGCGGGCGGCGCCCGCGGCACCCAGGACGCCGCCGCCAACGGCGACACCCGCACGCTCTCGATCTTCCACGAGCACACCAAGGAGAGCCTGACCGTCACGTTCAAGCGCGACGGCCGCTACGACCGGGCGGTGCTCGAACAGCTCAACTGGCTGCTGCGCGACTGGCGCATCGACGAGCCGACCAAGATGGACCCGCGCCTGTTCGACGTGGTGTGGGAGGCCCACCGCGCCACCGGCTCGCGCGACGCGGTCCACGTCGTCTCGGCCTACCGCTCGCCGCAGACCAACGCCGCCCTGCGCCGCCGCTCCCGCGCGGTCGCCGAGCACAGCCAGCACATGCTCGGCAAGGCGATGGACTTCTATCTCGGCGACGTCTCGGTCGACCAGATCCGCCAGATCGGCATGCAGATGCAGCGCGGCGGCGTCGGCTGGTATCCGCACGCCTACAATCCGTTCGTGCATCTCGACGTCGGCTCGGTGCGCTCGTGGCCGCGGATGCCGGGCGACCAGCTCGCCCGGCTGTTTCCGGACGGCCGCACCGTCCACCTGCCGGCGGACGGCCGGCCGCTGCCCGGCTACGAACTCGCCAAGGCCGAGATCCTGTCGCGGGGCGGCACCGTCGCGGGCATCACCCAGGTCGCCGCCGCCGAGGAGGAGGACAGCCCGAACTTCGTGCGCCAGTTGTTCTCGGCGCTGTTCGGCGGCGGAAACACCCAGCAGGCTCCGGCTCCCGCCCCGACCGCGCTGGCGGCCCGCGGCCGGCCGTCGCGGCCGCGGCCGGTGGCGCTCGCCAGCGCCGATCCGGACGATGCCGGCAGCCGCGCCGCCCTCGCCTACGCCGCCGATCCCCGCGCCGCCCTCGTCCCCGAGGCCGCCCCCGCCGCGGCACCGCCGCCCGAGCCGACGACCACCGGCGCCCGGGCCGAGCCTGCCGACGCCGTGCCCGAGGCACCCGCCCCGGCCGTGGCGGGCCCGGCCAGTGCCGGCCTGAAGGCGCCGCTGCCGCCCCGTCGCCCGTCCGAGTTCGCGGCCCTCGCCCACGCCCTCGTCGCGGCGCCGCTGCCGCAGGTGCGGTCCGGCCCGGCGACGCAGGTCGCCACCGCCGATCCGGCGGCCCTGCCGGGGCTGCTGCCGGCGCGTCCCCGCGCCGTCGCGGCGTCACCGGCCCCGGCACCGTCCTCCACCGATCCGAAGGCGCATCTGCGCGCGCTGTTCGCGGCGGCCGTCGCCCAGACCGCCTCCGCCGGTCCGGCGCGCCTCGCCCAGACCCGCGCCACGCCGCAGGGCGCGCCGCCGAAGGGCCTCGTCGCCACGCCCGCCGGCGAGGTCGCGACCCGGTTCCAGTCGACGGCCGGCGACGAGGCCGAGACCGGGCGCTTCTCCGGCGCGGCCGTGAAGCCACCGCCGGTGCTGCGGCGCTGACCCCGAGGACCCGATCCGTGCTGCGCCTGACTGTCCTTGCCCTCGCGACCCTGGCCGCCGGCCCCGCCCTGGCGCAGTTCCCCTGCGACGAGCTGTGGGCCGAGCGCAACGCGGTCTACAAGGAGGCCGGCTACTGCTTCCGCACGCCGCGGGCGATCAAGGCCTTCGGCAATGCCGGCTGCCGCTACGACGAGCTCGCCGACGTGCCGCTCTCGGCCCGCGATCGCGCCAAGGTCGCGGAGATCCAGCGCGAGGAACGCCGCGCCGGCTGCCAGCCCTGAGGGCGCACGGCCGCTCAGGCCGCCGATAGCCCGTCATACGAAATCCGGATGATCGCTTCGCGATGCGGAATTCGACTCCGCTCAGGCGCCGCGCGGGCTGGTGATACGGATTTCGGAACGAATCGTCCGAAATCCGTATCATACGATTTTCCATTGATCGCTCGGCGATGGCTGCGCAATCGCTTCGCGATGCGAAAATCGGCGTCGCTCAGGCGCCGCGCGCCTCAATACGGAACGCGGTCGTCCTTCTCGTGGTACTTCTTCCACACCTCGACCGCCTCCGCGCGCATGATCTGGCGCATCGGGATCGAGCGCTCGCCGGACGGCTTCTTCAGCTCGCCGTAGATCATCGAATCGTCGAAGTCGCCGTACTTGTAGGCGTCCTCGTTGGTCGAGGCGTAGTAGATCGTCTTGATGCCGGCCCAATAGGCCGCGGCCATGCACATCGGGCACGGTTCGGCGCTGGTATAGAGGGTGGCGTCGCGCAGCTTGAAGCTGCCCTGCGCCTTGCACGCCTTGCGGATCGCCTCGATCTCGCCGTGCCAGGTCGGGTCGTTCTCGGCGACGACGCGGTTGGCGCCCTCGGCCAGGATCTCGCCGTCCTGCACGATCACGCTGCCGAACACGCCGCCGGCGCTGTCGACCAGCGAGGTCTTCTCCGACAGCGCGATCGCCCGCGCCATGAACTTCTCGTGGTTGTCGGACATGGTGCTCTCCTCGGGGGATGTCGTGGCGTGCGGCGCGGGCGCTCCCGCCCGTCGTCTCAGGTCCACAGGGTGAAGACGGTGAGTTCGGCGACGAAGGCCGCGACCACCGCCGCGGCACCGACGATCTCGGCGACAGCCCGGCGCTGCGGCGGCGGGTGCAGCCAGCCGCGCAGGGCCGCCCCGGCGATCCGCGCCAGGGGCCAGGACACCAGCGCGACGCTGATCGCGTTGCCGATCAGGGTCGCGACCGGGGCGGGCAGCCCGGTCAGGAGCGGGCTGAGGAAGCGGATCTCCAGCATCACCACCGGAAACAGGACGAGGAGCACCACGAGGGTCTGCTTCCAGGCCGGGGGCGGCGCGGGCGCGTCCGGGCTCACGGCGAACCAGCCGGCGAAGGGGCCGGCGTGGCGGCGGCTGCTCCAGGTCGACATCGCCGGATCGGCCGCCCGCAGCAGGGAGTGCCGCTCCTCGGACACGATCCAGGCATCGAGCTGCGAGGGCGTGGAGAACCGCACCAAAGTGGTCCAGTAGTTCAGCTCCGGGCCCAGGGGGGCCTGAACCAGGGTGCCCATGTAGCCCGGGAAGGTCGCCTGCCGGGCCTGGACGGTCTCGGCCCAGCTCCGGTAGTCGGCGGCGCGGCCGGGACCGACCGCGGTGGTGATGACCTCGGTCACGCAGGACAGCGAATGGAAGTCGGGCGCCGCCTCGTCCTCGTCCTCGGCCTCCCGGAGAGAGACGAGATCGGCGGCGAGGGCGGCGCGCTCGGGCGAGGCGCGCCACTGCGCCAGCGCCTCGGGCGAGCGGAACCGCTGGACGACGTGCCACTCGTGGGCGTCGGCGAAGACCGGCACGATCTCGACACTGACGAAGCCGGGCGCCGACGCGACCGCATGGGTGAGGCGCGCCTGCCACGCCGCGAACGCCGCCGCGGCACCCGGGCGCAGGCGGATCCGGGTCACCGCGGCGGCGGCCGGGGAGGCGACGGACAGGTTCATCGGGCACCTCGCGGCTGACGACGTCAGGTAGCTCACGCAGGGCTTATCGGCGTCTCAACGCGCCGCGCCGGGACGGCGAATCCCCGGGACGGGACCGGGCGGGACGAAGGAAATCTCTCGGTAAGGTTGAGAGCCTATGAAACTCGACGAGGGCGCGCCTCGCGGTGCGCCGGGCCGACGGAGGGATTCGAACCATGGCTGCCTCTCCCGCGCTCGCGGTCGACAACTCGTCGGTCGCGGCGGACCAGCTCAAGAGCATCATCGAGCGCATCGAGCGCCTCGAGGAAGAGAAGGCCGGCCTCGCCGGCGACATCAAGGACGTCTATGCCGAGGCCAAGGCCAACGGCTTCGACACCAAGGTTCTGCGCAAGATCATCTCCCTGCGCAAGCGCGACCACGACGAGCGCCAGGAGGAGGAGGCGATCCTCGAACTCTACATGCAGGCGCTCGGGATGGCCTAGAGCATTTTCCGACGAAGTGGATACCGGTTCGTCAAAGAAAATGCGGCAAAATCAAAGACCTAGAGAGCTTCGCGATTGCAACGCAATCGTGGGGTGCTCTAGACAGGCTTCGCAAACGTGGCTGCTACCGGAAAACGCCGCGACACAACAATAACCTAAGCGGACGAAGCGTTGGCCTGCCAACGCACGTCTGCTTGGGCCGCGGAGCCGCGCTCCGGCGTTGGGGTCAGCGCCCGCACAGGGCGGCGAAGGCGGTCGGCGTCGGCACCCCGCCGCCCTCGGAGAAGCGGGTCGGCGTGCACAGGCCCGGATTGGCGCCGCAATAGCCGTCGAAGCCGAAGCGCGCCGCGGTGTCCCGCGGGGCCGGGGAGAGGCCGCCGACGGTCACGACGACGACGGAGCCGGGCTGGTCGAGGGTGAGGCAGGCCTGCGGGCTCGCCTGGCGGGTGCAGACCCGGATCTCGCCCTCGACGAGGGTGATGACCGAGCGCGTGCCGGTGGTCCAGACGTCGAACACCGTTCCCCGGACGCCGATCGTCGCGACCGGCGTCTTGATCTCGTAGGCCTTCTTGTCGAGGTCGCCGGTGACGAAGCGGTAGGTGCCCTTGAGGAGGTTGAGCGCCACCTTCCCGGCCGGCCGCTCCTCCGAATAGACGTACTGGTTGAGCGCGATGCGCGCGTTCGGCCCGATCGACAGGTTGGTCTGGTCGAGGAAGACGATCTTGGCGAGGCTGTCGGCCCCGGTCTGCACCGCCTCGTCCCGGAACACCGTGTCGCCCTCGGCGAGGCTGTTGCGCTGGGACTGCTTCAGGCGCGAGACGTCGTTCCGCACGAGCGTCGTCGCACCGATCTGCTGGGCCACCGCCGCGCCGGTTCCGCCGAGCGCGAGCCCGCCGGCCGACACGGCGAGACAGATCCGTCTGACGAGGCTCATCGCGACCCAGTCCCTCGAAGAAGAAGTCGCGCGATTGTAGACGCGGCGCCCGCGGCGGCAACGGGGCCGGGCGCTTTTCCCGGCCGTGTCGCAAATTGACGGCAGTCGCGCGATCCTCGAAGTCTCCCCCCGGCCGAGGGCTACCGGGCCCCGGCGGCGGCCGGAGGGCCGCTCGGGTAGAGATCGCGCGGATCGGCGCCGATCTGACGCCGGAGGGTCGCGATCGCCTCCGGCGGCAGCGCCTCGATCCAGGCCCGGAAGCGGGCGTGGTCGGGCCGGTCCCGGGCGCCGGCGGGCGGCGTCTCGCCGAGGGCCTCGTAGGAGGCCGCGTAGGTCGCGACGCGGTTGACGCTCGCCGACCGGCTGCGGCCGAGGGCGAGACCGCTCGCCTTGACGCCGAGCAGGAACACCCGGTCGCCGATCTCGGACAGCGGCGGGGGCACCAGCGCCCAGTGGCCGAGGAGGTGGAAGGCCGCCGGAAGGAAGAGGTAGCCGCTGGCGTCGACGAAGCCGTCCGCCTCCTCGTCGGGCAGCGGCATGACCGTCAGGTCGGGGCGCCGGAGCCGGCGGGGAGCCGCGACGACGCCGCAATCCTCGAACCCGACGCGCAACGCCGCCAGAAGGCAGTTCTCGACGTGGTCCGGCTCGTACCAGCACCCGGCATCGAGGACGCAGATCGCCGTGTAGCCCCGGGCGGCCGCGAGCAGGCCCCCGGCCGCCAGGGCCGCGCGGCCCTCGCTGCCGCCCTCGCCGCCGCCCTCGCCGCCGCCCTCGCCGCCGAGGCGGACGTGGTCGGCGACGAGCCCGTCCAGGCCCTCCTGCGGCGGGCCGGTCGCGATCAGGAGATGGTCCGCCGCCACGGTCTGCCGCGCCACCGACTCGATGCAGCGCCGCAGCGTCCCGGCCTCCTCCGGCCCGTAGGCCGTCACCACGGCGATGCGCGGGGCGCCGTCCCTCAGCGTCGCGGTCCAGAGCGAGCCGCGCTCCCGCAGCCGGTCTCGGGCATGGTCGCGGTTGGCGCCGATGCGCTCGCGGGTCGGCGGATCGAGGTCCCGGCGCGCCAGCAGGATCGCGCAAGCGACGAGGCAGTCCATGGGCCGGCCGGCCCAGTAGGCGTTGACCGCGAACTCGTCGACGAGCCCGACGGCGTGGATCCAGGGCTGGAGGAACAGCCCCGCCTCCGGCGGCGGGCGCCCGAGCCCGCGTCCCGCGGCGGCGAGGCCGCGGGCCCATTCGCCGCGCTGCCGGCAGATCAGGGCCGCGGCGTGCAGCGCCTCGACGCGCTCCGGCACGGTCGCGCTCGCGCGGTCGAGCACCGACAGCACCGCCTCCGTCGGGGCCCCCTGCCCTGCCATCAGCTTGCCGGCGTTGAGCAGGCTCTCGAACACCTCCTGGTCCCAGAAGCCGAGGCCGGCCCGGTCGAGGTAGACCGCGACCGCCCGCTCGGGGCGTCCGGCATCGCGCAGGCTCTGGGCGAGGTAGAAGGTATAGCGGGCGCGCAGGAACGGATCGTCCTCGCCGGCCAGCGCCGCCTCGAGCAGAGCCGCATCCCGGGCGAACTTGTCGGCGTCGCGCGAGCGCGCGCCGTCGCCGCCGTAGACGACGTGCAGCCCCGTCGCCACGCCGTGCGACCGCGCGGAAGGCGGGATGTCGAGGAATTCGTGCAGGACCGAGCGGTAGCGGAAGGCGAGGCGGTTCGAGACGAGCTGCGGCCGGCGGTACACCGCGCCGCCGTGATGGATGTCGAGGTCGTAGACGTCCGCGGCCAGCCCGGCCTTGAAGGCCGCGGGGTCGAAGCCCGGCGCGACGGCGAGCCAGTCGTCGGCGTCGAGCACCAGCGCGTAGTCGATCGCCGGATCCTGCCGGAGCAGCGCGAGCGCGGCGCTGCGGTTGTGGGCGAAGTCCCGCCACGGCTGCCCGGTCACCGTGGCGGGAATCCCGTGGCGGGCGAAATAGGCCCGCACGATCTCCGGGGTTCCGTCCTGCGACCCGGTATCGACCACGACGGCGCCGTCGAGGAGGGGCCGGGCGCTGTCGAGGCAGCGCTCCACGACATGCGCCTCGTCCCGGACGATCATGCAAAGGCCGATGGTCGGCACCGATCCGCTCCCCCGACACATCGCCGCTCGGCCCGGCGAAGCACGGCCGGTGACGATCGGCAAGAGGTCCCTCGCCTCGTCTTCCTGTCGCGGATCGGAATCCGCCCGCGCCCGGTCGCGGTGCCCGCGCACGCGGCACTCGTCTCGCCGCGGGCGCACCGGGCCATGACCATCCCCGTGCCGGATCGGATCGTTGGACACGGCGCGAGACGTCGCCGCGCCACAGTATTGTGCTCACCGAAATGCCGGCAAATGATCGTGGCGCCGGCACGGCTGCCTCGACGTGCGGCGGCGGATTCGACTGACGAAGACCGGAGGTCATCGGGCGCAACCCGTGCCTCGACGCCACATCATCTGGGAGATCGTCGTGCCGACGACGGTCCCGGCTAGGCGCGAGACCCGGGAACGCCTAAGACACGACCTCGACCCACGCCGACAACAACACGAGGGCGGGGTCGGACGATTTCGACGTGCCGGCACGCCGGAGGCACGGGCGCGAGACGGGGCCGGGGGCATGGTTCAGCACAAGCGCGACGCGCTGCTCACAACGGTGTTCGTCGGCAGCGCCGTCTTCGCGCTCTTGCTGCAGGGCGTGCCGGCCCGGCCGGCGGGCCGAGCGGCGCGGGCGGGGCCGGCGGACGCGGCTACACCTACCCCACGGGCGACGGCCCCCTGGTCGAGAGCCCGGGCGGCGCGGGCGGCGTCGCCGGCACGAACGCGTCGCGCAACGGCGGCGACGGCGGCGACGCACCGGCCTCCTCGACGAGCGGCGCCGGCGGCGGCGGCGGTGGGGCCAGCGGCAACGACCCCAACGCCCCCCTGCCGATCGACAATGCGGGCACGCTGACCGGCGGCGACGGCGGCCGGGGCGGGCGGGCGATCAACTACGACACCGCGCGGCCCGAGAGCTTCCAGGGCGGCGGCGGCGGCGGGGCCGGCGGCGAGGGGGGGATCGCCACGCAGCCGGGCTTCAACCGGTCCGGCGGCCGCATCCAGGGCGGGGCCGGCGGCGCGGGCGGCGACGGGCAGGCGGCCGGCGGCGGCGGGGTCGGCGGCATCGGATTGTTCAACCCCGGGTTCGGCACCTTCACCAATGCCGGAGCGATCCTGGGCGGCACCGGCGGAGCCGGCGGCGGCACGGCGCGGGCGGATGGCGGCTCCGGCGGGGCCGGCGTCGTCCTGTCCAACACGAACCTCTTCACCAACCTGGCGGCCAGCACGGTCACCGGCGGGGCCGGCGGCGTCGGCGGGACGCTCGGCTTCTTCCGCCAGGCTCCGCGCACGACCCCGGGTGCGTCCGGCGACGGCGGCGCCGGGCTGTCCGGGGCGACCGGCGCGAGCGTGGCCAATGCCGGCACCATCCGGGGCGGGACCGGCGGTGCCGGTGCGGTCGGTGTCCCCGGCTTCGTCGAGATCACAGGCCCCTCGGGGGCGACGGTCGCCACCGGCGGAACCGGGGGGACCGGCGGGGCCGGCGGCCGGGGCGGGGCCGGCGTGGACGTCGCCGGCGTGGCGAGCTTCCGCAATACCGGCACGCTGTCCGGTGGTGCGGGCGGCACCGGCGGGACGGGCGGCGCCGCCAACGGCGGCGGCGAGAGCGGTTTCGACGGCCCGCCCGAGGCCTCCGGCGGCGCGGGCGGGACTGGCGGCACCGGCGGGACGGGTCTGCGGATCGGCGGCGGGACCGGCCTGAGCAATGCCGGGACCGTTCGGGGCGGCAGCGGCGGACAGGGCGGCGACGGCGGCCTGTCGGGCTTCGGCACGCTCAGCCGGAGCGGGAACGGCGGCCAGGGCGGCGCGGGCGGCATCGGGGCGCAGGTCGCCGCCCCCGACTTCACCAATTCCCGGCTCATCGTCGGCGGCGTCGGCGGCGCGGGTGGGGCCTTCGGCGCGGCCGGCGCGTCGGGGGCGTCCGGTCCGTCGGGCGTTGCCGGCAGCGGCGGCACCGGCGGCACCGGTCTCGTGCTGGACGGGACGACCCGCCTCACCAACGCACCGTTGGCCAGCATCTCGGGCGGCAACGGAGGGGCGAGCACGACCGCCGGCGGCGCCGGCGGGATCGGCGTGTTCGCGCCCTCCGGCGGCACCCTCATCAATGCCGGGACGATCAGCGGCGGCGGCGGGTTTCAGCGCGGCAGCACCGGCGCCGCGGGTTCGGGCCCGGGTGGGACGGCCATCGTCGGCGCCGATCTCGCCATCGTCAATTCCGGCACCATCGCCGTCGGGGACGGCGCCACCGGCCCGGCCGGCCCGGGGACCGGTCGCGCCATCAGCTTCACCGGCGGGCTCAACAGCCTCACGCTGACCGGCACCTCGCAGATCGACGGGACGGTCGCCGCCTTCAGCGCCAACGACCGCCTCGTCCTCAGCGGCGCGAGAGACGGCAACTTCTCCGCCGCCGCGATCGGGACGCAATACCAGAATTTCGGCGTGTTCCAGAAGGTCGATGCCGGGGTCTGGACCCTCACCGGAACGACCGCGGCGGCGACCCCCTGGCAAGTGCTCGGCGGGACGCTCGCGATCGGGGCGGATGGCAGCCTCGGCGCGTCGTCGGGCGGGATCCTGCTGGACGGCGGTACGCTCCAGATCACCGCCCCCCTCTCGACCAATCGCACCGTCACCCTGGGGGCGGCCGGCGGGACGATCGACACGCGTTCCCGCTCGCCGATGACCGCGGGCGGGCCCTTCGTCGGCACGGGCGGGCTGACGGTGACGGGGGGCGGCCGCCTGACGCTGTCGGGGGCCAACACCTATACCGGCGAGACGACGGTCGATTTCGGCACGCTGACGCTGGCGGCCGGCGGCTCGCTGGCCTCGTCGGTCACGACGCTGGTCGGCGGCCGCTTCTCCAACGCCGGAACGGTCGCCGGCAGCCTCACCAATGCCAGTTCCGCGACCAACGACGGCACCATCGCGGGGCCCGTCGTCAACAGCGGCACCTTCGTCAACCGCGGCACCGCCGGCGCGCTCACCAGCACCGCCGGCAGCGTGACCAGCACCGGCACGTTCACCGGCGCGGCGACGATCACCGGCGGCAGCCTCGTGCTCGGTTCCGGCAGCCTCCTCGACGGCGCGCTGACGAACGGCGCCACGGTGACGGCCCAGGGTCGCATCGCCGGCCCGGTGACGAACCTCGCCGGGGCGAGCTTCACGCTGTCGGGGCCGCTGGCCGACCTCACCGCCCTGAGCAACGCCGGCACCGTGAGCCTCGCGGGCAACGGCCTCGGCATCGGCACCCTGACCGGCGAGGGCGGGGTGATCCAGAACGCCTCCGGCACGGCGGCGACGCTGACGCTGGGAGCCGGCAGCAGCGGGAGCGTGCTGCAGGACGGCGTGGGCGGCGGCGCCCTGTCGGTGGCCAAGGTCGGGGCCGGACCCCTGACGCTGACAGGCGCCAACACCTACAGCGGCGCGACGACGATCGCCGCCGGCACGCTGGCGCTCGCCGGCTCGGGCACCCTCGCCGCGTCGAGCGGCCTCACCCTGGCCGGCGGCGCCACCTTCGACATCGCCGGCCTCACCGATGGCGGCCTCGCCATCCGCAGCCTCGCCGACGACGCCGCGGGCGGGACCGGCACCGTGGCGCTCGGCGCCAACCGCCTGACCCTGACGGACGCCTCCGGCAGGTTCTCCGGCCCCATCACCGGCACCGGCGGCCTGACGCTCGCCGGCGGCAGCCAGACCCTGACCGGCGCCAGCAGCTATACCGGTGCGACGACGATCGCGGCCGGCACGCTGGCGCTCGCGACCGGCGGATCGCTGGCCTCGTCGGTCACGACGCTGGTCCCCGGCATCTTCTCCAACGCCGGAACGGTCGCCGGCGGCCTGACCAATGCCGGCACCGCCACCAACGACGGCACCATCGCGGGGCCCGTCGTCAACAGCGGCACCTTCGTCAACCGCGGCACCGCCGGCGCCCTCACCAGCACCGCCGGCAGCGTGACCAACACCGGCACGTTCACCGGCGCGGCGACGATCACCGGCGGCAGCCTCGTGCTCGGTTCCGGCAGCCTCCTCGACGGCGCGCTGACGAACGGCGCCACGGTGACGGCCCAGGGTCGCATCGCCGGCCCGGTGACGAACCTGACTGGAGCGAACTTCACGCTGTCGGGGCCGCTGGCCGACCTCACCGCCTTAAGCAACGCCGGCACCGTGAGCCTCGCGGGCAACGGGCTTGCCGTCGGCACCCTGACCGGCGAGGGCGGGGTGATCCAGAACGCCTCCGGCACGGCGGCGACGCTGACGCTGGGCTCCGGCAGCAGCGGCGGGAGCGTCCTGCAGGACGGGGCGGGCGGCGGCGCCCTATCCGTGGCCAAGGTCGGAGCCGGAACCCTGACCCTGACCGGCGCCAACACCTATTCGGGCGGCACCGCGTTCAACGGCGGCACGCTCCTCGCCGCCAGCGACGCCAGCCTCGGCGCGGCGACGGGAGCCTTGAGCTTCGGCGGCGGCACCCTCGCCACTGGCGCGACCTTCACCACCGGGCGCACGCTGACGCTCGGCGCGGCGGGAGGCACGCTGGCGCCCGAGGCCGGCGGCAGCCTCACCCTCACCGGCATCGTCGCCGGCTCCGGCGGGCTCACCGTGGGCGGCACCGGCCGCGTCGTCCTGACCGGAACCGGCAGCTACGGCGGGGGCACCACGGTGAATGCGGGCGCCACCCTGCAACTCGGGGACGGCGGCACCACCGGCGCGATCGCCGGCAACGTCCTGGCCAACGGCACCCTGACGCTCGACCGCTCGGACCGGGTGGAGATCGCCGGCATCATTTCGGGCTCGGGCACCCTGAACCAGTCGGGCCCGGGCCTGACGGCGCTCACCGGCAGCAACGGCCCGGGGGCCCAGTTCACCGGCACCGCCACCGTGACCGCCGGCACCCTCGCGATCAACGGCACCTTCGGCGACACCGCCGGCAACCGCGCGGTCGTCACCGTCGGGGCCGGCGGCACTCTGCTGGGGTCCGGCACCATCGCGGGCTCGGTCGCGGTCAACGGCGGCACCGTCTCGGCCGGCAACTCGCCGGGCACGCTGACGGTCGCGGGCAACTACACCCTCGCTCCGGGCTCGACCTCGCTGTTCGAGTTCGGCAGCCCCGGCATCGTCGGCGGCACGAGCAACGACCTCATCGTCGTCAGCGGCGACCTCCGGCTCGGCGGCACGCTCGGCCTCGTCTCGGCGAACGCGGCCACGGTCCCGCCGGTCTCGGGCGCCTACCGATTGTTCAACGTCGGCGGCACGGTCTCGGGCGCCTTCGACGCCATCACGACGCCGGGCCCCGGCACGGCGGCGCTCGTCTACACCAATATCCCGAACCAGGTGAACGCGCTGCTCACCAACGGCAACCAGTCGGTGCAGTTCTGGGACGGCACCGACACCACCGGCGCCGCGGCCGGCGGCCAGGGCGGCACCGGCACCTGGAGCGCGGGCGGCACCAACTGGACGCGCCTGCCGGGCGGGCAGATCAACGACCTCTGGCGCTCCGGCGTCGGCCTGTTCGGCGGCAGCGCCGGCACGGTGACGGTGGCCGGGGCCCAGGCCGTCCAGGGCTTGCAGTTCACGGTCGACGGCTACCGGCTCGACGGCAGCGGCACGCTCACCCTCACCGGCGATCCGTTCACGACCCTGAGCCAGAGCTTCGTCACCGTCGATACGGGCGTGTCGGCGACCATCGCCACCGCACTGACCGGGCAAAATGCCGGGATCGGCCTGCGCAAGCTCGGCGACGGCACGCTGACGCTCTCCGGCATCGGCACCTATACCGGTGCGACGACGATCGCGGCCGGCACGCTGGCGCTCGCGACCGGCGGATCGCTGGCCTCGTCGGTCACGACGCTGGTCCCCGGCATCTTCTCCAACGCCGGAACGGTCGCCGGCGGCCTGACCAATGCCGGCACCGCCACCAACGACGGCACCATCGCGGGGCCCGTCGTCAACAGCGGCACCTTCGTCAACCGCGGCACCGCCGGCGCCCTCACCAGCACCGCCGGCACCGTGACCAGCACCGGCACGCTCCTCGGCGCGGCGACGATCACCGGCGGCAGCCTCATGCTCGGTTCCGGCAGCCTCCTCGACGGCGCGCTGACGAACGGCGCCACGGTGACCGCCCAGGGCCGCATCGCCGGGCCGGTGACGAACCTGACTGGAGCGAGCTTCACGCTGTCGGGGCCGCTGGCCGACCTCACCGCCCTGAGCAACGCCGGCACCGTGAGCCTCGCGGGCAACGGCCTCGGCATCGGCACCCTGACCGGCGAGGGCGGGGTGATCCAGAACGCCTCCGGCACGGCGGCGACGCTGACGCTGGGTGCCGGCAGCAGCGGCAGCGTCCTGCAGGACGGGGCGGGCGGCGGCGCCCTGTCCATGGCCAAGGTCGGGGCCGGAACCCTGACGCTGGTGGGGGACAACACCTACAGCGGCGGAACCCGGGTCGCGGGCGGCGTCCTGGCGCTCGGCCGCCCGGGCGCCGCGGGAACCGGGACGATCGCCCTCGACGCCGGCACCCGCCTCGCCTTCCTCGGCAGCGGCTACACGGTCGCGAACGCCCTCCGTCTCACCGGCCCCGCCGCCGCGACGATCGATTCCGGTCCGGGCACGGTCGCGCTGTCGGGTCCGATCTCCGGAGCGGGCGCGCTGGAGAAGGCCGGCCTCGGCACCCTGGTGGTGACCGGCAGCGGAACCCATACCGGCGCCACCGCGGTCGCGGCCGGCATCCTCCAGGTCGACGGGGCGTTCACCGGCTCGTCGATCCTGACGGTCGGGCCGGGTGCGGGCCTCACCGGAACCGGGCGGACCGGTGCGGTCGCGGTTCAGTCGGGCGGCTTCGTGGCGCCCGGCAACGCCGCCAACCCCACCGGCACCCTGACCGCCGAGGGGCCGGTGGTGCTCCAGGGCGGCGCGACGCTGGCGACGACGCTGTCGCTGACGGCGGCGAGCCAGCTCGTCACCGCCTCCACGGCGGCGATCGCCTCCGGGGGCATCCTGCAGATCACCCCATCGGCCCTCACCTACTCGACGCCGGTGCGGCTGCCGATCCTGGTGGCGGGCGCGGGGCTCACCGGGCAGTTCAGCACCGTCACCTTCACCGCGCCGGTGCGCGGCCTCCAGCCGACGGTCGGCTACGACGCCAACACCGCCTTCCTCCAGTTCGGCGAGTCGGCGCCCGACGGCCCGACGCCGCCGGGACCGGACCTGACGAGCGCGATCGCCGCGGCGCAGGGACTGGCGCGCGACCGCATCGGCGCCTTCGTCACCCAGCGCGTCCTCGGCAGCGTGCTGACCGGCTTCAACCAGCAGATCAGTTGCGGCGACTGCTTCAGCGGCTTCGGCATGGCCGGGTCCTACAGCGTCGGCGCGCAGGGGCGGAAGGCCCTGACCGAGGAGCTGATCGCCATCGGCGGCTTCGCCTATACCGGCTACGACAGCGGCCGCGTCCGGGTGTCCGGCGCGCCGATCTTCGCCGGCCTGCTGCGCTACGATCCGGCCGGATTCGGCGCGGCGCGGCCGTTCGTGGATGTCGGCGGCCTGTTCGCGCCGAGCCAGAGATCGACCTACAGCCGGATCTACAGCTTCGGCACCATGACCGGCCAGGGCACCGGGCAGATCGCGAGCACCGGCGCCTCGGTCTTCGCCCGGGTCGGCACCGTCGCCCGGCTGTCGCCGCAGGACGAGATCGCGGCGGCCGTCGAGTACAGCCGCGGCTGGCAATTCGCCGGCGCCTACAACGAGGGTTTGCTCGCCCCCAACCCCTACGCCCTGGCGAGCACCGGCGGCACCGACGTCATCAACATCGCGAAGCTCGGCGGGCAGTACACGCACCTGTTCGGCAGCGCGATCGAGACGCAGATCAACCTCGGCGTCGCCCACGGCTTCGACCTCAGGAGCGGCCTTCGCGGCACGGTGGCCGGCATGCCGTTCACCACCCCGATCAAGGATCTCACCTGGGCGGAATACGGCGCGCGGGTCAGCTACCGCTTGCAGCGCAACCTCGCCCTCGACGCGTTCATCCTCGGCACGCTCGGGCCGCGGCCGGTCGGCGACACCATCCATGGCGGCGCCTCGGTGCGCTACGCGTTCTGACGCCTCTCGCGGCCAGCGGCGGCACCGATCCCGGGCGGTTCTCCGGCCGGGGCGTCCTTCGCCGGATCGGCCGGATCGGCCGCCGCGTCGGGCCGGGACGGCTGCTGGCCGGCGGCCTGCTCGTGCTGCTGCTGCTCGTGCGGATCACCGATCCTCCCGCGGTCGAGGCCCTGCGCCTGCGGACCTTCGACGCGATGCAGGCGCTCGCCCCCCGGGTGCCGCCGGCCGAGCGCCCGGTGGCCATCGTCGACGTCGACGAGGCGAGCCTCGGGGAGTTCGGCCAGTGGCCGTGGACGCGCACGCGGCTCGCCGCGATCTGCCGGGCGCTCCAGGAGGCCGGGGCGGCGCTCGTCGCCTTCGACATCGTGTTCTCCGAGCCCGACCGGCTGTCGCCGCCGCTCCTGGCCCGGACCGTGCCGAACCTGAGCGAGGCGGCGCGCGCCGACCTTCGGGCACAGCCCGACAGCGACGCGGTCTTCGCCGCGGCGATCGGGCGGATGCCCGTCGTGCTGGGGCAGACCGCCACGACCACGCCGGTCGCCTGGACGGGGGACGGGCCGCCGCCGCAGACCGGCACCGCGGTGGTGGGAACGCATCCCGACCCCGAGACGGCGCTCGTCGCCTTTCCCGGCCTCGTGCGCAACCTGCCGGTGCTGGAGCGCGCCGCCGCGGGGCGGGGCGTCTTCACGATCAGCCCGGAGCGGGACGGCGTGGTGCGGCGGGTGCCGCTGGTGCTGCGGGCGGGCGGCACCGTCGTGCCGACCCTGGCGCTCGACATCCTGCGGGTGGCGACCGGGGCCGACACCCTGCTGATCCGCACCGACGAGGCCGGCGTCGTGTCGCTGCGCCTGCCCGACCTCACCGTGCCGACCGATCCGCGGGGCCAGATCTGGGTGCGCTTCGGCCCGCACGATCCGGGGCTCTACGTGTCGGCCCGGGACGTCCTGAACGGGACGGTGCCGCCGGGGCGGTTCCGCGACCGGATCGTCCTCGTCGGCACCTCGTCGGTCGGCCTGCTCGACAACCGCACCACGCCCCTCGACCGCGCGATGCCGGGCGTCGAGGTCCACGCGCAGCTCCTGGAGAACCTCCTGACCGGCACCACCCTCACGGTGCCGAACGAGGCGGTCCTGATCGCGGTCGGCGCGACGGCGGCGGCGTCGCTCGCCATCATCCTGGTCGCGCCGATCCTCGGCGCCCTCGGCCTGCTGCTGTTCGGCGCCGTCGTGGCGGCGCTGTTCGTCGTCGCGTCCTGGCACCTGTTCTCGGGGCACGGCATCCTGTTCGATGCCACCTACCCGCTGCTGGCGACCTCGCTGGTCTATCTCACCCTCGTCTTCACCAACTACTTCCGCGAGCAGGCCGGGCGCCGGCGCATCCGCCTCGCCTTCGGCCGCTATCTCTCGCCGGACCTCGTCGAGCAGCTCGCCCTCTCGCCCGAGCCGCTGCGCCTCGGCGGCGTGGAGCAGCGCCTGACGATCATGTTCTCGGACGTGCGCGGCTTCACCACGATCGCGGAGTTCTACAAGACCGATCCGGCCGGGCTGACCGCCCTGATGAACCGCTTCCTGACGCCGCTGACCAACGCCATCCTCGACCGCAAGGGGACGATCGACAAGTACATGGGCGACGCGATCATGGCGTTCTGGAACGCGCCGCTGCCCAACGCCGAGCACGAGGCCCACGCGGCGGCGGCCGCCCTCGACATGCTGGCGCGGATGGACGCCCTGAACGCCGCCCGCCGGACCGAGGCGGAATCGGGCGGGCACCCGGTCCTGCCGCTCGACGTCGGCATCGGCATCAACACCGGAGACTGCGTGGTCGGCAACATGGGCTCCGACCTGCGCTTCGACTACTCGGTCCTGGGCGACCCCGTGAACGTCGCCTCGCGGCTCGAAGGGCAGTCGAAGTTCTACGGGGTGAAGATCGTCCTGGGCGAACCGACCGCGCAGGCGATCCGCGACCGCTTCCCGGTGCTCGAGATCGACCTGCTCCAGGTAAAGGGCAAGACCGAGCCCGTCGCCCTCTTCACCCTCGTCGGCGACGAGGCGTTCCGGCGGTCCGAGCGGTTCGGGCAGCTCGCAGCCCGGCACGCCGGGATGATCGCGGCCTACCGGGCCCGGCACTGGGACGAGACCGAGGCGGCCGCGCAGGCCTGCCGCGCGCTGGCGGTGGGGCTGCGGATCGACGGCCTCTACGCGCTCTACGCGGAACGCGCCGAGGCCTTCCGGCGCGAGCCGCCGCCGGAGGGGTGGAACGGCGTCACCGTCGCCACCACGAAGTAGCCGGCGGGGCGCCCAGGCGGGACGCGGCCTGCCGCAGGCCGGGCATGGCGGGTGCGCCGCGCGGGATGTCCGGGGGCCTCGCGGTGTCGATCAGGCCGGTTCCGCCCCGCTCACCGCTTCGAGGACCAGCGCCAGCGCGGTCGCGGCGAAGGTCTCCATGTTCGCGGCCCTGTCGGCCGAGCCGGTCTCCACGGTCCTGACGAGGTCCCGGGGCCCGCTGACGGCACAGCACATGTGCCCGGCCGGGTCGCCGTAGCGGTTCCCCGACGGGCCGGCAGCGCCCGTCTCGGCCAGCCCCCATGTCGACCCGAGCCGCTGCCTCGTCGTGCTCGCGAGGAGCTGCGCATAGGGCTCCGACGCGGACCGCAGGCCGTCCATGGCCGCAGGCGTGATCCCCAGCAATCCGTCCCGGGCCGCCGCCGTGTAGACCACGGCACCGCCCATGAAGTAGGCCGACGCACCGGCCTCGGCCAGCAGGGCGGCCGAGACCAACCCGCCGGCCGACGATTCCGAGACCGCGATCGTCTCCCCACGCTGCCTGAGACGCGCGGCGAGTTCGGCGGCCAGTCTCTTCAGTTCGGACATCGTCGGCTCCCCTTGTCGGATCGTGCGCGATCCGGACGATCGCCCCGCGGTCCCTGCGGGATCGTGGCGATCGCCGTGCAACCGCCGAGGCGATGCGGAGATCGACCCCGCTCACGCGCCGCGCGGGCTGGGGATCAGTATCACACCAGCCGCAGCAGCAGCGCCACCGCGGCGACCGCCATCACCAGCATCGTCACCAGGATGCCGCCGCCGCGGCAGGCGAATTGCTGCGCCGAGTTCTTCGCCGCGACCATTCCGACCGGGTGCAGCACCCGCGCCACCAGCAGGAGGGCGAGCAGGCCCTGGATCAGCCCGCGGGCGGCGCCGTGCGCCTCCAGCAGGCCGACCAGCAGCAGGGCGAGCGGAACGTACTCGGCGAAGTTGGCCTGCGAGCGCATCCGCACGAGCAGCACGTCGTCGCCGCCGGTGCCGTGCAGGACGTTGGCCGACAGGCGGCGCGCCATCACCCAGCCCGACAGGGCCAGGAACACCAGGGTCAACAGGGCGGCGTAGACGGCCGTCGTCGCGGGAAACACCACGGGAACACCCTCCTCTGCGGTGGACGGAAACATAGCTCGGCGCCGGACGCCGGCGAGGCCGGTGCGGCGGGCAGCCGTCATGCCCGGCCCGAAAGCCCGTCGATCCCGGGTCGACCTCCGGTCGTCCGCGGGCTATTGCACGGGGCGCGATTGCGGCGGGCGTCCGTCCGGCTCACCGGCGCCGAACAGCTTGCGCAGGAAGCCCGGGGCGATGGCCGAGAGCGGGTTGACGCTGATGCTCGGCGCGCTGAGCGCCCCCGCGACCCGGAAGTTGATCGCGAACAACCCCTCGTTGTGGCCGCCGCCGAGGAGCGGCCCGAACAGCGGCACCTGGGCGACCACGTTGTTGAGCCCGTAGAGCGGCACGAAGGTGCCGGCGACGTCGGCCCGGTCGCGGCCGGTATCGAGCCAGCCGCCGAGGGTGAAGCCCATCGCCGGGCCGGAGATCGCCGCGTCGGAGAAATCGATCCGGGTGCCGGTGCGGGTGAAGTTGGCGAGGAAGCGGTCGAAGCCGACGTCGTTCTCCGGGCCGCCGCGGCTGCCCGAGCCGGTCCGGTCCTCCGGCGCGTCGCCCTGGGCCATGATCCGGTTGAGGGCCGGCTCGTTGCGCAGGGTGAAGGTGCGGATCTGAACCGCGCCGCTCTGCGGGCCGTCGTTCATCGTCATCTGCAGTTCGAGCCGGCCGCCCTGCATCCGCTTGTAGATGTCGAGGAAGCGCAATGCTCCGCCGGCGTCGTTGGTGGTCGCGGTCAGCAGCGGCGGGGTGCTGCGGTCGCCGCGGGCGACGTCGACCGTGACCCCGGCCGAGCGCAGCCGGCCCTGGATCCGCGCCTGCCGCAGGTCGTCGCCGCGCAGCGACAGCTTGAGGCTCGCATTGGTCAGGGCCTCGTCGTTGAAGCCGGTGAGGATCGCGAAGCTGAGATCGGCCTCGACCTCCTTCGGCGCCGCGTCTTTGCCGCCCTTGCGGGGCGGGGCGCTCATGGCGCGCAGGAACGGCCGCGCATCGGCGTTGGCGCCCTTCACGCTGACCCGGTAGCCGCCGCCGGCCCGTTCGATCTGCGCCCGCATGTCGTCGCCGGCCGAGAGCTTGAGGCTGGAGAACTCGGCCCGCTCCAGGGTGCCCTCCCCCGACAGGCTGGCGCTGCCGCGGGCCTGAACGGTGCCGGCTTCCAGCGCGATGTCGCGCAGCTCGACCCCGCCGGCGCCGTCCACCAGCCCGAGGCTGAGCCGCCCGGGCCGCCCGGCGGCCTTGGTCCAGCCGGGCACGAGCCCGTCGACCGCCGCCTTCGACAGGTCGGCCTCGATCCGCACCACCGGCTTGCCGGGGCGGCCGAACGGCACCACGATCCGGGCCGGGATCGGGCCGGCGAGCGCCGGCGCGGCGGGCAGGCCGCGGCGGGTCCGCGCCGCGTCGTCGAGGGTCGCAGTGACCAGGACCTCGCCGGGGCCGCCGGCCTTGGGCTGGTGCAGGTCGACGGCGATCGGGGTGCCCGACAGCCGCGCCTCGCCCTTGAGCGAGAACGCGCCGCGGTCGTAGGCGAGCGCGAAGCGCCCGTTCTCGATCCGCTCCTTGCCGGCGACGCGCTCGACCGCGAGGTCGGTCAGGGTGCCCGACATCACCGCCGGAAGGTCGGCGAGGTCGGGCAGGTGCTTGAGGTCGAGCGGGAAGTCGATGCGCAGGTCGCTCGCGCCGCGGATCGCCGCCGGGTCGAGGTCGGTCCCGGTCACGCCGCGGAAGAGCTTCGATTGCAGCAGGGCCGCCAGCGCGTCGGCGCCGCCCGTGAGGCGCAGCCCGATCACCGCGACGGTGCTCTGGGGCGTCGCGTCCTTGATGACGAAGGAGCCGTCCTGGATCGCCAGCACGCGGTTCTCGGCGGCCTGGATCTCGGCCGCGACGTTGCGGATCGTCGTGTTGCGGCCGGTGACGATCCCCGAGACCCGGCCGCGCGACAGCGGCGGCGCGTCGGGCGAGACCTGGAGCGCGCCGTCGCTGACCGCGAAGGCGATGCGCACGGAACGGTCCGGCATCGGGTCGCCGCGGGCGGCGGCGGTGAACTCGGCCATCGTCATGTCGACGAGGATGTCGAGGCTGTCGAGGTGGCCGCCGCGCAGGTTGTCGACGAGGTAGTCGCGGATCGGCGGGGCGATGTTCTCCGGCCACAGCCGCAGGGCGTCGCGTCCCTCGGCGCCGTCGGCGGTGATCCGCAGGGTCAGCCCGCCCTCGTCCGAGCGGGTGCCGACCGTGCCGGAGATCCGCCCGCTCAGGGTGTCGCCCTTGAGGGTCAGCTCGTCGATCTGCACGCCGCCGTCGCGGCCGGTCAGGCGCGCGGCGAGCGCCGCGATCCGCACCGGCCGGTCGGCGCTCGTCGTCCCGCGCAGGGTCGCGTCGCGCCCGCTCAGCGTCGCGGTCCAGGTCGGGTCGCTTCCGGGCGGGCCGGCGACCCACTCGCCCTGGAGCCGGGCGGCATTGCCGCCGCCGCGATAGTCGAGGGCGGCGATCTGGAGCGCCCGGCGCGCCTCGTCCCATGTCGCATCGACCGAGACCTGCTCGATCGTGACCGGGTTGAAGTCCTTCTCCTCGATGAGCGCGGTGCCCTCGCTGGTGCGCAGGGCCAGCGACATCGTGTCGAGGCGGGCGGCGTGCATCGCCACCGTGGCGCGCCCGGAGACGCGCAGGTCGGTGGCGAGCGGCAGGCGCGACTGGCCCGACAGCAGCAGCAGGTCGGTCACCGGCAGGTCGTCGAGGGTCAGCACGCCGCGCCGGCCGCCATCGGCCGCCTGCTCGACGTCGCCGCCGAAGCGCCACGGCCCGTGCGGGCCGACGACGCGCATCTCGAACACCCGCGCCGGGCGGGTCGCGTCGCGCACGAACAGGCCGTCGACGCGCTGGAACACCGCGCGCTCGGCGCCGTCCTCGTCGGTGAGGGTCAGGCGGGCATTGGTCAGGCGGGCCCGGTCGAGGGCGCCGGTGACGCCGGACGGATCGAGGACGAGGCCGAGGATCGAGGCCATCGTCGCCGAGACCGGCGAGACGGTGCCGCGGGCGGCATCGACCTCCGGCACGGTGCGGGGCGTCGCCTCGGCCGGGTCCGGGCTCGCCGCGAAGGCGATCGAGCCGTCGTGGTGCAGCAGGGCGCGCAACTGGAGGTCGCGGAACTCGACCGAGCGCGGCTGGACCGACAGGGTGAGCAGCGACCACAGGTCGAGGCTGACCAGGGCGAGCGGCGCGCGCACCACCAGCGCGCCTTCCGGATTGCGGATGTCGAGGCCGCTCGCGCGCAGGGCCAGCGCCCCGTCCTGGTCGATCTCGATGGCGCTGCCGGTCAGCGAGACCGTCCAGCCCGGGCCGAGCCGCGCCGCGATCGCGTCGGCGACCATCGGCTCCAGGCGGGCGAAGCTGACCGGGCCGCTGGCGAGGCGCAGATAGGCGAGGCCGCCGGCGGCGCCGAGCAGCAGGGCGACGGCGAACTTGAGCACCAGCATGCCGCGCACGCAGCGGCCGACCGCCGAGGGGCGCCTGGCGGAACGGATCCTGCTACGGGGTGGGGTGGCCTGATCCATGCCTCTCGTCGCCGTCGGCCACCGCCTCTGCGCGGGCGACCGCTACCGCCTCGATCACCCGGTGACCCTTCCTTAAGGGTCGCGGGCCTCTCCCTGTACGGGGCGGGGCGCGTGGGCGCCCGCCGCCGGCGCGGGACGTTTCCGCCCCGCCGACCGCACGATCCGACGCACACCATCAATCGGCCGAAAGGAAGGCACGATGCCCCTGAATCCAGGCGATCCGGCTCCGGACTTCGATTTGCCGGTCACCGGCGGCGAGACGATCAGCCTCGCGGGCCTCAACGGCCGCAAGGCGGTGCTGTACTTCTACCCGAAGGACGACACCAGCGGCTGCACCCTCGAGGCGCAGGCGTTCAACGGCCTGAAGTCCGCCTTCGACGAGGCCGACACGGTGGTGATCGGGATCTCGCCCGATCCGATCAGGAGCCACGACAAGTTCCGCGCCAAGTACGGACTCGACCTGCCGCTCGCCTCCGACGAGTCGAAGGCGATGCTCGACGCCTACGGCGTGTGGGCCGAAAAGAGCATGTACGGGCGCAAGTACATGGGGGTCGAGCGCACCACGGTCCTGCTCGACCGCGACGGCCGCGTCGCCCGGGTGTGGGCGAAGGTCAAGGTCCCGGGCCACGCCGACGAGGTGCTGGCGGCCGCCCGGGCGCTCTGAGCGGGCCTACGCCGCCGCCCGTTCCCGCTGCGCCGCCTCCAGCGCCCGCACCCGCGGGATCACCTCGCGGCCGAGATGCGGATCATGAAAGTCCCGAACAGGGTGTTCAAAGGCAGAGAATTTTCTTGTTGTGCCACCATCAAAAAGGTTTTTCTCCTGCATCCTGTTTCAGAGGAACGTTCATCGATCCCCGCGGCAGGCCTTCGACCTTTGGCCGAACCCGGATGCGGCCGCCGCCGCTGGTTCGATAAATCGAACGAGCGGCGGCTCAGACCCGTCGATCGCGGGACATTCCCGCCGGGCGCGCTCCGAAACCCGTGTCGTCAGGGGTGTCGGAACGATGTTCCCCCGCATGGCGGGACGCCGGAGAAGGATCATCTCGCGCAGTACGTTCTTTAAAAACTCCGTTTCATTGACCGCGGCGTCCGCCGGCGGCACGATGGCGACATCGATTTCACCGCGGTTTCCACTTGCAGAAACCCGGTGCGACCGCCCGTTCATCTGCCGGATCGGAACCCGCATGACACGTCCGCGCCTCGTCGGCTTCAGCGCCAACCTCCAGCGCCCGTCGAAGACCCGCACCCTGGTCGAGGGGCTCGCCGACGCAGCGGCCGCGCGCTCCGGGCTCGAGGTCCGGCTGTTCGACGTCGTCGATGCCGGGACCGGCCTCGGGGCGGCACAATCCCGCGCACAGCTCTCGCTGCCGGCCCGGCGCGTGGTCGAGGCGATCGAGGAGGCCGACGCCCTCGTGGTCGGCACGCCGGTCTACAAGGGCGCCTATACCGGGTTGTTCAAGCACCTGTTCGACCTGATCGAGCCGGACGCGCTCGCCGGCAAGCCGGTCGCCCTGGTGGCGACCGGGGGCGGGCCGCGCCACGCCCTCGTGGTCGAGCATTCCCTGCGGCCGCTGTTCGGGTTCTTCAACGCCTTCGCGGTGCCGACCGCGGTCTACGCCTCCGACGCCGACTTCCGCGACGGCGTCCTCGTCGAGCCGGGCGTGCGCCGCCGCCTCCAGGACGCCGCCGACCAGCTCGCCGCCCTGCTCGCCGGGCGCCTCGCGGCCACCGCCGCCGAGGCCCGCGCGGTCGCCGGGGCCGGCCGATGATCTCGCGCCGCGCGCTCCTCGCCGCCGGTGCGGTCCTCGCCGCCGCCCCGGCCCGCGCCGCCGGGACCGGCCGCCTGCGGATCGGCTACCAGAAGGGCGGCCTCCTCGCGGTCGCCAAGCAGCAGGGTCGGATCGAGGCCGCCCTCGACCGGCTCGGCTTCGGGGTGTCCTGGGTCGAGTTCTCGTTCGGCCCGCCGCTCCTCGAGGCGCTGAGCCTCGGCAGCATCGATTTCGGCCAGACCGGCGACGCGCCGCCGATCTTCGCCCAGGCCGCCGGCGGCTCCCTCGTCTACGCGGCGGCGCAGGAGGTGTCCGGCGCCAACTCGGCGATCCTGCTGCCGAAGGGTTCGGGGATCCGGTCGCTCGCCGACCTGAAGGGCAGGCGCGTCGCCTTCGCCAAGGCGTCGAGCGCGCACAACTTCACCATCGCGGCGCTGGAGAAGGCCGGGCTGACCTACGCCGACATCGAGCCGGTGACGCTGACGCCCGCCGACGCGGCCGCGGCCTTCGCCCGCGGCAGCATCGACGCCTGGACGATCTGGGATCCGTACTTCGCCATCGCCGAGGCCGGCAGCGGCGTGCGCGTGCTCACCACCGCCAGCGACGTGGCGCGGCCGAACAACTTCTTCCTCGCCCATCGCGGCTTCGCCGCCGCCCATGCCCCGGTGCTCCAGGCCGCCCTCGACACCCTCGGCGAGGTCGCGCGCTGGTGCGCGGCCAACCGCGGCGAGGTGGCGGGGCTGGTCGCGACGGCCACCGGCGTGCCGCTCGCCGCCACCGAGCGCGCGGCGGCCCGCACCGACTACCTCATCGGCCCGCTGACGCCCGCGGTCGTCGCCGAGCAGCAGCGGGTCGCCGACCGCTTCCATGCTCTCGGGCTGATTCCGAAGCCGATCCGCGTCGCCGACGCGATCTGGGCACCGCCGGCCAGGAGCGGGTGAGGCGCGCATGTCCGAAGCCCGCACCCGCGCGCTCGCGCGCCTCACCCCCTGGCTGCTGCCCCTCGGCGTGGTCGCCGTCTGGCAGGCCGCCGGGGCCGCCGGCCTGATCCCGGGCCAGATCATGCCGACGCCGGCCGAGGTCGCCGAGGCCGGCTGGCGCCTCGGCCGCACCGGCGAGCTGTGGACCAATCTCGGGGTCAGCTTCCTGCGCGCGCTGGCCGGGCTCGTCGTCGGCGGCGGCATCGGCTTCGCGCTCGGCCTCGCCAACGGCCTGTCGCGCACCGCCGACCTGGCGACCAACACCACGGTGCAGATGATCCGCAACGTCCCGCACCTGTCGCTGATCCCGCTGGTGATCCTGTGGTTCGGCATCGGCGAGGAGGCGAAGCTGTTTCTCGTCGCGCTGGGAGTGTTCTTCCCGATCTACGCCAACACCCATCACGGCATCCGCTCCGTCGACCCGCAGCTCGTCGAGATGGGCCGGGTCTACGGCATGTCGCGCTGGACGCTGTTCCACCGGGTCGTGCTGCCCGGCGCCCTGCCGTCGATCTTCGTCGGCCTGCGCTACGCGCTCGGCATCATGTGGCTGACCCTCATCGTCGCCGAGACGATCTCGGCCTCGTCCGGGCTCGGCTACATGGCGATGCAGGCGCGCGAGTTCATGCTCGTCGACGTGGTCGTGCTGGCCATCGCGATCTACGCCCTGCTCGGCAAGGCCGCCGACGCCCTGACCCGGAGCCTGGAGCGGCGCTGCCTCGCCTGGAACCCGGCCTACGCCTGACCCGCCCTGCCCGCCCCCGCGAGACCCCCGCCGATGATCGCCTTCGCCCTGCGCCGCCACGACGCTCCCGCCCCGTCACTGCGGCGCAAGGCGGCCGCGCGCGCCTCGTCCCGCCCGCTGCGCCCGCCTCCGTCGCCCGGTCGCGCCGGTCTGTCGGTCGCCCTGCGCGGCCTCGGCAAGGCGTTCGGCGGCCGTCCGGTCCTCGACGCGCTCGACCTCGACATCCGGGCCGGCGAGTTCGTGGCGGTGGTCGGGCGCTCGGGCTGCGGCAAGAGCACCCTGCTGCGGCTGATCCTCGGGCTCGAGGCGCCGACGACCGGGACGGCCGCGGTCGACGGCGCGGGTCCGCGCCGCATCATGTTCCAGGAGCCGCGCCTGCTGCCCTGGGCCAGCGTCGTCGACAACGTCGCGGTCGGCCTCGGCCCCGACGTGGCGCGGGCGGAGCGTCGTGCGCGCGCCGGGGCGGCGCTGGCGGCGGTCGGCCTCGCCGACAAGGCGGGGGCGTGGCCCGCGACCCTGTCGGGCGGCCAGCGCCAGCGGGTCGCCCTCGCCCGCGCCCTGGTCAGCGGCCCGGGGCTGCTCGCCCTCGACGAGCCGCTCGGCGCCCTCGACGCCCTCACCCGCATCGAGATGCAGGACATGATCGAGGGGCTGTGGCGCGACCAGGGCTTCACCGCCCTCCTCGTCACCCACGACGTCGCCGAGGCGGTGGCGCTCGCCGACCGGATCCTCGTGGTCGAGGACGGCCGCATCGCGCTCGACCTGCCGGTGCCGGTGGCGCGCCCGCGCCGCCGGGGCGATGCCGCCCTGGCCGCCCTCGAAGGCCGCATCCTCGACCACCTGCTCGGCCGCGCGCCGCAGGCCGCCTGAACGCGCCGCCGCGCCCATCCTTCGGGAGACCCCCCTTCATGTCCGGACAGACCGACGTCCTCTGGTTCCTGCCCACCCACGGCGACGGCCGCTACCTCGGCGCCCAGGAGGGCGCGCGGGCGGTGAGCCTGCCCTACCTGCGCCAGATCGCCCAGGCCGCCGACGAGCTCGGCTATTTCGGCGTGCTGCTGCCGACCGGGCGCTCGTGCGAGGATTCCTGGGTCGTCGCCTCGGCGCTCGCCCCGCTGACCCGCCGCCTGCGCTTCCTCGTGGCCGTGCGGCCGGGCCTGCAGGAGCCGGCGGCCGCCGCCCGCATGGCCGCGACCCTCGACCGGATCTCGGACGGGCGGCTGCTCATCAACGTCGTCACCGGCGGCGACCCGGTGGAGCTGCGCGGCGACGGCGTGTTCCTGTCCCACGACGAGCGCTACGCGGTGACGGACGAGTTCCTGCACATCTGGCGCAACCTGCTCTCGGGCGAGACCGTGACCTACGAGGGCCGCCACCTGCGGGTCGAGGACGGCCGGGTGATCTTCCCGCCGGTGCAGCGGCCCTACCCGCCGCTGTATTTCGGCGGCTCGTCGGAGGCGGGCATCGCGGTCGCGGCCGAGCATTGCGACGTCTACCTCACCTGGGGCGAGCCGCCGGCCCTGGTGGCCGAGAAACTCGCGGCGGCCCGGAACGCCGCCGCGACGAAGGGCAAGACCTTCTCGTTCGGCATCCGCCTGCACGTCATCGTGCGCGAGACCGAGGCCGCCGCGTGGGACGCCGCCGAGAGCCTAATCTCCCGCCTCGACGACGCGACGATCGCCCGGGCGCAGGCGACCCTGAAGCGCCAGGATTCGGTGGGCCAGAGCCGGATGATGAGCCTGCACGGCGGCGACCGCAGCCGGCTCGTCGTGTCGCCGAATCTGTGGGCCGGGGTCGGGCTGGTGCGCGGCGGCGCCGGCACCGCGCTGGTCGGCTCGCCCGATCAGGTCGCCGACCGGATGAAGGAGTACATCGATCTCGGCATCGACCGCTTCATCCTGTCGGGCTATCCGCACCTCGAGGAGGCGTACCGCTTCGCCGAACTCGTCTTCCCGAAGCTGCCGCTGCGCGCGTCCACCGGCGTGCCGACGCGCGGCGCCCGCAACGACGGCCCGTTCGGCGAGGTGATGGCCAACGACATCGTGCCGGCGCGGCGGGTTGCGGCGCATTGAGGGGAGCCCTGCGGCGGGCGAGCTTCACAGGGTTCGGGGACCGGCGGACACTTCGGCCGGTACCTCCTCCCTCGGGACGCCCGCCATGACGCCGACCATCGCCATCGTCGCCCCCGGAGCCATGGGCAGCGCCCTCGCCCGCCGCCTGACCGAATCCGGCGCCCGCGTCCTGACCTCGCTGGAGGGGCGCGGGCCCGAGTCGCGCCGGCGGGCCGGGGCCGCCGGCATGGAGGCCGCCGACGACGCGACGATCGTCACCGAGGCCGACATCCTGCTGTCGATCGTGCCGCCCTCCGAGGCGCTGGACCTCGCCCGCCGCTTCGCCGGGGCCATCGCCCGGGCCGGACGCGGCCCGGTCTTCGTCGATGCCAACGCGGTCGGGGTCGACACCGTGACGGCCGCCGACGAACTCGTCTCCACGGCGGGCGGACGCTTCGTCGACGGCGCGATCATCGGCCTGCCGCCCAGGCCCGGCGAGACCGGGCCGGTCCTCTACCTGTCGGGGCCGCATGCGGGCGCGGTCGCCGCGCTCTCCGGCCTCGGGCTGCGCCTGCGCACCATCGACGGCCCGGTCGGCGCCGCCTCGGCGCTGAAGCTGTCCTATGCCGGCATCACCAAGGGGCTCACGGCGGTCGCCACCGCGATGATCCTCGCCGCCGAGCGCGCCGGGGCCGGCGACGCCCTGCGGGCCGAACTCGCCGCCAGCCAGCCGGCCCTGCTGTCGCGCTTCGCCGCCACCCTGCCCGACATGGTGCCGAAGGCCTATCGCTGGGTCGCCGAGATGGAGGCGATCCGCGACTTCGTCGGCACCGGCTTCCCGGAATCGGCGATCTACGACGGTGCCGCCGGGCTCTACCGGCGCATCGCCGCGGACCGGCAGGGGGCCGGCGCCGAGATCGCGGCGCTCGACCGCTTCCTCGCCGGCGGGGGACAGAACTGAGCCGCGTCGCCGCGCCGGTCGGGCGGACCGTGCCGACGGCCCGCCCCGGCCCTCACCAGGACCCGGTATTCGCCATCGACAGCCACGGCTCCGCCGGCTCCCTGGCGCCGCCCTTCTGCAGGATCTCGATCGAGATCCCGTCCGGGGAGCGCACGAAGGCCATGTAGCCGTCGCGGGGCGGACGGTTGATGGTGACGCCGGCCTCCTGGAGCCTGCGGCAGGTTTCGTAGATGTCGTCGACCTGATAGGCGAGGTGGCCGAAGTTGCGCCCGCCGGCATACTCCTCCGGGTCCCAGTTGTAGGTCAGTTCGAGCAGCGGCGACTTGGTGTCCTTGGCGCGGGCGGCATCGCCGGGGGCGGCGAGGAACACGAGGGTGAAACGGCCCTTCTCGCTCTCGACCCGGCGCACCTCCTGGAGGCCGAACTTGGTGCAGTAGAAGTCGAGCGCCCGGTCGAGATCGGCGACCCGGACCATCGTGTGCAGGTATTCCATGGCATGTCCTCAGGCTGGCCCGGCCGGGGCGGCGGGCGGTGTCGGGGCTTGAGATAGGGTGAGGATCGCCGCCGGAGAGCCCCGGCGCACCCGCGTTGCGCGGGGTCGCGCCGCCGCTACAAGGGGGCGAAGGCCGCCCCGGGCGGCGCCCCACCGAGAGCCCTCATGCGCACCGAGACACCGCCGGTCGTCCGCCTCGCCGATTACCGCCCGAGCGACTACCTCATCGACCGGGTCGAGCTCGACGTGCGCCTGCATCCGACCGAGACCCGCGTCACCGCGACCCTGGCGCTGCGGCCCAATCCCGCCGGCATTCCCGGCGCGCCGCTGGTCCTCGACGGCGACGACCTCGTCCTGCTCGCCATCTCGCTCGACGGCGGGGAGACCGCGCCCGGCGCGGTCGCGGTGACGCCCCGGGCGCTGACCCTGCACCAGCCGCCGCAGCGCCCCTTCGTCCTGGCGATCGAGACGAAGCTCGACCCGACCGCCAACACCAAGCTGATGGGGCTCTACCGCTCGAACGGGGTCTACTGCACCCAGTGCGAGGCCGACGGCTTCCGGCGGATCACCTACTTCCTCGACCGGCCCGACGTGCTGGCGGTCTACACCACTCGCATCGAGGCCGACCGCGACGAGGCGCCGGTGCTGCTCGGCAACGGCAACCCGGTCGAGAGCGGGTCGGCCGGCGGCAACCGGCACTACGCGGTCTGGCACGACCCGCACCCCAAGCCCGCCTACCTGTTCGCCCTCGTCGGCGGCCGGCTCGGCCGCGTCGCCTCGCGCTTCACCACGATGGAGGGCCGCGAGGTCGAGATCGCGGTCTGGGTCGAGCCCGGCAAGGAGGGCCGCGCCGGCTACGCCCTCGACGCCGTCGCCCGCTCGATGGCCTGGGACGAGCGCGCCTTCGGCCGCGCCTACGACCTCGACGTCTTCAACGTCGTTGCGGTCTCCGACTTCAACATGGGGGCGATGGAGAACAAGGGCCTCAACATCTTCAACGACAAGTACGTGCTGGCGAGCCCCGACACCGCCACCGACGCCGACTATGCCAACATCGAGGCGATCATCGCCCACGAGTATTTTCACAACTGGTCGGGCAACCGGGTGACCTGCCGCGACTGGTTCCAGCTCTGCCTCAAGGAGGGCCTGACGGTCTTCCGCGACCAGGAATTCTCCTCCGACGAGCGCTCGCGCCCGGTCCACCGCATCGCCGAGGTGCGCACCCTGCGCGCGCGCCAGTTTCCCGAGGATGCCGGGCCGCTGGCCCACCCGGTGCGGCCGCAGGCCTACCGCGAGATCAACAACTTCTACACCGCGACGGTCTACGAGAAGGGCGCCGAGATCGTCCGGATGCTGCGCACCCTGCTCGGGGCCGAGGTGTTCCGGCGCGGCATGGACCGCTACTTCGCGGCCTGCGACGGCACCGCGGCCACCGTCGAGGACTTCCTCGCCGCCTTCACGGCCGAGAGCGGGCGCGATCTCGCCGACTTCGCCCGCTGGTACGCCCAGGCCGGCACGCCCACCGTCGCGGTCGAGGCCCGCCACGACGGCAACGCCGCGACCTACACCCTGACCTTCCGCCAGAGCCTGCCCGCGATCGC
This sequence comes from Methylobacterium oryzihabitans, assembly GCF_004004555.2. Lineage (GTDB taxonomy): Bacteria > Pseudomonadota > Alphaproteobacteria > Rhizobiales > Beijerinckiaceae > Methylobacterium > Methylobacterium oryzihabitans. Next base: position 210,445 of record NZ_SACP01000005.1, read on the forward strand.
CACCGAGGCCACCGGCGGCGCCCGGCCGCTGCCCCTGGTGATCCCGGTCGCGCTCGGCCTCGTGGCGGCGGACGGCGCGGCCGTGGAGGTCCGCAGCGACCGGGTCCGCGACGGCGTGTTCGTCCTCGACCGGGAGGAGGACAGCCTCGTCCTCGCCGGCCTAACCACCGCGCCGGTGCCGTCGCTGTTCCGGGGCTTCTCGGCCCCGGTGAAGGTGGTCCAGGACCTCGGCGACGCCGACCGCCTCGTCCTCCTCGCCCGCGACGCCGACCCGTTCAACCGCTGGCAGGCGGCCCAGAGCCTCGCCATGGCGGTGCTGACCGGGCGCGCCGCGGGCCGGGAGACGGGGGCGTCCGGCGCCGCGCTGGCGGGGGCGCTCGCCGCCTTCCTCGAGGCCGGCGCGCTGGCCGACCCGGCCTTCGCCGCCCTGGTCCTGGCGCTGCCGAGCGAGACCGAGATCGCGCAGGAAATCGGCCGCGACGTCGATCCCGACGCGATCCGGGCCGCCCGCGAGGGCCTGCGGGCCGAGATCGGCACCGCGCTCGCGCCGCGGCTCGACGCCCTGCGGGCGGCGCTCGCCGAGCCGGCCGGGACGCCGTTCAGCCCCGACGCGGCGAGCGCCGGCCGCCGGGCCCTGCGCAACGCCGCCCTCGACCTGCTGGCGGCGGCCGACCCGGCCCGCGGCGCCGCCCTCGCCGCCGCCCAGGTCGAGGAGGCGAGCAACATGACCGACCGGGTCGCGGCGCTCGCCGTCCTCGTGCCGCTCACCGGCGAGACCCGGGAGCGCGGCTTCGCGCGGTTCGGGGCCGCCTACCGCGACGAGCCGCTCGTCCTCGACAAGTGGTTCGCCCTCCAGGCGACGATCCCCGAGCCGGGGACGCCCGAGCGCCTGCGCGGGCTGATGCGCCACGAGGCGTTCTCGCTCGCCAACCCGAATCGGGTGCGCTCGCTGCTCGGCAGCTTCAGCCTCAACAACCCGACCCAGTTCCACCGCCCGGACGGCGCCGGCTACGACCTCGTCGCCGAGGTCGTGCTCGCCCTCGACGGCACGAATCCCCAGGTCGCAGCACGACTTCTGACCGCTTTCGGGACTTGGCGGATGGTCGAGGCGGGGCGCCGGCGGCAGGCGGAACGGGTCCTGAGGAGCATCGCCGCCAGGCCGGGACTCTCCCCCGACGTGAGCGACATCGCGGCCCGATCGCTGGGAGTCCGGGCCGAGTCCCAACCCGTTGCGTGAATTGAGCAAAATTTGCTCATGCACACGATCGGGCCGGCACCTCCGGCCGGTTTCGCCGGCGCGGAGCGCTGGACAAATCGGCTGTGGAAATGTCACTCTGCGGTTCGATTCGGAGGGGGTTTCCTGACCCCCGATCAGGCGACGCATCGGGCCGGTTGGGGGTTGGAGTATGCTGGAGGCGGATCCCGCCCCCTTGGCCTCGCGTGCGGCCACGATCCTTGGCATCGACCGGGTTTCCTGCACGACTCACCGGTGGCTCGCCCGGGCCGAGGTCTGGCTGCGCTTCGCCGTGCCGGTGATGCTCGGGCTGTTCCTCGTCTGCCTGTTCGCCGTCACGGTCACCCGGCTCACCGTCGACCGGCAGGCCGTCCTCGCCGATGCCGAGCGCCAGACCGATCTCCTCGCCCGCCTCGCCGCCGCCGACCTCGCCCGCCAGCCGGGGGGGCGTCTCGACCGGATCCTGCCGGCGGGTAGCCTGCCGGTCGGCTGCCGGTTCCTCCTGGCCGATGCCGGGGGGAGCGTGGTGGATGCGGTGCCGCCGGTGGCCGACGCGCCCGGGCACGGCCTCGCCGGGCATCTCGGCGACGGCCAGGTGCTCGGTATTCTCGGCGAGCGCGCCGGCATCCGGGCGGTCACCCTCGCGGACGGCGAGGGGGCGCTGGCCGCCGTGCGCCGCCTGCCGGGCGGCGGGCAGGTCGCGGTGATCCAGCGTCTCGGCCCGGTCCTCACCGCGTGGCGGCAGCGGGCACGGGTCGAGGCGGTGCTGATCTGCGCCGTCACCCTGGTGGTGGTCTGCACCGGCGTCGCCTACGCGCTCCAGGCCGACCGCGCCCGGTCGGTCGACCGGGTGTTCGAGCAGGTGCGCCACCGCCTCGACACCGCGCTCAGCCGCGGCCGCTGCGGCCTGTGGGACTGGGACATCCCCCGCGGCCGGATCTACTGGTCGGACTCGATGTACCAGCTCCTCGGCTACGTCCGCGACCGGGAGTTCCTGTCCTTCGGCGACGTCAACGGGCTCGTCCATCCCGACGACACCGACCTCTACGGCCTCGCCCGCCAGCTCGCCGTGCGCGACGCCACCGTCGACCACGAGTTCCGCATCCGCGCCGCCAACGGCGACTGGATCTGGCTCAAGGCCCGGGCCGAGATCGTGCAGGACCTTGAGGACGGCGGCCGCCACCTCGTCGGCATCGTCATCGACATCTCCGAGCAGCGCCGCCTCGCCGAATCGACCGCCACCGCCGACATGCGCCTGCGCGACGCGGTCGAGGCCGTCTCCGAGGCGTTCGTGCTGTGGGACGCGCAGAACCGGCTCGTCCTGTGCAACTCCAAGTTCCGCGGCCTGCACGCGCTCGACGCCGAGGAGGCGGTGCCGGGGCGGCGCTACGAATCGATCATGGGCCGGGCGGCGCTGCCGGCGGTGCGGCGCGAGGTGCTCAACGGCGAGGGGGCGGGCGCGCGCACCTTCGAGGCCGAGCTCGCCGACGGGCGCTGGCTCCAGATCAGCGAGCGGCGCACCAAGGACGGCGGCTACGTCTCGGTCGGCACCGACATCACCACCCTCAAGCGCCACCAGGAGCGGCTGCTCGAATCCGAGCGCCAGCTCATCGCGACGGTCGCCGACCTCAAGCGCTCGCGGCGCACCCTCGAACTCCAGACCCAGCAGCTCGCCGACCTCGCCGAGCGCTACCTCGACCAGAAGGCCCAGGCCGAGAGCGCCAACCGCTCGAAATCCGAGTTCCTGGCCAACATGAGCCACGAACTGCGCACGCCGCTCAACGCCATCCTGGGCTTCGCCGAGGTGATGGAGAGCGAGGTGTTCGGCACCCTCGGCTCCGACAAGTACCGGGAATACTGCAACGACATCCGCTCGTCCGGCGGCTACCTGCTCTCGGTCATCGACGACATCCTCGACATGTCGCGGATCGAGGCGCGGCGCCTGACCCTGACGAAGAAGCCGGTCCCGGTCGCCGCCGCCCTCGAACGGGCGCTCAAGCTCGTCGCCGAGCCCGCCCGCGCCCGCGGCCTCGCCCTCGCGGTCGAGATGCATCCCGACGCCGTGGTGATGGCCGACGAGCGCGCCCTGCAGCAGATCCTGGTCAACCTGCTCCAGAACGCGGTCAAGTTCACCCCCGAGGGCGGCCGGGTGGCGATCCGCACCCGGCGCGCCATCGACGCGGTCCACATCTTCGTCGAGGACAACGGCATCGGCATCCCGAAATCGGTCCTGCCGAAGCTCGGGGCGCCGTTCGAGCAGGTCGAGACCAACTTCGCCCGCAGCTACAAGGGCTCCGGCCTCGGCCTCGCCATCGCCCGCTCGCTGTCGGAGCTGCACGGCGGCGGCCTGCGCATCCGCTCGGAGGAGGGCTGCGGCACCATCGTGCTGGTGCGCCTGCCGATGCCCGAGGCCGCCCCGACACCGGAGATCGCGGCGGTCTGATCCGCGGCCCGTTTCCTGTATGAGGGCTCGATCGGACCTCCGGGATCATGGAGCCCCAGGAATGCGGACCCTTTCCGTGCGAACAGGCTATCACCGGCCGGACCTGCCGGACGACGGCGACGTCACGCTGGTCATGCCGGACCGGCCGCGTGCCGGCGGCCTCGACCTGATCGGCAAGGGGCACAGCCTGCGCATCGACGGCGGCAATCTCGGCAACGGCCGCATCATCGCGGCGGGGTCCTTCAACGAGCTGCACCTCTCCGGCCTGCGCGGCGACTTCCGCGACGTCCGCTCGGACGGGATTGATCTGGCCTGCGCGGCCAAGCTGGTGACGATCCAGAACACCCGCCTGACCGGGCTGCACGGCGAGCACGCGGGCTTCCACGGGGACGGGATCCAGCTCCAGCTCGGCTCCCGCGTCGACACCCTGGCGATCACCAACACGACCATCGCGTCGGGCTACCAGGCGATCATGTGCGGCTCCGGTCCGGACGGTCTCGGTGTGAAGCGGCTCTACCTCGATCGGGTCAACATCCGGGACGAGCCGAGCCTGCGCAGCGAGCCGTCGATCGCGCTGTATCTCGGCGACACGAAGGAATCCGGCGGCCGGCTGACCCTGCCCTACGAGATCGTCCTGGGCGAGGTCTGGGTGGACTGGCCCGACCGCAAGCGGGCGATGTACCTGCCGCGGGGCGCGAGGGTCACCGGGTCGCTGAAGTACGGCGTGCCACCCGGGGGCGATTTCTGCCGCGGCTGACGACGACGGCCGTCGAGCCGAAGCCGCACCGGCTCGGATCGACGGCCGGCCGCGTCGGCATCCCGGGCCGCCGACCGGCCGTCGATCGGGTCACGCGATCACGAAATCCGCCGCCGACAGGGCGAGGTTCGGCGACAGGCGGGCGAACTGCACCTGGGATTGCCCGCCCGAGCCGTCGGCATCGTAGAACAGGGCGCCGTTGAGGCTGCTGTAGATGATGTGCTGGTCCGCCGTCGTGGCGGCCGCCCCCGTCGTGAAGGCCGAGACCGACAGCGCACCGGGGGCGAGCGCCGCGAAGGCCGCCGCCGCGAGTTCGATGCGGTCCTGGTTCGCGACGAAGTCGGTGATCCTGTCGATCTCGCCGGAGACGCCGTCGAACACGAACCGGTCGGCGCCGCCGCCGCCGGCGAGCGTGTCCCGGCCCGCGCCGCCGACGAGCCGGTCGTCGCCGCCGCCGCCGGCCAGCCGGTCGTCGCCGTCGAGCCCGAGCAGCACGTTGTCGGAGACGTTGCCGCTGATGACGTTGGCGAGGTCGTTGCCGATCGCGTCGACGGCGTCGGCGCCGGTCAGGATCAGCGTCTCGACATTCGCCTCAAGCACCCGGCCGAGGCTGGTGCGGATGGTGTCGGTCCCGCCACCCGCCTGCTCGACCACGACGTCGCCGGCATCGTCGATGAGGTAGGTGTCGTCGCCGGCCCCGCCGATCAGGGTGTCGCGGCCGCTCTCGCCGAAGAGCGCGTCGTTGCCGTCGCCGCCGAACAGCAGGTCGTCGCCGTCGCGGCCCTTGAGCACGTCGTCGCCGCCCAGACCCGACAGGGTGTTGCCGACGGCGTTGCCGGTGATGAGGTTGGCGAGGCCGTTGCCGGTTCCGTCGATGGCGCCGGAGCCGGTCAGCAGCATATTCTCGACATTGGCGGCCATGACGTAGCTGACGGTGGTACGGATGGTGTCGGTCCCACCGTTCGGCCCCTCGATCACGACGTCGCCGGGATCGTCGACGAAGTAGGTATCGTCGCCGTCGCCGCCCTCCATCCGGTCGGCCCCGACCCCGCCGACCAGCCGGTCGTTGCCGGCCCCGCCGATCAGCGTGTCGGCGCCGCCATTGCCGAGCAGGACGTCGTTCCCCGCGCCGCCGACGAGACGGTCGCCGCGGGAGCCGCCGGAGAGGGTCTGGCCGGCATCGTCGGCGAGGCCGAAGACCTGCGCCTTGACGCTGCCCTGGTCGGCGTCGCCGAGCGTCCCGCTGCCATCGGCCCAGCTCACGACGAAATCGCCGTTCGCCAGCGTCGCCACCGCCGGGTTCCACTGGGCGCCGGCGGTCTGGGTGGCGACCGTGAAGGCGTCGCCGAGCACGGTGCCGGCGGCGCTGAATCGCTGACCGCGGACGCCGCCGCCCGGATCGCCGCTCAGGTCGCGGGACTCGAACCACGTCACCACGAAGCCGCCGTCGTCGAGGCGCGAGACCGCCGGGGGCCATCCGGTCGTGGCGGCGTCGATCAGCAGGTCGGGACCGGCCGGGGCGCCGTTGCCGTCGAACACCCGCACGTGGACCGGCGAGGCGCCGCCCGCGGCGGTGGCGCTCCAGGCGAGAGCGAAGCCGCCGCCCGCCAAGACGGCGACCGCCGGCGGGTTGCCCCGCGTGGTGGTCCGGGTCAGGTCGAGGGGGCCGCCGATCCGGTTGCCCTGCCCGTCGAGGATCTGCGCCCTGGCGCCGGCGATCAGGCTTCCCGAGCCGTAATCCCCGTCCTCCCACACCGCGAGGAGCCGGTCGTTGCCGAGCGGCACGACCGACTGCCAGTTCTGGTTGCCGAACGCCACCGCGTTGACCGCGACGCTCTCCGCCCGCGGCACGCCCGCCGCGTCGTAGATCCGGGCGCGGACCTCGGTCGTGCCGCCGCCCTGGATCCAGCTCGCCACGAAGTCGCCGTTCGGCAGCCCGCCGACCCGGAGGCCGAAGGTGTAGTTCACGCCCGGGACGCCCGCGATGGCGACTTCGCCGCCGACCTTGTTCCCGGCCGCGTCGAAGACCTGGAACTTGTCGGCGCGGGGAACGCCGTCGTCCGGGCCGCCGAACTGCTCCCAGGCGACCACGAAGCCGCCGCCGGCGAGCGCCGTCACCGACTTGGCCGTCTGATAGCCGGCCGTCTCGGTATTGACGAGGAACTCGCCCCCGACCTTGCCGCCCGCGGCGTCGTAGATCTGCGCCTTGGTTCCGTTCTCGCTCGGGTCGCCGACGCCGCTGTCGTCGCTCCAGATCACCACGAAGCCGCCATTGGCGAGGGCGGCGACGCCGCCGTTGTACTGGCTTCCCCGGGTCACGGTGTTGACCAGGAATTCCGATCGGACCTTGGTGACGACGGTCATGCGGCAAGCCCCCTTCATACGACTTCCGATCGATCGCTCGGCGACTGCCTTGCAGTCGCTGTCGCGATGCGGAAATCGGCTTCGCTCATGCGTGTGGAGCCTTCGGCTCCGCCGCGCGGGCTGATGGTACGAATTCCGGAAGCGATCTTCCGGCTTCCGTACCATGCGCTGTCCGACGCGGTGCGGCGGGGGTTCTGGCACGGTCGGGGCGGGGCTACGTCGTCCGAATGGACGAGGAAGGGGGCCGGCTCAGCCGAGCGGTCCGGAGAAGCTCGCGAGCAGCTTGATGACGTCGGCCTGACGCCGCGCACCGGTCTTCTCGAAGATCCGCCGCAGATGGGTCCGCACCGTCGTCTCGGCGCAGCCGAGCAGACCGGCGATTTCGCGGATGCCGTTGGCCTCGGTCACGCAGACCAGCACCCGCATCTCCGCCGGCGTGATGTTGTACTGCTTCGCGATCGCCTCCAGGGCGTGCGGCCTGTCGAGGGTCACGCGCTGGACGAACACCGCCGCGGCGGCCGGGGCCTCGGCGGGCAGGCCCTGCCGGCCGGGCGAGAGCGGCAGGACGTGCGCCACCCAGCCGTCGTCGATGGTCTCGCCGAGCGGCAGCGCCGTGCCCTGGGCCGGCCCGCCGTCCCGCCCGCGGACGGCCTGCGCCACCGCCTCGTCGAGCGCCCGGGTCGTCGCCTCCGCCGGCGCGGCGAGCCGGCCGGCCTGCCGCCGGAGCGGATGCCCCCGTTCCAGCAGGCGCTCGCCGGCGGCGTTGGACCGCACCAGCCGGCCGGAGCGGTCGAGGAGGAAGATGCCGGCCGAGACGCTGTCGAGGACCGCGGCGTAGGAGCTTCCGAGGACCGGGCGCTGCTCCAGGATCCGGCCGATCGCGACGGCGCGGCGGAAATGCGGGCCGAGCAGCCGCATCCGCTCGCGCACGCCGTCGTCGACCCGGCCGTGCCGCTCGTAGAGCATCACCGTCACGGTGGCGAAGGTGGTCGCCGACTTCTCGAGCACGACGCCGACGGCGTCGCACAGGCCCTGGGGCCTGGCCCATTCGCGGTAGAACCGGGTGCGGAGGAAGTCCTCGTAGGGCATGAGCATGTCGGCCCAGACGAGGTCGCCCGGCCGCGCATAGGCCATGATGAGCGGCGGCAGCGGGTAGATGCGGCCGTACTCCGTCGCCATCAGGTGCATGTAATGGGGGTCGCTGCCCCAATCGACGGACACGTCGAGGTCGTGGTTGAGCGAGTCGGTCCGCGACAGGTTGCAGGATCCGCCGCCGACGAAGACCGACGTCGCCCTGACCACCGCCGGCCACAGCGCCGGATCGAGCGCCGCGTCGTAGATGTCCCCGATCAGCGCCGACAGTTGCTCAGAGTCCACCATCGGCCTGTTCCGGACTTCCCTGCTGTGAGGACGGCAGGCGATCGATAGGGTCGCACCGGCCCGGCAATCGATCACTGTCGCGGAACGGCGGAAGACTGATGCAGGTCCCGGGCCACGGGTCTTGCGGTGGACCGGCCCCGGTCCGCACGCCGCTCAGGCGGGGCCTGCGGCGGCGACGATCTCGCGGATCTCCGGCAGCATCCGCTGGGTCGCCTGCCGGCCCAATTCGATGCATTCCTCGGCGCGGTGGAACTCGAACAGGCCCATCTGGGCGAGCTTGGGGTTGATCGTCACGTCCGGCGGGTCGCCGGCGAGGCGCGAGCGCGAGATCCGGTCCTGGGTGATGTTGAAGGCGTCGATCATCACGCTGGCGATGCCGTTGGGCGCGCCGGGATCGGCGGGCCGCGCCCGGCTGGCCTTGAGCCGGCCGGTGCCGCGCAGCAGCGCCCAGCGCCGGGGCGCCTCCGGCGCCAGGGCGGCGACCGCGGCCGGAGGCTCGATGGCCTCGGCGCCGTGGGCCTGGATCACGGTGCCGCGCACCCGGGCGTCGCCGTTGAGGTTGACGCAGATCACGACGTCGGCGCCGAGCGCCCGGGCGGCGGTGACCGGGACCGGATTGACCAGCGCCCCGTCCATCAGCCAGCGGCCCGCGACCTTGACCGGGTCGAACACGCCCGGCAGGGCGTAGGAGGCCCGCACCGCCTCGACCACGTCGCCGCGGGTGAGCCAGATCTCGTGGCCGGTGCCGAGTTCGGTCGCGACGGCGGCGAAGGTGACCGGCAGCGACTCGATCCGGCACCCGGCGAGGTCGCGCTCCAGGAGGCGGCGCAGGCGCTCGCCGGCGATCAGGCCCGAGCCGCTGATGTGGAAGTCGAGCAGCCCCATCACCCGGCGCTTGGTCAGCGCGCGGGCGAAGGCGGCGAGTTCGTCGAGCTTGCCGGCGGAGAAGCAGGCCCCGACCGCCGCTCCGATCGAGCAGCCGGCGACCACGTCGATGGCGAGACCGGCCTCGCGCAGGACCTGGATCGCGCCGATATGCGACCAGCCGCGGGCGGCTCCGCCGCCGAGGGCGAGCCCGATCCTCGGCCGGCGCGGCGGGTTCTCGGGGGCCGGGGCTCCGACGGCGGCGGCCTCCGCGACGCCGCGGACGGGTGCCGGCGAGAACAACGCGATGCCGCCCCACATGATCGCCGCGCTCCCCGACGCCGACGGTTCAGATCCCGACCCTATCGCGAACAGGTCAAGCGATCGTCAACGGCGGCGCAGGGCCACCGCTTCGGAGCGATGGCCCTGGTGTCTTGCTTGGCCTCATACGGTTTCTGATTGATCGCTTCGCGATGCAGAAACCGGCTTCGCTCAGTCGCCGCGCGGGCTGGTGAGACGGTTTTCGGAACTGATCGTCCGAAAACCGTATCAGGCGCCGGCAGTCACGTGCGACACGTCGTGTCGCCGCGACTTTGGCTTTCGCTCCGCTCTGAGTTCAGGCGGGCATCCGTCCGCCGAACCCGCTCCGCGGGGCGCTGTTCGGGCGCAAAGCGCACCGCGCCCGCCATGGAGCGTCGCCCTGCGGGCGACTTCAGGACAATCGCTGAAGCGATGGCCCTGAATGGCGACGCTCGGCAGCCGCGCCGCCGCGTCAGCCGCGGCGGCGGGCGCGCTCCACCGGCCGGCTGTGGCCGCGGCGCGGCGGGCGGGCGGCCTCGGCCTCGCCGGGCAGCGGCTCGACCTGGAGGTCGGCCGGCCCGGTGCGGCCGAAGCTGTGGGCGAAGCGCTCGGCCGCGCCGCCGCGGATCTCGAACTTGGTCTCGCGGTCGAAGATCCGGATCGCCCCGACCTCCTCGCGGGTGACCTCGCCGCGCCGGCACAGCATCGGCAGCAGGCGGCGCGGGTCGGCGTTGTCGCGCCGGCCGACATTGAGGCGGAACCACACGCTCGGCCCGAAGGCCGGGCGCGGCCCGTCGCGCCGCGGCGCCAGCGGGCGGCCGGTCTCGAAGCCCGGATCGGTGACCTCCTCGGGCGCCGGCAGGCGGGTGCGGCACAGGCGGGCGAAGGCCGCGGCCAGGTCCTCGGCGCCGTACCGCTCCAGCAGGGCGCGCGCGGTGGCGCGGTCCTCCTCGGACGGCTCCTCGGTCAGGACCGGGTCCTGCAGCAGGCGGTCCTGGTCGAGGGTACGGATCTCGTCGGCCGGGGGCGGGCCCGACCACGTCGCGGCGACGCCGGCGCGGGCCAGCATCTCCTCGGCCCGGCGCCGGCGCGAGGCCGGGACGAGGAGCGCGCTGATCCCCTTGCGCCCGGCCCGGCCGGTGCGGCCGGAGCGGTGCTGGAGCGTCTCGGCGTCGTTGGGCAGTTCGGCGTGGATGACGAGGCCGAGCCCCGGCAGGTCGATGCCGCGGGCGGCGACGTCGGTGGCGACGCAGACACGGGCGCGGCCGTCGCGCAGGGCCTGGAGGGCGGCGTTGCGCTCGCCCTGGCCGAGCTCGCCCGACAGGGCGACGACCGAGAAGCCGCGCTCGGTCAGCACCGCCTGGAGGTGGCGCACGGCGTTGCGGGTGTTGCAGAACACGATCGCGGTCGGCGCCTCGACCTGCCGCAGGGTGTTGACCACTACGAGCTCGGTCTCTCGCGGCAGGATGCGCAGGGCCCGGTACTCGATGTCGGCGTGGCCGCGGGTCTCGGCCTGGACCGCGAGGCGCAGGGCGTCGCGCTGGTAGGTCTCGGCGAGCGCGACGATGCCCTTGGGCAGGGTGGCGGAGAACAGCAGCGTGCGCCGCTCGGCCGGCGTCGTGGCGAGGATGAACTCGAGATCCTCGCGGAAGCCGAGATCGAGCATCTCGTCGGCCTCGTCGAGCACCACGGCGCGCAGGGCGGACGGGTCGAGGTTGCGCCGCTCGAGGTGGTCGCGCAGGCGCCCCGGCGTGCCGACGACGATGTGGACGCCCTCGCCGAGCATCCGGCTCTCGCGCCGCGGATCCATGCCGCCGACGCAGGCCGCCACCCGGGCGCCGGCCGGCCCGTAGAGCCACGACAGCTCGCGATGGACCTGGAGCGCCAGTTCGCGGGTCGGCGCGATCACCAGCGCCAGCGGCGCACCGGGGGGCGGCAGCGCCTCGGCCTCGCCGAGCAGGGTTCCGGCCATGGCGAGGCCGTACGCGACGGTCTTGCCGGAGCCGGTCTGGGCCGAGACCAGGAGGTCGCGGCCGGCGCCGGCGGGTTCGAGGACGGCGGCCTGGACCGGAGTCGGGTCGTCGTAGCCGCGCTCGCCGAGGGCATGGGCGAGGGCGGGCGGAAGCACGGGAAAAGGCACGGTCGACAGAGTTCCCAAAGGACGACGCGCGGGGTCTGGTGGCCGTCGCGGCGGGAGCCCGGCGCGGTCGCGCCCGAGGCTCGCAAGCCGCACCAGGAGGCGGGCCGCATCAGGCGGCCCGGGCGGCGCGTGTCCCACGGGTCTGGAGGAGAGCGGCGCAGATACCCCAAGTTCGCCCGGAAGTCCAGCGCCGACCGAGGCGCGGCCAGGGCCATCGCTTCAGCGATTGTCCTGCGGCCGCCCGCAGGGCGACGCTCCATGCCGGGCGCGCAGAGCGCCCCGCGGAGCAGGTTCGAGGGGGCGAATGTCCCCTCGACCGCGTAAGCGGAGCGACAGCCAAGTGAGCGGATGCGAACGCCGGCGCCTGAGGCCAAGCGGGAAACCAGGGCAATCGCCCTGAAGCGATGGCCCTGGCGGCGCGGCCGCTGTCAGGCCGGCTCGTCGAGGGTCCGGGCCAGAAAGAGCGTCCCGGAGACCGGCGTGGGGTAGTACGGCGCGATCGGGCGAAAGCCGGCGCGGGCGTAGAGGGCGATCGCCCCGGCCATGTCCGGCAGGGTGTCGAGGCGCATCTCGCGGTAGCCGAGGCGGCGCGCCTCGGCGAGGACCGCCGCGACCAGCCGCCGGCCGAGTCCGCGCCCACGGGCGGCCGGCGCGAGATAGAGCCGCTTCATCTCGCACACCTCCGGCGGGGCGAGCGGGCGCAGAGCGACGCAGCCGAGCGCCGTCCCGGCCGCGTCGCGGGCGAGCAGCAGGGCCCCGTCCGGCGGCGCGTAGGCTCCCGGCAGGCCGGCGACCTCGGCCTCGAAGCCCTGGTAGCCGAGATCGACCGACAGGGAGGCGGCGTAATCCCGGAACAGGGCGGCGGCGGCGGCGAGATCGGTGGGGGTGCGGGCGGGAGCGAGGGCGAGGTCGAGCCGGGGAGACGGCCGCCGGCCCGGATCGTTGGGGAGGCCGGTCATCCCGCCGCCTGCCACGCCTGCAACTGCGCCACCGTCGCGGTCGCCCCGCCGCAGGCGATCGCCAGCACCCGCCGGAACGGGGCGAGGACCTCGTGCCGGTCGTACAGCACCGCGAGGGCGGCGCCGCAGGCGGGCTCGACGAGGACGCGGTGATCGGCGAGGAAACGGGTGCAGGCCGCCACCGCCGCCCCGTCGGTCACCGTCACGCTGTGCACCGGCCGGGTCTTCGTCAGCCGGAAGGCACGGTCGCAGACCCGCTTGGCGCCGAGGGAGGTCGCCAGCGAGGTGATGGCCGGCAGCTCGACCGGCGCGCCGGCCCGGATCGCCGCGGCGAGGGAGGCGGCGCCCTCGGTCTCGACCGCGACGATCGGCACGGCGGACCGGCCGTGGCGGGCGAGGCCCTCGGCCACCCCGGCCATCAGCCCGCCGCCGCCGACCGAGACCACGACCGCGTCGAAGGGCAGCCCGGCCGCGACCGCCTCGTCGATCATCGAGGCGTGGCCCGCCCACAGCAGCGGGTCGTCGAACGGGTGCAGGAAGGCGGTCTCGGCATCGACCAGCGCGAGGGCCCGGGCATTGGCCTCCTGCCAGGACGCGCCGTGGACGACGAGGTCCGCCTCCTCGCGGGCGATGAGTTCGCGGGCGGTGGCGCTCGTCGTCTCGGGCACCACGACGGTGACCGGAACCCCGAGCCGGCGCCCGGCATACGCCACCGCGAGGCCGGCATTGCCGCCCGACGAGGACACGAAGCGCCGCTTGCCGTGGGCGGCGTGATGGGCGCAGGCGGCGCCGATGCCCCTGATCTTGAACGAGCCCGAGGGCTGCAACGCCTCCATCTTCGCCCACACCTCGCACCCGGCGGCGAGGCTCAGGGGGCGCGACTCGATCAGCGGCGTGGCGATGTGCAGGGGCATGGTGGAGACGGGCATGGTGGATACGGTTTGGGGAGCGAGGGTTGCTATCGAGAAAAAGGAGATCCGCGTCTCCCCTCTCCCGAGTGGGAGAGGGGCCGGGCCGGATCTGAAAGATCCGCATGAGGGTGGCTCGGGTTCGGGATGAGACGCTGACCATCGAGCAGCACAGCTCGACCGTTTAGGTTTTTTTCGGCACCGTCTCCACCCTGCGCGATTTTCGATCGCCCCTACCCCTCTCCCACTCGGGAGAGGGGATCCCGCGCTTGATTCTCAACAGCGTTTTTCCCCGGGCGGCGGCGGGGGACGCGGCCCCGCCCCGTCAGCGCTCCGCCGCCGGCGTGATGCCGAGTTCGGCGAGCTTGGCGTGGATGTCCGGCAGGGCGCGCTTGAGCTTGAGGCTCATCACCGTGGCCGGCACGCCCTCGCGGGCCATCTCGCGCAGCTGCTGCACCGATTCGAGGGTCCAGGGAGTCTCGCTCATCGTCGCCTCCGTGTCGCGACCGCGCTGGCGGCGGCCTGGATACCGGCAGCTAGGGCTTGGCCGGCTGCCCGGCAACCGGCGGCCGTTTCGGCTTGACGTTGCCCCGCGCCGCGGCGCACATCGCCGCCATCAGCCGGCCGGGCGGCCGCTCCGGTCCTGTCAGCGGGTTCGCCCGCTGGCGGGCCGGGGAGGAAAGTCCGGGCTCCATGGAGATGCGGTGCCGGATAACGTCCGGCGGGGGCGACCCCAGGGACAGTGCCACAGAGAGCAAACCGCCGTGGATCGGCGCGAGCCGATCCACGGTAAGGGTGAAAGGGTGCGGTAAGAGCGCACCGCGGACGCGGCAACGCGGACGGCACGGCAAACCCCACCGGGAGCAAAACCGAATAGGGGCGACGCGCACGGGTTCGCCCGTGCAGGCCCGATCTCCAGGCCAGTCGCCCGGGTTGGTTGCTCGAGGCGGCCGGCAACGGCCGTCCCAGAGGAATGGCCGCCACGTCCGGGGGGATCCTTGCGGATTCCTCCGGGCCCTACAGAACCCGGCTTACAGGCCGGCTGATCCCTCCCCTTTTCCCGACCCGGCACGCGGGCGCCGGTGCCCCGAAAGGCTTCGTTAAGGTTGCTGACGTCTGATCGGCTCCGACGGGACTCCGACCCGTCCGGTCCCTCGCCGGTCCCTCGCGTTGACGCTCCCAGAGGCCCATGTTAGCCCGAGTCACCTCGTCCACGGCGATTCCTGGAGCGACGACCGCGGCCTGCGAATGCAGGCTTCCTGGCCGTGCGCCCGATTCCGTCCTGGCTGCACCGGCGCGCTCTCGCCGGGCCCGGCGGCCGGCTGCCGATACCGTTCGGATTGCGGAGTATGATGGATCGATCCCTGTCCGCCGCCGCTCCGCGGCGTGCCGGCCTGTCGGCCGGGGCCGGCGCGGAGGCGTGCCGATGAGCGGGCGCCCGGATCTCGGCGCCCCCCACGTTCCGGTCCTGCTCGACGAGGTCGTGCAGGCCCTCGACCTCGACCGGCCCGGGGCCGCCCTGGTCGACGGCACCTTCGGGGCCGGCGGCTATTCCCGGGCGATCCTCGCCGCCTGCCCGGACGGCCGCGTCGTCGCCATCGACCGCGACCCGACCGCGATCGCCGCCGGCCGGCCGCTCGCCGACGAGTCCGGCGGGCGCCTGATCCTCGCCGAGGGCCGCTTCGGCGACCTCGACGCCCTCGCGCAGGCCCACGGGGTGCCGGCGGCGGACGGCGTCGTGCTCGACATCGGCGTGTCGTCGATGCAGCTCGACCGGGCCGAGCGCGGCTTCTCGTTCCGCCAGGACGGCCCCCTCGACATGCGGATGGAGGGGCGCGGCACCAGCGCCGCCGACCTCGTCAACGAGGCGTCCGAGGCCGAACTCGCCGACATCGTCTACCATTACGGCGAGGAGCGCCGGGCCCGGGCGGTGGCGCGGGCGATCCTGGAGGCGCGGCGCAAGGGCCCGATCGAGACCACGACCGCCCTCGCCGACCTCGTCGCCGCCGTGGTGCGGGCCGAGCCCGGCAGCCCGATCCACCCGGCGACCCGGACCTTCCAGGGCCTGCGCATCGCGGTCAACGACGAGCTCGGCGAACTTGTGCGGGCGCTGCACGCCGCCGAGCGGCTGCTCAGGCCCGGCGGCCGCCTCGTGGTGGTGACCTTCCACTCGCTCGAGGACCGCATCGTCAAGCAGTTCCTCTCGGCCCGCAGCGGCCGGGCGGTGACCGCCTCGCGCCACCTGCCGATGGCGGCCGAGCCGCCGCCGCGCAGCTTCACCCTCGTCACCAAGGGGCCGGTCGGCCCGACCGAGGCCGAGTGCCGGGCCAATCCCCGCGCCCGCTCGGCCAAGCTGCGGGCGGGGGCGCGCACCGACGCCCCGGCGCCCCCGCCCCTCTCGGCGCTCGACGCCCTCGCGGCCCTGCCGGCCGAGCGGCGCGGAGGACCCCGCCGGTGATCCGCCTCCTGCATCTTGCCGCCATCGCGGGCCTGATCGCCTCGGCCGTCTACGCCTACTCGATCAAGTACGAGACGCTCTATCAGGCCGAGCAGGTCGCCAAGCTGAAGATCCGCCTGCGCAAGGAGCGCGAGGCGATCGCGGTCCTGCGGGCCGAGTGGCAGCTCCTGACCCGGCCCGACCGCCTCCAGGGCGCCGTCGACAAGTATCTCGGCCTCGAGCCGATCGGCACCGAGCATCTCGGCCGCCTCGCCGACCTGCCGGCGCGGCCCGAGCGCGGCGACGAGATCGCCCGCAAGCTCGAGGCGCTCGGGCTGTTCGCCACCGCGACCCCGGGCAAGGAGCGCTCCACCCCGACCACCGGCCGCGGCGGCGACGAGCCGCGCACCACCGGATCCACGTCCACCCGCACGCCCACGGCGACGAGGTAAGCCCCCGTGTCCCAAGACCCCGTGTCCCAAGACGCTGCGTCCCCGGAGCATCCCGAGACAGACGGCCGGACCGAGGCGGCGCCCCCGGCGCCGACGCTCCTCGACCGCACCCGCGGCCTCGCCCGGGCGATGTTCCGCCTCGCCATCGACCGCAGCCGGGCGCGGGTCGGCCTCGTCGGCCTCGCCTTCGCGGCGGTGTTCGCGACCCTGTCGGGCCGCCTCGTCACCATGGCGCTGTTTCCCGACGAGCCGAGCACCTCGGCCCAACGCGCCGCCAATGGCGGCGCGACCTCGTTCCGGCCCGACATCCTCGACCGCAACGGCGAGGTGATGGCGACCGACATCCGCACCGTCTCGGTGTTCCTCGAACCCGGCAACCTCACCGACGTCGACGAGGCGGTCGAGCTGCTGACCGCGGTGCTGCCGGACGTCGACGGCTCGGAGCTGCGCAAGCGCATCGACGCCAAGCGCGAATCGCTGCGCAAGCGCGGCAACAAGCGCGATTCCGGCTTCGTCTGGGTCAGGCGCGACATCACGCCGAAGCAGCAGGCCGAGGTCCACCGCCTCGGCATCCCGGGCATCGGCTTCCTGCAGGACCACAAGCGGGTCTACCCCAACGGCACCGCCGCCGCCCACATCATCGGCGCGACCAACCTCGACAATGCCGGCATCGCCGGCATCGAGAAGTACATCGACAAGACCGGGCTCAAGGACCTCAACAGCTTCGGCTTCATCGAGAAGGCGACCGACCTCGCGCCGGTCCAGCTCTCGATCGACCTGCGCGCCCAGCACGCCCTGCGCGACGAGCTGGCCTGGGGCCTGTCGCACTACAGCGCCAAGGCGGCGGCCGGGATGATCCTCGACGTCACCACCGGCGAGGTGATCGCGCTCGCCTCCCTGCCCGATTTCGACCCCAACAACCCCGCCGACGCGCTCAACCCCGACCGCATCAACCGGATGAACGTCGGCGTCTACGAGATGGGCTCGACCTTCAAGGCGATGACGCTCGCCATGGCGCTCGATTCCGGCAAGTTCACCGTCAACTCGACCTTCGACACCCGCGGCGGCGTGCTCAACTGGGGCCGCCAGAAGATCCACGAGTACCACGGCACCAACCGGGTCATCACGATGCCGGAGGTGTTCACCCATTCCTCGAACATCGGCTCGGCCAAGATGGCGCTCGGCATCGGCGTGCCCGGCCACAAGGCGTTCCTGAGGAAGATGGGCCTGCTCGACCGGATGCGGACCGAGCTGCCCGAGAGCGCCGAGCCGATCGTCCCGCCGCGCTGGACCGAGATCAACACCATCACGATCGCCTTCGGCCACGGCCTCGCGGTGGCGCCGATCCAGGCGGCGGCGGCGGTGGCGGCGATCTCCAACGGCGGCTTCCTGATGACGCCGACCTTCCTCAAGCGCACCGAGGAAGAGGCGAAGGCCAAGGCGACCCCGGTGCTCGCCCCGCAGACCAGCGAGGCGATGCGCTTCATCATGCGCCTCAACGCCGTCGAGGGCTCGGCCAAGAAGGCGTCGATCCCGTACTACTACGTCGGCGGCAAGACCGGCACCGCCGAGAAGGTCATCAACGGCCGCTACGTCAAGAACCGCCTGTTCACGACCTTCATGGCCGCGGCCCCGATGAACAAGCCGAAGTACCTGTTCGTCACCATCATGGACGAGCCGCAGGCGGTGGCGGCCGAATCGGGCTCCTACGCCACCGCGGCCTGGAACTCCGGCGTCGTCACCGGCCGCACCATCGCCCGGGTCGCGCCGATCCTCGGCCTGCCGCCGCAATTCGAGCCGCCGCAGAATCCCTTTCCCCTGATGGTCAAACTCGGCGCCTACCACGCGACCCAGGTCGACGGCCGATGAGCACGCTCGGCCGGCTCTTCCCCGACGAGGCCGGCGCCGCGGCCGGCCTGCCGGTCGCCGGGCTCACCGCGGATTCGCGCAGGGTCGCGCCGGGCTTCGTCTTCGTGGCGGTGCCCGGCACCGTCGCGGACGGCCGCCGTTTCACTGCCAGCGCCGCCGCCGCGGGCGCCGTGGCGGTCGCCGGCGAGGGCGAGCGCCCGGCCGATCTCGACCCGGGCACGCCCTGGCTCGCCGTCGCGGATGCACGCCGGGCGCTGGCGCTCGCCGCGAGCCGCCTGTCCGGCCGCCAGCCCGAGACGGTCGTCGCGGTGACCGGCACCAGCGGCAAGAGTTCGGTCGCCGACTTCGTGCGCCAGATCCTCACCGCCCTCGGCCGCGAGGCGGCGAGCCTCGGCACCGTCGGGGTCGTCACGCGCCGCGGCGCGGCCTACGGCTCGCTCACCACCCCCGATCCGGTGACGCTGCACGCGACCCTCGCGCGCCTCGCCGCGGACGGGATCACCGACCTCGCGATGGAAGCCTCGTCGCACGGCATCGAGCAGCGCCGCCTCGACGGGGTCGCCCTGGCGGCGGTCGGGTTCAGCAATCTCGGCCGCGACCACCTCGACTACCACGCCACCGTCGAGGAGTACCTCGCCGCCAAGCTGCGGCTGTTCACGACCCTCGCCCGCCCCGGCATCCCGGCGGTGGTCAATGCCGACGGCGCCGAGGCGGACCGGGTCATCGCCGCCGCCCGCGCCCGCGGGCTCTCGGTGCGCACCACCGGCCGGGCCGGCGAGGCGGTGCGGCTGCTCGACGCCCGGCCCGAGGGCTTCTCGCAGCGCCTGTCGCTGTATCTGCCGGAGCGCGGCGAGGTCGCGGTGTCGCTGCCCCTCGTCGGCGCGTTCCAGGTCGAGAACGCGCTCCTCGCCGCCGGCCTCGCCCTGGCGACCCCGGCCGGGGCGCGCGATCCGGACGGGGTGATCGCGGCGCTCGCCGGCCTCACCGGCGTGCCGGGCCGGATGGAGCGGGTGGCCGAAATCAACGGCGCGCTCTGCCTCGTCGACTACGCCCACAAGCCCGACGCCCTCGACCACGTTCTTGCGGCCCTGCGCCCGTTCGCCACCGGGCGCCTCGTCTGCGTCGTCGGCTGCGGCGGCGACCGCGACCGCGGCAAGCGGCCGATCATGGGCCGCATCGCGGTCGCGCGCGCCGACCGGGTGATCGTCACCGACGACAACCCGCGCAGCGAGGACCCGGCGGCGATCCGCGCCGAGATTCTGGCGGCGGCCCCGGGAGCCGAGGAGATCGGCGACCGCGCCGAGGCGATCCGGCGGGCGGTGGCCGGCCTCCGACCCGGCGACGTGCTGGTGGTGGCCGGCAAAGGTCATGAAACCGGCCAGATCGTCGGCGACCGCACCCTGCCCTTCTCCGACCACGACGCGGTGCGGAGCGCGATCGCGGAGCTGACCTGAATGACCGAGCCCCTCTGGACCCTCGAGGCCGTCGCCGCCGCCGCCGGCGCGCGCCTCGACGGCGAGCCGCGGCCGATCACCGGCCTCTCGATCGACACCCGCACCCTGAAGGTCGGCGACCTGTTCTGCGCCATCCGCGGCGAGGCCCGCGACGGCCACGACTTCGTCCGCGACGCGCTCGGCCTCGGCGCCGGGGCGGCGCTCGTCGCGGAAGAGCGCGCGGCGGAGTTCGCCGGGCTCGGCCCCCTGGTCCTGGCGCCGGCCGCCGGCGACGACCCGGTGCTCGCGGCGATGGGCGGCCTCGCGGCGGCGTCGCGCGCCCGCAGCACGGCGCGGATCGTCGCGGTCACCGGCTCGGTCGGCAAGACCGGCACCAAGGAGGCCCTGCGCCACGTGCTGGCCGCGCAGGGGCCGACCCACGCCTCGGTCGCCTCCTACAACAACCACTGGGGCGTGCCCCTGACGCTCGGCCGGATGCCGGCGGCGAGCCGCTACGGCGTGTTCGAGGTCGGCATGAACCATGCCGGCGAGATCGCGCCGCTGACCCGGCTGATCCGGCCCGAGGTCGCGGTCGTGACCACGGTCGAGCCGGTCCATATCGAGCATTTCCGTTCGATCGACGGCATCGCCGACGCCAAGGGCGAGATCTTCGCCGGCCTGGAGCCCGGCGGCGTCGCGATCCTCAACCGCGACAGCCCGTCCTTCGAGCGCCTCAAGGCCCACGCCCTCGCCTCGCGGGCCGGGCGGGTGATCGGCTTCGGCGAGCACCCCGAGGCCGACGTGCGCGCCGAGCGGATCGTGCTGCGCCCCGACCTCTCGATCGTCGACGCGAGCGTGCTCGGCGTGCCCGTCACCTACCAGCTCGGCACGCCGGGGCGGCACACCGCGCTCAACTCGCTCGCCGTGATGGCGGTGGTGCGGGCGCTCGGCGCCGACCTCGCGCTCGCCGCCCTGTCGCTCGCCCAGCTCAAGCCCCCGGCCGGCCGCGGCGAGCGCACCCGCCTCGCCCTGCCGGGCGGCGACGCGCTCCTCGTCGACGAGAGCTACAACGCCAACCCGGCCTCGGTCCGCGCCGCCCTGGCGACGCTGGCGGGCGTCGCCGTCACCGGCGGCGGGCGGCGGATCGCGGTCCTCGGCGACATGCTCGAACTCGGCCCCGAGGCGCTGCGCCTGCACCGCGACCTCGCCGGGCCGGTGGTCGAACACGGGATCGACCTCGTCTTCACCGCCGGTCCGATGATGCACGAGCTGTTCGAGGCGCTGCCGACCGCCCGGCGCGGCCGCGAGGCGCCGACCTCCGCCGACCTCGTCGAGGCGGTGGTCGAGGCCGTGCGCCACGGCGACGCCGTGATGGTCAAGGGCTCGAACAGCACCCGGATGGGCAGGATTGTCGAAGCCCTCAAAGCCCGCTACGGGAGCGGCGCGGCGGACCCGACCCGGTCCGCCGCCCAGCCCGGGTGACCTGCCGTTGAGTATCCGCCCGATGTCGCAGCCCGGGAGCGGCGCCGCCCGCCCGTCCCGGCGCCGCCCCTGATCGAGACGAGCCCGGGATGCTGTACCTCCTGTCCGAATACAGCGGCGTGTTCACGCCGCTCAACGTGTTTCGCTACATCACCTTCCGGACCGGCGGGGCGCTGTTCACCGCCGGATTGTTCGTGTTCTGGTTCGGCCCGTGGATCATCTCGCTGCTGCGCCTGCGCCAGGGCAAGGGCCAGCCGATCCGCGAGGACGGCCCGCAATCGCACCTGCTGACCAAGCGCGGCACGCCGACCATGGGCGGGCTGATGATCCTCGCCGGCCTGCTGGTCTCGGTGATCCTGTGGGCCAACCCGCGCAACAGCTACGTCTGGATCACCCTGATGGTGACCCTCGGCTTCGGCGCGATCGGGTTCTACGACGACTACCTGAAGGTGACGAAGCAGAGCCACAAGGGCTTCTCCGGCAAGTTCCGGCTGCTGCTGGAGGCGGTGATCGCGGTCGCGGCGAGCGTCGCGGTGGCGGAATACTCGGCGCCCGGCCTCGCCTACAAGCTCGCCTTCCCGGTGTTCAAGGACGCGATCCTCAACCTCGGGATCTTCTACGTGCTGTTCGCCGGCTTCGTGATCGTCGGGGCGGGCAACGCGGTCAACATCACCGACGGCCTCGACGGGCTCGCGATCGTGCCGGTGATGATCGCGGCGGCGACCTTCGGCATCATCGCCTACCTCGTCGGCAACGTCATCTACGCCTCCTACCTCCAGGTGAACTACGTGCCGGGCACCGGCGAGCTCGCGGTGGTGTGCGGGGCGCTGATCGGGGCCGGGCTCGGCTTCCTGTGGTTCAACGCGCCGCCGGCGCAGATCTTCATGGGCGATACCGGCTCGCTGGCGCTCGGCGGGCTGCTCGGCACCATCGCGGTCGCGACCAAGCACGAGATCGTGCTGGCCGTGGTCGGCGGACTGTTCGTGCTCGAGATCGCCTCGGTCATCATCCAGGTCGCCTCGTTCAAGCTCACCGGCAAGCGGGTCTTCCGGATGGCGCCGATCCATCACCATTTCGAGCAGAAGGGCTGGAAGGAGCCGCAGGTGGTGATCCGGTTCTGGATCATCGCGGTGATCCTGGCGCTGCTCGGCCTCGCGACGCTGAAGCTGCGCTGACGAGAAGGCCCCGAACCGCGCGAGGCGACGCGATGATACGCTCCACCACCTTCGCCGGGCGCGCGGTCGCCCTGTTCGGCCTCGGCGGCTCCGGCCTCGCCACCGCGCTGAGCCTGCGCGAGGGCGGCGCCCGCGTCACCGCCTGCGACGACGACCCGGCCCGGATGCGGGCGGCCGCCGAGCAGGGCATCCCGGTCGCCGACCTGCGCGCCGCCGACTGGTCGGGCTTCGCCGCCCTGGTCCTGTCGCCGGGCGTGCCGCTGACCCATCCGGCGCCGCACTGGACCGTCGAGCGGGCGCGCGCCGCCGGCATCGACATCATCGGCGACATCGAGCTGTTCTGCCGCGAGCGGGCCGCGACCGCGCCCGGCGCGCCCTTCGTCGCCATCACCGGCACCAACGGCAAGTCGACCACCACGGCGCTGATCGCCCACCTGCTGCGGGCGGCCGGCCGCGACGTGCGGATGGGCGGCAACATCGGCACCGCGATCCTGTCCCTGGCGCCGCCGGCCCCGGAGCGGATCCACGTCATCGAGATGTCGTCGTTCCAGATCGACCTGACGCCCTCCCTCGCCCCGAGCGTCGGGGTGCTGATGAACCTCACCCCTGACCACCTCGACCGCCACGGCGACATGGCGTCCTACGCGGCGATCAAGGAGCGGCTCGTGGCCGGCGCCGGCCACGCGGTGATCGGGGTCGACGACGACTGGTGCCGGGCGATCGCCGATCGCCGCCGCGGTCCGCTCACCCGGGTCCATGTCGGCGAGGCGGGGGACGGCCCCGGCATCCTCGCCCGCCGCGGGATCGTCGTCGACGGGCGGAGCGAGCCGGCGCGGCCGGTCGCCGACCTCGCCGGCATCCCGTCCCTGCGCGGCGCGCACAACTGGCAGAACGCCGCCATCGCGTACGCGGTGACGAGCCGGCTCGGCGTGACGCCCGAGACCTTTGCGGAACTGATCGCGGGCTTCCCGGGCCTGCCGCACCGGATGGAGGAGGTCGGCCGCCGCGGCCGGGTGCTGTTCGTCAACGATTCCAAGGCCACCAACGCCGACTCGACCGAGAAGGCGCTGTCGGCGTTCCGGCACGTCCACTGGATCCTCGGCGGCAAGGCCAAGGAAGGCGGCATCGCGGCCCTGGCGCCGTACTTCCCCCGCGTCGCCCACGCCTACCTCATCGGCGCGGCGACCGAGACCTTCGCGGCGACGCTGGACGGCCACGTGCCCTACACCCGCTCGGGCACCCTGGCCGAGGCCACCGCCCAGGCCGCCGCGGCGGCGGCGCGGTCGAACGATCCCGAGCCGGTGGTGCTGCTCTCGCCGGCCTGCGCCTCCTACGACCAGTTCCGCAGCTTCGAGGATCGCGGCGACCGGTTCCGCGCCCTGGTGCAGGCCCTGCCGGAAGGGTGACGAGGGGCCGGGTTCGGGCGCCGGCGCCGAACCGCGCCCGCGGCGCGACTCCGCCCTGCGGGTATCGGCCGCGGGCATCCTGCGCTATGATGCCGGCCGCGCCGGGGCCGCGATCGCGCCGCCCTTCCCGCGGCGCATTCCCGGAGCAGGTCGGGGCCCGCGCGGCACGGCCCTCCCCCAGAACCGTGGTCGCGTCGTGCCGGAGCCTCTCGGCCCCGCGCGCAGCCGCGCCCCAGCCCGCACGGTGCCATGCTGCCCTCCTCCATGTCGCCCTCCTCCCCGCCGCACCCCGATCCGACCCCGCCCGCCGAGATCCCGGCCGCCGAGGTCCCTGCTGCCCTGCCGAAGCCGGCCGGCGCGAGGAAGGTCATCAGCTGGAACCTGCTGCGCCGCACCGGCGCGACGGTCGAGGCCCTGGTCGCGCTGATCGAGCAGGAGCGGCCCGACCTGCTGCTGATGCAGGAGGCGACCGCCGACATCGTCGCGCTGCAGGAGCGGGTCGGCGGGCACTACGCCTGGGCTCCCCTCCCCCGCCGCATCCACGGCCTCGCCGCCTGGAGCCCGACGCCGTGGCCGTCGCCGCCGCAGGTCGTGCCGCTGCCCTCCGGGGCGCTGATCGACCGGGTCTGCCAGGTCATCGACCTCGGCGAGTGGGGCGTCGCCAACGTCCACCTGTCGCACGGGCAGGTGCTCAACCGGCGCCAGTTGCGCCGGATCGAGCGCCACCTGCCCGAGCGGGCGGCGGTGCTCGGCGACTACAACCTCGTCGGCCCGGCCCTGCTGCCGGGGTTTCGCGACGTCGGCCCGCGCCACCCGACCCACCAGATGGTCGAACTGGTGCCGCTGCGCCTCGACCGCTGCCTCGTTCGCGGCCTGTCGTGCCGCGAGCCGGCGGTGCTGCCGCGGGGCCTGTCGGACCACCGGCCGATCGTCGTCCACCTCGCGCCGGACGCGGCTCCGGTGCGCCGCGCGCCGATGCTGCTGCGCGCCCGGGTGAAGGCCCTGCGCGAGCGGGTGATCCTCACAGGTATGGCAGCAGCAGCCGTACGAAAGCGTCGCGCAGCCGCTCGGGCAGCCGGCGCGAACGCAGCGCCTCGCGGGTGAGGCGCGCCTCCATCTTGCCCGCGATCATCCCGTCGAGCCGCTCGGCGAAGGTGCGGTCGTAGAACTCGACGTTCAGCTCGAAGTTGAGCCGGAAGCTGCGGGAATCCCAGTTCGCGCTGCCGACGAAGCTCCAGGTCCCGTCCACCACCATCAGCTTCGAGTGGTCGAAGGGCGGGCGGTCGAGCCAGATCCGCACCCCGGCGGCGAGCAGCGGCCCGACATGGGCCCGCGTCGCCCAGTCCACCACCGGGTGGTTGCTGGCCTGGGGGATCACCACGTCGACGGTGACGCCGCGATAGGCGGCGAGGCACAGCGCGGTGAGCAACTGCTCGCTCGGCAGGAAGTACGGGGTGGCGAGGCGGATGCTGGTGCGCGCCGTCGCCACCGCCTCCAGCACCACGAACTCGATCTTCTCGATGTCGGCGTCCGGTCCCGAGGTCACCACCCGGGCGAGGCTGTCGCCGCCCGGCTCGATCGCCGGGAACCAGCGCGGCCCGTCGAGGTCCCGGCCCATCACGAAGGCCCAGTCGCGGGCGAAGGCCTGCATGAGCTGGCCGACCACCGGCCCCTCCAGCCGGAAATGGGTGTCGCGCACCGGCTCGGGCGGGTTCTGCGCCACGAGGTTCTCGTCGCCGATGTTGACCCCGCCGACGAAGCCGGTGCGGCCGTCGACGATCAGCAGCTTCTTGTGGGTGCGCAGGTTGAGGAACGGCATCCGCCACGGCAGGGCCGAGTGCATGAACAGCCCGGCCTCGATCCCGGCCGCCCGCATCAGCCGGTGGATCCGCGGGAAGAAGTAGCCGCTGCCGATGCCGTCGATCAGCACGCAGACCTCGACGCCGCGGGCCTGCGCGTCCTTCAGCGCCTCCAGCATCGCCAGTCCGATCCTGTCGGCGCGCATGATGTAGGTCGACAGCGCCACGCTCTCGCGCGCCGCCGCGATCGCCGCCAGCATCGCCGGATAGGTCTCGTCGCCGCTGCGCAGCAGGGTGACGCCGTTGCCGCCGAGCAGCGGCAGCCGGGTGATGCGGTCGACCGAGCGCTCCAGCGGCAGGAACGGCTCCGGCACCGCGATCGGCCGCGGCACCGGCGCGTCGGGCGGCGGCAGCGGCACCACCGGCAGGCGGCGCGCCCGCCGCGTCACCCGGTTGATGCCGAACATGACGTAGAGGCTGCTGCCGAGCAGCGGCGACAGCCAGGACAGGCCGATCCAGCCGATCGCCGCCGCAACCTCGCGCTTGTTGAGCAGGGCGTGCAGCGTCACCGCCGCCGCGAAGACGAGGCCGAGGGAGGCGAGAACGTCGTCCGGGATCTGGGCCAGCCCGCCGAGCCACCGGTAAATCGCCTGTTCCACCCGCTGCCCGTCCCGCCTGTCGCTCCCGGCGCATTACGGGAAGCGCCCGGCGGAATCCACCCGGGCC
Source organism: Methylobacterium oryzihabitans (assembly GCF_004004555.2). Classification (GTDB taxonomy): domain Bacteria; phylum Pseudomonadota; class Alphaproteobacteria; order Rhizobiales; family Beijerinckiaceae; genus Methylobacterium; species Methylobacterium oryzihabitans. Next base: position 236,573 of record NZ_SACP01000005.1, read on the forward strand.
GCGCACGTCCGGCGGATGATCCGGAACCAGTGTCCACACCTTGCCGTTGCGGGGCGGCGCGATCGACCGATGCAGGTTGTGGCGTCGGCCGGTCGCGCGGCAAGGGAGAGGTGAACATGGGCAAGCTGGTTCGGAGCACCCTGACCGCGGCGATCCTGGCGATGGGCGCGGCGACCGCCTTCGCGCAGGGCGGAGGTGCCGGCGGCGGCGGCGCGGGCGGTGCGGGCGGCGGCGGAGCCGGGGCCGGCGGCGGGGCCGGCATGGGTGGTGGCGCCGGTGGC
>NZ_SACP01000060.1 GCF_004004555.2 Methylobacterium oryzihabitans
TCCTCTTGATGTCCAGCCTGGCTGCTCATCAACCGGAACTCGGACCAGGCTGACCCGCCGCCACACCTCGACACGCGCGCTCCTGCGCCAGCCGTGAAATCAAGCCCCAACCCGACAGGCTGCTAGCAGGGAGCCCGGACCGTTCATGTCGGCCCATTGGCCCGACATGTCGGTGAGCACGCCGACCTTGACGACGTCGTCGCTGACCTGTGCGCGGACCGGGCCCGACACCGTGACGCCGCCGAGGCAGAGCAGGGCGGCAAGACCGCGCGTGAAGGGAAGGATCGCTTTCATCGTCGCCTCTCTGGTTCGACCCCGGCAGACCGGCATGGTGCGGTTCTGCGTCGTTGCTCGTGTTCGCGTCGCGTTCGCGACCGCTCCGGCACGGGCTGCCGGTCAGTGGCCGGCGGGTTGCCGATGCGGCGTGAGCGCCGCCGCAGGGTGGGCCGCCGCGGCCGGTCGCGCACTCCACCTACGGAGGAGGAGACTCGCCTCGCCGACGATGCCGCGCCGGAAGATCAGGACGCACAGCACGAAGATCGTCCCGTGCAGAACGATGACCCATTGTCCGAGCGCAGCAAGGTAGTTCTGCATCGCCACGACGACGAACGCCCCGACGACGGGCCCGAACAGCGTGCCGACACCGCCGAGGAAGGTCATCAGCAGCACCTCGCCCGACATCGACCAGTGCACGTCGACGAGGGTGGCGATCTGGCTGGTGATCGCCTTGGTCGCGCCGGCGAGACCCGAGAGTGCCGCCGAGAGCGTGAAGGCGACGAGCTTGAAGCGCTCGGTCTCGAGCCCGAGCGACTGCGCGCGGGTTTCGTGGTCGCTGATGCCCCTCAGCACGAGGCCGAACGGCGACCCGACGACCCGCATGATGAGGTAGAAGCCGCCGAGGAAGATCGCGAGCACGAAGCCGTAGAGGTTGGCGGGCCTCGACAGGTCGATCAGACCGAAGAGATGTCCGCGGGGTATCGCCTGGAGTCCGTCCTCGCCGCCGGTGAAGGGGGCCTGCAGCGCGACGAAGTAGATCATCTGCGCGAAGGCGAGGGTGACCATCGCGAAGTAGATGCCGCTGCGCCGGATGGCGAGCCAGCCGGAGGCGAGGCCGAGCAGCGCGGCAGCAGCGGTGCCCGCCAGGACGGCGAGCTCCGGCGTGAGGCCCCAAGACTTGGCGGCGTGGCCGCTCACGTAGCCGGCCGTGCCCAGGAACATGGCGTGGCCGAACGACACCAGCTTGCCGTAGCCCGCGATCAGGTTGAACGCACAGGCGAACAGGGCGAAGAGCATCGCCTTCATCATGAAGCCGGGATAGACCACCAGCGGCGCGGCGGCGAACAGCGCCGCCATGACGAGAAACTGGATCGTCTGCGTCCTCGGCGAGGTCGAGGCTCCGTCGAGCACCTGCCGATGGTTCTGGGCCTGTTCGGGCTTCGAGCCGAACAGGCCCGCCGGCCGCACCATCAGGACCACCGCCATCACGACGAAGACGACGGTGCTCGAGAGTTCCGGGTAGAAGGCCTTGGTCAGCCCCTCGATGAGGCCGACCAGGAACCCGGTGACGATCGACCCCATGATCGAGCCCATGCCGCCGATCACCACGACGGCGAAGACGACGATGATGAGGTCGGCACCCATGGTCGGACCGACCTGATAGACCGGCGCGGCGAGGACCCCCGCGAGGGCCGCGAGGCCGACACCGGCCCCGTAGGTCAGCATGATCATGCGCGGCACCCGGATGCCGAAGGCCTGCACCAGCATCGGGTTCTCGGTCGCGGCCCGCAGGTAGGCCCCGAGCCTGGTGCGCTCGATGACGTACCAGGTGGTCAGGCACACCAGGAGCGACGCGGCGATGACCCAGGCCCGGTAGTTCGGCAGGAACATGAAGCCGAGATTGCGCCCGCCCATGAGTTCGGCCGGGATCGAGTACGGCTGTCCCGAGGAGCCGAAGGCGTTCGTGAGCAGCCCCTGCAGGACCAGCGCTAGGCCGAACGTCAGCAGCATGCCGTAGAGATGGTCGAGCCGGTAGAGCCGGCGCAGCACGAACCGCTCGAGGAGCAGGCCGCTCGCGCCGACCATCAACGGCACGAGCAGCAGGGCCCACCAGTAGCCGATGCCCAGGTAGGTCAGCAGGAGCCAGGCCGTCATCGCGCCGAGCATGTACTGGGCCCCATGCGCGAAGTTGACGATGTTCATCATGCCGAAGATCACGGCCAGCCCGAGGCTCAACATGGCGTAGAACGCACCGTTGATGAGACCGAGCAACAACTGGCCGAACAGGACAGCGGCCGGAACCCCGAGGATCATGGTCATGGCGAATGATTCTCCGCGGTCACAGGCCGAGATAGCCCTTCAGCGCATCGAGTCTGGTCTCGAGTTCCGGACCCGGGATCTCGTCGACCACGCGGCCGAGTTCGACGACGTAGTGGCGGTCGGCGATCCCGGAGGCGAAGGCGACGTTCTGTTCGACCAGCAGGATGGTGAAACCCAGCGTCTTCAGCGTCTCGATCGTGCGGCCGATTTGCCGGATGATGACCGGGGCCAGGCCTTCGGTCGGCTCGTCGAGGAGAAGGACGCGCGCACCGGTGCGCAGGATGCGCCCGAGCGCCAGCATCTGCTGCTCGCCGCCCGAGAGCTTCGTGCCGGGGCTGTCGAGGCGCTCGCGGAGGTTGGGAAACAGATCCAGGATCCGGTCGACGCCCATGCCGCCCTCGGCGACGACCGGCGGCAGGAGCAGGTTCTCCCGCACGCTGAGGCTCGAGAAGATGCCGCGCTCCTCGGGACAGAAGGCGATGCCCCGGCGCGCCACGCCGTAGGGCGGGACCGCGACGAGTTCCGCACCGTCGAGCCGGATCGAGCCTTCGCGGCGCTCGATCAGGCCCATGATCGCCTTCAGCGTCGTGGTCTTGCCGGCGCCGTTGCGACCGAGCAGCGTCACCACCTCGCCCGCGCGGACATCGAAGGTCATGCCGTGCAGCACCTTCGACTCGCCGTACCACGCCTCCAGAGTCCTGACGGCGAGGTTCTCGGCCGGTCTCTCAGTCATGGCCCTGCCCCGTATAGGCCGCCACCACGTCGGCACGCGCGGAGACCTCGTCGTAGGGACCCTCCGCCAGGATCCGGCCGCGCACCATCACGGTGATGCGGTCCGCGAGGTCGGCGACGACCTTCATGTTGTGCTCGACCAGGAGAATGGTGCGGCCCTCGCCCACCTCGCGGATGAGGTCGGTCACCCGGCCGATATCCTCGCGTCCGAGGCCGGCCATCGGCTCGTCCAGAAGCAGGACCCGGGGTTCGAGCGCCAGCGTCGTGGCCAGTTCCAGCACCCGCTTGCGGCCGTAGGAGAGGTTGCCAGCGAGCGATTCCGCGCATTCTCCGAGCTCGAACCGCTCGAGGAGCGCGTCGGCGCGCTCCGCGATCGCACGCTTCCCCGTGACGCGCCCGAGCAGATCCCAGGCACTGCCCGCAGGGCGGAGCAGGGCGAGTTCGAGGTTCTGCCGGACCGTTAGGGACGCGAAGACCGCCGAGATCTGAAACGACCGGACCACGCCGCGCTTCGCGAGCGCCGGCATGCTCAGACCCGTGACGTCGTCGCCCTCATGGAAGATCTCGCCGCTCGACGGCGCGATATGCTTGGTCAGCAGGTTGAAAAGCGTCGACTTTCCCGCGCCGTTGGGGCCGATCACAGCCTGTATGCTGCCGCGGTGTAGCGTGAAATCGACGTCCCTGACGGCGAAGAAGCCGCCGAATTCGCGACTGAGCGACTTCGCTTGAAGCGCGTGTCCCGCATCCATCGCAAGCCTCGCTCGTTCGTGTGTCCATACTTAAGAACCGAAGTTTCCTATTGTCAACATTGTACGCCTTTAGGAAACGCCTCAATGAACGCCAGCCTGCCCGGAGAACGGGCGGCACGCAGACGGTCGCTCCCACCCCCTGAGATCGCCGTGATCGGGATCGCACGGGGTCACCGGGTCACGCCCGCCGCCGGGCGGAAGCGGCGGCCTCCGCCACGAGCCAGTCGACGAAGGCCGCGAGCGTCGGCTCGGATCGCCGGCCAACCGGCACGACGACGTAGTACGCCCCCGCGCCCGCGAGGGGCGGCGCCGGGATGATCGTGAGGCTGCCGTCGGACAGCTCGCGCTCGACCAGGAACCACGGCAGCAGGGCGACGCCCATCTCGGCCTTCGCGGCCTCGCTCGTCATCGCGAACTGGTCGAAGAGCGGTCCGCGCAGCGGATGCGGGTGCTCGACACCGGCCCGGGCGAACCAGTCGCGCCACAATCCGGGCCGGCTCGCCTGCTGCAGCAGCGTGGCGCGGGCGAGGCTCCCAGGGTCGGTCAGGCCATGGCGCTCGGCGTAGGCGGGGCTCGCCACCGCGATCACGGCCTCGTCGCAGAGATAGACGCACTCCGCCTGCGGCCAGCTCGGCTCGCCGAAATGGATGGCGGCGTCCACCGATCGGGACGCGAGGTCGAACGGCTCGGGCGCTGTCACGAGGCTGACCGTCACGCCCGGCTGCCGCGACAGGAAGCCCGGCAGCCGCGGGACGAGCCAGCGGGCCGCGAAGGTCGGCAGCACGCCGAGCCTCAGCGTCGTGCCGCTCCCGGCGGAGGCCATCACCGCATGCGTGGCGGTCGCGTAGTCCTGCAGCAGGCGGCTCGCCGCCGGGAGAAAGTCGCGCCCGGCCAGGGTCAGCACCGCCCGGCCCTTCGTACGCTCGAACAAAACGACGCCGAGCGTCGCCTCCAGCTCCCTGACCTGCTTGCTGACCGCGCTCTGCGTGAGCGCGAGCTCGCCGGCGGCTCGCGTGAAGCTGCCGTGACGGCCGGCGGCCTCGAACGCGGTCAGTTCCTGGATCGAGGGCATGAGCGTGCGGGGTGGTGCCATGGGGAGGAGTATTCCATTCCGTCATGACCTCGGGAAGAATCGTCCTTTGCGCAACGGCGCGGTCGGCGCGATCCCGCTCGCAGCCGTTTCCCATTCCGTCGGAACGGTCCAGCGAGGTTCCGATGACCCAGGCCGCCGCCCGTCACTCCCTGCGCGACGAGGTCGCCGCGCTGCTCGCCACCGTCGGTGCGGCGCCTGACGGACCGTCCGGCGGCGGGCGCGCCGTCCACTCTCCCCTGACCGGCGAGATCATCGCCGAGATCCGCGACGTGTCGGCGAGCGAAGCCTCCGACGCGATCGGGCGGGCGCACGAGGCCTTCCTGTCCTGGCGCCGGGTCCCGGCGCCGCGCCGGGGCGAGTTCGTCCGGCTCCTCGGTGAGGCGCTGCGCGCGAACAAGGACGCCCTCGGCCGTCTGGTCACCATCGAGGTCGGCAAAATCGTGTCCGAGGGCCTCGGCGAGGTCCAGGAGATGATTGACATCTGCGATTTCGCGGTCGGTCTCTCCCGCCAACTGCACGGCCTCACGATGGGTTCAGAGCGGCCGGACCACCGGCTGATGGAGCAGTGGCATCCGGCGGGCGTCGTCGGCGTCGTCTCGGCCTTCAACTTCCCGGTCGCGGTGTGGTGCTGGAACGCGGCGCTGGCGTTCGTGTGCGGCGACGCGGTCGTGTGGAAGCCCTCGGAGAAGACCCCACTCACCGCCCTCGCGGTCCAGTCCCTCGTCGAGCGCGTGGCTGCACGCTTCCCCGAGGCGCCGGCCGGCCTCTCGACACTGCTGGTCGGCGGCCGTGAGGTCGGCGAGGTGCTGGTCGGGGACGCCCGGGTGCCGGTCGTCTCGGCCACCGGCTCGACGGCGATGGGCCGGGTCGTCGGCCAGCGCGTTGCCGGGCGGTTCGGCCGCGCGATCCTGGAACTCGGCGGCAACAACGCCTCGATCGTCTGCCCCTCGGCCGATCTCGATCTGGCCCTGCGCGCCATCGCCTTCGGGGCGATGGGCACGGCCGGCCAGCGCTGCACCACCCTGCGGCGCCTCTTCGTGCACGAGGCGGTCTACGACGCCCTCGTCCCGCGTCTGACCGCGCTCTACGCCTCCGTCCCGGTCGGCGATCCGCTAACAAGCGACTCGCTCGTCGGACCGCTGATCGACGAAGCCGCCTTCGCCGCGATGCAGGCGGCGCTGGAGGAGGCCCGGGCCGCGGGCGGGCGCGTGCATGGCGGCGAGCGCCAAGTCGAGGGTGTCCCGGCGGGCGGGTTCTACGTCCGCCCTGCCCTCGTCGAGATGCCGGGCCAGACCGGCCCGGTGCGGCACGAGACCTTCGCGCCGATCCTCTACGTGATGAAGGTCCGGACCCTCGACGAGGCGATCGGGTTGCAGAACGACGTGCCGCAGGGGCTCTCGTCGTCGATCTTCTCCACCGACATGCGCGACACCGAGCGTTTCCTCTCCGCCACCGGATCCGATTGCGGCATCGCCAACGTCAACATGGGGTCATCTGGTGCCGAGATCGGTGGCGCCTTCGGGGGCGAGAAGGAGACCGGCGGCGGGCGCGAATCCGGTTCGGATGCCTGGAAGGCGTACATGCGGCGCATGACGAGCGCCATCAACTACGGCGATGCGATGCCGCTCGCGCAGGGCGTGACCTTCGACGTCGCGGGCACCGGCCCGGTGGCGTCGTGACGCCCGGCGCAGGAGACCGGCCCGCCCGCCCCGCCAGACCGCGCCGCGCCCGTGGGAAGAGCCCGCGGCAGGATCAAGGATCGTGACCATGGAAGCAGCCAAGCCGATCGTACCCCCCGACGTGGTGCGGACCCGGTTCTCCCGGGCGATGTCGGACCTGTATCGGGCGGAGGTGCCGCAATACGGCACCCTGATGGAGCTGGTGCGCGCGGTGAACGGCGACACGCGCCGGACCGACGCCGCCCTCGACCGCCGCCTGCGCGACAACGGCGAGATCGAGCGGCTCGACCTCGAGCGCCACGGCGCCATCCGGGTCGGCACCGCGGCGGAACTCGCGACCCTGCGCCGGCTCTTCGCCGTGATGGGTATGGTGCCGGTCGGCTACTACGACCTGTCGGTCGCTGGGGTTCCGGTCCACTCGACCGCCTTCCGCCCCGTGGAGGCGGACTCCCTCCGGCGCAACCCGTTCCGGGTCTTCACCTCGCTCCTGCGCCTCGACCTCGTCGGCGACGAGGCCCTGCGCTCCGAGGCGGCCGGCATCCTCGCGCGGCGCGCGATCTTCACGCCGGCCTGCCTCGACCTGATCGACCGGGCCGAGCGCGAGGGCGGGCTCGACGAGGAGGAGGCCGACCGGTTCGTCGCCGAGGCACTGGAGACGTTCCGCTGGCACAGCGAGGCGACCGTGTCGGCGGAGATCTACGCCCGGCTGCGCCGAGCCCACCCGCTCGTCGCGGACATCGTCTGCTTCAAGGGCCCGCACATCAACCACCTCACGCCCCGGACCCTCGACATCGACGCCGTGCAGGACGAGATGCCGGCCAGGGGCATCGCTCCGAAGGCGATCATCGAGGGCCCGCCCCGCCGCCGGGTGCCGCTGCTGCTGCGCCAGACGAGCTTCCGGGCGCTGCGGGAGCCGATCCGCTTCCGCACCGGGGATGGCCCCGCCGAGGACGGCACCCATACGGCCCGCTTCGGGGAGATCGAGCAGCGGGGCGCCGCCCTCACGCGCAAGGGCCGCGCGCTTTACGATCGCCTGCTTGCGGAGGTTCGCGACCGCGTCCAGGTCGCGTCTGACGGCGCCCATGCGGCGGCGTACACGGCGGCCCTCGCCGACGCCTTCCGCGCCTTCCCGGACGACGAGGACGCGATGCGGGCGGCGAGGCTGGCCTATTTCCGCTACGCGCCGACGACGAAGCCGGGCGCGCCGCCGGACGCCGACCTCGCCGCCCTCGTCGCATCCGGGCATGTCGCGGCCGAGCCGCTCACCTACGAGGATTTTTTGCCGGTCAGCGCCGCCGGGATCTTCTCGTCCAACCTCGGCGACGAGGGCCAGCGCAACCACGCGCAGCACGCCGCGAAGGCCGCCTTCGAGCGGGATCTCGGGGCAGAGGTCGCCGACGAGGACGCGCTCTACGCCGCGGCCGAGGCGAAGTCCGTCGCCGCGACCCTGGCGGTCCTGGCCGCCCGCGCGGCGGCCTGAGGACCGTCGCATCGCGGGCGCGGCGCCAAGGCCCACGTGCCGGCCATCGGCAGGGCCACCTGCCCCTGTGGCGGCTGGGACGCGCGTCAGGGCGCCAGGACGAGGTCGGTGACGGGGACCGCCTGGCAGGTCAGGCACCGGTCCGCCTCGCCCTCGAACGCAACGAGATGGGCGCACTCGCCCGAAAGCACCCGGACGATGCAGCTCTCGCACTGCCCGACCCGGCAGCCGCTCGGCAGCCCGATGCCGGCCGCGAGCGCGGCGTCGAGGAGCGTGCCCGCGGCCGGCGTCCACACGAAGGAGCCCGGCGTCCCCGCGACGGTGATCGTCCGGGGCTCCAGGTGCGCCGGGACTGTCGTCGCGGCGGAGAACGCTTCGGCGAAGACGTCGAAGTGCGGTATTCGCTTTCAATCACCAAAACTGAATATTGCGATGCTGAAACGCTCCTTCAGCCGCAGAACGTAGGACGAAACTCTTGTCCAACTTAAAGAAAGAGCCGCGCTCCCTACGAGCCCCGAGCCTCCACCGCTAGCCATGCGGGACGGGGACCGCCGGGTCAAACGCCGAAGGGCATCGGCAATAAGCGGCTCTGTGCAAGCAGAATCGCAGGATGGAGGGGACGGGTAGCCCCCAGACCTCCAGGACGACCCCAACGCCCCGCAGATCGAGCGGAGGGGTCCGTCAGCGCTGGCCGTCCACGGTGACGGGAAGCGGTGCATAAAGGCCGACAGCCCAACCCCGGCCTCCCTGTCGCAAGGTTGCACCTCGATCTGCCGGTCGACCGACGGCGTGGCTCCGGGATCCGGACTACCCCCATCGAGCGAGCGCGGCTTTGCCATCGCCCGGCAAAGCCTTGCCTCCAGCAAGCCGGCCTCCCTCAAACGTTCACCAGGATCCAGAACAAGCAGGCGGACAGGGCCAGCCCCTCACAGGAGGTGGCCGAGCTGAAGCAAGCCGACACAACGCCCCAAAGGAGGACGGGGATGCCGACCCCCGGATGAGTTCAGCCGGTCAACGCGGCCTACCGCTCCGGGAAACAGCAGCCAAGCCGCAACGCCGCGGCTGCCCGGAGCCTCACCCCTTCATGTCCGCCACCGACCTGCACACCCGCGTCGCCGCCATCATCCTGGCGCAGCTCGATGCCGCCGACCCCGCTTCGTGGACCCCGCCCTGGCACGGCGCCAACCCCATGCCGCGCAATGCCCACACTGGCCGACGCTACCGCGGACTCAACGTCCTGGCGCTCTGGTGCGCAGCCCACACCCACGGCTACGCCGACGCGCGCTGGGCGACCTACCGGCAATGGGCCGCGCTCGGCGCCCAGGTTCGTCGAGCCGAGCGCGGCACGCTGGTGCTGTTCTATAAGGAACTACCCCACAGCGCCCGCGCTGAGGCCAGCGACGACAACACGGCCGACCGCGCCCCCTTCGTCGCCCGCGCCGCCTACGTCTTCAACGCCGCCCAAGTGGACACAGCCCCGCCGGTCGCCAGTGCCTCCAACAGCGTAGCACCGCCCACGTCCCTACCCACCTTCGACACCTTCGTGAGGGCCACCGGCGCGCGCATCAACGAAGGCGGCACCCGCGCCTGCTACGTCCCGGCTACCGACACGATTCACCTGCCGCCCCGCGCCACCTTCCACACGCCCACATGCTACGCGGGCACACTCGCCCACGAGCTCATCCACTGGACCGGCGCCCCGCACCGCCTCGCCCGCGACCTCACCGGCCGGTTCGGCGCCCGCGCGTACGCCGCCGAGGAGCTGACAGCGGAACTCGGCGCGGCCTTCGTCCTCGCCGACCTTGGCATCGCGCGCACACCCCACTCGATCCACGCCGCCTACTGCGCCTCATGGGCACCGCTTCTACGCGCCGACCCGCACGCGCTCACCCACGCGGCCACCCAAGCCTCCCGCGCCGCCGACTACCTCACCGCCCTGCAACCGGACAGCCGGGAGGGGACAGGGACGGGGGACGAGGCATGCACCCCCACACCACCGGCATCGCAGACTGCGCTACCTCAGACCCGCAAGGGTCCGGCCTCCGCGGGCATTCCGCGCGCGCGCGTGGCTTGAGCGCCGTGCCCCCGTCGCGCGCCGCGTGCTCGACGCGCTCCACCCCGGCACTGCTGGCGCGGGCTTGGCCCGCGAAACCTCGACACCGGTCGAGGGCAGCGTGCGCCTTCGTCCGGCTCGAGGCGGCGGTGATCGCCGCGCACGGCAACCCTCGCGTGCCCCTGCCGGACACTGGCGGCCCGTCCGCCTGCGCCGCCGCCAGGCCGTCTTCGCACGGGCCGTGGCGGCCTCCGGTTCGGCCCGGCCCGTGCGCGAGAGGCACGCAGGGTGCGGGATCTGAGCGACACGGCCGGCCATCTGCAGCTAGCGCCGGTCGAGACCTGGGGAGATCTCGCGCTCAAGCTCGCAGTGCTGATCGCCGAGGGCGAAGCGACGGCCGACGATGCGGCAGCCTTCCCCTGGGTTCACCTGCATGCGCTCCACGCCGACCTGCATGGGGCACAACCGACGCGCTGATCGTGCCCGCCCGGCGCGACACCATCCCTCGTTTCGAGGGCCTGACTCCGGGCGGCCCCTCGACGCTCGCGCGCACCGCGACAGGGTCAGCCCATCAATGCGCAATCCGACAACCAAGTCTCGGCCATCCGCGCCCACACCGTCTCGGCACCGACACCCTCAAGCTCTGCCTGTCGGTGGACCACCGCGGCGAACGCGTCGTGGATGAACGGGTCGCAGTGGCGCAGCGCGGGGTCTATCGCATCGCGTCCGGACGAGCCTTGCCGGATCCCGCGGATATGGACTAGCAGCCTGTCGGATTGGTATTTTGATCTGACGGGCGTGTCGTTTGCGGGGGTGGCGCGGGCCGTGAGGTCTCAGGCGTGGCACAAGCGGTGGAGGCGCCGGCAGTTGTAGGCGAGGGCGAC
>NZ_SACP01000061.1 GCF_004004555.2 Methylobacterium oryzihabitans
GCCGCTGGGGGTCGACGGCGCCCGGCTCGTCGCCGAGATCGCCCGCGGCCGCCCCCTCGGCGAGGCGCTCGGCCTGCCCGCGGGCCTCGGCGAGGCGCTCTACGCCCGCGCCCATACCTGGTTCGCCGCCGGCCGCCACGACCGGGCGGTGGCGCGCGTCCACGCCGCCGGCCTCGCCGCCGCGACGGACGAGTGGGACCTCGCGGCCCGGCACCTCGCCGCCTTCGCCGCCTGCGACGGGCCGGACACGCCGCCCGAGCTGCGGCGGGAGGCGGCGCAGCTCGGGCGCGCCGTGGCGCAGCGGCAGGGGCAGGCCCGGTGACGGTCCGGCCGGGCGCGACGCTGCCGGCCGGGCTCGCCCTGCAGCAGGCCGCGGCGCAGGCGGTCCTCGACATCGCCAGGGCCATGGCACCGGAATCCTTGGCGCCGGAATCGTTGGCGCCGGAGCCCTCGGCGCCGGGATCCTTGGCGCCTGAGGCTCCGGCCCCGAAGCCGCCGGCCGACCGGACCGCCGCCGGCTCCCTCGCCGCTGCCGATCCGGCGCCGGCCGCCGCCCGGCGCGATGCGCCCCCCGCCACCGCGACCCTGCTCGGCCTTCGCCCGCCGAGCGCCGATGCGGCTCTGCCGGTCCGGTCGTCCCTCGCGCTCGCGGCGGCGCCCGACCCGGCCGGGCCCGCCCGCAGGATTCCCGGTCTTCCGGACCCTTCCCGCACGCCCGACCGCGCCGGCCCGGATCCGGCCGGGTCGGAGGGGCCCCCGGCCGGGGCGGACGGCCCGATCCCGACCGGGATCGGCGCCGGGCCGCGCGAGCAGGAGACGGCGGGAGCGGATCTTTCGCGCCGGGACGGGATCCAGCGGGACGGCGTGCCGGCGGCGGAACGGCCGGCGTCGCGTCCGGCCGCGCCGCCTCCTGCCAGCGGGATCCCGGGGCCGGCCCTGCCCGGGGCGGGCCCGGGCACGGAGCCCCCGCGCCCGGCGGCGGCCCCGTCCGGCTCCGCGGGCCCGGGCGGCGTGTCGGACGGGCCTGCGCCCGCCGGAGCGGCCGCGCCGGGCACGGAGCCGGCGTCCCGCGCCGCGTCCCGGCCGTCCGGAGCCGCCGGGCCGGAAGGCGCCGGGGAGCCGGCACCGGACCGCCTGGTGCCGCCGGAGGCGCGCGCCGTGGCCGCGCAACCCCGTGCCCCCGTCCCGGAACGGCCGGCCCCCGCCCTGGATCCGGAACCGGCCGAGCGGGCCGCGATCCCGGCGCGGCTCGCGCGGACGACCGACCCGGAGCAGCCCGGGCGGATCCCGGGACCGATCGATCCGGCCGAAGATCCGGTCAAGCGACCGGTCGAGCAGCCGGCCTTGCCCGGATCGGCGCGACGCGCACCCGGTCCACGGCCGGAGGCCCGGCCGGTGGCATCGGCGCCGCAGGAGGCACCGTGGGAGACGGCGCCTCCGCTCCGCCCGGCACCGCCGACCCGCGCCGCGCCCGCCGCGGCCCCCGCCCCGGCCCGCGAGGCCGTGGCCGCTCCGCGCGCCTCCGGCCCCGTCCCGTCCGCCGACTGGACCGCCCAGGCCGGGCCGGTGCTGGCGGCGCTGGCCGGCGGGCAGGCCGAGCGGGCCGGGATCATCGCCTCCTTCATCCTCAACGCCGCGATGATCCCGGGCTGGCCGCCGCCGCTGCCGCTCGCGGCCGCGCCCGAGACCGCCCTGCGGCGGCTGCTGCCCGAGTTGCCGGTCGCCGACGAGGCGGCCGCGTGGCCCGGGGCCTGCGGCGTGCCGCCGCCGCGGGGCCGCCACCACCCCGACGACCGTCCCCGGCCGGGCCGAGGCGGCGCCGGCCGCCGCTCCGGCACCCGCGGTGGCGGCGGGCAGCCTCGGCCCGGCCGCGCCGCCGCTCTACGCCGCCCTCGGCACGGCCTTCCCGAGCGGAATCTCCGGCCTGCGCCCGCCGCTGAATCCGGAGGATGCCGCGCTGCTGCTGGCGCAGCTCTCGCTGGCGACCGACGAGTCGGCCCGCGCCGCCGCCGACACCCGGATCCGCGCCGCCCTGTCCGCGCTGCGCACCGACCTCGCCGCCGCCGCCGCGACCGTCGCCGGGGCCGCGGCCGAACTCGGCCGGGCGACCGCCGAGCAGGCCGCCAGGCAGGCGGAGCGCGACGGCAAGACGGGCGAGCAGACGGCGCTCCAGGCCACGCGGGCGGACCATGCCGCCGCGGCGGACCGGGCCGAACGGACCCTCTCGGCCAAGAGCGCCGAGCAGGACGCCGCCACGGCGGAGAAGGCCGACCTCGCCGGCCGCCTCGACGCGGCGACGGCGCGGGAGGCGGATGCCGCCGCGTCGGTCACCCGCCTCGACGGCGCCATCGCCGAGGCCGAGGCCGCCGGGCAGGCCGACCGCGTCGCCGAACTGACGGCCGAGCGGGACGCCGCGGTCGCCGACCGCGACGCGGCCGCGGCCACGGTGACCGAGACGCAGGCCGACCTCGCCCGCAACGCCGACACCCTCACGCGCCTCGGCGGGGAGGTCGCCGCGGCCCGGGACGATCTCGCCAGCGCCCGCGCCGCGGTCGCCGGGGACGATGCCCGCCTCGCCGAACTCGCCACCGACATCGCGGCGCTCGGCGCCGCCATCGCGGTCCTGACGGCCCGGATCGCGACCCTCGAGGGCCTCGTGCAGGAAGCGGCCCGCGCCGTGACGGCGGTGTTCGGCCGCGTCAGCGTCGAGGTCGCGACCGGCGGGCAGGGCCGCATCGAGTACGAGGCCCATGGCCGCGAGCTCGACCGGCTCCTCGACGACGTGGCCGAGACCCTGACGCAACTGCGCGACGACGGCCTGCGGCAGGCCGAGACCGACGCCACGACGACCCGCGACGCCCGCGAGGCGGAGTCCGAGCGCCGGGTCCTGCTGACCGCCCTCGGCCTGCTCGCCGGGCTCGCCGATCTGTCCGGGACCCTCGACCGGCTGCGCGAGCGGCCGGCGGCGCCGACGCGGGAGGACGACGAGGCCCTGCACTACCGGCTGGCGGTGTGACGGAGAAAATGGTTCACAGGGTCGCTTCCAGAGGGACGTGACCGGCGCTCCACCCGCCGGACGGCGGCAGAGGCGAGACAAGGCGAAGACACCGATCGATGATGCGCTTCCTCAACGCGCTGGCCCGGCGCAACGACCTGCTGCTGGCGTTCCTGCTGGTCTGCATCATCTTCATGATGATCCTGCCGCTGCCGACGGCGGTGATCGACGTGCTGATCGCCGTCAACCTCGCGCTCGCCGCGATCCTGCTGATGGCGGCGGTCTACCTCACGGACGTGGTGCAGCTCTCGGCCTTCCCGTCGATCCTGCTGCTCACCACCCTGTTCCGGCTCGCCCTGGCGATCTCGACCACGCGGCTGATCCTGATCCAGGCCGATGCCGGCCACATCGTCGAGACCTTCGGGCGCTTCGTGGTCGGCGGCAACCTCGTCGTCGGCCTCGTGGTGTTCCTGATCCTGACCATCGTGAACTTCATGGTCATCACCAAGGGCTCGGAGCGGGTCGCCGAGGTCTCGGCCCGCTTCTCCCTCGACTCGATGCCCGGCAAGCAGATGTCGATCGATTCCGACATGCGCGCCGGGATGATCGAGCTCGACGAGGCTAAGCGGCGGCGCAACAAGCTCGAGAAGGAGAGCCAGCTCTACGGCGCCATGGACGGCGCGATGAAGTTCGTGAAGGGCGACGCCATCGCGGGCCTCATCATCATCGCGGTCAACATGATCGGCGGCATCGCCATCGGGACGATGCAGCGGGGCATGCCGCTCGCCGAGGCCCTCGACCGCTACTCGCTGCTGACCATCGGCGACGGGCTGGTGTCGCAGATCCCGGCCCTGTTCGTGTCGATGACCGCGGGCTTCATCGTCACCCGCGTCGCCTCCGAGGACAACGCCGACCTCGGCAGCGACATCGCCGGCCAGCTCGTCAACGAGCCCAAGGCGCTGCTCATCACCGCGGTGATCCTCGCGGTGTTCGCCGCCGTGCCGGGCTTCCCGTCGGTGATCTTCCTGCTGCTCGCGGCCGCGGCCGGCGGCGGCGGCTGGCTCATCATCCGCAACCGCCGCCGCACCGCCACGAAGGCGCGGGCGGGCGAGATGCCCTCCCTCGCCCCGGCCCTCGCGCCCGCCGGCCGGATGCCGGCCCTGCCCGGCGACGAGGCCGACGCCGCGCCGGTGCCGAGCGTCAGCTTCGCCCTGACCACGCCGCTCATCGTCGACATCGCCGCGAGCGTGCGCGACGCGATCCGCCCCGACAAGCTCGACCGCGAGGTCGCCCAGGTCCGGCGCGCCCTGTACTTCGACCTCGGGGTGCCGTTCCCGGGCATCCACCTGCGCCTCAACGAGGGCCTGCGCGAGGGCGAGTACCGCATCCTCGTCAACGAGGTGCCGGTGGCGGCCGGGCTGGCGCGGCCGGGCTCGGTCATCGTGCGCGAGAGCGAGGCCAACCTGCGCCTGTTCGACATCCCGTTCGAGCGCGGCGACGACTTCCTGCCGCAGACCCCGAGCTACTGGGTCTCGGCCCGCCACCTGCCGACCCTGGAGCGGGCCGGCCTGCAGGTGATGACGCTCTCCACGATGCTGACCTTCCACCTCGCGCACGTCCTCAAGGCGCACGCGGCGGAGTTCGTCGGCATCCAGGAGACGATGTACCTGATGAGCCAGATGCAGAAGAACTTCGGCGAGCTGGTGCGCGAGGCGACGCGGCTCTTGCCGACCGTCACCATCACCGACGTGCTCCAGCGCCTCGTCGGCGAGGAGATCTCGATCCGCGACATGCGCACGGTGCTGGAGGCGCTGGTCACCTGGGGCCAGCGCGAGAAGGACCCGATCGTGCTGACCGAGCACGTCCGCTCGGCCCTGTCGCGCTACATCACCCACAAGTTCTCGGGCGGCCAGAACATCATCCCGGCCTACCTCATCGCCAAGGAGGTCGAGGACGTGGTGCGCAACGCGATCCGGCAGACCAGCGGCGCCTCCTACCTCGCCCTGTCGCCGGACGTGCACCGCCAGCTCATCCACGCCATGCGGGCCGCGGTCGGCGGCGGCGGCCAGGGGGCGGTCAACCCGGTGATCCTGGTGCCGATGGACATCCGCCGCTTCATGCGCAAGATCGTCGAGCGCGACTTCCCGAGCCTCGCCGTGCTGTCCTACCAGGAGCTGACCGCGAGCGCGAACGTGCAGCCCCTCGAACGCATCAAGCTCTCGGCCCAGCTCGGCAATGCGGCCTGACCCGGTCGTCCTCGCGCCGCCGGCCGGGGCCGAGCAGCACCTGCGCCCGCGGCTCTCGGCCTACACCGCCGGCCTCGGGCTCGCCTTCGGGCTCTACCTCGCGGTGCACGGGCCGGGGGCGGGCGTCGCGGTCTGGGCCTGCGCCGCCCTGGTCCTCGCCGGCCTCGCCGCCGGGCTCGCCGGGCGCGGGCCGCTGCCCTCGCCGTGGCTGCGCCGCGCCGCCGCCGGCAGCGTGGCACTCGCCCTCGCGGTGCCCCTCGCCGTCGCTCCCGCCGGGCCGGCGGCGGGCGCACCGCTCTGGCCGCAGATCCTCGTCGCGCTGTTTGCCAGCCGGGTGCTGGCCGAGGAGAGCGAGTTGCGCTTTTCCGCGTTCTGGCGCGCGCCGCGCGCCGTGCCCGCCCCGGTGGCGCTGCAATCGGGGGGCTCGGCCGCCGCGCTCGGCGCGGTGCTGGCGCTGGTGTTCTACCAGCTCGCCGGCCGCGCCCCCGCCCCGGGCGGGACCGGGTTCGGCGAGGTGCTGTGGGGCGCGCTCACCGGCGACAGCGCCCTGCACCGGGCCATCGTCGTGCTGTTCTGCGTCGTCCTCGGCCACCTCGTCGAGGCGGCCGCGCGCCACCGCCGCGACCGGGCCGCCCTCGCGGCGTTCCAGGCCGCCGCCCCGGGGCCCGATCCCGCCGCCCGGGCGCGGGAGGTCTGCGGCCGGTATGGCCGCACCTGGACCGAGATGCTGCTGACCCGCACGTCGACCTCCGGCGGCGGCGCGGCGGCGGAGGCGTTCGAGGCGTTCCGCCATGCCTCGCGCCGCTTCGTCTACGGCCTCGTCGCCCTGCTGCCGCTGCTCGGCTTCCTCGGCACGGTGGTCGGCCTCGCCGCCGCGATGGCGGCCCTGCCCCTCGACGGCGCGGCGGAAGGCCGGGTCGACCTCACCGGCAGCCTCGCCGGGCTGGCGCTCAAGTTCCAGACCACGCTGCTCGGGCTGGTCGCCAGCCTCGTCGCCTCGCTGCTGCTGGCGTGGCTCGACAAGAGCGAGACCGAACTCGCCGCCGCCTGCGCGGTCCTCGCCGCCGCGGAGGCGCGCCGTGAGCCCTGACGGCGAGGCCGCGCCGGGTCGCGGTGCCGCCGGCTCCGGCCTGCCGGGCTTCGATCCGGTGGCCGACCTGCTCTTCGCCGTCACCGCGGCGCTGCTGCCGGCGATCCTCGTCCTGCTGCCGGCGGTCCAGCTCGCCGTGCGGCGGCCGGCCGCGCCGGGCGGAATCCGGGTCGAGGGACGGCCGGCCGAGACCGTCGTCGCCCGGGCGGCGGGCCTGCGCCTGCCGGACGGGCGGAGCGTCGCCCTCGACCGCATCCCCGACGATCCCGGCACCCGCGCGCTGCTGGCGCGGCTGCGGGAGGACGACGGGACGCTCCTCGTCGTGGTCGAGCCCGACGGGCTCGAGAGCGCCTTCGTGCTCGAACCGCTGCTCGCTGCCCACGGGCCTGGGCGGGTCGCGCAACTGCGGGCGAGCGAGCCCTGCGCGGCCTCCCGCGAGCCCGCCCTCGCCCGCGCCTGCGCCGGGGCCGCGCCGTGACCGGGCGGATAGCGTCGGCCGCCTTCGCCGACCTCGCCGCCAACGTGTTCGCGGCCTTGCTCCTCGTCCTGCTGCTCCTGCTCGCCGCGTCCGGGCGCCCCTCGCGGCCGGTCGACGCGGTGCGCGACCTCGGCGCCCGTCCGCACGCGCCGCTGCCGGCCGGCGCCCGGCCGGCGGGGAGCCCCGACACCGGGACGGGGCCCGGCCGCCTGCTCGGCCGGATCAGGCCGGTCCTCGAAGCCGCCGCGATCTTGGGCGGCGTCGCGGCTGTTCTGTTGATCGCCCGGTTTGTCCCGCGCACGCGGATCCGCTACAAGACCTGAGGCCCGCGGCGGACCTCCGTCTGCTTGCCCTCACCGCCTAGAGAGGACGCCGCCATGGTCGCCGCGATGCCGCTTCCCGAGCACCAGACCGTGCGGGCGACCCGCGACCCGCTGCCGGTCTCGTCGCCGCGGGCGATCGAGGAGACCGGCGCCGCCCGGGCGCAGGAGAGCGCCGAGGCGCGCACCGAGGCGTTCCGGGACTATCTCGACCAGGGCGGCATCACGGTGCTCGAGGACCTGTCGCGCAAGCGCCATCCCTCCGCCGCCGATCTCATCAGCCAGCAGAGCGTCTACGCCGCCCCCGGCGTGCCGCTCGGCCTGTGACCGCGAGACCCCCGATGACCCGTCCGATCGCTCCCCTCGCCGGCGCCGTTCCCGCGGTGCAGCCCGCCGCCCCGGCCACCGGCACCGCCGCCCACGGCACCCGCGGCGACCGCTTCGCCTCCGTGCTCTACGCGGCGTTGCGCCCGCCGAGCCTCGACTTCTCGGAGGCCGCCGGCGACTTCGAGGACGACGCGCCGCAGCGCCCGCCGATGCGGGCCCACGTCCAGCCGAACCTCGCCAAGGCCCTCGGCCTCGACCCCGCCACGGCGGCGAACCTGCCGGCGCCGGGGGCCCGCCGGCCGGTCTGACGGACCGATGTCCCGGCGCGGTGCCCCTGCGATCAGTCGCGCCGCGCCCGGAAGAAGGCGCGCAGCAGCGCCGCGCCCTCCCGCTCGCGAAAGCCGCCATAGACCTCCGGCGCGTGGTGGCAGGTCGGCTGGTTGAACACCCGCGCGCCGTGCTCGACCGCGCCGCCCTTCGGATCGGACGCCGCGAAGTAGAGCCGGCGGATGCGCGCGAGGCTGATCGCGCCGGCGCACATCGGGCAGGGTTCGAGCGTCACGTAGAGGTCGCAGCCGGTGAGCCGCTCGTCGCCGAGTGCCGCGGCCGCCGCCCGGATCGCCAGGATCTCGGCATGGGCGGTCGGGTCGTGGCGCTCGCGCATGCGGTTGCCCTCGACCGCCATCACCTGCCCCGCCCGGACCACCGTCGCGCCGACCGGCACCTCGCCGCGCGCCGCCGCCGCCCGCGCCGCCGCGAAGGCGAGGCCGAGGGGGTCCGTCTCAGCCTCCGCCCGGCCGGCGCCGATGTCCCCGCCGGGCCTCGAAAATTCGTCCATCGGTCCCGCTCGCGGAAAGACTGTCGCTCTGCTATCAGGCGCGCATGAGCGACAGCAACGACGACGCACCCCGGTCCGAGCAGGCGGCCGGGCAGGACGAGATCGATCCGCAGGCCGTGGCCGCCAAGCCGGCGCCCAAGCGCAGGACCCGCAAGGCGGAGGCCGACGCCGAGCCCGCCCCGGCTCCGACGCGCAAGGCGCGCGGCAAGGCCGCGGAGGGCGGCGAGGCGGCCGAGCCCGTGGTCGAGCCCGCCCCGGTTCCCGCCCGTCCGTCCAAGCGCAAGGCGTCGGGCAAGACCAAGCCGTCGGACGAGGTCGCCGCCTCCGACGAGCCTTCGGCAGCGAAACCAGCCAAGGTGCCGGCGGAGCCCCGCACCAAGTCGGCGGCCAAGCCCGCTCCCGAGCCGGTGACCGAGTCGTCCGACGATGCCGCCGAGGCATCGGGCGATGTGAACGCCGTCGAGGCCTCCTCCTCCGCGCCCGAGACCACGGCGGTCGCCGTCGAGTCGCCTGCGTCCGAGCCGACCGCGGCCAAGTCGTCCAAGGCCAAGTCGTCCAAGGCCGAGTCGCCCAAGTCCAAGCCGTCCGCAGCCAAGTCCTCCGCGGTCAAGCCGGCCGCCGCGCCGAAGCGCAAGCGCGCCGAGACCAAGGCCGACGAGGCTGCGGCGGACGCCGGCGAGGCCGTCGAAGCCGCCCCGGCCGCCGTCGAGGCGCCGCCTCCCGAGATGCCCCCTGTCACGCCGCCGGCCGCCACCCGCGCGCCGACGCAGGCGCCCGAGGCCCGCCGGGGCGCGCCGACCGGCGACGCCGTGCTGCGCCGGCCGGGCAAGCCCGCGGCCACGTCGGCCAAGCCCGCGGCCACGTCGGCCAAGCCCGCGGCCTCGTCGGGCAAGTCCGGGGCCTCCCGCGAGGCCCCCGCCGAGCCGGCCGCCGAATCCGAGCGCATCGCCAAGGTGATCGCCCGTGCCGGCATCGCGTCGCGCCGCGACGCCGAGGCGATGATCCTGGAAGGCCGCGTCACCCTCAACGGCAAGCGGCTCGACTCGCCGGCGATGAATGTCGGGCCCGACGACCGCATCACCGTCGACGGCGAGGCGCTGCCGGCGCGGGAGCGCACCCGGCTGTGGCTCCTGCACAAGCCGCGCGGCGTGGTGACCACCGCCCGCGACCCCGAGGGCCGCCCGACGGTGTTCGACGGCCTGCCCGAGGACCTGCCGCGGGTGGTCACGATCGGCCGCCTCGACATCAACACCGAGGGGCTGCTGCTCCTCACCAACGACGGCGGCCTCGCCAAGGTCATCGCCCATCCGGAGACCGGCTGGCTGCGCCGCTACCGGGTGCGGGCCTTCGGCGACGTCGATCAGGCCGCCCTCGACCGCCTGCGCGGCGGCGTCACCATCGACGGCATGGAATACGGCCCGGTCGAGGCCACCATCGACCGCCAGCAGGGCGACAACGTCTGGCTGACCTTCGGCCTGCGCGAGGGCAAGAACCGCGAGGTCAAGCGGATCCTCGAGCATCTCGGCCTGTCGGTGAACCGGCTGATCCGCCTGTCCTTCGGGCCGTTCCAGCTCGGCGACCTCGAGGTCGGCCTCGTCGACGAGGTCCGCACCAAGGTGCTGCGCGAGCAGCTCGGCCGGACGCTCGCCGAGCAGGCCGGCGTCGATTTCGAGAGCCCGGTGCGCGAGCCGATCGCGCCGTTCGGCTCGCCGAAGCCGGCGGCCCAGCCCGAGCGCGGCGCGCGACCGCCGGGGGTGGGCGGGCGCGATGCCGGCGGACGCGACAACAGTGGGCGCGACATGGGGCGCGGTCCGGCCCGGGGCGGGCGCGATCCGGCCCGGCCCCAGGCGGGCCGGCCCCAGGCCGCACGGCCGCACGCGCCGCAGCGCCGGGTCTGGCGCGACGAGGAGGCGGAGGGCGCGCCGTC
>NZ_SACP01000062.1 GCF_004004555.2 Methylobacterium oryzihabitans
TCGTCGCCCTCGCCTACAACTGCCGGCGCCTCCACCGCTTGTGCCACGCCTGAGACCTCACGGCCCGCGCCACCCCCGCAAACGACACGCCCGTCAGATCAAAATACCAATCCGACAGGCTGCTAGCGGCCCAGATGGCCGCGGCCGATTTCGGCGGGACGGTGCTCGGGAAGCCGATCGAGATCATCGGCGCCGATCACCTGCACAAGGCCGATGTCGGCGTCGGCATCGCGCGCCGCTGGATCGAGAACGAGAAGGTCGACGCGATCTCCGACGTCACCAACAGCGCCATCGCGCTGGCCGTCCAGCAACTGACGCGCGAGACCAACCGGGTCGCGCTGTTCTCGTCGCCCGGCAGCACCGACCTGACCGGCAAGCAGTGCTCGCCGACCGGCGTGCAATGGGTCTACGACAACTACTCGAACGCCGTCGGCCCGATCAAGACGCTGATCGACCAGGGAAAGACCACGTTCTTCATCGTGACCGCCGACTTCGCGTTCGGCCATTCGCTGGAGAGGATCGCGACGGAAGCCATCAAGGCGGGCGGCGGCAAGGTCGTCGGAACGATCCGGCATCCCTTCGGGGCGAACGACCTCTCCGCCTTCCTCCTGCCGGCGCAGGCCTCTGGCGCCAAGGTCGTCATGCTGGCCAATGCCGGCAAGGACATGACGACGGCGATCAAGCAGGCGAACGAGTTCGGCCTCACCGCCGGCGGGCAGGTTCTCACCGCGCCGGTGATGTTTATCTCCGACGTTCACGCCCTCGGGCTCCAGGCCGCCCAGGGGATCACCTTCATCGAGGGCTTCTACTGGGATCTGAACGACGAGACCCGCGCCTTCGCCAAGCGGTTCTTCGAGGCGCGCAAGGCGATGCCGACCGCCCTCCAGGCCGGCGTCTACTCCTCAGTGACCCATTACCTGAAGGCGGTGCGGGCCGCCGGCACCGACGAAGCCAAGGCAGTCGCCGCGAAGATGCGCGAATTGCCGGTCGACGACTTCCTGGCGAGGAGCGGGAAGCTGCGGGAGGACGGCCGCATGGTCCACGACATGCTCCTCGTCCAGGTGAAGAAGCCCTCCGAGTCGAAGGCCCCTTGGGACTACTACAAGGTGATCGCCACGGTGCCCGGCGAGCAGACTTTCCTGCCGCTGGAGAAGAGCGAATGTGCTCTTGTGAAGAAGTAACACCCCGTCGGGCGGCCCAATGCCGCCCCTTCGAGGCCGGGAGGCTGCCCTTGACGAGAAAGACTGTGCCTCGCGCCGAGACCGGCGAAGCGGTGGCGACCGTGCCGACCGCCTTGCCGGCGCGGTTCACGATGCCGGCCGCCGAGCCGGAGGAGGGCACGAACGAACTCGGTTCGCGGCTCCGGCGCATGCGCCTGGACCGCGGCTGGACGCTGGAGGACGTCAGCCGCCGGACGGGCGTCGCGCGCTCGACGCTCTCGAAGATCGAGAACGGGCAGATGTCCCCGACCTACGACGTGCTGCAGCGGATCACGCGCGGCACCGGGCTCGACATCGTCGAACTGTTCGACACCCGCCGCCAGACCATGCCGTTCGGGCGTCGCAGCGTGACGCGCCGAGACGAGGGGAAGATCCATCGGTCCCCGGCCTACCGCTACGAGGTGCTGGCGACCGACCTGTCGCAGAAGGAGATCCTGCCGTTCAAGGCGCGGGTGACCGCGCGCGGGCTCGACGACTTCGAGGGCTGGGTCCGGCACCAGGGCGAGGAATTCCTCTGCGTCCTGTCGGGCCGGGTCCAGGTCTACACCGAGTTCTACGAACCGGTCGTTCTGGATCAGGGCGACAGCATCTACTTCGACAGCAAGATGGGTCACGCCGTGATCTCGGTGAGCGAGGACGACGCGGAGGTCGTCTGGGTCTGCACCGGCATCACCGCGCTCAAGTGACGATCTCAAGGAAGCCGTGAGCGTGCTGCACCATTTCTCCGCCGCCGAGGTCGAGACCGGGCTGGACTATCCGCGTCTCGTCGAGGCTCTCGCTACGGCTTTCCGCGGCCGCGCCGAACCGACCCCCGTCCGCCAGGTCTACGACGTCGGGGCGCCCGAGGCGCCGGGCCACCTCCTGACGATGCCGGCCTGGGAGCGGGGCGCCGCCCTCGGCGTCAAGCTCGTCACCGTCTTCCCCGGCAACGCCGCGCACGGCCTCGGCGCGGTCTCGTCGGTCTACCTGCTCTTCGACGGCCGGACCGGGCGGCCGACGGCGCTCATCGACGGGGAGGCGTTGACCAACCGGCGCACGGCCGCGGCCTCGGCACTAGCCTCCCGCCATCTCTCGCGGCCGGACAGCCGAACGCTCCTCCTCGTCGGCACCGGCCACGTCGCCGCGCATCTTCCGGCCGCCCATCGCGCCGTGCGGCCGATCGAGCGGGTGCTGGTCTGGGGACGCGACGGGGACCGGGCCGCGTCCCTCGCCGGTCGCCTCGACCGCGAGGGCTTCGCGGCCTCGCCGGTCCGCGATCTGACGGCGGCCCTCACCGAGGCCGACATCGTGAGCTGCGCCACCACCTCCACGACGCCGTTGATCGCCGGGCGCGACATCGCGCCGGGCACCCATATCGACCTCGTGGGCGCTTACACGCCGGCGATGCGCGAATGCGACGACCGGACGGTGCTGCGCGCACGGGTCTTCGTCGACACCTATGCGGGCGCGCTCGCCGAGGCGGGCGACCTGCTGCAGCCGATGGCGGCCGGGCTGTGGAGCGCGGAGTCCATCTGCGGCGACCTGAGCGAGCTCGCGAGCGGCGCCCGGCCCGGTCGCCTGTCCGCCGACGAGGTGACGCTGTTCAAGTCGGTGGGCACGGCGGTCGAGGATCTCGCCGCCGCGAGGCTGCTCCTCGGCGACGGGCGTCCCGAGCGGCAACGCGCCGCCTCGTGAGCACAGATGCCGGCAACGGAGGTGACATGGCTCGGACCGAGAAGCCCGGATTCTGCACGCTCTGCCGCTCGCGCTGCGGGGCGGTCTACGCCGTCGAGGACGATCGCCTCGTCTCCGTGCGGCCCGACCCGTCCCACCCCACCGGCAAGGCACTGTGTCCGAAGGGCCGTGCGGCGCCCGAGATCGCCCATTCCGCCCGGCGGCTGACCACGCCCCTGCGCCGCACCGCGCCGAAGGGGGCGGCCGATCCGGGCTTCGTGCCGATCTCGTGGGATGAGGCGCTCTCGGAGGTCGCCGAGACGCTCGGCCGCTACCGGGCCGAGACCGGCCCAGAATCGGTCGCCTTCGCGATCACGTCGGGATCCTCGTCCTCGACCTCGGACAGCATCGACTGGCTGCAGCGCTTCGTGCGCGGCTTCGGCAGCCCCAACACGGTGTTCTCGACCGAGATCTGCAACTGGCACAAGGACGTCGCCCACGCCTTCACGTTCGGCTGCGGGCTGCCGACCGCCGAGTACCGCAGCGCCGATCTGATCCTGCTGTGGGGGCACAACCCGGCCAACGTCTGGCTCGCGCAGGCGGAGGCGATCGGGGCCGCCCGGGCGCGGGGGGCGAGACTCGCCGTGATCGACCCGCGCCGGGCCGGTTCGGCGCGGGACGCCGACCTGTGGCTGCGCGTCCGCCCCGGCACCGACGGCGCCCTCGCCCTGGCGCTCGCCCGGTGGCTGATCGCGAACCGGGCCTACGACGCGGATTTCGTGCGGCATTGGACCAACGCGGCCTTCCTGGTCCGCGAGGACGACGGACTGTTCCTGCGCGCCGCCGATCTCGGCCTCGCGGGCGAGGGCTTCGTGGTCTGGGACGAGGCGTCCGGTCGCGCCGTTGCAGCCTCGGACGGGCTGCCGGGCGCCGCCCTGACGGGCCGGTTCGCGGTTCCGGGCGCCGCCGGTTCCATCGACTGCAGGCCGGCCTTCGACCATTACCGCAATGCCGTCGCGCCCTACGATCCGCCCCGCGCCGAGGCGATCACCGGCATTCCCGCCGCTCACATCGAGGAACTCGCCTCCATGATCGCCGCGGCGGGAAGTGTCTGCTATCACGGCTGGACGGGGATCGGGCAGCACACCAACGCCACCCAGACCGAGCGGGCCATCGCGACGCTCTACGCCCTTACCGGGCATTTCGACGCTCCCGGCGGCAACGTCCGGATGCCGGTCCTGCCGACGCCGCCGCTGCACTCCATGGCGATGATCCCCGCCGAGACCCGCGCCCGGGCGCTCGGGCTCGACCGGCGGCCGATCGGGCCGCCCGCCGACGGGTGGATCACCTCCAGCGACTTCTACGACGCGGCGCTCGGCGGGCATCCGTACCGGGTCCGTGCGCTGTTCGCCTTCGGCTCCAACCTCCTGGTCTCGCACCCGGCACCGGAGCGCGGCCGCGCGGCGCTCGCGGCGCTCGACTTCCAGGTCCATTGCGACCTGTTCCTCAACCCCACCGCCGAGATGGCGGACATCGTCCTGCCGGTGTCGAGCCCGTGGGAGCACGAGGCCCTTCGCCTCGGGTTCGAGATCTCGCCCGAGGCGCAGGAGCGCGTGCAACTGCGCCCGGCGATGATCCCGCGCCAGGGCGAAGCGCGCTCGGACATGTGGATCGTCTTTGAACTGGCCAGGCGCCTGGGCATGGGCGACCTGTTCTTCGGAGGCGACGTCGAGAAGGGCTTCGCGCACGTCCTGGCGCCCCTCGGCCTCGACGTGGCGACGCTGCGGGCACGGCCGGAGGGGGTTCGGGTGCGGCTCGCGCACGCCTACCGGAAATACCGCCGGACCGGCTTCGCCACCCAGACCGGGAAGGCCGAGCTCTATTCCGAGCTGCTGCATCGCCACGGATACCCGGCCGTCCCCGACTACGTCCCGCCGGCCGAGGCGCGCAGCGAGCGTTTCCCGCTGACCCTGTTCTCCGTCAACAACGGCCATTTCCGCCACAGCCAGGACCGCGGTATCACGGCGTTGCGCCGCCGGCGGGAGGAGCCGACCGTCGCGGTCCATCCCGCCCTCGCCCGCCGCAAGGGAATCGCGGAGCGCGACTGGGTCCTTCTGCACACCAGCGTGGGACGGCTGCGCATGCGCGCCGCGTTCGACGACGCCCTGGCCGAGGATGTCGTGGCGAGCGATTACGGCTGGTGGCAGCCCGCCCCCGACCTCGGCCTCCCCGGCTACCTGCCGCGGGTGGAGCAAGCGGTGGGTTCGAGCTTCAACGCGGTGATCTCCGAGACGCAGCGCGATCCTCTCAGCGGCTCGCTCCCCCTGCGCTCGTTCACCTGCGACGTGGAGCGGCTGGAGGCCACGGCCTGGGAGGGCTGGCGATCCTTCGTCGTCTCGGAACGGCGCGAGGAGGGGCAGGACGACGTGGCCCTCGCGCTGCGGCCGGCGGATGGCGGGGTTCTGCCGGGCGTCC
Organism: Methylobacterium oryzihabitans; assembly: GCF_004004555.2. GTDB lineage: Bacteria > Pseudomonadota > Alphaproteobacteria > Rhizobiales > Beijerinckiaceae > Methylobacterium > Methylobacterium oryzihabitans. The sequence goes on from NZ_SACP01000062.1 coordinate 5,349, forward strand.
GGCCCGGACACTCCGTCGGCCTGCGTCTCGCGGGACAGGTCCGTTCCTACTCGCTGACGGGGCCGGCCGTCGCGCGGCCCGATGCGTACCATGTCGCCGTCCGCGAGATCGCGGGCGGGCTCGTCTCCGGCGCCGTGCGCCGGCTGCGACCCGGAAAGACGGTGGAGCTGCAGGCGCCGAAGGGCGGTTTCGTCCTGCCGCTCACGAACGAGTTCCCCGTGGTCCTCATCGCGGGCGGAATCGGCATCACGCCATTCATGTCTTTCCTCGAAACCCTCAATGGCAGCGAGGGCGAGCCCGAGGTCACCCTGCATTACGGCTGCCGCGACGGAGCACGCCAGCCGTTTCGCGACAGGCTGGAGGTGCTGCGCCGGACCTTGCCGAACCTGCGGGTCGTGGTGCACCTCTCGCGCCCCGCGCCGGGAGACCGGTTCGACCGCCCGGGTCGCTTCACCGTCGACAGCATTGATCCCGCCCTTCTGCGGCGGCGCGCGCGCTTCTACCTGTGCGCGTCCGACGCGATGATGGCGGAGGCGAAGGCGGCGCTGCTGCAGCGGGGCGTACCGCCGTTCGAGATCTTCTCCGAACGGTTCCAGTCTCCCGCCGCTCCGGTACCCGACGGGCTCGAGCCGCGGCGCATCGTGTTCGCGCGCTCGGGACGCAGCGTGACCTGGACGCCGGGCCCGCGGCTGGTCCCGATCCTCGCCGCCGCGGAGCGCGAGGGCGTGGCGATCCCGAGCGGATGCCGGGTCGGGCAATGCGAGAGCTGCGTGGTCCGGATCCGGTCCGGCGAGGTCCGCCACCTCGTCGAGTGCGACGACCTCGACGAGGGCGACTGCCTGACCTGCCAGGCGGTGCCGCTCAGCGACTTGGTCCTGGAGGCGTGAACGCCTCCGGCCGCCGCGTCGGAGCTACGATCGAAGGGCAGAGCAGCATGAACGACGATCCGCGCAGCCATGGTCTCTGGGAGCGTTCCGCACCTCCCGCTCCCGCGACGCATCCGCTGGAGGGCGACGTGTCGGCCGACGTCGCGGTCGTCGGCGCCGGCTATACCGGCTGCTCGGCGGCGCTCCATCTGGCCGAAGGGGGAGCGAAGGTCGCGGTCCTCGAAGCCGTCGGGGTCGGCTTCGGCGGGTCCGGCCGCAACGTCGGTCTGGTCAATGCCGGGATGTGGGTGATGCCCGACGATCTGCCGGCGGCGCTCGGTCAGACCTACGGCACGCGTCTGCTCGACCTTCTCGGCAACGCGCCCGGCGTCGTCTTCGACCTCGTCGAGCGGCATGGCATCGCCTGCGAAGCCGAACGCCGGGGAACCCTGCATTGCGCCGTCGGCCGGAAGGGCTTGGCGGAGCTCCAGGAACGCGCCCGCCAATGGCAAGCCCGTGGTGCGCCGGTCCGCCTGCTCGACGCCGACGAGACCGCCGTCAAGGTCGGCTCGGCCGCGTATTCCGGGGCGCTGCTCGACGAGCGGGCCGGGACGATTCAGCCGCTGGCCTACGCCCGCGGGCTCGCGACAGCGGTGCTGCGGGCCGGGGCCGCCCTCTTCACCGGGAGCCCCGTGATCGCGGCCGAGGACGACGGCGCGGTCTGGCGCCTGCGCACGCCGGGCGGCTCCGTGCGGGCCGCATCGGTGATCGTGGCCACCGACGCCTATGCGAGCGGCGTGTGGCCCTCGATCCGCCGCGAGCAGGTCCACCTGCCTTATTTCAACATGGCCACGGCTCCGCTCGGCGACGATCTGAGCCGGTCCATCCTCCCCGAGCGCCAGGGCGCGTGGGACACGCGCGAGGTGCTCAGCTCGTTCCGCTTCGACAGGGAGGGACGGCTGGTGTTCGGGAGCGTGGGCGCGTTGCGCGGCACCGGCGCTCCCATCCATCGCGACTGGGGGCGCAGGGCGCTCGCCAAGCTGTTCCCGCAGTTGAAGGGCGTGGAGTTCGAGACGGAGTGGTACGGCAAGATCGGCATGACCGAGGACAACCTGCCCCGGTTCCACCGACTCGGTCGCAACGTCGTGTCATTCAGCGGCTACAACGGTCGGGGAATCGCGCCCGGAACCGTGTTCGGCCGCTGTCTCGCCCAGCTACTGCTCGGCACCCTCGCCGAGGGCGACCTGCCGCTTCCCCTTACGGATCCGGCCATGGCCCCGCGCCGCGCGCTCCGAGAGGTCTTCTACGAAATGGGTGCGCAAGTGGCACATCTCGCAGGCGCTCGCATCTGACAAGGGCGGCGCCGAGCCACGCCGTCGGTCGACCGGCAGATCGAGGTGCAACCTTGCGACAGGGAGGCCGGGGTTGGGCTGTCGGCCTTTATGCACCGCTTCCCGTCACCGTGGACGGCCAGCGCTGACGGACCCCTCCGCTCGATCTGCGGGGCGTTGGGGTCGTCCTGGAGGTCTGGGGGCTACCCGTCCCCTCCATCCTGCGATTCTGCTTGCACAGAGCCGCTTATTGCCGATGCCCTTCGGCGTTTGACCCGGCGGTCCCCGTCCCGCATGGCTAGCGGTGGAGGCTCGGGGCTCGTAGGGAGCGTAGCTCTTTCTTTTAGTTGAGAAGAAGCTCTGCGCTACATCGTACGGTTGGAGGACCGTTTTAGTGGTCGTGTCCATGATGCCGGTGGTCATGGGCCTACAATTCGGGGCTGCGGGGGAGGATAAGATCGCGTACGCAAGCCGGGTAACTGGGCTGCCTCAGGCAAGCTTGTACGGGATCGAGCTCTCTTGGATGTTCTGAGCCGCTGTGGAGCTTCCGGCCTATAGATTTCGGCGAAGCCCGATCCGTGAAGTGGTCACCAGCAGCGTCCGTGGACGTGCTTGCTGTGCGAAGGGGCGGTTTCAGGGTGGGGTCGAGCTGGAGCACGTCGGGGGCACCGGAGGCGGCATGTGAGCAGAATCCACCTGGCGAGACGTGCCGACTTTCAATGCGTTAGCTGGGCGTGGATGTGGCCGATTTTGGCGATGTGGCCGTGCGGGTATGCGCGCCAGCACGGCGTTCAATCCGATGAGATCGGTGATGCAGTTTGCCGCCCGTTCGGCGGCATTCCGTGCCGCTGCGAGAGTCGGCGCCTGCTCGTTGGGGCTGTGGGAGGGGCTCGCCGAGAAGACCACGAACGTGTGTCGGGACACGGCATGCCAAGCGCGGATGGCCTCGACGAGGGCTTCCGCGTCCAACCGGATCATGATCCAGAGCGGTCCATCCCCGCGCCTGCGGGGAACATCGCCTTCGGCCGCGCCATTGCGTGTCGCGTCGCGGTTCATCCCCGCGCCTGCGGGGAACACGGACATCACGCGGCGCTCCCGACCACACCGGCCGGTTCATCCCCGCACCTGCGGGGAACACGTCATCCGCATCACGACGAGAGAAGCGCCGGGCGGTTCATCCCCGCGGATGCGGGGAAAACTCGTTATCGCCGTCCGCGATATTGAACGGGATCGGTTCATCCCTGCGCCTGCGGGGAACACTGAAGCTGGCGCAAGGTGCGGCGGTGGTGCGGCGGTTCATCCCCGCGCCTGCGGGGAACACCATTGCGTCCCACTCTCGGCCGCGGCAATGGCCGGTTCATCCCCGCGCCTGCGGGGAACACATCTCGGTACGGATCGCGACGAGGTGCCATTCCGGTTCATCCCCGCGCCTGCGGGGAACACGCCGGTGCCGCCGGCAGCGGCTGGAAGAACGTCGGCTCATCCCCGCGCCTGCGGGGAACACATGGTGTTCAACATGACCGAGAAGGCTCTCAGCGGTTCATCCCCGCGCCTGCGGGGGACACGTGCGCGCCGCCGGCAGCCTCTACGTGCCGGTCGGTTCATCCCCGCGCCTGCGGGGAACACGTGCCCGACCGCACTGGCGCGAAGCCGGGATCCGGTTCATCCCCGCGCCTGCGGGGAACACGAAATCGTCCGGATCGATCCCGTCGAGGACGGCGGTTCATCCCCGCGCCTGCGGGGAACACGCGCCCGCGAGAGGCGCGATCAGGCCCCATTGCGGTTCATCCCGGCGCCTGCGGGGAACACGTCCGCAGCCGCCGCCAGAGCCTGCCGTAAGGCGGTTCATCCCCGCGCCTGCGGGGAACACGCCAGCTGCTCCTGGGTCGGGAAGCACTCGCCCGGTTCATCCCCGCGCCTGCGGGGAACACTCCTGGCGCAAGGGCCTGACCCCGGCGCCCAACGGTTCATCCCCGCGCCTGCGGGGAACACGTCGGAGCCCGGCTGGTTGCCGACCTCGACGTCGGTTCATCCCCGCGCCTGCGGGGAACACCGCCATGTCAGCGGCGGTATCTCGACCCTGGGCGGTTCATCCCCGCGCCTGCGGGGAGCACGCAGAGGGGCAGCTCGGAGTTGTCGGCTCCTACGGTTCATCCCCGCGCCTGCGGGGAACACTCTTCCTGGAAGTCTCTGCGATTACTGACGTTTCACGATCTCAAAGAGCGCCCCGATGTTCGATTTTTGTTCCAGGCCTCAGCTCGACTTTGGCCATTCAGGCAGCGGTGCAGAGGGCGTAGGCCCAGGGTGGCGGCAGAGTGAAGCGAGGTTTCGTTCTGTGTCGCTTGCGCCGGAACGTCGCCAAAGCCTGCTCCCTCCAGAGAG
>NZ_SACP01000063.1 GCF_004004555.2 Methylobacterium oryzihabitans
TGAACGCGGGATCCCCTCTCCCGAGTGGGAGAGGGGTAGGGGTGAGGGTGGCTCGGGCTCAAGATTAAGCACCAACGGTCGAGCCGCGCAGCTCGACATTCGGCGTTTCATTCTGAGCCCGAGCCACCCTCACCCCCAGCCCCTCTCCCACTCGGGAGAGGGGAGTCCTGCCACACCGAATGCCGCCTTCGACGAATGCAAAGGGGGCAGATGACCGCCGCCCCGTTTCATCCGCAAGGGACGGCCGTGCCGGTGAGCAACTGATACGGTTTTCGGACGATCAGTTCCGAGAACCGTATCACCAACCCGCGCGGTGGAGCCGAAGGCTCCACGCGCCTGAGCGAAGCCGACTTTCGCATCGCGTAGCGATTGCGCAGCAATCGCCGAGCGATCAATCGAAAATCGTATGACGCCCACCCGGCCTCACGCCCCCCGGCCCGGATCGAGGAACAGCTCGCGCTCGGCCTCGACCACCGCGTAGATGTGCTCGACCACCGCGCGGATGCGGGCGAGGTCGCGGCTGTCGGCGTGCATCATCAGCCAGAAGCCGCGCACCAGCGTGATCTCGTCGGGCAGCACGCAGGACAGGTCGGCGCGCCGCGCCGCCATGAAGCAGGGCAGCACCGCCAGCCCCAGCCCCGCCACCGCCGCCTGGAGCTGGGCGTTGAGGTTGGCGCTGCGCAGCCGCGCTCCCGTCCCGGGCGCGACCTGCTGCAGGTAGTCGAGTTCCGGCGAGTACAGCAGTTCCTCGATGTAGCCGATGAAGCGGTGGCGCTCGAGGTCGCGGCGGCCGGCAATCGGCGGGAACCGGGCGAGGTAGTCCGGGGCGGCGTAGAGCTTGAGGTGGTAGTCGGTGAGCTTGCGGCCGACGATCCGTCCCTCCTGCGGCAGGCTGAGCCCGATGGCGATGTCGGCCTCGCGCTTCGACAGGCTGAACAGCCGGGCGGTGGCGACGAGCTGGATGTCGAGTTCGGGATGGCGCTCGACGAGGCTGCCGAGCCGCGGCGCCAGGAAGCTGCTGCCGAACCCGTCCGGGGCGCCGATCCGCACCGTGCCGGTCAGCCGCGCCGCCGCCCGGGCGACGAGGCCCTGGCCGTTGATGATCGCCGATTCGACCGCGTCGGCGGTCGCCGCGACGTGGTGGCCGGCCTCGGTCGGCACGTAGCCGGAGGCGCGGCGCTGGAACAGCGCCTCGCCGAGGCCGCGCTCCAGCCGCTCGATCCGCCGGATCACCGTCGCGTGGTCGACCCCGAGCTGGCGGGCCGCCGCCGAGACCGTGCCGGCCCGGAACACCGCCAGGGCGAAGCGGTAATCGTCCCAGTTGCCTGCCTCCGGTTCCGGCATTCCTGCACACCCGTTCCGCTTTTCTGCCCGTTCCATTGCGCATAGAAGCAGGGCACTCTGGCCGCAACAACAGGAACCGGGAGGACGCGATGCGCGAGGTCGGGCATTTCATCGGGGGCGAGCACGTCGCGGGCCGCTCCGGGCGCACCGCCGACATCTACCAGCCGATGACCGGCGAGGTGGTCGGCCGGGTGGCGCTGGCGAGCAACGCCGAGCTGCGCGCGGCGGTCGAGAACGCCGCCAAGGCGCAGCCGGCCTGGGCCGCCACCAACCCGCAGCGCCGCGCCCGGGTGATGATGCGCTTCCTCGACCTCGTCGCGCGGGAGACCGACAGCCTCGCCGACCTGCTCGCCCGCGAGCACGGCAAGACGATTCCCGACGCCAAGGGCGACATCCAGCGCGGCGTCGAGGTGGTCGAGTTCGCCTGCGGCATCCCGCAGCTGATGAAGGGCGAGTACACCGAGGGCGCGGGCCCGGGCATCGACATCTACTCGATGCGCCAGCCCCTCGGCGTGGTCGCCGGCATCACGCCGTTCAACTTCCCCGCCATGATCCCGATGTGGAAGTTCGCGCCGGCCATCGCCTGCGGCAACGCCTTCATCCTGAAACCCTCCGAGCGCGATCCCGGCGTGCCGATGCGGCTCGCCGAGCTGATGATCGAGGCCGGTCTGCCGGCGGGCATCCTCAACGTCGTCAACGGCGACAAGGAGGCGGTCGACGCGATCCTCGACGACGACATCGTGCAGGCGGTCGGCTTCGTCGGCTCGTCCGACATCGCCCAGTACGTCTATGCCCGCGCCACGGCGTCGGGGAAGCGCGCCCACTGCTTCGGCGGCGCCAAGAACCACATGATCATCATGCCGGACGCCGACCTCGATCAGGCGGTCGACGCGCTGATGGGCGCCGGCTACGGCTCGGCCGGCGAGCGCTGCATGGCGATCTCGGTCGCGGTGCCGGTGGGCGAGAAGACCGCCGACGCCCTGATGAAGAAGCTGATCCCGCGGGTCGAGAGCCTCAAGGTCGGCCCCTCGACCGATCCGAGCGCCGATTACGGCCCGCTCGTCACCCGCGCCGCCGTGGACCGGGTGCGCAACTACGTCGAGATCGGCCTTCAGGAGGGCGCGACGCTGGCGGTCGACGGCCGTGGCTTCACGATGCAGGGCTACGAGAACGGCTTCTATCTCGGCGGCTGCCTGTTCGACAACGTCACGCCGCAGATGCGGATCTACAAGGAGGAGATCTTCGGCCCGGTCCTGTCGGTGGTGCGCGCCAAGGACTACGCCGAGGCCCTGCGGCTGCCGACCGAGCACGAATACGGCAACGGCGTCGCGATCTACACCCGCGACGGCGACGCGGCGCGGGACTTCGCCGCGAAGGTCCAGGTCGGCATGGTCGGCATCAACGTGCCGATCCCGGTGCCGCTGGCCTACTACACCTTCGGCGGCTGGAAGCGCTCGGGCTTCGGCGACCTCAACCAGCACGGCCCGGACGCGGTGCGGTTCTACACCAAGACCAAGACCGTCACCTCGCGCTGGCCGTCGGGCGTCAAGGAAGGCGCGGAGTTCTCGATCCCGGTGATGCAGTAGGCGCGTTCGCGCAAACCCTCCCCCCTCTGCGGGGGAGGGGATGCCGTTTCCGGAGAGGTCGCGCCCGAGATGACTGGCGCTACCTCCGGTGCCGTCGCGCTTCCCTCTCCCGGCTCACTGCGTTCGCCACCCTCCCCCGCAGAGGGGGGAGGGTTGGAGCCGCACGGGGAAGCGATCCAACATACTGAAGAGAACAGGAGGATCCGCCGCCATGACCCTGTTCACCCTGCCCGAGGATCAGGTCGCGATCCGCGACATGGCCCGCGACTTCGCGGCGGACAGAATCGCGCCGCACGCCCTCGACTGGGACGAGCGCAAGCATTTTCCAGTCGACGTGCTGCGCGAGGCCGCGGCGCTCGGCATGGGCGGCATCTATATCTCTGAGGAGCATGGCGGCTCCGGGCTGACCCGCCTCGACGCGGCGCTGATCTTCGAGGCGCTGAGCCTCGGCTGCCCGACCGTCGCCGCCTACCTGTCGATCCACAACATGGCGGCGTGGATGATCGACCGCTTCGGCGATGCCGGACAGCGCGAGCGCTGGCTGCCGGGCCTGTGCCGGGCCGAGCTGCTCGCCGCCTACTGCCTCACCGAGCCCGGCTCCGGCTCCGACGCCGCATCCCTGCGCACCACCGCCCGGCGCGACGGCGACGACTACGTCCTCGACGGCGCCAAGCAGTTCATCTCGGGCGCGGGCGCCGCCGACCTCTACGTCGTCATGGTGCGCACCGGCGGGCCCGGCCCGAAGGGCATTTCGACCCTGGTGGTGCCCAAGGATGCGCCCGGCCTGTCGTTCGGCGCCAACGAGCGCAAGATGGGATGGAACGCCCAGCCGACCCGGCTGGTGAGCTTCGAGAACTGCCGGGTGCCGGTCGCCAACCGCCTCGGCGAGGAGGGCATCGGCTTTCGCATCGCCATGGCCGGCCTCGACGGCGGGCGGCTCAACATCGGCGCCTGCTCGCTCGGCGGCGCGCAGGCCGCCCTCGACAAGTCGCTCGCCTACATGCGCGAGCGCAAGGCGTTCGGACAGCGCCTCGACGGGTTCCAGGCGCTCCAGTTCCGGCTCGCCGACATGGCGACCGAGCTGGAGGCCGCCCGCGCGCTGCTCTACGGCGCCGCCGCCGCCCTCGACCGAGGCGATCCCGACGCGACCACCCGCTCGGCGATGGCCAAGCGCTTCGCCACCGATGCCGGCTTCAAGGTCGCCAACGAGGCGCTGCAACTGCACGGCGGCTACGGCTACCTCGCCGAGTACGGCATCGAGAAGATCGTCCGCGACCTGCGGGTGCACCAGATCCTGGAAGGCACCAACGAGATCATGCGGGTGATCGTGGCGCGGGGGTTGGTGGAAGGGTGACCGGCTCAGGCGGCGAGGGGGCGGATGCGCGTGCGGATCGCCTCGCCGGCCGCGCGCCGCGCGACGCGCAGGTCGTAGTCCGATTGCAGCCCGAGCCACATCTCGGCGCTCGTGCCGAAGAACTGCGCGAGCCGGAGCGCCGTGTCGGCCGTGACGGCACGCTCGCCCTTGACGATGCCGGCCACCCGGCTGACCGGCACGTCGAGGGCGCGCGCGAGCCGGTTCTGACTGATCCCGAGGGGAGCGAGGAATTCCTCCAGCAGGATATCGCCGGGATGGATCGGATCGAGCCTGTCTTCGCTCATCGCCTGACCTCAATGGTAATCGACAATCTCGACGTCGTGAGCGTCGGCACCGTCCCACCGGAAGCAGATGCGCCACTGACGATCGATGCGGATCGGGTGCTGGCCGCGGCGGTCGCCCTGGAGCGCCTCCAGGCGGTTGCCGGGCGGGACCCGCAGGTCGTCGAGACCACGGGCCGTGTTGGGCATCAACAGCTTGCGCCGCGCCGCGCGCTCGATGCCCGCCAGGGCACGGACGGGTTCGTCATCGAACAGGCGAGCCGTGTTCTTGTCCGCGAACGATCGGATCACGGATCCCCCTCGTCCGGGCGCAGTATTCCGCGAAGCAGAATAGCCGTCAACAGGGAGCCACCCCCATGACCTCCATCGCCTTCCTCGGCCTCGGCAACATGGGCGGGCCGATGGCCGCCAACCTCGTCAAGGCCGGCCACTCGGTCGCGGGCTTCGACCTCGTGCCGGCGGCCTGCGAGGCCGCGCGGGCGGCGGGCATCCGGGTCGCGGCCACCGCCGTCGAGGCGGTCGCCGGGGCCGAGGTGATCGTCACGATGCTGCCGGCCGGCCGGCACGTGCTGGCCGTCTACGACGAGATCCTGCCCGCGGCGGCCCCCGGCGCCCTGCTGATCGACTGCTCGACCATCGACGTCGCCAGCGCCCGGGCCGCCCACGACAAGGCGGCGGCGCGCGGCCTCGCCGGCCTCGACGCGCCGGTCTCCGGCGGCGTCGGCGGCGCCACGGCCGCGACCCTCACCTTCATGGCCGGCGGCAGCGCCGAGGCCTTCGCCCGGGCTGAGCCGGTCCTCGCCCGGATGGGCCGCAAGAGCGTGCATTGCGGCGAGGCCGGGGCCGGGCAGGCGGCCAAGATCTGCAACAACATGATCCTCGGCATCTCGATGATCGGCGTCGCCGAGGCGTTCGTGCTGGCGGAAAAGCTCGGCCTGTCGCACCAGGCGCTGTTCGACGTCGCCTCGACCTCGTCGGGCCAGTGCTGGTCGCTGACCACCTACTGCCCGGTGCCGGGCCCGGTGCCGACCTCGCCGGCCAACAACGGCTACAGGCCGGGCTTCGCCGCCGCCCTGATGCTGAAGGACCTGCGCCTGTCGCAGGAGGCCGCCCGCAGCGCCGGCGCCGCGACGCCGCTCGGCGCCCATGCCGAGGCGATCTACGCCGCCTTCGAGGCGGCAGGGCAGGGCGGCACCGACTTCTCCGGCATCGTCGAGCACCTGCGCGGGCAGGCCCCGGAGGCCTGACCGCTCCGGAGAGCGGTCTTCCGACCGGGGTTGCGCTTGCCGGACCCCGCCGCCGCGTGAGAAGAGCCCGGATTCGCGCCGGCCTGCTTCCCATGGGACGCGGGCCGTGCCGGCGTGTCGTCCGCAGCCCTGGTCACAGCATGAACATCTTCGCCGTCTTCGAGGAGCGCATCGGCGAGGCGCTCGAGAGCCTCACCCGCGCGGGATCGCTGCCCGAGGGCCTCGACCGCCGCCGCGTCGTCGTCGAGCCGCCCCGAGACGCGAGCCACGGCGACCTCGCCACCAACGCCGCGATGGTGCTGGCCAAGGAGGCGCGCACCAACCCGAAGGCGCTGGCCGAGCTGATCGCGGCGGAGCTGCGCGCCGACCCGCGCGTCACCGAGGCGAGCGTCGCCGGGCCGGGATTCATCAACCTGCGCCTCGACCCGGCGGTGTTCGGCGACGTGGTGCGGGCCGCCCTGGCGCAGGGCGAGGCCTATGGCCGCGGCGGCGCCGGCGGCCCGGTCGTGAACGTCGAGTACGTCTCGGCCAACCCGACCGGACCGATGCATGTCGGCCACGGCCGCGGCGCGGTGTTCGGCGACGCGCTCGCCAACCTGCTCGCCGCCGCCGGCCGGCAGGTGGTGCGCGAATACTACATCAACGACGCCGGCGCCCAGGTTGACGTCCTCGCCCGCTCCGCCTACCTGCGCTACCGCGAGGCGCTCGGCGAGCCTGTCGGGAGCATCCCCGAGGGGCTGTATCCGGGCGACTACCTCGTGCCGGTCGGGCAGCGGCTCGCCGCGGCGCATGGCCGCGACCTGCTGGACAAGCCGGAAGCCGACTGGCTGCCGCTGGTGCGCGACACCGCCATCGACGCCATGATGGCGATGATCCGCGAGGATCTCGCGGCGCTCGGCATCCGCCACGACGTGTTCTTCTCCGAGCGCACGCTCCAGCACGACGGCGCGGTGGCGAAGCTCCTCGCCGAGCTGCGGACCCGCGGCCTCGTCTACGAGGGCCGGCTGCCGCCGCCGAAGGGCCAGTTGCCGGAGGATTGGGAGGACCGCGAGCAGACGCTGTTCCGCGCCACCGATTTCGGCGACGACAGCGACCGGCCGCTGCTGAAGTCCGACGGCAGCTTCACCTACTTCGCCTCCGACATCGCCTATCACCGGGCGAAGATCGACCGCGGCGCCCTCGAACTCATCGACGTCCTCGGCGCCGACCACGGCGGCTACGTCAAGCGGATGCAGGCGGCGGTGAAGGCGGTCTCGGACGGCCGCGCCGTCCTCGACGTCAAGCTGTGCCAGCTCGTCCGGCTCCTGCGCGACGGCGCGCCGGTGAAGATGTCGAAGCGCGCCGGCGAGTTCGTCACCCTGCGCGACGTCATCGACGAGGTCGGCCGCGACCCGGTCCGGTTCATGATGCTGTACCGGAAGAACGATGCCACCCTCGACTTCGACCTCGCCAAGGTGGTCGAGCAGTCGAAGGACAACCCGGTCTTCTACGTGCAGTACGCCCATGCCCGGGCGTGCTCGGTGTTCCGGCAGGCCCGCGAGGCGTTCCCGAGCGAGGACTTCTCGCCCCAAGCCCTCGCCCGCGCCGACCTGTCGCCGCTGACCGATTCGGGCGAGGCCGAGATGATGCGGCTCATCGCCCAGTTCCCGCGGGTGGTCGAATCGGCCGCGGCGGCGCACGAGCCGCACCGGCTCGCCTTCCACCTCTACGAGGTCGCCAGCGCCTTCCACAGTTTCTGGAACAAGGGCAAAGACTTGCCGCAATTACGGTTTGTTAATCAAACAGACCGAAAGTCCACGGAATCGAGGCTGGCGCTGGTCGAGGCCCTGCGGGGCGTCGTCGCCTCCGGCCTCGGGATCCTCGGGGTCGGCGCGCCCGACGAGATGCGCTGACCCCACGGCGGGCTCCGCCCGCCCGGCAGGCTCTGCCCGCCGCAGCGGCCGGCGTGGTAGGATGCCGCCCATCCGGCAGGACGGGAGGGCAGCCGGCGGCACCGCGTCGGGACGGCGCGGCGAGGTGGCGCGAGGGCTGAACAGGATGGTGGTGCCATGACGACCAACGCTTCCCGGATCCCCGTCGACTACGACGGCTTCGACGGAGACCGTCAGTCCGCGCCCGCCCGTCCGGCGCCGAAGGGCGACCCCCTGGCGGAACTCGCCCGCATCGTTGGCCAGGACGATCCGTTCCGGGCCCTGCTCGACGTGCGCGAGGGCCGCAAGCCGGCCGAGGCGCCCGCGGCCGGCGGCCGGATCGACCCGGTCGTGCCGACCTACGGGTCGGCGCCGACCTATGCGCCGGGGCCGGCCTACGCATCGCAACAGGACCACGGACCGGCACCGTCCTACGCCCTGCCGGGCGCCGAGGCCGCGCCGCAGCCTGGAACCCCCGCCGACGCCTTCAACCAGTATCTCGCCGGCGCCATCGAGCGCGAGCACGGCCAGCAGGATTCCGCGCAGGGCGACCTGCCGGATGGGACCGGTCCGGTCTCCGAGCGGCCCCGCGGCCGGCGCCGCCTCGCCCTCGTCGGCGGCGCCCTCGGCCTCGTCGCGGTGACGGTCGGCGGCGCGCTGGCGTGGCGCAGCCTGCATGCCGGCCGCTCCGGCGGCCCGATCCTCGTGATGGCCGATCAGGCGCCGCTGAAGATCCAGCCGCAGAACGCCGGCGGCGTCGAGATCCCGGACCAGAACAAGCAGATCTACGACCGCAACGCCAAGGACGGCCAGATCAAGATCGTCAACCGCGAGGAGCAGCCGGTCGACGTCCAGCAGGCGGCCCGGGCGCTGGTCCAGGAGACGGCCCCCGTCGCCGGGGCCTCGGCGGTCCCGACCTCGCCCGCCGGCAACGCCCTGACCGATTCCCTCGGCGAGCCGCGCCGGGTCCGCACCGTCTCGGTCCGTCCCGAGCCGCCGCCGATGCAGCAGCAGGCCCAGGCGGCCCGCCCGGCGGTCTCGCCGATTCCCACCATGACGATGCCGACCGGCGACACCACGCCGGCCGCGAGCCCGGCGGCGACGCCGCGCCCGGTCCGGCCGCAGGCGGCGACCCCGACGCCGGCCCCCGAGCCGGCCGCTCCGCCGAAGC
>NZ_SACP01000064.1 GCF_004004555.2 Methylobacterium oryzihabitans
CGGCCACGGCGAGGGGGTAGGCGCCGGCGGCGCTGGCGGCGTCGAGGGCGAAGCCGCTCGACAGGCCGGTGAGCACGCCGATCCCCTCGCCGGGGGCGAGGCCTGTGGCCGACAGGCCCGGATCGACGGGGGCGTCGCCGTAGACCGAGGCGCCGCTGTTGGCGGTGACGGTGACCGGCCGCGGGGTGATGGTGAGGGCGGCGCCGGCCGGCAGGGCGTAGTTCGAGGCGAGCCCGTTGCCGCCGGTCACCGCGACGGCGAGGCCGGTGAGGCTCGTGCTGGCGTGGAGGCCGGCCTCGGCCGAGGCGGCGGTGGCGGAGCCGGCGGTCAGCGCGACGCTCTCGCCGTCAACGCCGCCGGTGACCGTGAGCTGGCCCGCGCCGAAGCCGGCGGTGGCGTCGTAGGTCTTCGTGCCGGTGACGGTGAGGAGGGCCGGATCGATGCCGAGGGCGGTGGCGTTGCCGGCGGCCTGGGCGAAGACGTAGTTGCGCGCCGCGAGCCCCGATCCGGTGACGGCGTAGGAACCGACGTTGCTGCCCGGGCCGGCTCCGGTCGTGAACGCGGCGGTGCCGGTGGTGGCCTCGGCGAGGGTGTCGGCGCCGAGGAGGCCGGTGACGGTGCCGGTGAGCGGCGGGTTGGCGGCGCCGTAGGTCCGGCGGACCGGGTCGGCGGCGTAGGTCAGGGTGGCGGGGGTGATCGTGACGGCGCCGGTGGCGCCGGCGAGCGTGTAGTTCGGGTTCGACAGCGTCAGGCCGGACGGGTCGGCGAGGGCCTGCGCACCGACGTCCTTGGCCGCGAGCAGGCCGGTGCCGGCGACGGTCACCGTGTCGGCGCCGACGAGGTTGCCGGCGGTGAGCAGGCCGCCCGCGATGGCGGTGCCGGCGTCGTAGACGCGCGTGCCCGACAGCGTCACCGGGCGCGGCGTGACGGTGAGACCGGTGGGCGCGTCGGCGTAGGTGATCCGATAGTTCGCCAGCCCGGTGCCCTGCGCGGCGGCCGCGGTGATGGCGTAGGGACCGCCCGCCACCGTCGCGGTCGTGGCCGTGCCGGCGCTGGCCAGGGCGACCGCGCCGACCGTGTCGCCGTTGACGAGGCCGGCCGTGGTGAAGCCGGTCGTGCCGAGGTCGGGGGCGTCGCCGTAGACCTTGGTCCGGTCCGCGGCCGTGATGGTCAGGGCGGCTGGGGTCACCGTGAGGCGCCCGGCATCGGCGAAGACCACGCGGTAGCCGGCCGGGGCGGTCAGGGAGCCGGCGTCCGCGGTGATGGCGTAGGGACCACCCGCCACTGTCGCGCGGGCACCCGCGCCGGCCGAGGTCACGGCGGGCGCGCCGGTCGCGGTGTCGGCGCGGTAGGCGCCGCTCCGGCCGGGATCGAGCCCGGCGAGGGTGTAGGCGCCGGCCACCCGCGCGGCGGCGTCCTCGCCGTAGGTCTTGGCGAGGTCGGTGGTGGTGACGGTGAGGGTCGGGGTCGCGGCGAAGACGTAGCGGTTGCCGGCCGCGGTCACCGCCGCTCCGGGCGCCGTGCCCCAGACCGCGGTGTTGCCGCTGTCGAGGCCGCCGAAGGCGTTGCCCGCGGGCGCCGCCGCGTAGATCAGCCAGCGTCCGCCGGTCGACACGACGGCGTTGGCGACGGGGGTGTTGAGGAAGGCACCGGGGGTGGCAAGGGCGACGTCGCCGTTCGCGAAGACCTGCGAGCCGGCCGCCAGGGTGAGGTCGGTGGTGGTGGCGACGGCGAGGGCGCCGCCGGCGCGCAGGCCGTCGAGCGTGCCGATGGCGTTGCCGGCCCCCGCGAGGCGCAGGTCGGCGCCGGACGAGCCGGTCAGCCGTCCGGCCGTGATCCTGCCGGCGGTCTGGTCGAGTCGGCCGGCGGCGGCGAGGGTGAGGCTGCCGGCGCCGAGGGTCAGGTCGGCGGCGAGGGTGAGGGTGGCGCCGCGGGCGGTGGTGGCGAGGCCGACGCTGCCGCCCGCGCTCAGCGCCCGGTCGAGGGTGAAGCCCGCGCCCGTGGCGGAGACGGCGAGGGGCGTCGCGGCCAGCGCGGTGGTGAGGGTGGCGAGCGGCCCGGCGCCGAAGGTCGCGGCGAGGTCGGCCTGGAGTCCGCTGTAGGTGGTCTGCGCGGTGGTCTGCCGGTTGAGGCCGGTGATGATCGGGTCGAGCGCCAGCACGCTGCCGGCGACTTGCGCGGCGTCGGTGTAGAGGAGGCCGGTCGGGGCGCCGCCGCCGGCGGGGGCGAGGCTGGCGCCGATGCGGACGGGTCCGGCGGGCAGGGTGCCGGCGGCGACGGCCTGATAGACGTAGCCGTTGGCGCCGGCCGAGACGGTGCCGCCGCCGAGCAGGCTGCCGCCGGCGTGGAAGCCGACCTGGATGCCGGCGGGGGCGGTGACGCCCGCCGGCTGCACGGTGGCGGTGACGGCCTGGACGCCGGCGGGGAAGAAGCTATTGAGGTAGGGGTAGAGGCCTGGCCCGGTGGCCCAGACGGCGGAGTTGAAGCCGGCGGGGAGGCTGCCGTTCTGGAGGTCGGCGGTGGTCAGGCCGAGGCCGCCGGCGCTGGTGGTCAGGCCAGTGGTCTGCGTGTTCCAGGCGCTGTCGGTGACCGTGCCGCCGCCGTCGTTGAACCCCACGAGGCCGCCCACGGAGGACGAACCGCTGACAGCGCCGGTGGCGTAGGACTGAATGACGCTGCCGCCGTAGTTTTGCCCCACGAGGCCGCCCACGGAGACAGACGAGCCGGTCGTGCTCCCGGTGACAGCACTGGTTGAGTAGGACTGGCTCACCGTGCCGCCAGTGCCGTTGAGCCCCACGAGGCCGCCCATGGAGTTGACCGTGCCGGTGGAGGTGCCGGTGACGGCGCCGGCGGCGTAGGACCGGCTCACCGTGCCGCTGTTCGCCCCCACGAGGCCGCCCAGGCTGAGGGAGGATCTGTCGAAGCTCGTGACGGCGCCGACGGCGTAGGAGCGGCTCACCGTGCCGACGTTGTAACCCACGAGGCCGCCCACGTAGGACGAGCCGCGGACGCTGCCGCCGACCAGTCCGAGGTTGCGCACCGTGCCGCCCGAACCCACGGCGCCGAACAGGCCCGCAAACTCGCCCGCCTTATCGATGGTCAGGCCGGTGAGCGTGTGCCCCAGCCCTTCGAAGGTCCCGGAGAACCGCGTCGCACCGGTGCCGACCAGCGCGTCGGCGTAGGTGGTGCCCGACCCATCGAGGTTGCCGGCCAGCGCGTAGCGGCCCGCCAGCCCGCCCGCCGCGCTCTGGTCGGTGACGGCGCCGCCCGCCACCGCCGCGACCCCGTCGATGCCGTCGAGGTCGGCCATCGTGCGCACCAGCGTGTAGCCCTGGCTGTTGATCGCCAGCGCCTGCCCGGCCACCGCCGCCGTCGCCGCGCTGCCGTCGGCGTTCAGGAAGGTCAGGCCCGCCCCTTGCGCGAAGGACAGGTTGCCCGGGTCGGCCGCGTCGTAGCCGAGCGCCACCCGCCCCGCGCCCTGGACCCGCACGGGCGCGTTGACCGCGAGCGACCCGGCCGAGAGCAGTGTCAGCCCCGCCCCGCTCAGCACCTGCTCCTGCGCCACCCGCACCGGCCCCTGGGTGCTGCGCACGTACAGCCCGCCCGCGGCCCCCGGCGCCACGGGCGCATCGAGGGTGAACCCGGCCGCGCCGGTGGCGATGTAGCCCACCCCGGTCAGCCCGGCCGGATCCCCGAGCCCCGTGCCGCCCCGCGCCGCCGTCAGCAGGGTCCGGTTGGCCGGCGTGAGCAGGTCGCCCACGGTTCCGGGCGCCCCGAGGAGGCTGGTGGCGGTGGTCGGGGCGATGAGGGTGTTGCCCCAGATGTCGAGGCCGCGCGTCGTGCCGGTGGCGCCGATCAGGCTGGCGCCGGTGACGGTGCCGGCGGGGGTGCCGTCCCCGGTGGTGTAGGCCAGGGTGGCGGTGCCGCCGCTCGCCAGGGTGCCGGCCGGGAGGGCGACGTAGTAGGCGCCGTTGGCCCCGGTGGTGACCCGGGTGAGGGTTCCGCCGACCGCGAGGGTGACGTGGGCCGGGGTGACCCCGGAGGCGAGCGGGGTGAGGCCGCGATCGGCGTAGGCGGTGCCGGAGACGGCCTGGACGCCCGTGGGGAAGAAGTGGGTGAGGTAGGGGTAGAGGCCGCTCGCGCCGCCGGAAAAGGCGGAGGTGGTGCCGTCGCCCAACGCGCTGGCGGTGGAGAAGAAGCGGAGGTTGTTCGCGGAGAACGAGCCGGAGACCGGATCGAGGCCCTGGAGCTGGCGGGTGGTGTAGCCGGTGCCGCCGGCGCTGGTGGTCTGGCCGGAGGTTTGTGTGTCCCAGGCGCTCGCCGTCACCGTGCCGACGTTCTCTCCGACGAGGCCACCCACGAAGGACGAGCCGGTGTCTCCGGTCACGGCGCCGGTGGCGTAGGACTGGTTGATCGTGCTGTTGCTGTAACCCACGAGACCGCCCACGTAGCGCGAGCTGCCGCCGATGGCGCCGGTGGCGTGGGATTGCTCGACCGTGCCGTAGTTGACTCCCACGAGGCCGCCGACGCCTTCCGATCCGCTGACGGCACCGGTTGCGTATGACTGGTCGATCCTGCTGCTGGTGAAATCATTGAACCCGACGAGGCCGCCCACACCTTGAGAGCCGCTGACGGCGCCGGTCGCGTAGGACTGGCTCACCGTGCCGCCGTCGTTGAACCCCAGGAGGCCGCCCACGTTGTTCGAGCCGGCGACGGAGCCGGTGGCGTAGGACCCGCTCACCGCGCCGCCGTCGTTGCGCCCTACCAGGCCGCCCACGCTATTGCCGAGGCCGCTGACGGCCCCGACGGCGTAGGACCGGATCACCGTGCCCGTGCTTCTGTTGTATCCCACGAGGCCGCCCACCTGCCTCTGGCCGCGGGTCGCCCCGGTGGCGGAGGACCCGCTCACCGTGCCTCCGTTGTCGCCCACGAGGCCGCCCACCTCGAACGAGGTGCCGGCCGACCCGGTGACGGCGCCGGTGGCGAAGGACTGTCCCACCGTGCCGCTGCTGGCGTTGAACCCCACGAGGCCGCCGACGGAGGACACGCCGCTGACGGCGCCGGTGGCGGAGGATCTGCTCACCGAGCCGTAGTTGTTCCCCACGAGACCGCCCACGTCGTTGGAACCGCTCACGGGACCGGTGGCGTACGACTGGCTCACCGTGCCACCGATGAGGCTTCGTCCCACGAGGCCGCCCACGTAGGTCGAGTCGGTGCCTCCGGTCACGGCGCCGGTGGCGTAGGACTGGCTTACCGTGCCGCCGTCGTTGTTCCCCACGAGGCCGCCCACGCGGGACGCGCCGCTGATGCTGCCGCCGACCACGCCGATGTCGCGCACCGTGCCCGTGGAATGGCCGATCAGGCCGACGTAGTTGTTGCTGCCGCCGGTGATCGTCAGGTCGCGCACCGCGTGGCCCAGCCCGTCCAGACGGCCCGAGAACGGCGTCGGCGCGGTGGTGGACGTGCCGCCCCCCGCGATAACGCCGGTGGTGAAACTCGTGCCCGCCGCGTCGATGTCGTTGGCGAGCGCGTAGTTGCCGGCGAGGTTGGCGTTGATCGCCTGGAGCTGCGGCAGGGTGAAGATCAGGTTGTAGAGCCGCGCCGTCCCGTCGGCGCCGACGAGGACCGGGCCGGGATTGGCCGTGAGGTAGGGCGAGGTGCGGTTGCCGACATTGGCCCAGACGCCCGTGGTGAAGTCGCCCGGCAGCCCCGCGGTTAGGTTCGCCGTGGTCAGGCCGGTGACGCCGCCGCTCTGGCCGCTGCCGACGCCGCGGGGCTGCCCGGCGGTGTCGGTGTTGTAGTAGCTGGCGGTAACACTGCCGCTGTTGGAGCCGACGAGTGCTCCCGCGCTGTACGAGCTGCTGCCGGCGGCGACAACTCCGGTCGCGTAGGACTGGACGACCGTGCCGTTGGAGTCGTTGATCCCCACGAGGCCGCCTGCAGTGGACGAGCCTGAGCCACCGCTGGAGCCGGTGGAGTAGGACTGGATGATCAAGCCGCTGTTGGACCCTACGAGGCCGCCCGAGTAGGACGAGCCGCTGTCACCGCTGGAGCCGGTGGCGAAGGACTGGCTGATCGTGCTGCCACGGTCGTTGGTCCCAACAAGGCCGCCCATGTTGTAGCGCGGGCCCGTGACCGCTCCGGTGGCGTAGGACTGGTTGACCGTGCCGCCATTGCGCCCCACGAGGACGCCCAGATCGATCGAGCCGGTGACTGTGCCGGTGGCGTAGGCCTGGACGACCGTGCCGCCGGCGCCGTTTAGCCCAACGAGGCCGCCCACGGACTCCTGGCCGCTGACGCTGCCTCCGACCACGCCGATGTCGCGCACCGTGCCCGTGGAATGGCCGATCAGGCCGACATACCTGTTGCCGCCGCCGCTGATCGTCAGGTTGCGCACCGCGTGGCCCAGCCCGTCCAGACGGCCCGAGAACGGCGTCGGCCGGGCGGCGGACGTGCTCCCGCCCGCGATGACGCCGGTGGTGTAGGTCGTGCCCGCCGCGTCGATGTCGTTGGCGAGGGCGTAGTTGCCGGCGAGGTTGGCGTTGATCGCCTGGAGCTGCGGCAGGGTGAAGACGAGGTTGTAGAGCCGCGCCGTCCCGTCGGCGCCGACGAGGACCGGGCCGGGATTGGCCGTGAGGTAGGGCGAGGTGCGGTTGCCGACATTGGCCCAGGCGTCCGTGGAGAAGCCGTCGGGCAGCCTCGCGGTCAGGTTCGCCGTGGTCAGGCCGGTGACGCCGTCGTTCGAGCCGCTGCCGACGCCACGGGGCTGCCCGGCGGTGTCGGTGTTGTAGTAGCTGTCGGCAATACTGCCACTGTTGGAGCCGACGAGTCCGCCCACTGCGGATGAACCGCTGCCGCCGCTGACAGCTCCAATGGCGTAGGACTCGCTCACTCTGCTGAGTCTGTTGCCCCCTATGAGTCCGCCCAAGGCTTGTGAGTTGCTATTGATGCCTCTGACAGTGCCGGTGGCGTAGGACTGGATCACCGTACCGCTTTCGGTGTTGTATCCGACGAGGCCGCCCACGTTGGACGCGCCACTGACGGGGCCGGTGGCGTAGGACTGGCTAACCGTGCCGCCGTCGTTGGTCCCCACAAGGCCGCCCGTGTTGAGCGAGATACTGCCACCGCTGACGGCGCCTGTGGCGTAGGACCTGATCGCCGTGCCGTAGTTGTACCCCACGAGGCTGCCGACCCAGTATGACCCGCGAAAGCTGCCGCCAACCAGACCGACATTGCGCACCGTGCCGCCCGACGCCACTAAGCCGAACAGGCCCGTGGAATTGCCCCGCTTGTCGATGGTCAGGCCGGTGAGCGTGTGTCCCAGCCCCTCGAAGGTACCGGTGAATTGCGTCGCGTCGGTGCCGCTGCTGCCGGTACCGACCAGCGCGTCGGTGTATGTCCTGCCCGACGCATCGAGGTTGCCGGCCAGCGCGTAGCGCCCCGCCAGCCCCCCCGCCGCGCTCTGGTCGTTGAGGGCGCCGCCCGCAACCGCTGCAACGCCGTCGATGCCGTCGAGATCGGCCATCGTGCGCACCAGCGTGTAGCCCTGGCTGTTGATCGTCAGCGCCTGCCCGCTCTGCCCCGACGCGAAGGTCACGCTCGCCCCCTGGCCGAAGCTCAGCAGCGGCTGGGTCGAAGATCCGACCGGCTCCGTCCCGGTGGTCAGCGTGAGCTGCCCGCCGCCCGCGACCGTGATCGGCGCGTTCACCGCGATCGCGCTCGCCGCCTCCAGCGTCAGCCGCGTTCCCGTCGACCACGACAGCGGTGCCGCCACCGTGATGGTGCCGGCCTGACCGCCCGGGCCGCCCGCCGCCCCGGTCGAGACCGTGACGTTGGCGGTCGCCAGCGCGGTCTGCAACGTGGCGGCCTTGATGACCGAGTCGTTCCCGGTCGCGGTGAAGCCGCTGCCGGTGGTCTGCGCCCCGTCCGAAATCGTGATGTCGTAGGGATCGAGCAGCAGCGTCCCGAACCGGCCCTTCGCCGCCGTCAGGAGCGTCGTGCCGTCGTAGGCCAGAACCCCCTTCGACGACACCTCCGCCTCGCCCCCGTTCCCCCCCTCGCGCCCGCCCCGCGCCGTGATCGTCCCGGAAAACTGCGTGCGCACGTCCGACCACACCACCACGTCGCCGCCGTTGCCCCGCACGCGCGCGTCCGCCCGGATCACCGTCCCGGCATCGACCGTGACCCGCTCGGCATGCGCCAGCCGGCCCGCGCCCTGCCGCCCGCCGCCGAGCCGCACCACCCCGCCGCCGCCCGCCCCCGACGCCTCGATCCGCGCGCCCCGCGTCGCGATCGTCGGCGCGGTCG
>NZ_SACP01000065.1 GCF_004004555.2 Methylobacterium oryzihabitans
TCTTCCGGATTTCGTATCAGTTGCTCACCGGCTTTGCCGTCCCTTGCGGATGAAACCGGGCGGTGGTCGTCTGTATCCGTTGCCCCGGTCGAAGGCGGCTTTCGCTTTGGCACGCCTCCCCTCTCCCACTCGGGAGAGGGGATCCCGCGCTCCAAATATCTAATTTGAAATCAGATACTTGGAGCCAGTTTCCATTTAGACGACGGGATCGATGCGGATCGAGGCCGCCAGGGCCTCGACGGTGGCGCGGTCGGGCAGGTTGGCGCCGGGCCGGGTCAGCTTGCCGGCGGCGAAGGCGAGGGCGAGGCGCGCGGTCTCGATCCGCGGCAGGCCGGCATGCAGCCCGGCGACGAGGCCGGCCACCAGGGCGTCGCCGGCCCCGACCGTGCTCGCCACCGGGATCGCCGGCGGGTGGGCGTGCCACGTCTCCCCGTCGGCGACGAACAGGGCGCCCTCCGCCCCGAGCGAGACCACGACGAGGGGGACGCCGCGCCGGTGCAGGCCGCTTGCGGCCTCCGCCACGGCTTCGAGGCTCGTCAGCGGCGCTCCGGCCCATTCCTCCAGCTCGTGCCGGTTCGGCTTGGCCAGATCGGGCAGGGGCGCCGCCGCGAGGGCCGCCGCGAGAGCCGGGCCGGAGGCGTCGAGCACCACCCGGGCGCCGCGGGCCTTGAGGGTCGCGGTCAGGTCGGCGTAGGTCTCGGGGGCGAGCCCGGCGGGCAGGCTCCCGGCCAGCACGACGAGGCCGCCGGGGGCGGCGAGGTCGGCGAGAGAGGCCGCGACCGCCGCGAGGTCGTCCGGCCCGGCGGCGAGGCCCGGCAGGTTGACGTCGGTGGTGTCGCCGCTCGCCCGGTCGAGGAGCTTCAGGTTGGTGCGGGTCTCGCCCGGCACCCGGATCAGGCGGTCGGCGATGCCCTTCCGCGCCAGCACCGCCTCGAACGGGCCGGCATTGTCGCGGCCGAGCAGCCCGCAGGCGGCGACCGGCACGCCCCAGTCGGCGAGGCAGCGGGCGACATTGAGCCCCTTGCCGCCGGCATCGGCCCGCGCGCCCCGCGCCCGGTGGACGCGGCCGGGATCGAGCCGGTCGAGGGTGACGGTGAGGTCGATCGCCGGATTCAGCGTCAGGGTGACGACGGGAGTCATGCCGCGCTCCTCTCGGTGCCGTCGCCGTCGAGGGCGCGCACGCCCGCGGCGTCGGCCTGGGCGCAGGCCCGGGCGGCGAGGTCGCGCAGGGCGATGAAGGACGAGGCCCGCAGCCGCGCCTTGACCCCCGGCAGGTCGCGCGGCGTCATCGAGAGTTCGTCGACCCCGAGGCCGGCGAGCAGGCAGGCGCCGAACGGGTCCCCGGCGAGGCCGCCGCAGACGCCGACGAAGCGCCCGTGCCGGGCCGCGCCCTCGCAGGTGAGGCGGATCAGCCGCAGCACCGCCGGGTGCAGGCTGTCGGCCTCCGGCGCCAGTTCCGGGTTCTGGCGGTCGATCGCGAGGGTGTACTGGGTCAGGTCGTTGGTGCCGACCGAGAAGAAGTCGCAGTGGCGGGCGAGCGCGTCGGCCTGGATCGCCGCCGCCGGCACCTCGATCATGATGCCGAGCGGCACCGGCGGTGCGCCGATCTCGGCCCGGATGCGCTCGCAGGTCTCGCGCCACGCCAGGACTTCCGGCACCGAGGTGATCATCGGCATCATGATCGACAGCGGCGCGTCCTTGCCGGTCGGCGCGCCGGCCGGGACGAGGTCGCGGGCGGTGCGGTAGAGGGCGCGCAGTTGCGGCTCGATCAGGTCGGGCCGGCGCAGCAGCAGCCGGGCGCCGCGCACGCCGAGGAACGGGTTCTCCTCCCGCGGCAGGTTCAGGTGGGCGACCTGCTTGTCGCCGCCGATGTCGAGGGCGCGCACGATCAGCGGCCGGCCGCCGAGCGCCCGCATCATCGCCGCGTAGGTCTCGGCCTGCTCGTCCTCGCTCGGGGTCTCGCCGCGCTCCAGGAACAGGAACTCGGTCCGCATCAGCCCGACGCCCTCGGCGCCCTGGTCGAGGGCGAACGGCACCTGGTCGGGGGTGTTGACGTTGGCGGCCGCCGCGACGCTGCGCCCGTCGCGGGTGCGGGCCGGCAGCGCCCGCTCGCGCGCCTGCGCCTCGGCTTCCCGCTTCTGGCCATCGCGAAACGCCGCCGCGGCGGCGAGGTCCGCCTCGCCGGGGTCGAGGTAGAGCCGGCCCGTCGTGCCGTCGAGGATCGCCGGGGTGCCGCTCGCCAGCGCCAGCAGGCCGGGGCCGCCCGCGACCATCGCCGGGATGCCGAGGGTGCGCGCCAGGATCGCGGTGTGCGAGGTCGGCCCGCCCTGGGCGGTGGCGAGCCCGATCACCCGCGCCGGGTCGAGCCCCGCCGTGTCGGAGGGGGCGAGATCGGGGGCGATCAGGATGCAGGAGGTGTCCGGCAGGGCGTGGCCGGCCCGGAGCGCCGGGTCGATCTGGGCCAGCACCCGGCGGCCGACGTCGCGCAGGTCGGCGGCGCGGGCGGCGAGCACCGGGTTGCCGAGCGCCGAGAGCTGCGCCGCCATCCGCTCCACCGCCGCGTCCCACGCGAAGGCGACGCCGTGGCCCTCGACCATGAGCTGACAGGCCAGCGTGATGAGGTCGGTGTCGGCAATCAGCTCGCCCTGGGCGCGGAAGATCCCCGCATCGGCCTTGCCGAGGCGCCGCTCGGTGTCGTCGGCCAGTGCCCTGAGCTGGTCGGCGGTGGCGGCGAGCGCCCCGTGCAGGCGGTCGGCCCCGGTGGTCAGCGGCTCGGGCTCGTCCGGCACCGCGACGTCGGCGGCGGCGAGCACGTGGACCGGCGCGATGGCGAGGCCGGGGCTCGCGCCGAGGCCGGGCATGATCCGGGGCGACCCGGTCGGGTTCCAGCCGGCGACCGGCCCGGCGGCGCGGGCCGCGGCCTCGGCGGCGCGCTCGGCCGCCGCCTTCTCGGCCGAACTGAGGCCGGTGACCACCGCGCAGATCTTCGCCAGCGCTCCGGCCTCGTCGTCGCCCTCGGCCGAGATCGTCACCGCGTCGCCGCAGCGCAGGCCGAGCTGGAGCAGGGCGATCAGGGTCTTGGCGTCGGCGACCCGGTCGCCGTGGCGGACCTGGATCCGGGCCGGGCAGCCCCGGGCGGCCTCGACCCAGGCGGCGGCCGGGCGCGCGTGCAGGCCGGTCGGGTAGTCGACGGTCCAGTCGAAGCGCTGGCGCAGGTCCCGGGCCGGGGCGGTCGCACCGGCCTCGGCGGCGTCCTCGCTCAGCGCCGCGGCGATGTCGTCCTGGCGATCGGTGCGGGTCAGGCGGGCGAGGCGGTCCTCGTCCTGGATCAGCCGGGTGAGGCGGCGCAGCACCGTGATGTGGGTGTCGGACTGCGCCGCGATCGCCACGACGAGGTG
Organism: Methylobacterium oryzihabitans; assembly: GCF_004004555.2. Lineage (GTDB taxonomy): Bacteria > Pseudomonadota > Alphaproteobacteria > Rhizobiales > Beijerinckiaceae > Methylobacterium > Methylobacterium oryzihabitans. The sequence continues at coordinate 3,399 of NZ_SACP01000065.1, forward strand.
GGCGACCTGCCCGTCGTGCCACGCGATCCCGCCGGGCACCTGCAGCACCGCGAGCCCGCTCTCGCGGACGAGGTGGCGGTCCTCGACCATCCCGTGCGGGATGACGACGCCGTGGCCGAGACAGGTGTTCGCCACCGCCTCGCGGCGCAGCATGCTGTCGCCGTAGGCCGGGTCGATGCAGCCGGCCGCCGCGAGCAGGCCCGCGGCCTCGCGGATCGCCGCCTCCTTGTCGGGCGGCGCGGCGGCGAGGCGGATGAGCAGGCGCGGCGCGAGCCGCGGCGTCGGGGCAAGCATGTCGTCCTCCCGGAGGGCGGCCACGGCGAGGTGACCTTCGGTTGCCCAACGTTGAAAACGTTTTCATAGCGCGTGTCAACTTCGATCTGCTCGGGCGTGTCCCGGAGTCCTTGCGGTGGGCTCGCGCCGGTGGCACGATCGCGTCATGGTTGTGCAAACGTTTTCCGAACCATGAGCGTCGGCATCCGCGACGTCGCCCGCGCGGCGGGCGTCTCGACCGCGACGGTCTCGCGCGTCCTCGGCAAGGGGCCGGTGAGCGAGGCGCTGCGGGCGCAGGTCGAGGCGGCGGTGCGCGCCACCGGCTACCGGCCGAACCTCTCGGCCCGCCGCCTGCGCTCGCGCGAGACGCAGACGATCGGTCTGATCGTCGCCGACATCCGCAACCCGTTCTTCACCGCCGTCAGCCGGGCGGTGGAGGACGCCGCCTACGCCGCCGGCCTGCGGGTGATCCTGTGCAACACCGACGAGGATCCGCAGCGCGAGGCGCTGTACCTGCGGCTGATGGAGGAGGAGCGGGTCACCGGGGTGATCTTCGCCCCGACCACCGCGACCGCCGACGGCCTGCGCGCCGGCTCCCTCGGCTTTCCGGTGGTGCTGATCGACCGCACCGGGCCGCCGGGCCTGCATGACGGCGTGGTGCTCGACAACGTCGCGGCGGGCACGGCCCTGGTCGATCACCTCGTGGAGCGCGGCGTCTCGCGCATCGGCGGCCTGTTCGGCTCGACCAGCTCGACCGCCCGCGAGCGCCGCGCCGGCTACGAGGCCGCGATGGCGCGCCACGGCCTCGCGCCGGAGGCCCGCACGGTGCTGCCGAACGCCGAGGCCGCCGGGGCGGAGGCGGCGCGCTGGCTCGCCGAACCCGGGAGGCCCGCGGCGCTGATCGTCTCGAACGGCCTGCTGCTGATGGGTGCCCTGCGCGCCGCCCGGACCCTGCGGCTGTCGGTGCCGGGGGATCTGGCGCTGGCCGGCTTCGACAACGAACCCTGGACCGACCTCGTCGAGCCCGGCCTCACCGTGGTCGAGCAGCCGGTTGACGAGATCGGCCGGCAGGCGATGCGCCTGCTGTTCGACCGGCTGGAGCGCCCGGACCAGCCGGTGCGCCGGGTGGTGCTCGGCGGGCGGCTGGTGGTGCGGGGGTCGACCGGGCGGGCGGGATCGTGAGGCGCATCCGGCACGGGACGTGAGGCGTCCCCGCCCGCGGATCGCATCCCGCCGTCGCGGTCATCGTCCTGGGCGACCGGTGATGGGGAGCCGGTCATCCCTCCCGTCCCGGCAGCGGCGCCAGCACCGCGAGGCGCAGCGCCACCGCGAGCGCGAGGCCGTAGAGCGCCGCGATGAAGCCGGCGACGCCGGGCCAGCCGCCATGGGCGAAGAACCAGCCGCCGGCGGTGCCGGCGAGCGAGGAGCCGAGATAGTACATGAACAGGTAGACCGACGAGGCCTGGGCCCGGTGGCGCAGGGCCCGCCGGCCGACCCAGGAACTCGCGACCGAATGGGCGCCGAAGAAGCCGACCGTCGTCACCAGGATGCCGAGGACGATGAGGACGAGGCTCCCGGCCAGGGTTAGGGCGATGCCGGCGAGCGCGACCACGATGGCGAGCCACAGCACCTTGCGCCGGCCGAACAGCCCGGCGGCGTGCCCGACCGCGGTCGAGGAGACGGTGCCGGCGAGGTAGATCACGAAGATCGCCGCCAGCTCGGTGTGGCTCAGCGAATAGGGCGGCTCGAGCAGGTGGAAGCCGATGTAGTTGTAGAGCGTGACGAAGCCGCCCATCAGCAGGAACGCCTCGGCGAACAGCCAGGGCAGGCCGGCATCGCGGAAATGGCCGAGGATCGTGCCGGGGATCGCCCGCCAGGGCAGGGGCTGCGGCGTGAAGCGCGACGAGGCCGGCAGGCTCAGCCTGAACGCGACGGCGGCGGCGAGGGCGAGCAGACCGATCACCGCCATGGCGACGCGCCAGCCGAAATGGTCGGTGAGGGCGCCGCCGAGGAGCCGCCCGGCCAGACCGCCGAGGGAGTTGCTGCCGACGAGCAGTCCCATGGCGAGGCCGATCGCCCGTCCGTGCATCTCCTCGCTGAGATAGGCCATCGCCACCGCCGGGACGCCGCTCATCGCGAGGCCGGCGAGCGCCCGCACCAGCAGGAAGCTGTCCCAGTTCGGCATCACGGCGGCGACGAGGGTCAGGATCGCCGAGGCGAACAGCGACACCGTCATCACCGGCTTTCGGCCGAAGATCTCGGAGAGCGGGCTCACCACCAGGAGCGCGACGGCGAGGAAGCCGGTGGAGAGCGACAAGGACAGGCTGCTGGCGGCCGGCGAGACCCCGAACGCCTCGGCGAAGACCGGCAGCAGCGGCTGGACCGCGTAGAGCACCGCGAAGGTCGAGAAACCCGCCGCCGCGAGCGCCAGGGCGGTGCGGCGGAAGACCGGCGTCCCGACCGCGATGCCGCCCTCCGCCTCGTGCACTGCCCGCGTCTCCCGTCCCGCCGCGCTCCCCGGTGCCGCAGGCGCGGCACCGGGTCAAGCACGCGGCGGCCCGGACGGTGCGTCAGCGCTGCCCGGCCTGCTGCTGGATCAGCGGCGTGATCCGCCGCACCGTGACCCGGCGGTTCTCCCGCGAGGGGCCTTGCGTGTTCACCTTCAGGTTCTGCTCACCGTAGCCCTGGGTGGTCAGGTTCTCCGGCGGCACCCGGAAGTCGCGGGTGAGCACGGTCGCGACCTCCTGGGCGCGGCGGTCGGACAGCGACAGGTTGTCGACGTCGCTGCCGACCGCGTCGGTGTAGCCCTCGATGAGGAACACCTCCTGCGGGTTGCGCTGGATCGCCTGGTTGACCGCCGCCGCGATGGTGGAGAGGCGGCGCGCCTGATCCGGCGACACCTGCCACGAGCCGGTCTCGAACGTGATGGTGTCGATGTCGACGCTGCGCATCCGGGCGCGCAGCGACGGGCTGTAGCGCACCTCGTCGAGGGTGTAGCGGCGCTCGACCGGGACCACCGGCGGGGCGGTGAGGGTCTCGTAGATCAGCCCCTCGTCGGCCTGCTCGGCCTCCACGACGTAGCGCTCGCGCGGGATGCGGATGTCGGGCGGCGGCAGCACCACGACGTCGCGCTCGAACGGCCGCAGCCGCCCCTCGTAGGTGTTGTCGATCAGCACCAGTTCGCGCCCGTCGCGGCCCCGGCGGACCCGGCGCAGCAGGCGGCCGTCGTCGTCGACCACGGTGACGATCTGGTCGCCGTCGGGCCGGTCGATGATCGTCACGGTGTCGCGGCCGCGCCGCTCGATGCGGGCGTCGCGGTCGAGCTCGCGGAAGCGCTCGGTCTCGTCGTGGCGGATGTAGATGCGGTCGTCCTCGCGCACGATCACCCGGCCGGGCTCGCGGATGTAGAGCCGACCGCCCTCGTTGTACTCGCGCCGGGCCCGGCGGACGTCGTCGTAGCTGCGCACGTCGACGTCGCCGCGGCGGAAGCCGCCCGGGATGTAGTCCGGCTCGTCGCGCCGGTAGCCACCCGGGACCGCGCCGCCGAACAGCCCGTCGCGCCGGTCGTCGCGGGCGCCGCGGCCCGCGGGCGGCACCGCATCGGGCGCCGCCGCGCCGGGCTCGACGGCGCCGGGAGGCACCGCTCCGGGAGGCACGAACGGGCGGCCCCGGACGCCCGGCCGGGCGTTCGGCGCAACCGGAG
>NZ_SACP01000066.1 GCF_004004555.2 Methylobacterium oryzihabitans
CGGTCCCGGCCCTCGTGCCACGGCCCGTCGCCGAAGCCGGGACCGCGCTCGCCGGCGCCGCGCAGGTCGCCGCGACCCTCGTGCCGGAACTCCGGCTGCCGGAATCCCGGCTGCCGGCGCGGGTCGCCGCCGCGCTCCGGGTTCCGGAACGGGTCCCCGGCGGGGTCGCGCAGGGAATCGCGATGGGAATCGCGGGAGCGGCCGGGCCCCCGCGCCGCCTCGCGGCCGGCGGGCTCGGTGCGGGCGGCGTCGGGGACGCCGCGATCCGGGGTGCCGATGCGCGTCATGCGACCTCCTGCCGGCGGCTGCCGAACATCTCGTCGACCTCGTTCTCCTCGGCCACCGCCGCGGCGGCGTCGGCGACCGCGACGAGGTCGCCGCGCACGAGGTCGTATTTCTCGGTGGTGCGCGCCGCCCGTCGGTGGGCCTCGGCCCGCTCCGCCAGCTCCTCGGCGAGGCGGTGCAGGACGTAGGCGGCGCGCTCGGCGGCGTCGACGAGGCGCAGGTGCTCCCTGCGCAGGGCCTCGACGGCGCCGCGGGTCTCCTCGAGGTCGTCGGGATCGACCACCCGGTAGAGGATCGCGGCGTAGATCGCGTCCTCGCGCGCCGGCAGGCTCGCGGCGCTCGCCGCCACCGCCGCCTTCGCCTGCGCCAGCGCCTCCTCGGCCGCCGCGACCTCGCGCCGCTTGGCCTGGAGGGCGCGCAGGGCCTGCTCCTCCTTGAGCCGCTTGAGGCGCAGCAGCACCGTCATCTGGCCGATCATCGCGTCAGCGCCCTCAGCTTGGCCAGCACGGCGTCGAACGACTCGACCTCGTCGGTGCGCTGCTGGAGGAAGGCGTTGATCGCCCGATATTTCGCGATGGCGAGGTCGGCGTCGGGATCGGCGCCCTTCTTGTACTCGCCGACCTTGATGAGCAGCTCGACCTCGGCATAGGCGGCGAGCCACGCGTTGATCCTGCCCGCCATCTCCTGGTGCTCGCGGGAGGTGACCGCGCCCATCACCCGGCTCTTGGAGCTGAGCACGTCGATCGCCGGGTAGTGGTTGGCCGCCGCGAGCTTGCGCGAGAGCACGATGTGGCCGTCGAGGATCGAGCGGGTCTCGTCGGCCACCGGCTCGTTCATGTCGTCGCCCTCGACCAGCACGGTGTAGAGCGCGGTGATCGAGCCGCGGTCGGACATGCCGACCCGCTCCATCAGCTTGGGCAGGTTGGCGAAGACCGAGGGCGGGAAGCCGCGCCGGGTCGGCGGCTCTCCGGCCGCCAGCCCGATCTCGCGCAGCGCCCGGGCGAAGCGGGTGACCGAATCCATCAGGAACAGCACCTTGCGGCCCTGGCTCCGGAAGTATTCGGCGATGGCGGTGGCGACGAAGGCCGCCTTGGCGCGCTCCATCGAGCTGCGGTCGGAGGTGGCGACGACGAGGATCGACTTCGCCAGCCCCTCGGGGCCGAGATCGTGCTCGATGAACTCGCGCACCTCGCGGCCGCGCTCGCCGATCAGCGCCAGCACGGTCACGTCGACCTCGGCGCCCTTGACCAGCATCGACAGCAGGGTCGACTTGCCGCCGCCGGCCGCCGCGAAGATGCCCATGCGCTGGCCCTCGCCGCAGGTCAGCACGCCGTCGAGCGCCCGGATGCCCAGCGGCAGCGGCGCGTCGATCACCCGCCGGCGCATCGGGTCGGGCGGGTCCTGGTAGACCGGGACGTGGGCCTCGGGGACGAAGGGCAGGTCGCGCCCGTCGATGAAGGTGCCCATGCCGTCGAGCACCCGGCCGAGCAGCCCGGGCCCGACCGCGACCGACTGGACCCGGCCGGTGCGCCGCACCTCGGTGCGCGGCGAGACGCCCTGGGTGCCGCCGATCGGCGACAGCAGCGCCTCGTCGTCGAGGAAGCCGACGCATTCGGCGGAGAGTCGCAGGCCAGTGGCGCGGGTGACCAGCTCGACGATCTCGCCGACCTGCACGTCCGGCACGCTGGCATGGATGATGGTGCCGACGACCTTGCGGACCCGGCCGGTCAGCCCGAAGGCGGTGAAGGCCCCGGCCCGCTCGGCGAGGCCGGCGGCGGCGGCCGGCAGCCGGGCGCGGATGCGCGCCAGCCGCTCGCGGTCGAGGGCGGCGCCGTCCGGGGGCGGTTCGGGGCGGCTCATGCGCCCGCCCGGCCGCCGGCCGCGACCGCGCCGCGGATCAGCGCCTCGACGTCGTCGAGGGCGGCGTCGAGGTCGGCCTCGACCCGGCCGATGCGCCCCTCGACCACCACCTGCGGCGGCACGAGGCCGGCATCCTCGACCACGTCGACGAACTCGATCTCGGGAAACTCGGCGGCGATCGCCGCGATGCCGGCCTTGAAGGCGGGGAACTGCGCAGGGGCGACCCGCAGCTCCGGGCGCCGCTCGCGCCGCATCTGCCGCAGGGCGGCGCGCACCGCCGCCTCGGCGCGGGCGTGGTCGTCGAACCCGGCGACGAGCTTGCGCAGGCACGAGGCGACGAGGCGGCCGAGCTCGCCTTCGAGGTCGCGAAGACCGGCGTCGAGCGCCGCGCTCTCGCGCAGCAGCCGCTCGACCGCGTCGAGGCGGGCCTGGGCGAGCCCGTCGGCGTAGCCGCGCCGGCGCTCCTCGTCGTAGGCCGCCTGGGCGGAGGCGACGATCCCGGCGGCCCGCGCCTCGGCCTCGCGCAGCAGGCCGGTGGCGGCCTCGACCGGGGCGAGCGCCTCCGGGGCCAGGACGTGCGCGCCGGCCGGCAGGCGGTAGCCGAGTTCGCTCAGCCGATAAGGGCCGTCCACGGGTCCATCCTCCGGCGCAGCAATCGGGTGAGGTGGTCGCAGGCGCTCCCCGGCAGCGGGTCCCTGGGCTCCGCCCCGGGCGGGAGCCGGTGCCGGAACAGGGCGGCGAGGCCCGGCTCGACGGCGGCGAGGAAGCGGGCGAGGAGACCGAGCCCGGTGCCGGCGAGGTGCGCCCGGGCCGCCTCCGGGTCGAGGTCGGCGGCGAAGGCCGCGGCGCCGCCGCCGTCGTCGAGCTCGGCGAGGTCGGCGTGCAGCAGCGGCGCCTCGTGCACCGCGACGGCGAAGCCGGATTCCCCGAGCGCGGTCCGGATCCGGGCGCGGTCGGTGCGCAGCACCAGCCCGGTCACCCGCCGGTGCAGCACGGCGGCGGCGGCGAGCCGCGCCGCCTCGCCGAGGGGCCCGGCCGGCTGGGTCGCCAGCAGGGCGGCGAGCCGGGTCCGGGGGGCCGCCGCGAGACGCGCCAGGAAGGCCGCGTCGAGGGGCAGCGCGTGCAGGCCGAGGCCCCGCGACGCGGCGCGGTTGAGCGGCCGGCGGAAGGCCGGGCGCGCCGCCAGAGCGGCGACGTCGGACACGGGCAGCGGCGCGAGCGCGGCGGCGGCCGAGGCCGCCGCGGCGGCACCGTCGAGATGGTCGAGCGGCCGGGCGATGACGCCGGCCAGGGCCGCGGCGAGCCGGGCGGCCCGCCATTCCGGCCCGGGCGGGATCGCGACCGCGGTCACGACGGCTCGACCACCGGCAGCGCCGCGAGTTCCGGCGGGCCGGCGCGCCGGCGACGGAACCGGCCGCGCAGCAGCAGGGCGCCGGTGGCGGCGAGGCCGCCGAGAAGCAGCACCACGAGGGCGAGGACGCCGTAGAAGAGCTGCCAGAACCGCCCGGTATCGGTGTCGCGCACGCTGAGGCCCGGCAGCACCTGCACGGTCGGGACCACCGGGGCGGTGCCGACGAGCTTGGTCGGCTGCGCCTCGGCCAGCACCACGGTCACGGCGGAGTATTCCAGCCCCTCGATCGCGCTGCTGACGAGGCGGCGGATCTGCGGCACGAAGAAGTCGAGGTCGACGCCGGGCTGGTGCTTGATGAACACCGCCGCCGAGGACGGCTTGACGGTCTGGCCGAGCTGCGGCGCGTCCGGCAGCACGATGTGAACGCGGGCCGCGACGACGCCGTCGACCTGGCTGAGGGTCTGCGCCACCTCCTCGCCGAGGGCGTAGATGTAGCGCACCCGCTCCTCGAACGGCGACGACATGATGCCGGACTTCTGGAAGACCTTGCCGATCGACTCGCGGGTGTTCTTGGGGAATCCGCGGTCGGTGAGCAGCGTGATCGCGCGCAGCATGTCGCGGTCCTCGACCGTGACGGTGAAGCCGTCCTTGCCCTTGGCGGTCTTGCCGGCCTTGATGCCGTTCGACATCAGCACGGCGAGCATCTGGTTGGCCTCGACCTCGCTCAGGTTCGAGTACAGCTCGCTCTCGCAGCCGGCGAGCATCAGGCAGGCCGCGGCGACGAGGCCGGCCCGCCGCAGCGCCGGGGGGATCGGGAAGCGGCGTCCGGTCACTGGCCCTTCATCAGCGTGTCGAGGGATTGCGTCGTCTTGCCGGTGAGCTTGGAGGAGACGTCGACCAGCAGGGTGTACTGGGCGATCTCCATCTGCATCGACAGCAGGGTCTCGGTGTCGACCGCGCTGCCGCGCATCAGCGCGCCGATGCGGTCGTGGCGGGCCTCGAAGGTGCCGCGCAGGCGCTGCAGCCCGCCGAGGATCGCGTCGCCCTCGCTCGGGCGGGCCGGCCCCTCGAGGTCGAGGCCGCGCCCGACCGCGTCCTCGAACGCCGCCGAGCGCCTCGCGTCGGTCGCGGGTCCGGTGACGGCCGCGTCGCCGGCCGGCGTGCCGTGGCCGAAGGCCAGATTGGCCAGGCTCAAGCTTGCCATGGGTGCACTCTCAATCGCGGCGGGGGCCGGGCCCCCTGGTCGGTTCGGCGTCGAGGCCGGCGAGGATCGCGTCGGCGCTGCGGGCGTGCGGCGTTCCGGCGGCGCTGGCGGCGACCTCGGACAGGATCGCCCGCGCCTCGCCGGCCTCGCCCTGCCGGTGCAGGGCCAGCCCGAGGAACAGCCGGGCGGCGTCGCTCGGCGGCAGGCGCCGGAGGATCCGCACCGCGCCGTCGGCGTCGCCGCCGTGCAGGCAGGCCATGGCGCGGCCGAGATGCCCGGCCTCCTGCGCCGGCCGCGCCGCCACGACGCCGTCGAAGATCTCGCCGGCCGAGGCGACGAAGCCGTGCATCAGCGCCATGAAGCCGGTCTCGACCAGCAGGCGCACGTCCTGCGCGTCGAGGAGGTCGCCGGCCGGGCCGGCGGAATCGGGGCGATCGGGGGAGAAGGACGGGATCATCGGGGCGTCAGGCGATGTGCATGATGAGCAGCAGGCGCTGGGCGAGGCGGGCGTCCTCGCGGAACTCGGCCCGGCGGCGGGCGATGCGCGCCGCGGTGGCGAGGAAGGACTGGGCCGCCCGCCGGTCGCCCTGTTCGAGGGCGCACAGGCCGGCGACGTAGAGCGCCCGGGGGTGGCCGGGGCCGTCGTCGCGGCTGGCGAGGGCGAGGACGCGGGCCTCCTCGTAGACGGCGAGCCGGGCGGCGCAGACCGCGAGGCCGAGGAGCCCTTCGGCCCGCCCGCCCGGGGCGACCGCGAGGGCGGCGAGCAGGATCACCGCCTCGGTCAGTTGCTCCTGCGCCACCGCTTCGGCGGCGGCGTCCCACAGCACCCGGTCCCAGGGCGCCCCGGCCTCCGGCGCGGCGGCGAGGCGGGCGACGGCGGCCTCCAGGGCGGCATCAAGGGCGGCCGGGCCGGCGCCGGAGACGGCCACGACCCGCGCCACCG
>NZ_SACP01000067.1 GCF_004004555.2 Methylobacterium oryzihabitans
GCGGCGCCGGCCGGCAGGGCGTAGTTCGAGGCGAGCCCGTTGCCGCCGGTCACCGCGACGGCGAGGCCGGTGAGGCTCGTGCTGGCGTGGAGGCCGGCCTCGGCCGAGGCGGCGGTGGCGGAGCCGGTGGTCAGCGCGACGCTCTCGCCGGTGACGCCGCCGGTGACCGTGAGCTGGCCCGCGCCGAAGCCGGCGGTGGCGTCGTAGGTCTTCGTGCCGGTGACGGCGAGGAGGGCCGGATCGATGCCGAGGGCGGTGGCGTTGCCGGCGGCCTGGGCGAAGACGTAGTTGCGCGCCGCGAGCCCCGATCCGGCGACCGCGTAGCCCCCGACGTTGCTGCCCGGGCCGGCTCCGGTCGTGAACGCGGCGGTGCCGGTGGTGGCCTCGGCGAGGGTGTCGGCGCCGAGGAGGCCGGTGATGGTGCCGGTGAGCGCCGGGTTGGCGGCGCCGTAGGTCCGGCGGACCGGGTCGGCGGCGTAGGTCAGGGTGGCGGGGGTGATCGTGACCCCGCCGGTGGCGCCGGCGAGCGTGTAGTTCGGGTTCGACAGCGTCAGGCCGGACAGGCCGGTGAGGGCCTGGGTGCCGACGTCCCTGGCCGCGAGCGTGCCGGTGCCCGACACGGTGACGGCGTCGGCGCCGACGAGGTTGCCGGCGGTGAGCAGGCCGCCGGCGATGGCGGTGCCGGCGTCGTAGACCCGCGTGCCCGCGAGCGTCACCGGACGCGGGGCGATGGTGCCCGAGCCGGTGGCGGTGGTCGCCGCGAGCACGTAGTTGCCCGCCCCGGCGCCGGTGAGCGACAGGCCCGACACCTGCACCGTGCGGGGGCCGGCCGCGGCGGCGTCGTAGGCCGCGGAGGCCGACGTGACCGCGACCCGGCCCGCGTCGGCGGCGAGCAGGCCGGTCACCGTGTAGCCGCTCGCCCCGGCGGGCAGCGCGGTGGTGCCGTCGTAGACCTTGTCGAGGGCGGAGAGGCCGGTGACGGCCAGGGGGGCCTGGGCGATGCTGGCGGTCAGGCCGGTGGGCAGCACCAGATCGTAGTTGCCGGCATCCGTGCCGCTCAGGGTGTAGCCGGAGACGGTGACCGGCTTGCCCATGCCGGCGTTCTTGTCGGCGAAGGCGCCGGTGCCGCTGCCGCTCACCGCGACGACGTCGCTGCCGATCGGGGTGACCGTCGCGATGCCGGCGAGCGTGGCGCTGGTGGTGCCGTCGTAGGTCTTGCCGAGGGCGGAGAGGCCGGTGACGGCCAAGGGGGCCCTGGCGATGCTGGCGGTCAGGCCGGTGGGCAGCACCAGATTGTAGTTGCCGGCATCCGTGCCGCTCAAGGTGTAGCCGGAGACGGTGACCGGCTTGCCCGTGCCGGCGTTCTTGTCGGCGAAGGAGCCGGTGCCGCTGCCGCTCACCGCGACGACGTCGCTGCCGATCAGGGTGACCGTCGCGGTGCCGGTAAGCGTGGCGGCGGTGGTGCCGTCGTAGGTCTTGCCGAGGGCGGAGAGGCCGGTGACGGCCAAGGGGGCCCTGGCGATGCTGGCGGTCAGGCCGGTGGGCAGCACCAGATTGTAGTTGCCGGCATCCGTGCCGCTCAAGGCGTAGCCGGAGACGGTGACCGGCTTGCCCGTGCCGGCGTTCTTGTCGGCGAAGGCGCCGGTGCCGCTGCCGCTCACCGCGACGACGTCGCTGCCGATCGGGGTGACCGTCGCGGTGCCGGCGAGCGTGGCGCTGGTGGTGCCGTCGTAGGTCTTGCCGAGGGCGGTGATGCCGACGAGACCGAGGTCGGCCCGATCGATCGTGCCCGAGCCTGTCACGGTGGAGGCCGAGAGCCTGTAGTTGCCCGCCTTGGCCCCGCCCAGCGACAGGCCGGAGACGAGCACCGAGCGGAGGCCGGCGCTGGCGTTGTCGTAGAGCGCACTGCCGGCCGAGACCGTGACGGCGTCGCCGAACAGGACGCCCGAACTGGTGAAGCCGGGGCTGCCGCCCGGCAGGGCGGTGCTCCCGTCGTAGGTCTTGGTCACACCGGTCGCGCCCGCCACGGTGATCGTCGCCGGGGTGATGCCGAGCGTGCCGGGGACGTAGAGGATGCGGGTGGCGTTGCCCGCCGGGCGCGTGACCGCGGTGCCGGAGGCGGTGACGGCGTAGGAGCCGACATCCGAGGTCTGGGTGGCGCCGGTGCTCAGAGTGCCGAGCGTCGTCACGAAGTCGCCGGGGCGCAGGCCGGCATAGGTGGCGACCGGCGCGCTGCCGCTGCCGTAGGTGCGGCTGCTGGTGGGCGTGACCGCGACGACGTTCGAGAGGCTGTAGAGCTGCGGGTAGAAGGCGGTGCCCTGGCCGCCCTGGCCGGCCTGGTTCGGCGGCGCCCAGACGGTGTCGAAGTCGAAGCCGGCGTAGGTGGCTCGGAAGCTGGCGAGGTCCTGCATCTGGACAGTGGTCAGGCCGGTGGCGCCGGTGGACGAGCCGCTGCCGACGTCGTTCGTACGCCCGGTGGTCTGCGTGTCCCAGTACGCAGTCGTCACCGTGCCGGTGTTGTAGCCGACGAGGCCGCCGGAGGAGGAGCCCGAGACGCTGCCGCTGGCGTAGGACTGGATCACCGTGCCGGTGGCGTTGGCGCCGACGAGGCCGCCCGAGGAGTCGCCCGAGACCCTGCCGCTGGCGTAGGATTGGCGCACCGCGCCGCCGTTGTAGTTGAAGCCGACGAGGCCGCCCGAGTAGTCGCCCGAGACGCTGCCGCTGGCGTAGGACTGTCTCACCGTGCCGCCGGAGTTGGCGCCGACGAGGCCGCCCACGTACTTTTGGCCCGCGACGCTGCCACCGACGAGGCCGAGGCCGCTCACGCTCCCACCCGTGCCGAGGTAGCCGATCAGCCCGACCGCGTCCTGGCTCGGCCGGGCGATGGTCAGCCCGGCGATCGTGTGCCCCGCCCCGTCCAGGCTGCCGGCGAACCGGGCCGCATTGCTGCCGACCGGTACGAACCCGCCCGCGCCGAACACCCCGGCGGACGCGTCCGTGGCGTTCGTGGCGGAGGCGTCGAGGTCGGCGGTGAGCCGGTAGCGGCCCGCGAGGTTGGCGCCCATCAACTGCAACTGGTGCAGGTTCGACACCGGGATGATGCCGTTCGCGTCGGCAGGAGCGGCCTCCGAGCGCAGGATCGGCCGCAGGTCCCCGGCCTGGTACCAGACGGTGCCGAAGTCGAAGCCGGCGTAGCTCAAGGCGGTGCGCGCCTGCGGGGTGGTCAGGCCGGTGACGCCGGCGGACGAGCCGGTGCCGACACCGTTGGCCTGCCCGGTGGTCTCTTTGTCCCAGTATCCATTCGTCACCGTGCCGCCGCTGTAGTTGTAGCCGACGAGGCCGCCCACATTCGAGCCCGAGACGCTGCCGCTGGCATAGGACTGGCTCACCGTGCCGACGTTGAAGCCGACGAGGCCGCCCACATTCGAGCCCGAGACGCTGCCGCTGGCGTAGGACTGGCTCACTCTGCCGTAGTTGCTGCCGACGAGGCCGCCCACGAGGGAGCCCGAGACGCTGCCGCTGGCATAGGCGTTGTTCACCGTGCCATGGTTGCTGCCGACCAGCGTGCCGACGTAGCGGAAGCCGGTCACGTCGCCGCCGAGCAGGCCGATGTTCGTCACCGTGCCGCCGAGAGAGCCGATCAACCCGACATTGTCTTGGCTCGGCCGTGTGATGGTCAGCCCGGTGATCGTGTGTCCCGCCCCGTCCAGGCTGTAGAACGGGGCCGTATCGGTGCCGACCGGCACGAACCCGCCCGCGCCGAACACCCCGGAGGACGAGGCCGTGGCGTTCGTGGCGGAGGCGTCGAGGTTGGCGGTGAGCCGGTAGCGGACCGTGAGGTTGGCGTCCATCAGCTGCAACTGGTGCAGGTTCGACACCGGGAAGATGAGGTTCGCGTCGGCAGGAGCGGCCTCCGAGCGCAGGATCGGACGCAGGTCCCCGGCCTGGTACCAGACGGTGGCGAAGTCGAAGCCGACGTAGCTCGAGGCGGTGCGCGCCTGCGGGGTGGTCAGGCCGGTGACGCCGGTGGACGAGCCAGTGCCGACACCGGTGGCCCGCCCGGTGGTCTGCGTATCCCAGTATCCATCCGTCACCGTGCCGTAGCCGCCGTTGTCGCCGACGAGGCCGCCCACGTCGGAACGGCCCGAGACGCTACCGCTAGCGTAGGACTGGCTCACCATGCGGCGGTTCCAGCCGACGAGGCCGCCCACGGAGTTGAAGCCCGAGACACTGCCGCTGGCGTAGGACTGGCTCACCGTGCCGTAGTTCGCCCCGACGAGGCCGCCCACGGAGGAGTTGCCCGAGACGCTGCCGCTGGCGTAGGACTGGCTCACCCTGCCGTTGACGTCGTTGTAGCCGACGAGGCCGCCTACGTCGCCTCCGCCCGAGACGCTGCCGCTGGCATAGGACTGGCTCACCGTGCCGCCGTTGTTGTTGCCGACGAGGCCGCCAACGAGATCGTTGCCCGCGATGCTGGCGCCGACCAGCCCGAGGCCGCTCACGCTCCCTCCCGGACCGAGGGAACCGATCAGCCCGACATTGCTCTGGCTCGGCCGGGCGATGGTCAGCCCGGTGATCGTGTGCCCCGCCCCGTCCAGGCTGCCGATGAACCACTGGGCCGCAACTTGGCCGACCGGCACGAACCCGAGGCCGCCGTTCCAGGCGACCGTGCCAGATGCGTCCACGTCGTTGGCGAGGCCGTAGCGCGCCGCGCGGTACACCGCCGAGGTCCCCATGCCCTGCACGCCGTAGATGTCGGTCAGGCGGTACGGGCTGGCGGCCGTGCCCGCTCCGCCCGCCGCGCGCAGGAACGAACCGCCCGTCACCCGGAAGTCCGCCGTGGCGAACCCCGGCAGCGTGGCGGCGTTCTGGGTCCAGTCGCCCGAGGCCAGGGTGAAGCGCGCCACCGACAGGTCGGCCGTGGCGGTGGCGGTGGTGGCCGCCGCGATCGTCAACCCGCCGGCCTGCGCGGTGACGGCGCTGTTCAGGGTGACCGCCCCGGCCGCCTGCAGCGTCAGGGTCGCCCCCGTGTTCCACGACAGCGGCGTGCCGGTGGCCAGCGTGATCGTGCCGGCCTGCGACCCGCTCGTTCCGGTCGAGATCGTGACGTTCGCCGAGCCCAGCGCGGTGAGCAGCGTCGCCGCGCCGATCACCGAGTCGTTGCCGGTGGCGGTGAAGCCCGCCTGGTTGGCGTCGGCCGCCGTCGAGATCGTGACGTCGTACGGATCGAGCAGCAGCGTGCCGAACCGGCCCTTCGCCGCCGTCAGGATCGTCGTGCCGTCGTAGGACAGAACCCCCTTCGACGACACCTCCGCCTCGCCGCCGTTCCCCCCCTCACGCCCGCCCCGCGCCGTGATCGTCCCGGAAAACTGCGTGCGCACGTCCGACCACACCACCACGTCGCCGCCCGCGCCCTTCGTGGTGGCGTCCGCCCGGATCACCGTCCCGGCATCGACCGTGACCCGCTCGGCATGCGCCAGCCGGCCCGCGCCCTGCCGGCCGCCGCCGAGCCGCACCACCCCGCCGCCGCCCGCCCCCGACGCCTCGATCCGCGCGCCCCGCGTCGCGATCGTCGG
>NZ_SACP01000068.1 GCF_004004555.2 Methylobacterium oryzihabitans
GCGCAGGACGCCGCCGAGGCCCGCCTCGCGGCCGAGCGCGCCGCCTTCGCCGAGCATCTCGAGGCCGAGCGCCGGCTCTGGGGCGAGGCCCAGGCCGACCCGCTCGCCGCCGGGCTCGCGGCGGCGCTGAGCGAGATCGAGGCCCGCCTCGCCGACCGGGTCGCCGAGGCGCTGGTGCCGGTGCTCGACGGGGTGCTGCGGCTCCAGGCGGTCGAGGAACTGCGCGGGCTGCTGGCGCGGCTGCTCGCCGACCCGGCTCATCCGGCGATCCGCGTCACCGGCCCGGAGGACCTGCTCGCGGCGCTCGCCGCCCGGCTCGGCCCCGAGGCCGGAGCGGTGGCGTTCGCGCCCGCAGACGGCGTCGAGGTGCGGGTGACGGCGGACCGCACCGTGATCGAGACCCAGCTCGCGGCCTGGGGCCGCCGGCTCGCGGCGGCCGTCGAGGGGACCTGACATGGTCGAGGGGACCTGACATGGCCGAGGGCCACAACGAGATCATCATCGTCCGCCGCCACGGCGACCACGACGACGGCCACCACGGCGGCGCCTGGAAGATCGCGCTCGCCGACTTCATGACCGCCATGATGGCGCTGTTCCTGGTGATGTGGCTCATCAACTCGACCAGCAAGGAGACCAAGACCGCGGTCGCGAGCTACTTCAATCCGGTCAAGCTCGCCGAGATGGTCCCCGACCGGAAGGGCCTGCGCGACCCGGTCGGCGCCGAGGGGCCGGCCGAGGGCAAGGGCGCCGAGGCCAAGGGATCCGACGGCAAGGACGGATCCGGCAAGGACCCGGGCAAGGACGACAAGGGCGGCGGCGGCAAGGGCCGCGCCGAGGGCGCCGCCGCCGGCAGCCGCGGGCGCGAGGCGGCCCTGTTCCAGGATCCCTACGCGGTGCTCGCCCGCCTCGCCGCCGAGGCAGAGCCCGAGCGCCCGGTCGAGGTGTCGAGCCCCGACGCGGCCTCGACCGAGGACGGCCTGCCCGGCCTGAGCGGCGGCGAGGCCGCCCGCGACCCGTTCGATCCCCTGTACTGGCAGGTGGCGCCGCTGCCCGCCGCCCGCGCCGAGCGCCCCGGCCGCGTCGACACCCTGGCGCCGCAGGACGGCCGCCCCGACGCCCGCGCGGCGACGCCGGACCCGCGCCCGGTGCCCGGCCCGCGCAAGGACGCGGCGGCCGTCCGCGTCGCCGCCGCCGAGGCGCTGCCGCTGACGCCGAAGGACCCCCCGCGCGATCCGGCCGGCGCGGCCGCCAAGGATGTCGCGAGGGAACCCGCGAAGGACCCGAAGGCGAAGGACCCGGCCGCCCCGAAGCTCGCCGCCCTCGACCCCAAGGCGGACCTGAAGGCGGATCCCAGGGCCGACGCGAAGGCCGCGGCCGCCAAGGACCCCTCGAAGGACCCCGCCGAGGCGGCCGAGACCGCGGCCGCCGCCGCGCTCAAGGCCGAGATCCTCAAGGCGGTCGAGCCGCTGCCGACCGCGGCGCCCGCACCCCGCATCGACGTGCGCCGCACCGGCGAGGGCGTCCTCATCAGCCTCACCGACGAGTTCAACTTCATGATGTTCGGCGTCGGCTCGGCCGAGCCGCAGCCGAAGGTGGTGCGCGCGCTGGAGCGCATCGCCCGGATCCTCAACGCCAGGCCCGGGAGGATCGTCGTGCGCGGGCACACCGATTCGCGTCCGTTCCGCTCGGAGACCTACGACAACTGGCGCCTGTCCTCGGCGCGGGCCCAGATGGCGACCTACATGCTGGTGCGCGGCGGCCTCGACGAGGCCCGCGTCGAGCGCATCGAGGGCCACGCCGACCGCCAGCCGCGCAATCCCGCCGACACGAAGTCGGCGGAGAACCGCCGCATCGAGATCCTGCTGCGGGGGCGGCCCGAGTGACGCCCCGCTCGAGAGCGCACCGGTTCCGGATTGCGGCGGCCCTGCTCGGCCTCGGGCTCGCCGGACCCGCCGCGGCGGGGGGGGATGCGGGGCACGGCGACGGCCATGGCGGCGGCAAGGCCGCCGTGGCGGTCGAGCCGCTGCCGGTCGCGGCCCGGAGCCTGCCGGTGGAGCTGGTGCGCACGCTCCAGCATCTCCAGGACCAGATCGCCCGCGGCTCGACCCAGGCCCATCTCGGCCAGCGCACCCTGATCGCCCATATCGAGAACCGGCTCCTGACCCAGGAGCCCGCGACCTGGACCGAGCCGGCCAACCTGCGCGCGGCGGTGACCTTCGTGCTCAGCGGCGGCGGGCCGACGATCCTGCGCCAGATCCTTGCCGGCGACGGGGTGCCGGAGGCGGAACTGCCGCTGGTCCAGGGGGCGCTCGCCTATCTCGAAGGGCGCGAGAAGGAGGCGCGGCGCCTGCTCGTGCCGATCGACGCCCGCAAGGCGCCGCCCGGCCTCGCCGGCCAGCTCGCCCTGATCCAGTCGGCGCTGGTGGTGCGCGACGATCCCGCCGGGTCGCTGCGCTTCCTCGACCTCGCCCGGCTCCTCGCCCCCGGCACGCTGATCGAGGAGGGGGCCTTGCGGCGGCAGGTCTTCGTCCTCGCCCAGATCGGCGACGTGCGGGCGTTCGAGGCGCTGTCGATCCAGTACCTGCGCCGGTTCCGGCACTCGGTCTATGCCGGCAACTTCCGCCAGCGCTTCGCCGCGGCCCTGACCCGGCTCGACTTCGCCGCCGACCGCGGCAGGTTCGCCCGGCTCGAGGCGATGCTGAACGAACTCGACCCGGAGGGACGGCGCGACCTCTACCTGCTGGTGGCCCGCGCGGCGGTCGACCAGGGCCGGACCGCGGCGGCGATCTCCGCCGCCGACCGCGCCGGCGCCCTCGCCGGGGCCGACCGCACGGTGCTGGAGCGGGCCCGGCTCTACCGCTCGGCGGCCGGGATCGTCGTGCCCGGCCGCTTCGACGAGGCCCTGGCCGGCCTGCGCGCGGTCGACCGCGACGCCCTGCCGGAGGCCGACGCGACCCTTCTCGACGCGGCCTTCGCGGCGGCCCGGGGCATCCGCGACCTGCCGCCCCCGGCGCCGGCCGAGGCGCCGCCCGCGACCCCGGCCGCCGGGCGCGAGCTGCCGCAGGCCTCCGCCATCGCCCGCGCCCGGAGCGTCATACAGGACGTTGACGACCTGATGCAGAGGAGCCGCCAGTGACCCCCGTCGACGCGAAGCTGACCGATCTGGTCCGGCGGCTCGACCGCGCCTCCGGCCGCGGAGCCGGGGATGCCGCGGGCGATCCCGGGGCGTTCGGGTCGCTGCTCGGCGCGCTGGGGCGCGATTCGGCTGCCCCAGACGCCGAGCCGGCCGACGGCGCGACCGTCCAGGTTCCTGCGCCGCCCGCGGAAGAGGGCGCCGCGGTGACGACGCCGGCGGACGGATCGTCCGGGCGCGACGAACTCGGCGCGCTGATGGAACGCGCGGCCGGCGGGCGCCGGGAGCGCGAGCCGGCGCCCGAGGACACCGTTCCCCCTGCGGCCGGCGCCCTGCCGGCCGTGCTGCTGGCGCTCGCCGCGCCGGCGTCGGCCCAGCCCGCCACTCCATCGCCCGCGCCGGGCCAGCCGGACCGTCCGGTCGCGGTCCCTGCGGGCGCACCGGTGCCGTCCGAGCCGGTGCGGATCACCGTCCTGACGCGGGAGACGCATTTCGCGCCGGTCCAGTACGGCCTGCCGGAACCGGCCCGCCCGGTCGCGGCGCAGGCCGGTGCCGCCGCGGCCTCCACGGCCGACGTCGCGGCGCCGCCTCCGACCCCCGTCGTGCCGGCCTCCCCGGCGATGCCCGGGCCGGCGTCGTCCGCCGGTGCCGCCCCGTCCGCATCCTCCGCCGACGACCGCCTCGCCGCCGCGGCGAT
>NZ_SACP01000069.1 GCF_004004555.2 Methylobacterium oryzihabitans
CGGGCTCGGCCGCGCCGCCCCGGACGAGGCCGGCGCCTGCGCGGCCCTGCTCGCCGCGACGCCGCTCGGCGGCCACCGGGTGCTGCCCGGCCCGGTCGGGGAGACCAACCTCTACGCGCTGCATCCCCGCGGCCGGATCGCGGCGCTCGCCGGCAGCGAGGCCGGCCTGCGGGCGCAGCTCGGCGCGATCCTCGCCACCGGCAACGCGGCCGTGGTCGAGGCCGGCAACCCGGCCCGCGCCGCCCTGGCGGGCCTGCCCCCGGCGGTCGCCGCCCGGATCGCGACGGTCGATGATTGGGCCGCGGTACCGGATCTCGCCGGCGTGCTGGCCGAGGGCGCGGCGCCGCTTCTCGCGGCGCTGGCACGGGTCGCGGAGCGCGACGGCGCGGTGATCCCGGTGATCGCCGCCGGATCGGACGAGCCCTGCGACCTCGCACGCCTCGTCGAGGAGCGGGTGGTCTCGACCAACACCGCGGCGGCCGGCGGCAACGCCAGCCTGATGACGATCGGGTGAGGCGCAGCGCTCAGCGCCGCGCGACCGCGATGGTGCCGTCGTCGAGGGCGATGAAGCGGATGCCGGCCCGCCGCAAGGCCTCGACCGCGCTGTGGCGCGAGCGCGCCCCCTGAAACTCGGCGTTCTCCTCGAGGCGCCGGACGGTGGTGACCGACAGCCCGCTCGCCTGGGCCAGCATCGCCATCGACCAGTCGAGCAGGCCGCGGGCGGCGCGCAGATGGTAGCCCTGCACCGCCTGCTCCAGCGCCCGGGTCAGTCGCCGGTCGGCCCCGGTCGCCGGCAGGGCGCCATGGACCGGGTGCTTCAGCCCGGTCCGGCCGAGATAGGTGCCGTCGGCGTCCCAGGCCGGCACGCCGAGGATCCGGAACTGCCAGACCTCGCCGTTGGCGAGCCGCTCGCGGGCGAGGCCCTGGAACGGCAGGCCGCGGTCGTGCGCCTCCCAGCCTCGGGCGCAGAACGCCTCGCGCTCCTCGGGGACGACCATCACGAATGGATCGACGCTGATCTCGGCCAGCGTCGGCCCGTGGACGCGGGCCACCTCCGCCGGGAACACGTGGAGCAGGTCCAGCCCGAGGGAGAAGGTCGTGGTGAGGGTCGTGCGGTAGAGCGCCTGCCGGCGGCCCTCCTCCTCGCGGCACAGCCGCGTCAGGCCGTCCGGCTCGGTGACGTCGAGGAGGATCGCCGACAACCCGAGCGGGCGGCCGTCGGGAGCCAGACGCGCCTCCGCCGCGATCGACAGGACGCGCAGCCCGCCGTCCGGGCGGACGACGCGGACGGTGCTCAGGCGCGGGACCCGGCCGAGCACGAGGTCACCGGCCGAGGCCCAGCCCTCCCGGTCCTCCGGGTGGACGAGGCCGAGGAACAGTTCGTGGCCGGCCCGCGCGCGGTGCGGATCGAGGCCGAGCATCCGGAACAGGCCCGCCGACCAGACGTGCGCGTCGGTGGCGAAGACCCAGCGCCAGGTGCCGATCAGCCCCTCGGGCTCGATCAGCCGCTGGAGGCCGGCGGGAGCGAGGTCGAGGTCGGCGGCGCTCATGGCGGGCTCCGGCGGGCGGAGCGGGGCCGGTGCGGGGTCCGGCCGGACGCGCGGAACCCGATGGGACGGTTGCGTCATGCGGGCCTCCCGATCCCGGCGCGAGACCCATCTAAGCGCGAAAGCTCGCGCTAGGACAACCGCCGGCAGTGCCCGCCTTGACCCTCCGGCCGCGCCGCCTACAACCGGAGCGACGCTCCGGCCGCGGCGGACGCGCGACGTCAGGCGGATCCCGAGATGACACTGGTGAAGAAGGCGAGCCTCGCCGCCGCGGACCGGACCGAACCGGGCCGACCCGAGGCGGGCCCGAGGCCGGCCGGCCTTCGCGCCGGCGGCCTCGCCCGGGCGCGGGCGCGCCGGCAGAAGGCCGCCGAGCGCCTCGCCGCCGCCACCGAGGAACTCGCCGCCGGGATCACCCAGGCCGCCTCCGCCTCGCAGGAACTCGAACGGGCGATGGACGAGATCGGCCGCGGCGCCGAGTCGGCGGCCGGGGCGGCGCAGCAATCGCTGGCGGCGGTCGTCACCATCGTCGGGCGGCTCACCGAGGCGCGCGAGCGCGCCGACCTGTCGCGCCAGCGCACCGCCGCCTTCCAGAGCCTCGTGGTCGAGGCGGGCGCCCGGATCGCCGCCGCGGTCGCCGCCGTCCAGACCAATGCCGGGCGCCAGACCGCCGCGGTCGCGCTGATCGACGACCTCGACCGCGGCGCGGCGCGCGTCGGCGAGATCATCGCGACCGTCGGCTACGTCTCCGACCAGACCAACCTGCTGGCGCTGAACGCCTCGATCGAGGCGGCGCGGGCCGGCGACGACGGACGCGGCTTCGCGGTCGTCGCCGACGAGGTGCGGGCGCTCGCCGAATCGTCGGAGGCGAGCGCCGGCGAGATCCGGGCGCTGGCCGAGGCGATCGGCGCCGAGGTCCGGACGATCGGCGCGGCCATCCGGGCGGCGGCCGCGACCGGGGAGCGGCAGGCCGAGGCCGGGGCCGGCGTCGGCGGCCGGCTGGACGCCGCCCGGGCCGCCCTCGCGGCGCTCGCCGAGGGCAGCCAGGCGATCCTCGCGGCGAGCGGCGAGGCCGAGACGCTGGTGCGCGAGGCCCAGCGCGGGGCCGAGCAGATCGCGGCCGCGGCCGAGGAGCAGGCCGCCGCCACCGTCGAGGCGCAGCGCGCCGTCGCCCAGCAGAGCGCCGCCCTCGACGCCAGCCTCGGCACCGCCCACACCCTCGCCGAACTCGCCGACACCCTGCTCGCCAGTCCCTCCCTGGGGGAGAGCGCCGGAACCATCGCGGCCGGTGCCGAGGGATTGTCGGGTGCGGTGCAGGAACTGTCCGGCGCCGCCGACGAGATCCTGATCGCCATCGACCAGATCAGCCGCGGCACCGCGGTCCAGAGCGCCGCCGCCCGGCAATCGAGTGCCGCGGTCGCGGAGGTCGAGCGCAGCGCCGGCCGGGTCCGGGCGAGCGCCGAGGCCGCCGGGGCAGACGTGGCGGCGATCGCCGGCGCCCTGCGGGCGGCGCACGCGGCGGCGGGCGAGCTGGCCGACGGCGTCGCCGCCGCCCTGGCCGAGACCCGCGCCGGACTGCGGCGGATCGGCGAACTGGAGGGACGCACCCGGCGCATCGAGAAGCTCGTCGGCGCCGTCGCCCTGGTGCTGGTGCAGATCAGCATGCTGGCGGTCACCGGCTCGGTCGAGGCGGCGCGCACCGGCGAGGCCGGCCAGGGCTTCGCCCAGGTCTCGCGCGACATCGCCGCCCTGTCGCGCGACGCCAGCGGCGGGGTCGACCGCATCCACGACCACGTCCGCGGGCTCCAGGAGGGGGTCGAGGCGGTGCGCCGCGCCCTCGACGGGGTCGCGGTCCTGGCCGAGGCCGAGGTGCAGAAGAACCGCGGCCTGCTGGCGAGCCTCGCCGCCGTCGAGGACGACATCGTCCGGCTGGAGGCGGCCAACGCCGAGACCGCCGAGGGCGCCGCCGCGATCCTGCTCGCCGCCCGGGAGGTGCTGGCCGGCGCCCGGCAGATCGCCGCCGCCGCGCTCCAGGCCGACCGCGCCTCCGGCGAGGCGGCGACCGCCGCCCGCCAGCAGGCCCGGGGGGCGCGCGCGGCGGGCCGCCGCGGTGATCGAGGTGCTGCGCCCGCCGCCGCTGACCTGCCTGCCCGGCGCGGCCCCGACGCTTGCCGGCCTCGCCAACCGGCG
>NZ_SACP01000006.1 GCF_004004555.2 Methylobacterium oryzihabitans
GCCGGCCCGGCCAGCCGCGGCAGCCGGGCGCGGGCCGGCCGGAGCACCAGCCGGACGCGGCGTCGCGGCCGGACGGGCGGCCGGCGCGGCCTCGGGGGCCGCCGGAGCGGCGGGGGCAGCCGCGGCCGGAGCGGGTGCCGGCGGTGCGGCGCGGGACGCCTCCTCGGCGGCACGGCGCTCCGCCTCCTCGGCGGCGCGGCGGCGGTCGTCGTCCTCGCGACGGCGGGCGTCGGCGAGGGCGGCGAGGCGCGCGCTCTGCTCCTGGTCGCTGAGGGTGCGCAGCACCACGCCGGACCGGGCCGGACCCTGGCGCTCGGCCGGCCGCGACGGCCGGCTCTGTGCGGGGGCGGACCCGGCCGCCTCCTTCGGGGCCGCGGGTGCCGGGCTGGCACCGCCGACGCGACGCTTCACCGTCTCGACCACCACCGACTTCGAGCGGCCGTGGGAGAAGCTCTGGCGCACGACGCCCTGCTCGATCGGACGCTTCGTCGAGAGCGTCTTCGAGGGGCCCGCATGCAGCGTCTTGTCACCCGGATTCTTCGTCTCACTCATTCAGTTCAGACCCTGGGGGTTCTCATCGTCCCGGGACGCAACCCATCGGGGGCCGCCTCCCACTCGCATCCCGGGAGCGCGCCCGCGGATCCGGGCCGTTCCCAACCATCTACTCACCCACCGGACGCGGAAGCGCCGGTCGAATCGATCCTGCCGTCGTCCTGGACGCCGCCCGGAACGCCTGAGGCGTCCGACGACGCTCCGGCCTGTCCGGATGTCGTCGGCTCGCCGCGAAACGCACGGAGCCGACGCCAACGCGCGAGCAAGCCGGTTGTGCCGGCTCCCGCGACGAGGGCTGCATGTATCACATGATCCCGACCCAAGGCCATGTCCAATTCCGCATTGGACAGGTCGTTGACCACCGGGATCCCCGATATGGCATCGCCGTACCGCCGGCGCAATGCCTGGGCGAGCTTGCGGCACCCGTCCGGGCTCGCGTCGGAGGCGTGGACGAGGGCCGCGACCCCGCCGGCGCTCGCCACCGCGCTCTCGACCTTGGTGAAGCCGGTGACGACGCAGCCGGCCTTGTTGGCCAGCGCGAAGCCCTGGCGCAGGTCGTCGCGCAGGGCGGCCTCGATCACATCCGCGAGATCGGGCGCCGCAACGACGCCCTGGCGCTTGAACGCCCGGGCGAACTGGCGGCGGCGCACCGCCTCCTCGACCGCCCGGCGCGTCGCCGTCACCCAGCCGCCGCGGCCCGGCAGCTTCGCCCTGAGGTCGGGCACGACGGTGTCGTCGGGCCCGAGCACGAAGCGGATCATCGCCGCCGGCGGCAGGGTCCTGCGGGTGACGAGGCAGGTCCGCTCGGCCCCGGCGCGGCCGCGGCCGAGCCCGGCGTCGAGGACGTCCGGGAGGGTCTCGGTCTCGGTCGGCACGGCGGCGCTCATCGGCGGTTCCCGGTTCTCTCTCAGGCGGTCCGGCCCTCGGCGGTCTCGCCCTCGGCCGGCGCGGTCCCGTCCTCGGCGGTCTCGCCGTCGGCGGCCTCCTCGCCCTCAGCTTCGCCGTCGCCCTCGCTCTCCTGGCCCTCGCCGTCCTCGGCGGCCTCCTCGGCCGGCGGCGCCTCGATCCAACCGGCATGGACGCGCGCGGCCATGATCATCGCCTCGGCCTCGGCCCGCGACAGCTCGAACCCGTCGAGGTAGCCGGCATGGCGCACGGCCTCGGCGCCGCGGCCTTCCGTGTAGCCGACGAGGTCGTCGGTGGCGCAGCCGGCGAGGTCCTCGACCGTCCGCACCTCGTTCTCGCCGAGCGCGACCATCATCGGGGTGGTGATCCCGTCGATGTCGCGCAGCTCGTCGGCGACGCCGAGCTCGATCCGGCGGGCGTCGTTCTCGGCCTCGATGCGGGCGAGGTAGTCCTGGGCGCGGGCCTGGATCTCGGCCGAGGTCTCCTCGTCGAGGCCCTGGATGCTGCCGAGGTCGTTCGGCTCGGCATAGGCGATCTCCTCGACCGAGCGGAAGCCTTCCGCGGCCAGCAGCTGGCCGACGGTCTCGTCGACGTCGAGCGCCTCCATGAAGGCGTTGGTGCGTTCGACGAACTCCTTCTGCCGGCGCTCGGATTCCTCGGCCTCGGTCAGGATGTCGATGTCCCAGCCGGTGAGCTGGGAGGCGAGGCGCACGTTCTGGCCGCGGCGGCCGATGGCGAGCGAGAGCTGGTCGTCGGGGACCACGACCTCGATCCGGTCGGCCTCCTCGTCGAGCACCACCTTCACGACCTCGGCCGGCTGGAGCGCGTTGACGATGAAGGTCGCCTGATCCTGCGACCACGGGATGATGTCGATCTTCTCGCCCTGCAGCTCGCCGACGACGGCCTGCACGCGCGAGCCGCGCATGCCGACGCAGGCGCCGACCGGATCGATCGAGGAATCGCGCGAGATCACCGCGATCTTGGCGCGAGAGCCGGGGTCGCGGGCGACCGCCTTCACCTCGACGATGCCGTCGTAGATCTCCGGCACTTCCTGGCCGAAGAGCTTGGCCATGAACTGCGGGTGCGAGCGCGAGAGGAAGATCTGCGGTCCGCGCACCTCGGAGCGGACGTCGAACAGGTAGGAGCGGATGCGGTCGCCGGGCCGGAAGGTCTCGCGCGGAATGGTCTCGTCGCGGCGCACGATGCCCTCGCCGCGGCCGAGATCGACGATGACGTTGCCGTACTCGACCCGCTTGACGGTGCCGTTGATGATCTCGCCGATGCGGTCCTTGTACTCGTCGAACTGGCGCGCGCGCTCGGCGTCGCGGACCTTCTGGACGATGACCTGCTTGGCCGACTGGGCGGCGACGCGGCCGAAGTCGAACGGCGGCAGGGTGTCGGAGATCACGTCGCCGACCTGGGCCGCCGGGTTGTGGCGGCGGGCGGCGTTGAGGTCGATCTCGCGGGCGTCGTTCTCGATCTCGTCGACGACGAGGAGGTGGCGCGACAGCCGCAGCGCCCCCGTGCGCGGGTCGATCTCGGCATGCACGTCGGTCTCGGCGCCGTAGCGCGAGCGGGCGGCCTTGGCGATCGCCTCCTCCATCGCCTCGATGACGATCTGGCGGTCGATCACCTTCTCGCGGGCGACCGCGTCGGCGATCTGGAGGAGTTCGAGCCTGTTGGCGCTGACGACGGCCATCGGTTCAATCCTTACTCAGCGGAAACGGTGTGTCTGTGAGGAGCGTCAGTGAGCCGTGGAGACGGGCTCGGTCCCATCCTGGTCCTCGTCGTCCTGCTCATCGTCATCCTGGGCCGGGGCGGAGCCGCGGCGCAGGGATTCGCGGATCAGCTCGTCGGTGAGCACGAGATGGGCCTCGCCGAGGTCGCGAAGCGGCAGGTCGTAGGCATCCGGCAGCCCCTCCTTCACGTCGTCGAGCGCGATCCGGACCGTGGCGCCGGCGGGATCGACCGGCCCGATCACGCCGCGGAAGCGCTTGCGGCCGTCGAGCGGCACCGCGAGTTCGACCTTCGCCTCGTAGCCGGCCCAGCGCACGAAGTCGCCCGCCCGCACCAGCGGCCGGTCGATGCCCGGCGAGGAGATCTCGAGGTGGTAGGCGCGCCCGACCGGGTCGTCGAGGTCGAGCAGCGGCGAGATCGAGCGGCTGACCGCCTCGCAATCGTCGACCGCCATCGTGCCGTCCGGGCGCTCGGCCATGATCTGCACGGTGCAGCCGTTGTGCCCGGTCACCCGCACCCGCACGAGGCGGTAGCCGAGCCCCTCGATCGCCGGTTCGACGATCTGCGCCACGCGGGCGGCGACGCCGGTCTCGGTGATGAGGCGCTTCTCGTTCGGGGAAATCTCGGGCGTGTCGGTCATGCTGGCTCGGGCCGTGGGCGGTCGTGGTCCCGGCGCATCCGGGTCGGCGGCAATAAAAAAGAGCGGACCCCGAGGGGCCCACTCCCGAACCGCGACCTCTCGACCGCAACCAGAACTGATGCCCGGGGACATAGCCCCGTGCGCCCGGTTTTGCAAGGGAATTCAGGTTTGCAAGACGATTCAGGGCCGCTCGTAGGTTCCGGTGAGCAGGCCGCGGGCGATCGCGCCGGCGCGCACGCCGTCGAGGAACGCGGTGCGCCCGGGCGTGCCGTCGAGGTCGAGGGGCGCCTTGAGGGCGTAGAGCTGGAACAGGTAGCGGTGCGGGCCGTGGCCGGTCGGCGGGTCCGGCGGCAGCCAGCCGGCCCTGAGATAGGTGTTCCTGCCGAGATCCGGCGCGTCGGGCGCGTCGGGCGCCAGCTCGCCCTCGTCGAGGCCGGCGCGGCCCGGATCCACGTGCCACGCGATGGCGTGGACGACCGGCTTCGGGGTCGGGCTGTCGGCGTCCTCGACCAGCAGCGCCAGGGCGGCGGTGCCGGCCGGCACGCCGCTCCAGGCGAGGGGAGGGGAGAGGCCGGGCCCGTCGGCGGTGAAGCGCGCCGGGATCGCGGCGCCGTCGGCGAAGGCCGGGCTGGTCAGGGCGAGGCCGCCCGGCACCGTCGCGAACTCGGCGTGCCACGCGGTCCGGTCGAGGCCGGCCTTCACCCCCGACAGGGCCGCGCCGACCGCGTGGGGCAATTTCTCGAGCATGTCCGTCTCCGCCGCTGCCACCGCGGACAACGGCGACGGCGGGAGCGCGGTTCAGCCGGCCTTCGCGGCGGCGATCATGTAGTTCACCGCGGTGTCGCGGGCGGGGCGCCAGCGGTTGGTGAGCGGGTTGAACACGACGCCGACGACGTCTGTGACCGACAGCCCGCCGGCCTCGACCGCCCGGGTGAGCTCCTCGGGGGTGACGAACTTGTCCCAGTCGTGGGTGCCCTTCGGCAGCCAGCCGAGGACGTACTCGGCGCCCACGATGGCGAGCGCGAAGGAGCGCATGGTCCGGTTGATCGTGGCGGCGAACAGCAGGCCGCCGGGCTTCACCGCCGCCGCGGCCGTCGCCACGAAGGCCGGCATGTCGGTGACGTGCTCGACCACCTCCATGGCGAGCACGACGTCGAAGCGCTCGCCGGCAGCCACCACCGCCTCGATCGTCTCGGCGCGGTAGTCGACCGGGATTCCGGCCTCCTCGGCATGGGCGCGCGCCACCCGGATGTTGGTCGGGGCCGGGTCGAGGCCGGTGACCCGCGCGCCGAGGCGGGCCAGCGGCTCCGACAGCACGCCGCCGCCGCAGCCGACATCGACGAGGCTGATCCCGTCGAGGGGCAGGGGCCCGGCCGGGTCGCGGCCGAGATGGCGGCAGACCGCGTCGCGGATATAGGCCAGCCGCACCGGGTTGAACCGGTGCAGCACCCGCATCGGCCCGGCCTCGTCCCACCAGGTCGCGGCGATGCGCTCGAAGCGCGCGACCTCGTCGCGGTCGATCGAGGGTCCGGTCGGGTCGCTCATGCGCGGGGGGCTCCAGGCTGTCGCCCGGTGCAGGTAGCGCATCGGGCGGTCCCGACCAACCGGCCGCCGCGGCCCGCATTGACACGCCCCCGCCCCGCGGTTACCCGCCCGGCATCGCGCGGCGGCCGGTCCGGCCGCCGGCAACCTTTACGTTTGGTCCCATGTCGTCTGGTCCGAAGCCGTCTGGTCCCGCGCCCCGTCTGGTGATGAAATTCGGCGGCACCTCCGTCGCCACGGTCGACCGCATCCGCAACGTCGCCCGCCACGTCGCCCGCGAGGTCCGCGCCGGCTACGAGGTCGCGGTGGTGGTCTCGGCGATGTCGGGCAAGACCAACGAATTGGTCGCCTGGTGCAAGGAGGCCTCGCCGCTCTTCGCCCAGAGCGAGTACGACGCCGTGGTCGCCTCCGGCGAGCAGGTGACGTCGGGCCTGCTCGCCATCGTGCTCGCCGAGATGGGCCTCAAGGCCCGCTCCTGGCAGGGCTGGCAGATCCCGATCGAGACCTCCGACCAGCACGGCTCGGCCCGCATCCAGGCCATCGACGGCGCCCGCCTCGATGCCGGGTTCAAGCGCGGCGAGGTCGCGGTCGTCGCCGGATTCCAGGGCATCCACCCCGAGACCGGCCGGCTGACGACGCTCGGCCGCGGCGGCTCCGACACCAGCGCGGTCGCGATCGCGGCGGCGATCGGCGCCGAGCGCTGCGACATCTACACCGACGTCGACGGCGTCTACACCACCGACCCCCGGGTGGTGCCCAGGGCCCGGCGGCTGGAGCGGGTCGCGTTCGAGGAGATGCTGGAGATGGCCTCCCTCGGCGCCAAGGTGCTCCAGGTCCGCTCGGTCGAGCTCGCCATGGTCCACCGCGTCCCGACGACGGTGCGCTCCTCCTTCGACGACCCCGACGACGCCCGCCCCGGCACCCTCATCTGCGACGAGGACGACATCGTGGAACAGCAGATCATCACGGGCATCGCCTTCTCGAAGGACGAGGCCCAGATCACGCTCCGCCGGGTGAAGGACAAGCCCGGCATCGCGGCCGCGATCTTCGGCCCGCTCGCCGACGCCAACATCAACGTCGACATGATCATCCAGGTCGTCTCGGGCGACGGCGCGACCACCGACATGACCTTCACGGTCCCGGCGAGCGACTATGAGCGCGCCCGCGCGATCCTCGACGCGCAGGCCCAGGCCCTGGAGGTCGAGCGCATCGAGGGCGCCACCGACGTGGTCAAGGTTTCGGCGATCGGCGTCGGCATGCGCAGCCACGCCGGCGTCGCCGCCAAGGCGTTCCGGGCGCTCGCCGAGAAGGGCATCAACATCCGGGCGATCACCACCTCGGAGATCAAGTTCTCGGTCCTGATCGACGCCGCCTACACCGAACTCGCGGTCCGGACCCTGCACGCGCTCTACGGCCTCGACCGGGCCTGATCCGGCCCACCGGACGGTCGCGACGACGCCCGTCCGATGCTGCACTGCAATGCCTCGACTTGGTGCCGACCTTGCCGTCGGTAGACCTTCACTGGAATTGAAGCGTCTCTAGACGAAGCGTTTTCCTGCGTCTCCGCCACAAGTGCGGGCACACGGCGCTTGCCGGTCGGGGTTCCGAGTCGCTATACGACGAGACACGAGGCCGCTCCGGAAGGCCCGGCGAGGCCCTCGGGAGCGCCGCGGCCCCGACTCGCCACAGGGTGGAACTGGACACCATGCCCGCTGCGCCTGGAGGCCCGCGCCTGCTTCTGCGCCGCCTCCGCGAAGCCATGGCGGAGCCGGTGAGCCCCCAGGCCCGCCTGGACCGCATCGTCGTCATCATCGCGGCCAACATGGTCGCGGAGGTCTGCTCGGTCTACGTCCTGCGCGACGACAGCATGCTTGAGCTGTTCGCCACCGAGGGCCTGAACCGCGAGGCGGTCCACCTCACCACCATGCGGGCCGGCGAGGGCCTCGTCGGCCTGATCGCCGCCAACGCCGAGCCGCTGTCGCTCTCCGACGCCCAGTCGCACCCGGCCTTCTCCTACCGGCCGGAGACCGGCGAGGAGGCCTACCACGCCTTCCTGGGCGTGCCGCTGCTGCGGGCCGGCAACATGCTCGGCGTGCTGGTGGTGCAGAACCGCACCTACCGGGTCTATTCCGAGGAGGAGATCGAGGCGCTCCAGACCACCGCGATGGTGCTCGCGGAGATGATCGCCTCGGGGGAATTGCAGGCGCTGTCGCCGGGCACGGTCAACGCCTCGCGCCGCTCGCTGTGCCAGCCGGGCGTCGCCCTCGCGGACGGCGTCGGGCTCGGCCACGTCGTGCTGCACGAGCCGCGCATCGTCGTGCGCAACCTCATCGCCGAGAACGTCGAGCGCGAGGTCGCGCGGCTCGACACCGCCATCGCCGAGGTGCGCTCGGCGATCGACGACCTCGTCGAGCGCGGTGACGTCGCCGGGGCGGGCGAGCACCGCGAGGTGCTCGAGACGGTGCGGATGTTCGCCCACGACCAGGGCTGGCTGCGCCGGATGCGTGAGGCGGTGCTGTCGGGCCTCACCGCCGAGGCGGCGGTGGAGCGGGTGCAGTCCGACAACCGCGCCAAGATGCTGCGCCAGAGCGACCCCTATCTGCGCGAGCGCCTGCACGACCTCGACGACCTCGCCACGCGGCTCCTGCGCCAGCTCGTCGGCCGCGACGCCGCCGGCCCCGGCGTGATGCCCGAGAACGCGATCCTGGTCGCCCGCTCGATGGGGCCGGCGGCGCTGCTCGACTACGATCGCTCGCGCCTGCGCGGCGTCGTGCTGGAGGAGGGCGGGCCGACCAGCCACATCGCCATCGTGGCCCGGGCGCTGGGCATCCCGGCGGTCGGCGAGGTCGCCAACGCGACAGCGCTGGTCGAGAGCGGCGACGCGATCATCGTCGACGGCGCCGCCGGCGAGGTCCAGATCCGGCCCGGCCCGGAGATCGAGGCGGCCTATGCCGAGAAGGCGCGCCTGCGCGCCCGCCGCCAGGAGCAGTACCGCAGCCTGCGCGACCTGCCCTCGCTCACCCGCGACGGGGTGGCGGTCGGGCTCCAGCTCAATGCCGGGTTGCTGGTCGACCTGTCGCACCTGCACGAGACCGGGGCCGAGGGCATCGGCCTGTTCCGTACCGAATTGCAGTTCATGGTCGCCGAGCGGATGCCCTCGGCGGCCGAGCAGCAGACCCTGTACGAGGCGGTGTTTTCCGCCGCCGGCGGCTTGCCGGTGACGATCCGCACCCTCGACATCGGCGGCGACAAGATCCTGCCCTACATGAAAGCGCTGGAGGAGGAGAACCCGGCGCTCGGCTGGCGGGCGATCCGCATCGGCCTCGACCGGCCCGGCCTGCTGCGGATGCAGCTGCGCGCCCTCCTCAAGGCGGCCGGCGGGCGCCCGCTCAAGATCATGTTCCCGATGGTCGCGACGGTGGAGGAGTTCGTCCGCGCCCGCGCCATCGTCGATCGCGAGAAGGCGCACCTCTCCCGCCACGGCCACCCGCTGCCGTCCGATTGCCGCCTCGGCGTGATGGTCGAGGTGCCCTCGCTGCTGTTCCAGATGGACGAGATCGCCGCCGAGGCGGATTTCCTCTCGGTCGGCTCCAACGACCTGATGCAGTTCCTGTTCGCGGTCGACCGCGACAACCGCCAGGTCGCCGACCGCTTCGATCCGCTGAGCGCGGCGGCCCTGCGGGCGTTCCGGCTGATCGCCGAGCGGGCGAACGCCGCCGGCACCCCCGCCACCGTCTGCGGCGAGATCGGCGGCCGGCCGCTGGAGGCGATGGCACTGATCGGGCTCGGCTTCCGCTCGCTGTCGATGTCCCCGGCCTCGGTCGGCCCGGTCAAGGCGATGGTGCTGAGCCTTGATGCGGGCGCGGTCGGCGCCTTCCTCGACGCCGAACTCGCCCGCACCCGCGACGGCGCCTCCCTGCGCCCGGCGCTCGCCGCCTTCGCGGAGGCGAACGGCGTGGTGCTGTAGGCGCTGCCCCCCCCGCGGCAAGACTGTCCGCGGAAAGGGAACGCGCGGGCCTTCTCCTCTCCCCGCGGGCGGCACGGCTGTCCGGGGAAAATCAGTGGCGCCTCTCCCCTCTCCCACTCGGGAGAGGGGATCCCGCGCTTGATTTTAAAAGGGATTTTCCCCGGATAGCCCCCCGCGGGCAGGGGGAAGGCTGACGATCTCTTGCGGGGTCGGCAGCGAGCCCGCAGGGCGAGGGTGAGGGGGTGTCTCCGGATAAGGCTCCTCCAGCACCACCCCCTCACCCTCGCTCCGGCTGCGCCTGCGCTTGTCATGACCCCGACAAGGGGGTCATGACCCTCTCCCCGCCCGCGGGGAGAGGCGAGATCCCGCGCCATGTCCGTCATAGGATTTCCGATCGATCGCTTCGCGATGCGGAAATCGCCTTCGCTCAGGTGTGTGGAGCCGAAGGCTGCACCGCGCGGGCCGGCGATACGATTCCCGGAACGAATCGTCCGGATTTCGTATCGCCGGGGACTTCCCCGGACACTCTCCCGCAGTGGGGAGAGTTCGGCCCTCGCTACGACCGGTCCGGTCCCCCGGTGCTCGGGTCGCTGATCCGGCGCAGGTTCTCCGCCGGGGTCTCGGCCTCGGTCGCCTCGACGGTCCCGATGCTGCCGCCGGCGGTCGCATCCAGCCGCTGCCGGTCCGAGGCGATCCGGGCGGTCTCGGCGTCCCAGTCCGGATCCTCATTCAGCCGCCGCTGCAGCTCGGCCGGGCGGCCGAGGTCGCGCGGGTCGTCCTGGCCGAGATCCTGGCCGTTGCGGTCGGCATGGGCGTCGAAGTCGCGCAGGTTCCGGCGCTGGGCCGTGTCGCGCTGGGTCATGGCATCCTCCTGAGACGTGATCCCGGGCAACCGGCCGTCGCCGTCATCGTTCCGGCGCGCCGCCGCGCGGCAACCGCCGTCCCCCGAACGGGTTGTCGGCGCAGAAGCCGGCCCGCGGGCCGGCCGGGAGCCGATCGGGAGGAGAGCGGAATGGCCGAGGCGAAGCGGATCGTGGATGCCCTGGTGCGCGCCCGCCGGGGCGGGCTCGCCGCCCTCGGCGGCGTGGCGCTGGTCGTCGGCCTCGGTGCCCTGGCGCTGCGGCGCGGCGGCACCGGGGAGGATGCGGCCCGCCCGTTCGCGGCGGCCGACCTCGACGAGGACGAGGCGACCCTGATGCTGCGCGCGATGGTCGCCGCCACCGCCGCCGACGGCGTGATCGACGCCCGCGAGCGCGAACGGCTGGAGCGGGCCCTCGCCGAGGCCGGCATCGGCGTGCCGGAGCGGCAATGGCTGGAGCGCGAACTGGCCGATCCGGCCTCGATCGACGAGATCGCCGACCGGGTGAGCACGCCCGAGACGGCGGCGCGGATCTACGCGGCGGCGCGCCTCGCCGTCGATCCAGACACGATGCAGGAACGAACCTTCCTGGCGATGCTGGCCGAAGCCCTCGATCTCGACCGCGAGGCTATCAGTCGCATCGAGGCCGATGTCGCGGACAATTCTGGTTCACTCTGAGCCGATCTCATCGTCGCGGATCCTGGATCGGCGCAAGCTGACTTATGATAGTCGCTGAAAATCTGGGGTTCGCGGTCGTGAATACGATTTCTTAAATGATCTGTCGTACGCAACTCAAACGGACCATCGAGTTGCGCAGGTCACCATGTTAGCCACCATGAACCGGTCGGCCGCGGCGCGCGCGAGGCTCCGCGCGGTCGAGCAGTCGCAGGCGATGATCGCCTTCGCGCTCGACGGCACCATCCTGGACGCCAACGACCGGTTCCTGGCGCTGACCGGTTACGGCCTCGCCGAGGTGCGGGGCCGCCACCACCGCCTGTTCGTCGATCCCGACGAGGCGAACGGGCCCGACTACGTCGCGTTCTGGGACGCCCTGCGCCGCGGCGAGACCCGCACGGCGGCGTTCCGGCGCTTCGCCAAGGACGGGCGCGAGGTGTGGATCCGCGCGACCTACTGCCCGGTGCTCGACCGGCGCGGCCGGCCGGTCGAGATCGTGAAATACGCCTTCGACGTCACCGCCGAGCGCCTCGCCCGGGCCGAGGCGACGAGCCAGATCCGGGCGATCGGCCGTTCGCAGGCGGTGATCCAGTTCGATCTCGACGGCACGGTCCTGGACGCCAACGACAACTTCCTGGCAGCACTCGGCTACCGCCTCGACGAGGTCGTCGGCCGCCACCACCGGATGTTCGTGCCTGAGGACGAGGCCGCGAGCGCAGCCTATGCCGGGTTCTGGGACGGCCTGAGGCGGGGCGAGGTCCGGGACGGCGAGTTCGGGCGCCGGGGCAAGGACGGTCGCGAGGTCTGGATTCGGGCGACCTACAATCCGGTGTTCGACATGAACGGCCGGCTGGTCAAGATCGTGAAGTTCGCCCTCGACGTGACGGCGGCCAAGCAGGCCGACGCCGAGCGGGCCGGCCAGATCGCGGCGATCGGCCGCTCGCAGGCGGTGATCGAGTTCGACCTCGACGGCAGGATCCTCGACGCCAACGACAACTTCCTGGCGGCGCTCGGCTACCGCCTCGACGAGGTCGCGGGACGCCACCACCGGATGTTCGTGCCCGAGAGCTACGCCGCGAGCCCCGCCTACGCCGAGTTCTGGGCCGGCCTGCGGGCCGGGCGCTACGCCTCCGCGGTCTACCAGCGCCTCGGCAAGGACGGGCGCGCGGTGTGGATCCAGGCGACCTACAACCCGATCCTCGATCCCGGCGGCCGCCCCTACAAGGTGGTGAAGTACGCCACCGACATCACCAGCAGCATGTCGGTGCGCAACGAGGTCGTGCGCCTCGCCGGCGCGGCGCTCGAGAAGGTCCACGCCGTCTCCGCCGCCGCCGAGGCGATGCACGCCACCTCGGCGACGGTCGTCGGCCAGATGGCGCAGTCGCGCCGCGCCGTCGAGGAGATCCAGGCCCACGCCGATTCGGCCGACGCCCTGACGGGGCGGCTGCGCGACGCGGCCCTGGCGATGGACGGCGTCGTCCAGGCGATCAGCGGCATCGCCGAGCAGATCAACCTGCTGGCGCTCAACGCCACCATCGAGGCGGCCCGGGCCGGCGCCGCAGGCCGCGGCTTCGCCGTCGTGGCGAGCGAGGTCAAGAATCTCGCCAGCCAGGCGCAGTCGGCCACCACCCGCATCTCGGGTGAGATCGCGGCGATGCAGGGGGTGTCGACGGAAGTCAGCGAGACCCTGTCGCGGATCGGCGCCGCGGTCGCGACGGTCGGCCGCCTGGTCGCCGAGACCGCCGAGGCGACCGAGGCGCAGCGCCACACCACCGGCACGGTCTCGGCCAACATGCGGACCACCGCCTCGGGCGTGGCCGGCATCGCCCGCTGCCTCGACGAGTGGGTGGTCGGCCTCGACGAGCGCCGGGAGACGCCGCGCGAGCGCGTCTTCCTGGCCGCGAGCGCCGAGATCGACGGCCGCACCGTCGCCTGCACGATCCTCGACCGTTCCGCCGGCGGCGCCCGGCTGCGCCTCGGCGAGCCGGGCCTGCCCGACCGCTTCGTCCTATCCCCGCCCGATGCCGGGCCGATGGCCTGCACCGTGGTCCGGCGCCAGGGCGACGAGATCAGCGTGCGCTTCGACTGACCGGCGCCGCCCTTGCCGCGCCGGCGGGCCGCGCCATCTCCCCTGCCCGCCCGCGGGGAGGACCTGCCGTGACGCCAACCGCCGCCCGCGAGGGGGACGAACCTGCCCGCCGGAGGCGACCGTGCTGAAATCCGGCGGCTCCGTGCTCGAACTCGTCGCCCGCGCCGGCTACGGCGCCCGCGGCCTGACCTACTGCCTCGTCGGCGGCCTCGCGGTCCTGGCGGCGATCGGGGAGGGCGGACAGGCCGGCGGCAGCCGCAGCGCCCTGCTGACCCTGCTCGAACGGCGCTTCGGCTGGATTCTGCTCGGCCTCGTCGCGGTTGGGCTCGCCGGCTTCGCTCTGTGGCGCCTGATCGAGGCGGTCACCGACGCGGACCGCCACGGCCGCTCGGCCAAGGGCCTCGCCACCCGGGCCGGCCACCTGCTCAGCGCCGTGCTGTACGGCTCCCTCGCCCTGTCGGTCGGGCGGGCGGTGGCGGGGTTCGGCGGACTCGCCGGCGACGAGGACCGGGCGGCCCGGGACTGGACCGCGTGGCTCCTGCAGCAGCCGTTCGGGCGCTGGGCGGTGGCGGCGATCGGCCTCGGGGTGGTGGCGGCCGGCGGCGCCTTCCTGGTCAAGGCGTGGCGCGGGGACGTGGTCCGCCGCCTCGCCCTGCCGGTCGATGCCCGCACCTGGGCGGTCCATGTCGGCCGCCTCGGCTACGCCGCCCGCGGCGTCACCTTCGGGCTGATCGGCGGCTTCCTGATCGCGGCGGCCTGGGAGAGCCGCTCGGCCGACGTGAAGGGCCTCGGCGGCGCGCTCCAGGCCCTGCGGCTGCAACCCTATGGCTGGGTGCTGCTCGGCCTCGTTGCCGCCGGGCTCGCCGCCTTCGGGGCGTTCGGGTTGATCCAGGCCCGCTACCGCCGCATCGACCCGCCCGATCTCGACGACGCCCGCGAGGCCCTGGCGGGCCGGCGCTGATCAGCGCCGGTTGGAATCCAGGAACGCGCCCATCCGCTCCAGGGCGCGGGCAATGTTCTCGGCCGAGTTGGCGTAGGACAGCCGCAGGTAGCCCTCGCCGTGGACCCCGAAATCCGGCCCGCCGATCGTCGCCACGCCGGCCTCCTCCAGCAGCGCCGAGGCCAGCGCCTTCGCCTTCCAGCCGGTCCCGCCGATGTTCGGGAAGGCGTAGAACGCGCCCTTCGGCGTGATGCACGAGATGCCCGGCAGCCGGTTCAGGCCCTCGACCACCAGGGCCCGGCGGCGGTCGAACTCGGCCATCATGGCGGCGACGCAGTCCTGCGGCCCGTCGAGGGCGGCGATGCCGGCCCATTGCGTCGCGGCGTTGACGCAGGAGAACGAGTTGACCGCGAGCTTGCGGGCGGCGTCGTAGAGCGGCGCCGGCCACACCGACCAGCCGAGGCGCCAGCCGGTCATCGCGTAGGTCTTCGAGGCGCCGTCGAGGTAGATCAGCCGGTCGCGGATCTCCGGATAGGCGAGCAGCGTGTGGTGGCGCTCGCCGTCGTAGGTCATCGTGCCGTAGATCTCGTCCGACAGGATCGCCACGCCGGGATGCGCCGCGAGGCCGGCGACCAGCCGGTCGATCTCGGCCTTCGGGGTGACGCCGCCG
This sequence comes from Methylobacterium oryzihabitans, assembly GCF_004004555.2. Classification (GTDB taxonomy): domain Bacteria; phylum Pseudomonadota; class Alphaproteobacteria; order Rhizobiales; family Beijerinckiaceae; genus Methylobacterium; species Methylobacterium oryzihabitans. The sequence goes on from NZ_SACP01000006.1 coordinate 14,578, forward strand.
GTCGGGTTGGCCGGCGAGTTGACGATCACCAGCCGGGTGCGCGGCGTGATGAGGGCGAGCGTCTCCTCGGCCGAGAACGCAAAGCCGTTCTCCTCGCGGATCGGCACCGGCACCGGGGTCGCGCCGGTGAACTCGATCATCGAGCGGTAGATCGGGAAGCCTGGGTCCGGATACAGGATCTCGGAGCCCGGCTCGCCGAACATCAGGATCGCCATGAACATCGTGACCTTGCCGCCGGGCACGATCATCACGCGCTCGGGCGAGACCTCGACGTCGAGCCGGGCCTTCAGGTCGCGGGCCACCGCCTCGCGCAAGGGGAGGATGCCGGTCGCCGGGGTGTAGCCGTGATGCCCGTCGCGCAGGGCCTTGATCGCCGCCTCGACGACGTGGGGCGGGGTCGGCATGTCGGGCTGGCCGATGCCGAGGTTGATGACGTCGCGCCCGGCCTGGGCGAGGGCCGTGGCCCGGGCCAGGACCGCGAAGGCGTTCTCCTCGCCGATACGGGAGAAGGCGGGCACGACCTGCGGCATGGCGGGGTTTCCTCGGCGTGGGGTGCGGGCGTGGCCCGTCGTGTTGTCGTGCTTTTTGCGGGTGCGCAAACCCGGGTGGTGCGCGATCTCCTCTCCCCGCGGGCGGAGAGAGGGCGGTCTCGGTTCAGAAGACGCAGCGAGCGCGATCCGTCAGGATCGCTCCGGCTTCGCCTGGGCTCGCTTCATCGACGACGAGGTAGAGTGGAATCGGAAGGATCCCAAGCCCTCTTCCCGCCCACGGGGAGAGGAGAGAGCCACCGCCTCGTTCGAAGACGGAGCGAGCCCAAGTCCGCCTTGGAGCGACCCGCTCAGAGCGACTTGCGCTCGGCCAGCCGGCTGACGCCGAAGGACAGCGCGCCGCCGATGACGATCAGCAGCAGGCCGACCTTGACCGCGGCCCAGAGCAGCGAGCGCTCGATGCCGTCGTCGGTCAGCATGATGAGCAGGCAGGCGAGCACCGGCAGCGACACCACGATGCCAATCGGGATCAGGGGGTTGGAGGGCTTGTCGGCCATGCGCGTGTCCTCGGGCGTGTGTCGGGGCGTGGTTCGCCGGAATGTGCGCCGCGGGTCTTAGCATCCCTGCCGGCCGCTTGGGGACACCCCCGCGCGCGATTCTTTGGTCCTGCGACACGACACCGTGGCAGCGGTGCCGCCCGGTGTTGCCTTCCGGCACCGCCCGGGTCCATGGTCCTTCGAATCGTTCTCGGGAGAAGGGGAGGCCGACAATGGCCCAGACGCCACGCCCACGCATCGACGCCGGCCGCCTGCGCTCGCGGCTGTGGTTCGACAATCCCGACAACCCGGGCATGACCGCGCTCTACCTCGAGCGCTATCTCAATTACGGCCTGACCCAGACCGAGCTGCAATCGGGCAAGCCGCTGATCGGTATCGCCCAGACCGGCTCCGATCTGTCGCCGTGCAACCGCCACCACCTCGAACTCGCCAAGCGGGTGCGCGAGGGCATCACCGCGGCCGGCGGCGTGGCATTCGAGTTCCCCTGCCACCCGATCCAGGAGACCGGCAAGCGGCCGACGGCGGCCCTCGACCGCAACCTCGCCTACCTGTCGCTGGTCGAGGTGCTGTACGGCTATCCCCTCGACGGCGTCGTGCTGCTCACCGGCTGCGACAAGACCATGCCGGCCTGCCTGATGGCGGCGGCGACCGTGAACATCCCGGCGATCTCGCTCAATGTCGGGCCGATGCTCAACGGCTGGAGCCGCGGCGAGCGCACCGGCTCGGGCACCGTGGTGTGGAAGGCGCGCGAGCGCCACGCCGCCGGCGACATCGACTACCAGCAGTTCCTCGACATCGTCGCGTCGTCGGCGCCCTCGACCGGGCACTGCAACACGATGGGCACCGCCTCGACCATGAACGCGCTCGCCGAGGCGCTCGGCATGGCGCTGCCGGGCTCGTCGGCGATCCCCGCGCCCTACCGCGAGCGCGGGCAGGCCGCCTACGCGACGGGCCTGCGCATCGTCGACATGGTGTGGGAGGACCTGAAGCCCTCCGATATCCTCACCCGCGAGGCGTTCGAGAACGCCATCGTCGCCAACACGGCGATCGGCGGTTCGACCAACGCGCCGATCCACATCAACGCCATCGCCAAGCACATCGGCGTGCCGCTGACCTGCGACGACTGGGAGAAGGTCGGCTACGACGTGCCGCTGCTCGTCAACATGCAGCCGGCCGGGCAGTATCTCGGCGAGGAGTATTTTCGCGCCGGCGGCCTGCCGGCGGTGATCTCCGAACTGATCGAGGCCGGGCGGATCCACACCGAGGCGCTGACCTGCAACGGCCGCACCATCGGCGAGAACTGCCGCGAGGCGCGGACCTGGGACCGCGACCTGATCCGGCCCTACGGCGAGCCGCTGCGCGAGCGGGCCGGCTTCCTCAACCTCAAGGGCTCGCTGTTCGACTCGGCGATCATGAAGACGAGCGTCATCAGCCGCGAGTTCTACGACCGCTACCTCGCCAATCCCGAGGATCCCTACGCCTTCGAGGGCCGGGTCGTGGTGTTCGACGGGCCGGAGGACTACCACCACCGCCTCGACGACGACTCCCTCGACATCGACGAGCACACGATCCTCATCATGCGCGGCGCCGGGCCGATCGGCTATCCGGGTGCGGCCGAGGTGGTGAACATGCAGCCGCCGACCGCGCTGATCCGCCGGGGTGTGCTGTCGCTGCCCTGCATCGGCGACGGGCGCCAGTCCGGCACGTCGGGCACGCCCTCGATCCTCAACGCCTCGCCGGAGGCGGCGGCGGGCGGCGGCCTCGCCCTGCTCCAGAACGGCGACCGCGTCCGCATCGACCTCAACAAGCGCACTGCCGACATCCTGCTCTCCGACGAGGAGCTGCAGCGCCGGCGCGACGACCTGAGCGCCCGGGGCGGCTACCCCTACCCGGCGAGCCAGACGCCGTGGCAGGCGATCCAGCGCGCGATGGTGGCCCAGCTCTCCGAGGGCATGATCCTCAAGGGCGCCGAGGCGTTCCAGCGCGTCGCCCAGAGCATGGGCCCGCCGCGCGACAACCACTGAGGCGGCGAGGGGCGGAGCGCGGCCCGAACCCTCCCTCTGCGGCACGACGGCCAGGGAAAAATCCCTTTCGGAATCAAGCGCGGGATCCCCTCTCCCGGGTGGGAGAGGGGTAGGGGTGAGGGTGGAGCCGGTTCCGCAATGACTCTGGGCCGTCGAGCTGCGCAGCTCGACGCTGGGAGTCCATCTCGGAACCCGAGCCACCCTCACCCCCGGCCCCTCTCCCACTCGGGAGAGGGGAGACGCGCCACTTCTTTTCCCCGCACAGCCCCGCCGCAGAGGTGGGGGAGGGTTCGGACAGCCCCCACCCTACGGCAGCGCGCCGATCATCTCCTTGGCCTTGGTCATGGTGTCCTCGCAGGCGGCGTCCTGCCCGGCCTTGTCCTGGGTCTTGGCCTGCTCGATGAGGCGCCGGGCCTCGCCGATCTTCCCCGCGTCGGGCTTCATGGCCGGGTCGCTCGGCTGGCCGGCGGGCGGGGCCGGGAGGGCGCGGGGCGAGCCGGTCGCGGTGCCGGTGCTGCCGGTGCTGCCCGTCACCGAGGCCGCGCCCGGGCTGTCGAGCCGGCGCTCGATCGTGGCGATCTGCTGGCCGCAGGGACTGGCGAGGGCGGGGACGGCGCCCGCCAGCACGGCGAGGGCGGCAAGGGTGAGGCTGCGCATCGGTCTGTCTCCTCCGGGCGTCCGGACGGGGGACAACTCCGGCGGGCGCTCCGGTGTCCGTCGCCGGACCCCCGGACCAAAGTCCGACAGGCTCAGGCGGTGAGGATCTGCCTCACGTCGTGAGGATCTGCCTCACGTCGTGAGGATCGGCGGCGGGACGTAGCGGCAGCCCAGGGCCTCCAGCATCCCGGCGACCGCGATCGCGGTGCGGTCCTGCCCCGGCCCGGCGATGATCTGCACGCCCACCGGCAGGCCGGCCGGATCGCGCGTCACCGGCGCCACCGCGGCGGGCAGGCCGCTGAGGGTCGCGAGCGAGGGCCATTTCAGCAGGTCGAAATACGGATGCGCCGCGCCGTCGACCGACAGCCGGCGGGCGTGCAGGTCCGGCCCGTGGTCGTGCGGGATCGCCGGCACCGGCGCCGGCGGGCACAGCAGCACGTCGTGATCGGCGAAGAACGCTGTCCAGGCGGCGTGGATCGCCGCCCGCCGGGTCTGGAGCGCGCCGTAGGTCGCGGCGTCGAGCCGGGCGCCGCGGGCCTGGAGCGCCGGATGCGAGTCGTCGTCGGGGGAGAAATCCCGGGCGCGCGCCGCGATCCGGTCGCGGATCGCCGGCGGCAGGCTCGCGGCCACGAGGGCGTGGTTGAGGAGCGCGAACAGCCGGAAGTTCTCGGCGAGGTCGATCGCCGGACGGGCCTCGTCGACCCGGGCGCCGGCCCGGCGCAGGAGATCCGCCGCCTCGGTCACGGCCCCGCTCACGGCCGAAGCCGCCGGGGCGAAGCCGGCGGCGGCCATCACGGCGACGCGCAGGCCTTCCGGCGCGGTGCGGCGGGGCGGGTCGAGGCGCGGGCGCAGGCCGTCGGGCGCGGCCGGCCCCAGGACCACGTCGAGAACGAGGCCGAGATCGGCGGCCGAGCGCGCCAGCGGCCCGGCGACCACGAGGTCGCCCTCGCGGGTCGCCCCCGGCTCCGGCGGGACGTGGCCGCGGGTCGAGACCAGCCCCCAGCTCGGCTTGAGCCCGAACAGCCCGCAGGCATGGGCCGGCCAGCGGATCGAGCCGCCGAGGTCGGAGCCGAGCTCGACCGCGCTCATCCCGGTGGCGACCGCGACCGCCGCCCCGCCGGACGATCCACCCGGCGAGCGCTCGGGATCGTAGGGGTTGCGGGTGGTGCCGTAGACCGCGTTGGTGGTCTGGAAGTCGCCCGACCAGGGCGGGACGTTGCTCTTGCCGAGGATCACCGCGCCGGCCGCCCGCAGCCGGGCGACGGCCGCCGCGTCCGCCTCCGGCACCCGTTCGCGGTGGGCCGGCGCGCCGGCGGTCGAGACGAGGCCGGCGACGTCGAAGGCGTCCTTGATCGTGACGGGAAGCCCGTCGAGGGGCAGCGCCGTGCCGGCGGCGAGGCGCGCGTCGCTGGCGGCGGCCTGACGCCGGGCCGCCTCCGGATCGAGGGCCACGACCGCGTCGAGGCGCGGGTTGAGCGCCGCGATCCGGGCGAGCGCCGCGTCGAGCAGCTCGACGGCCGAGACCTCGCGCGCCAGCAGCAGGCGGCGCTGGGCGCTCGCGGCGAGGGTCAGGAGGGTGTCGGGCATCGGCTCTCCTCGTCGTCGCGGGCCGCCGCCCGCCACGCCCGCACCACCCGGTCGAGCTCGGCGACGTCGCGCTCGGGCAGCCGCCCGAGGGTGCGGCGGACATAGGCCGCCTGGGCGGCGATGCCGGCTTCCGCCAGCGACAGGCCGGCGGGCGTGAGGTGGAGCGCGTGCGAGCGCCGGTCGGCGGGGCTCGCCCGGCGCTCGACCAGCCCGGCCTCGACCAGCCCCGAGACGTTGCCCTTGGTCACGTAGAGCCGCGCCGCGAGATCCTGCTGGGTCAGCCCCTCCTGCTCCGACAGGGTGGACAGGGCGTCGAATTGCGGGATCGACAGGCCGAGCGCCCGCAGCTCCCCGGCGATGGCGGCGGAGACCCGCCGGTGCAGGCGCAGGAAGCGGAACCACACCCGCAGCGGCTCCGTCTCGTCGGCGGCGGGATCGGGGGTCGGCAGCGGCTCCATGCGAGATAGTTTATATCGGAACCATTGCGGCGCCACCACGCTTCGCGGATCGTCCCCGCCTCATCGTGGAAGGGCAGCCGCGAGAGACCTGTAGCCGTCCGGATCCACCGTCTTCAGCCGTGCGAGGGCATGCGCGGCATCCCGCAGGGCCGCGTCGCGTGGGGACGCGGCGCGGTACTCCGCCTTGGCCGCCTTCACTTCCTTCACGAGGGTCCTGAACTCGGCCACGGGATCCTTGCCTCCATCGGCATCAAGGCTTCGGATGACCGGCGGCGACGCGCCTTCCGGGGCCTGATCCAGTCGCGCGATCACAGCTTCCAGGGCGTCGGAGATGATGCCGATCTGGTGACCGTAGCTCCCGACCCTGGCGAGGATCGCCTTCTCGATCTCGGGCACGGTGTAGGTGATGTCCGGTGCCAGATCCTGGCTCACAGACCCGCTGAAGGGCCAGAAGACGGGGAAGCAGAACATCGAGTTCCAGGTCGGTCCATAGGACATGACAGATCTCCGGCGCCGAGCGGCACCGGAGACTGTCGTTCAGGACATGAAGACGCGCAACGGGCGCCGGTCAGGCCGGCGCCCCCACGGTGTCGGCCATCCGGGCTTTGCGGGTGCCGAGCGGCGTCTCCGGCCCGACCGTGGTGTCGCGCACGGTCTGGTGCTCGATCTCGGCGTTGATCTCGCCGCCGATCAGCACGATCGTCGAGGAGATCCAGATCCAGGTCATGAAGCCGATCACCGCGCCGAGCGAGCCGTAGGTCTCGTTGTAGTTGCCGAAGTTGGAGACGTACCAGGAGAACCCGATCGAGGCGACGAGCCACACCACCCCGGCGACCACGCTGCCCGGGGTGATCCAGCGCCAGCGCGGCAGGTCGCGGCTCGGGCCGTAGCGGTAGAGCAGGGCGAGGCCGAACAGCAGGATCGCGAGCAGGATCGGCCAGCGCAGCAGGGCGATGTACCACGCCGACGGGCTGATGCTGATGCCGAAATAGCCGATGAAGTTGAGGACCACCGGCAGCACCACGATGCCGGTCAGCGCCGTGACGACGAACAGCAGCGCGCCGAGGGTGAAGGCCAGCGAGCGCAGGTTGAGCTGGACGAAGCTGCGCTTCTCTTCTTCCTCGTAGACGATGTTGAGGGCGTCGAACATCGCCTTGACGCCGGCGTTGGCGCTCCACAGCGAGATCGCGAGGCTGGTGAAGAAGGTGAGGCCGAGCGTGGTGTTGCCCTTGGCGGTGATGCGCTTGACCTGCTCGCCCAGGATGTCGAGGGCGCCCGAGGGCAGCACGCCCTGGAGCATCGCGAGGTGGTCGTTGATGGTCGCGGCGTCGGCGACGAGGCCGTAGAGCGACACCAGCGCGGCCATCGCCGGGAAGATGGCGAGCAGGGTGTAGAAGGTCGTGCCGGCCGCGACCGAGAGCACCCGGTCCTTCTGGAACTCGACGTAGACCCGGTAGAGGATGTCCTTCCAGCCCTTGGCCGGGATCTCGGTCGGGGTCTCGGCCTTGCGGCCGCGATTCTCCTCGGTGTCGGCGACCCATTGCGCCGGACGGCCCGAATAGGAGCGCGCGCCCTGGCCGAGATGCCGGGTCGGGTCCGGCGCGGCCTCGGCGGCGGCCGGGCGCCGGGCGGTCACGAGGCGCACCAGCGCAAGGCCGAGGAAGGCCGTCCACAGGAGCGAGGTCGCGGGCGCGGCGGGGCCGGGCCGGGAATCGGGCATGGTCGGGCACCTTCTGCGGAGGACCACGGGCAAGCGTCGACCGGCAAGCGTGGGCGGTCGTGGTCACAACGTCGCGCCGGGGCGAGTCGTTCCGGCCGGACGGTCGCGCGCCCGTCCGCTGAAGCGACGCTGGGTCAAAGGGTTACGGCCGCTGCGGCAGGTCCCGGGCGGAGGTGTCGGGCGCGGCCTGCGCCACGATCTGGGCGGCGAGTGCGTGGTAGAGCCCGTGCGGGCAGATCAGCTTCGCGGTCGCGTCGGCGATGAGGGCTGCGATCATCAGCGGGATCATCATCGCGTGGGTCTCGGTCATCTCCGAGACGATGACGAAGGCGGTGATCGGCGCCCGCAGCGTGCCGGCGAGGTAGGCCACCATCCCGATCAGCACGAGCGCCCCGGGCGGCGTGCCGGCGAACAGCCGGGCGACCTCGGCCCCGAGCCCGGCCCCGACGGCGAGCGAGGGGGCGAACAGCCCGCCCGGGATGCCGCTGACCGAGGACAGCACGGTCGCGGCGAACTTCGCCGGGGCGAAGCCCTCGTGGACCGGCTCGGTGCCGTGCAGCAGCGCCCGCGCCTGCTCGTAGCCGGTGCCGTAGGCGTGGCCGCCGGTGAGGAGCCCGCACCCGGCGACGCCGAGGCCGCACAGGGCCGCGAAGGCGACGGGATGGCGGGCGATCCAGGCCCCGGCCCGCCCCGGCAGGCCGCGCCCGAACGCAATCACGATCCGGCTGAACAGCCCGCCGGCGAGTCCGCCGCTCACGCCGCAGATCGCCACCGCGAGCCAGTCGGCCCCGAACGGCAGCCGGGCGGCGGTCCGGCCGAAATACGAGTAGTCGCCGACCAGCGCGAGGGAGGTGAGGCCCGCCGCGATGATCGTGGTGACGACGAGCCCGGAGGTCCGGGACTCGAAGCTGCGGCTCAGCTCCTCGATCGCGAACACGATGCCGGCGAGCGGCGTGTTGAACGCCGCCGCCACCCCGGCCGCGCCGCCGGCGAGGAGCAGCCCGCTCAGCCGCTCGGGCGACAGCCGCCCGGCCGCGGCCATCAGCGCCGCCCCGACCTGCACCGTCGGCCCCTCGCGCCCGATCGAGGCGCCGCAGAGCAGGCCCATCGTCATCACGACGATCTTGCCGAAGGCCACCCGCAGCGAGACGAGAGCGTGGCGCCGGACCGGATCCTCGATCTCGCGGGCGGCGATGACCTGCGGGATGCCGCTGCCCTGCGAGTTCGGAAAGACATTGCGGGCGAGCCAGACCGCGCCGGCGAAGCCGAGCGGGGCCAGGCCCAGGGCGATCCAGGGCGAGACCGCGAGGACCGCCCGGAACGAAGCCTGCGCCCCGTCGGCGAGCTTGGCCATCAGCACCGCCGCCCCGCCGACCGCGAGGCCGCCGGCGAGGAACAGCCCGCGCCGCAGCCACTGGTCGGCGAGCGCCCGGGACGAGCCGGTGACGCGCTGCACGAGATCCCGAACCCGACCCATTCCTCAACCCGCTCGCGATGCCGGGGCGACCTTGGCCGAAAGGGCGCCGGTTGCGAAGGCCGAAAGCGTCGCCGCAGGGGAGGCCGGCCTCGCCATCCGGCCGCGTTCGGCCGACAATGCCCCGGCGCCCGCGGGCGCCACGGGGAGGGAGACCGACGATGCGGGTGCTGGTGGTGGGGGCCGGGGCGACCGGCGGCTATTTCGGGGCGCGGCTGGCCGAGGCGGGGCGCGACGTGACCTTCCTGGTCCGGCCGGCGCGGGCGGCGCGGCTCGCCGCGGACGGGCTGGTGGTGCGCAACCCCGACGGCGTGCTGCGGATCCCGTCGCCCCGCACCGTCACGGCCGACGGCCTCGGGGGGCCCTACGACCTCGTGCTCCTGAGCTGCAAGGCCTACGACCTCGCCGGCGCGGTCGAGGCGGTGGCGCCGGCGGTCGGGCCGGAGACGGCGGTGCTGCCGATCCTCAACGGCATGGCCCATCTCGACCTCCTCGACGCCCGCTTCGGCCCCGGCCGGGTGCTCGGCGGCTCCTGCGCCATCGCCGGCACGGTGAACGAGGCCGGCGAGATCGTGCGGATGACCGACCTGCATAGCCTCACCTTCGGCGAGCGCGCCGGTCCGGGGGATAAGCCCGGCGTTTCGGGCGGGACGCCCGACACGGGCGGGAGGCCCGACAGGATGGCGGCGGTCACCGCCCTGATGCAGGGCGTCGCGTTCCAGGCGCGGCCGAGCGACCGGATCCTGCTCGAGATGTGGGAGAAGTGGGTGTTTCTCGCCGCGCTCGCCGCCGGCACCTGCCTGATGCGGACCTCGGTCGGCGACATCGTGGCGGCGCCGGGCGGGCGCGAGTGGATGCTCGGCCTGTTCGAGGAATGCCGCGCGATCGCCGCCGCGGCGGGCCACGCCCCGCGCGAGAAGGTGGCGCAGAACGGCCGCGCGATGCTGACCGCCGAAGGCTCGCCCGCCACCGCCTCGATGATGCGCGACCTCTCGGCCGGCAACCGGATCGAGGCCGACCACGTCGTCGGCGACCTCATCCGCCGCGGCCGCGCCGGCGATCCGGGGGCGGCGCTGCCGCACCTCACCACCGCCTACATCCACCTCAAGGCCTACGAGGCCCGCCGCGCCCGCGAGGGATGATCCGCCCGGCTTGCCGGCCCGCGCCGCTGGGTTAAGCTCCCGCGGTCGGACCGGACGCGGAGCGCGGGCGATGGCGGAGAGCGACACGATCGCCGCGGCGGCACCGCCGCGGTGCCAGCAGACGGCGCTGCCGGATTTCGGGCACTTCTTCGAGGAGCAGCGCCGCCGCCGGCACGAGGGCGCGCCGGAGGGGGCCGGGCCGCCCCGGGACGACGCTCCGCTCACCCTCGAGGACGCCCGCCACGTCGCGCTGCTCAAGGGCATCGCCGCCGAGGTGCTGGGACAGGCGGCGGCGCAGCTCGCCCCGCACGGGGTGCTGGTCGAGCGCGGACCGCCGCTTCGCGGCCGGCCGGATTTCGAGCAGGCCTACACCCAGTTCATGCTCATCAACCGCCGGACCGGCGAGCGCTCGGACGTCTACGTCATGAGCATCACCGATGCCGGCTACTTCCTCGCCAGCGCCTGCGACCCCCGCCTCGACCACGACCACGCCGACCGGCAGGTGACGCATTGCGACGCCGCCGAACTCTCCTGCGAGATCGTCGCCCGGGTGGTGAAGGACGCGGTGCTGCACGTCGCCTGAGGGGCGGTGCAACACGGTCTCACGGATTCGCGAGCCGGCTCGACAACCCGCTTGACCCGGTCGCGCCGCGGGCGCAGCATCCTCCTCGTCGAGTCGGACTCGAGGAGGCAAGCCATGAGACATCAGGGCCGCAGCTCTCACGCGACGCAGACCAATGCCGGTGACCAGGACACGCCACCGGACCACTTCCGACAGGGATAGTGGCTCCAGGGCGGATTGACGGGCACGGTGCCGAGACGGCCTTGTGACGTGCCCCCTCGACCTCCGCCAACCCTGGAACGTGGACCCTGCCTTCTCGGGCCTGCCGGTGAGTCCGGCGGGCCTTTTTGCCGTTCGAGGACCCCGTTGACGATGCCTGCCCCGCTCCGCCGGATGCTCGGGTCCGCATTCCTGCTGCTCGGGCTCGCCGCGCCGGCCCTCGCCCAGGGCGGTCTCGTCACCAACCCGTTCGCGTCGAACTATCCGTCGCGGCCGGTGCGTCCGGCCCCGGCGACGGCGACGCCCCTCGTCCTGCCCGACGCGGTCGATCCGCGCCACGCCGCCCTCCCGGAGGGCGAGGCCCGGCGGCGGACCTGCCTCGAGCGCTACCGCGCCAACCGGGCCGCCGGCACCGGCAACGGCGGCCTGCGCTGGACCCAGAAGGGCGGCGGCTACTACGCCGCCTGCAACCGCCGCCTCGCCGGGTAGGTCACGCCGCCCGGACGCTGTCGAGGAAGCGCGCCACCTCCTGGCTCAGATGCTCGGATTGCCGCGACAGCGCCGAGGCCGAATCGAGCACCTGGGCCGCGGCGGTCCCGGTCGCCTCCGCCGCCAGGGCGACGCCGCCGACGTTGCTCGTCACCGCGCCGGCACCGGTTGCCGCCTGGGCGACGTTGCGCACGATCTCCTGGGTCGCGGCGCCCTGCTCCTCGACCGCCGCCGCGATCGAGGCGGCGACGCCGCTGATCTCGCGGATGCGCGCACCGATGCCGCCGATCGCCGTCACCGCCTGACCGGTCGCCCCCTGGATCTGGGCGATCTGCCCGCCGATCTCCTCGGTCGCCCGGGTGGTCTGGGTGGCGAGTTCCTTGACCTCGGCGGCCACCACCGCGAAGCCGCGGCCCGCCTCTCCGGCCCGGGCCGCCTCGATGGTGGCGTTCAGCGCCAGCAGGTTGGTCTGGCTCGCGATGCCGGAGATCATCGTCGCCACGTCGCCGATCCGCGCCACGGTGGCGCTGAGCTGCTGCACCAGCCGCGCGGTCTGCTCGGCCTCGCCGACCGCCGCCTGGGCGAGGCCGGCCGAGCCGGAGACCTGCCGGCCGATCTCCTGGACCGAGCTGCCGAGCTGCTCGGCCGCCGCCGCCACCGTGCCGACATTGGCCGCGGCGTCCTCGGCGGCGGCCGCCGCCGCCGCCGATTGCCCGGCCGTCTCGGTCGCGGTCGCGGTCATCGACCGGGCGGCGGCCTGCATCTCGCCGGCCCGGGCCGACACCGCCTCGACGACGCCGCTCACTGCCGCCTCGAAGCGGTCGGCCATCCGGCGCATGCCGGTCCGGCGCTGCTCCTCGGCGCCGAGCCGGGCCTCCGCGGTCTCGGCCTCCAGGGTGCGGGTGCGGATCAGGTTGTCGCGGAACACCTGCACCGCCCGCGCCATCCGCCCGACCTCGTCGCGCCGCCCGGTGCCGGCGATCGGCGCCGCCTCGTCGCCGGCCGCCAGCCGCTCCATCGTGCGGGCGAGGGCGACCACCGGGCGGGCGACGCCGCCCTGGAGGATCAGCCAGGCCAGCAGCACCGCCGCGGCGGCGACGCCGAGCGCGACCGCCAGCGTGGTCCGCCGCCCCGTCTCGACCGCCGCCGCAGCGTCGGCGGTCGCCCGCCGGACGGTGGCGTCGGCCTCGGTGACGATCGCCGCCAGCAGCCGGCCGGCCTCGGCGAGGGCCGGATCGACCTGCTCGCGGGCGATCTTCAGCGCCTGATCCTGCTGGCTGCCGAAGGTCTTGGTGATGAGTTCGTCGGTGGCCTCGAAGGCGCGGTCGAACCGCGCCTGCACCGCCTCGCTGCGGGCCTGCGCCGCCGGCATCAGGGCGGTCAGCGCCTTCAGGTGGTCCGGCAGCGACGCGGCCATCGCCTTGGTCTGCTTCTCGAGGGCGTCGAGTTCCGACATCGAGCTCTCCGAGACGATGCGGTTGGCAATCGCCCCGTAGCGTGCGAGGTCGAGTTCGACCGTCATCGCCGCCTGCGCCGCCGCCACGTCGCGCTCGATCACGCCCGCGTAGGTGTCGGCGATCCGCGTCATCCGCGTCACCGCGAAGCCGCACAGGCAGGCCAGCGCCGCCAGGAGAAGGCCGACCGGCAGCGACGCCTTCACGAAGATCCGCATGTTGCTCAGGGCCAGCCGTCTCACCGCACCTCTCCCTCGTTCCGGGTCCGTCCGGCTCGCACTCTGCTCGATCCATGTCCCGCATCGGTCGAGAGGCTGCGCAAGCAGTCCGGACGGCGTCGCCCTACGCTATCCGGCCGGACCCGCGACAGCTTATCCTGGCGATCGTCTACGTTGCTTTAAGGGCGGGACGGTTCCGACCTGCGAGTGTCTCACGGAGATCGTCGTCTATTCTGTGAACGCTGCAGCATTCGATCGATCTTGCGGCGCGACGCAGCGGTGAGCGGAAGTCGTCGGCGTGTCGGAGGCGACGAGGTGTCACAACTTTTCGGATCAAAATGCAATCAAAGGTTGAGGTTCGACATCGATGACGTGCCGGATCCTCGGCGACCGGGCGCGCACGGCCGGAAGAGACCGCGCCTGTGCCCGGATCCGAGGCGGGCGGCCGGACTCGGAGCCGGTGGAGCGTGCCCGGCCGGTTGTCCGCCGGGCCGCGGTCAGGCCGGTTCGCCCACGGCCCGGGCGCGCCTCGTGCGGTCGGCCTGGAGCGCGTTGATGAGGTAGGGGTGCCACAGCCCGAAGGCGGCGTGGATCGTCTGGTCCACGTCGATGAACTGGAACGGCTTGCTGAGGACGCCCGAGACGCCGAAGGCGCTCAGCCGCCGGGTCTGCCCCGCGAGGCCGACCCCCATCAGGATGAGCTTGATCCCGGGCCGGCGCGCCTCGATCTGGCAGGCGACCTCCAGGGCCGGGCAATCCGTCAGCCCGGTATCGACGATCGCGAGGTCGAAGCTCTGGCCGGCGACGAGGTCGAGCGCCCGGCGTCCGCTCTCCGCCTCCACGATGCCGAACGAGAAATGGCTCTGGTCGAGCAGCCGCCGGATCACCGAGCGGGTCGCGCGGTTGGGGTCGACCACCAGCAGGTTCAGGGGGCGCCGGATCACCCGGGCCGCCGCCAGCACGTTGTGGATCTGCTGACCGGTCAGGGGCTTGATGAGCACGTCGTAGACCCCGAGCCGCGCCGCCGTGGTGTGCCAGTGCGGCGACAGCAGGTCCGAGAACAGCACCACGACCTTGCCCGCCCCGGCCTGCCGGCGCCACTCGGCGAGGGACGCGCCGTTCAGGCCCGGCAGCGTCACGTCGAGGAAGATCACGTCGGGCGGCGCGGCCAGGGCGCGCTCGAACGCGGGGCCGTCCCCGACCTCGGTCACGGCGGTGCCCGGGGCGTCGCTCCTGACCATGGCCGCCACGGATTGCCGCGACGCGCCGTCGGCTTCGGCGATCAGGACGGCCAGGGGATCGGTCATGCGGCGGGTCTCGTTCGCGGCGGCGCACGGGTCATCCCGCCGTGATACGCCGTCTGCCCTTACGTTTCGTTGCCGTCTCGACGCAGAGACGCCGCGATCGTCTTGGGCGCCGCCGGTCTTCGACTGGTCTTTCCCAGGGGCAGGCGCCGCGCCTCAGCGCGGGACCGCGTTCGGGTCGGCGTTGAGCGGCAACGGGCCGTCGTTGGTCGGGAAGAAGCGCCGCGACGGCGACTGGCGCGGCTGGACCGGCGTGCCGCGCAGCGGCGCCACATCGACCTGTCCCTCGCGGTTGACCGTGCGGGCCGGGCGGGTGTCCTCGCCGCGCTGGGCCTGCTCCCGGCGCCTGCGCTCGGGCTTGGCCGCCACCGGCGCGTCCTCCTGCTCCTTCGGCTCCGCCACGATGTCGGTGCCGCCTTTGCAGTCGACCAGCCAGACGTCGTAGATCGGGTGCTCGATCGCGTGCAGGCCCGGGCTCGACGCGAACATCCAGCCGGTGAAGATGCGCCGGTACTTGTTTTCCAGCGTGACCTCGTCGACCTCCAGGAAGGCGGTGGTCTTGGCGCTCTCGGTCGGCGGCCGGGTGTAGCAGACCCGCGGCGTCATCTGGAGCGCGCCGAACTGCACGGTCTCGTCCACCGCGACCTCGAACGACACGATGCGCCCGGTGATCTTGTCGAGGCCGGAGAACACCGCGGTCGGGTTGCGGATCTTGTCGGCGAGCGCCGCCGTCGAGGCGACGCAGAGGGCGGCGAGAAGGCCGGCGCGCGCGGCGGTACGGACGGTCATGCGGCTCGGCCCAACCCTCGGAGCAGTCACGGGACTCGCCGTAGAACCAACAAGGGTGGTGGAAAAAGGGCGGAGTTCAAGGCCATCACCCGAAGACCCCGATTCCGGCTGTGTCGCCCGGCCTCCGTCGTCGGCGGAAGGATTTTTCGAGCACGACGTTCAAGGGGGAGACGGAATCCGGACGATCACTTCCGGATGCCGTCTTCCCAGCCTGCGCGGCGCATGAGCGAAGCCGGAATCCGCATCGCGAAGCGATTGCTCAGCAGTCGCCACGATCCCGAAGGGATCGCCGGGCGATCAATCGGATTTCGTATGACCATCAGCCTCGCGCCGACCGCGGACGGTCGCGTCGCCCCCGGGCGACCGTTGCGGAATCCGTGCCGGGGTTTCGGGAAACCGCCGAGGGCGCGGTGCCGTGCCCACGCCCTTCCGCCGCCCGATCCGACCGTGCTACAGACCCGGGCGCACAGTGGCGGCGTCCTCCCTGCCGCTCCGAGGGAGAGGCCGGCTGCGACCCATGTACCTCATCGACACCTCGCTCGTGTCCCTGTTCGATCCGCAGGAGCGCGCCGCCGCCTCGGACGTGATCGCCTGGATGGAGCGGCACGACCGCCTGCTGGTCCTCAGCGCCATCACCCTCATGGAACTGGAGCGCGGCCTCATGGCGCTGCGCCGCGCGGGGGCGGAACCGCGGGCCCTGGCGATCGAGGCTCTGCGCGACGCGCTGCTGCGCGATTTCGGCCCGCGACTGGTGCCGGTCGATGCGGAGGTGGCGCTGATCGCCGCCCGCCTCGCCGAGATGCCGGAGGCCGCCCCGCTGCCGGCGCTGCTCGTCGCCGCCACCGCGCGGGCCCGCGGCCTGACCGTGCTGACCCGCGACCCCGACCGCTTCGCGGCGACCGGCGTCGCGGCCCTCAACCCCCTCGCCGGCCTGCCGCCGGACGTCGGGGGCTAAGCGGCCTTGCGTCGGCAAGCCAACGCTTCGTCCGCTTAGGTCTCTGTTTTGCCGCAGATTTTTGTCGCAAAACCGGCAACCACTCTTGCGAAATCTGCTTAGCGCCCCGCCGTCATCGCCAGGACGGCGTCGAACAGGCCGTTCCAGCCCTCGTGCCACAGCGACAGCATCGTGGCGGGCGCGAGCGCCAGCACCGCGTGGGTCTCGCGCCCGGCGTTGCGCAACTCGGCGCCGAGCCCGCGCGCCAGCGCCCGCATCGGCCGGTTGCCGGGCAGCACCCGCATGTGGAGCCGGCGCACCCCGGCATTGCGCCCGGCCTCGGCGACGCGCCGGCCGAGCGCGGTGCCGAGGCCGCGGCCGCGGAACGGCGCCTCGATCGTGAAGGCGGCCTCGGCCTCGGGGCCGAGACGGGCGCCGCCGGCCGGCCGCAACTCGCCGAGACCCCGCAGGGTCCCGCCCGCGAAGGCGCCGTAGACGAGTCCCGCGCCGGTCAGCGACCGGGCGGCGTAGGCGGCGGCGCCGTCGTCGCTCACGGCGCCGAAGAAGCGCTGGAAGCGGCTCGCGCCGTCGAGGCGGCGGAAATGCGCCTGGACCGCCTCGCGATCGCTCGGCCACAGGCGTCGGATGACGCAGTCGGGATTCGAGTCGGACATGGTGTCGGCTCCGTTCTTGTTGTCGTTCGGCCGTCCCTGGTCCCTTCCTCCGCCCCCGGCCGGCGTCGCGGCGCCGGCGGCGTCCGGCCGGTTCTCCGGCTCCGTGACGCGGATGGTGCAATGCAGCAGGGCGCGGCACCGTTCCGCCGGGCGGGCGGGCGGCGGTCCTGCCGCGGGCGCATGCGCCGGCCCCATTGTCACCGCATTGCCCGCGGCGGGGCCTCGGGCTAAGCCGTCCCCCGTGACCCACAGCCCTGCTCCCGGGCGACCCGGCTCCGGCCCGGTCGCCGCCCGCTACGACGCCCTGGTGGCCTCCGGCGCGATCGAGCGCGACCCGGCCCAGATCGTCCTGGTGGAGCGCCTCGACGCCCTGCTGGACGAGCTCGCCCGCGTGCCCCCGCCGGCGAAGCCCGGCATGCTCGGCCGGCTGTTCGGACGCCGGCCCGAGCCGGCGGCGGCGCCGCGCGGCCTCTACGTCTGGGGCCTCGTCGGCCGCGGCAAGACGATGCTGATGGACCTCTTCCACGAGGCGGCACCGGAGCCCAAGCGCCGGGTCCACTTCCACGCCTTCATGGGCGACGTGCACGAGCGCATCCACCGCCACCGGCAGGCGGTGAAGCAGGGCACCGCCAGGGGCGACGACCCGATCGCGCCGGTTGCGGAGGCGCTCGCCGACGAGACCCGGCTCCTGTGCTTCGACGAGTTCACGGTGACCGACATCGCCGACGCGATGCTGCTCGGGCGCCTGTTCACCGCCCTGTTCGCGCACGGGGTCGTGGTGGTGGCGACCTCGAACGTCGAGCCCGACCGGCTCTACGAGGGCGGCCTGAACCGGGCGCTGTTCCTGCCGTTCATCGACCTGCTCAAGCAGCGCGTCGAGGTGGTGCGGCTCGATTCCCGCACCGATTTCCGTCTCGAGAAGCTCGGCGGCTCCCCGGTCTACCACGTGCCGGCCGACGCCGCTTCCGCGCAGGCCCTCGACCGCGCCTTCCTGGCGCTGACCGGCGAGCGGCGGGGCCGGCCGGCGGCGATCGCCGTCAAGGGCCACGAGGTGTCGATCCCCGAGGCGGCCGGCGGCACGGCGCGGTTCACCTTCGCCGACCTCTGCGCCCGGCCGCTGGGTGCCGCCGACTACCTCGCCCTGGCCGAGCGGTTCCACACCGTGATCGTCGAGGGCATCCCGGTGATGGACCTGCCCCAGCGCAACGAGGCCAAGCGGTTCATCACCCTGATCGACGCGCTCTACGACGCCCGTGTCAAGCTGCTCGCCTCGGCCGCCGCCGAGCCGACCGCGCTCTACGCCGCCGAGACCGGCCGCGAGGCGTTCGAGTTCGAGCGCACGGTGTCGCGGCTGATCGAGATGCGGTCCGAGGAGTACCTCGCCCTGCCGCACGGGCGGCCGGATTCCGAGGCGTCGGGCAGCACGACCGGGCTGGTCGAGACCTGACGCGCGGCCTCCGGGGCTTCTCGCCCCCGGTCCGGCCCGGTAACGTCGGGCTTCCCGGCCGCTTCCGGCCCCGGCAGCCCCGTTCGTCCATGACCCGCAGCCGCCCCGGCGCCCAGACCCGCGACGAGCCGGCCGCCCCGGAGGGCGGTCCGCCCTCCGTCGGGGCCGCGGCCCGGGCGCGGTCGGCTCCGCCGTCGGCCGATGCCCGGCTGCTCGCCATCGCGGCCGAGCACCTGCGCCGCCTCGGGCACCGGGGGGTGACGGTGGTGGGCGTGGCGGCCGAGGCCGGCATGACCCACGCCAACGTCTACCGCTACTTCCCCTCGAAGGTCGCGCTGGTCGATGCGGTCGCCGGGCGCTGGCTGCGGGAGGTCGAGGCGGAACTCGCCGTCATCGCCGACGCGCCCGACCCGGCCGACGACAAGCTGGAGCGGCTGCTGCTCGCGCTCGCCGCGCTCCAGCGCGACGCGCTGCTCCACGATCCCAACCTGTTCGCGGTCCATCTCGACGCCACGGTCGAGTCGCGGCCGATCGCCCGGCGCCACCGCGGGCGGCTGCGGGTGCTGGTCGAGCGGGTGATCGAGGAGGGGCTCAATGCCGGCGCCTTCTCGCTGCGCGACCGCGAGCGGGCGCTGGCCTTCATCTTCGACGCCAGCCACCGCTTCATCCACCCGGCCTCGATCCAGCTCGACGCCGAGATCCCGCGCGACCTCATCGACCTGCGGCTCGGGGCGGTGATCCGGGTGCTGCTGCGGGCGCTTCGCACCGGTGTGCTCTGAGGCGGGTGACAGCTTGGTCATTCTGTAACCCGGGCGGCCATCATCGGGGAAGTCGCTGCAATATCTTGCTTTTGTCTGTTCTCGGCGAGGTTCCCTGGGGCAGCTCACGGCCTGTTGCGGGGGCCGGAACCGGCGGCTCGGGTTGTCGGGCCGGGCTTTTTTCGCCAAACAGGCCCCCGCTTGGCGCGGGCTCCACGCGAGCGGACCCCGGCCCCTGACGGTTTCCTCCATACCGCGAAGGATCGGACCTACATGGCACGCAAGAAGATCGCCCTGATCGGCGCCGGACAGATCGGCGGCACGCTCGCGCACCTCGCCGGCCTCAAGGAACTCGGCGACATCGTGCTGTTCGACATCGCCGATGGCGTGCCCCAGGGCAAGGGCCTCGACATCGCCGAGTCGGCCCCGGTCGACGGCTTCGACGCCAAGTACAGCGGCGCGAGCGACTACAGCGCCATCGCGGGCGCCGACGTGGTGATCGTGACGGCCGGCGTGCCGCGCAAGCCCGGCATGAGCCGCGACGACCTGATCGGCATCAACCTGAAGGTGATGGAAGCGGTCGGCACCGGCATCAAGACCCACGCCCCGAACGCCTTCGTGATCTGCATCACCAACCCGCTCGACGCGATGGTGTGGGCGCTGCAGAAGTTCTCGGGCCTCGACCCGAAGAAGATCGTCGGCATGGCCGGCGTGCTCGACTCGGCCCGCTTCCGCCACTTCCTGGCCGAGGAGTTCGGGGTCTCGGTCGAGGACGTCACCGCCTTCGTGCTCGGCGGCCACGGCGACGACATGGTGCCGCTGGTGCGCTACTCGACGGTCGCCGGCGTGCCGCTGACCGACCTCGTCAAGCTCGGCTGGACGACCCAGGAGAAGCTCGACGCGATGGTCGAGCGCACCCGCAAGGGCGGCGGCGAGATCGTCAACCTGCTCAAGACCGGCTCGGCCTTCTACGCGCCCGCCGCCTCGGCGATCGCGATGGCCGAGAGCTACCTGAAGGACAAGAAGCGCGTCCTGCCCTGCGCCGCCCACCTCACCGGCCAGTACGGCGTCGACGGCCTGTTCATCGGCGTGCCGATCGTGATCGGCGAGAACGGCGTCGAGCGCGTCCTCGAGGTCGAGTTCTCGGCCGACGAGAAGGCGATGTTCGAGAAGTCGGTCAACTCCGTGAAGGGCCTGATCGAGGCCTGCAAGAGCATCAACGGCGCGCTGGCGTAACCGGCCCCGCGGGCGCGGCCGAGGGCCTGTCGACAGGCCCCGCCGCGCCCGCTCCGTGCCCGACGCCCCGCCTTCACCAGGAAGCCACCCATGAACATCCACGAATACCAAGCCAAGGCCGTGCTCCAGCAGTTCGGCCTGCCGGTCTCGAACGGCCGCGCGATCTTCAAGGCCAGCGAGGCCGAGGCCGCCGCCAACGAGCTCGGCGGCCCGCTCTGGGTGGTGAAGTCCCAGATCCACGCCGGCGGGCGCGGCAAGGGCAAGTTCAAGGAGGCCGAGGCCGGCGAGAAGGGCGGCGTGCGCCTCGCCAAGTCGGTCGAGGAGGTCAAGGCCTTCGCCGGCCAGATGCTCGGCAACACCCTGGTCACGATCCAGACCGGCGAGGCCGGCAAGCAGGTCAACCGCCTCTACATCGAGGACGGCTCGGACATCGAGACCGAGTTCTACCTGTCGATGCTTGTCGACCGCGAGACCGGCCGGGTCGCCTTCGTGGTCTCGACCGAGGGCGGCATGGACATCGAGGCGGTCGCCCACGACACGCCTGAGAAGATCGTCACCTTCTCGGTCGACCCGGCCACCGGCGTGCTGCCGCATCACGGCCGCGCGGTCGCCAAGGCGCTCGGCCTCACCGGCGCGCTCGCCAAGGAGGCGGCGGACGTCACCAGCAAGCTCTACGAGGCGTTCACCGCCAAGGACATGAGCATGCTGGAGATCAACCCGCTCATCGTCACCACGGACGGGCACCTGAAGTGCCTGGACGCCAAGATCTCGTTCGATTCGAACAGCCTCTACCGCCACCCGGACATCGTGCAGCTGCGCGACACCACCGAGGAGGACGAGAAGGAGATCGAGGCGTCGAAGTACGACCTCGCCTACATCGCGCTCGACGGCACGATCGGCTGCATGGTCAACGGCGCCGGCCTCGCCATGGCGACGCTCGACATCATCAAGCTCTACGGCGAGGAGCCGGCGAACTTCCTCGATGTCGGCGGCGGCGCCTCGGAGGAGAAGGTCACGGCGGCGTTCAAGATCATCACCGCCGACCCGAACGTGAAGGGCATCCTGGTCAACATCTTCGGCGGCATCATGAAGTGCGACGTGATCGCCAACGGGGTGATCGCGGCGGTGAAGGCGGTCGGCCTCCAGGTCCCGCTGGTGGTGCGCCTCGAGGGCACCAACGTCGAGAAGGGCAAGGAGATCATCCGCAACTCGGGCCTCAACGTGATCCCGGCCGACGACCTCGACGACGCGGCCCAGAAGATCGTCGCGGCGGTGCGTGGCGGAAACTGACCGTTGATCTGGGTTGCGCTCCTGTCCTTGATGCCGACGGTCGTATTGGCTGGAATCCCCCTAGTGATCGGGATCTGGCTGTCCAGGCGGTTCGGCTTCTATCTCGGATGCGCATCCCTCCTCCTGGTAGCTGCAGTCGTGATGATCGCAATATCGGATCTAATCTACTGCTCAAACGCTCAAGTTGTGAGTTGGGAAAACGATAACTACCCGATTTACGACCGAGAGTGCGGTCCAGGCGGCTTGTTCGTCGTTCTCGTTTTAATCGTGGGCGCGCCGGTCGTTGTCGCTCTCAGCGTTGTCCTGATGAAGCTGCGACCTCAAATCGCAAAGCGCCCGCTAACTCCACGGAGTCCCTGACAGCATGTCCATCCTCATCGACAAGAACACCAAGGTCATCTGCCAGGGCTTCACCGGCAAGAACGGGACCTTCCATTCCGAACAGGCGATCGCCTACGGCACCAAGATGGTCGGCGGCACCTCGCCGGGGAAGGGCGGCTCGACCCATCTCGGCCTGCCGGTCTTCGACACCGTGAAGGAGGCCCGCGAGGCCACCGGCGCCGACGCCTCGGTGGTCTACGTGCCGCCGCCGGGCGCCGCCGACGCGATCTGCGAGGCGATCGACGCCGAGATCCCGCTGATCGTCTGCATCACGGAAGGGATTCCCGTTCTCGACATGGTGCGGGTCAAGCGCTCGCTCGAAGGCTCGAAGTCGCGGCTGATCGGCCCGAACTGCCC
Source organism: Methylobacterium oryzihabitans (assembly GCF_004004555.2). Lineage (GTDB taxonomy): Bacteria > Pseudomonadota > Alphaproteobacteria > Rhizobiales > Beijerinckiaceae > Methylobacterium > Methylobacterium oryzihabitans. The sequence continues at coordinate 36,797 of NZ_SACP01000006.1, forward strand.
GGGCATCGTCACGGCGGGCGAGTCGAAGATCGGCATCATGCCGGCCAACATCTTCAAGCCCGGCTCGGTCGGCATCGTGTCGCGCTCCGGCACCCTGACCTACGAGGCGGTGTTCCAGACCACCAACGAGGGCCTCGGCCAGACCACCGCGGTCGGCATCGGCGGTGACCCGGTCAAGGGCACCGAGTTCATCGCGATGCTCGAACTGTTCCTGGCCGACGACAGGACCGAGTCGATCGTGATGATCGGCGAGATCGGCGGCTCGGCCGAGGAAGAGGCGGCGCAGTTCATCGCCGACGAGGCCAAGCGCGGCCGCAAGAAGCCGATGGTCGGCTTCATCGCCGGCCGCACGGCGCCCCCCGGCCGCCGCATGGGCCATGCCGGCGCGATCATCTCGGGCGGCAAGGGCGGCGCCGAGGACAAGATCGCCGCGATGGAAGCCGCCGGCATCAAGGTTTCGCCGTCGCCGGCCCGCCTCGGCAAGACCCTGGTGGAAGTCCTGCGGGGCTGAGGCCCCGAGGAAACCAGCAACGCTTTCTGCACCCGGTGCATGGCAGACCGCCCGGCACCGGACGGGCCCCGACCCCAGATGAGGGGCCCGACAGCGACGAATCCGGCGCCCGGACTGCCTGGGCGCCTCCATCCCCCGGCGAGAGGGCGGTCCGACCCCCCTTACGTCCTCCCGGGCAGGAAACCGCGGATAGACACGCCATGGCACGCCAGGACGCGAACGACGCCCTCCTCGGAACCTCGTTCCTGTACGGAGGCAACGCCGCCTACATCGAGGAACTGTACGCGACCTACACCCGGGACCCGAACGCGGTCGATCCGGAGTGGCGGACCTTCTTCGAGGGCCTGAAGGAGGACCGGGCCACGGTCGTCAAGAACGCCGAGGGCGCGTCCTGGACCAAGCCGAACTGGCCGATCGCGGCCAACGGCGAGATCGTCTCGGCGCTCGACGGCAACTGGGCGACCCTGGAGAAGGCGGTCGGCGAGAAGATCAAGGCGCGCCAGGAGGCCAAGGGCCCCGCCGCCGCGCCGGTCGACGTCCAGCAGGCGACCAAGGATTCCGTGCGCGCGATCATGCTGATCCGTGCCTACCGCATGCGCGGCCACCTGCACGCCAAGCTCGATCCGCTGGGCCTGCAGCCGCGCGGCGACCACGAGGAGCTGCACCCGCAGCATTACGGCTTCACCGAGGCCGACTGGGACCGCCCGATCTTCCTCGACAACGTGCTCGGGCTCGAATTCGGCACCATCCGGGAGATCGTCGCGATCCTGGAGCGGACCTACTGCCAGACCCTCGGCTTCGAGTTCATGCACATCTCCGATCCCGAGGAGAAGGCCTGGATCCAGGAGCGCATCGAGGGCAAGGACAAGGAGGTCTCGTTCACCGAGCAGGGCCGGCGGGCGATCCTCAACAAGCTGATCGAGGCGGAAGGCTTCGAGAAGTTCCTCGACCTCAAGTACACCGGCACCAAGCGCTTCGGCCTCGACGGCTCGGAGGCGATGGTCCCGGCGCTCGAACAGATCATCAAGCGCGGCGGCGCGCTCGGCGTCACCGACATCGTGCTCGGCATGGCGCATCGCGGCCGGCTCAACGTGCTCGCCACCGTGATGTCGAAGCCGTTCCGGGCGATCTTCCACGAGTTCAAGGGCGGCTCGTCGTCCCCGGCCGAGGTCGAGGGCTCGGGCGACGTGAAGTACCATCTCGGTGCGTCGAGCGACCGCTCGTTCGACGGCAACACCGTCCACCTGTCGCTGACCGCGAACCCGTCGCACCTCGAGATCGTCGATCCGGTGGTGCTCGGCAAGGTGCGGGCGAAGCAGGACCAGACCGGCGACGAGCAGCGCACCAGCGTGCTGCCGCTCCTCATCCACGGCGACGCCGCCTTCGCCGGCCAGGGCGTGGTGGCCGAGTGCTTCGGCCTGTCGGGCCTGAAGGGCCACCGCACCGGCGGCTCGATCCACTTCATCATCAACAACCAGATCGGCTTCACCACCGATCCGCGCTTCTCGCGCTCCTCGCCCTACCCGTCCGACGTGGCGAAGATGGTCGAGGCCCCGATCTTCCACTGCAACGGCGACGACCCGGAGGCGGTGACCTTCGCGGCCAAGATCGCGACCGAGTACCGGCAGAAGTTCCACAAGCCGGTCGTGATCGACATGCTGTGCTACCGCCGCTTCGGCCACAACGAGGGCGACGAGCCCGCGTTCACCCAGCCGAAAATGTACCAGATCATCCGCAAGCACCCGTCGACGCTGGAGACCTACTCCAAGCGGCTGGTCGAGGCGAACGCGGTCAAGGCCGACGAGGTCGAGGCCCGCAAGGCGGAGTTCCGCGCCACCCTCGACAGCGAGTTCGACATCGCCACCGGCTACAAGGCCAACAAGGCCGACTGGCTCGACGGCCGCTGGTCGGGCCTGAAGGCGGTGCGCGAGGACGAGGACGACCCGCGCCGCGGCCGCACCGGCGTCGCGACCGACCTCCTCAAGGAGATCGGCCGCAAGATCACCGAGGTCCCGGCGGAGTTCCACCTCCACCGCACGATCAAGCGCTTCCTCGACAACCGCGCCAAGGCGATCGAGACCGGCGAGGGCCTGGACTGGGCCACCGCCGAGGCGCTGGCCTACGGCTCGCTGCTGCTCGAAGGCCACAAGGTCCGGCTCTCGGGCCAGGACGTCGAGCGCGGCACCTTCTCGCAGCGCCACTCGGTGCTGATCGACCAGGAGAACGAGGAGCGCTACACGCCCCTCAACCACGTCAAGGACGGGCAGAGCCGCTACGAGGTCATCAACTCGATGCTCTCGGAGGAGGCGGTGCTCGGCTTCGAGTACGGCTACTCCCTCGCCGAGCCGAACGCGCTCGTCCTGTGGGAGGCGCAGTTCGGCGACTTCGCCAACGGCGCGCAGGTCGTGGTCGATCAGTTCATCTCGTCCGGCGAGCGCAAGTGGCTGCGCATGTCGGGCCTCGTGATGCTGCTGCCGCACGGCTACGAGGGCCAGGGGCCCGAGCATTCCTCGGCCCGCCTGGAGCGCTACCTGCAGATGTGCGCCGAGGACAACATGCAGGTCGCCAACTGCACGACGCCCTCGAACTACTTCCACATCCTGCGCCGGCAGCTCAAGCGCGACTTCCGCAAGCCGCTGGTGCTGATGACGCCGAAGTCGCTGCTGCGCCACAAGCGAGCGGTGTCGCCGCTCTCCGACCTCGCCGAGGGCTCGACCTTCCACCGGGTGCTGTGGGACGACGCCGAGCGGGCGCCGGAGGGCGTCAAGCTCGCCAAGGACGACAAGGTCCGGCGGGTCGTGCTGTGCTCGGGCAAGGTCTATTACGACCTCTACGAGGAGCGCGAGAAGCGCGGCGTCAACGACGTCTACCTCCTGCGCGTCGAGCAGCTCTACCCGTTCCCGCTGAAGTCGCTCGCCGCCGAGATCGCCCGGTTCCGCAACGCCGAGGTGGTGTGGTGCCAGGAGGAGCCGAAGAACATGGGCTCCTGGGCGTTCGTCGAGCCCTACCTGGAATGGGTGCTCAACCAGGCCGGCTCGGCCTCCAAGCGCCCGCGCTACGTCGGCCGCCCGGCCTCGGCCTCGACCGCGGTCGGCCTGATGTCGAAGCACCTCGACCAGCTCCAGGCCTTCCTCAACGAGGCCCTGGCGGTCTGAACCGCCGGATCGCGCGTCATCCGGCGTCCCGCCAGCGGGGCGCCGCTCACACCTGACCGGGCCACCCGGCCCCAACCCTGACAGACGGACATCATGGCCACCGAAATCCGCGTCCCGACCCTCGGCGAGTCCGTGAGCGAGGCCACCATCGGCCGCTGGTTCAAGAAGCCCGGCGACACCGTGAAGGCCGACGAGCCCCTCGTCGAACTCGAGACCGACAAGGTGACCCTCGAGGTCAACGCCCCGGCCTCGGGCCAGCTCGGCGACATCGTCGCCAAGGACGGCGAGACGGTGGAGCCCGGCGCGCTGCTCGGCTCGATCGTCGAGGGCGGCGCCGGCGAGGCGCCCAAGGCGGCCAAGGAGCCGGCCAAGGAGCCGGCTAAGGCCGAGCCTGCGAAGGCCGAGCCCGCCAAGGAGCCCACGAAGTCGTCGGCGGCCGCCTACGGCAACCACGGCGAGGCCGCGCCCTCCGGTCAGGCCCGCCCGGCCGGCGACCACGGCCCTGCGGTCGGCCGCATCGCCCAGGAGAGCGGCGTCGATCCGTCCTCGGTCCAGGGCAGCGGCAAGGACGGCCGCGTCACCAAGGGCGACATGCTGGCCGCCGTGAAGGGCGGCGGCGCGGCGGCGCCCGCCCCGGCCCCGACGCAGATCGCCCGCGCCCCCTCGGCGCCGGACGACGCCTCCCGCGAGGAGCGGGTGCGCATGACCAAGTTGCGCCAGACCATCGCCCGGCGCCTGAAGGACGCGCAGAACACCGCTGCGATGCTGACGACGTTCAACGACGTCGACATGGGCGCGGTGATGAGCCTGCGCCAGCAGTACAAGGACATCTTCGAGAAGAAGCACGGCACCAAGCTCGGCTTCATGGGCTTCTTCACCAAGGCGGTGATCCAGGCCCTGAAGGACGTGCCGGCGGTGAACGCCGAGATCGATGGCCAGGATCTCGTCTACAAGAACTACTACCACGTCGGCATCGCGGTCGGGACCGACAAGGGCCTGGTCGTGCCGGTGGTGCGCGACGCCGACACCCTGTCGATCGCCGGCATCGAGAAGGCGATCGCCGGCTTCGGCCGCAAGGCCCGCGACGGCAAGCTGTCGATCGAGGACATGCAGGGCGGCACCTTCACGATCACCAACGGCGGCATCTACGGCTCGCTGATGTCGACCCCGATCCTCAACGCGCCGCAATCGGGCATCCTCGGCATGCACCGCATCGAGGAGCGGCCGGTGGTGCGCGGCGGCAAGATCGAGGCGCGGCCGATGATGTACCTCGCCCTGTCCTACGACCACCGCATCGTCGACGGGAAGGAGGCGGTGACCTTCCTGGTGCGGATCAAGGAAGCCCTGGAGGACCCGGCGCGTCTCGTGCTGGATCTGTGAGGCGGGACTCGTAACCCGCCGGGCTGGGTTCGGCCGCAGTCAGTGGCGCCCGGACTCTTCGCCCTGCGTGCGGCAGGGCCGTCCGGCGAAGAAGGAGCGCGTCTCCCCTCTCCCACTCGGGAGAGGGGGTCCCGCGCTTGACTCTGAACAGGATTTTTCCCTGGCAGTTGTGCGCTCGCGGGGAGAGGAGAAGGCGCGCGCGTGCCTGCTCGCGCCGGCCCCTCGGCGACGAAGCCCCGAACCCCTCGGCGAGGGACCACCCGCGGCCCATCAACCGGACGTTGCATGATCGTTTGACGGCGGGCCCCGCCTCGGGAATGGGGGAGGGGCCCCCTCGCAGAACCGGGGGCGCCCAGCTCGGGAAGGAACGTCGATGGACAAGGTCCTGGTGGTCACCGGCGGCAGCCGCGGCATCGGTCGCGCGGTGTCGCTGCTCGCGGCAAAGCGGGGCTGGCGCGTCTGCCTGTCCTACGTGTCGAACCGCGACGCCGCCGAGGCGGTGGTGCGGGAGATTGAGGCCGGCGGCGGCACCGCGCTCGCGGTGCGGAGCGACGTCGCGGTCGAGGCCGAGATCGAGGACCTCTTTCGGCAGGCCGACGGACTCGGGACCCTCGGCGGCCTCGTCAACAATGCCGGCGTGGTCGATTACGCTGCCCGGGTCGACGAGATGACCGGCACGCGCCTGACCCGGATGATGACCACCAACGTCGTCGGCTCGTTCCTGTGCGCGGCCCAGGCGGTGCGGCGGATGTCGACGAAGCACGGCGGCCGGGGCGGCGCCATCGTCAACCTGTCGTCGGTCGCCGCGCGCCTCGGCGCGCCCGGCCAGTACGTCGACTACGCCGCCTCGAAGGGGGCGATCGACACCTTCACCACCGGCCTCGCGGTCGAGGTCGCCGCCGAGGGCATCCGCGTCAACGCGGTCGCCCCCGGGCTGATCGAGACCGAGATCCACGCCAGCGGCGGCCAGCCCGACCGGCTCGTGCGCCTCGGCCCCTCGGTGCCGATGAAGCGCGTCGGCACCGCCGAGGAGGTCGCGGCCCCGATCGTCTGGCTGCTCTCGGATGAGGCGTCCTACACCACCGGAACCCTCGTGACGGTCTCGGGCGGCCGTTAACACCGCCCTCCACCACTCCGGTCGCGCGACCGGCGCGGGCCTTGCTGCGCCGGCTGCGCGACCTCACTGTGCGGAAGCTCTCATGTCCTACGATCTCGTCGTCATCGGCACCGGCCCCGGCGGTTACGTCTGCGCCATCCGGGCCGCCCAGCTCGGCCTCAAGACCGCGGTGGTCGAGAAGCGGGCCAGCCACGGCGGCACCTGCCTCAACGTCGGCTGCATCCCGTCGAAGGCGCTGCTGCACGCCTCCGAGGCGTTCGAGGAGGCCACGAAGCACTTCCCCGACCTCGGCATCACGGTCGGCGAGCCGCAGCTCGACCTCAAGAAGATGATGGCGTTCAAGCAGGAGGGCGTCGACGGCAACACCAAGGGCGTCGCGTTCCTGCTCAAGAAGAACGGCGTCGAGAGCTTCCACGGCACCGGCCGCCTCGCCGGCGCCGGCCGTGTCGAGGTGCTGTCGGAGGACGGCGGCAACCAGATGCTGGAGACCCGGAACGTCGTCATCGCGACCGGCTCCGACGTCGCCAACCTGCCGGGCGTGACCATCGACGAGGAGGTCGTGGTCTCGTCCACCGGCGCCCTCGACCTCGCCAAGGTTCCGGGCAAGCTCGTCATCATCGGCGCCGGCGTCATCGGCCTCGAACTCGGCTCGGTGTGGCGGCGCCTCGGCGCCGAGGTCACGGTGGTCGAGTATCTCGACCGCATCCTGCCGGGCATGGACGGCGAGGTCGGCAAGCAGTTCCAGCGCATCCTCCAGAAGCAGGGCATCGCCTTCAAGCTGTCGTCGAAGGTCACCGGCGTGACCCGCGAGGGGGCGGGCGCCACCGTGACGGTCGAGCCGTCGGCCGGCGGCGCGGCCGAGACGCTCCAGGCCGACGTGGTGCTGGTCGCCATTGGCCGGGTGCCTTACACCGCCGGGCTCGGCCTCGAGACGGTCGGCGTGCAGCTCGACAACAAGGGCCGCATCCTCACCGACAACCACTACGCCACCAACGTCACCGGCCTCTACGCGATCGGCGACGTCATCGCCGGCCCGATGCTGGCCCACAAGGCCGAGGACGAGGGCGTCGCCGTCGCCGAGATCCTCGCCGGCAAGGCCGGGCACGTGAATTACGGCGTGATCCCGAACGTGGTCTACACCACGCCGGAGGTCGCCTCGGTCGGCCTGACCGAGGAGGAGCTGAAGAAGGACGGCGTGACCTACAACACCGGCAAGTTCCCGTTCACCGCGAACGGCCGCGCCAAGGTCAACCACACCACCGACGGCTTCGTGAAGGTGCTGGCCGATGCCGGGACGGACCGGGTGCTCGGCGTCCACATCGTCGGCCCGGATGCCGGCAACCTCATCATGGAGGTCGCGGTGGCGATGGAGTTCGGCGCCTCGTCGGAGGACATCGCCCGCACCTGCCACGCACACCCGACCCTGACCGAGGCGGTCAAGGAGGCGGCGCTCGCCGTCGACAAGCGCGCCCTGCACATGTGATACGGTTTTCGGACGATCAGTTCCGAAAACCGTATCAATAGTCCGCGCGGCGCAGAGCAAAGCTCTGCGCGCACCTGAGCGAAGCCGATTTTCGCATCGCGAAGCGATTGCGCAGCAATCGCCGAGCGATCAATCGAAAATCGTATGAAGCGACTGCCGTGCCCGGATTCCCCGGGCACGGCCCCTGCGGCGGATCCGCCGCAGGAGGATTTTCAACCTGTGATGGAACGCATCCGCCGCTGAACCGTAGCCCCTCGTCGCTGACAACGAGGGCTCCGGACATGTTCATGCGGATCGATCGGCTCCAGGCCGAGCTTCCCCAGCCTAAAAAGCCAGACCCGAATGCGGCGGCTGCCCTGCAGGAACTGCTGGGTGGCAAGTACGGCGAGATGTCGACGCTGGGGAACTACATGTTCCAGAGCTTCAACTTCCGCAACAAATCCAAGCTTCGTCCTTTCTATAGCCTCGTTTCGAGCATCTTCGCCGAGGAACTGGGCCATGTCGAGCTGGTCTCGACTGGCATCTCGATGCTGAACAACGGCCCCGGCGACGACACCCCGGACGTCGACGTGTCGAAGGCGCCGTTCGAGGAGATGAAGGACGTGCGGCTGGCCGGCAGCTTCCTGTCGAACGGCGGCGGCGCGATGCCGATGAACGCCAACGCCGCGTCGTGGAACATGGACATGGTCACCACGACCGGGAACATCATCATCGACCTGCTGCACAACTTCCATCTCGAATGCGGCGCCCGGCTGCACAAGCTGCGGGTCTACGAGACCCTGACCGACCCGACCGGGCGCGAGGTGTGCGGCTACCTGCTGGTGCGCGGCTCGGTCCACGCCCACGCCTACGGGCTGGCGCTGAAGAAGCTGACCGGCGTCGAGATCGAGAAGATGCTGCCGACGCCCAACATCCGGCTCGACAATATTCCGGAATGCCAGAAGTACCTCCAGGAGGGCAGCCACCGGCGGTTGTATCGCTTCAGCCCCAGCGACTACCAGGAGGCAGCCGGCGTGTGGTCGAACGACGAGGTCGCGCTGCCGGGCGATCCGCCGGGCCACCTCGAAGTGGTCGACGGCCTGCCCGAGGGCGGCAAGATCCCGGAACTCGACGGCAATTACGGCGCCTTCGCGCCGAACTACGCTCCGGAAGAGATCTTCGAGATCGCGAGCAAGCTCTACAAGAAGAGCCGCTGACGGCCGGCGGGGCGGCGTCGCGCCGCCCCGTTCCCATTCCCGGAGGTGTCCGCCGATGAAGCAGCACAAGTCCCTGCGCGATCAGGTCGTCGTCGTCACCGGCGCGTCGAGCGGGATCGGCCTTGCCACCGCCCGCATGGCGGCCGAGCGGGGCGCCCGCGTCGTGCTGGCGGCCCGCAACGGCGAGGCCCTGGCCCGCATCCAGTCCGAGATCGAGGCCGCCAGCGGCCGGGCGATCCACGTCGTCGCCGATGTCGGCCGGCGCGCGGACGTCCAGGCGATCGCCGACCGGGCGGTCGCGGCCTTCGGCGGCTTCGACACCTGGGTCAACGTCGCGGGCCTGACCATCTACGGGCCGTTGCGCGAGGTCACCGACGAGGACCACGCCCGCCTGCTCCAGACCAACCTGTGGGGCACGGTGTTCGGTTCGCTGGTCGCAGTCGAGTACCTGAAGGAGCGCGGCGGGGCGCTCATCAACGTCGGCAGCGTCGCCTCCGACCTCGCCTTCCCGTTCCAGGGCATGTACTGCGCCAGCAAGCACGCGGTGAAGGGTTTTACCGACGCCCTGCGGATGGAACTGGAGCAGGACGGCCTGCCGATCAGCGTGACGCTGGTCAAGCCGACCTCGATCGACACGCCGCTGCCGCAGCGGGCGCGCAACTACATGGACCGCGAGCCGACCCTGCCGCCGCCGATCTACCCGCCCGAGGAAGTCGCGCACGCGATCCTGCACGCCGCGGTGCATCCCCAGCGCGACATCTTCGTCGGCGGCGGCGGGAGGGTGCTGGTCGGCCTCAAGGAATTCGCGCCCGGGGCCTACGACAAGCTCGCGCCGGCGATCATCGCGTTCCAGCAGCGCAGCGAGCCGCCGCGCGACCCGGAGGGTGCCCTGCGCGACCCCGTCGGCGACGGCGCCGCGAAGGGCCACCAGCCCGGCTTCGTGCGGCGCAAGAGCTACTACACCCGGGCGAGCCTGCAGCCGGCCAAGCTGAACCCGATGAAGACCGCCGGCCTCGTCGGGATCGGGCTGACGCTGGCGGCGGGGCTGCTCGGGCGGGCCCGCGGCGGCCGCCGCCTCTGAGGCGCCGGCCTTACGCCGCCGCGTGCGCTCCGGCGGCGACCGCGGCGACGAGAAGGCCGCAGGCGAGGCTGACCAGGAACGCGGCCGGGGCCGGCAGCCCCAGGGTGGCGCGGACCGCGACGCCGTGGATGTGGAGCAGGATCACCGCGAAGGCGGCGGCATAGAGCGCCGCGAGGCCCGGCGTCGCCAGCCCGAGCACCAGCAGGAAGCCCGGCAGCGACAGCACCGCCAGGGCGAGCGCCAGGGTCCAGTTGGTGACGATGACGAACGGCACGTAGGCCCGCGTCAGGCCGAGGCGCCGGGCGAGGCCGAGCATCGTCACCGGAATCACCAGGAACGCCGCGAGCGTGCCGGCCAGCACCGCCAGGGTGGTGTGATCGGGGCGCAGCAGCGGCGTGCCGGGCCCCCGCTCCAGGGCCAGCGCGATCACCATCGCCGGGGCGGTGAGCCAGATCGCCCCGAACGAGCGCCAGAACCCGCGCTCGCTGACGTCGAACAGGCGCAGGGCCTGGGGATGGCGGTTCAGCAGCGCGGCGGCGCCCCGCAGGGAGCGGCCGACTTCCTCGGCGGTGACGAGCATGACGCCTCCGGCGATCGGCGGACCAGCCGCCTTCGTCGGAGGAGATTCAACTTTCGTCGTAGACTGGTCAAGCGGGTTTTTGCAGCGCAGCATCGGCCGGAAAATAGGCGTCGAGCACCCGCCGGTAGATCGCCGCGAGCCGGTCGAGATCGGCCACCGGCACGCATTCGTCGATCTGGTGCATGGTCTGCCCGACGAGGCCGAACTCGATCACCGGGCAGGCGTCCTTGATGAAGCGCGCATCCGAGGTGCCGCCGGTGGTGGACAGGACCGGGCGCAGGCCGGTCTCGGCCGCGATGGCGTCGGCGACGCGCTCCACGAAGGCGTCGGGTCGGGTCAGGAACGCGACCGCGTTGGTCGGGCGCAGGGCGAGGTCGTAGCGGGCGCCGTCCGCGGCTCCGGCGAGGCGCCGGCGCAGCTCGTCGGCGAGCGATGCGAGCGTCCACAGGTCGTTGAAGCGGATATTGAAGGTGCCGCGGGCGCTGGCCGGAATCACGTTGGTCGACGGGTTGCCGACGTCGAGGGTCGTGAATTCGAGGTTCGAGGCGTCGAAATGCGCGGTGCCCGCGTCGAGGGGCGCGGCGAGCAAGGCGCCGGCGAGGCGCAGCAGGTGCGGAATCGGGTTGTCGGCCCGGTGGGGATAGGCGACGTGGCCCTGGATGCCGTGGACCGTGAGGTCGCCGGTGAGCGAGCCGCGCCGGCCGATCTTGATCATCTCGCCGAGGCGGTCGGGGTTGGTCGGCTCGCCGAGCAGGCAATGGTCGAAGCGCTCGCCCCGCGCCAGCGCCCAGTCGAGGAGCTTCGGGGTGCCGTTGACCGCCGGGCCCTCCTCGTCGCCGGTGATGAGGAAGGCGATCGAACCGCCGAAATCCGGCCCGCGGGCGGCGAGGAAGCCGAGCACCGCCGCCAGCAGGCAGGCGATGCCGCCCTTCATGTCGACCGCGCCGCGACCGTAGAGCACGCCGTCCGCCACCGCGCCGTCGAACGGGCCGTGGCGCCAGGCGCCGGTCTCGCCGGGCGGCACCACGTCGGTATGGCCGGCGAGCAGCAGGCACGGGCCGGCGCGGCCGATCCGGGCGTAGAGGTTCTCGACGTCCGGGGTGCCCGGCTCGGAGAAGACCGGCCGCTCGACCGAGAACCCCGCCGCGGCGAGGTGGCCGGCGAGGCAGGCGAGCGCGCCGCCCTCGGCCGGGGTCACGGAGGGGCAGCGGATCAGGTCCCGGGCCAGGGCCAGCGGGGAGGGGAGGGTGGTCACGGGGCTCGTCTCGTCGCGGTCGGTCGCCCCACCGGTAGCGAAGCGGGGCGGGGTTGCAAGCCGATGCTCTTCCTCCGCCCGCCGGCCTCGCGTATCCGGAGGCGATGAGCAGTCTCAGCCCCGACGAGATCGAGCGCTACGCCCGCCACATCGTGCTGCGGGAGGTCGGCGGCCCGGGTCAGGTCCGGCTCAAGGCGGCGCGGGTGCTGGTGATCGGGGCCGGCGGCCTCGGGGCGCCGCTGATCCAGTACCTCGCGGCGGCGGGGATCGGCACGGTCGGGATCGTCGACGACGACACCGTGTCGCTGTCGAACCTCCAGCGGCAGGTGATCCACGGCACGCCCGATCTCGGCCGGCCGAAGGTCGAGAGCGCGGCCGAGGCGGTGGCGCGGCTCAACCCGCACGTCCGGGTCGAGGCGCACCCGCTGCGGCTCGACGCCGGCAACGCCGAGGCGCTGGTCGCCGGTTACGACCTCGTCGCCGACGGCTCCGACAACTTCTCCACCCGCTACGCGGTGTCGGATGCCTGCTACCGGGCCGGGCGGCCGCTGGTGACGGCGGCGCTCGGCCAGTTCGACGGCTCGCTCACCACGATCCGCGCCCACGAGACCGGCGCCGACGGGCGGCCGAACCCGACCTATCGCTGCCTGTTTCCGAACCCGCCCCCGGCCGGCTCGGTCCCGACCTGCGCCGAGGCCGGGGTGCTCGGGGCGCTGGCCGGCCTGATGGGCTCGCTGATGGCGCTGGAGGTGATCCGCGCCCTGACCGGCTTCGGCGACAGCCTCGTCGGCCGGCTGCTGATGGTCGACGCCCGCTCGCTGCGCTTCGAGACCCTGCGCTACGGCTGGGACCCGGACAACCCGCTGAGCGGGCGCGGGGCGGGAGGCTAATCCCCGATCCCGTCGCGCCCCTGCACCGTCATCAGCGTCGCGGTGAGCAGGGCGACCAGCCGCTCGGCGCCGTCGCGCTCGGAAAACACCTCGGCCTGGGCCAGGGTGAGGGTGCGGCCGGCCTTCACCACCCGGCCGCGGGCGACGAGGCGGTCGCCGGCGGCGGGGGCCACGAGGTTGATCTTGAACTCGGTGGTCAGCACGCCGGCGCCCGGCGGCATCAGGCTCAGCGCGGCGTAGCCGGCGGCGCTGTCGGCGATGGCGCTCACCGCGCCGGCATGGACGAAGCCGTGCTGCTGCGAGACCGCGGGGCCCGGCGCGAGGGCGATCTCCACCGACCCCGGCGCCACCGTGCCGAGGGTCGCCCCGAGCGTCCGCATCAGCCCCTGCCTAGCGAAGCTCGCCCGGACGCGCTCTTCTCCCGCCGGAAACCCGTTTTCGTCGCCCACGTCGTTCTCCCCGGCCGGCTGCGCGGGCGCGACTGTAGGGGCCGGCGCGGCGGCCGGGAAGCCGAACGACGAAAGCCCCGGATCGCTCCGGGGCTTCGCGTCGGTCGCGGGATCGGGCGTAAAGCCCGGCCCGGTTACTTGAAGAAGTTGAACAGGCCGCCCGGCTCGGCGTAGACGCCCGGATTGGCGGTCGAGGCCTGCCAGCGGATCGAGCCGATGAAGGCGTCGCCGCACCAGCGCGAGGTGCCGCCGTTGATGTTGCCGCGGAAGTCGCCGGTGAGGGCGAAGCACTGCGATGGCGTCAGGTCGGTGGTGTGGAAGCGGAAATCGACCAGCAGGTTCTTGTACGACCAGGACACGCCGACGTTGCCGTAGTTGTAGCTCGGCAGGTTGAAGCTGGCGAAGCGGTTGATGTCGGCGTTGAAGCCGGTCGCCGAGGTCTTGGCCGCGCCGAGGAAGTAGTGGCCGCCCTCGCCCGAGAACGAGAAGCCGCCGGCATAAGCCTCCGGCAGGAACGAGAACCACGAGGCCGGCAGGGTGTAGGCGATGGTGCCCGAGGTGTAGGTGCCGTTCGTGTGCTGGCCGAGGTAGTTCGGCGCGAAGAACACGTTGGCGCCGATCGCCAGTTCCGGCGTCGCCTGGAACAGCGCCTTGCCGGCGTATTCGATGAAGTCGGTGTTGGCGGTGGTCAGCGGGGCGCCGGCCGCGTTGAACAGGCGCTGCTCGTTGGGGTAGAAGTAGTAGATCACGCCGAGGTCGAACGACAGCTTGTCGAAGGTCGGCCGGATACCGGCGACGAGGTCGAACTCGAAGTCGGGTCGCGTCGGCAGGCGGGTCTGCCAGGTGTAGAATCCGGCATAGGCGAAGTTGTTGAAGAACTGCGCCTCGAAGAAGGTCTGGTAGCTGCCCTGCAGGTTCGACTGCGACACGCCGCGGAAGTTGTAGTCCGTGGCGTATTGCGAGTACCACGAGAAGCCGATGATCGGATCCGGCGCCTTCGCCTCGGCCGGCATCACCTTGGGGGCCGTCGAGAGGTCTGCCGCCAGAACCGGACCGAAGCTCAGGGTGGCGGCCACCGCCGCGACTGCACCCTTCAGGAAAAACCGCTGACTCATCTTGGAAGGCCCCATCTTGCTTTCCGGCCAAGGTGGCGAAATCCGCCGTTTCGAGCAAAACTAACTTTCGAGCATTTGCCCATTTGATAGGCATTTTCGCCCCGTCCGTGTTCGCACCGCAAAAACGTTGCAGTGTTGCCACAGTTTTCGCGGGGTCCCGGCGGGACCTTCGGGCGTGAGAGTGCCGTCCCGGGAGGCGCCGGGGCTCCGCCTGCCGAATCGGGCAACAAAAAGGGCCCCGGTGCCGTAGCACCGGAGCCCGCTGACGCTGGGGGAGAGGCGTCGATCAGTAGTTGTAGGCGCGCTCGCCGTGATCGGCGACGTCGAGGCCTTCGCGCTCCTCGTCGGCGGTCACCCGCAGGCCGATCAGCACGTCGACCAGCTTGAACAGGATCGCCGAGCCGATGCCGGACCACAGGACCGTGAAGCCGACCGCCTTGGCCTGGGCCAGGAAGGCCGGGCCGAACTCGTAGGCGGCGGCGACGAGCTCGCCGGGCTTCGTCGCGTAGTCGGGGACGCCGACGCCGCCGAGAGCCGGGTTGACCAGGATGCCGGTGGCCAGCGCCCCGATGATGCCGCCGACGCAGTGCACGCCGAACACGTCGAGGGAGTCGTCGTACCCGATGGCGTTCTTGACCGTGGAGCACATCACGAAGCAGACCGCGCCGGCGACGAGGCCGAGGACGATCGAGCCCATCGGGCCGGCGAAGCCGCAGGCCGGGGTGACGGCGACGAGGCCGGCGACCGCGCCCGACAGCATGCCGAGCAGCGACGGCTTGCCCTTGGCGGCCCATTCCACGAACAGCCAGGACACGGCCGCCGCGGCGGTGGCCACGAAGGTGTTGAGCATGGCGAGCGCCGCCGAGCCGTTGGCCTCGAGGTTCGAGCCGGCGTTGAAGCCGAACCAGCCTACCCACAGCAGCGAGGCGCCGATCATCGTCATGGTCAGCGAGTGCGGGGCGAGCAGGTCGCGGCCGTAGCCGATGCGCTTGCCGATCAGCAGGCAGCCGACGATGCCGGCGATGCCCGCGTTGATGTGCACCACGGTGCCGCCGGCGAAGTCGAGGGCGCCCCACTTGAACAGCAGGCCGGCATCGGCGTTGACGGCGTCCAGCGCGTCCTGGGCCGCCTTCTTGGAGGCCTCGTCGGTCGCCGCGGCGAGCGCCTTGGCGGCGTTGCCGACCGCATCGGGACCGCCCCAGTACCAGACCATGTGCGCCATCGGGAAGTAGATGAAGGTCAGCCACAGCACGCTGAACAGCAGCAGGGCCGAGAACTTCATCCGCTCGGCGAAGGCGCCGACGATGAGTGCCGGGGTGATCATCGCGAACGTCATCTGGAAGCACAGATAGACGTATTCGGGGATGACGACGCCGTTGGAGAAGGTGGCGACCGTGGAGTTGGCGTCGACGCCCTTCAGGAACGCCTTCGAGAACCCGCCGACGAAGTCGTTGATGCCGCCGCCGTTGGTGAAGGAGAGGCTGTAGCCGTAGAACACCCAGAGCAGGGCGGCGACGCTGACGATGGCGAAGACCTGGGTCAGCAGCGACAGCATGTTCTTGGTGCGCACCAGCCCGCCGTAGAACAGGGCGAGGCCGGGCACCGACATCATCAGCACGAGCGCCGTCGAGATCAGCATCCAGGCGGTGTCGCCCTTGTTGGGCACCGGCGCCGCCGCCGCGGCGGCGGCCGGTGCCTCCACGGTCGGCGTCTGCGCCAGGGACGGCTCGACCAGGGCCAGCGCCAGGACGGCGCCTCCCAGTCCGGCAGCCAGGAGGTGACGAAGCTTCATGGGAACGGAACTCCCGAGAGGGTCTTGACGGGGGTTGGGGAGCGCGCCGGGATCACCGGCGCCGCGGATCACAGGGCGTCGGCGTCGGTCTCGCCGGTGCGGATGCGGACGGCCTTCTCCAGCGGAAGGACGAAGATCTTGCCGTCGCCGATCTGGCCGGTGCGGGCGGCCGCCGCAATGGCGTCGACGACGTTGCTGACGAGGTCGACGGCGACCGCGACCTCGATCTTGAGCTTCGGCAGGAAGCTCACGGCGTACTCGGCGCCGCGGTAGATCTCGGTGTGTCCCTTCTGCCGTCCGTAGCCCTTCACTTCGGTCACGGTCAGGCCGTGCACGCCAATGCTGGTCAGGGCGTCGCGCACCTCCTCCAGCTTGAACGGCTTGATGATGGCCATGACGATCTTCATGGGTCGTGCCCCCTTTCGGATTGGCCCGGGCTGCCCGCGCGGTCGCGCGGCGGCTCGTGGTTCGGCGCAACGCCCGGACAGCGCGCCACCGATGCGGCGCCCGTATCAAGGACTGTGCCAGGGCCCGTTCCGAAGGAGATCGATGGCCTGCCCGGTTCCTGGGCCGTTTGCGGAGAAAGACGCCGTCCGGGCAGGCAAAATCGGTCAGAAATTCATCATTTGAATAACGAGTGGGCAGATTGGCGGCACGGACGGGAGTTCACGGCTCCGGCGGGGCCTCGCGCCGCTCGCGGATCATGCCCTCCTGTGTCACGGAAGCCACGAGGGTGCCGTCGCGGGTGAAGATCAGCCCGCGCGAGAAGCCGCGGGCGCCCGAGGCGCTCGGGCTGTCCTGCGCGTAGAGCAGCCACTCGTCGGCGCGGAACGGGCGGTGGAACCACAGGGCGTGGTCGAGGCTCGCCGGCTGGATCGCGCTCTCGAACACCGTGCGGCCGTGGGCGATGAGCGAGGTGTCGAGCAGCGTCATGTCGGAGGCGTAGGCGAGGATGCTCTGGTGCACCGCCGGGTCGTCGGGCAGCGGCGCGGTCGCCCGGATCCAGACGTGGAAGCGCGGGTCGCGCTTCTCCGGCGAGGCGTAGCGCTCGATCTCGACCGGGCGCAGCTCGATCGGCCGCTCGCGCTCGAAATACGCCCGCACCGGGTCGGGCATCCGCGCCATCATCGTCGCCTTCAGGGCGGTCTCGCCCTCCAGCTCCTCGGGCGTCGGCACCGCCGGCATCGGCATCTGGTGGGCGAGGCCGGGCTCCTCGAGGTGGAACGAGGCCGACATCGAGAAGATCGCCCGGCCGTGCTGGATCGCGACGACGCGGCGGGTGGTGAAGCTGCGGCCGTCGCGGATGCGGTCGACCTCGTAGACGATCGGCACCTTCGGGTCGCCGCCGAGCAGGAAGTAGCCGTGCAGCGAGTGCGGCCGGCGCTCCGGCGCGACCGTGCGGGTGGCGGCGACGAGGGCCTGCCCGATGACCTGGCCGCCGAACACCCGCTGCCAGCGGTCCTTCGGCGAGCGGCCGCGGAACAGGTTCTGCTCCAGCTGCTCCAGATCGAGGATGGCGAGAAGTTCGTCGACCGCCTTCACTGCGTGGTCTCCCGTGTGCGCCGCACCGTACCCTGCGCCGATCTGGAGCGGGGGGCCGCGATGCGTCAAGCCGACGGCCCGGACGGCGCGGCGCCGTGCTATGCCGACGGCACCGCAAGGTGCGGCACGGAACCGGAGGGAACATGGTGGGGCGGACTCGGCCGGCGCGGGAGATCATCGTGGCGGGCGGCGGCCTGCCCGGGCTGTCCCTCGCGCTGGCCCTGCGGCAGGCGCTCGGCGAGGCGGTCGGGCTCACGGTCTGCGACCCCGCCTTCGCCCGCAGCGGGCCGGGGCCGAACCGCGCCTACGCGGTGGCGGCCGGCGCCCGGCGGATGCTGGGACGCCTCGGCGTGTGGGAGACGGTGGCGCCCCGCGCCCAGGTCATCCGCGAGATGGTCATCACCGACAGCCGCGTCGCCGACCCGGTGCGGCCGGTCTTCCTCACCTTCGGCGGCGAGGTCGAGGCGGGCGAGCCCTTCGCCCACATGATCGAGGGGCCGGGCCTGCTCGACGCCCTGCGCCACGCCTGCGCGGCGGCCGGTGTCGCCCTCGAACCGGTCCCGGTCTCGTCCGCGCGGGCGGATGCCGCCGGCATCACCGCGACGCTCGCCGACGGGCGGGCCCTGCGCGCCGCCCTCGTGGTCGCGGCGGACGGCGCCCGCTCGCGCCTGCGCGAGGCGGCCGGCATCGGCTGGGTCGGCTGGTCCTATCCGCAATCGGGCGTCGTCGCGACGGTGGCGCACGAGCGCGACCACGAGGGCAGGGCCTACGAGCACTTCCTGCCGTCGGGCCCGTTCGCGACCCTGCCGCTCGTCCCCGGCGGGTCGCTCGGCCACCGCTCGTCGATCGTCTGGACCGAGCGGCGGGCCGACCTGCCCGCACTCCTCGGTGGCGGCCCCGACGAGGTGCTGCGCGAGGTCGAGCGGCGCTTCGGCCCGGTGCTCGGGCGGCTCGCCCTCGAGGACGCGCCCCACGCCCATCCGCTCGCCTTCGGCATCGCCCGCCGCTTCGGCGCGCCGCGGCTGCTGCTGCTCGGCGACGCCGCCCACGTCGTCCACCCGATCGCCGGCCAGGGCCTCAATCTCGGCCTGCGCAGCGCCGCCGCGCTCGCCGAGATCCTCGCCGACGCCCTGCGCCTCGGTCTCGATCCGGGCAGCCCGGACGTGCGCGAGGATTACGAGCGCGCCCGCCGCTTCGACGCCCTGGCGATGGGCGCGGCGACCGACGGGCTCAACCGCCTTTTCTCCACCGACGCCCTGCCGGTGCGCCTCGCCCGCGACGTCGGCCTCGGCCTCGTCGACCGCCTGCCCGGCCTCAAGCGCCTGTTCGTGCGCGAGGCCGCCGGCCTGCGCGGCACCCCGCCGCGGCTGATGCGCGGCGAGGCGTTGTAGTCGCCGCGCTCAGGCCGCGTGCCGGTCGGCGCTCGCGCCGAAATGCCCGACGTAGCGCGGCGCGATCGCCTCGACCGGCAGCACCACGAACACGTCGGTGGTGCCGAACTGCCGGTCCACCACCGCGCCGTCGCCGAAGGTGGCGCCGACGCGCAGGTAGCCCTTGATCAGCGGCGGCAGCGACTGGAGCGCCATGCGCGGGTCGATCGCCCCGCGGTCGAGGCGGTCCATCGCGACGTGGCGCTCCGGCAGGGCGCGGGCGCGCCACGCCTCGGGGGCGCGGGCGTAGTGATGCAGGAAGCTCAGCGGCAGGGCGAGCCGGTCGGGGTCCGTTCCTTCCAGGCTGGCGCAGCCGAACATCGCGTCGATGCGATGGTGCAGCACGTAGGTCCAGATGCCGTGCCACAGGAGCTCGACCGTGCGCTTGGTGCGGTAGGGCTTGAGCACGCAGGAGCGGCCGAGTTCCAGCACGCGCTTGCCGCGGTTGGCCGCCAGCACCGGGGCGATGTCGTACTCGCCGGCGCTGTAGAAGCCGAAATTCCGGTCGGCCTGGTCCTGGCGCAGGAGCCGGTAGGTGCCGACGATCATCGGCCGCGGCTTGCGGAACGGCTTGGCGAAGGGTTGGGCGAAGGGCTTGGCCTCGGTCGCCGCGTGGTCGATGACCAGCAGGTGGTCGCAGACCGCGTCGTACTCGTCGACGTCCCGGCGCTTGAGCATCGCGAGGCCGGTCGGGACCGCGGCCATCTCCTCGTAGAACACCCGGTAGCGCAGGCGCTGGGCCCGCTTGACCTCCCGGGGCCGGGTGGCGAGGCGCACCTCGAGCGAGCCGATGCGGCCGAGCACCGGGTCGAGCCCGAGCAGGTCCGGGCGCTTGAGCCGCGGAAACAGCCGCGCCGGCGCGGCCGGCGGACGCAGCAGGATGCCCTCGCCGGATCCCGGCCGCGGAAACAGGCGCGAGAACGGCGCGTGCGCGTCGCCGGGGGTGAGGAACGGAACCATGGTCTGGCATCCCGGGCGGCGTCGAGGGGTGCGGCCGTGAGGACAGGCCCGCCGCGATCACGGCGACAGAACCACGCGGGCGGGCACGGTTTTGTGACACTCCGCGCCGGGGCACCGGCGCGGGTCGTTCGGCGTCCGGTGGATCGCTTCCGGCGATCCCCGGAGGATCACACGAACTGGCTCAGGCCCGGGATCGAGCCGACGATCGGCCCCATCACGTCCTCGCCGGCCTTCTCGCGGCCGTAGGCGAACAGCTCGCGGCCGAGGGGCTGCATCTGGCCCATCGGCACGCCGGCCGACATCAGCTTCTGGCCGAGCGCCATCACGCCGCCGCCCATCATGCCGCCGAGCATGCCCATCAGCCCGCCGCCGCCCTCGCCGGGGCCGCCGTCGCCGGACTGGGCGATCGCCGCCTCGGCGCCGGGCATCGCGGCGATGAGCTGCTGCACCTCGGCCTGGGGTCCCTCCTTCTGCAGGAAGGCCAGGATGAGCCCGATCGCCTTCTGGGCCGTGGTCGCGTCCAGTCCCGTGGCCTGCGTCACCCGGGCAACAAGCTCTTCCATCTGGGTCTCCCGCTCATGGCAAGCGCCCCGCGGTCTTGCCGCGAAGCCGGACGGGAAATCAAGGCGCGTGATCCGCGCCGTCCGGCCCGCGACCGTCGGCCGGATTCGCGCTAACCTTGGGTCATGACGGGAGGCGACCGATGGCGGGGACCGGACGGGTGGCATCCATCGCGGCGGCCTGCCTGCTCGCCGGGGCGGCGCAGGCCCAGACCCCTCGCGCGTCGGGGCCCTGCGCCCAGAGGGCCGCCCGGCAGGACCGGCTCGTCGCCGTCGACGGCCACGGCGACCTCGCCCTCGAATCGGGGCGGCGCGGGCGGCTCGACGGCCTGCGCCTCCCCGACGACCCGGCTCTCGCGGCGGCGGCGCGCGCGTGGCTGCTCGCCCTGCGCGGCCGGGCGCTGGCGACCCGGGAGGCCACCGTGCCGGACCGCTGGGGCCGGATCGCCCTCGACGCCGCGACGGCGGACGCGGGCGAGCCGGTCGACCTCGCCGGCGGCCTCGTGGCGGCGGGGCTGGCGGTGGTCGATGCCGGCGAGGCCGACGCCCTGTGCCGGCCGGGCCTGCTGGCGATCGAGGCCGCGGCGCGGCGGCAGGGGAGGGGGCTGTGGGCGGCGACCGCCGTGCTGCCGGCGGACGACGCCGCGCGAATCGCCGCCGCGGCCGGGCGATTCGTGGTCGTCGAGGGCCGGGTGCGCAGCGTCGGCGAGCGCGAGCGGCGCACCTATCTCAACTTCGCCCCCTTCGGCGAGGACGGTCTCTCCGTCACGATGCAAAAGCGCACTTGGCGGATCCTGGCCGGACGTGGTTTGACTGCGGCCGCGCTCCGGGGGCGCCGGGTGCGGGCACGCGGCACCGTCGAACTGTGGCGCGGGCCGGTCCTCGACCTGGGGGCGGCCGAGATGATCGAGTTGCTGGACGAGGAGCAGGCGCAGCGGCGCTGACGTATCGCGATGGACCGGCCCTTCCCGCGCATCCTGCCGGCACCAGCGAGGCTGGCGCCAGCCTCGCTGGTGCCGCCCGTCCTGGCGGTGCTTCTGGCCGCCTGCGCCGGCGACCAGGGCGCCCCGCTGGCGCCGGTGGCGGTCGCGGTGCCGTCCGAGGCGCCGCGCACCACCGGGCGCGAGCGGCCGGCGGCCGATGCCGACCACGCCAAGCTCGTCGCCTCGTTCGGCGGCGAGTACAAGGCGCCGGCCGCCCTGCGGCTGCTCACCGAGGTCACCGACCGCCTCGTGCGCGCCACCGAGCGCCCGGACGAGACCTACGCGGTGACGCTGCTCGATTCGCCGGTGCCGAACGCCTTCGCTCTGCCCAACGGCCACCTCTACGCCACCCGCGGCCTGCTGGCGCTCGCCTCCGACACCTCGGAACTCGCCGCGGTGCTGGCGCACGAGATCGCCCACGTCACCCTGCGCCACGCCAGCGCCCGCACCGAGATGGCCCTGCGCTCCGAACTGGTGAGCAAGGTCGTGGCCGACGTGCTGAAGGACCCCTCGACCGGGGCCCAGCTCCAGGACCAGTCGCGCTTCGTGCTGGCGCGGTTCTCCCGCGCCCAGGAATTCGAGGCCGATCAGGCCGGCGTCCGCACCCTGGCGCGGGCGGGCTACGACCCGTTCGGCGCCTCGCGCTTCCTCACCGCCCTCAACCGGGCGACGGCGCTGCGGGCCGGCGGCGCCGGCGGGGCCGAGCCCGACCTGCTGGCGACCCATCCGGGCACCCCCGAGCGCATCGTCCAGGTGACGCAGGCGGCCCGGCGCATCGGCGCGCCGGGCCTCGGCTCCGACGACCGCGCCCGCTACCTCGCGGCGATCGACGGCATCGCCTACGGCGACAATCCGGCCGACGGCATGATCCGCGGCCACCGCTTCATCCATCCCCGCCTCGGCATCGCCTTCGAGGCGCCGGAGGGTTTTTCGCTCGACAACACCGCCCGCGCGGTCCTGGGCTCGACCCCCGAGGGCAGCCGCCGCCTGCTGTTCGACGCCGTCGAGACCAATCCCGGCCAGGGGCTGGAGGAGGTGCTGAAGGCGACCTGGAACGACGCGATCGAGACCGACAGCTTCGAGAACCGGATGGTCAACGGCTTCCCGGCCGTGACCGCGGTGTCGAGGGGCAAGGAGTGGTTCTTCCGCCTCGCGGCGATCCGGGTCGGCACCAACACCTTCCGGATGATCATGGCGGCCAAGGGCAGCGTCGATCCGGAGCCGGCCTTTGGGCGCTGGCTGGCGAGCCTCGCCGCCGTCGGCCCGGAGGAGGCGCGCGCCCTCAGGCCGCTGCGGCTCCAGGTGGTCACCGCCGGGCCCGGCGACACCGCCGAGGACTTCGCCCGCCGGATGGTGGTGCCCGACCGCCCGCTGGAGCGGTTCCAGGCGCTCAACGGCCTGGAGCGCGGCAGCCGGGTGCGGCCGGGCCAGTCGTACAAGCTGGTCGTCGAATAGGGGCTCACGCCCCGTCGCGGATCCCGAAGGCGCGCGCGAGGGCGAGGCGCCCCGGCGGGGTCACCTCCACCGCCCGGGTGCGCTCCAGGCGGCGCAGCCAGCCGCGGGCGAGGAAGCCGTCGAGCAGGGCGGCACCGAGCACCCCGGCGATGTGCGGCCGGCGCTCGCTCCAGTCGAGGCAGGGCCGGCAGAACACCCGCCGCCCGCCGGCCGACCGGTCGAGGTCGATGCCGAGGTCGCGCAGGAAGGCCGCGCCCTCCGGCGTCAGGGCGCCGCCGTCCGGCGCGAGGTCGATCTGGCCGCGCGCCACCATCGCGTCCGCCATCGCCACCGCGACATGGCCCGCGAGGTGGTCGTAGCAGGTACGGGCGTGGCGCAGGCGCCGGTCCCGCGGGCCGGTCGCCGGGCGGCGCGGCGGCGGGCGGTCGGCCGCCACCGCCATCACGCTCTCCATCATCCGCGCCACCGACGGCGAGGCGAGGCGGTGGTAGCGGTGCCGCCCCTGCCGCTCGACCGCGAGCAGCCCGGCCTCCGACAGCCGGGCGAGGTGGCTGCTCGCCGTCTGCGGCGTGACCCCGGCGGCGCGGGCGAGTTCCGCCGCGGTCAGCGCCCGGCCGTCGAGCAGGGCGTCCAGCATCCCGGCGCGGGCCGGGTCGCCCATCAGGGCGGCGATCTGCGCGAAGGCGGCGGTGGTGGTCATGGCGGCGCTCCCGGGGCGGGCCGCACCCTTCTACCCGAGCCGGACCGCCGATGCTTCGGCCACGCCCGAACCGTCGCGGCGGCTCCTTCGGCGAGGCTCCCGTCCCGACCGGACGACGAGGAGCCCCGCATGGCGCCGCCGACACCCCCCGCACTTCCCCTCCCCGGCCCGCCCGGCGAGCCGTTCTGGCGCCGCTGGCTGCGCTGCCGGCGCGACCGGGACCATCTGGAGGGTCTCGACGCCCGCCTGCTGCGGGATGTGGGGCTGACGCGGGCGGATCTGCGGTGGCTCGGGGCGGGGCGGAAGCCGGGCGGGGCCGGGTTGCACCGTGGGCCGTGACGATCCCGTGTCGGGGCAGGCTCGTCCGGCCTGATCCCGGGGCAAGCCGTCGTCCGTCGTGAGCGGTGACGGCGCCCCGCGAGCGAGGAGGTGGTCCGGACCCGCTCCTCCTGCGCCCGGGCCGGCGGATCCTGCCGGTCGCTCGGGGCCCTGCCTCGCGCCAGGGCGCAACCGTGCCCCGGGCGCAGAGCGCCCCCGCTCCCGCGGGACGGTGCACGCGCCGACCCGATGCGATACGCACCCGCGTGACGCGGGAGGACGGCCGGGATGACGAGCGGAGCCGGGGTGCGGCCGGAGGTGGCCGACGGGCTGCCGGTGGCGGAGCGGCTGTGGGCGATGCTGGCGATCGGCATCGCCATGACCATGGCGGTGCTCGACGGGGCGATCGTCAACGTCGCCCTGCCGGTCATCGCCCGCGACCTCGGGGTGTCGCCCGGCGCCGCGATCTTCGTCACCAACGGCTACCAGCTCGCCGTCACCGCGGCGCTGCTGCCGCTCGCCTCCCTCGGCGATATCGTCGGCTACAAGCGGGTCTATATCGGCGGGCTGGCCCTGTTCACCGTGGCCTCGCTCGCCTGCGCGCTCACCGGCTCCCTCGAGGTGCTGGTCGCCGCGCGCATCGCCCAGGGGCTCGGGGCGGCCGGCATCATGAGCGTCAACATCGCGCTCGTGCGCTTCATCTATCCGGCGCGGATGATCGGGCAGGGCGTCGGCACCGTCGCGCTCATGGTGGCGATCGCCTCGGCGGCCGGGCCGACCGTCGCCTCGGCGATTCTCGCCGTGGCGTCCTGGCCGTGGCTGTTCCTCGTCAACGGGCCCCTCGGCGTCGCGGCCCTGCTGGTGGCGGCCCGCACCCTGCCGGCGACGCCGCTGAGCGGCGCGCGCTTCGACGGCCTCAGCGCCGTGCTCAACGCGGTGTTCTTCTGCCTGCTCATCACCGGGGTCGACGGGCTCGGCGACCCGGCCGGGCAGCGGCTCGCCGTCGCGGCGCTCGCCGGCGCCCTCGGGGTCGGGACCGCCTTCGTGTGGACCCAGCTCCGGCTGCCGGCGCCGCTGCTGCCGGTCGACCTCTTGCGGATCCGGGTCTTCGCCCTGTCGATGGTGTCGTCGGTCTGCGCCTTCTCGGCCCAGATGATGGCCTACGTCGCGCTGCCGTTCTACTTCCAGGACGTGCTGCACCGCTCCAGCATCGAGACCGGCTTCCTGATGACGCCGTGGCCGATCGCCATCGCGGTCGTCGCGCCGATCTCCGGGCGCCTCGCCGACCGCTACCCGCCGGGCCTGCTCGGCGGCATCGGGCTCGCGGTGCTGGCGGTGGGGCTGGCCCTGATGGCGACACTGCCGCCCGATCCCTCGACCGCCGCCATCGCCTGGCGCCTGACCGTCTGCGGCCTCGGCTTCGGGCTGTTCCAGGCGCCCAACAACAAGGTCATCATCACCAGCGCCCCGCGCGAGCGCAGCGGCGGCGCCAGCGGCATGCAATCGACCGCGCGCCTGCTCGGCCAGTCGCTCGGGGCGGCGGTGGTGGCGGTGATCTTCGGCCTCGCCCACACCGCCGGCACGATCACCGCCCTGTGGCTCGCCGCCGCCCTGTCGGGGGTCGGGGCGCTGGCGAGCACGCTGCGGGTCGGGCGGCGGACGCGGCCGTGACGGCGGCGTCCGGCGTCGCCGGCGCCTACTTCAGGTGCTGGGCGAGGTACTTGTTCATCTCGAACATCGTCGCCTTGTCCTTGCCGAACACCTTCTTGAGGTGATCGTCGGCGAGGATCTCGCGCTTGTTCTCGGGGTTCTGCAGGTTGTGCTTGCGGATGTAGTCCCAGACCTTGCTGACGACCTCGCCCCGCGGCAGCGGGCTGGAGCCGACGATGGCGGCGAGCTCGGGGGTCGGCTGCAGCGGCTTCTGAAGGGCGTTCGGCTTGTCGCCGGACTTCGGCGCCGCGACCTTCTTGGCCTTCGCCTTGCCTTCGGTCTCGTCGGCCTTCGGCGCCTCTTTCTTGGTCGTCTTCGTCGCCATCGGGGTTCCTCCGACACTTGGTCCGCGGCCCCGGAAAACGGGCGACCGCCACATCAGAACGCGTAGCACCAACAACTAAGCCGTGCCCAGGGCGTTCCAAAGGGAAAAATCGCGCCCGAGGCACCGCCGTCCACATGCCAGTCGCAGGGGCGCGGTCACGCCCCCGTCCAGGTCGACCGCCCCTCGAGGGGATAGGCCGGATCGTTGAAGCCCGGCGTCGAGGGATGCCCGGCCGGGACGAGGCGGTCGACCAGGGCCTCGTCCTCGGCGGTGAAGCGGTAGGCCAGCGCCCCGGCATAGGCCTGCCACTGCGCGAAGGTGCGCGGACCGGCGATGACCGAGGTCACCGCGCGGTTGTTGAGCACCCAGGCCACCGCGAAGTCGCCCGGGCTGGCGCCGCGGGCCTCGGCATGGGCGCGGATCTCCTGCGCGATGGCGAGGCTCTCGGGCCGCCACTCGGTCTGCATCATCCGGGTGTCGCCGCGCCCGGCCCGGGTGCCCTCCGGCGGCGCCTCGCCCGGCCGGTACTTGGCGGTCAGCACGCCGCGGGCGAGGGGCGAGTAGGGCACCACCCCGAGGCCGAAATGGGCGCAGGCCGGCAGGTGCTCGACCTCCGGCATCCGGTTGAGGGCGTTGTAGTACGGCTGGCTCGCCACCGGCCGGTCGATGCCGGCCTCGTCGCACAGCCGGCAGATCTCCGCCACCCGCCACGCCCGGTGGTTGGAGACCCCGACATGCAGGACCTTGCCGGCCCGGACCAGGTGCTCCAGCGCCCGCACCGTCTCGTCGAGCGGCGTCGCGTGGTCCTCCTTGTGCAGGTAGTACAGGTCGATCCGATCGGTGCCGAGGCGCTTCAGGCTCGCCTCGCAGGCGCGCAGGACGTGGCCGCGCGACAGGCCGCGGTCGTTCGGCCCCGGCCCCATCGCGTTCGCCACCTTGGTGGCGACGACCCAGGCGTCGCGCTCCGCCGCGATGGCGCGGCCGACCACCTCCTCCGAGCGGCCGTCGTTGTAGACGTCCGCGGTGTCGATGAAGTTGAGGCCCTGGTCGCGCGCGTCGGCGACGATCCGCGCCGCCTCGTCGTCGGGGGTCTGGCCGCCGAACATCATCGTGCCGAGGCATAGCGGCGACACCTTCAGGCCCGATCGGCCGAGCGTGCGGTACTCCATGGCGGTTCCTCCGAAAATGGCGCCGGCGTGGCCTCCGGCGGCGGCGCGCCGAAGCCTGTGGATGCCGGGGTTCTTCCCCCATTCACCACATCCCGCGGCTCCCGCGTCAAGCTCGCGTTAAGCACGCCGTGGCGAGAGTGGCGTCATGTTCATCGCCGCGCTCTCCCTCGCCCTCGCCGGGTCCGTCGCCCTCGTGCTCGGCCTCGGCGCCGCCGTCTCGTCCGAAACCGGGCGGGAGCACCCGCCCGGGGCCGGGCTGCTGTAGGCTTCCTCCCGCCGGCGGGTCGCCCCTCCGGCGGGACGCCGCGCCTCCGGCGGCCGCCGGAGCCGCCGATGCCGCCGCGCTTCCTCCTCGCCTTCGCCGGGCTCTACGGCGGCTACGGGATGGTGTCGCCGTTCCTGCCCGCCTTCCTGGCCGAGCGCGGGCTCGACCCCCGGGCGATCGGCCTCGTGCTCGCCGCCGGTACAGGAGTGCGGCTGCTCGCCGGGCCCCTTGCCGGGCGCCTCGCCGACCGGCGCGGGGCGGGGCGGGGCGTCCTCGCCGCCTGCGGGGTGCTCACCGCCGGCGCGACCCTCGCGTTCCTGGCCGGGCACGGCTTTCCCGCCCTGCTCGCGGTCGGGATCCTCTACGCGGCGGCCTCGGCGCCGCTGGCGCCCCTCGCCGACGCCCTGGCGCTGCCGGCGGCGGCCGCGGGCCGCTTCGCCTACGGCCACCTGCGCGGGGCCGGTTCTGCCGCCTTCATCGCCGCGAGCCTCGCCGCCGGCCTCGTGGCCGGGCAGGTCGGCACCGCCGCCGTGCGCCTGCTGCGCTCGGGCGGGTTCCTGCGCCTCGTGCTCGCCGCCGCCCTGGTGATCGGCAGCCACGCGGTCCACGACGCCTTCGCGGTGATCCGCTGGCGCGAGGCCGGGGTGAGCCCGGCCTGGATCGGCCTGCTCTGGGCCGAGGCGGTCGCCGCCGAGGTCGCGGTGTTCCTCGTCCTCGGGCCGCCCCTGCTCGACCGGCTCGGCCCCGGCCGGGCGCTGGCGCTCGCGGCGGCGGCCGGGATCCTGCGCTGGTCGGTCATGGCCCTGACCGCCGCGCTGCCGGCGGTCGCGGCCGCCCAGGCCCTGCACGGCGCCACCTTCGCGCTCCTGCACCTCGCCTGCCTGCGCCGGATCGCCGACACCGTCCCGCCCCACCTCGCCGCCACGGCCCTGACCCTCTACGGCAGCGTCGGCCTCGGGCTGGCCGCCGCCGGGCTGACGCTGGCCGCGGGCGCCCTCTACGCCGCCCTCGGCCCGGGCGCGTTCTGGGTCATGGCGGCCCTGTGCGTGCCGGCGATTCCGCTCGCCCTCTCGCTCCGGCGGGACCCGGACGGGACCAGCCGGGATGCCGTAACGGCAAGGCTCGATCTGGTGCGCCCGCACCAGCCGAATTAGTGCGTTCGGCCGATTGTCCGGCCCGGCGCGAAGTGCGAAAGCCCGCCCCCCACCGGACTTCGCCATGGCACGCCCTCTCCCCGCCTCCCCATCGGCCGATCCGCAGGATCCCCTGCCGGATCCGCGGCCTGGCCTGCCCGGCGGGATCCAGATGCACCTCGCCGCCCATTTGCGGGCAGCCTACGGGGCGATCGAGGCGGTGCCGCTGTCGTCGGGCCTCGGGGCGGTGCTGGAGCGGCTGACGGCGGCGCTGGCCGGCCTCGCGGAGGGCGACGCCGACGCCTTCGGGCGCGACCTGCTCGACGCGGCGCCGCGCCTGCGCCGGCGCGCCCTGACCCTCGCGCACGATCCGAGCCGCGCCGACGACCTCGTGCAGGAGACCCTGCTGAAGGCGTGGCAGAACCGGGCCCGGTTCGAGCCCGGCACCAACCTCGACGCGTGGCTCTACACGATCCTGCGCAACAGCTTCTATTCCGAGTATCAGAAGCGGACCCGCGAGGTGGCGGATTCCGACGGCGTGCACGCCGCCCGGCTGATCGCCCTGCCGGCCCAGGAGGCCAATCTCGACCTGCTGGCGATGCAGGACGCCCTCGACCGGCTCGGGCCCGACCAGCGCGAGGCGCTGCTGCTCTCGGCGGTGCACGACCTGTCCTACGAGGACATCGCGGTCGCGATGGCGTGCCGGGTCGGCACCGTGAAGAGCCGCATCAACCGCGCCCGCGCCCGGCTGACCGAACTGCTCGGCTGACGGCGCGGCAGGCCGTCACGCCGTCACCGTCACGGCGACCTCACCGAGACCCGGCATCTCGGCCTCGATCCTCGCGCCGGGATCGACGAAGATCGTGCCGATGCACGACCCGGTGGTGACGACCTGACCTGCCTTCAGCCCGCCGAGGGAGGCCGCGCCCTCGTTGGCGAGCCAGACCAGGAGCCGCACCGGATCGCCCGCCACGTTGCCGCCGACGCCGTCGTGGACGACCCGGCCGTCGATCCGCAGCCGCACCGGCTGGGTCTGCGGGTCGAGGCCGCGCCACTCGGCCAGGGCCGGGCCGATCACCAGGGCGCCGTGGTTCTGCTGGTCGGCGCGCTGGCTCAGCGGGTCGGCGGCGCCGAAGGCCGAGAAGCGGGTGTCGGCGATCTCGATCACCGGGTGCAGGGCCGCGACCGCCGCCAGCACTGTCTCGCGGTCGTAGGGTCCGCCCTCCGGCGGGAGGTCGCGGCCGAGCCGGTAGGCGATCTCGGCCTCGGCCCCGATGACGGCGAACCGCGAGGCCGGCAGGGTGTCGGCCTCGCTGACCGTACCGGCATGCAGCGGCGCCCGGTTCGGCGTCGCCGCCGGGCCCGGCGCCCCGACCTTCCACGCCACCACCGGCCCGAGCCGCCGGGCGACCGCGTCCTGCACCGCGCGGGCCTGCGCCTCGGTCCGCGGGCGGCACGCCTCCGGCAGGTCCGCCGGCCGCGCGCCGGTGCGGCGGGCCTCCAGCAGGAAGTCGGCGGCGGGATTCGGGTCGAAATCGGTCATGCGGGGATCCGGACGGGGACGGGCGCGTCGCCGGGAGCGGCCCGCCCGGCCGCGTCGAGTCTAAGCAGACTTGCGTTGGCAGGCCAACGCTTCGTCCGCTGAGATGTTTGTCCTGCCGCAGATTCTTGCCGCAAAACCGGCTGCCACTTTTGCGAAATCTGCTTGGCCGCCTGGATGGTCCGGCGGCAACGCGGCTCCCGAAGCCGCGACCGGCGCTCTCGGCCCCATCGGTCCGTCCCATGCGGGCATCGCGGGCGCGGCTTGCGCCGGAAAATCCCGGCCCATAGAGGTCTCGTGGTCTGCGGATCGTCCCGGGCTGTTGTGATGTCGACCTTCGTCCACGCGGACGGTCCCGCACCCTACGATTTCATCGATCTGTCGTCGCGCGCCTTCGAGCCGTCGGTCCGCTTCGACGCCTGGAAGACCGTCGCCAACTACGCCCTCGACCTCCTTCCGCCGCCCGACGACGCGCCGCTGGACGGCCGGCTCCGCTTCGTGCGCGGCGCCGGCGGCGCCTTCGGATGCCACGAGGGCAGCCCCCATCGCACCGAGTTCACCCGGCGGACCCGCAAGGCCGGGCGCGGCGAGTGCGTGGTCCTCAACCTCATGGCCGCCGGCGAGGTCGCCCTGGAGGCCGACGACGGGCGCAGGCAGGTGGCGCCGGAGGGCTCGTTCGCGCTCCTCGATGCGGCGCAGCCGA
This sequence comes from Methylobacterium oryzihabitans, assembly GCF_004004555.2. Lineage (GTDB taxonomy): Bacteria > Pseudomonadota > Alphaproteobacteria > Rhizobiales > Beijerinckiaceae > Methylobacterium > Methylobacterium oryzihabitans. The sequence continues at coordinate 67,594 of NZ_SACP01000006.1, forward strand.
TGCGCTACCACTGGAGCCGCAGCCGCCACGTCTACCTGCTGCTGCCGCGGGCTCCCGCGCTGCGCCATCTCGGCGGCCGCCTGCCGGATCTCGCGCGGCCGCTCGACGCCTCGCCGCTGGCGCCGTTCCTGCGCAGCCAGATGACCCTGCTCGACCGGGACGGCGCCCGTCTCTCGCGCAGGGAGCTGACGGCCGTGCTCGACGGCACGCTCGCCCTGGCGACGCTGCTGCTGGAGGGGCTGGGCGATGCCCGCGCGATCGAGGCCGAGGCCGCCGCGGCCGGGCTCTACGCCGCCGCGCTGCGGCATCTCGACCACAACCTCCACCGCATCGACCTCGATCCCGGGACGATCGCCCGCGAACTCGGCTGCTCGCGTGCCACGCTCTACCGCGCCTTCCACGCCCACGGCGTCACGGTCGCCCAGGCCCTGCGCGACCTCCGGCTCGACCGCGCCAGGGACCGGTTGAGCCGTGCCGCCGCGTCCGACCGCTACGTCGCGACGGTCGCCTTCGCCTGCGGCTTCCACGACCCCTCCGCGTTCGGCAAGCAGTTCAAGTCCCGCTTCGGCCTGTCCCCGCGCGACTGGCGCGAGCACGGCCGGGCCGGCCAGGGGCGGACCGAGCTTGCGCCGAGACGCGCCGACCAGGGTTGAGACGCGGCCACGATTGCCGGTCCCCGGAGCTTCCCTATCCTGGCCCCCGGTCTCACGGCCGGGCCCGCCCGCCGTGCAGCGTAGGGACGCTCCTTGAACGCCCATTCCTCCGCCCGGCTTCTCGCCGTGCTCGCCGCCGCCGGCCTGTCGGGAGCGGTCCAGACCGCCGGCGCCCAGACGCCGGTCCCGTGGACGGATCCGGTCCGCGCCGGCGCGCTCCAGGAACTCGTGGACCGGACGCTCGCCGACAAGCGGATCCCGGGGGCGGCGGTCTCGATCCGCCAGGGCGACCTGCGCTGGGCGACGAATGCCGGCCTCGCCGACGTCGAGGCCGGCGCGCCGCCGACCGACGGGACCACCTTCGGCTACCGAAGCATCACGAAGTCGCTGGTCACGACGGTCGTCCTGCAACTGGCCCGCGAGGGCCGGATCGGCCTCGACGACGCGGTCGGCCGGTACGTCGCCGGCGTGCCCGGCGGCGACGTCATGACGATCCGCCAGCTCGCCGAGATGCGCTCCGGCCTGCTCAACTACACCGCATCCCCGGGCTTCCTGTCGACGTTCCCCGCCGATCCCGGCCGCGTCTGGACGGCCCGGGAGCTTCTGGCCTTCGCCTTCGCGGCGCCGCTGCGCTTCGCGCCCGGAACCTCCTACGAATATTCCAACAGCAACACGCTGCTGCTGGGCGAGATCGTCGCCGCCGCCACCGGCCGGTCCTGGTCCGACGAGGTCCGGCGCCGCCTCACCCTGCCGTTCGGCATGCCCTCGGTCGTCGACCAGGGGGCCGGCGCCCTGCCGGCGCCCTCGGCGGTGGGCTACGTCGACGACGGCACCGGGCCGGTGTCGCTGTCCGCCTTCAACGGGACCGGGCTCGGGGCCTCGGGGGCGCTCGCCGGCGTCGTCGGCGACCTGGAGCGCTGGGGCCGGGTGCTCGGCACCGGGGCCGCCGTGAGCAAGGCCGACTTCGTCGCCCGGCTGAAGTCGTTCGGCTCGACCCGCAGCGACCCGAGGAGCCCGGAATACGACAGCTACGGCTTCGGCTGGGGCGAGATCTCCGGCTGGGTCGGCCATACCGGCAACGGCCTCGGCTTCGAGGCGCTGGTCATGTACGACCGCGCGACCGACCGCACGATCACGATCCTCCTCAACGCCAGCAACGGCGACGATTCCGACGCGCCGGCGCACCTGTTCCGCGAGCTCCTGACCGTCCTCGGCTGGACCGAGCCAGCCGGCCAGCGGCAGGTCGCGGCGGACGGCACGCGGGCGGTCGTCGGCTCCGGCACGGTGTGGACCGGCCTCGTCGGCGGTCCGTTCGGCGCCCGCGCCGCGGTCTACGCGGCGGGCGGCGGCGTCGCCACCGCCGACGGCCCGGTCACCCTCGCGCCGATGCAGGACTTCGTCCCGGCGATCGCCGTCGGGCGCGACGGCCGGGTCGCGCTCGATCGCGGCGGCACCATCACGGCCTCGCCCGGCGGCGACGGCGCCTTCCTCGACGGCGGCGGCGGGACGGCGGCCCTGTCCCTGCGCGACGTCGCGATCGCCCTGCGCGGCGACGCGGTCAGCGGAACCGGCATCGACGCGCGCGACGGTGCCCGGGCCGACCTCGCCGCCGTCCGGATCGACGGCACCGCGCTGACGGCGCTGCATGCCGGCGGCACCACGGCAACGGTCGTCGACGGCACGCGGCTGGCGATCGACCTGGGGGCGGGGCACGGCGCCTGGGCGAGCCGCAACGGCACGATCGACCTGCGCGACAGCAGCATCGTCCTGCGCGGCGACGGGATCGGCCTGCTCGCCACTGGCCGCGACGGTCCGGCCCTCGTGCGCACCGACGGCGTCTCCGTCGTCACGCTCGCGCCCGGCAGCCATGGCGCGCTCGCGCAGGGCGCCGGCGCCGCGCTGCAGCTCTCCGCCACGCGGATCGCGACCTTCGGGGCCGGGGCCCACGGCCTCGTCGTCGGCGACGGCGCCGCGGCGACCCTGGTCGGCGGCGGCATCCGGACCGAGGGCGCGCAGGCCGCCGCGATCGGCGCGTTCGCGCTCGCCGCGCCGGCCGTCGCCTCCGCCACCGTCTCGCTGGCCGGCACGACGCTGTCGGCGGCGAGCGGGACCGCGATCGCCGCCTCCGGGCTCGACCTGACCGTCCGCGCCACCGGGTCGCAGCTCTCGGGCGCGATCGTGGGCGGGCCCGGCGCGGGCATCGCCCTCGCGCTCGACCGCGGCAGCACCTGGACGCTGCCGGATGCCGGCGCCCCGACCTCGCGCCTCGCGAGCCTCGTCAACCGCGACAGCACCGTCGCGTTCGCGCCCGCCTCCGATTACCGGAGCCTCGTCGTCGGGGACTATCGCGGCGAGGGCGGCACCCTCGTGGTGAATGCCGGCCTCGGGCGGGGCGGCGCCGGTGCCGACCGGCTCGTCGTCGACGGCGGACGCGCGACCGGATCGACCCGGATCGTGGTCCGGCAGGAGGGCGGCGGCGCGGCCACGGCCGGCGACGGGATCACGCTCGTCGAGACCCGCAACGGCGGCACGACCGACCCGGCGGCCTTCACCCTCGCGGGCGCCCGGGTCGCGGCGGGCGCCTACGACTACGCGCTCGCCCGCGGCGGCGGCGGGTCCGCGCAGGACTGGTTCCTGCGCTCGACCCGGCCGGACGGCTCCCCGAACCTGCGGCCCGAGGTGGCGCTGACCCTCGCCCTGCCGGCCATGGCGAGCCGGTTCGGCCTCGCGATGATCGGCACCCTCCACGAGCGCGACGGCGGGCGAAGCGACGCGGGCGGCGCAGCCTCGGCTGGCGGCACTCCAGGAGCCGGCGGTGCTCTGGGAACTGGCGGTGCTCTGGGAACTGGCAGTGCCTGGGCGCGGATCTTCGGCGAGACCGGCGACCGCCGCGCCTCCGGCGGCGGCGACGCCGCGCGCCTCGGCGGCTTCCGCGCCGGCGGTCCCGCCTACGATGTCGGCCTCGCCGGCTTCCAGGCCGGGCTCGACCTCATGCGCAGCGAGGGCACCGTCGCGGGGCTGGCGATCGGGGCCGGCCGGATCGAGGCCGAGGTCGGGGCGATCTACGGCGGCCGGGCGGGGCGGGCGACGACCGACGCCCATTCCCTCGGCGCCTACCTGACGCATGTCGGCCCCTCCGGCTGGTCTCTCGACGCCGCCCTGCAGGCCGTGTTCTACGACCGGACCGAGACGACTTCGGTCGGGGCCGAGCGCCTGAGGACCGGGGGGCGCGGCCTCGCCGCCTCGCTCGAAGCCGGCTATCCGGTCGCCCTCGGCGCCGGCTGGCGGGTCGAGCCGCAGGCGCAGGTCGTCTACCAGACGCTGTCCTTCGACGACGGCCGGGATCGCATCGGGCGGGTCCGCGACATCGGCCTTGACGAGGTCCATGGCCGGCTCGGCGCGCGCCTGATCCGGGACTGGGGCCTGCCCGGCGGCGGCGTCCTGACCACCTGGGCCCGCGGCAACCTCTGGCACACGTTCGGCGCCGACGCGCGCGCGACCTTCGCCAACCCGGAGGGCGCCTTCCCGGTGGCCCTGACCACGGCGCTCGGCGGAACCTGGGCGCAGCTCGGGCTCGGCGCCTCGGCGCGGATCACCGAGCGGGTCGGCCTGTTCGCCTCGGCCGATTACGACGTCCGGGTCGACGGCCGGCAGGGCGACGGCGTGCGCGGCCGCCTCGGGCTGACCTTGCGGTGGTGAGGGCGGCCTGAGCCCCCGCGCTTCCGGCGATGCTCTTGCGCGATTCGTCTCCGCACCGTTCAGTCGACGGCGCGGACGCCGCGTCCGCGCCGGGAGCAGGAGCGGACCGCCGGGATGCTGACGCTGCGCCAGATCGAGGTCGTGCGGGCGGTGATGATCACCGGCACGGTGGCGGGGGCGGCGCGCCTCCTCAACGTGTCGGCCCCGGGCATCAGCCGGCTGATGAAGTACACCGAGGGCTCCCTCGGCCTGCGCCTGTTCGACCGCCGCGGCGGCCGCCTCGTCCCCTCGGTCCAGGCCCGCGCGGTGTTCGAGCAGGTCAACGCGGTGTTCGAGAAGATCGAGGACCTCCGCTACGTCGTCGCCCGCACCCGGAGCGGCGCGGCGCAGGAACTCCGCATCGGCTCGGTGCCGTCGATCTCGCACGTGATGGTGCCGCGGGCGATCGAGCGGGTGCGGGCGCAGTACCCGCAGCTCCTCATCGACATCAACATCCTGAAGATCGAGGAGGCGATCGACTACCTGCTGCTCGGCAAGGGCGAGGTGGTGGCGATGAGCTACCGCCTCGACCATCCCGGCCTGACCTTCGCGCCGCTCGCCGCCGGCGACCTCCTGTGCATCGTCCCCGAGGCGCATCCGCTCGCCGCCCGCAGCGTCATCGCGGCCGACGAGATCGTCCGCCATCCCCTCATCGGCATCGACCCGAACGATCCCTACGGCCGGATCATGTCCGACATCTTCCGCGAGCGCCGGCTCGACTACGAGATCACCATCCGGGCCCGGTTCGGCTCGACGGTGTGCTCCCTGGTCAAGGCCGGCCTCGGCATCGCGGTGATCGACCAGTTCACCGTCGCGGACGGCGCCTTCCCGGGGATCCGCGTGCTGCCGATCGCCGAGCGGCCGCGCTTCGAGACCTGGATCGCCACCAAGGCCGGAACCACGCTCAGCCTGTTCGCCGACGGCTTCGTGCGCTTCCTGCGCCAGGAGATGACCCGCGACGGGCGCCCCGGACCGTAACATGATGTTACGATCCCGGGCCAAATTTGTATTTCTCGTCGCGGTGGCCCGGGAGTAGTTTCCCGGCTGCGGATCCGGTTTCTCACCGGTCTGACGCAGAGGACGCAGCCGGGGCGCGGATCGATGGTCGAGACACGACGGCAGAGGGTGCTGCTCGGGCTGATCGGCGCGCCGATCGCCCATTCGGCCTCGCCGCGCATGCACGAGGCGGCGGCCGAGGCGCTCGGGATGCGGGCACATTATCAGCTCGTCGAGGTGGCGGGCGCCGGGCCGGACCTGCTGCGCACGCTGCTCGCGGGCCTGCGCCACCTCGGCTTCGCCGGGGTGAACGTCACCTACCCGTACAAGGAGGCGGTGATGCCGTTCCTCGACGCGCTGTCCGACGACGCGCGGGCGGTGGGGGCGGTCAACACGATCGTGGTCGCCGAGGGCCGGCTCGTCGGCCACAACACCGACGCCAGCGGCTTCGCCCGGGCGCTCCTGCGCACCTTCGGGCCGGCGCCCCGCGGGCCCGTCGCGCTGGTCGGGGCCGGCGGCGTCGGCAAGGCGGCGGCGGTGGCGCTGGCGCGGCTCGGCGGCATCGAGATCCGCCTGTTCGACACCGACGCCGCCAAGGCCAGGCACCTCGCCGCGAGCCTCGACGGCACCGCCGAGGTCCGGGCCTGCGCCGGCCTCGCCGAGGCCCTCGACGGGGCCGGCGGCCTCGTCAACGGCACCCCGATCGGCATGCTGCCCGACCGCGGCAGCCCGGTCCCGGAGGCGCTGCTGCGGCCCGACCTGTGGGTCGCCGACGCGGTGTACTCGCCGCTCCACACCCCGCTGCTGCGGGCGGCCGGGCGCCTCGGCGCCCCGGTCATGACCGGGCGCGAGCTCGCGATCCATCAGGCGCTCGACGCCTTCCGGCTGTTCACCGGCCGGGAGCCGCCGGAGGCCGCGATGGCGGCGGGCTTCGACGCGGCGCTCGCCGCGCAGGCGCCGCACTGACCGCGGGGCCCCCAGCCCCGGCCGGCAAAAAACCAGACCGGGGCCCCCGGCCCCGGCCAGCAAAAAACCAGACCGGGGCCCCCGGCCCCGGCGACCAGGACTGAACCGGGGCTCGCGGCTCCGGCCATGAAGAATCCGGCCCGACAGGGCCCTCGAGGGAGGACGCCAACGATGACGACGACACTCGCGCACGAGCCCGGAGGGCGCCACCAGTCGAGGAAGGCCGCGGCGAGCGGCTGGATCGGCTCGGCGCTCGAATACTACGACTTCTTCATCTACGCGACGGCGGCGTCGCTGATCTTCCCGCAGATCTTCTTCCCGGCCGGCAACCCGACGGTGGCGATCGTCGCCTCGCTGGCGACCTACGGCGTCGGCTACGTCAGCCGGCCGATCGGCGCCTTCGTGCTCGGCCACTGGGGCGACACCCACGGCCGCAAGCACGTCCTGGTGCTGTGCATGTTCCTGATGGGCTTCTCGACCATCGCGGTCGGGCTGCTGCCGACCTACAGCCAGGTCGGCATCCTGGCGCCGATCCTGCTCGTGATCCTGCGGCTGATCCAGGGCTTCGCGGTGGCGGGCGAGATCTCGGGCGCCTCGTCGATGATCATGGAGCACGCGCCGTTCGGCCGCCGGGGCTTCTTCGCCAGCTTCACCCTCCAGGGCGTGCAGGCCGGGCAGGTGCTCGCCGCCGCGGTGTTCCTGCCGCTCGCCCACTACATGCCGGCCGAGGCGTTCAATTCCTGGGGCTGGCGCATCCCGTTCCTGCTCAGCGTCGTGGTGATCGTCGTCGGCTTCATCATCCGGCGCGAGGTCGACGAGACCCCGGCCTTCGTCCACGAGGAAGCCCAGGGCGAGATCGCCAAGGCGACGGGCGCCAGGTCCCCGGTGGTCGAGGCGATCCAGACGAGCTGGCCCGACATGCTGCGCGTCATCTGCATGGCGCTGATGAACGTGATCCCGGTCGTCGCCACGATCTTCGGCGCCGCCTACGCGGTCCAGGCCGCCTACGGCATCGGCTTCGAGAAGGACGTCTACCTGTGGATCCCGGTGATCGGCAACATCGTGGCCGTCGCGGTGATCCCGTTCGTCGGCAACCTATCGGACAGGATCGGCCGGCGCCCGCCGATCATCATCGGGGCGCTCGGCTCGGGCCTGCTCGCCTTCGGGTACCTCTACGCGATCAGCATCCACAGCGTGCCGCTCGCCATCGCGATGTCGCTGCTGATGTGGGGCGTGGTCTACCAGGGCTACAACGCGGTCTATCCGAGCTACTACCCGGAGTTGTTCGCCACCCGCTACCGCGTCTCCGCGATGGCGATCTCGCAGAACATCGGCACGGCGATCACCGCGATGCTGCCGGCCCTGTTCGCCACCGTCGCGCCGCCCGGCTCGACCAACATCCCGCTCACCGTCGGGGCGATCGCCTTCGGCATCACCGCGGTGGCGGCGGCGGCGGCCTTCAGCGCCCGCGAGACCTACCGCGTCCAGATGAACGACCTCGGCCGTCCCGACGCGGTGCCGGTGCCCAAGCCGGATTACGACCGGCTGCGCGAGCAGGCGACATCGGGCGCGCTGGCCCGCGCCTGAACCGGGTACCGCACAAAAAACCAAGGGCGGGGCCGCGTGGCGGCCCCGCCCTTTGTCGTGGATTCGCGGGGTCGGGCGGATCAGCCCCCGTACAGGTCCTTGTGGGCGTCGCGCAGCAGGTTCTTCTGCACCTTGCCCATGGTGTTGCGGGGCAGCTCGTCGACGAACAGGATCCGCTTGGGCTGCTTGAACTTGGCCAGCCGGCTCTCCAGCGCGGCCAGGATCCCGGCCTCGGTCGGCGCCTCGGCGCCGGGGCGCGCCACCACGATTGCGGTGACGCCCTCGCCGAAATCCTTGTGCGCGAGGCCGATCACCGCCGATTCGAGCACGCCGGGCAGCGCGTCGATCTCGGTCTCGACCTCCTTCGGATAGACGTTGTAGCCGCCCGTGATGATGAGGTCCTTGCCGCGCCCGACGATGTGGACGTAGCCGCGCCCGTCGACCTTGCCGAGGTCGCCGGTGATGAAGAAGCCGTCGGCCTTGAACTCGGCCGCGGTCTTCTCCGGCATGCGCCAGTAGCCCTTGAACACGTTGGGGCCGCGGACCTCGATCATCCCGACCTCGTCGGGGCCGAGCGCCCGCCCGGTCTCGGGATCGACCACCCGCAGGTCGACGCCCGGCAGCGGGAACCCGACCGTGCCCGCCACCCGGTCGCCCTCGTAGGGGTTCGAGGTGTTCATGTTGGTCTCGGTCATGCCGTAGCGTTCGAGGATCGCGTGGCCGGTCCGCGCCTGCCAGTCGCGATGGGTCTCGGCGAGCAGCGGCGCCGAGCCGGAGACGAACAGGCGCATGCCCTTGGTCGCCTCGGGCGTCAGGCCCGGCTCCCTGAGCAGGCGGGTGTAGAAGGTCGGCACGCCCATCATCGCGGTCGCCCGCGGCATCAGGGCGAGGATCGCCGCCGGATCGAGCCTCGGCAGGAACAGCATCGCGGCGCCGGCCATCAGCACCGTGTTGGTGGCGACGAACAGGCCGTGGGTGTGGAACACCGGCAGGGCGTGGATCAGCACGTCGTCGGCGGTGAAGCGCCAGTGCTCGACCAGCGTCAGGGCGTTCGACGCGAGGTTGTCGTGGCTCAGCATCGCGCCCTTCGAGCGCCCGGTGGTGCCCGAGGTGTAGAGGATCGCCGCGAGGTCGTCGGGCCCGCGGGCGACGTCGGCGAAGCCGCCGGTCTGGCCCGCCGCCTCCGCCGCCATCGTGCCGGCGCCGTCGGCGTCGAGGGTGCCGACCTGCGCCACGCCGGCGCCCTCGGCCACCGGGGCGAGGGCGTCGCGCCGGGCCGGATCGCACACGAACAGGGCCGGCTCGGCGTCGCCGAGGAAGTAGCCGATCTCGGCCGCCGTGTAGCCGGTGTTGAGCGGCAGGAACGCCGCCCCGGCGCGCACGCAGCCGAGATAGAGCGCGATCACCGCCGGGCTCTTCTCGACCTGCACCGCGACCCGGTCGCCGGGCTTCACCCCGAGCCCGACCAGCGCCGCGGCGTAGCGGGCGGATTCCGCCAGCAGGTCGGCGTAGCTCCAGCGCAGGCCACCGGGCACTTCGAGGAAGAGGTGGCCGGCCGGGTCGGCCGGAAGGCGGTCGCGGATGAGGTCAAAGAGATGGTTGGACATGCGGGTTCAGCCTGAAGGACGGGCTCTGTGACCCTCCCCCCTCTGCGGGGGAGGGTGGCGAGCGGAGCGAGCCGGGAGAGGGGACGCCGCTTCCGGAAAGGTCGCGCCCCGGCTGACAGACGCCATCTCCGGCACCGTCGCGTTCCCCTCTCCCGCCCCACTCCGTGGGGCACCCTCCCCCCATCCCAAGTCGGGCAGGCCCGACTTGGGCAGTGGGTGCGGAACTCGGGCGGGCCCGAGTTCCGTGGGGGGAGGGGCGGGCTCTCACGCCTCCGCCAGCACCACCGAGCGGGCGGGCGGCAGGTTCTGGCGCAGTTCGCGGTTGACCGCCATCGAGGCCGAGACCGTGCCGAGATTGGCGTAGGTCTCGTGGTTCTTCTCGATCGCGCCGAGGTCGTAGAGGTAGTTCACCATCAGGCCGTGGGCCTGGGCGAGGCCCTTGGGCGAGACGTCGCCGAGATGGTTCAGCCGCTCCAGCCGGGCGCCGTTGCCGAGATGGAAGCGGGCGACCGGGTCGACCGGCTTGCCGCGGGCGGTCTTGGCGCGCAGGAAGTAGTAGGCGGCGGCCGGCAGCAGCGCCTTCCTCACCGCCTCGGCCTTGGCCTTGTCGGCGTGCCAGTCCGGCTCGTCGAGGAGCCGCAGGGTCTCGGCGTCCTCGCGGGTCAGCCCCTGCGGCGCGTCGGCCCGGCGCTCGCGGTCGAGCCAGGAGCGGAAGCCCGGCACCGGCGACAGCGTCACGAAGGTCTTCAGCGCCGGCATCTCGCGGCACAGGTCCTCGACCACCTGCTTGATGAGGAAGTTGCCGAAGGTGACCCCGGCGAGCCCGCGCTGGCAGTTCGAGATCGAGTAGAAGATCGCCGTCGTCGCCTCGCGGGAGGCCAGCGGCCGGCGCTCGTCGGCGAGGATCGGGGCGATCGCCGAGGCGATGGCGCCGGTCAGCGCCACCTCGACGAAGATCAGCGGCTCGTCGACCAGCGCCGGATGGAAGAACGCGAAGCAGCGCCGGTCCGGCGGCTCGATCCGCCGGCGCAGGTCGTCCCAGCCGGAGATGGCGTGGACCGCCTCGTAGCGGATGATCTTCTCGAGGATGTGGGCCGGGGTGGTCCAGTCGATCCGGCGCAGGATCAGGAAGCCGCGGTTGAACCACGACGCGAACAGGTGCTCGAAGTCGCGGTCGAGGCTCTCGACGGCGTCGAGGAGCGCCGGGTCGGGCTCCTCGCGGCGCGACAGGGCCGAGCGCAGGGCGAACAGGTCCTCGCGCATCCGCACCAGCGCCACGGTGCCGTCGCGGGCGAGGTTGAGGCGGCGGATCAGCTCCTGCGAGCGCGGCTCGGCCGCCTCGTGGAGCTGGCCGAGGGCGGCCCGGGACGGCGCCTTGCGGTAGGCCGCGATCGCCGCGTCGACGGCTCCGTGGTCGGCGCCGAAGTCGCGGGCGACGCGGGAGAGGAAGTCCTGGCGCTCCTCGGCCGAGTAGGTGGCGTAGCGGTCGAGGATCATCCGCGCCAGGGCGACGCCGGAGGCCTCGCCGCGCCGGGAGATCAGGTCCTCGCACAGCCGCACGAGGTCGGGCACGCCGAGCCGGGCGACGTCGCCGCGCCCGAGGCCGATGAGGCCGCGGCCGCGCTCCGTGATGCTCTGAAGGAGGTCCCCGAGGAACGAGATCGCCACCATGTCGCCCTGCTCTGGTCCGGTCCGCCCGCGCCACCAGGGCGGGGAGGCGGTCCTGTCGGACTCGGCTCCCTCCGCCCGCGGTCCCGAGTCTAGCACAGCTTGCCGGCCGTCGCCGGATCGCGCCGTCATGCCGCCCCCCTACTTCAGTGTCGGCAGCAGCAGGTCCGGCAGCCACAGGGCGATGCCGGGCACCAGGCACAGGATCACCACCGCCACCGCCATCAGGATCACGAAGGGAAGCGTGCCCCAGATGATCTCGGAGAGCGGGATGTCCGGCGCGATGTTCTTGATGACGAAGATGTTGAGCCCGACCGGCGGGTGGATCAGGCCCATCTCCATGGTGATCGTCATGACGACGCCGAACCACACGAGGTCGAAGCCGGCGGCCTTGAGCGGCGGCAGGATGATCGGCGCGGTCATCAGGATGATCGAGACCGGCGGCAGGAAGAAGCCGAGGGCGATCACCAGGGCCAGGATGGTAGCGAGCAGCAGCCACGGCGACAGGTCGAGCGCCACGATCGCGGCGGCGGCGGCCTGCGAGATGTGGAGGTAGCTCATCACGTAGGCGTAGAGCAGCGACATGCCGATGATGAGCATCAGCATCGTCGATTCCCGCAACGTCGCCGCCAGGATCGGGTCGACGTCGCGCGGCCGCCACACGCCGTAGATCAGCGCGATCAGGGCGAGCGCCAGGATGCCGCCGAGGCCGGCCGTCTCGGACGGGGTGGCGTAGCCGCCGTAGAGCGCCACCATGACGCCGGTGAGCAGCACCACGAAGGGCAGCACCCGCGGCAGGGTCGAGAACCGCTCGCTCATGCTGTAGCGGTCCTCGGCCAGGATCGGCGAGGTCGCACCGCCGGCGGCGAGGGCCGCCTTGGCGGTCGCGTATTCGTGCCGGAAGCGAAAGACCGCCCAGGCGGCGAACAGCCCGACGAGGAGCAGGCCCGGGCCGATGCCGGCGAGGAAGAGCCGCCCCAGCGACTGCTCGGCCGCGACCGCGTACAGGATCATGGTGATCGAGGGCGGCAGCAGGATGCCGAGGGTGCCGCCGGCCGCGATGATGCCGGCGGCGAAGCCCCCGGAATAGCCGCGCTTGCGCATCTCCGGGATGCCGGCCGAGCCGATCGCCGAGCAGGTCGCCGGACTCGATCCCGCCATGGCGGCGAACAGCGCGCAGGCGAAGACGTTGGCAATGCCGAGCCCACCGGGGATGCGGTGCATCCAGGCGTGCATCGCCGAGTAGAGGTCCTGGCCCGCCTTCGACCGCCCGATCGCCGCGCCCTTGAGGATGAACAGCGGGATCGACAGCAGGGTGATCGAGGCCATCTCCTCGTAGACGTTCTGCGCCACCGTATCGAGGGAGGCGGCGGGCATGAAGGCCAGCATGAAGGCGAGCGCCACCGCCCCGAGCGCGAAGGCGATCGGGATGCCCGACAGCATCGCCCCGAGGGTGGCGCCGGCGTAGAGGGTTCCGATCAACGCGACGCTCATCGGGCGGTCCTTCGGTCGAGGTCGGCGCCGAGCCCGACCTTGGGAGCGGCCCGGCCGGCGGCGAGCGGCCCGCGGGCGGCGGCCTCAGCGAGCTGCAGCACGAACTGGAGCGACAGCAGGGTCATGCCGACCGCCATCAGGCTGTAGGGGATCCACAGGGGCGGACCCCAGGTCGATTGCGAGATCTGGCCGTCGACCCAGGCCTCGTGCAGCAGCGTCCAGCTCTTCCAGGCGAAGAAGGCGACGAAGAACAGGCTGACGAGGTCGGCGAGGAACAGCCGCACGGCGTTGACCCGGGCCGGCAGCAGGCCGGTCAGCGCCTCGATGGCGACGTGGCCGCGCCGGGCCTGGACCGCGGCGGCCGACAGGAAGGTGGCGCCGACGATGAGGAACACCGCCGTCTCGTCCTGCCACTCGGTCGGGACCTTGAAGAAGTAGCGGATCGCGACGCTGTAGGAGAGGACGAGGCAGGCGGCGACGAGGGCGAGGCCGCCGAGGAGCAGGATCAGCCGGTTGAGCCCGGCCATGGCCGCCTCGACGGCGCCCAGCAGCCCCGGCGCCCGGGGCGCGGCCCGGGTCTCCGGGCCGGCGGCGGCGGCCGAGGCCGCGTCGAAGGCGTGGCTCACGCGACCGCCTCCGCGAGCTTCAGCATCTCGGCGCAGCTCGCCGACTTGGCGGCGTAGTCCTTCCAGGCCGAGTCGCGGGCGATGTCGCGCCACTTGCCCAGCGTCGCCTCGTCGAGGGTCTCGACCTTGGCGCCGGCGCGGGTGAAGACCTGCTCGACCCGCTCGTCGTCGGCCCGGGCGCCCTCCTGGCCGAAGCCCTCCAGCTCGGCCCCGACCGCCATGACGAGGTCCTGCTGGTCCTTCGGCAGGCCGTCGAAGATGCTCTTCGACATCATGATCGGTTCGAGCATGAACCAGTACGAGCGGCCGCGGCCCGAGGTGAGCGACTTCGCCAGTTCCTCCAGGCGGAACGAGATCAGGCTGGTCGACGAGGTGATGACGGCGTCGCAGGCGCCGGTCTGCATCGCGGCGTAGGATTCGTTCGAGGGCAGGCTCAGGGTCGCGGCGCCGGCGGCCTTCATCATCAGGTCCATCTCGCGCGAGCCGCCCCGCACCTTCAGGCCCCTGGCGTCCTCGGGCCGCAGCAGCGGCCGCTCGCGGCTGGCGACGCCCCCGGCCTGCCAGACCCACGACACCAGCACGATGCCCTTGGCCTGGAGGATCTCGGTGAGCTTGCGGCCGACCGGCGCGGTCTTCCAGGCCATCGCCTGCTGATAGGAGGTCACCAGCGCCGGCATCAGGCCGATATTGGTCTCGGGCACCTCGCCGCCGGCATAGGGCAGCGGGTAGAGGCTCATGTCGAGGGCCCCTTTGCGCATGGCGCTGAACTGGGCGTTGGTCTTCATCAGCGACGAGCCGGGATAGACCTGCACCTCGAGGGCGCCCTTCGAGCGCTCCTTCACCGCGAGCGCGAACTTGCGGCACATCCGGTCGCGAAAGTCGCCCTCGTCGATCGTGCCGCCGGGGAACTGGTGCGACAGCTTGAGGGTCGTGGCGGCCCGGGCCTGCCCGCGAAGGCCGATCAGAGCCGGCGCGGCGAGGCCGGCGGCCACGAGGGAGCGGCGCGACAACAGCATGGCGGTTTCCTCCTGGCCGGACCCGAAGGCGGCTCTGTGTGCAGGCGCAGCATTGATTTGTGCGGATGCGCGCTCGTTGGATGCAAGAAAGCCCAGTCTTGTATATTTTGTCAACCGCACCGCATATTACCGCCGGTAAGGACGAGGCCGGCCATGACTCATGCCCCCATGAACCGTGCCCAGCGGCTGCGGCTGACGATCGAGGACGAGATCGTGAACGGGGTGCTGCGACCCGGGGCGCGGCTCGACGAGGCGCAGCTCGCCGAGCGGTTCGGCGTCTCGCGCACGCCGATCCGCGAGGCGCTGCTGCAACTGGCGGTGACCGGGCTGATCGAGGTCAAGCCGCGGCGCGGCGCGGTGGTGAGCATGCCGGACCCGACCCGGCTGCTGGAGATGTTCGAGACGATGGCGGAGCTGGAGGCGTCCTGCGGCCGGCTCGCGGCCCGGCGCCTGACGCCGGAGCACCAGGCGGCGCTGGCGGCGGCCCTGGAGGCGTGCCGGGCGGCGGCAGAGGCCGGCGACCTCGCGGAGTACTACGCCGAGAACACCGTGTTCCACGCCGTGATCTACCGGGCGTCGCGCAACGGCTTCCTGTGCGAGCAGGCCCTGGCATTGAGCCGGCGCCTCGCGCCGTTCCGGCGCATCCAGCTGCGCGCGCGCAACCGGGTCGGGCAGTCCTTCGCGGAGCATGCCGGCATCGTCGAGGCGATCCTGTCCGGCGACGAGGCCGAGACCGCCGCGCGGGCGCGCGCCCACGTCCTCGTCCAGGGCGACCGCTTCTCCGACCTGATCCTCAGCCTCGGCCGCGACGACGCCGCGGCTTGAGGGCCGGGCCGGTCCACGCCGCCCGGATCCCGGCCAGCGGGCTGCTCACGCCGCCCGGATCCCGGCCAGCGGGCGGGTCAGGCCGCCCGGATCCCGGCCAGGAACCCGTCGAGTTCGCGGCGCAGGTCGGCGGCGCCCGCCGAGAGGTCGCGGGCGGCGTGCGCGACCTCGCCGGCGACGTGACCGGTCTCGCCGGCCTGGGCCTGGACCAGGGCGATGCTGTGGCTGACCTCGCCGGTGCCCGCCGCCGCCTCGGAGACGTGGCGCACCACCTCCTGCATCGTCGCCTGCTGCTGCTCGATCGCCGCGCTCACCGCCACCGTCGTCGCGTTGACCCGGTCGAGGGTCGCGCCGATGCCGCCGATCGCCGCCGCCGAATCCTGGGCCGCCTGCCGGATCTGGCCGATCTGGGTCGTGATCTCCTCGGTCGCCCTGGCGGTCTGCTCGGCCAGCGCCTTGACCTCGGCGGCGACGACCGCGAAGCCGCGTCCGGCCTCGCCGGCCCGGGCCGCCTCGATCGTGGCGTTGAGAGCCAGCAGGTTGGTCTGCCCGGCGATGGCCGAGATCATCGCCACCACCTGCCCGATCCGCTGCGTCCCGGTCTCCAGCGCCTGCACGGTGGTGTCGGTCGCCCTCGCATCGGCGACCGCCGTGACGACGAGGTCGGCCGAGGTGGTGGTCTGGGCGCCGATCTCCCGGGCGGTCGCGATCATCTGCTCGGCCGCGGCGGCGACGCTGCCGACGTTGCCGGAGGTGTGCTGGGCGGTCGCCGCGACGCTGACCGCCCTGCCGTCGGTGTCGCGGGCGGCCTCCGCCATGGCGGCGGCCCGCCCTTCGAGGGAGGCGGCGGCCTGGGCGAGCGTCCCGACGAAACCGCCGATGCGGGTCTCGATGTCGTCGGCGAGGGCGCGCATGGCGGTGCGGCGCTGCGCCTCGACGCCGGCCCGGGCGAGGGCGGCGTCCTCCTGCAGGGTCCGGTTGCGGGCGAGCGACTCCTTGAACACCGCGACCGCGGCGGCCATGGCGCCGACCTCGTCGCGCCGCCCCCGGCCGGGCACGGCGACCGCCGTGTCGCCCTCGGCCAGCCGGACCATCGCGGCGGTCATCGCCGCGAGGGGGCGGGCGAGGCGCACGACCACCAGGACCAGGGTGGCGCCGGCGAGCGCGAGTGCCGCCACGAGCAGGCCGGCATACAGGACCAGGCTGCGCCGGGCCTGCTCGGCCCGGGCGACCGCGGCGGCGTCGAGTTCGGCCACGGCGGCGAGCGGCACCTCGGCGATCGCCGCCAGGGCCGGGCTGGATTCCCGGCGCGACTCGGCGACGGTGGGGCGCGGCCGGGTCGGGTCGGCGAGGCCGGCGAACAGCCCCCGCGTCCGCTCGGCGAAGGGGCCGGCGAAGTAGCGCGCGTCGGCGTTCTCGATCGCGGTCTGGAGGGCCGGCGGCGCCGTCCCGGCGAAGAGGTTGCGCACCACCCCGAAGGCGAACTCGGACTGGCGGCTGAAGGCGATGAAGTCCTGCTGCTCGCCCGGCGCGACCGCCCGGTTCTGTCCCAGCACCCCGTTGATGATGATGTGCGCGTTGCCCGCGAAGGTGCGGGACGCCCAGCTCATCGCGCGCGCGAGGATCAGGCCGTTCAGGGTCGGATCGACGGCGAGGATCCCGGCCTCGACCGCGGCCATCGCCCGGTCGAAGGCCGCGATCAGGGTCTCGCCCTGGGCGTTGATCGCCTCGGTCAGTCCCTTGTCGCGCGCGGCGGGGGGCTGGGCCATGGCGGCGTCGAACCGCTCCCGCGCCCGGACCCAGCCGTCATAGGCCCGCTCCAGGCCCGCCCGGGCCTCGACGATCGCGGGCTGGTCCTCCCCGGCGAGGCGTGCCTGGAACGCCGACCACGTCGCCTGCATCGCGGCCCGGCGGGCGGCGATGTCCTTCAGGTTGGCCGCGGCCGCCTGGGTGTCGAGGGGAAGCGCCGAGAGCATCGCGCCGCGCTCGAAGCGCATCTCCGCGAGGGTCTTCAGCATCGCGCGGTCGGCCGAGGCGAGGGCCGAGACCCGCTCCGCCGCCGCCGCCGAGATGTACGCGAGGGAGAGATTGCGTCCGCACATCGCCACGACGATGACGCTGAACGTCAGGATGACCGCTGTCAGCCAGCGCTTGATCGTCATGGTGTCCCCCCGCGAGCCGTGAATCGTCGCCGGGCCGGTGGTCCCGCCGGCGCCTCGACGATGGATTCAACTCTAGGAGGTGCGCGCTTGACGGAAGGTTACGGCACGGCGCGGGTCATACGGTTTCCGATCGATTGCTTCAGGCGATCCTGGCGGATCGCATTCGCAATGCGGAAACCGGCTTCGCTCAGGCGCCGCGCAGGCCGGTGATTCGGATTTCGGACGGAATCGTCCGAAATCCGAATCACGCCGCCGGCCGCACCTTCTCGACCTCGATCGCGATCCCGGCCGCGGTCGGGCGCTCGCGCGCCACCAGCCGGTCGCCGGGCTCGAACACGCCGAGGGGCACGTCGCGGTCGGGCAGCACCACCGTGGCGCTCCTGTTGACGAAGACCAGGACGTGGCGCTTCTGCGCCAGCGAGGCGGCGGCCCAACGCTTGAGCTGGCCGTAATACGGCTCGCGCCGCCACGCCTGCGCCTGCCCGGGATCGACCTGGACGTGCATGAACCGGGTCGCGGGATCGAGGCTCAGCACCATCTTGGCCCGGTCGGGCTTCCATTCCGGGCCGAGCCAGCCCTCGGTCATCCAGAGGCAGTGGAAGGCGCGGCAATGGTCGGGCCGGGTGGCGTGGATGGCGCAGCCGCGGCCGGCCTTGGTGTGGCGGCACCACTGGCCGGCCACGCTCTCCACCGCCGGCACGTCGTAGACCTTGCAGCACAGGGTGCAGGGGCCGCAGGCGCGGCCGGGCGCCGGGGTCGTGGCGAAGAGGGCGGGGTCGGTCATGCGCTCGGATCGATGCAGGGTTGTGCGGTGGGGCGGTTTCGGGCACGCCGCTTGTAAGGGCGGTTCGCGCCGCTAGTGTGGCGGCGCGTACCGTCCCAGTTCCGCGGGCGGAGCGCCGGCACGGGCGACACTCCCGGGCAGCCCGGCCTCCGGCCCGCCTCCCGGAAGGCCGAGACATGCTGTCGAACCTCGCCACCCGCGACGTCGAGACCCTGATCCACCCCTACACCAACCTCGCGGCGTTCCGCGAGGCGGGCCCGCTGGTGCTGGAGCGCGGCCACGGCGTCTGGGTCTACGACACCGACGGGCGGCCCTACCTCGAGGGCATGGCCGGGCTGTGGTGCACCGCGCTCGGCTATTCCAACGACGAGCTGGTCGAGGCCGCCCGCGAGCAGATGGCGCGGCTGCCGTTCAGCCACATCTTCTCGGGCCGCAGCCACGACCCGGCGATCGAGCTCGCCGAGACGATCAAGGAGCTGGTGCCGGTCCCGGCCTCGAAGGTGTTCTTCACCTCGTCGGGCTCGGAGGCCAACGACACCCAGGTCAAGCTGGCGTGGTACTACAACAACGCCCTCGGCCGGCCGAAGAAGAAGAAGATCATCGGCCGGGTGAAGGGCTATCACGGCGTCACGGTGGCGTCGGCCTCGATGACCGGGCTCGCCGCCAACCACGCCGACTGGGACCTGCCGCTGCCGGGCTTCCTGCACGCCGCCTGCCCGCACCACTACCGCGGCGCGCATCCGGGCGAGAGCGAGGAGGAGTATTCCCGCCGGCTCGCCGACGAGCTCGACGCGATGATCGAGCGCGAGGGGCCCGACACGGTCGCGGCCTTCATCGCCGAGCCGGTGATGGGCGCGGGCGGCGCGATCGTCCCGCCCAAGGGCTACTTCGCGGCGATCCAGCCGGTGCTCGCCCGCCACGACGTGCGGCTGATCGCCGACGAGGTGATCTGCGGCTTCGGCCGGCTGGGCTCGTGGTTCGGCTCCGAGACCCTCGGCATCCAGGCCAACAGCCTGTCCTTCGCCAAGGCGCTCACCTCGGCCTACATGCCGCTCGGCGGCGTGACCGTGGACGAGCCGCTGTATCAGGCGATGCTCGACCAGAGCCGCAAGATCGGCACCTTCGGCCACGGCACCACCTACTCGGCGCACCCGGTGGCGAGCGCGGTCGCCCTCAAGACGATCGAGATCTACAAGCGCGACCGCATCATCGAGGGCGCGGCCGCCAAGGCGCCCCACTTCCTGCGCCGGCTGGAGGCCCTCGCCGACCACCCGATCGTCGGCGAGGCCCGCGGCCTCGGCCTGATCGGCGGCCTCGAGATCGTCGCCGACAAGGCGAGCAAGCGCCAGTACGAGCCGAAGGCCGGCGTCGCCGCCCGCTGCGTCGCCTTCGCGCAGGAGGAGGGACTGATCGTGCGCTTCCTCGCCGGCGACCGGGTCGCGGTCTGCCCGCCGCTGGTGATCCGCGAGGACGAGATCGACACCCTGTTCGACCGCCTCGGCACCGCCCTCGACCGCACCCAGGCCTGGATCCGCGAGCAGGGGCTGCAGGCCGCCTGAACGGGTCTTCATCAATCGGGCGGGCCGGCCGGGATTTCGCCTCCGGCCGGCCATCGCCGGGCCCAGGCCCGGTCACGATGGGGCGCTTCTCTCCGGTGTCGCGGCCGAACCGGGCCGCCGATCCGCGGCCGGATCCGGCCGCGCAGGAGAGGAACCGACCATGAGCGCCCATCGCCCGCGATACGCCGCCGGAGCCGAGACTGCCGTACCGGTGCGCGCTGCGCCGCAAGAGCGCGCCGCGCCGCAGGAGCGCAGCGCCCGCCGGATCGCCCTGCCGGCGCTCGCGGCCGCCCTGCGGGCGGGCCGGGGCGCGCCGGAGCGACGGCCCGGTCGCGGTTCATTCCGCTTGCACGAAGATTGCGTCATGGAGTGAGGCGGGGACGGCCGGTTCCGGCCGCCCCTCGTCGTCCCGGACCGGGACGCTCCCGCCTGAGATCCGTCGGCCCTGCCCGATGGCCGGACGCCGCCGACCCGAGGCCGTGACGATGCTGATCCTGCCGAGCCGCCGCCAGTTCCTCGCCGGCGCGGCCACGACCGCCGCCCTCGGCGTCTCGACGGCGGCCTACGCCTTCGGCATCGAGCCGGCGTGGCGGCTCGTCGTCACGTCCTACGCCCCGGCCCTGCCGAACTGGCCGGCGCCGCTGCGGCTGCGCATCGCCGTGCTGGCCGACGTCCACGTCGGCGAGCCCTACATGCCGGTCGGCCGGGTCGAGGAGATCGTCGCGGTCACCAACGCGCTGCGGCCCGATCTCGTGCTGCTGCTCGGCGACTATCCGAGCGGCAGCCCCTTCGTCACCCGCAACGTGCCGCTGGCCGCGTTCGCCCGCGCGGTCGCGGGCCTGCGGGCGCCGCTCGGCGTTCACGCGGTGCTCGGCAACCACGACTGGTGGGAGGACGAGGAGGCCCTGCGCCGCCTGCGCGGCCCGACCGCGTCCCGCCGCGCCCTCGAGGCCGCCGGCATCCCGGTGATGGAGAACGACGCCCTGCGCCTGACCAAGGACGGGCACGCCTTCTGGCTCGCCGGCCTCGCCGACCAGATCCCGTTCTTTCCGGTGCGCGTCTGGAAGGGCCTGCACGACGTGCCGGGGACGCTGGCGACGATCACCGACGACGCGCCGGTGATCCTGATGGCGCACGAGCCCGACATCTTCCCCAAGATCCCGGCCCGGGTGGCGCTCACCCTGTCGGGCCATACCCATGGCGGGCAGGTCCGGCTGTTCGGCTACTCGCCGGTGTCGAACTCGCGCTACGGCCAGCGCTACCTCTACGGCCACGTCGTCGAGGCCGGGCGCCACCTGATCGTCTCCGGCGGCCTCGGCCTCAGCCGGGTCCCGGTCCGCCTCGGCGTGCCGCCCGAGATCGTGCTGGTCGAACTCGGCGGCGGCACGGCCCAGTCCCAGACCGGCGCCCACAGCTGAGGCGCCGGCCGATCCGCCTCACAGCGGGATGTTGTCGTGCTTCTTCCAGGGCTGCTCGCTCTCCTTGGTGCGCAGCATCGCGAGCGCCCGGGCGATCCGGCGCCGGGTCGAGTGCGGCATGATCACCTCGTCGATGTAGCCGCGCTCGGCGGCCACGAACGGCGACATGAACCGCTCCTCGTACTCGCCGGTGCGCGCCGCGATCTTGTCCGGGTCGCCGAGATCCTGGCGGAAGATGATCTCGACCGCGCCCTTGGCGCCCATCACGGCGATCTGGGCGGTCGGCCAGGCGTAGTTCACGTCGCCGCCGACGTGCTTGGACGCCATCACGTCGTAGGCGCCCCCGAACGCCTTGCGGGTGATGACGGTGACGAGCGGCACCGTCGCCTGGCTGTAGGCGAACAGCAGCTTGGCGCCGTGCTTGATGAGCCCGCCGTATTCCTGCGCGGTGCCCGGCAGGAAGCCCGGCACGTCGACGAAGGTGACGATCGGAATCCCGAAGGCGTCGCAGAAGCGCACGAAGCGGGCGGCCTTGCGCGAGGCGTCGGCGTCGAGCACGCCGGCCAGCACCATCGGCTGGTTGGCGACGAAGCCGACCGTGCGGCCCTCGACCCGGCCGAAGCCCGTGATGATGTTGCGGGCATACGCCGCCTGGATCTCGAAAAAATCACCCTCGTCGACGACCCGCCGGATCAGCTCGCCCATGTCGTAGGGCTTGTTCGGGTTGTCGGGGATCAGGGTGTCGAGGCTCTTGTCGAGGCGGAGCGGGTCGTCGAGGCTCTCGAGTTCCGGCACGCCGTCGAGGTTGTTGGCCGGCAGGAAGTCCATCAGGCGCCGGATCTGCAGCAGCGCCTCGACGTCGTTCTCGTAGGAGCCGTCGGCGATCGACGACTTGGTGGTGTGGACCTTGGCGCCGCCGAGCTCCTCCGCCGTCACCACCTCGTTGGTGACGGTCTTGACCACGTCCGGGCCGGTCACGAACATGTAGCTCGTGTCGCGGACCATGAAGATGAAGTCGGTCATCGCCGGCGAGTAGACGTCGCCGCCGGCGCACGGCCCCATGATGACCGAGATCTGCGGGATCACGCCCGACGCGGTGACGTTGCGCTTGAACACCTCGCCGTAGCCGCCGAGCGCGGCGACGCCCTCCTGGATGCGGGCGCCGCCGGCATCGAACAGGCCGATGATCGGGGCGCGCATCTTCAGCGCCATGTCCTGGACCTTGATGATCTTCTGGGCGTGCGCCTCGGAGAGTGAGCCGCCGAAGACCGTGAAGTCCTTGGAGAAGACGAAGACGGTGCGGCCGTTGATGGTGCCCCAGCCGGTGATGACGCCGTCGCCGGGGATCTTCTGCGCCTCCATCCCGAAGTCGATCGAGCGGTGCTGCACGAACATGTCGAATTCCTCGAACGACCCGGTGTCGAGGAGGAGCTCGATGCGCTCGCGCGCGGTCAGCTTGCCGCGCTGGTGCTGGGCGGCGACGCGCTTCTCGCCGCCGCCGACGCGGGCCTGGGCGCGCCGCTGGTCCAGACGTTCGAGGATGTCCTTCATGCCTGTCGCCCCTGCTCCCTCGGCCGCCGGATCCCGTCCGCCGGCAAGGCTTGACCGTTTCGCTCGGGCGCGGGCTTACCACGCGGGACGCCGCGCGGAAAACCGTCCAGTCGTCGGAGGCGGGGCCTGCAGTCATACGATTTTCGATCGATCGCTCGGCGATCCCTGCGGGATCGTGGCGACTGCGTTGCAGTCGCTTTCGCGATGCGACAATCGGCTTCGCTCAGGTGTGTGGAGCCGAAGGCTCCACCGCGCGGGCTGGTGATCCGAGTGTCGGAACTGATCGTCCGAGAATCGTATCACTCCGTCCCGGGTGTCGAGGACAGGGCGTTGGCGGCCAGTTCGAGGCAGGTCACGAGGTCGACGTAGGAGGGCGCCCCGCCGATCCGGACCTCGGCGGCGCATTCGCGGCGCGACGCGGCCGGGTAGCGGCTCCAGCGGCGGCGCGCCTGCTCGCGGGCCGCGGTCTCGTCGCGCACGCAGCCGGCGACCGCCTCGGGGTCGGCGAGGCCCGAACTCGCCGCCTCCACGGCGTTGCAGGTCGCCTTGATGTCGATGCGCGGCACGGATTGGGCCCGCGATGGGAGGGCGGACACGGCCAGGACGATCCCGGCGGCGGCACAGGTCAGGACGGGTCTCATCACGGCTCGATCACCTTCTGGAAGCAGGTCGTGCGGGTGTCGCGGTAGCCGAGATGCTCGTAGAAACCTTTTACCGCAGTGTTGTCCTCGCGCACGAGGAGCTGGAGTTTCCACACCCCGCGAGCCCGCAGCCAGTCCTCGGCCCCCGCCATGATGGCGCCGCCGAGGCCGCTGCCCCGGTGTGCCGGATCGACCGCGACGTAGTAGGCCCAGCCGCGATGGCCGTCCTCCCCGACCATCGCGGTCGCGGCGACGCGGCCGTCGCGCTCGGCCACCAGCACCGTCGAGTGCGGATCGCGCCGGGCGAAGGCGAGGTCGCGGGCGGGGTCGTTCCACGGCCGGGCCACCCCGGCGGCGTGCCAAAGCGCGACCACAGCCTCGGCGTCGTCGTCGCGCATCGCCCGGATCGTGGTTCCGGTCATGGCGGCTCCTACAGCAGCGTGCCCTTGAGGATCACCAGCGCGACCGTGAAGTAGATCACCAGACCGGAGACGTCGACCAGGGTGGCGACGAACGGCGCCGAGGCGGTGGCGGGGTCGAAGCCGACCCGCTGGAGCACGAAGGGCAGCATCGAGCCGGCGAGCGAGCCGAACAGCACGATGCCGACGAGCGCCGTGCCGACCGTGACCGCGACCAGGAACCAGTGCTCGCCGTAATCGTACAGGCCGAGCGTCTGCCACAGCACGATGCGGGCGACGCCGATCGTGCCGAGGATCGCCCCGAGCGTCAGCCCGGCCGGAATCTCCCGCAGGGCGACCCGCCACCAGTCGCGCAGGCGGACCTGATGCAGCGCCAGCGCCCGGATCAGCAGCGAGGTCGCCTGCGAGCCGGAATTGCCGCCCGAGCTCATGATGAGCGGGATGAACAGGGTCAGGACGAGCGCCTTCTCCAGCTCGCCCTCGAAGCCCTGCATCGCGCTCGCGGTCAGCATCTCGGACAGGAACAGCACGCACAGCCAGCCGGCGCGCTTGCGGATCATCGTCCAGAAGCCGATCGCCATGTAGGGCTCGTCGAGGGCCTCCATGCCGCCGAAGCGCTGCACGTCCTCGGTCTGCTTCTGGATCATCGCGTCGATGACGTCGTCGACCGTGACGATGCCGACGACGTGGTTGGCCTCGTTCACCACCGGGATCGCCAGGAGGTCGTATTTCGAGATCAGCCGCGCCGCCTCGGTGCGGCCGGCATCGGCCGAGACCACCACCGGGCGGCGGTCCGGGGCGACGCTGAGGATGGTGTCCCCCGGCTCGCCGGTGATGAGCCGGCGAAGCGGCACCGCCTTGATCAGGGCCCCGGTCCGCGGGTCGAGCACGAAGATCGAGTACACCGTCTCGCGGGTGCGCTCGACCTGCCGGATGTGGTCGAGGGTCTGCCCCACGGTCCAGGTCGCCGGCACCGAGACGAACTCGGTGGTCATGATCGAGCCGACGCTCTCCTCCGGATAGGCGCTGAGGGTGTCGACGGCGCCGCGGGTCTCGGCGTCGAGGCGCGCGCGCAGGTCCGAGCGGCCGGGCTCCTCGATCTCGCGGAAGACGTCGGTCACCCGGTCGGCCGACATCGCCGACAGGTAGGCGGCGACCCGGTCGCGGGGCATCATCTCGATGATGTCGGCGGCGCAGTGCAGCTCGGGCTGGTCCAGCACTTCGACGCTGCGCTCGAACGGCAGGCTAGTGAGGATCGCGGCCGCGACCTCGGGCGCCTCGCCGTTGAGGGCCTCGACGATGTCGGGGGCGCTGTCCTCGGCCAGCCGCGCCGCGAGGGCGGCGGGCTCCACGGGGGCGTCGGGGCGGGTGTCGAGGATCGGGGCGTCGGTCATCGCGAAAAACCCTCCTGTCGACCGGCCGCCCCCGGCCGGCCGCGGCGCCCGCGGGGAGGCGCTCAGGCGAGGGCGGCCGGAGGCGGCACCGGAGATCGACGGCGACTGTCGCTCGGCATGAAACGGATGGGTCCGATGGGGCTTGCGGCGCGGCGGATCGGCCGCGGGCGCGCCGTCACTGCGCCGCGCTCCCGCATCCGTCAAGCGCAAAACCGCCGCCGCTTCCCGGCTCGCCGAGGGAAACATTCCTGGCGCAGGGGAAACCGCAGGCGCCCCGGAGACGTTGCGCAGGGCAACGGCGAGCCGCCCTCGGAAAGCAACCCCGGACTCGCCTGGAGACACCCGATGCTCACCCGTCTTGCTCCCGCCGCCGCGATCCTTCTCCTCGGCACCGGCCTCGGCCTCGCCCAGACGACGGCCCCGACGGCTCCGACCGCCCCCTCCGGCGCCCCGATGGCGACCCGCAGCGACGGCGACAAGGCCGAGTACGAGGCCGCCAAGACCGTGAAGTCGACCCTCGCCCAGGCGATCGCCACCGCCGAGAGCCAGGGCGAGAAGGGCCGCGCCATCGACGCCGACTTCGAGAAGCAGAAGGGCGACACCCCGACCCACTGGGCGATCAAGGTCGTCTATCCGGACGGCAAGCTGGTGGAATACGGCATCAACGCCGACACGGGCGCGCTGTTCAAGACCGAGAACCAGCCGATCGAGCGCTACTTCACCCGCCTCAAGGTCAGCGACTTCCAGAACGCCACGCTGTCGCTGAAGGACGCGATCGCGGTCGCCGAGCAGCATGCGGGCATGGGGGCGAAGGCCTACGAGGCCGAGGTCGAGCGCGAGGGCAACGCGGTCGAGTACGAGATCGACGTGGCGCTCGCCGACCGCTCGGTCGAGGTCAAGATCGGCCCCGACGGCAAGGTCAAGACGGACAAGTAACGCGATGGAGGGCGCCGGAGCCCTGCGGCCCCGGCGCCCTTCGGATCACAGGCGGTAGCGGATCTGGTCGGTCCAGAACCGCTCCAGCCGGGTCAGCGACTGGTTGAGCCGGCCGAAATCGTCCTCCGAGATGCCGCCGATCGGCTGGATCGTGCGCGAGTGCTTGTCGTAGAGCGTGCGGACGATCTCGTGGACCTCGCGGCCCTTCTCGGTCAGGCTGATCCGCACCGAGCGGCGGTCGGTCTTCGAACGGGCGTGGTGCAGGTAGCCCGCCTCGACCAGCTTCTTGACGTTGTAGGACACGTTGGAGCCGAGATAGTAGCCGCGGGTGCGCAGCTCGCTCGCCGTCAGTTCGTTGTCGCCGATGTTGTAGAGCAGCAGAGCCTGGACCGAGTTGACGTCCTCGCGGCCGCGGCGCTCGAACTCGTCCTTGATGACGTCGAGCAGCCGGCGGTGCAGGCGCTCGACGAGGTGGAGAGCTTCGAGGTATTGCGGGCGGACGGCGCTGTCGGTCTCAGGAGCGGCAGCCTTGTCGGCCACTTTCTTCGCCTGGGTCTTCATGGCTTCGCCTCGTGGTCATTTGGTGAAGGGGATGTCACTCCGCTTCGTCTATGGATCCACGCTACGGACAGCCTGTGAATGCCGGTTTAAGCGATAGGATGAATTGTCGATTTACCTGTGTCGGTAAATTGAAGATAAATTGCCTCAAATGCCAGCCTGTACGGTGCCGCCTCAGCGTATTTCGCGGCCGGCGAACCAAGACAGCACGAAGTAGACCATGATGACGCTGAGGTCGAAGGCGAGGTTCGGCACGCTCATCGGAAGCAGAAGCGGCGCCAGCATCGCCAGCACGAAGGCCGAGGTGGCGGCGAGCAGCCAGACCACGCCGCCCCAGGCCGAGGCGAGCCACAATCCGACCGCGGCCAGCAGATCGATGACGCCGAAGTAGATGATGACCGCCTGCCGGCCGATCGGGGCGGAGTCGAACGGGGCGGCGTCGGGCCGGGCGCCGAGGATCTCGGCCCAGGCGCTCAGCCCCTTGATCATCCAGGCGATCGCGACCGCGCGCATGAACCAGACCAGGATCACGTCCCAGCGGGTCCGCGGCACGCCCTGGCCGCCGGTGACGATCCGGTCCTCGCGCTCGTCCGCGACCGGGCGGCGCCCCGTCCCGCCCCTCACCTTCGCCAGCCCGGCCATGCTCAGGCGAAGTCCGGCTCAGGGTCGGGCAGGGGGGCGAAATGCGCCTGCACGGCGTCCGGCGTCACCGCCCCGATGCGGTCGGGCCGCCAGCGCGGCCGGCCGTCCTTGTCGATCAGCACCGCGCGCACGCCCTCGAAGAAGTCGTGGCCCTGCATGATCCGGGTGACGATGCGGTACTCGGTCAGCATCGCCTCCGGGAAGGACAGGGCGGCGCCCCGGCGCATCTGTTCGAGGGAGACCGCGAGGCTCGTCGGCGAGCGGGTGCGGATCGTCGCCGCCGCCGCGCGGGCGAAGTCGGAGCCGGCGGCGTCGAGGCGGTCGAGGATCTCGGCGACCGAGGCGCCGGAGAAGCAGGCGGCGATGAGGTCGCGCTCGGCGAAGACCGGGCCCGGGGCCGGCGCCTCGGCCGGGGCGTGGCGGGCGAGGACCGCCGCGACCGGCTCGCCCGCCGCAAGATCCGCCACGATGGCGTCGAAGCGCTCGGCCGGGGCGGCGTGGGTGGCGAGCCCGAAGGCGAGGCCGTCGCCCTGCCCGACCCGCTCGCCGGTCAGCGCGAGGTAGGTGCCGACATGGCCGGGCAGGCGCGGCAGCGCGTAGGTGGCGCCGACGTCGGGGAAGAAGCCGATCCCAACCTCCGGCATCGCGAAGGCGTAGCGCTCGCCGGCGACCCGGTAGGGCCCGTGCAGCGAGACGCCGACGCCGCCGCCCATCACGATGCCGTCGATGAGCGCGACGTAGGGCTTCGGGTAGCGGTGGATCAGCGCGTCGAGGGCGTATTCCTCGCGCCAGAACGCGTCGACGCCCTCCCAGCGGCCGGCGCGGCCGTCGTCGTGGATGCGCCGGATGTCGCCGCCGGCGCAGAAGGCCCGGCCGCCGGCGCCGCGCACCGCCACCCGGGTCACGGCCGGGTCGCCGGCCCAGGCGTCGAGCGCGGCGCGCATCCGCCGCACCATCCCGAGAGTCAGGGCGTTGAGCGCCTTGGGACGGTTCAGGGTGATGAGCCCGGCCTCGCCGCGCCGCTCGCACAGAACCTCGTCGTCGGCCGCGTCCATCCTGCCCTCCCGTGCCGAACGGCGGTTAACCATCCGGGGCGGGGCGCGTCAACGCGGATGCCCGTCCGGGCGCATGCCCGCCCCGTCCCGGGCGGGTTCTGGGCCGGGACGGCCTGTGCTAGATCGAAGTCGGAACAGTGAAAGAACCCGCCTGTCGGCGGGCCCGGGAGGTTCGAGGTCGACCATGAGCCCGACGTCGCAGATCCACGCCGTGCCGCGGCCGCTCGCCCGCGAGGCCGCCCGTCAGGAGACCGGCCCGGCGCTGGCCCTGACCCAGCGCCCGCGGCGCAACCGCAAGGCCGAGTGGTCGCGCCGCCTCGTGCGCGAGACGACCCTCACGGTCGACGACCTGATCTGGCCGATGTTCCTGATCGAGGGCGAGAACCGGCGCGAGCCGGTCGCCTCGATGCCCGGCGTCGAGCGCCTCAGCGTCGACGAGGCGGTGCGCGAGGCCGAGCGCGCCGC
Source organism: Methylobacterium oryzihabitans (assembly GCF_004004555.2). Taxonomy (GTDB): domain Bacteria; phylum Pseudomonadota; class Alphaproteobacteria; order Rhizobiales; family Beijerinckiaceae; genus Methylobacterium; species Methylobacterium oryzihabitans. Next base: position 96,354 of record NZ_SACP01000006.1, read on the forward strand.
CGCCCTGCGCATCCCGGCGATCTCGTTCTTCCCCTACGTCGACCCGTCGCTGCGCGATGCGACCGGCTCGGAGGCGCTCAACCGCAACAACCTCGTGTGCCGGGCGGTGCGGGCGGTGAAGGCGGCGTTCCCGCAGATCGGCGTCATCACCGACGTCGCCCTCGACCCCTATACCAGCCACGGCCATGACGGCCTCCTCGACGACGGCGTGATCGTCAACGACGAGACCGTGGCGCTCCTCGTCGAGCAGAGCCTGATCCAGGCCGAGGCCGGCACCGACGTCATCGCCCCGTCCGACATGATGGACGGGCGGGTCGGGGCGATCCGCACCGGGCTCGACCGCGCCGGCTTCGCCGACGTGCAGATCATGACCTACGCGGCGAAGTACGCCAGCGCCTTCTACGGCCCGTTCCGCGACGCGATCGGCACCAGCGTCACGCTGGTCGGCGACAAGCGCACCTACCAGATGGACCCGGGCAACACCGACGAGGCCCTGCGCGAGGTCGCCCTCGACCTCGACGAGGGCGCCGACTCGGTGATGGTCAAGCCCGGCATGCCCTATCTCGACGTGATCCGCCGGGTGAAGGACAGCTTCGCGGTGCCGACCTTCGCCTACCAGGTCTCGGGCGAGTACGCGATGATCGCGGCGGCGGCGCAGAACGGCTGGCTCGACGGCGAGCGGGCGATGGTCGAGAGCCTCATGGCGTTCAAGCGCGCCGGCGCCGACGGGGTGTTCACCTACTTCGCCCCGCGGGTCGCCGAGCGGCTGCGCCGCGAGTGAGGATCGCCGTCCCGGCGCTCCTCGTCCTGCTCGGCGCCTGCTCGGGCTCGCCCGATGCCGAGCAGGCCCGCACCTGCCGGCGCGTCCTGCCGACCCTGGTGCCGCCGGGCGCCGCGATCCGGGTGCTGCGGACCGGCCCCGGCCCGGCACCGCGCAGCGTCCGCGTCGACTTCGCCCAGGAGCGCGCCGGGCGCGGCCCGGCGACGCGCTGGGCGATCTGCGCCTTCTCCGAGCGCTCCCGCACCGATCTGGCCGGCGTGACGAGCGACCACGGCCCGGTCGGCGGCGCCTCGCTCTACCTGCTCAAGCACTACTATCTCGACACCCCGGACGCCGCCCTCGCCGAGCCGGGGGCCGGGTAGGGGCGGGCCGGTTCCCGCCCCCGGGGGCTCACGCCGCCCGGATGTCGCCCAGGAAGGCGTCGACCTCGGTCTTGACCCGCTGCGACTGCGTCGACAGCTCGGCCGCCGCCGCCAGCACCTGGGAGGCGGCGCCGCCGGTCTCGTCGGCGGAGGACTGCACCCGGGCGACGTTGAGCGAGACCTCGCGGGTGCCCCGCGCCGCCTCGCCGGCGTTGCGGGAGATCTCCGTCGTGGCGGCGGTCTGCTCGACGACGGTGGACGCGATGATGCTGCTGATCTCGCTCATCGTGGCGATGGTGCCGCCGATCTGGCGGATCGCCGCCGTCGCGGTCTCGGTGGCGGTCTGGATCGCCGCGATCTGCCCGCCGATCTCGTCGGTCGCCTTCGCGGTCTGGCTCGCCAGTTCCTTGACCTCGGCGGCGACGACCGCGAAACCGCGGCCCGCCTCGCCGGCCCGCGCCGCCTCGATCGTGGCGTTGAGCGCCAGCAGGTTGGTCTGGCTCGCGATCGCCGAGATCGTGGTCACCGCCGCGCCGATCTGGCCCGCGGCGGCGCCGAGCTCCGCCATCGCGGCGTTGGTGGCGTCGGCCTCCCGCGACGCGTGGCTCGCGACCTCGCGGGAATGGACGACCTGCCGCTCGATCTCCTGGAGCGACGACACCATCTCCTCGGCCGCGGCGGCGACTGTCTGGACGTTGGCCGAGGCCTGCTCGGCGGCGACGCTCGACGCGGCCGCCTGACCGTTGGTGGTCCCGGCGACGTCGGTCATCGCGCGCGCGGTGGCGTCGAGCTCGGTGGCGGCCGAGGTGACGATCTCGAGCGAGCCGGTGACCGCCCCCTGGAAGTCCCGCACCAGCCGTTCGATCCGCTCGGTCCGCTCCTGCCGGGCGGCGGCCTGGGCGGCCTGGGCCGCCTCGAGCTCGGCCCGGGCGACGGCGTTGCGCCGGAACACCTCCACCGCCTCGGCCATCCGGCCCATCTCGTCGACGGCGTCCCGGGACGGGATCGTCAGGGCGGTCTCGCCGGCGGCCAGCCGGGTCATCGCCCCGGTCATGCCGGAGATCGGCCGGATGATGCTGCGGGCGATCAGGACGGCCAGCGCGGCGCCGACCGCCAGGATCAGCCCGAGCAGTCCGATCTGGACGGTCCGGGCGGTCGCCATGGTGGCCTCGCTCTGCGCCGTGACCGCCTGCAGCGTCGCCGCGAGCTTCGCCCGGACGGCCTGCCCGTTGGCCTCGATCGCCTGCGCCCCGGTCTTGAGGACCGTCTCGTTGAACTCCTCGCTCTCGACGATCGCCGCCGAGGCGGCCTTGAAGTGCAGGCTGAGGCGCTGCAGGGCGCCCTCGACCGCGGTCAGGGCGGCCTTCTGCCCGGGGGTGAGATCGAAGGGCTTCAGCTTGTCGAGGGCGGCCTCGGCGTTCGCGAAGTTCGCCGCCGACAGCGCGCGCCCCTTCGGATCCTTCGTCGCGAGGAAGCGCCAGTTGACGACCCGCACGAGGAGCACGGTCCGCTCGACCTCGGCGGCGGCCGCCGCCTCGGCCGCGTTGCCGCCGGCCCGCAACTGGGCGACGAGGTCGGCGCTGGCCTTGGTCACCTCGTCGCCGGTGGTGTAGACGCCGGCCCGGTTCTCGCGGATCCGGTCGCCGAGCGCGATCAGCTTCGGGATCTCCGCCGCGAGGGCGGCGGCCTGATTGCGCAGCGCGACGTAGAGCGTGCGCCGCTCGTCGCTCAGCGCGCGGGCGGCGAGCCCCTGCGCCAGATCGTCGATCGAGGCCAGGGCGGCCTTCATGCCGGCGGCGTTCTCCGGCGCCAGGTTGGCGCGGTACTCGGCGCTCTGGGCGATGAAGCGGTCGGTCAGGCCGTTGACGGTGTAGAGCTCGCGCGACGCCTGCTCGATCTGCGTCTGGACCCGATACGTCTCGTTCAGGATGGTGAGCTGCCGGTACGAGAATCCGCCCATGCAGCCCGCCAGAACCACGAGAGCCGCGAAGCCGCCGTAGAGTCGTGACCGAATTCCGCTTTTCATGAACTGCCACCCGCTCGCTCTGACATCTAGGTCACAGCATGCGGTTGGCGCCATAATGGGCAGTTAATGGCGCTCGAATAGCCACAACATCGAAGTGCAATTTAAAGTTGTCGCAGGGTTGCGCCGGGCCGCGCGAGGAGGCGGGGCCGGCTCAGCCTGCCCGGTCGCCGTCCTGGAGCGCGCGCACCACCAGGGCCGAGGCCGAGGTGCGGTTCTCGACCCCGAGCTTGGCGTAGATCTGCTCGAGGTGCTTGGTCACGGTGCGCGGGCTGAGCGAGAGGATCTCGGCGATGTCGCGGCTCGCCTTGCCGCGCGACACCCACAGCAGCACCTCGGCCTCGCGCCCGGTCAGGCCGAGCGCCCGGCGCAGGCGCTCGATCTCGCCGCCGCCGTCGAGGGCGAGGCGCAGCAGGATCTCGTCGCGGCCGACCTGCCCGATCCGGCTGAGCTGCACGCCGCGGCCGTCCGGTCCCGGCAGGGTGACGGCGGCGGTGCCGGTCCGCAGCCAGGCGAGGGCCGCCGGCGGCAGGGCCGGCTCGCCGGGGGTCGGGGGCGCGAGGTCGCGCAGGAGGTCGCGCAGGAGCTTGGCCGCCTGCGGCGTGCACCAGCGCACCGCGCCTGTGGCGTCGACGGCGAACAGGTAGCGCCCGGCGCTGTCGAGGGCGAGGCGCGCGCTCTGCGCCGCCCGGGCGTTGGCGAGGTGGACGCGGATGCGCGCCAGGATCTCGCCCGGAGCGATCGGCTTGGTGACGTAGTCGACCCCGCCGGCCTCCAGCCCGCGCACGATGTGCTCGGTCTCGGTGAGCCCGGTCATGAAGATCACCGGGACGTGGGCCAGGGCCGGCATCGCCTTGAGGCGCCGGCAGGTCTCGAACCCGTCGAGGCCCGGCATCACCGCGTCGAGCAGGATGATGTCGGGGGTGATCTCCCCGACGAGGGCGAGCGCCGCCTCGCCGGCCACCGCCACCAGCACGGTCGCGCCGGTGGCCTCGATCGCCGCGGTGAGGAAGCTCAGCGCCTCGGGCGAGTCGTCGACGACCAGCACCACGTCGCGGCCGGGTCCCGCCTCAGCCATCGGCCCGCATCCCCTCCAGCATCGCCATGTAGCGCGGCAGGTCGTAGGCCCGCACCAGCCCGCGCAGCTCGGCGACGAACGGCTCGGGCGACTCCTCCTCGATCTCGGCGAGCTTGGCCTCGATGCCGCGGACGTGGCCGATCCGCCCGAGCCGGATCAGCTCGGCGACCTGCTCGGGGCGCGCCCGCGCCGGGCCGGGGCGGGCCGGCGGCGCCTCCGGGCCGGTCCAGTCGAGCCCGAGCAGGCCCTGGATGCACGACAGCAGGTCGCGCAGGTCGAAGGGCTTCGGGATCATCGCGTCGTGGGGCGCGTCCTCGCCGCGCTGCGGGCTGATCTCGTGCACGTTGGCCGACATCATCGCGATGCGGGCCGGGCCGTGGCCGGTGGCCCTGAGCGCACGGGCCAGCTCCCAGCCGGTCATGCCCGGCATCGCGATGTCGAGGAGGAACAGGTCGGGCCGGCAGTCGCCGGCGAGGGCGAGGCAGGACGGGCCGTCGGCGGCGGTCATCAGGGTGAAGCCGAGCGGCGCCAGGATCTCGCGCATCAGCTCGCGATGGGCCGGGTCGTCGTCCACGACGAAGATCGTGCGCCGGCGCCCGGCATAGCCGTGGATCGGCGCCAGCGCCGGCGCCGCCCGGTCGGGCCGCTCGATCGAGGCCAGCATGATCCGCAGGCGGAAGGTGCTGCCGCGGCCGACCTCGCTCGTCACGGTGATCTCGCCGCCCATCACCTGGGCCAGCAGATGCGCGATGGTGAGCCCGAGCCCGGTGCCCGGCACCGCCGAGGCCGCCGGCAGGGTGCCGCGCACGAACGGCTCGAAGATCCGGCCGAGATCGGCCTGCGGGATGCCCGAGCCGGTGTCCGTGACGGTGAACTCGGCGATCTGGCTGCGGTAGCCGAGCGCCAGCGCGACCTCGCCGCGGGCCGTGAACTTGATGCCGTTGGAGATCAGGTTGAGCAGGATCTGGCGCAGGCGCTTCTCGTCGGTCGCCACCAGGGCCGGCAGCGAGGCCGGGCGGGTGAAGCGGAAGGCGAGCCCCGCCGCCTCGGCCTGGGGCCGGCACATGTCGACGATCTGGTCGAGGAAGTCGGGCAGCCGCACCTCGTTGCGGTGGAGCTGGAGCCGGCCGGCCTCCATCCGCGAGATGTCGAGCAGGCCGTCGATGAGGCCCGACAGGTGCTCGGCGCTGCGGCGGATCACCCGGATGCCCGACTGCCGGGCCGGCGGCACCAGGGGATCGGCCTCGAGGAGCTGGGCGTAGCCGAGCACGGCGTTGAGCGGCGTGCGCAGCTCGTGGCTGATGCCGACGACGTAGCGGCTCTTGGCGAGGTTGGCCGCCTCCGCCGCCTCCTTGGCGCGCTGGAGCTTGGCATCGGTGACCCGGTGGGCGGCGATCTCGGCCCGGTGCAGGGCGGTCTGGCGGGCGGTCTCCTCCTGGGCGACGCGGCGGCTCTCCTGGGCCAGCACGTAGAGCCACGCCACGACCCCGAAGATCAGCGCCATGACGAGGAACACCGCCCACAGGGCGTGGGCGAGGGCGGCGGCGTGCTCGGGCGCCCGGTGCGCGCCCTCGGCGTAGACGAGGCCGAGGATCAGGCCGGCGGCGCCGCACAGGGTCAGCATCACCCCGGCGTAGCGGCCGAGCCGCGAGTCGATCGCGGCGGCGGCGCGGCGGGGCAGCACCCGCTCCCCCGCCTGCCGCAACTGGGCGCCGAAGCGGGCGTGCGGCTTGCACAGGTCGCCGCAGCGGGCGTCGAGGGAGCAGCACAGCGAGCAGATCGGTGCCGCGTAGGCCGGGCAATAGGCCATGTCCTCGGCCTCGAAGCCGTGCTCGCACACCCGGCAGGCGATCTCGCCGCCGCCCTGCCAGTGCCGCCGCGGCCGGCGGGCGAGATAGTAGCGGCCCCCCGTCGCCCAGGCGATCAGGGGAGCCGCCGCGAAGGCGGTGCCGAGCGCCACGAAGGCCGAGAACGCCTGCGGCAGCGGCCCGAACAGGCCGGCATGGGCGAGGCAGCCGAGCAGCGAGGCCAGCGCCATCGCGCCGATGCCGACCGGGTTGATGTCGTAGAGATGCGCCCGCTTGAACTCGATGCCCGGCGGCGACAGGCCGAGCGGCTTGTTGACCGCGAGATCGGCCACCAGCGCCCCGACCCAGGCCGCCGCGACGAGCGCGTAGAGGCCGAGCGTCCGCTCCAGGGTGCGGTAGATGCCGAGCTCCATCAGCATCAGCGCGATGGTGACGTTGAACAAGAGCCACACCACCCGGCCGGGATGGCTGTGGGTCAGCCGCGAGAAGAAGTTCGACCACGCGATCGAGCCGGCATAGGCGTTGGTGACGTTGATCTTGAGCTGCGACAGCACCACGAACAGGCCGGTGAGCACCACCACCGCGCCGGGATGGGCCGTGACGTGGCCGAACGCGACCGCGTACATTTGGGTCGGCTCGCTCGCCCGCTCCGGCGGCACGCCGTGGCCGAGCGCCAGCACCGCCAGGAACGAGCCGAGCAGGATCTTGAGAAGGCCCGGCACGATCCAGCCGGCGCCGGCGCCGAGCACCGCCGCCCACCAGCGCGCGGGTCCGGTCTCCCGCTCCGGCGGCACGAAGCGCAGGATGTCGACCTGCTCGCCGATCTGGGCGATCAGCGCGAACAGCACCCCGCAGGCGGTCCCGAACAGCAGCGGGTCGAAGCCGGCGCCGCGCTCCCCCGCGAGCCCGTGATGCGAGATCCAGTCGGCGAGCGGGGCGTCGGCCTTGGCGGCGATGAAGGCCAGCGGCAGCAGGTTCAGCGCCAGCCAGACCGGCTGGGTGACGACCTGGAACCGGCTGATGAGGGCGAAGCCGAAGGTGACGAGCGGGATCACCGCCAGCGCGCTGACGAGGTAGCCGAGCGCCAGCGGCAGGCCGAAGCACAGCTCCAGCGCCAGCGCCATGATCGCCGCCTCGATGGCGAAGAACAGGAAGGTGAAGCCGGCATAGATCAGCGACGTGATGGTCGAGCCGATGTAGCCGAAGCCGGCGCCGCGGGTGAGCAGGTCGACGTCGAGGCCGTGGCGGGCGGCGTAGACCGCGATCGGCACCCCGGTGGCGAAGATGACGAGCCCGACGGTGAGCACCGCCAGGAGGGTGTTGGTGAACCCGCTCGACAGGATCAGCGTGCCGCCGATCGCCTCGAGCGCCAGGAACGCCACCGAGCCGAGCGCGGTGAGCGCCACCCGCGCGGCCGACCAGCGCCGCGCCCGCTTGGCGGTGAAGCGCAGCGCGAAGTCCTCCAGCGTCTCGTTCGCGACCCAGCGGTTGTAGTCGCGGCGGACCGGGATGATGCGCTGGCGTGCGTGCATCGGCGACGGGACCGCTCCTCGTTGTGCGGCGCAGCAAGGCGCCGGCCGGGTCCATGCACGAATCCTCATGCACGAACCCTGCCGCCGCGGCCGGTCGCCCGCCGCCTACCCTGCGATCGAAGCCCGATCCTGCGGGAGGCGCCACCCCGGCGGTATACGCAAAACAGCGTATATGCTGCGCCGCACCACGCCACCTAGCCTGCGAACCGCGTGACGAGGGAGGCCCGCCGCAGAGCGAGGCCGGACCGCACGGGGTCCAGATCAGGAGAGGACGAGCGATGGCAGAGGGCAACGACCGGAGCCTGGATTCCGCGCTGCGGCGCAGGCTGCTCATGGGGCTCGCCGCGGTGCCGGCCGCCGCGATGCTGCCGCGCTTCGCCCACGCCGCCGCCCCGCCGACCTCGGCGGTCAACACCACCGGCCTCGCCGTTACCGACACTGAGGTGACGGTCGGCATCCTGCACTCGGTCACCGGCACGATGGCGATCTCCGAGACCGGGGCGCAGCAGGCGGAAAAGCTCGCGATCGAGGAGATCAACGCCGCCGGCGGCGTGCTCGGCCGCAAGATCAAGGTGATCCAGGAGGACGGCGCCTCCGACTGGCCGACCTTCGCCGAGAAGGCCAAGAAGCTGCTGGTCAACGACAAGTGCGCCGCCGTGATGGGCTGCTGGACCTCGGCCTCGCGCAAGGCGGTGCTGCCGGTGTTCGAGCAGTACAACGGCATGCTGTACTACCCGACCTTCTACGAGGGCCTCGAGGAGTCGAAGAACGTCATCTATACCGGCCAGGAGGCGACGCAGCAGATCCTCGCCAGCCTCGACTGGGTCGCCAAGGAGAAGGACGCCAAGAGCTTCTTCTTCATCGGCTCGGACTACATCTGGCCGCGCACCTCGAACAAGATCGCCCGCAAGCACGTCGAGAACGTGCTCAAGGGCAAGGTCGTCGGCGAAGAATACTTCCCGCTCGGCCACACCCAGTTCAACTCGGTCATCAACAAGATCAAGCTGACGAAGCCGAACGTGATCTTCACCGACGTGGTCGGCGGCTCGAACGTGGCGTTCTACAAGCAGCTCAAGGCGGCCGGCATCGACCTGTCGAAGCAGGTGCTGATGACGATCTCGGTCACCGAGGACGAGATCGACGGCATCGGCGGCGAGAACATCGCCGGCGCCTATGCCTGCATGAAGTACTTCCAGTCGCTCAAGAACCCGAACAACGAAAAGTTCGTCGCCGCCTTCAAGAAGATGTGGGGCGAGAAGACGGTGATCGGCGACGTGACCCAGGCCGCCTATCTCGGGCCCTACCTGTGGAAGCTCACCGTCGAGAAGGCCGGCTCGTTCGACGTCGACAAGGTCGCGGCGGCCTCCGCCGGGGTCGAGTTCAAGGGTGCGCCCGAAGGCTACGTGAAGATTCACCCCAACCATCACCTGTGGTCGAAGACCCGGGTCGGCAAGGCGCTGCCGAACGGCCAGTTCGAGGTCGTCTACGAGAGTGCCGACCTCATCGAGCCGAACCCCTTCCCGAAGGGCTACCAGTAGGGCGCTACGCGCTCGAACCCTCCCCCCTCTGCGGGGGAGGGTGCCCCGCGGATGCGGGGCGGGAGAGGGGATCGCGACGCTGCCGGATGGGGCGCCTTGCACGTCAGCCGAGCCACTTCCGGCAGCCGGGTTCCCCTCTCCCGGCTCGCTCCGCTCGCCACCCTCCCCCGCAGAGGGGGGAGGGTTCGCGTCGGCTCTCTGCATCGCTGGCGCACAGCACTCGATCGAACCTCCTATCGGAGCTCCCGCCCATGTTCGGTGACTACTCGCTCGGCGACCTCGGCGCGATCTTCGCCATGCAGGGCTTCGCCGGCCTCATCCTGTTCTCGGTCTACGTGCTGATGGCTTTGGGCCTCGCGATCATCTTCGGCCAGATGGGCGTCATCAACATGGCGCACGGGGAGTTCATGATCCTCGGCGCCTACATGACCTACCTGTGCTCGACGTTCTTCCAGGCCCATCTGCCGAGCCTCTTTCCGGTCTACTTCTTCGTCGCGATGGCGCTGGCCTTCGTGGCCGCGGGCGCGCTCGGCATGCTGGTCGAATGGGGGCTGATCCGCCACCTCTACAAGCGGCCCCTCGACACGCTGCTGGCCACCTGGGGCCTGTCGCTGATCCTCCAGCAGGCCTACCGCTCGATCTTCGGCGCCCGCGAGGTCGGCGTCGAGCTGCCGTCGTGGATGATGGGCTCGGTCCAGGCCACCGACACGATCGAGATCCAGATCAACGGCCTGTTCGTGATGGCCATCACCGTGCTCATCACCCTCGTGGTCGCCGCCCTGCTGTTCGCTTCGCGCTACGGCAAGCAGGTCCGGGCGGTGATGCAGAACCGGGTGATGGCCGGCGCCGTCGGCATCGACACCGAGAAGGTCGACCGCCTCACCTTCGGCCTCGGCTGCGGCATCGCGGGCGTCGCCGGCTCGGCCTTCACGATGATCGGCTCGACCGGGCCGACCTCCGGCCAGCTCTACATCGTCGACACCTTCCTGATCGTGGTCTTCGGCGGCGCCGCGAGCCTCCTCGGCACCATCGCGTCGGCCTTCTCGATCTCGCAGACCCAGTCGACCCTCGAATTCTTCCTCTCCGGCTCGACCGCCAAGGTGCTCACGCTGCTCGGCGTGGTCGGCATCCTGATGCTGCGGCCGCAGGGATTGTTCACCCTCAAGGTCCGGCGCTGAGGAGTTAGGCCGATGAAGCTCCCGACCATCAACGACAACCCGTTCATGAAGCCGATGGAGTGGGCGAGCCTCGCCCTCCTCTGCGCCGTGATCTTCCTCGTCCTGCCGCTGGCCCTCGATGGGTTCCGGCTCAACCTGGTGGGCAAGTACCTCACCTACGCCTTCGTCGCGCTCGGCCTCGTCATCTGCTGGGGCTATTGCGGGATCCTGTCGCTCGGCCAGGGCGTGTTCTTCGGGCTCGGCGGCTACTGCATGGCGATGTACCTCAAGCTCGAGGCTTCGTCGGTCGAGAACACCAAGATCCAGTCGACGCCGGGCATCCCGGACTTCATGGACTGGAACCAGATCACGGCGCTGCCGTGGTTCTGGACGCCGTTCAAGAGCCTGCCGCTGACACTGATCGCGGTGGTGCTGGTGCCGACGCTGTTCGCGTTCATCATCGGCGCGGCGATGTTCAAGCGCCGGGTCGGCGGCACCTACTTCGCGATCATCACCCAGGCGATCGCCGCGATCCTGACCATCCTGATCGTCGGCCAGCAGGGCTATACCGGCGGCATCAACGGCATCACGGACCTGCGCACGCTCCACGGCTGGGACATCCGCACCGACTCGGCCAAATACATCCTCTACTTCGTCAACGGCGGGCTGCTCGTCGCCTGCGTGCTGGTGGCGCAATACGTCAAGCGCTCCAAGCTCGGCCGCATCCTGGTGGCGATGCGTGACAAGGAGGACCGGGTCCGCTTCTCCGGCTACGGCGTGGCGAGCTTCAAGATCTTCGCCTTCTGCCTCGCGGCGGCGTTCGCGGCGGTCGGCGGGGCGATGTTCACCCTCCAGGTCGGCTTCATGTCGCCGTCCTTCGTCGGCATCGTGCCGTCGATCGAAATGGTGATCTACGCCGCGGTCGGCGGGCGGCTGTCGCTGTTCGGGGCGATCTACGGCACGCTGCTGGTCAACTGGGCCAAGACCACCTTCTCCGAGTCGTTCCCCGAACTGTGGCTGTTCGGCCTCGGCGCGCTGTTCATCGCGGTGGTGCTCGCTTTCCCCAACGGTCTCGCCGGCATCTGGCGCCAGCACGTCGAGCCGCTGCTGACCCGCCGCCCGAAGGCCGCCGCCCCCGCCGCCCTGCCCCAGGGCGCCCCCGCCGAGTGAGGAACGTGTCCATGAACGCCGCCATCCTCCCCGGCGCCACCGCCGGCGACAAGACCTTCCTCCTCGCGGTCGAGGCCCTGACCGTGTCGTTCGACGGCTTCAAGGCGGTCAACGACGTGTCGTTCTACGTCGACCCCGACGAGATCCGGGTCATCATCGGCCCCAACGGCGCCGGCAAGACCACGGTGCTCGACCTGATCTGCGGCCGCACCCGCGCCACCTCGGGCTCGATCAAGTACAAGGGCACCGAACTGACCAAACTCTCGGAGAGCGCCATCGTCCAGGCCGGGGTCGGGCGCAAGTTCCAGACGCCGTCGATCTACGACGACCTGACGGTGTTCGAGAACCTCGAGATCTCGTTCCCGCGCGGGCGGACGGTGCTCGGCGCCCTGATGTTCAAGCGCGACGCCGAGGTGCGCGACCGCATCCACGAGATCGCCGAGATGATCTTCCTGAAGGATCACCTCGACAAACGGGCGGAGTTCCTCAGCCACGGCCAGAAGCAATGGCTGGAGATCGGCATGCTGCTGATCCAGGACCCGGAACTCTTGATGCTCGACGAGCCGGTGGCCGGGATGAGCGTCGCCGAGCGCAAGAAGACCGCCGAGCTGCTGCACCAGATCATCAAGGGCCGCTCGGTGCTGGTGATCGAGCACGACATGAAGTTCGTCGAGGACATCGCCCACCGGGTCACGGTGCTGCACCAGGGCAAGGTGCTGTCCGAAGGCTCGATGGAGCGCGTCAAGACCGACCCGAAGGTGGTCGAAGTCTATCTCGGGCATTGAGGGAGGAACCCATGCTCCAGACCGTTCCCTCCGCCGCCCCCGTCGCGGCGCCCGGCGCCGCCCCGATCCTGTCGGTCACCGACCTCCACGCGGCCTACGGCCAGAGCGAGGTGCTGCACGGCATCGATCTCACCGTCGCGCCCGGCGAGATCGTCGCCGTGATGGGCCGCAACGGCATGGGCAAGTCGACCCTGATGCGGACCCTGATGGGCATCCTGCCGGCCCGCGGCGGCACCATCCGGGTCGACGGCCAGGACGTGACCGCGCTCAAGAGCCACCAGCGGGTCGCCAAGGGCCTCGCCTACGTGCCGCAGGGGCGGATGATCTTCTCCACCATGACGGTGCAGGAGAACATCGAGACCGGGCTGACGGTCACCGGCGAATCGAAGGTGCCGGGCGACCTCTACACGATGTTCCCGGTGCTGCTGGAGATGAAGGGCCGGCGCGGCGGCAACCTGTCGGGCGGCCAGCAGCAGCAGCTCGCCATCGCCCGGGCGCTCGCCAGCCGGCCGAAGGTGCTGCTCCTCGACGAGCCGACCGAGGGCATCCAGCCCTCGATCATCCGCGAGATGGGCCGGACGCTGAAGAAGATCCGCGACGAGCGCGGGCTGTCGATCGTCGTCTCCGAGCAGGTGCTCAGCTTCGCCCTCGACATCGCCGACCGGGTGCTGGTGATCGAGAACGGTTCGATCGTCCACGAGGACGCCCGCGCCGACGTCGATGAGGCGAAGGTCGCCCGCTACCTCTCGGTCTGACGGAGATGCCCATGGCCGATTACGAGATCTTCGAGCTCGGCGACTTCGTGCTCCAGTGCCGGAAGACGTTGCGCAACGCCAGGCTGGCCTACAAGACCTTCGGCACGCTCAACGCCGACAAGAGCAACGCAATCGTCTACCCGACCTGGTACTCGGGGCAGCATTACGAGAACGAGTGGCTGATCGGGCCCGGCAAGGCGCTCGATCCCGACAAGTACTTCATCATCATCCCGAACATGTTCGGCAACGGGCTGTCGTCGTCGCCGAGCAACACCCCGGCGCCGTGGAACGGGCCGCGCTTCCCGAACGTGACCGCCTACGACAACGTGCGGGCGCAGCACCGGCTCGTCACAGAGCTGTTCGGCATCGAGACGCTCGTCCTCGTCACCGGCTGGTCGATGGGCGCGCTCCAGACCTATCACTGGGCGGCGATGTACCCGGACATGGTTCCGCGCATCCTGCCGTTCCAGGGCTCGGCCAAGTGCTCGCGCCACAACTTCGTGTTCCTGGAGGGAGCCAAGGCGGCGCTCCAGGCCGACGCCGCCTTCGCGGACGGCTGGTACACCAGCCCGCCGACCCGGGGCCTGCGCGCCTTCGGGCGGGTCTATGCCGGCTGGGGCCTGTCGCAGACCTTCTACCGCATCGAGGCCGACCTGACCCATATGGGCTACGCCTCGCTGGAGGACTTCCTGGTCGGGTTCTGGGAGGGGCTGTTCTACACCCGCGACGCCAACAACCTACTGGCGATGCTGTGGACGTGGCAGAACGGCGACATCAGCGCCAACGAGATCTTCAACGGCGACTTCAAGGCGGCGCTCGGGGCGATCAAGGCCGACGCGATCCTGATGCCGGCCTCGACCGACCTGTACTTCCCGCCCGAGGACAACGCCATCGAGGCCGCCGCGATGCCGAAGGCGGAACTGCGGGTCGTCGACACGTGGTGGGGCCACTTCGCCGGCGGTCCCGGCACCAGCCCGGACGACATCGCGGTCCTCGACGCCGCGCTCAAGGAATTGCTGGCGCGCTGACGCCGCCCGCTCCGCATCCGGCGGGTCAAAGCCCGCCGGCTCCGGCGGCCCCGGCCGCCGGCTCAACACCCGCTCCATGGGGAAAGGGAAACGCATGCCCGAGACGTTGATCAAGGTCGACCTGACGCAGTCGGCCTACGAGAACGACATGGTGCACAACCGCTGGCACCCGGACATCCCGATGGTCGCCTACGTGAAGCCCGGGCAGGACTTCATCGTCGAGACCTACGACTGGACCGGCGGGTTCATCAAGAACAACGACTCGGCCGACGACGTGCGCGACATCGACCTGTCGATCGTGCACTTCCTCTCCGGCCCGATCGGCGTCGAGGGCGCCGAGCCGGGCGACCTGCTGGTGGTCGACCTCCTCGACATCGGCGCCAAGCCCGAGTCGCAGTGGGGCTTCAACGGCTTCTTCTCGAAGCAGAACGGCGGCGGCTTCCTCACCGACCACTTCCCGCTGGCCCAGAAGTCGATCTGGGACTTCGAGGGGATGTTCACCAAGTCGCGCCACGTCCCGGGCGTGCGTTTCCCCGGCCTGATCCATCCCGGCCTGATCGGCTGCCTGCCCGACCCGAAGCTGCTGGCGACCTGGAACGAGCGCGAGACCGCGCTGATCGCCACCAACCCGACCCGGGTGCCGGGGCTGGCCAACCCGCCCTTCGGCCCGACCGCCCACATGGGCCGGCTGTCCGGCGACGCGAAGGACAAGGCGGCGGCGGAAGGCGCCCGCACCGTCCCGCCGCGCGAGCACGGCGGCAATTGCGACATCAAGGACCTGTCGCGCGGCTCGAAGATCTTCTTCCCGGTCTACGTGCCCGGCGCCGGCCTCTCGATGGGCGACCTGCATTTCAGCCAGGGCGACGGCGAGATCACCTTCTGCGGCGCGATCGAGATGGCCGGCTGGGTCCACCTCAAGGTCGAGGTCATCAAGGACGGCATGGCGAAGTACGGGATCAAGAACCCGATCTTCAAGCCGTCGCCGATCGTCCCGCGCTTCGACGACCACCTCATCTTCGAGGGCATCTCGGTCGACGAGAGCGGGGGGCAGCACTACCTCGACGTGACGGTGGCGTACCGGCAGGCCTGCCTCAACGCGATCGAGTACCTGAAGAAGTTCGGCTATTCGGGCGCCCAGGCCTACTCGATCCTCGGCACCGCGCCGGTGCAGGGCCACATCTCGGGCGTCGTCGACGTGCCGAACGCCTGCGCGACCCTGTGGCTGCCGACCGGCATCTTCGACTTCGACATCAACCCGAGCGCCGCCGGACCGACGCAGTACCTCGACGGCTCGGTCCAGATGCCGATCTCGCCGGACAAGTAGCATGCCGGTCTACGACTATTCCTGCGAGACCTGCGGCCCGTTCACGGTGCTGCGCCCGATGGCGCAGTTCCGCGACCCGCACGATTGCCCGGATTGCGGCGGGCGTAGCGAGCGCGCCTTCCTCACCGCGCCGCGCCTGTCGGGCATGGATGCGGGGTTGAAGGCGGCCCACGCCACCAACGAGCGCAGCCGCCACGCGCCCAGGCGCAGCCACGGCGCCGGCTGCGGCTGCTGCGCGCCGAAGAAGACGGCCACGGCCCCCGCCGCCGCCAAGGGTTTTCCGGCGGCGCGGCCCTGGATGATCAGCCACTGACGGGGCGTGTCTCCTCTCCCCGCTCGCGGGGAGAGGAGGTTGGCCAATTCTGACCAGATCCAAATCGATCCCCCTTTCCCGGACGACTGCAACGAAGTGGAAGGAGATCCGGGAACCAGCACGACAAGTCGCGAAGCGTCCGTCTTCAACGACGGTGCCGATGCACTGAGCCGCTTCGCGGCAGCGTCCTGTGCTGGATCCCGGGTCGCATTCCGCTGACGCTGCATGCGCCCGGGAGAAGGGCGGTCATCTCGGGACCGATGCCTCTCACCGCCCCTTCGCGCGTGGTGAGACGACACGCCCCCACCCATCGACAGGGAGACACGCCATGCATCACGGCGACATTTCCAGCAGCCACGACAGCGTCGGCGTCGCGGTGGTCAACTACAAGATGCCGCGCCTGCACACCAAGGCCGAGGTCATCGCCAATTGCCACAAGATCGCCGAGATGGTGGTCGGCATGAAGGCCGGCCTGCCCGGCATGGACCTCGTGGTGTTCCCCGAATACTCGACCCACGGCATCATGTACGACGCCGCCGAGATGTACGACACCGCCTCGACCATCCCCGGCGAGGAGACCGCGATCTTCGCCGACGCCTGCCGCAAGGCGAAGGTCTGGGGCGTCTTCTCGCTCACCGGCGAGCGCCACGAGGAGCACCCGCACAAGGCGCCCTACAACACCCTGATCCTGATGAACGACCAGGGCGAGATCGTGCAGAAGTACCGCAAGATCATGCCGTGGGTACCGATCGAGGGCTGGTATCCGGGCGACTGCACCTACGTCTCGGACGGGCCCAAGGGCCTCAAGATCAGCCTCATCATCTGCGACGACGGGAATTATCCGGAGATCTGGCGCGACTGCGCGATGCGCGGGGCCGAGCTCATCATCCGCTGCCAGGGCTACATGTACCCGGCCAAGGAGCAGCAGATCCTGATGTCGAAGGCGATGGCCTTCGCCAACAACGTCTACGTGGCGGTCGCCAACGCGGCCGGCTTCGACGGCGTCTATACCTATTTCGGCCATTCGGCGCTGATCGGCTTCGACGGCCGCACGCTGGGCGAGTGCGGCGAGGAGGAGATGGGCATCCAGTACGCCGCCCTGTCGAAGTTCCTCATCCGCGACGCGCGCCAGAACTGGCAGTCGGAGAACCACCTCTTCAAGCTGCTCCACCGCGGCTATACCGGCATGATCAACTCGCGCGAGGAGCGTCACGGGCTATCCGCGTGCCCCTACGACTTCTATCGCCGCTGGATCGAGGATCCCGACGCCACCCGCGAGGCGGTGCGCGGCATCACCCGCGCCACGGTCGGCACGCCGGAATGCCCGATCGAGGGCATCCCCCTCGTCGGCGAGGGCGAGGCGCCGCACCGGTAACCGCGATGCTGTCCGACTATCGGATCCCGGCCGAGCCGTATTACCGCCCGGTCGGCGACGAGGTGGCGCTGTTCACGGCGGCCTGCGCCGCCCGGCTGCCGATGATCCTCAAGGGACCCACCGGCTGCGGCAAGACCCGGTTCCTGGAGCACATGGCGTGGCGGCTCGGCCGCCCGCTGGTCACGGTCGCCTGCCACGAGGACATGGGGGCGGCCGATCTCGTCGGGCGCTGGCTGCTGGAGCCCGCCGGCACCGTCTGGCGGGACGGGCCGCTCACCCGCGCGGTGCGCCACGGCGCGATCTGCTACCTCGACGAGGTGGTGGAGGCGCGCCAGGACACCCTGGTGGCGATCCACCCGCTCACCGATTCCCGCCGCATGCTGCCCCTGGAGCGGACCGGCGAGGTCGTGCCGGCCCATCCCGACTTCCTGCTCGTCGTCTCCTACAACCCCGGCTATCAGGCGTTGCAGAAGGACCTCAAGGAATCGACCAGGCAGCGCTTCGGCGCGCTCGCCTTCACGTATCCGGAGCCCTCTGCCGAGGCCGAGATCGTCGCCCGCGAGGCGGGTTTGGACGAGGTTATGGCGATGCGGCTGGTGCGGGTCGGCACTGCGGCGCGGGCGCTGGTCGCCGAGGGACTGGCCGAGGGCGCCTCGACCCGGATGCTGGTCCATGCCGGCCGGCTGATCGCCGGCGGCGTCGGCTTCGCGCCGGCCTGCGCGCTCGCGGTGACGACCCCGCTCACCGACGACCCGGTGCTCCTCGACGCGCTGGCGGCGGCGGTGGCGGCCCAGGCGGCATGACGGCGGGCGAGCGCCGGCGCACCGCGACCCTGCGGGCGCTGTGGGGCCTCGCCCTGCCGATCGCGACGCGGCCAAGCCCAGCGCCCGGCGATCCGCCGCAGCGGCCGGCCTTCGCCGAGACCGGGGTGACGCTGCCGCACGGCGACGCGCCGGCGCGGCGCGGCGACGACCGTCTCGCCGAGGCGAGCCTCGCCCATCTCGGCGCGCATCTGGTCCATGGCGGCGAACGGTTCGCGCCCGGGTCGCTCAAGCCGGCGCAGGTGGCGCTGGTCTCGCTGATCGAGGATGCCCGGGTCGAGGCCCTGGCCCTGCGCGAGCGGCCCGGCCTGCTCCATCTCTGGCGCCCGTTCCACAAGGCCGGTCCGGACGATGCCCGCACGGCGACCGGGCTGATGGCCCGCCTCGCCCGCGCGCTGCTCGACGGCGACCACGACGACCCCGACCCGTTCGTGCGCAAGGGCGTCGCGCTGTTCCGGGCCGACCGGGCGGCCTGGACCGACCCGGCCCTGAGCCGGCGGATCGGTGACCGGCTCGGCAACGATCTCGGCCAGATGCGGCTGCCGTTCAGCTCGCGCTCCTACACCGTCGAGCCGGCGTATCGCGACGACCATTCCGGCCTGTGGCAGGCCGACGAGGCCGGCGTGGCGCCGCGCGCGGAGCCCGCACCCGGCGACGCCCCGGCGCAGGGCGTCGCCGCCGGACCCGCCGTCGAGGCCGCGCCTGAGCCCGGCCGGGTCTGGCTCTACCCGGAATGGGACCACCGCATCGGTTGCGCCCGGCCGGATTTCGTCACCCTGCGCGAGGAGGCGGTGGCGGCGGGAAGGGGGGCGCAGGCGCCCGGCGACCCGGCGCTCGCGGCGGCGCTGCGCGCCGTGCAGCCGCGGCGGCTGGTCCGGCTGCGGCGCCGGATCGACGGCGACGACCTCGACCTCGCGGCCGCCCTCGACGCGGCCATCCATCTGCGCGCCCGCCTCGCGCCGGATCCGCGGGTCTACGTCGGCGCCCGGCGCCGGGCCGACGCGGCACCGGTGCTGCTGCTGGTCGACGCCTCGCAATCGACCGCCGATCCGGTGCCGGGGGAGGGGATCCGCGTCCTCGACGCCGAGCGGATCGCCGCCGCGAACCTCGCCCGGGCGCTCGACGCGGCCGGCATCCCGTTCGCCGTGCGGTCGTTCCGCTCCGCCGGGCGGCGCGACGCCCGGATCGGGCGGATCAAGGACTGGCACGAGCCGCCGGCGCTCGCGGTCGCGCGCCTCGCCGGGCTGCGGCCCGGCCTCTCGACCCGCCTCGGCGTCGCCTTGCGCCATGCCGGGCGGGCGTTTCCCGCCGGCGAGCCGGGCACGCTGCTGGTGCTGACCGACGGCGAGCCGGCCGACATCGACGTCTACGATCCGGCCTATCTGGTGGAGGATGCGCGGGCGGCCCGCCGCGCGCTCGCGGCGCGGGGCCTCGCGGTCTACGGCATCGGCCTGACGCACGGCGCCGGCGCCAGCCTCGCCCGCATCTTCGGGCGCGGCCGCTTCGTCACCCTGCGCGATCCGGGGCGGCTGTCGCGGCACCTCGCCCGGCTGGCGGGCGCGGCGTGAGGATCAGCCGGTATAGACCATCGCGGTCACCGGCGTCGCGCGCACGCGGCCGGTATGCGACATCGACCAGATCGCCCAGGCGGCGAGCCCGGTGCAGGAGAGCAGGAACAGCCCGCGGGCGTAGCGGCCATGGTGAATGTCGCGCACGGCGTAGACCGGGATCAGCGCCACCTTGGCGGCGTTGCGAAGGGCGAGAACCAGAATGATCGCCAGGAAGGCGGAGATGGCTCCGAGCATGGTTGATGGCCCGTTCGTTTGATGCGCCAGCTTCACACTAGATCCGTATCGCGGCGAAACAAAGTCTCGCTTGGCGACGGAACGGTGGATCGCCTGCCGGCGACCATGCGGCCGCAATGGTTAACGAAATGCTGAGTCGGGCCCTCAATAGCCCCGCATCCGGTCAACCGCGTGGGGGATCGGGCGTCCGGCCTCCAGGGCCTCGGCGGTCGCGGCGACCGCCGCCGCGACGGCGGCGTCGCTGGCGTCGCAGGCCTCGTGCGGCGTGACGGCGATCCGCGGATGGCGCCAGAACGGATGCCCGGCGTCGAGCGGCTCGCGGGCGAACACGTCGAGGGCGGCGCCGGCCAGCGTGCCGTCGTCGAGGGCGGCGAGCAGGTCGGCCTCCACCAGTTGCGGCCCGCGCCCGACATGGATCAGGAACGCTCCGGGGCGCAGGCGGCGCAGCCGCGCGGCGTCGAGGAGGCCGGTGGTCTCCGGCGTCAGTGGCAGCAGGTTCACCAGCACCTCGGTGCGGGCGAGCAGCGCCGCCAGCCCGTCGGCGCCGTGGTGGCGGGCGAGGCCGGGCTCGTCGGCGCCGGGGCTGCGGCTCCAGGCCGCGACGGGAAAGCCGAGCGCCGCGATGTCGGCCGCCACCTGCCGGCCGATCCGGCCGTAGCCGAGGATCCCGACCGGCACCTCGGCGGCGGCGCGCTGGCCGAGGCGCTGCCAGCGCCCGGCGCGCTGGTTCTCCGCGTAGGCGGAAAAGCGGCGCTGGTGGCCGATGAGGTGCCACAGCACGAAGTGCGACATCGCCCGCGCCTGATCGGGGTCGACCACCCGCACCACCGCGACGGACTCCGGCAGGCCCGGGCAGGCGAGGAGGTTGTCGGCCCCGGCCCCGATCGAGCAGATCGCCGCGAGGTTCGGGTAGCGGGCGAAGGCGTCCTGCGGCGGGTTCCAGCCGAGGGCGAGCCGCACGTCGTCCGGGTGCTCCGCCGGGTGGTCGACGATCTCGACCCGGTCGGCGACGGCCGCCAGGGCGGGCCCGAACAGGGCGCGCAGGTCGAGGGTGTCGCTGAGGAGGACGCAGCGCATGGGCGGGGGCTCGGGGTTGGGGGCAGGATCTGGCGCGCGGGCAGGAACCCTCCCCCCTCTGCGCAGGGCTGCCCGGGAAAAGGAGGCGCGCCTCCCCTCTCCCGAGTGGGAGAGGGGTCGGGGGTGAGGGTGGAGACGGTTCAGAAGAAAGCGCAAAGGGTCGAGCTGCGCAGCTCGATGCTCGGTGCAACTTACGGAACCCGAGCCACCCTCACCCCTACCCCTCTCCCACTCGGGAGAGGGGATCCCGCGTTTGATTTTGAAAGGGATTTTCTCCGGACAGCCGTGCCGCCCGCGAGGAGGGGGGAACCCAGCGCCCATTTCTTCCGCCGGACAGCCCTGTCGCAGAGGGGGGAGGGTTGGAGCCAGTGCGTCACGCCGCCGCCCGGGTCCGCCCGGGCACCGCGTCGAGGAGCGCCCTCGTGTAGGGATGCTCCGGGTTGGCGAACAGCGCGCCGGCCGGCTTCAGCTCGACGATCTCGCCCCGGCGCATCACCGCGATCCGGTCGCAGATCTGCGCCGCCACCCGCAGGTCGTGGGTGATGAACAGCATCGACAGGCCGAGGCGCTGCTTCAGGTCCTCCAGCAGCGCCAGGACCTGCGCCTGAACCGACACGTCGAGCGCCGAGACCGCCTCGTCGGCGACGAGGATCTTCGGCTCCAGCGCCAGCGCCCGGGCGATGCCGACGCGCTGGCGCTGGCCGCCGGAGAATTCGTGCGGGAAGCGCTCCATCGCGGAGGGATCGAGCCCGACGAGGCGGAGCAGGTCGCGCGCCCGCGCCTCGGCCTCGGAGCGCGGCACCCCGTGCGCCACTGGCCCGTCGGCGATGATCTGGCCGACCCGGCGGCGCGGGTTGAGCGAGGCGAACGGGTCCTGGAACACCATCTGGATCCGGCTGCGGGCGCGGCGCAGGGCCTCGCCGGAGAGCCGGGTGAGGTCGTCGTCGCCGAGCATCACCGCGCCGCGGTCGGGCTCGATCAGCCGCATCACCAGCCGGGCGACCGAGGACTTGCCCGAGCCGGACTCGCCCACCAGCCCCACCGTCTCGCCCTGGTGGATCGCGAAGGCGACGTCGCGGGCCGCCTCGACCCGGCGCGGCTTGCGCCACAGCCCGCCGCCCGTCGAGTAGGTCTTGCACAGGCCCGCCACCTCGACGGCCTTGGGGCCGGAGCGCGGCTCGCGCCGGGGCGGGTCCATGCTCGGCACGGCGGCGAGCAGGGTGCGGGTGTAGTCCTCCCGCGGACGGCCGAGCACCGCCTCGGCCGGGCCCTCCTCGACCACGCGGCCATGGCGCAGCACCAGCACCCGGTCGGCGATGTCGGCGACCACGCCGAAATCGTGGGTGATGAACAGCACCGCCATGTTGCGGCGGCGCTGCAGGCCGCGGATCAGGTCGAGGATCTGCGCCTGGGTGGTCACGTCGAGGGCCGTCGTCGGCTCGTCGGCCACCAGCACGGCGGGTTCGAGGGCGAGCGCCATCGCGATCATCGCCCGCTGGCGCTGGCCGCCGGAGAGCTGGTGCGGGTAGGAGCGCACGATCCGCTCCGGCTCCGGCAGCCCGACCTCGCCGGCGAGCGCCACGGCGCGGGCGCGGCGCTCCCGCGGGGTCAGCAGGCCGTGGGCCTCGAACATCTCGGCCATCTGGTCGCCGATCCGCATCAGCGGATTGAGCGCCGTCATCGGCTCCTGGAACACCATCGCGATCCGCCGGCCGCGGGTGTCGCGCCAGCCGGCCTCGTCCTGGGCGAGCAGGTCGGCGCCGTCGAGGCGGATCTCGCCGCCGGACGGTTTCACCGCCTTCGGCAGCAGGCCCATCAGGGCGTGGGCGCACATCGACTTGCCGGAGCCGGACTCGCCGACGAGGCACAGGATCTCGCCGGCGACGAGATCGAACGACACGCCGTCGACCGCGTGCGCCCGGTCGCCGCCGGCCGGCAGCGCGAGGCGAAGGTCGCGGACCGAGACGACGGTCCGGCGCGGAGTGCGGGCGTCCATCTCAGCGGTCCCCCCGGGACAGGCGCGGGTTGAGGGCGTCGTTCAGGCCCTCGCCGATCAGGTTGAGGGCGAGCACGGTGAGCAGGATCACGAGGCCCGGAAACGTGCTGATCCACCATGCCTGCCGGATCGCCGTGCGGCCGGCCCCGACCATGAAGCCCCACGACATCCGGTTGGGATCGCCGAGCCCGAGGAAGGACAGCGAGGATTCGAGCAGGATCGCGGTCGCGACCATCAGCGAGGCCAGCACGACGATCGGCGACAGGGTGTTGGGCAGGATCTCCCGGCGCAGGATGGTGAAGGTGGTCTGGCCGGTCACCACCGCCGCCTGGACGTATTCCCGCGAGCGCAGGGACAGCACCTCGCCGCGCACCAGCCGGGTCACCGGCGGCCAGCTCACCAGCGCGATGGCGAGGATCAGCGACGACAGCGACGGCTGCAGGATCGCCACCAGCACGATGGCGAGGGCAAAGCTCGGCACGGTCTGGAACAGCTCGGTGAAGCGCATCAGCCCGTCGTCGACCCGGCCGCCGAAATAGCCGGCGAGCGCCCCGAGCGGCACGCCGATGACGAGGGCGGCCAGCGTCGAGACGAGGCCGACGAGGAGCGAGACGCCCGCCCCGTGCATCAGCCCGGCGGCGATGTCGCGCCCCAGCGCGTCGGTGCCGAGGGGGAAGCGGTCGAGGGTGAAGGGCGGCATGAACGGCCGCTGCACCATCCGCCACGGCGAGGTCGGGTAGAGGATCGGCGCCAGGATCGCCGCCGCCACCACGGCGAGCAGGATGACGAGGCCGATCACCGCGCCGGGATGGCGCAGGAAGGCCGCGAGGGCGCCGCGGCGGCGCGGGGGGGCGCTCATCGGGCGGCCTCGATGCGCGGGTCGACGACGCGGTAGAGCACGTCGGTGACGAGGTTGAACACCAGCACCATCGCGGACGAGACCACGAAGACGCCGAGCAGCAGGTTGTAGTCGCGCTGGAGCAGCGCCTCGTACATCAGCCGGCCGATGCCCGGCCACGCGAACACCGTCTCGGTGAGGATCGCGCCGCCCACCAGCGTGCCGGCTTGTAGGCCGGCCAGGGTCACCACCGGCAGCAGCGCGTTGCGCAGGACGTGCCGGCGCTGGATCGTCCGGTCGCCGAGCCCCTTGGCGCGGGCGGTCTTGACGAAGTCCTGGCCCGCCACCTCCAGCATCGAGGCCCGGGTCATCCGCACGTAGACCGCCATGAAGAACAGCCCGAGGGTCATCGCCGGCAGGATCAGGTGGTGGGCGATGTCAGCGGCGCGGGCGAGCCCGGCATGGCCGGCGCCGACCGACTCGAAGCCGAAGCTCGGCAGCCATTCGAGCCGGACCGAGAACACGATGATCGCCATCAGGGAGACCCAGAACAGCGGCGTGGCGTAGAACAGCAGCGCGAGGCCGGTGATCGCGGTGTCGGCGGCCCGGCCCGCCCGCCGCGCCGCCAGCGCGCCGAGGGTCACGCCGAGCACCAGCGAGATCGCGAAGGCCGAGCCGGTGAGCAGCAGGGTCGCGGGCAGCCGGTCGGCGATCAGGGTCGCGACCGGCATCTGCTGGCGCACCGAGTAGCCGAGGTCGAGCGACGCGATGTTGCGCACGTAGAGGGCGAGCTGGTTCGGCAGCGGCTGGTCGAGCCCGAACTTCTCCCGCAGCTGCGCCACGAACAGCTCGTCCCCGGCGCCCGCCTCGCCCGCCATCACCAGGGCGGGGTCGCCGGGGGCGAGGCGGATGAGGAAGAAGTTGAGGACCACGATGGCGAGCAGCACCACGATCCCCTTGCCGACCCGCCCGGCGACGAAGCCGATCATCGCTCGATCCAGGCGTCCCGGAAGCCGTCGTTCACGCCGATGCCGGTCGTGACGAGGTTCTTCACCTTGCAGCGGGTGATGGTCGGGAATTCGAGTTCGAGCAGCCACGCGATCGGCACGTCGTCGATCAGGGTCTTCTGCACCCGGTCGTAGATCTCCTGACGCTTGGCGTCGCCGACCGCCACCGCGCCCTCGGCGAAGTCCTTGTCGACCGCCGGGTTCGAGTAGCCCTCGACGTTGTTGAACGGCGAGCCCTTGCTGATCTGCGACGAGACGTAGTTGCGGGCGACGCCCAGCGCCGGGTCGCCGTACTGGTACAGGTAACTGAAGGCGATGTCGTAGTCCCACTCGGAGGTCTTCTGGTTCCAGCCGGGCACGTCGGTGGCGACGAGCTCGACCTTGATGCCGACATCCTCGAGGTTCTGCTTCACCGCCTCGGCCCAGCGCTGCCAGGTCTCGCCGTAGGGCAGCGGCAGCAGGCGCACGGTCTCGCCCTTGTAGCCGGATTCCTTCACGAGCGCCTTGGCCTTGGCCGGATCGAAGGAATACTTCGCCAGCTTGGCGTTGTAGTACCGGGTCGAGGACGAGGACGGGCCGACCGCGACCTTGCCGAGGCCGTTCCACACCACGTCACGCGCGAAGTCGCGGTCGAGGGCGTACATCACCGCCTGCCGGAACGCCTTGTTGGCGGTCGGGCCCTGGCGGTTGTTGAGCCACAGCCAGGACAGCGGCCCGAAGAACTCCCAGCCCTTGGTGGTCATGCAGGCGCCCTTGGCCTTCGACAGGCGTGGCACGTCGAAGTTCTCGACCGAGCCGCCGGGCAGGATGTCGACCTTGCCGGTCTCGAACGCCACCGCCCGGGCGGCGGCGTCGGGGATCACGTGCCAGTAGATCTCGTCGAGAAGGGGCTTTCCGGCGACGTGGTAGTTCGGGTTCTTCACCAGCCGGATGAACGAGCCCTTCTTCCACTCCTTGAACATGAACGGCCCGGTGCCGATCGGCGTGTTGTTGGCCGGGTTGGTCTTGTAGTCGGTGCCCTCGTAGACGTGCTTGGGGATCATCGGCAGCGAGCCGACCTCGAAGATGCCGAGGAACGGGCCGAACGGCTCGGAGAGGGTGAACACCACCGTGCGCGGGTCCGGCGCCGTCACGCTCGCCACCTTGGCGAGGTTGCCGCGGGCGCGGGCATGGGTCTGCTTCAGGAAATCGACCGAGAACAGCACGTCGGCGGCGCTGAACGGCTTGCCGTCGTGCCAGGTCGCGTTGCCGACCAGCTTGAAGGTGTAGGTCTTGCCGTCCGGGCTCATCTCCCAGCTCTCGGCGAGGCCGGGCAGGGGCTTGAGCGCCTCGTCGTAGCGCAGCAGCCCCTCGTAGATGTTGCCGGCGACCATCTGGGTCGGGCCGTTCTGGACCATGCCGAGCATCAGGCCGGGCGGCTCGGGCTGGATCACCGCGTTGGCGACCCCGCCGGCGGTCTGGGCCAGGGCCGGCTGCACGAGGGCGGCCCCGATCAGGCCGAGGGAGAAAACCGATCCGATCAGGGTCCGCTTGAGCATGGCGCGTCTCTCGGGAGGGGGTGGGGGAGGGGCAGTGGCTTTTGGGTCTGGTGAGGGTTTCACCGCCTCCGAATGGGATGGCTTACGCAAGCGACGGGTCGGTAGCATTCTCCTCGCCCCGCTCGCGGGGAGAGGGCTTCGTTGACCTTGCCGTCAACGAAGCGAGGCGGCAGCCGAGGGTGAGGGGGCGAGGCCGGATGTGGCTCCTCCGGAACCACCCCCTCACCCTCGCTCCGGCTTCGCCTGCGCTCGCTTCATCACCGACAAGGGGGATGAAGCCCTCTCCCCGCCCGCGGGGAGAGGGGAAGACCCGCGTCTCATCCGGAGACAAAGAGACCTCCTCGCCGACAAAAACTTACTCCATGAAATCCGGGTCGCTGCGCGCGAGCATGCGCTTGAACGCGTCCCACTCGGTGTCCGGCATCCCGCCGGTCTCCATCTTGTCGTAGAACGAGGCGTACTGGCCGGAGGTCTTGGCCACCACGGCCGCGGGCGGCCGCACCAGGGGGGCGCCGGCGGCCTGGATCGCGAGCTGGGCCCGGCACGACCGCTCCAGGTTGTGCATCAGCTTGAACGCCTCGGCGACCGAGCGGCCGCAGGTCAGCATGCCGTGGTTGCGCAGCACCATCACGGGCTTGTCGCCCAGGTCCGCCACCAGCCGCTCGCGCTCGGCGAGGTCGAGGGCGATGCCCTCGTAGGCGTGGTAGGCGAGGCGGCCGGCGAACTGCATCGACCACTGGTTGAGCGGCAGCAGCCCCTCCTCCTGGCACGACACGGCGACGCCCGCGACCGTGTGGGTGTGCAGCACGCAGATCGCGTCCTCGCGCGCGGCGTGGACGGCGCTGTGGATGGTGAAGCCGGCCGGGTTGATGCCGAGCCCGGCCGGATCGTCGACCACCCGCCCGTCGAGGTCGACCGTGACGAGGTTGCCGGCCTTCACCTCCTCGAAGCGCAGCCCGTAGGGGTTGATGAGGAAGCGGTGCTCCGGTCCCGGCAGCCGGGCCGAGATGTGGGTGTAGATGCTGTCGTCGAGCCCGAGCCGGTGGATCAGCCGGTAGGCGGCGGCGAGATCGATGCGGATCTGGCGGGTCGCCGCCTCGTCATGCGCGGATGGCGCCATGGCCGGCTCCTCTCGGTGGTCGCGATGGCCGGAGACTGGCGCATGCCTACAAAACGATCAAGCCTAAACTGTCGACAATCGACGCCGAACCGTTGCACAGTGCCGGCCGCAGCGAGGGCCCCATGCGGACAGCGTCACCCCCCGTCGGCCTGCCGGCCCTGGCCGGGACCGACCTCGTGCGGCAGGTCGCCGGGATGCTGACCGAGGCGATCGTCGGCGGCCGGCTCGGGCCGGGCCAGAAGCTCGCGGAGGCGGCGGTGGCGCGGGAACTCGGCATCAGCCGGGCGCCGGTGCGCGAGGCCGCCCGCCTGCTGGAGAGCCAGGGCCTGCTGCGGGCCTGCCCGCGCCGGGGCTTCTTCGTGCGGGCGCTGTCGCCGGAGGACGTGGACGACCTCTACGACCTGCGGCTGTGCATCGAGCGCCACGCCGCGGTCGAGGCCTCCCGGCGCCTCACCCCGGAGACCCGCGCCGCCCTGCGCCGGCAGTGCGAGGCGCTCTCCGAGGCGGCGTTCCTCGACGACCCGGCCCGGATCGTCGAGGCCGACTACCAGTTCCACCGCCTGATCTGCGAGATCGCCGGCAACGCCCGCGCCCTGCACCTGTTCGACGGGCTGGCGGCGGAGATGCGGGTGGTGATCGGCCTGATCGGCCGGCTCTACGACGATCCGCACGAGATCGCCCGCACCCACGCTCCGGTGCTGGCCGCGATCGAGGCCGGCCACCCCGAGCGCATCGTCGCCCATGTCGACCACCATATCGGCGTCGCGTGGCGCGAGGTCGGGAGGCTGGTGCGCGCCCTCTCCACCCGGACAACGGAGATCTCATGAAAGCCGTCCATTGCGAGGACCACCGCAGCCACGACCCGAAATTCTTCCTCGTGCGCGGTCAGGTCCGCCCGGCCGCCGACCAGCCCGAGCGCGCCGACCGCCTGCTCGCCGGGCTGCGGGCCGGGCATCACACGGTGGTCGAGCCGGTGCGCTTCGGTCACGGGCCGCGGGCCCGGGTGCACGGGCCGGACTACCTCGCCTTCATGGCCGAGGCCTGGGACGCCTGGGCGGCGCTCCCGGATTCCGGCCCGGAGATGATCGCCAACATCCATCCGTTCCGGGACGGCGCCTCCTATCCGAGCCACATCGTCGGCCGGCTCGGCTGGCACACCGTCGACACCGCCTGCCCGATCGGGCCGGGCACCTACGCGGCGTCCTGCGCGGCGACCGACGTGGCGGCGAGCGCGGCGCAACTCGTCCTCGACGGCGAGGACGCCGTCTACGCGCTCTGCCGCCCGCCCGGCCACCACGCCTACCGCGACCGGGCCGGCGGTCACTGCTACTTCAACAACAGCGCGGTGGCGGCGGCCCACCTGCGCCAGCGCCACGAGCGGGTGGCGATCCTCGACGTCGACGTGCACCACGGCAACGGCACGCAGGGCATCTTCTACGCCGACCCGACGGTGCTGACGGTCTCGCTCCACGCCGACCCGTCGCGGTTCTACCCGTTCGTGTGGGGCTACGCCCACGAGCGCGGCGAGGGGCCGGGGCTGGGAGCGAACCGCAACCTGCCGTTGCCGCTCGGCACCGGCGACGACGGCTACATGGCGGCGCTCGACGACGCGGCCCGGACCCTCGCGGCCTTCGCGCCGACCGCCCTGGTGGTCGCGCTCGGTCTCGACGCCTCCGAGCACGACCCGCTCGCCGGGCTCAGCCTCACCACGGAGGGGTTCCGTCGCATCGGCGGCGCGCTCGCCCGTCTCGGCCTGCCCACAGTGCTGGTGCAGGAGGGCGGTTACCTGTCCGACATCCTCGGCCCCAACCTGACCGCGGTGCTCGCCGGCTTCGAGGCGGCCCGCTGACCGGAAAACGGAGATCTCCCATGGCCTTCGCCTGCACCATCCCGGCCGTCCCGACCGTCCAGTGCGACGACGACGCGGTGCGGATCACCCGCTGGGACTTCGCGCCCGGCGCCGTCACCGGCTGGCACGAGCACGGCTGGCCCTATTTCGTGGTGATGATCACGGAGGGGACGCTGCGCATCCACGACGGCACGGACGTGAGCGAGGTGCCGCTGGCGCTGGGCCAGTCCTATCGCCGTCCGGCGGGCATCCGCCACGACGTGATGAACGGTTCCGACCACCCGATCGCCTTCGTGGAGATCGAGGTGAAACGCCCGGAGGCCCTGGGGCCGGCGTCGGGCTGAGGGCGCCGAACGGCGCGTGACGGGTCCCGTCCGGTCGGGGGACCGGGCGGCTTACCGGAGCAGCTGCAGGATGCTCTGCTGGGCCTGGTTGGCGAGCGACAGCGCCGAGATGCCGAGCGACTGGCGGGTCGAGAGCGCCTGGGAGTTGGCCGCCTCCTCGTTGAGGTCGGCGTTGGTCAGGTTCGCCGCGCCGGTGTCGAGCACGTTGATGAGCTGCTTGGAGAAGTCCTGGCGGTTCTGCACCACCGACAGGTTCGAGCCCAGCGTCGTCGCGTCGGCGCGCAACTGGTCGGACGCCTTGGTCAGGTCCTTGAGCACGGTGTTGATGTCGGCGTTGAGCAGGAAGCTGCCGCGGCCGACGGTCGTGCCGGCGTCGCCCTGGTTGGTGATCGGGGTCAGGCCGAGCCCGGCGGCGGTCTCGTCGGTCGAGGCGGCGACGAGGTTCGAGCTGCCGCGGGTGTTGAAGTTGATCGTCAGGTCGTTGTTCTTGCCGTTGATCAGGTTGACGCCGTTGAAGCTGGCATCGGTCGCGAGCTGGGTGATCTGGTTGAGCAGGTTGTTGTACTGCTCCGCCAGGGTGGCGCGGGCCGAGACGCCCGACACCGTGAGGTCGCTGCTCTGGCCGACCGCGGTCGTGGCGGCGCCGTAGGTGACGAGCGCGCTCGACGCCGTCGAGCCGGCGGCGAAGCCGAGGGCGGTCTGGTCGGAAGCGTTGACGAACTCGACGTCGGCGCTGGCGTTCAGCACGATCTTCTTGCCGGTCGAGTCGACCGAGAAGGCGTTGCCGATCCTGGCGCCGTTCGTCGCCTCGTTGAGCTGCTTGACCATCTCCAGGATGCTGGCCGACGCGGCGATCGAGGCCGAGGTCAGCGCCCCGTTGACGTAGAAGCTGATGCTCGCCGAGGCGCTGCTGGCGGAATACTCGGTCGTCGCCTTGCCGGTGGTGGTGATCTGGGTCGAGAGCGCCTGGTTGGCGATCGACTTGGCCTGGTCGACGATCTTCTGGATGCTGGTGATGCCCTGGTTGGCCGCCTGGATCACCTGGATCCCGTTGGAGATGCCGTCGAGCAGCCCGCCGAGTTCCGACGAGCGCGAGGTCAGGTTCAGGGCCGTGAAGTAGTTGAGCGGGTTGTCGAGGGCCGAATTGACCTTCTTGCCGGTCGCCAGCCGGTTCTGGGTGATCCCGGTCAGCTGCGCCGTATCCTGCAGCGACAGCAGGTTCTGGCGCGTGGCGGCCGAGAGGGTGATGTTACTCGACATAGCGGCTGGTCCTCGACGACGGGGAGGCGCGTTCGCCCTGCCTGTTTCGTCGAATGTCTGCTCGCCATGGTTGATAAGCCGTTAAGCGAAACGGCCGGTTAACCAGATTTTTCGGGACCTTGGTCCGTCCGGCGAATCGAGGGGTCCGCCCCGAACGGAAACGGCCGGGCTCCCGCCCGGCCGTCCGTCGCGCTGTCGTCGGGTGCCGCGATCAGCGCAGGAGCTGCAGCACGCTCTGCTGGGCCTGGTTGGCGAGCGACAGCGCCGAGATGCCGAGCGACTGGCGGGTCGAGAGCGCCTGGGAGTTGGCCGCCTCCTCGTTGAGGTCGGCGTTGGTCAGGTTCGCCGCGCCGGTGTCGAGCACGTTGATGAGCTGCTTGGAGAAGTCCTGGCGGTTCTGCACCACCGACAGGTTCGAGCCCAGCGTCGTCGCGTCGCTGCGCAGCTGGTCGGTCGCCTTCGACAGGTTCGTGATGACGTCCTTGATGTCGTCGTTGAGCAGGAAGCTGCCACGGCCGACGGTGGTCTCGTCGTTGCCCTTGTTGGTGATCGGGTCGAGGCCGAGGCCGGCGGCGGTCTGGTCGGTCGAGACGACCGTCAGGTTCGAACTGCCCTTGGTGTTGAAGTTGATCGTCATGTCGTTGTTCTTGCCCGCGATCAGGTTGGTGCCGTTGTAGCTGGCATCGGTCGCGAGCTGTGTGATCTGGTTGAGCAGGTTGTTGTACTGATCCGCCAGCGACTTGCGGGCTGAGACGCCGGTGACGGAGAGGTCGCTGCTCTGGCCGACGGCGGTCGTGACGGTGCCGTAGGTGTTGAGCGCGCTCGACGCCGTCGATCCGGCGGCGAAGCCGAGGTTCGTCTGGTCGGATGCGCTGCTGAACTCGATGTCGGCGCTGGCATTGACCACGATCTTCTTGCCGGTCGAGTCGAGCGAGAAGGCGTTGCCGATGTTGTTGGTGTTCGTCGTGTCGTTGAGGGCCTTCACCGCGTCGGAGACGCTGGCCGACGCCGAGATGGTGGTGGTCGTCAGGTTGCCGTTGATGTAGAAGCTGATGGTCGTCGAGGCCGTGCTCGCCGAATAGTCGGTCGTCGCCTTGCCGGTGGTGGTGATCTGGGTCGAGAGCGCCTGGTTGGCGACCGACTTGGCCTGGTCGACGATCTTCTGGATGCTGGTGATGCCCTGGTTGGCCGCCTGGATCGCCTGCACGCTGTTGGAGATGCCGTCGAGCAGGCCGCCGATCTCGCCGGAGCGGGCGGTCAGGCTCTGCGCGGTGAAGAAGTTCAGCGGGGCGTCGAGGGCCGAGTTGACCTTCTTGCCGGTCGCCAGCCGGTTCTGGGTGGTCGAGGTCAGGACGGCGGTGTCCTGCAGCGTGAGCAGGTTCTGACGCGTGGCGGCCGAGAGGGTGATGCCGGACATGGGGGTGATCCTTTTGATCGCTGGCCGCCATTTTTGGCGCCTGCGAGGACCCTCGATCCCGCGCCTTACCCGGACTTTAAGCCGGTCCGCGAAACCGCCCGGCTCCGATCCGGCATCCCGGCGAAAATCGCCGTTATGCTTAAATCCGCGTTAACCCGAAGCGTGGAAGCGTGACGCGACGCGGTTCCGGGTCTCGTGCCATGCCCCTCAAGATCGTGCTGAAGCCGTTCGAGCGCCTCATCATCAACGGGGCGGCGATCCGCAACGGCGAGCGCACCTCGAGCTTCCTCATCGAGAACACCTGCCGCTTCCTGCGCGAGAGCGAGATCATCAGCGAGAGCGAGGCCGACACCGCCTGCAAGCGGCTCTGCGTCACGCTCCAGCTCATCTACCTCGCCGACAAGCCGGCCGAGGCCGAGGATCTGCTGATCCGGCAAGCGACCGAGCTGCTCGCCGCGATGCCGACCTCCGCGCCCTACCTCCTGGCGATCCAGGACGAGATCGCCGCCGGCCGCTACCACCGCGCCCTGAAATGCGGGCGCGACCTCGTCGCCTGGGAAACCTCCCTGCGCGAGCGCCTCGCGTCTCCCGCCGCCTGATCCCGGCCGCCCGACCATGAACCCCATCGCCCCGAAGAACTTCCCGAGCGTCGCGATCGCGGTGCCCTCCGGCCTCAGCGTGCACGCCGACTTCTGCATGTCGCTCGCGGCGATGTGCTACAACCTCAACGAACTGCCGATGCTGCTCGTCAGCGCCAAGTCGTCGATCGTCGCCGACGGGCGCAACATCGGCGTTCGGGCGGCGCAGGATGGCCAGACCGAGTACGTCCTGTTCCTCGACAGCGACATGACGTTCCCCAAGGACACGCTGCTGCGGCTGCTGATGCGCGAGGTCGATGTGATCGGCGCGACCTATTCGCGCCGCACGCCGCCGCTCAGGCCGCTGGGCGAGGTGCTGCCCCAGCAGCCGGCCGACGCCCCGACCGGCCTCGTCGAGATGTCCCGGATGCCAACCGGCTGCCTGCTGGTGCGCACCAGCGTGTTCCGGCGCCTGCGCGAGCCGTATTTCCGCTACCGCATCGACGAGGATCATGGCCGGATCATCGGCGAGGACTACGATTTCTGCGACCGCATCCGCGACCTCGGCATCCGCATCTGGTGCGACCCGGTGCTGAGCAAGGAACTCGGCCATATCGGCCAGCAGGTCTTCACGATCTGAGCGTCGCCCCGGCCGATCGCGCGACACCCGAACGAGACGGATTCCGAACCACCATGCAGATCGCGATCGTCACCCCTTACCACAACGAGGACATCGCCCTCATCCGGCAGGCGCACGAGAGCGTGCTCGCCCAGGACTTCGCCTGCCGGCACGTCCTGGTGGCGGACGGCCATCCACGCCCCGAGATCGACGGCTGGAACTGCGAGCACATCGTGCTGCCGGCGGCCCACAAGGATTGGGGCGACTTCGCCCGCGGCGTCGGCGCGATGCACGCGATCCACGACGGCGTCGACTTCGTCGCCTTCCTCGATGCCGACAACTGGCTCGAGCCCAACCACGCCTCCAGCCTCGCGGTCCAGGCCCTCAACAGCGGCACCGCCGTCACGATCTCGCGGCGCTCGCTGCGGCGCCTCGACGGCAGCCTGATGCGCCGCATCTGCCCCGAGAGCGAGGGCGACACCTTCGCCGATACCG
Organism: Methylobacterium oryzihabitans; assembly: GCF_004004555.2. Classification (GTDB taxonomy): domain Bacteria; phylum Pseudomonadota; class Alphaproteobacteria; order Rhizobiales; family Beijerinckiaceae; genus Methylobacterium; species Methylobacterium oryzihabitans. The sequence continues at coordinate 130,147 of NZ_SACP01000006.1, forward strand.
GCACGATCCTGTTCCACCGCAGCATCCTCGACGTCATCAGCCTGTGGGCGCTGATGCCCCGCGACCTCGGCTCGGTCGGCGACCAGGTGATCTGGGGCGCGATCAAGAGCCGGGGCTACCCCTGCGCGCATACCGGGCTGCCGACCCTGAACTACCGCACCAAGTTCGCCAACCACTACCGGCGCCAGAACGAGGAGCCCCCGCCCGGGGCGATCGACGTCGATCACATCGCGCTCGGCTACAAGAGCTGGGAGCGGATGAACGACTTCCAGCGCCACGCGCTGCTCAAGGGACACTGACCGGCCGCATTGCACGGCGCCGGGGCGCGCATCCTCCGGTTTAGCAGCCGGGGTTGCGACACGCCCCGGTCGCATGGCCGCCGCGCGGGCGCCGCCCTTGCGCGGCGTGGGCGGGCTCGTGAACCATGGCGCCGCCCGCCGCGGCGCGCCCTTCCGGCGGCCGGGCGGGCGCATCGCGAGCAGGAGCGCCCCATGTCCGAGACCCCGTCCGCCGAGCCGTGGCAGTGGAGCGAGCCGCACTGGCGCCAACTGGTCGATCAGGTCCGGGCCGGGCGGCGCTACCGCCCGCAACGCTGGAAGGGCGACGCGCGCTGCGCCGTCGCGCTGTCGTTCGATTCCGACCACGAGACCAACGAGCTGCGCGAGGGCGGCAAGTCGATCGGCCGGATGTCGTGGGGCCAGTACGGCAACCGGGTCGGCGTGCCGCGCATCGAGGCGCTGCTCGACCGCCACGGCGTCAAGGCGACCTTCTACGTCCCCGCCGTCGTCGCGCTGCTCTACCCCGACGAGCAGCGCCGCCTCGTCGCGGGCGGCCACGAGATCGGCATCCACGGCTGGATCCACGAGCTGAACTCGATCCTGCCCGGCGAGGCCGAGCGCGACCTGATGCTGCGCTCGGCCGACGCGCTGGAGACGATCACCGGCGTGCGCCCGGTCGGGCTGCGCACCCCGTCCTGGGACTTCAGCCCCAACACGCTGGCGATCGAGAAGGAGATGGGGCTCGCCTACGATTCCTCGCTGATGGCGGACGAGGATTGCTACGAGCTGCTGCTCCACGGCGAGCCGACCGGCATCGTTGAACTGCCGGTGGAGTGGGTGCGCGACGACGCGGTGTACTTCATGATGCACCGGTTCCAGTCGCTGCGGCCCTACACCCCGCCGACCGACGTCCTCGACGTGTTCCGCCGCGAGCTCGACGCCGCCTACGACGAGGGCGGGCTGTTCCAGCTCACCATGCACCCGCACATCATCGGCTACCGCTCGCGGATCTGGATCCTCGAGGAGATCGTCCGGCACGCCAAGGCCAAGGGCGACGTCTGGTTCGCCACCCACGCCGAGATCGCCGCCTACGCCAAGGCCGAGGGCTGAGCCGGGAGCCCTGCTGCTGCAAGCGGCAGTTGCATGGGGGCTCGCTCATGAAATGAGCTTTACGCTTTTGCGGGCCGATGCAATGATCTTTGCAACGGCCCGCGACCCCAGGTTGCAGCCACAGCTAATGCAACCGAGAGAGGCCGCCATGCCCGCCGAGACCGCGCCGGTCGCGATCGTGACCGGCGGTGCCCGCGGCATCGGGCTCGCCACCGCCCTGGACCTCTCCCGCAAGGGCTACCGGATCGCGCTCGCCGACCTCGACGGACCGGACCTCGCCGCCGCGGTCGGGCGCGTGGGGGAGGGGACCCTGGCGCTCCCCGGCGACGTCGGCGCCTTCGCCGCCGTGCAGGAGCAGGCGGCGACCGTGCTGGCCCGGTTCGGCCGCATCGACGTGCTGGTCAACAATGCCGGCATCTCCCAGCCCAAGACCCTCGTGGAGATCTCGGAGGACGAGTACGACCGCACCATCGCGGTCAACCTCAAGGGCTGCTTCAACTGGTGCAAGGCGGTGGCGCCGGCGATGCTGGAGGCCGGGCGCGGCCGCATCGTCAACGTCTCGTCGGTGAGCGCCAACACCGGCGGCGCCCGCTCGGCGGTGAGCAAGTTCGCCTACTGCACCGCCAAGGCCGGCATCCTCGGCATGACCCGGGCGCTGGCCAAGGAACTGGCCCCGGCGGTCAGCGTCAACGCGGTCTGCCCGGGCTCGATCGAGACCGCGCTGACCTCGGGCCTCATCGCGGCCAACCGCGAGGCGATCACCGGCACCATCCCGCTCGGCCGCATCGGCACGCCCGAGGACGTCGCGGTGGTGATCGCGTTCCTGGCCACCGTCGAGCCGAACTACCTCACCGGGGAGATCATCGATGTCGACGGCGGTCAGTGGATTAACTGACGTCGCGGTCGAGGCCGCGCCGCCGCGGCGCGCGGCCGGCCGGGGCGCCCTCGGCCTCGGGCTGCTGCTCGGGCCGGGCCTGCTGATCCTCGCCGCCGGCCTGCTGTGGCCGTGCCTGACGATGCTCCAGGTCTCGCTCCAGGACCGCTTCCCCGATCCGACCGGCTACACCCTGGAGCATTACCGCACGATCCTCACCGACGCGTATTACCTGCGCATCATCGGCCGGACCTTCTGGCTCGCCGCCGTCGTCACGCTCGTCACCGCGGTGCTGGGCTACCCGGTGGCGTGGTACCTCGCGCGCTCGTCGTCGCGGCGCAAGCACCTGATCTTCCTCGGCATCATCGCGCCGCTGCTGGTCAGCATCATCGTGCGCACCCTCGGCTGGACGATCATCCTCGGCAACGAGGGGCTGGTGAACGCGGTCCTGCGTGGCCTCGGCCTCGTCGACGAGCCGCTGAAGCTGATGCAGGGCTTCTGGAGCGTCGTGCTCGGGATGGTCCACATCCTGCTGCCGTTCATGATCCTCTCGGTCGCCGCGGTGGTCGGCAAGATCGACCGCGGCGTCATCGAGGCCGCCACGGTGCTGGGCGCCGATCCGGTCCGCGCCTTCCTGCGGGTCGCCCTGCCGCTCTCGGTCCAGGGCCTCGCCTCGGGCTCGGTGATCGTGTTCTGCCTCACCGTCGGGGCCTTCGTGACGCCGGTCATGCTCGGGCGCGGGCAGGTCACGGTGCTGGCGGTCACCATCCACGAGCAGATGGTGGTGCTGGTCGACTGGCCCACCGGGGCGGCCCTGGCGATGATCCTCACCTTCGGGACCCTCGTCGTGCTCACCGCCTACGGCCTGTTCCTGCGCCGCCACGCCCGCCGTTGAGGAGAGGAGCCATGGCCGACCTCGCCCCGCCCGTCCGTCCGGTGCCCGCGAGCGAACGGTGGCTCGCGGCCTATGTCGGGCTGATCGTGCTGTTCCTGGCCCTGCCGGTGCTGATCGTGGTGCCGCTCGCCTTCAGCAGCGACGTCTCGCTCACCTTCCCGCCGCGCGGCGTCTCCCTGCGCTGGTTCTCCAACATCTGGGCCCGGCCGGAATTCCTCTCCGCGTTCGGGCTCAGCGCCGCGGTGGCGGTGGTGGCGACCGCGATCTCGATGGTGGCCGGCGTGCTCGCCGCCATCGCGTTCGTGCGCCACGCCTTCCCCGGCCGCGACGCCCTGCTGATGCTGTTCATGACGCCGCTGGTCTTCCCGGCGATCGTGCTCGCGGCGGCGCTCGCCCTGGTGATGACCCCGCTCGGGCTGCTGCGCAGCTTCTGGGGGCTGGCGCTCGCCCATGTCGTGCTGACCCTGCCCTACATCCTGCGCACCGCCGTCGCGACCCTCACCGAGATCGACCGCAGCTACGCCGAGGCGGCCCACACCCTCGGCGCCGACCGCTGGCAGGCCTTTCGCCACGTCACCCTGCCGATGCTGCGCCCGGGGCTGCTCGCCGGGGCCACCTTCGCGCTCATCATCTCGTTCGACGAGTTCACGGTGTCGATGTTCCTCGTCGGGCCGGGCGTGATGACGCTGCCGCTCGAGATGTACAATTACAGCGAGTTCACCCTCGATCCGACGCTCGCCGCGATCTCGACGGTACTCCTCGTCCTGACCTCGATCGCGATCCTCGTCATCGAGAAGCTGGTCGGGCTCGGCAAGCAGTTCGGCGGCTGACCCCCGCCCCCACTTCCCCTTTCCACCCCAACCGGGACCGCATCCATGGCCGAGACCGACGACCTGCTGGCCGCCTTCGCGCGCCACCCCCACCGCCGCGGGCTGCTCCAGGGCCTCGTCGCCGCCGGGGCCGGGGGCGCCTCGCTCCTGTCCTTCGCCGAGGCGCTGGCCCAGGCGCCGGCCGCCGAGGTCGCCCGGCTGGTGATCCTGTCGCAGCCCGGCCTCGTCCCGGAGATCCTGCGCGACGTCACGCTGCCGGCCTTCCGCAAGGACTTCCCGAAGACCGAGGTGGCGTTCGAGGCGGCCTCGAACGCCGTCGCCTACCCGAAGATGCTGGCCCAGCGCGGCAACCCGGTGGTCAGCGGCGCGATGGTCAACGACCTGTTCGCCCAGCGCGGCGTCAACGACAGGATGTGGGCGAAGTTCGACCCCGCCCTGGTGCCGAACGCCGCCGCCCTGCCGGACGGGCTCGCCACCCCGGGCGGCTTCGGCATCCCGTTCCACCTCACGCCCTGGGGGATCATGTACAACCCGGACAAGGTCGAGGAGCCGAAATCCTGGACCGACCTCTGGAACCCCAAATACAAGGGCCGGGTGTCGATGTGGGACGCCTACTACGACACCTACGTCATGGCAGGCGTCGTCACCGGCAAGGGGCCGAGCGTCGAGGAGGGCATCAAGGCCTGGGCGCCCCACAAGGAGAACATTGGCGCCTGGGTGAACTCGCCGACCGCCGAGGAGGATCTCGTCCATCGCGGCGAGGTCTGGCTCGCGCCGCACTGGGGCTCGTGGACCGCGATGGCGAAGTCCCAGGGCAAGAACGTCGCCTTCACCATCCCCAAGGAGGGGGCGGTGCAGTGGACCGGCCACATGCAGGTCTGCGCCGGCTTCTCCCCGGCGGTGAGCGAGCTGACCCAGCGCTACCTCAACACCTGGCTCTCCGACGAGTGCCAGCGCGCCTGGATCGAGCGCGGCTTCTACTCGCCGGCGAGCACCCGGGTCGCGGTGCCCGACGCGCTGAAGTCGAACCCGGCGATCCTCACCGCGGCGGATGCGGTGGCCCAGCTCGTGCGGCCGGACTTCGTCAAGCTCGGCGCCGAGATGCCGCGGCTCAAGAGCCTCATCGACCGGACCCTGAAATCCTGATGGCCGCGTCGAGCCAGCCCTCCTCCGACGCCGTCGGCGTCGACCTGCGCGCCGTGCGCAAGTGGTACGGCCCGGTCCAGGCGGTCCGGGACGTCTCGCTCGCGATCCGGCCGGGCGAGATCGTCAGCCTGCTCGGACCCTCCGGCTGCGGCAAGACCACGACCCTGCGGATGATCGCCGGGCTCGAACACCCGGATGCCGGCGAGATCCGGATCGGCGGCGCGCTGGTGAACGCCGTCGCGCCGTGGAAGCGCAACATCGGCATGGTCTTTCAGAACTATGCCCTGTTCCCGCACATGAGCGTGGCCGAGAACGTCGCCTTCGGCCTCGCCATGCGGCGGGAGGGCCGGGCGGCGATCGACGCCAAGGTGGCGGCGGCGATGGCGCAGGTGCGCCTCGCCCCCCTCGCCGACCGGCGCCCGTCGCAGCTCTCCGGCGGCCAGCGCCAGCGGGTGGCGCTGGCGCGGGCGATCGTGACCCGGCCGAGCGTGCTGCTCCTCGACGAGCCGCTCGCCGCCCTCGACCGCAAGCTGCGCGAGCAGATGCAGGTCGAGATCAAGCAGCTCCAGCGCGAGGTCGGCATCACCACGGTCTTCGTCACCCACGACCAGGAGGAGGCGCTGACCCTGTCCGACCGGATCGTGGTGATGGAGGAGGGCCGGGTGGTCCAGACCGGCACGCCGTCGGAGGTCTACGAGCGCCCGCGCAGCCGCTTCGTCTCCGACTTCATCGGCTTCACCAACGCGGTGCGCGGCCGGGTCGAGGCGGTCGAGGCCGGCACCGCCACGGTGGCGATGGGCTCGGGCCAGACGATCCGGGTCCCGGCCGAGGCCGACATCGCGCCGGCGCAGGCGGTCGACCTCGTGGTCCGGCCCGAGAAGGTCGAGGTCGACCCGCCCGAGGCCGCCCGGCCCGGCCGCACCCTCATCGCCGGCACCCTGCGCCACAGCGTCTATACCGGGGCGGTCACCTACCACCACGTCGACATCGGCGGCGGCGAGACGCTGATCGCCATGACGCCGAACGGCGACGGGCATGCCGGCCCGCCGGCCCTCGGCAGCCCGGTCACCCTCGGGGTGCGGCCCGAGAACATGCTGGTCTTCGCGCGGGCGGGGTGAGGACGGCGCGCGGTCTTACCCTCCCCCCTCTGCGGCAGCGCTGTCCGGGCGCGCGGTTCCGACCAGGATGGCGCAGATTGTCTCCTCTCCCCGCCGGCGGGGAGAGGCCCGAGTACCCCTTGTCGGGTACTCGGGAAGCCCGCAGGGCGAGGGTGAGGGGGAGTTTCCGGATGAGGCAACTCCGGCACCACCCCCTCACCCTCGCTCCGGCTGCGCCTGCGCTTGTCACGACCCCGACAAGGGGGTCGTGACCCTCTCCCCGCCCGCGGGGAGAGGAGGGCTACCGCGCCACTTCCGGCTCCGGAAGCGTCCTCGGTCAGCCACAACGCCCCCACCCAGGACATCCCCATGACCCTCACCCCCCGCGAGCGCACCGTCCTCGACTGGCTCGCCGCCCGGCACGACGCCATGGTGGACCTGCTCGGCGAGATCGTGAACCTCGACAGCGGCAGCGCCGACAAGGCCGGCATCGACCGGGTCGGCGCGGTCCTGCGCCGCCGGCTCGACGCCGCCGGCCTGTCGACCCGGGTGGTCGCGCACGCCGCCCACGGCGACAACCTCGTGGCCGACCTGCCCGGCGAGCGGGCGGGCGGGCACGCCCTGCTGCTCGGCCACATGGACACGGTGTTTCCCGCCGGCACCGCCGCCGCGCGGCCGTTCCGGGTCGCGGACGGCATCGCCACCGGCCCGGGCGTCGCCGACATGAAGGCCGGCCTCGTCATGAACGTGTTCGTCGCGCAAGCCTTCGCGGCGACCGGCGGCGCGCCGATGCCGCTCACCGTGCTGTGCACCGGCGACGAGGAGATCGCCTCGCCGGCCTCGCGGCCGGTGATCGAGGCGGCGGCGAGGGGGGCGGTCCTCGTCCTCAACGCCGAGCCGGGGCGGGCCTCGGGCAACGTCGTCACCCGGCGCAAGGGCGCGCTGTTCCTGCGCATCGCGATCGAGGGCCGGGCGGCCCATTCCGGCGTCGAGCCCGGCAAGGGCGCGAGCGCGATCGACGCCATGGCGCGCCAGATCCTGCGCCTGCACGCGCTCCAGGACCTCGAAACCGGCACCACGGTCAATGTCGGCCTCGTCCGCGGCGGGGTTTCGGTCAACACCGTGGCGCCGGAGGCGAGCCTGGAGGTCGACGTGCGGTTTCGCGACCACGCCGCCATGCGGGCGGTGCGGGAGGCGATCGACGCGATCGTGGCGGCGGGGGAGCCGGCCGGCACCCGCGCCCGGATCGTCCACGAGGGCAGCTTCCTGCCGCTGGTCGAGAACGAGGCCGGCCGGGCGCTGTTCGCCGACTACGCCGCCTGCGCCCGCGACCTCGGCTTCACGGTCGAGGGCGAGTTCACCGGCGGCTCGGCCGACAGCGGCGTCGCGGCCTCGGCCGGCGCCCCGACCCTGTGCGCCACCGGCCCGGTCGGCGGCGGCGCCCACACGCCCGACGAATATTGCCGCCTCGACACGATGGTGCCGCGCGCCCAGGCCGCGGCGCTGACGATCCTGCGCCGGGCCGCCCGGTGACCGCGACCGCCGCGCGGGGGAAGCCGCCGACCCTGCTCGAACGGCTGGAGATCGGCCACGGCACCCTCACGGCGAGCGAGACCGACATCGTCCAGTACCTGCTCGCCCACTACCCGCAATCCTGCCTCGACAGCGCCTCGGCGATGGCGCGGGCGACGGGGGTGAGCCCGGCGACCGTGGTTCGGCTGTTTTCCAAGCTCGGCTATGCCCGGTTCCAGGACGTGCAGCGCGAGGTGCGCGACGAGGTCTCGCGCAAGCTCAACTCCCCGGCCGAGCGGGCGCGCCTGCCGGACGACGACGCCTCCCTGGCCCAGGTCGCGGCCCGGACGCTGGCGACCGAGATCGAGAACCTGCGCGCCACCTACGCGGCCGCCGCCCCCGAGCAGATCGAGGCGGTGGTCGCCCGGCTCTGCGCCGGGCGCGGCCGGATCTACGTCATCGGCGAGAAGAACAGCTACCCGATTGCCTGCTACATCCAGACCCACCTGAACTTCTGCCTGCCCGACGTGGTGCTGCTCGACACCGGCGAGGCGCGCATCGCCGACCGGCTGCTGTGGTCGACCCCCGACGACCTGCTGATCGGAATCAGCATCCGGCGCTACTCGCCCAACACCACCAGGGCGGCGGCGCACTGGCGGGAGATGGGCGGCGACGTGATCGCGCTCACCGACAGCCCGCTCTCGCCGCTGTGCCCGCACGCCACCCACCGCCTGCTGATCGAGACCCGCAGCCAGTCGGTGTTCGATTCGTTCACTGCGGCGATGAGCCTGTCGGGCCTGATCGTCGGCGCCGTCGCCCGGCGCCGGCGCGAGGCGATGCTCGACGTGCTGCCCCGGGGCGAGCGGCTCTACGCGACGTTCGGGACGTTCCTCGGCTGAGCCGGCGCCGCCCGGGCGGCGGGCGCCGCGCCCGGCTTCCACTGGGCGATGAGGCCGGGTACGGCCGCCACCGGCACCGGCCGGCTGTGGAAGTAGCCCTGGGCCTCGTCGCAGCCGAGGGCGGCCAGCGCCCGGTTCTGCTCGGGCGTCTCGACGCCCTCGGCGGTGGTGTGCATGCCGAGGCTGCGGGCGATCTCGATCACCGCGCGCACGATGGCGGCGTTGTGCGCCCCGGTCTGGGCGCCGTCCCGCGTGCCGCTCCCGGGGCCTTCGCCGAGGCCGGCCACGAACGAGCGGTCGATCTTGATCTTGTCGAAGGGGAACGCCCGCAGGTAGTTCAGCGACGAGTAGCCGGTGCCGAAATCGTCCATCGCGATGCGAAGGCCGAGCGCCTTGAGGTCGCGCAGGACGCGCCTTGTGTGCTCGCTGTTGTCGAGCAGCATCTGCTCGGTGATCTCCAGCTCCAGCCGCGAGGCCGGCAGGCCGGTCCGGGTCAGGATCTGCCGCACCATCGCGACGAGATCCTGGCCGGCGAACTGCACCGGCGACAGGTTGACGGCGATCCGCGGCGACCCCGGCCAGGTCGCGGCGTGGCGGCACGCCTCCTCGAGCGACCATTGCCCGAGGGCGTGGATCAGGCCGCATTCCTCGGCGATCGGGATGAACAGCGACGGCGGGATCGGCCCGCGCACCGGGTGGTTCCAGCGGGTCAGGGCCTCGAAGCCGGCGATCCGGCCGCCGGCGAGGGCGACCGAGGGCTGGCAGTAGAGTTCGAGCTCGTCGCGCTCCAGCGCCCGGCGCAACTCCGCCTCGATCTCCCGCCGCTCCTCGAGCCCCTCGCTCATCGCGCGGTCGAAGAACCGGAAGGCGCCGCGCCGGCTCGACTTGACCGCGTAGAGCGCGAGATCGGCGGCGATCAGCAGGTCGTCGGCGCCGGCGCCGTCGTCGGGGCCGATCGCGATGCCGACGCTGACGCTGGTGCGGATCTGGTGGCTCTCGACCTGGAGCGGCCGGGCGATCGCCTCGGCGATGCGGTGGGCGAGCCGCTCGGCGTCGCTCCGGCCGGCGGCCGGCATCAGCACCGCGAACTCGTCGCCGCCGAGCCGGGCCAGCATCTCGCCCTCGCCGAGCAGCCCCGAGAGGCGGCGCCCGACCTCCTGCAGCAGGCCGTCGCCGACCTTGTGGCCCAGCGTGTCGTTGACGAGCTTGAAGCGGTCGAGGTCGAGGAACAGCACCGCGAAGGACTGCGGCTCGGGCCCCGTGCGGGGCCGCTCCGCGACCGCCGCGAGGCCGGCGCGGAAGACGCGTCGGTTCGGGAGCCCGGTCAGCGGGTCCTGCGCGGCGAGGCGGGCGACGTGGGCCTCGGCCTCGGAGCGCTTCTCCTCGATGCGCAGCAGCCGCTCCACCGCGAGGCCGACGAGCAGCGTCGCCAGCGCCGCGATCAGGCTGTCGTGGCGCAGCGCGACGGCGGCGTCGCGGTAGACCTCCCGGGCCGGCACGCCGACGCTGACCCACAGCGGCTGGTCGCGGACCTTGCGGATCGTGACGACCCGCGGAGTCCCGTCATCCACCGACCGCATCTCGAAGGTGCCGGAGCGGCCGGCCCGGATCCGCTCGACGGTCGGCGATTCGGTGAGGTCGGCGCCGACCGCGAAGCCGCCGCCGGCGCCGCCGCTGGAGCGCACGATGCCGTCGCTGCCGATCAGCGAGATCGAGGCCGGGGAGCCGAAGTCGATCTTGTCGTAGAACTTGGTCAGGTGGCCGGGATCGAGGGAGGCGACGACCACGCCGGCGAACCGGCCCAGCCGGTCGACGAAGCGCCGGCTGAACTGCACCGAGAGCCGGCCGCTGGCGCGGCCGACCACCGGCTTGCTGATGTAGAGCCGGTCCTCGCCGCTGTCGACGTGGACGCGGAAATGGGCGCGGTCGCTCAGGTCGGTCGGCGGCGGCGGCTGCGGCCCGGCATTGGTCGCCCGCATGATCCCGGCCGCGTCGATGATCGCCACCTGCACGATGATCTCGCTCAGGAGGTCGGTCGTGTTGGCGATGGTGCCGTAATCCTCCGAGCCGCTGCGCATCTCGATGCTGCGCCGCATGTAGAGCAGCGACTTGTCGATCTCGCCGATCGACCGCAGCACGTTCTCCTCGAACACCATCGCGAAGTTGTGGTTGGTCCGGTCGGAATCGAGGCGGGCCGTGCGCAGGTCGCTCCAATGCTTGAAGGCCACGCCCATCCAGGCGAGCGCCACGACGAGCAGGCCGAGCAGGACAGAGCTTCGCCGTTCGACCACCAACCTGGGCAGTTCCTTCAGCCTCAGACCCATTCCGCGCCCGTTCGACCTCTTCAGGACTCGTCGATATTGGCATTGCGATCATTATCAATCTGTAAATGTCAATGATAGGGCACTTGGCATTATTCTGTGCTGGAATGTTTCTCGCAGATGCAGCGACGGATTCCGCTGGAGAAAACTTCAAAAGGCCGGCCTGTATAAAACCTGCCTGCTCCCTCTTATTGCATGATGAGGCTGGACCGGAGGAGCGCGGCCTTCGGCGCCGTGCAATCTTGCCGCCCCCGCGCCGGCCCGAGATCGAAAAAACAACCGATACGTGTATTTTCAGAGGCCCGACCGAGATCCGAGGACTTGCGCGCGAGGATTCGCACCGGCGGACGATGCTGCCGTCCTGCACCATCGCGGTGACGATGGTCGCGAACGACAGCTTCCGGCACCGGATCGTCATGCGAAATCCGCATCGCGAAAGCGATCCCGCAGGATCGCCCGAAGCCATCGATCGGATTTCGTATGATACGGTTTTCGGACGATCAGTTCCGAAAACCGTATCACCAGCCCGCGCGGTGGAGCCGAAGGCTCCACACACCTGAGCGAAGCCGATTTCCGCATCGCGACAGCGATCCCGCAGGGATCGCCGAGCGATCAATCGGAAATCGTATGAAACGACGGAATCCCGGATGCTCCGGCGACGGCGGCCTAGAGCATTTTCCGACGAAGTGGATACCGGTTCGTCGAAGAAAATGCGGCAAAATCAAAGACCTAGAGAGATTCGCGATTGCAACGCGATCGTGAAGCGCTCTAGCGCCCCGGCATGGTCAGGACCAGCGGCCCGTTGCGCGTCGCCACGACGGTGTGCTCGTACTGGACCGTCAGGGCGCGGGGGCGGCTGTAGAGCGTCCACGGCCCGTCGCCGTCCTCGGCGAACTCGGCGCCGAGCGACAGGAACGGCTCGACCGTCAGCACCATGCCCTCGCGCATCCGCCGGCGCTCGGCGGCGTCGGGCCAGGTCGCGATCTCGGTCGGCTCCTCGTGCAGCGCCGTGCCGACGCCGTGGCTGGCGAGGTTGCGCACCAGCGTGTAGCCGTTCCTGCGTGCGAAATCGCCGACGGCCCGGCCGATCCCCGCCAGCGGCCGGTCGCTGCCGACCTGCCGCAGCCCGGTCCACAGCGCCCGGCGCCCGTCCCGGCACAGCCGCTCGACCGCGCGGGTGGCCGGCGGCACCGCGAACGAGGCCCCGGTATCGGCGAAGTAGCCGTCCCTCTCGGCCGAGACGTCGATGTTGACGAGGTCGCCCGGCGCGATCCGGCGCTCGCCCGGGATGCCGTGCGCGACCTCCTCGTTGACGCTGATGCAGGTCGCCCCGGGAAAGCCGTAGACCAGTTCCGGCGCCGGGCGCGCGCCGGCCGCCTCCAGCACCGCGCGCCCGATCCGGTCGAGGTCGCCGGTGGTCATGCCGGGCTCGATCGCCCGGCCCATCGCCTCCAGCGCGTCGGCGACGATGCGCCCGATCCGCTTCAGCGCCGTCAGCTCGTCGTCGCTCGACACCGTCATGGTGCGTCCTCTCCCGGGGCCTCCGGCGCGAAGGTCACGCCCGCGACGTCGCCGCGCCGCCAGCGCAGGCGGGCCGGGTAGCGGCGCAGGTCGTGCGCCGCGATCATCAGGTCGAAGTGCTCGGGCAGCGCGACGTCGCCGGGCACCAGGAGCCGGGCGCCGGCCGGCGACAGGTCGCTCACCGTGCAGGCGAGCAGCCGGTCGGGGCCGAGCACGATGCGGCCCTGCTGCAGCACCCGCCGGCGGCGCACGGCGCGCAGCTCCGGCGTGCGGGCATCCGGGCGCGCCCGGGGCGGGGCGGACCCCTGGGTCCCTGGGGGGCGGCTCATCGGTGCGGCGCGTGTCCTGGCGGTCGATGGCGAACCCTAGAGCCGGACGGGCGCGGCGTCGAGGCCGGGCCCGGCCGCGGCGGGATGTGGGATCGTGACCGGATTGTGGGTTTTCGGTGCAGGCCCTGGTCAGCCGACGCACAGCCTGCCCAGCGGCACGGCACTCGGCGAGCGAGGCGGGGCGATGTCCGATCTGTGGGATTTGTTGGCATCGAACTTGAAGGAGCGGGGCGGCCGGCCCCCGCCGGCGACCGAACGTCCGACCCGAGCCGACACAGGAGTGATGCCGATGACCCAAGGGGGGTGGAGCCGCCGTCAGGCGCTGAGGCTGGGGCTGTCGGCGGCCGCCGGCACCGTCGCGATGCCGTTCGTCGCCCGCAACGGGCTCGCCGCCGAGCCGATCAAGCTCGGCAGCCTGCTCGACGGCTCGGGCGCGCTCGGCCTCGAAGGCAAGCGGATGATCGAGACGACCGAGTACGCGGTCGAACTCCTCAACAAGGCCGGCGGCCTCATCGGCCGGCCGATCCAGCTCGTCGCCTACGACACCCAGTCGACGATGCAGCTCTATACCCAGTACGCCCAGCAGCTCGCCCTCAAGGACAAGGTCGACGTCATCCAGGGCGGCATCACCTCGGCCTCGCGCGAGGCGATCCGCCCGATCTTCGGCCGCTCCAAGACCCTGTACTTCTACAACACCCAGTACGAGGGCGGCGTCTGCGACCGCAACGTGTTCTGCACCGGCTCGACCCCGGCCCAGACCGTCAACCACATCGTCGATTACGGGCTCAAGAACTGGGGCAAGAAGGCCTACATCATCGCGGCCGACTACAATTACGGCCACATCACCGCGAGCTGGATGACGAAGTTCATGAAGGACGGCGGCGGCTCGGTCGCCGGCACCGACTTCTTCCCCCTCGACGTCACCAACTTCTCTTCGGCGATCAGCCGGATCCAGCAGGCCCAGCCCGAGCTCGTGCTGTCTGCGCTGGTGGGCGCCAACCATTCGGGCTTCTACCGCCAGTGGGACGCCGCCGGCATGAAGGCGAAGATCCCGCTCGCGTCGAGCGTGTTCGGCCTCGGCGACGAGCTGACCACGATGGACACCTCGACCACCAACGGCATCATCACCTGCTACGGCTGGTACAACGACCTCGACACGCCGGCGAGCAAGGCGTTCGTCTCCGGCATGCAGGCGAAGTTCGGCGCCGACGTCACCGACCTCAGCGAGCTGTGCACCGCCACCTACGAGGGCATCATGTTCTGGGCCGAGGCGGTGAAGAAGGCCGGCTCGGTCGAGCGCGACAAGGTCGTGGCCGCCCTCGAGACCGGCATCACCATCGACTCGCCGACCGGCAAGGTCACGATGGATCCCGGCACCCACCACACCATCCGCAACACCTATCTCGCCCGGCCCAAGGACCGGAAGTGGGAGATCCTCGCCACCTTCCCGAACTCGTTCCCGGCCGATACCGGCGGCGCCTGCGACCTCGTCAAGAACCCGCGCATGAACAAGCAGTTCACTCCCGACATGAAGGGCTGACCGGGGATGGACCTCGCCGGCCTGCTCGCCTTCAACGTCGTCACGGGCATCGCGACGCTCGTGCTCATCACCCTCGGGCTGGGGGTGATCTACGGCATGATGCGGATCATCAACCTCGCCCACGGCGAGTTCATGATGCTCGGCGCCTACACCGCCGTGATGGCGAGCGGGGCCGGCGTGAACATCTGGGTCGCCATGCTGGTCCTGCCGCCGCTGGTGGTCGGGCTGATCGGGCTGGTCCTGGAGCGCACCGTCATCCGCTTCCTCTACGGGCGGATGATGGACACGATGCTCGCCACCTGGGGCGTCAGCCTCGGGCTGATCGGGCTCGTCACCACGCTCTACGGCAACGTCGTGCGCGGGGTCTCGACCCCCGTCGGCAGCTTCGACATCGGCCGCTACGGCGCGAGCCTGTACAGCCTCGTCATCGTGGCGGCGGCGCTCGCCGCCCTCGTGGGCATGTTCCTGCTGCTGCGGCTGACGAAGTTCGGCCTGATCCTGCGGGCCACGATGCAGAACCCGCGCATGGCGGCGGCGCTCGGGGTGGCGCCGAACCGGATCTACATGGCGACCTTCGCGCTGGGCGCCGCCCTCGCCGGCCTCGCCGGCGGGGTGCTGGCGCCGATCTCCGGCGTCTCGCCGGCGATGGGCGCGGCCTACATCGCCCGCGCCTTCATCACGGTGCTCGGCGGCGGGCCGGCGATCATCACCGGCACCGGCCTCGCGTCGGGCCTGTTCGGCACCATCAACGAACTCGTCTCGTTCAAGACCACGCCGGTCATCGGCGACGTGGCGCTGCTCGCTGCCGCGATCCTGCTGATCCGGGTCCTGCCCCAGGGCATCACCGGCCGCTACCTGAGGCGCAGCCTATGACCCCCTCCCGTCCATCGCCGGCCGTGGGCCTGTCCCTGCTCGGCTTTCTGGCGACCCTCGCCCTCGGGCTCGCGATCCTGTTCGGCGCGCCCCGCACCCTCGACACGTTCGGCCTCGTGCAGTGCACGGGCTTCGCGGCGCTGGCGATGTTCGGCCTGTCGCAGGGCTTCGTCTGGGGCTTCGCCGGGGTGATGTCGTTCGGGCAGGCCGCCTTCCTCGGGCTCGGCGGCTACGCCTACGCGGTCTCGGTCATCAACCTCGGCGACAGCACCCTGCCGGTGCTGATCGCGATCGTGGTGCCGATGCTGTTCGCCGGCCTGCTCGGCTACTTCATGTTCTACGGCCGGATCAGCGACGCCTATATCGGCGTCATCACGCTCACCGTCTCGGTGATCCTGTTCCAGCTCGTCAACGCCACCTCGGGCAGCCAGTACCGGATCGGCGCGGCCGAGCTCGGCGGCTTCAACGGCATCCCGGCGATTCCCGCGCTCAACCTGCCGGGCCATCCCGACGAGCCGCTCGACAACGACGGCCTGTGGTACGCCGCCATGGGGGCGCTGGTCCTCGCCTACGTCCTGCTGCGCGCCGTGCTCGCGAGCCGGTTCGGCCGGGTGGTCGTCGCGATCCGCGAGAACGAGACCCGGGCCCAGCTCATCGGCTACGATCCGCGCCTCTACAAGCTCCTCGCTTTCATGATCGCCGCCGGGGTCGCGGGCCTCGCCGGCTGCCTCTACGCCAACTGGGGCGGCTTCATCAGCCCGACGGTGTTCGGCCTGTCGATGTCGGCCCAGGTCATCATCTACGTGCTGGTCGGCGGGCTCGGCACCCTGGTCGGGCCGATGCTCGGCGCGGTGCTGATCCAGTGGCTCATCATCGCGGCGGGCAGCCAGACCGTGGTCGATTCCAACCTCGGCCTCGGCCTCGTGCTGGTCGGCTTCGTGCTGCTGGTGCCCCAGGGCCTCGTGCCGGTGGTGCGCGGCCTGCTGCTGCGCCTGATCGAGCGCCGGACGCCGTCCCGCCCCGCCCCCGAGGCCGGCGGCGCCCTCGCGACGGAGAGAGCCCGATGAGTGCCCCCATCACCCCCGGCGCTCCCCTGCGCCCCCTGATCGAGGCCCGCGGCGTCACCATGCGGTTCGGCGGCGTCGCGGCGGTGGCGGGCGTCGACTTCACCCTCGGCGAGGTCGAGCTGCGCTGCCTCATCGGCCCGAACGGCGCCGGCAAGAGCACGTTCTTCAAGATCCTCACCGGCCAGCTCAAGCCGACCGAGGGAACAATCCGCCTGCGCGACACCGACATCACCGGCGCCGAGCCGCACGCCATCGCGCGGCTCGGGGTCGGCATCAAGACCCAGGTGCCGAACGTCTTCAACGGCCTGTCGGTGCACGAGAACGTCTTCGTCGCCGCCGGGCGGCGCAAGTCCCTCGCCCGCACCCGCGCCATCGTCGACGAGACCCTGACCCGCCTCGGCCTGACCGGCATCGCCCGGAGCCTCGTCGGCCAGCTCGCCCACGGCCAGCGGCAATGGGTCGAGATCGCCACCGTGCTGGCCCAGGAGCCGGAGCTGATCCTCCTCGACGAGCCGGCCGCCGGCATGACCCACGACGAGGTCCACCGCACCGCCGCGCTGATCCGCGAGATCAACCGCACCCACGCCCTGATCGTGGTGGAGCACGACATGCCGTTCATCCGGATGATCGCCAAGACCGTGACGGTGTTCAACCAGGGCCGGATCCTGGTCGAGGACAGCGTCGACCGGGTGCTGGCCGATTCCCGGGTGCGCGACGTCTATCTCGGCAAGCAGGCGGCCTGACATGAGCGACCCCGCCACCCCGCCGCTGCTCGCCGTCGAGGGCCTGCATTCCGGCTACGGCCGCATCCCGATCCTCGGCGGCATCACGCTGTCGGTGCGCGAGGGCGAGTTCGTCGGCATCCTCGGCCATAACGGCATGGGCAAGACGACGCTGCTGCGCACCCTGATGGGCTACCTGCCGGCCACCGCCGGCCGCGTGCGGTTCGACGGGCAGGACGTGACGCGGCGCAGCTCCACCGCCCGCGCCAAGGCCGGCCTCGGCTACGTGCCGCAGGGCCGCGAGATCTTCCCGGCGCTGAGCGTGCGCGAGAACCTGCGCATGGGCTGCCTGCTGTCGCGCCGGAGCGAGGACGAGACCATCGCCGACATCCTGGCGACCTTCCCGCGGCTCAAGGCGTATCTCGACCGGCCCGGCGGCGCCCTGTCGGGGGGCGAGCAGCAATTGCTGGCGCTGGCCCGCTGCCTGTGCGGCGGCCCGCGCATCCTGCTCCTCGACGAGCCGACCGAGGGCATCCAGCCCTCGATCATCGAGGAGATCATCGAGACGCTGCAGCGGATCGGCCGCGAGCGCGGCATCGCGCTCCTCCTCGTCGAGCAGAATCTCGGCTGCATCGCCGGCCTCTCCGAGCGCGTCCTGATTCTCCAGAAGGGCGTCATCACCCGCGAGGTCCCGCCCGAGGTCGCCCGCGACCGGGCGCTCATCGACGAGTTCGTCGGCATGAACTGATCCCGCCGACGCTCCTCTCTCCCCCCGCATCTCCCGCCCATCCCCGGAGCCCCCAGATGGATGCCGCCCTCGACTCCGCCCTCGTCGAGATGACCGTCGCCGACGTCCACGCCGCCTTCGCCCGCGGCGTCACCGCCGAGGCCCTGGCGCAGGCCTTCCTCGACCGGATCGCGACCTACAACCCGCGCTACAATGCGGTGATCTTCCTCAACCCGCACGCCCTCGACGACGCCCGGGCGATCGACCGGCGCCGGGCGGCCGGGGAGGAACTGGGCCCGCTCGCCGGAGTGCCGGTGGTGGTCAAGGACACCATGGACATGGCCGGCCTGCCGACCACCGCCGGCTGGCACTTCCTGTGCGCCAGGGCCGGCGGCACCGACCTGATGCCGGGGACCGACTCGCCGGTCGTCGCCCGGATGCGGGCGGCGGGCTGCATCATCCTCGGCAAGACCAACGTGCCGGTGCTCAGCGCCACCGGCAGCCACGCCAACGACAGCTGGGCCGGGCCGACCCTCAACGCCATGGCGCCGGACCTGCTGCCCGGCGGCTCCAGCGCCGGCACCGCCACGGCGGTCGCCGCGAGCCTCGCGGTGCTCGGGCTCGCCGAGGAGACCGGCGGCTCGATCCAGAACCCGGCCTCGGCCCAGGGCCTCGTCGGCATCAAGCCGACCTTCGCGCTGGTGCCCAATGCCGGCGTCGTGCCGCTCGCCGGCAGCACCCGCGACGTGGTCGGGCCGGTGGCGCGCTGCGTGCGCGACGCGGCGCTGACCCTCGACGCGCTCGCCGGCTACACCGCCGCCGACCCCAAGACCGTCGCGGGCATCGGCCGGCGGCCGAAGGGCGGCTACGCCTCGCGGCTGTCGCCGGACGCGCTCCAGGGCCGCCGCCTCGGCCTCTACGGGCCGGGCTGGCGCGACCGCCCGCTGTCGCGCGAGACCACGGCGCTCTACGAGCGGGCGCAGGACGAGATCGCCGCCCGCGGCGCCACCCTGGTGCCGGACCCCTTCGCCGGCAGCGGCTTCGCGGCGATCGGCCGGCCGGTCGCGGGCCTCGACCATTACGACGCCCGCGGCATCGAGAGCGTGGTCCACGACCTCCAGCTCTATCTCCAGCGGCTCGGGCCCGACGCCGCCTACCGCTCCTTCGCCGAGTTCGCCGCGGCCACGAAGGCCGAGGATCCGTTCGCCCCCGGCGGCGTGCTCGCCTGGATGCACGAGGTCCCGGCCTTCGCGCCCTGCCTCGCCGACCCGCTCGCGCCCCCCGACCTGTCGGACTTCCTGGCGGCGCGCGAGCAGTATCTCGCGGTCTTCGACGCGGTGATGGCCGAGCACGGCCTCGACGCGCTGGTCTTCCCGCAGATGCGCGACACCCTGCCGCCGCTGCACGGCCCGGAGACGATCCACGAGACGACGGTGTGCGAGATCAACATCGCGGGGCTGCCGGGCGTCGTGGTGCCGGCCGGCCAGTATGCGTCGGGGGCGCCGTTCTGCCTCATCCTCGTCGGCCGGCTGTGGAGCGAGGCCGACCTGCTCGCCCTCGCCTACGACTACGAGACCGCCACCCGCCACCGGAGGGCGCCCGCTCTCGCCGCTGGCTGACCGGGGCCGGGTCCGGTCCCGGAGGGTCCTGCGCCGAAAGGGAGGGGCGGGCCATGCTGACCGATCACCGCTACCAGGAGATCCTGTCGCGCCTGAACGGCAGCGGGCGGGTCGGGGTCTCGGACGTGGCCGCGTTCCTGCGCGTCTCCGAGGAGACGATCCGGCGCGACCTCAAGGCGCTGGAGGAGCGCGGCATCCTGCGACGCATCCACGGCGGCGCGGTGCCGCTGCGCCTCGACGAGGACCGGCCGCTCCAGGAGCGCGGCAAGACCAACGCCCGCGAGAAGGCGCGGGTCGGGACGATCGCCGAGGGGCTGATCCGCGACGGCATGTCGGTGTTCCTCGACACCGGCACCACGACGCTGGCGCTGGCCCGCCGGCTCGCCGGGCGCAGCCTCACGGTGACCACCAACTCGATCGACATCGCGCTGCTGCTCGGGTCCGGCCCGGCCCGGATCAACCTGACCCCCGGCACCCTGCGGGCGCGCGACAACGCCCTCGTCGGCTACGAGACCGTCGCGTATGCGCGCCGGTTCTTCTTCGACATCGCCTTCATGGGCATCGCCGCCTGCGACATCGTCCATGGCTGGATGGATTACGAGGAGCACGAATCCGCCCTGCGCAAGGTGCTGAAGGGCCAGGCGCGCGAGGCCGTGCTGCTCGCCGATTCCCGCAAGTTCGGCCGTCAGGCCAACCTCTGCACCTTCGCCCTCGACGAACGCCTGCGCGTCGTCACCGACCGCCCGCCGCCGCCGCCCTTCCAGGACCGCTTCGCCCAGCATGACATCGCCATCGTCTGTTCCTGACGCCGCCGCCGCGGCGGCCGATCTGCACGCCCTGTTCGCCCGCCTCTGCGCCTGCGGCGCGACCCCGGCGGGCGGCGTCACCCGCCTGTGCGCCAGCCCGGAGGACGGCGCCGCCCGCGCTGTCCTCGCCGGCTTCCTGCGCGAGGCCGGGGCGGCGATCCGCACCGACGCGGTCGGCAACCAGTTCGGGATTTTTTCCCTCGCCGGGGCCGCCGGCGCGCCCCTGGTGATGCTGGGCTCGCACCTCGACAGCCAGCCGCGGGCCGGCCGCTTCGACGGCACCTACGGGGTCGCGGCAGCGGCGGCGGTCGGGGCGGACCTGATGCGGGCGCGCCGGGCCGGAGCCGCCTTCGACGCCGATCTCTGCGTCGTGAACTGGACCAACGAGGAGGGCGCACGGTTCCGCCCGAGCCTGCTCGGCAGCGGGGTCTATGCCGGGCATCACGCCGCCGCGGCGGCGCTGGAGTGCCGGGACGATGCCGGGACCAGCCTGGGCGAGGCGCTCTCCGCGATCGGGGCGCTCGGGACCGACGCGCCGCCGCCGCTGCCGGCCTGCTACCTCGAATTGCACGTCGAGCAGGGCACGCGGCTGGAGGAGGCCGGGGCGACGATCGGCGTCGTCGCGCGCAACTGGGGCGCGGCCAAGATCGAGGTCGTGTTCACCGGCGAGCAGGCCCATACCGGCCCGACCCGGATGGGGCGGCGCCGCGACGCCCTGGTCGCCGCCGCCGCGCTCATCACCGCGGTCCGGGCGCTGGCCGACGACTGGCCCGACCGCGTCCACACCTCGGTCGGCCGCCTGCTGGTCGCGCCGAACTCCGCCAACGTGGTGCCGGCCGAGGCGGTGCTGTCGGTCGAGATCCGCTCGGGCGAGGACGACCTCCTCGCCGCCGCCACCGCCCGGGCCGAGGCCGCGATCGCCGCCGCCGCGGCGGGGGCCGGCGTCGCCGTCGATGTGCGCTCCCGCTCGCTGCGCCCGATCCGGCCGCTGCCCGGGGCGGTCTGCGACCTCGCCGCCGCCTGCGCCGAGGCGGAGGGGTTGCCGAGCCTGCGCATGGACACGGTGGCGGGGCACGATGCCATCAGCCTCCTCGGCCTGTGCCCGACCGGCCTGATCTTCGTGCCGAGCCGCGACGGCGTCGCCCACAACGAGGCCGAGTTCACTGCCGAGGCCGACCTCGAGGCCGGCCTGCGCGTGGCCCTGCGGGCGGCGGCGCGGCTGTGCCGGGCCGGGGGCGATCCGGTGCGGGCCTTGCATCGCGCCGGCGACCCGAGCGGAGACCCGCGATGAACCCTGACGGACCCGGCCCCACCGCCCTCGACCGGCGCGTCGCGGCCGTGCTCGCCGGCCGGCCGGACTGGCTCGCCCGCGGCCCGGCCTGGACGCTCGCGGCCGCGCCGCTGGCCTCGCCGACCCACCGCGCCACCGCCTCGGACTGCGTGCGGGTGACCTTCGAGACCGGCGACCCGGTCTTCCTCAAGATCCGCCACGCCGACATGGCCGCCGACGTCGTTCCGCACGCCGCCGCCGCCGCCCGCCGCGCCGGGGATCTCGGGGTCGGGCCGGCGGTCGTGCTGGACGAGGACGGCGTGCTCGGCCTCGCCGACCTGCCGGCGCCCTGGCGCGAGGCCCGCGTCGGCGACCTCCAGGATCCGGACCTGCTGGGGCAGGCCCTCGACGCCAAGCGGCGCCTGCATGCCGCAGGACCCATCGGCGCCGGCTTCTGCCCGTTCGCCCGCATCGAGAACCTCGCCGCCGAGGCGCGGGCCGTCGGGGCGCCGCTGCCCGACGACACCGGGCGCCTCGTCGCCGCGACCGGCCTGATCCGCGAGGCGGTGGCGGCCGCAGGGGTCGACCGCGCCTTCTGCCACCACGACGGCATCGCCTCGAACGTGATGATCGGCGGCGGGGGCGTGCGGCTCGTCGACTTCGACCTCGCCGGCGACGGCGACCCGTGGTTCGACGTCGGGGCGCTGCTCAACGAGACCTGCCTGTTCGAGGACCAGCGCCGCGCCGGCATCGAGCGGTACGCCGGCCGCTGCGAGGAGCGCCTCTACAACCGCTGCCGCCTCTACGGCGCCGTCGACGACGTGATGTGGGGGCTGTGGGGCGTGGTGCGGGCGGTAACCTCCGCCCGCACCGGCATCGAGTTCTACAAGTACGGCACCTGGCGGCTCCTGCACGCCCGCACCACGCTGGGCGCGCGGGAGTGCGAGGCGTGGCTGCGGAACCTGTGACCGGCGTGGGAGATCTGGCGTGACGTGGACGTCCCTCGGCGATGCCGACACCGACAGCGAGCGGGCCCTCGAAGCCATCCTGGCCCGGGTTCCGGCGTGGCGGGGCCGGGCGCTTCGCTACCGCCCGGTGCCGGGCGGGATCAGCAACACCAACTGGCGCATCGCGGTCGACGGCGAGCCCGACTGCTTCCTGAAGGTCCCGGGCCGCGGCACTGAGATGTTCATCGCCCGCGACGCCGCCAACGACGCCAGCCGGCGCGCCCAGGCGTGCGGCTTCGGCGTCCCGGTGATCGACTACCTGCCCGAGGACGGGGTCGAGATCTTCGCCTTCGCCGAGGGTTTTCGCGCCTCCTCGAACCTCGACTTCCTGCGCCCGGCCGTGCGCCGCAACGCCGTCACGGCCCTGCGGGCCTTCAACGATTCGGCCCCGCTCGGGCTCACCAAGACGATCTTCGACATGATCGACGAGCATGTCGAGCAGGTCCGCGCGGTCGGCGGCCGGCTGCCGGCCGATCAGGCCCACCTGATGCGCGGCTACGCCGAGGCCAGGGCGGCGCTGACCGCCGCGGGCCTCGACCTCGTGCCGTGCATGAACGACACGCTCGCCGGCAACTTCCTCATCGACGAGGCCGACCGGGTGCTGCTGGTCGACTTCGAATACGCCTCGAACAACGAGCGCGCCTACGAGCTCGCCCTGTGGTTCGACGAGATGGCGTTTCCGGAGGCGGTCGAGCGCGAGATGATCGAGACCTATTTCGGCCGCTGGACCCCGGCCCTCGACGCCCGCATCCAGGTGCTGAAGGCCCTCGGCGACCTCAAATGGGCGACCTGGGCGACGATCCAGGAGGCGGTCTCGACCCTCGACTTCGACTACTACAAGTACGGCTCGTGGAAGCACCAGCGCGCCCGCACGCTGTTCCACCATCCCGACTGGCCGGCGTGGCTGCGGCGGCTGTGAGCAAGGCTCAAGGTCCCGCCGCCGCGCCCTCGTCCTTCAGCGCCGCCAGCCCCTCGCGGTAGGTCGGGTAGGCGAGGGCGACGCCGAGTTCCGCCTTGATGCGGGCATTCCGGACCCGCTTGTTCTCGCCGTAGAAGCTGCGCGCCATCGGGCTGAGCGGCGCCGACTCGAAATCGACCTCCGGCGGCAGCGGCAGCCCGGCGAGCCCCGCCGCGTGGGCGGTGACGTCCTGGGGCGGCGCCGGCTCGTCGTCGGTGACGTTGTAGACCGCGCCGGGATGCGGCCGGTCGAGGGAGGCGGCGAGCGTCGCCGCGATGTCGGCGACGTGGATGCGGTTGAACACCTGCCCGGCCTTGACGATGCGCTGCGAGCGTCCCTCGCGCAGCTTGACGAACGGGTTGCGGCCCGGGCCGTAGATCCCCGACAGGCGGAAGACCTGCACCGCCTTGCCGGTGCGCCGGCCGAAATCCAGCCACGCCTCCTCGACCGCGACCCGGTCGCGGGTGCGCTGGTGCGTCGGGGCCGGCGGCGTCGCCTCGTCGATCCAGGCGCCGCCCTGGTCGCCGTAGACGCCGATGGTCGAGAGGTAGCCGATCCACCGCGCCGGGCCCGCCGCCAGCGCGTCGGCGTAGCGGACGAGCGCCGGGTCGCCGCCGTCGTCGGGGGGGATCGACACCAGCACCGCGTCGCTCGCCGCGAGGTCGTCGGCGATGCGCGGATCGGCCTCCCCGGGGGAGAACAGACGCATCGTCACGCCGTCCGGCGCCTCGCCCGTCCGCTCCGTGCCGCGGGTGGTGGCGACGACCCGGCCGAACCGGGCGCGCTCGCGCGCGACGAAGCACCGGGCGGTGAAGCCGAGGCCGAAGACGAACAGATTCATGCGCGGGACCCTGCACGGCGGCGAGGCGGAGGCTCCGCCGACGGTGCGGGCCGACCTTCCTCTACGCATCATTGACCGCGATGGCCACCGTCGCCGCGCGATGCCCGTGCGCCGGTCAGACGAGCGCGACCCGCCACAGCGCCAGCGCCGCCGAGCCGACGAGGCCGGCCGCCAGCGAGCGGCGCAGCCACGGCCCCGACCGCATCGGCACCGCCCGTCGGGCGAAGCGCACGCAGGCGATGCCGACGAGGCTGAACCACGCGGCGGCCATCAGGAACACCGTGACGCAGGCGAGCGCCGGGCCGGAGCCGAGCCCGGAGCCGGGATGACCGAGGAAGTAGCCGGCGAAGAACGACACCGTGATCGGGTTGGAGGCCGCCGCCAGCAATCCGGGCAGGAAACTGCCCCGGCCGGGCCCGGCGGGATCGGCCCGTCCGGTTCCGGCGTCCGGTTCGCTGAGGATCTGGAGCGCCATCCGGACCAGCAGGCAGGCGAACAGGCCGGTGCCGGCCCATTGCATCATCCGTCCGTCCGGCAGCAGGGCGGCGCAGCCGGCGGCGAGCGCCGTCGCCAGGGCGGCGCCGCAGCCGATGCCGAGCGCGGTGCAGACCGTGCGTCCGGTCGAGGCCGACAGGCTGCTGCGCAGGACCACCAGGAGGTTCGGACCGGGCACCGCCAGGACCAAGGCATAGGACGCCGCGAGGGGCGCCAGGAAGGCGGGCAGGGGGTCGGGCATCGGGTGGACCGGTACGGGAACAGCGCGCCCGAGATGTCGCGAAAATCCTCCTGAGCGCTTCCTGCAATCGAATGAGGCGAACGAGATTTCGCGCAATTCCCGCATCGGCGGCGGTGGCGGAACCTCGTAGGCCCCCTTCGCCGAAACGGTCACCGTTTCGGCGGCGAAAATGATGCAGGAACAAGGACGTCGGCAGAGTTGCCCCATGCCGCTCTGCTGACGTCCGGCAGGCCGGCCCGGACTCCGTGGACCGGTGCGTCCGCTCCCCCGGGACGTGCGGGGGCGCACGTCACCGGCCCCGTTCACGGCGACGTGACCAGCGGCCGGTTCCGGTCGGCCCGCACCCTCGGCCTCGTTCGGGCCGGCGTGCCCGGCGCCGGTGCCCGTCCGCTCGCCTCAGCCGGGTTATGGCGGACGCGGTGGCCGGATCCGGCCGGCCGTTGAGAATCCTGGCGTTTCGCCCGGCATCAGGCGGGAGGCGCCGGCGGCCGGACGCCGCGACTGTGGCGATTCGGACACGATCAACCCGGCCCGGACCCCTGCCACGGCCGAGCCTGCCCGCCGCCACAATCTGGCCTGCTCCTCATGGAGTCTTAACTGCACTTCGACAGGGTTCCGGCATTCGGACGACCCGTTCCTCCGGCCCCCTTCCTCCCCTTCGTCACGGTGCAAGAGCTTCCCACCATGCTGTCTCGCGCTCCCCTCTCCGGTCCGCTCGGCCTGGCGCTGCTGGCCTCTCTCGCCCTGCCGGCCCTCGCTCAGGATCGCGGCGGCAGCCTCGCCCAGGCCGAGTGGGCGCAGAACTACGATTCCGCCTCGACGATGCGGGTCCAGCGCTCCAACACCCCGATCCTGTCGCCCCAGACCCTGGCTGCGACCGAGCAGATGATCGAGCGCTACCGCGACATCGTCGGCCGCGGCGGCTGGCAGGCGGTGAACGGCGCCGACCGCCTGCGCGTCGGCGTGCGCAGCCCGGCGGTCGCGGCCCTGCGCCAGCGCCTGATCGTCTCGGGCGACCTCGACCCGGCCGCCGGCTCCTCGCCGGTCTACGATTCCTACGTCGAGGCGGGCGTGCGCCGCTTCCAGGCCCGGCACGGCCTCAACCAGACCGGGTCGATGAACATCACCACCGTGCAGGCGATGAACGTCCCGGCGGACGTGCGCCTGCGCCAGCTCGAGCTGAACGCGGTCCGGCTGCGCTCCTACTCGGGCAACCTCGGCGAGCGCTACGTCATCGTCAACATCCCGGCCGCTTTGGTCGAGACGGTCGAGAACGACCACGTCGCGACCCGCCACGCCGCCGGCGTCGGCAAGATCGACCGCCAGTCGCCGATCATGAACGCCAAGATCCAGGAGGTGAACTTCAATCCCTACTGGACCGTGCCGGCCTCGATCATCAAGAAGGACCTGATCCCGAAGATGCAGAAGGATCCGTCCTACCTGACGGACAACAAGATCCGCATCTTCAGCGGCGACCGCGAGATCCCGCCCAACCAGGTCAACTGGAACTCCGACGAGGCGACCCGCTACCGCTTCCGCCAGGATCCGGGCGTCGACCTGAACTCGATGGGCTTCGTGCGGATCAACATCCCGAACCCGCACGGCGTCTACATGCACGACACGCCGGCCAAGGGCATCTTCGGCGACGACTTCCGCTTCGTGTCGTCGGGCTGCGTCCGCGTGCAGAACGTGCGCGACTACGTGTCGTGGATCCTCCAGGGCACGCCGCAGAGCAACCCGGAGACGATCGAGGCGATCATCCAGGGCGGCCAGCGGGTCGATGCCCGTCCGGTGGCGCCGATCCCGGTCTACTGGACCTACATCACCGCGTGGTCGACCCCGGACGGCCTCGTGCAGTTCCGCGACGACATCTACAAGCGCGACGGCGTCGGCGCCCCGACCGCCGCGATGACCGCCGCGGCCGCCGGCCCGCGCAACTTCAACCCCGACGCCGACGACGACCAGACCAACTGATCCTCGCGATCCGGCGGATCGCCACGATCCGGCGATTGCCGCGATCCCGCGGATCGCCGCGATCCGTTGGAACGCCGCGATCGCGACCCTGACAGCGGCCCGGGCCCGTGCCCGGGCCGCTTCGCGTTGACGGAAGACCCGAGGTGTCGACGATGTCCCAGCCCGACGACCGCCTCGATGCGCTTGAGGCCCGGATCGCCCACCAGGACTCGGTGATCGAGGACCTGAACCGGGTGGTCACCCAGCAATGGAGCGCCATCGACGCGCTGACGCGGCACGTCGCCGCCCTGCGCGAGCGCCTGCGCGAGATGGCCGAGCGTCCCGCCGGGACCGGCGAGGAGCCGCCGCCGCCGCACTACTGATCCGCGAGCACAAGTTTTTCTGACGGTGTCTTCATTTTTTCTGAAGCGCCAACGACTTGACGCAAGTCTGACTGAATCTTACCTCTGAGGTCGAGGCCCGGTCCACTTGCACCGTCGCCGCGGACGGTGCTGCGGCCGGGAATCGGCGGCATTGGCCTGCCCGGCGACCGCGTGTAGAAGCCTGCCGAACCCGAAAAACCTCCGAACCGCGCCGACGATCCGTCCGGGCGGTCCTGATCAACTCCCGAGGCCATCATGAGCGTGGGCACCGCCAACCCGTCCCTGTCGAACTCGTTCTTCGCCGCCTCGCTCGCCGACGTCGATCCCGAGATCGCCGGCGCGGTGCAGAAGGAACTCGGCCGCCAGCAGCACGAGATCGAGCTGATCGCCTCCGAGAACATCGTCTCGCGCGCGGTGCTGGAAGCGCAAGGTTCGGTGCTGACCAACAAGTACGCGGAAGGCTATCCCGGCCGGCGCTACTACGGCGGCTGCGAGTTCGTCGACATCGCCGAGGACCTCGCCATCGAGCGCGCCAAGCGCCTGTTCGGCTGCGGCTTCGCCAACGTCCAGCCGAACTCCGGCTCCCAGGCTAACCAGGCCGTGTTCATGGCCACGATGCAGCCGGGCGACACCTTCCTCGGCCTCGACCTCGCGGCGGGCGGCCACCTCACCCACGGCGCGCCGCCCAACGTTTCGGGCAAGTGGTTCAAGCCGGTCTCCTACACCGTGCGCCGCGAGGACCAGCGCATCGACATGGAGCAGGTCGAGCGCCTCGCCCACGAGCACAAGCCGAAGGTCATCATCGCGGGCGGCTCGGGCTATCCGCGCCACTGGGACTTCGCCAAGTTCCGCGAGATCGCCGACAGCGTCGGGGCGGTGTTCTTCGTCGACATGGCCCACTTCGCCGGGCTGGTGGCCGGCGGCGTGCACCCGTCCCCGTTCCCGCACGCCCACGTGGTGACCACCACCACCCACAAGACCCTGCGCGGGCCGCGCGGCGGCATGATCCTCACCGACGACGAGGCGCTGGCCAAGAAGCTGAACTCGGCGATCTTCCCCGGCCTGCAGGGCGGGCCCCTGATGCACGTCATCGCCGGCAAGGCGGTGGCGTTCGGCGAGGCGCTCAAGCCCGAGTTCAAGCTCTACGCCAAGCAGGTGGTGGAGAATGCCCGGGCGCTGGCCGACACCATCATCTCGGGCGGCTACGACATCACCTCGGGCGGCACCGACAACCACCTGATGCTGGTCGACCTGCGGTCGAAGAACCTGACCGGCAAGGCGGCGGAGGCCGCGCTCGGGCGCGCCGGCATCACCTGCAACAAGAACGGCGTGCCGTTCGACCCGCAGAAGCCGACGATCACCTCGGGCATCCGGCTCGGCACCCCGGCGGCGACCTCGCGCGGGTTCGGCGTCGCCGAGTTCAAGAAGGTCGGCGAGCTGATCGTGCAGGTGCTCGACGGGCTGCACCGCGCCGGCGAGGCGGGCGACGCCGCCGGCGAGGCGAAGGCCAAGGAGGCGGTCCACGCGCTCACCGACCGCTTCCCGATCTACGGCTGATACGATTTCCGGACCCTCGTTCCGGAAATCGTATCACCAGCCCGCGCGGCACCTGAGCGAATCCGAAATCCGCATCGCGAAGCGATCTTTCGGATTTCGTATGATCCCCTACATCGGGGGCGTCAGGGCCCGGTCCCGGTTTCCCGGGGCCGGGCCCTTCCCGTTCGCGGCGCCTCCCGGTCCTCGGGACCGCCTTGAGGAGATGGCCGGCCGATGCGGTGCCCCTATTGCGGCGGCCTCGCCACCCAGGTGAAGGATTCGCGCCCGAGCGACGACAGCTCGGCGATCCGCCGGCGCCGGGTCTGCGAGGATTGCGGCGGCCGCTTCACCACCTTCGAGCGGGTGCAGTTGCGCGAGCTGACCGTGGTCAAGCGGTCGGGCCGCCGCGTGCCGTTCGACCGCGACAAGCTCCAGCGCTCGGTCGACATCGCGCTGCGCAAGCGCCCGGTCGAGCCCGAGCGGGTCGAGCGCCTCGTCAGCGGCATCACCCGCCAGCTTGAGAGCGGCGGCGACGGCGAGGTGACGAGCGAGGCGATCGGCGAGGCGGTGATGGAGGCGCTCAAGGGCCTCGACGACGTCGCCTACGTGCGCTTCGCCTCGGTCTACAAGAACTTCCGCGAGGCCCGCGACTTCGAGGAATGGGTCGGCCGGCTCGCCGCCGGGCAGGCCGAGACCGCCGGGCCGGCGCAGGCCGTCCCCGACGAGCCGGCCCCGCGCCGCGCCCGGGGCCGGGCGTGAGCGCGGACTCGCTCCAGGCGGCGGAAGACCGCCGCGACATGGGCCAGCAGGCGGCGGAAGACCGCCGCGACATGGGCCAGCAGGCGGCGGAAGACCGCCGCGACATGGGCCAGCAGGCGGCGGAGGACCGCCGCTACATGGGCCTCGCCCTGGCGCTCGGCCGGCGCAACCTCGGCCGGACCTGGCCCAACCCCTCGGTCGGGGCGGTGCTGGTCGGCGGACCGCCCGGCGCCCGGCGGATCCTCGCCCAGGGCGTCACCCAGCCCGGCGGGCGGCCGCACGCCGAGCGCGTCGCGCTGGCGCAGGCCGGCGAGTCGGCCCGCGGCGCGACCCTCTACGTCACCCTGGAGCCGTGCTCGCATCACGGCCGCACCTCGCCCTGCGCCGACGCGGTGATCGCGGCGGGCGTCGCCCGGGTGGTGAGCGCGATCGAGGATCCCGATGCCCGGGTCGCCGGCCGCGGCCATGCCCGCCTGCGCGCCGCCGGCATCGCCGTCACGGTCGGGGTACGGGCCGGCGAGGCGGCGCGCGACCAGCGCGGCCATCTCACCCGGGTCCGGCTCGGCCGGCCGGCGGTGATGCTGAAGCTCGCCCGCACCCGCGACGGCTACGCCGCGGGCGGGGAGGGGAGGCTGATGATCTCCGGGCCGCTGGCCAATGCCCGGGTCCACCTGCTGCGGGCGCATTGCGACGCGATCATGGTCGGGATCGGCACCGCGCTCGCCGACGACCCGGAACTGACCGTGCGGCTGCCGGGCCTCGCCGACCGCTCGCCGGTGCGGATCGTGCTCGACTCGCACCTGCGCCTGCCGATCGACGCCAGGCTGGTGCGCTCCGCCGACACGGTGCCGACGCTCGTCGTCGCCGGACCGGGAGCGCCCCGCGCCGCCGCCGCGGCGCTGGAGGCGGCCGGCGCCGAGGTGCTGACGGTCGCCGGCGACGAGGCCGGCCGGATCGACCTTCCGGCGGCCCTCGCGGCGCTCGGCGCCCGCGGCCTCACCCGGATCTGCTCCGAGGGCGGGCCGACCCTCGCCGACGCCCTCGCGCGGCTCGACCTGATCGACGCCTGCTGCCTCGTCACCGGGGCCACGTCCCTCAGCGTCCCGGGGCTGCCGGCGGTCGGACCGGCGCTCGCCGCCCGCCTCGCCGACGGCCTCGACCGCGTCGCGGAGGTCCGGGCCGGCCCCGACCTGTTCACCCATTACGAGCGGAGTTCCCCATGTTCACCGGCCTCGTCTCCGATGTCGGGCGCGTCGTCGCCGCCGAGGGCGGCGAGCGCCTGCGCCGGCTGACCATCGACGCCGCCTACGACCCGGCGACCATCGCGCTCGGCGCCTCGATCGCCTGTTCCGGTCCCTGCCTCACCGCGGTGGCGGTGGAGCCGCGCGACGGCGGATGCCGGTTCCAGGTCGACGTCGCCGCCGAGACGCTCGCCCGCACCACCGCCGGGAGCTGGGTCGCCGGCACGCGGCTCAACCTCGAACGCTCGCTGAAGATCGGCGACGAGCTCGGCGGCCACCTCGTCACCGGCCACGTCGACGGCCTCGCCGAGATCGTCGCGCGCGAGCCGGTCACGACGTCCTCCGACGACGCCTGGGGCCCGAGCGAGCGCTTCGTCCTGCGCGCGCCGCCCGAACTGTCGCGCTTCATCGCCGAGAAGGGCTCGGTCTGCCTCGACGGCACCTCGCTCACGGTGAACGGTGTCGAGGGCGACCGGTTCACGGTGCTGCTGATCCCCCACACCCTCGCGGTCACGACCTGGGGCGAGCGCCGGGCCGGCGACCGGCTCAACCTCGAGGTTGACCTCATCGCCCGCTACGCCGCGCGGCTGACCGAGGCGCGGGCGGCGGTCGAGCGGGCGCCCTGAGCCCGGGCCACCTGCGGTTGCAGATCCCGCGGGTATTGTAACTCGTTCGTTTCATCGGAGTGTCGCACACCCACGCTAAGCCGCCTCGCCCCGCGAGGACACCCGCGTTCACGGATCTCCGGGCCGCCGTTCCCCGCCGCCCCGGAGCCGCCGATGACCACCGTCCCGCACGTCCTGGCCAACGGCGACCTCGTCCAGACCTGGACCGACGCGACCCTCATCGCCCGCGACGACGACTGGAGCGGCGTGCCGAGCATCGTCGGCTATCGCGGCGACGACATCACGGCGACGACGGCGGCCGACCCGCGCACGCTGACCGGCGACGGCACCGTCACGGTCGACGTCAACGCCGACCGCGCCGACCCGAACGGCTTCACCTCCGGCGGCGTGACCGAGTTCGCTCTCGCCAACCCGACGATCGCGCTCGCCGGCTCCGGCACCGCCGACGCCCCGAACCTCGTCCTGCACCTCGACGCCACCGGGCGCCGGGACGTGACGGTGGCCTACACCCTGCGCGACCTCGAATCCGGCGGCGACAACGCGGTGCAGCCGGTGGCGCTGCAATACCGGATCGGCGCGAGCGGTGCCTGGACCGACGTGCCCGCCGGCTTCGTCGCCGACGCCACCACCGGCCCGAACGCCGCCGGCCCCGACATCCGGGTCGAGGCGGTGCTGCCCGCCGCCGCGGACGGACAGGCCGGGCTGCAGGTGCGGATCATCACCGCCAACGCCGCCGGCAGCGACGAGTGGGTCGGGGTCGACGACATCGCGGTGACGAGCCGAGCCGCCGGCGCCACGCCGGTGACCCCGACCCTGCTCGCCCCGGCGCCGTCGCTCGCCGGCGACACCGCCACCCCGGTCGGCACCGGCAGCCTCGTCCTCACCCGCCTCGGCGCGATCGCGGCCTCGGGCACCAACTCGGCCGGCGGCGGGGCCGAGGTCGTGACCTTCGATCCCGCGACCGACCGGCTGTTCACCCTCAACGCCCGCGACGGCGTGATCGACGTGACGCGGATCGGCGCCGACGGGTCGCTGACCCGCACCGGCAGCATCGCGCTCACCGCGCTGCCGGGCTACGGCGCCGCCAACACCGTGGCGGTCCGCAACGGCCTGCTGGCGGTCGGCTATCAGAACGTTGATCCGCGCCAGAACGGCGCGGTCGCCCTGTTCGACGCCACGAGCCTCGCGCTGCTCGGCACGCCGCTGACGGTCGGCAACCTGCCCGACCAACTCAGCTTCAACGCCGCCGGCACCAGGATCCTCGTCGCCAACGAGGGCGAGCGCGCCACGGTCGGCGGCGTCGCGGTCAACCCGTCGGGCTCGGTCTCGCTGATCGACCTCTCGGCGGGCGCGGCTGCCGCCACGGTGGCGAGCTACGACTTCTCGGCGCTGGCCGGGCAGGAGGCCGCCTTGCGGGCGGCGGGCGTGCGCCTGCCGCCGGGCTCGGGCGCGATCGCCGACATCGAGCCGGAATACACGGCGATCTCCGGCACCACCGCCTACGTCACGCTCCAGGAAGCCAACGCCATCGCGGTGTTCGACATCTCGGGCTCGGCGCCGGTCCTGACCGCCCTCAAGCCGCTCGGCTCCATCGACCGCTCGCTGCCGGGCAACGAGCTCGACGCCTCGGACGACGGCCCGGCGACCCCGGCCTCGATCCGCATCCGCACCGAGCCGGTCTTCGGCCTGCCGATGCCCGACGCCATCGCGTCGTTCACCGCCGCCGACGGCGCGGTCTACCTCGTCACCGCCAACGAGGGCGACGCCCGCAGCGACGACAGCGACGTGGCGCGCCTGCGCACCCTGACCCTCGACCCGACCGCCTTCCCGAACGCCGCCGCGCTCCAGGCCAATGCGGAACTCGGCCGCCTCAACGTCTCGACCATCGACGGCGATACCGACGGCGACGGCGACCTCGACCGGATCGTCACCTTCGGCGGTCGCGGCATCTCGATCTTCCGCCAGGAGGCCGACGGGACCATCACCAAGGTCCGCGAGACCGGCGGCGAGTTCGAAAAAATCCTCGCCCGCGACTATCCGGCGATCTTCAACCAGAACCAGGGCAACGGCGCCGTCGACGACCGCTCCGACGACAAGGGGCCGGAGCCGGAGGGCGTCACGATCGGCACGGTGGCCGGCCGCACCTACGCCTTCGTCGGGCTGGAGCGCACCGGCGGCGTGATGGTCTACGACATCACGGTGCCGTCGCAGGCCCGCTTCGTCACCTTTCAGCCGCCGGCGAGCGGGACCACCGACGCGGCGCCGGAGGTGCTGACCTTCATCTCCGCCGCCGACAGCCCGACCGGGCAGGCCCTGGTCGTCTCGGCCAACGAGGTCGGCAACACCACGACCGTCTACCAGGCCGCTCCGGCGCTCACCGCGATCCCGCTGATCCAGGGCACCGGCGAGACCTCGGCCCTCGTCGGCCAGACCGTGACCACGACCGGAATCGTCACCGCGGTCGCCGGCAACGGCTTCTACCTCCAGGACCGGACCGGCGACGGCAACGCCGCCACCTCCGACGCGCTGTTCGTGTTCACCGGCACCCGGCCGGGCGTCACCGCCGGCGACGGCGTGACGGTGACCGGTCAGGTGCAGGAGTTCCGCCCCTCCAACGCCGCCCGCGGCGCCTTCGGCGTCACCCAGATCGGCGGCACGCCGAGCGTCACCGTCACCAGCCGCGACAACGCCCTGCCGGCCGCGGTCCGCATCGGCGGCGCCGGCGGCCTCCTCCCGCCGACCGCCGACCTCGCCGCCGGCAGCGCGTTCTGGGAGAGCCTGGAGGGCATGCGCGCCACCGTGACGGCGCCGATCGCCACCGGGCCGACCAACGGCTTCGGCGAGATCTTCGCCGTGGCCGACGGCGGCGCCGGCGCGACCGGCCTCACCGACCGCGGCAACCTGCTGATCGCCGGCGGCACGCCGGTGCTCGGCGCCACCAACAGCGGGGGCGGCGACTTCAACCCCGAGCGCATCCGCCTCGATCCGGGCCTCGGCGTGACGCTGCCGCAGGTGAACACCGGCACCCGCTTCGCCGACGTGACGGGCGTCATCAACTACAGCTTCGGCAATTACGAGGTCCTGGCGACCGCCCCGGTCACCGTCACGGCCGACAGCCCGCTCGCCAAGGCGCCCGGGACGCTCACCGGCGACGCCGATCACCTGCTGGTGGCGAGCTACAACGCCGAGAACCTCGACCCGACCGACGGCGCCGCCCGCTTCGCCACCATCGCGTCGGAGATCCTGGGCAAGCTCAACACCCCCGACGTGATCGCGCTCCAGGAGGTGCAGGACGACGACGGCCCGGGCAACACCGCCTCGACCGTCACCTCGGCCTCCGGGACGCTGCAGCGGCTCGTCGACGCGATCGCGGCGGCCGGCGGCCCGGTCTACGGCTTCCTCGACAACGGCTTCATCGGCGACGACACCAACGGCGGCGAGCCCGGCGGCAACATCCGCACCGCGTTCCTGTACCGCACCGACCGGGTGAGCGTGGCGCCGGGCTCGGTCCGCACCATCGCGGCCGACGGCAGCGCGATCGCGTCGGGCCCCTACACCGACCAGCAGACCAACGCGGACAACCCGTTCTTCGGCTCGCGCCCGCCGCTCGCCGCCGATTTCGTCTTCAACGACGCGACCGTGACGGTGGTGAGCAACCACTTCACCTCGAAGGGCGGCAGCGGCGCGCTGTTCGGCTCCGAGCAGCCGCCGTTCAACGCCGGCGAGATCGCCCGGGCGGCGCAGGCCCAGGCGGTGAACAGCTTCGTCGACGGCCTGCTCGCGGCGGATGCCGGGGCGCGGGTGGTGGTGACCGGCGATCTCAACGATTACGGCTTCGAGGAGCCGCTGACCGTGCTGCGCGGCGCCGCGACCCTGACCGGCACCACCTCCGCCGGCACCGGCGCGGTGCTGACCCCCGGCGGCACCCCGATCCTCACCGATCTCCAGGACCTGCTGCCGGCCGACCGGCGCTACGACTACGTGTTCGAGGGCAACGCCCAGACCCTCGACCACATGCTGACCACGGCGGCGCTGACCGAGGGGGCCGGGTTCGAGCCGGTCCACATCAACGCCGACTTCGCCGACCAGACCAGCGACCACGACCCGCTGCTCGGCCGCTTCCGCATCCCGGCGGTCGGGCGCGCGGCGACGGGCACCGCGGGAGCCGACGCCCTGTCGGGCGGCAACGGCGCCGATACCCTCCAGGGCGGTGCCGGCGACGACACGCTCCGGGGCGGGGAGCGGGACGATCAGGTCTTCGGCCAGGACGGCACCGATTCGGTGCAGGGCGGCGCCGGCAACGACTTCGGCTCGGGCGGGTGGGGCAGCGACACGGTGCTCGGCGAGGCCGGCAACGACCTGCTGTTCGGCGACGACGACGACGATCTCGTCGACGGCAACGACGGCGACGACCTCGTCTACGGCGGCACCGGCACCGACACCGTCTACGGCAGCGCCGGGAACGATCAGGTCTACGGCCAGGACGGTAACGACTTCGTCGGCACCGGCTCGGGCAACGATTTCGGCTCGGGCGGGTGGGGCAACGACGAGGTGCACGGCGAGCAGGGCAACGACCTGCTGTTCGGCGACGACGGCAACGACGGCGTCTACGGCGAGGACGGCGACGACCAGGTTTACGGCGGCACCGGCAACGACTATCTGACCGGCGACGCCGGCAACGACCTCGTGCGCGGCGAGGACGGCGAGGACCGGCTGTTTGGCGGCGAGGGCGGCGACGACCTCTCGGGCGGGGCCGGCGCCGACACGATCGAGGGCGGCGATGGAGCCGACCTCCTGTTCGGCAACAGCGGCGACGACGTGCTGACCGGTGGGGCGGGGGCGGACATCTTCGGGTTCGGGCGCGGCGACGGGCGCGACGCGATCACCGATTTCGTGACAGGCGGGTCGGAGGCCGACGTGATCGCGTTCAACGGCGGGGTGTTCGCCGACTTCGCGGCCGTGCAGGCGGCGAGCCGTCAGGAGGGATCTGACGCGGTGATCGCCTACGGCACCGACGACGGGCTGACGCTGCGTGGCGTGCAGGTCGCCACCCTGACGGCGGCGAACTTTTCCTTCGGGTGAGCCGGGGGCTCGCAGCCCCTTCGACCCGCTGATACGGTTTTCGGACGATCTGTTCCGAAAACCGTATCACCAGACCGCGCGGCGCATGAGCGAAGCCGATTTTCGCATCGCGAATGCGATCCCGCAGGGATCGCCGAGCGATCAATCGAAAGCCGTAAGACAGGCCATCCCGTCCGATCGAACCGATGCTCACCCGACGAAGGTGTAGCCGATGTAGCGCTTGGCCTCGATCGGGTCGTGGCCGAGGCGGTCGCGCAGCTTCTTGCGCAGCTTGCTGACATGGCCCTCGACGACGCTCTCGTCGACCTCGTTGCTGTAGACGCCGTAGACCGTGTTGAAGATCTGCGTCTTGGTCAGGCGCCGGCCGCGGTTGCGCACGAGGTATTCGAGGATGTGGCGCTCGCGCCGGGGCAGCGGCAGCGGCTCGCCGTCGATCTCGGGGTCGCGTCCGTCGCCGTGGACCTTCAGGCGCTCGTTCGCCGGCGGCGCCTCCTCGGGCTGGGCCGAGAGGGCGTTGACCCGGCGCCAGATCGCCTCCGAGCGCGCGAGGATCTCGCGGACGTGGACGGGCTTGGGCAGCACGTCGTCGATGCCGGCGGTGAACAGCGACAGGGTCTGCTCCAGGGAGCGGATGTCGCTGAGCGCGATGATCGGCGCCCGCGACTGCTTGCGGATCAGGCCGGCGCAGGTGAGGCGGTCGTCGAAATCGCCGAGAAGGAACCCCTGGATCGCGTCGATGTCGACCGGGGAGGCCGCCTGGAACCAGCTCCGGAACTCGCCGGAGACCAGTCCGAGGGAGGAGATGCCCTCGCGGTCGAAGCTCGCCGTGTATCCCGCAGTCACGCTCTGCCGGTCATCGACGAAGATGTACATGAAACCAGAACCCCGAGAGGGTGCCCGAGCCCGGCCGGTTCCTGCCCCGTGCCGCGGAGGCCGGCACGCGCACGGCACCCGTCCGGCCCCGGAGCCTCGTCCGGGCCGCCACGAATGCTCACAGCGTAATCGGCTCCGGTCGGCCCGGGGCGGGACCCTGCGGACGCTACGGCAGCGATGTGGGAAGCGATGAACTCGTCACTGTCATTTCACATTGTCCACCGCTGCCGGCCCGGTCAATGGCGGCGATGCAACACACAGTGGTATCCCACCGGCCCCGCCGACGCGGCCTAATCCGGCAGGCCGAGGCGCAGGGGCGAGCGGTCGTAGCCGTCGAGCAGATCCTGCGGGTCGCGGTAGACCATACGGCAGCCGGCGGCGCCGAGATCGGCCTCCGGGAAGCCGCCGCACAGGACCCCGAGCGCTGCGAGGCCGGCCTTGCCGGCGGCCTCGGCGTCGTAGGGCGAATCGCCGATCACGATCGCGTCGCTGCGATCCGGATGGCCGAGCTTGTCGAGCGCCGCCTCGAAGATGTCCGGATGCGGCTTGGAGCGGTCGGCCTCGTCGGAGTTGGTCGCAACGTCGACGAGATCCGCGATGTCCGCGATCTCCATGTAGTGTCGGACCTCGTCGGCCTTGCCCGAGGAGGCGAGCGCCAGGGTGTGGCCCTCCTCGCGCAGGCGCGCGAACAGCGCCCGCACCCCGGGGAACGGCCGCACCTGCGGCAGGTACGTCGCCTTGAACAGGTCGGAGCGGTGGCGCTCGATCGCCGCGCCGTCGCGCTCCAGCCGCTCGGGCGGCACGAAGACCGGCATCAACTGGTCGCCGCCCTTGCCGATCTGGCCGCGCACCGCCGCGGCGGCGGCCGGGCCCCGTCGGGCGCGGCCGCGGCTGGCCTTCCCCGGGCGTCGCCGCTACACGGAGGCCCCGGGGGCGCCCTCCGCCACGGCGCCCGTCGGCGCGGCGACGGGCCGAGACAAGCACAAGGGATCCTGCGATGCCCGTCCTGAACAGAGCCTGCCTCGTCGCCGTGCTGGCGGCGGTGGCGGGCGGTTGCGTCAACCCCCTCGGCCAGACCGGCGGCGTGCTGCCGGCGAGCGACGTCGGGCCGCCCCCGTCGATGCGCGCCGACCTGCGGGCGCCGTCCCGCACGGCGACGCCGTCGCAGGTCGATCCCGACCGGGTGATGCCGACCGCGCCGTCCCGCCGCCTCGACGTGCCGGCCAATCCCCGCGCCCAGGCCGATGCGGGCCAGTCCGGCCCCCGCCGCATCCGCCGCGACGAGCTCGAAGGCGCCGAGGAGGGCCGCTCGGGCGGCGGCGGCAGCCTGAGCCCGACGATGGGCAGCGGTGGCTCGGTCGGTCTCGGCGGGCGCTTCTGAACCGGGCGTGCCGGGACGGCCTCCATTGCGGCGTGCCGAGCTCCGGCGCGGCAAGACGCCGCCGGACGAGGCTTGCCATCGGGCGGGTTCCGCTTAAGCACTTGTTCTGCGGAACCCGGTAGTCGGAAGTCCACGGCGACACAGCCGGCAGGCAGGGAGGTGTGGAATGGCCGCCGGGACCATCGTTCTCGTCACCGACCGCCTGGACCGGAGCGAGGATGTTGCGAAAGCCCTGCGGGAGGTCTCGACCTGCACGGTCGTCGGCGCCGACGTGGCGTGGTCGCGGATGCGGGACGTTCCCCTGGGCGTGGTCTGCGACCTCACGCTCGCGCGCCCGGTGGCGGTGCAGTGCCTGCGCAGCCTCACCACGCGGTTCAAGGGGCAGAGCTTCCCGGTCGTCTGCCTGCTGCGCAGGGCGACCGGCGACGCCCTGCGGGAGGCCAAGAGCCTCGGGGCCACGGTGTGCCTGCCGGCCTACGCGCCGCCCCAGACCATCGCCGGCGCCCTCGCCAAGCACCTCGAGGCGCTCGACTCCGCCGATCTGCGGGTCGCACGGGGCGTCGCCCGGGCCGGCGAGACCCTCACCAGCCTGCTCGCCGAGGCCCGCACCGGCAACCAGGTCCGGGCGGCCCCGATCGAGACCGGGCTCGCGCCGATCCTGACCGCGGTCCAGGACGGCGGCCTGTCGCTGTGGCTCGACCGGGTCTGGACCCACGACGACGCCACCTACCAGCACTGCCTGATGGTCGCCGGGCTCGCGGCGCATTTCGCCGTCCATCTCGGCTTCGGCGAGGACGACCAGCGCCGCTTCGTGCGCGCGGCCCTCGTCCACGACGTCGGCAAGGCGCGCATTCCCCTGGCGATCCTCAACAAGCCCGGCCGCCTCGATCCCGAGGAGATGGCGGTGATGCGCACCCACGCCGCCCTCGGCTACGACATCCTGCGGGCGAGCGGCGAGTGGGACGCCCTGACCCTCGACGTGGTGCGCCACCACCACGAGATGCTCGACGGCTCCGGCTATCCGGACGGGCTGAGCGGTCCCGAGATCACCGACATGGTGCGGCTCCTCACCATCTGCGACATCTACGCCGCCCTGACCGAGCGCCGGCCCTACAAGGAGCCGATGGCGATGCGCGACGCGATGGCGATCCTCGCCGGCATGGAGGGCAAGCTGGAGGCGCGGCTGGTGCAGATCTTCGGCGAGGCGGTGGCGCGGGCGGCCTGAACCCGCCCGGGCGGCCTGAACCCGCGCAGGCGGCCTGCACCCGCCCGGGCGGCCCCACCGCTGCCCCATCCACGGTCCGGTCATCTTTTGCCGTCACGCTCGCGCGTCGCGCGGGGCGATTCGCCCCGGCCCGTCCCCGAGGAAGACCCCATGGCCGCCCGCCTCAGAACCGCGCTCCTGTTCGGGGGCCGTTCGCCGGAACACGACGTCTCGATCATGTCGGCGGCGCACGTCCACCGGGCTCTCGATCCGGCCCGCCACGAGGTCGTGCCGATCCGCATCGAGCGCGAGACCGGGGTGTGGCGGCTGTGCAACCCCGGGGCCGGCGACTTCCCGGTCATCGCGGCCTCGCTGGGCGGCGTCGTCTCCCTCGCCCCGGGCAGCGGCGGCCGCCTGCTCGACGCCGACGGCCGCGAGGTGACGCATCTCGACGTGGCGGTGCCGGTCCTGCACGGCCCCAACGGCGAGGACGGCACGATCCAGGGCCTGCTCGACCTCGCCGGCCTGCCGTATGTCGGGTCCGGGGTGACCGGCTCGGCGGTGGCGATGGACAAGGACGTCGCCAAGCGGCTGATGCGCGACGCCGGCCTGCCGGTGGTGCCGTTCCTCACCGTCACGCCGCGCCGGCCGGTGACCTATGCCGAGGCGGTGGCCGCGCTCGGCACCCCGAACCTCTTCGTCAAGCCGGCCCGGATGGGCTCCTCGGTCGGGGTCGGCCCGGCCGGAGACGCCGAGACCTTCGCCCGCGCCGTGGCGGCGGCCTCGGCCTACGGCGAGCGGGTCCTCGTCGAGCGCAGCATCGTGCGCGCCCGCGAGATCGAATGCGCGGTGCTGGAGACCGCCGAGGGCGAGCTGCGCGCCTCGGTGCTCGGCGAGATCGCCCCGGCGCCCGAGCACGGCTTCTACAGCTACGACGCCAAGTACGTCGATGCCGACGGCGCCGGCCTGCTGATCCCGGCCGAGCTGCCGGCCGCGACCGCCGGGCGGATCCGCGACCTCGCGCTCGCCTGCTTCGACGCCCTGTGCTGCGAGGGGCTGGCGCGGGTCGACTTCTTCGTCGACCCGGCGGCGCCGGACGCGATCTACCTCAACGAGGTCAACACCCTGCCGGGCTTCACCGCGATCAGCATGTACCCGAAGCTGTGGGCCGCCGACGGCCTGCCCGGCCCGGCGCTGATCGACGCCCTGGTCGGACACGCCCTCGCCCGGCACCGGCGCCGGCCCGAGCTGGTGTGATACGGTTTTCAGACGATTTGTTCCGTAAAACCGTATCACCAGCCCGCGCGGTGGAGCCGAAGGCTCCACACACCTGAGCGAAGCCGATGTCCGCATTGCGAAAGCGATACCGCAAGGGATTGCCGAGCGATCAATCGAAAATCGTATGAGGCGGCGGTCCGGGCTGCGTCAGCTCTCGCGCTCGAAGATCAGGTTGAGCCGGGTGCGGGCGAGGGGGCGGTAGCCGTAGCCGGTCAGCAGCGCCGCGAGATCGGTCTGCCACAGGTCGGTGCCGTCCTCGATCACGAGCAGGCGCGGGCGCAGGGCCGGGGGCGCCTCGCGCAGGAACGGGTCGAGGATCAGGTCCTCGGCGCCCTCGACGTCGAGCTTCATCGCGTCGATGCGGGTGATGCCCTCGCCGCGCACGAGGTCGAGCAGGGTGACGGCCGGCACCCGGATCGCGGCGTTCTCCTGCGTGCCGACGACCTTGAGGCTCGACTCGCCGCGGTTGCGCGGGTCGACGAACAGCGTCAGTTCGCCGGTCTTGTCGGCGATGGCGCAATCGACCGCCTTCACGGTGCCGAACGGGTTCTGGGCGATGTTGAAGGTCAGCTTGTCGAACACGTCCGGCTGCGGCTCGACCGCGAGGATCCGCGCTCCCGGTCCCGCCAGGGCGGCGACGAACAGGGCGTAGGCGCCGATATTGGCGCCGATGTCGAGGAAGACGCAGTCCGGCCCGAGCCGCTCGGCGAGGAGCCGGCGCTCCGCCGCATCGAAGAACTGCGGCGTGAACAGCACCTTCTTCTCGCAGTTGTTGTTGTAGGGGTGCAGCCGCATGCGCGCGCCGTAGCGCTCGACGTCGAGGGGACGGCCCTTGAGCAGGGTGATGGCGCAGCGGCGCAGGAACAGGGCGAGGCGGCGGCCGCTCCACGCCTCCTCGGGCAGGCGCTGGGTCTGCCCGACGATCCAGCGGACGAGGCCGGACGGGGCGTAGGTGCCGAAGGGCGGCGGGGTCTGTGACATGCGCGGGGTTCGTGAGGACCGGGGGCCGGGCCGGCGGCGGTCGCACCGCGGCCCCGGCCCGCGCCTGATGCCACCGCGGGGCGCCCGCCGCAACCGGACGGGCCTGTCTCGCGGCGGCACGGGCTGGTAGTCAGCGACCCTGTCCCGCACCTCCCGGAGCGCACGTCCCCCGATGCAGACCTTCGATTCCGCCGGCGTCCCGATCGCCTATCTCGACGCCGCGCCCGCGGACGGGGCCGGGGATCCGGTGCTGCTGATCCACGGCTTCGCCTCAAACCACGCGGTGAACTGGGTCAATACCGGCTGGGTCCGCACCCTGACCGGGGCCGGCCACCGGGTGGTCGCCCTCGACAACCGCGGCCACGGCCGCAGCGGCAAGCCCTACGACCCCGCGGCCTACGCCTCCGACGTGATGGCCGAGGACGCGCTGCGGCTGCTCGACCATCTCGGCATCGCGCGCGCCGACGTGATGGGCTACTCGATGGGCGCGCGGATCACCGCCCACCTCGCGCTGCTGCGGCCCGACCGCGTGCGCTCGGCCCTGCTCGGCGGGCTCGGCATCCATCTGGTCGAGGGCCGGGGCCTGCCGAGCGGCATCCCGGAGGCGATGGAGGCGCCGTCGAGCGAGGTCATCGCCGATCCGGTCGCGCGCTCGTTCCGGATCTTCGCCGAGCAGACCCGCAGCGACCTGCGCGCCCTCGCCGCCTGCATGCGCGGCTCGCGCCAGACCCTGTCGCGGGCCGAGGTGGTGGGGATCGAGATGCCGGTTCTGGTCTCGGTCGGCACCACCGACGACGTCGCCGGCTCCGGCCCGGCCCTCGCCGCGCTGATGCCGAACGCCCGCGCCCTCGACATCCCCAACCGCGACCACAACCTCGCGGTCGGCGACAAGGTCCACAAGCAGGGGGTGGTCGCGTTCCTGGCGGACCGGCCGTGAGCGCGATGTCTCATACGAAATCCGATTGATCGCTCGGCGATCCTGGCGGATCGCCTTCGCGATGCGGATTTCGGCTTCGCTCAAGCACCGCGCGGGCTGGTGATACGATTTTCGGAACTGATCGTCCGACAATCGTATCAGTGAAACCACGCCTGGGCCCGCTCGCGGCGGGCCCGGATGCTGGTCATCGCCACGCGCAGGATCTGCTGGTGGTGCTCGTCCTCCACCACCACCGCACCGTCGCGGCAGCACGGCCGGGCGTCGAGATCCGCCAGCAGGTCGGTCGCCAGCCGCGTCGCCCGTTCAAGGGCATCGGCCGGACAGTTCAGCGCAATTCCTTCCGTGTCCAGGATCAGCCGGGATCCGAGCTGGAAGTGGAAGTAATATATTGGCATGGCGAAGGCTTGAGTGGACGATTGTCTCGACGGACACTCCCTAAACGTTGTCACGCAATTCTCGATTGCACAACCTTGGATCGCAACGATTGCGGGTAATCTCGCGACTGCGAGACGGATCTGCGTATTCCGCCCCTCGTACGGCACCGCACAAACGAAAGAAGCCGCCCGGAGGGGCGGCTTCGTCGTCGGACACGAACGGGGTGGGGCGAGAGGTCAGGCCCGCAGGCGGGTGCGGACCTCGCCGAGGCTGCGGCGGACGAGGTCCTGGGCGGCGTCGCCGCTCATCCGCTCGCGCAGGATGGTCTCGGACACCCGCACCGCGGCGTCGGCGGCGGCGGCGCGCACCTCGGCGGCGGCCTGGGCCTCGGCCTGGGCGATCTTCGCCTCGGCGGCCTTGGTGCGGCGGGCGACGAACTCGTTCAGGCGGGCATGGCCCTCGGCGGCGGCGCGCTCGGCCTCCTCGCGGGCGCTCGCGACGATCGCGGCGGCCTCGCTCTCGGCGGCGGCGCGGCGGCGCTTGTAGTCGGCGAGGACGGAGGCCGCCTCCTCACGCAGGCGCCGCGCCTCGTCGAGTTCCTTGCGCACCCGGACGCCGCGGTGGTCGAGCGCCTCGATGAGCTTGTCGAAGCCCCCGACCTTCCACACGATGGCGACGAACACCACAAAGGCGACCGCGACCCAGAACTCCGCTTCCATCAGCATGACGTGATCCTTCAGGCGGGTCTCAGTGGACCGGACGCGCGCGGTCGTAGGCGGCCTCGACCGCGGCGCGGTCGGGGCTCTGCCCGGTGAGGCGCTCGACGATGGCGGCGGCGGTGTCGGTGGCGATCTCGCGCACGTTGCCCATCGCGGTCGCGGTGCGGCTGCGGATGGCGGCGTCGGATTCGGCGAGCTTGGCGGCGAGGTCGGCTTCGAGGGTCTTGCGACGCTCCTCGGCTTCCCCGGCGAGCTGGTCGCGGGTGGACTGGGCGATGCCCTTGGCCTTGTCCTGCGCCTCCTTGAGCGAGCGCTCGTAGGTCTCGCGGGCGCCGTCGGCCTCGGACTTCATCCGGCTCGCCTCGTCGAGGTCGGCGGCCAGGCGCGACTGGCGGTCGTGCAGGATTCCGGCGATGCGCGGCAGGGCGATGCGCGACATCAGGTAGTAGAGCAGCCCGAAGGCGAGGGCGAGCCAGAGGATCTGGGACGCGTAGGTGGTGCTGTTGAACGGCGGAAAGCCGGCGCCGTGCTCGGACATGGGCTCCTCGATGAGAGTACCGGTCTGGCCTGCGGGAGGGTGGGACTGCGCCATCGTGTCGTCCGGTTCGAGCGGGAGGCGGAGCGCC
The DNA here is from genome assembly GCF_004004555.2 of Methylobacterium oryzihabitans. GTDB lineage: Bacteria > Pseudomonadota > Alphaproteobacteria > Rhizobiales > Beijerinckiaceae > Methylobacterium > Methylobacterium oryzihabitans. The sequence goes on from NZ_SACP01000006.1 coordinate 175,079, forward strand.
CTCTGGCGCCCGGCCGGTCTGGTCTTCGTCTGGTCGGCGCCGTTTCGGACGGCGCCGGGATCACCCGGCTCGGCCCTGGTCGGCAGAGCGCGCACCGGCCGGGACGACCGATGCGCGCGTCGGGTCCGGGAGGGTCCCGGACCGGAAGATCAGACCGCGAACAGCAGCAGCAGCGCGACGAGCAGCGAGAAGATGCCGAGCGCTTCCGTCAGCGCGAAGCCGAGGAGCAGGTTGGCGCGCTGGCCGTCGGCCGCCGAGGGGTTGCGCAGGGCGCCGGCGAAGAACTGGCCGAACAGGTTGCCGAGGCCCACGGCGGCGCCCGCCATGCCGAGGCAGGCGAGACCGGCGCCGATGTACTTCGCAGCAACGGGATCCATCAGAGTGCTCCTAAGGTCGTCTAGTCGTCTGGCGGGTGGGATCCGGCCGCGACACGGCGAACCGGGGTGGGAAACTTTTCTGGTGCCCGGGACGAGCGCGGCTCAGTGGCCCGGATGCAGCGCGTCGCTGAGGTAGATCGAGGTCAGCGTCGCGAAGACGTAGGCCTGCAGCACCGCGACCAGCATCTCGAGGGCGGTGACGGCGACCGACAGGGCGAGCGGCAGCGGCGACAGGATGCCCCAGACGCCGGCGGCGAGCAGCGCCGGCACGAAGCCCGCGAAGATCTTGAGCGCGATGTGGCCGGCCAGCATGTTGGCGAACAGACGCACCGAGAGGCTGATCGGCCGCGAGATGAACGACACCACCTCGATCACGACGATCAGCGGCTTGAGCCAGCCGGGGACGCCGGGGGGCACGAACAGGCCGAGGAAGTGGGTGCCGTGGGCCATGAAGCCGTAGATCACCACCGTCAGGATCACCACCAGGGCGAGCATGAAGGTCACGATGATGTGGCTCGTCACCGTGAAGGTGTAGGGGATCATGCCGAACAGGTTGCAGACCAGCACGAACATGAACAGCGAGAACACCAGCGGCACGAACCGCTCGCTGCCGTGGCCGGCGGACTGGTGCACGGTCGAGGCGATGAACTCGTAGAAGGTCTCGGCCATGGTCTGCATGCGGCCGGGCACCAGCGAGCGGCGGCTGGTCGCCGCGATGGTGAGCAGCGCGATCACGCCGACGGCGGCGAACATGTACAGGGCCGACTGGGTGAAGGCGATTTCCTGATGGCCGATATGGCCGAACGAGATCAGCGGCTTCAGCTCGAACTGGTGGATCGGATCCATCTTGACGGCCATGCCGGTCCCGCCCCTCATCTCGTTGGCGCCGCGGAGCCCCTCCGCCGCCTGGTTCGCGCTGGCGGATGCACGGCATCCACCGGATGATCAAGTCCCCGCCCGGTCTTTCTGCGTCCCGGGGGCCGAAAAAAACCCGGACACCCGCATGACATTGTAGATTCCGGCGCCGAATCCGAGCACGAGCAGCACGATCAGCCCCCAGGGTTTCGTCCCGAGATACCGGTCGCAGGCCCAGCCGAGGATGCCGCCCGCCAGCACGCCGGCCACGAACTCCGTCGAGAGACGCAGGGCGCGGCCGAGGGAGGAGGGTTCGCCGGGCGTCCCGTCACGCGCGACCGGGCCGGAGGCGGGGGGCCGCTGCCGGTCGATCTGCATTTCGAGACGCTTGAGCCTCGCGGAGAGATCGCTGTCGGGGTTCCGATCGGTGCCGTCGTCACCCCGCGGGTCGTTGCCGGTCATGGCGAAACCTCGCTGGGATGAGACGAAGAGATCCGATCCGGGCCCCTCAAGCGCGGCGCACCATAGTTTCGCCCATCTTGGGAGTCAAGGCGACCCCGGGTTCCGCTAAGTTGCTGGCGAAATTGGATATTTAGCCGTTTCGCGCCGCCCGCCCCCGCGCGGCCGGCGGCTCCGGGCGATCCTGCCCGCCGGACGCGACGAGGCTCCCGGAGCCGGCGGCGCGGCGACGGGAGCCTCGGGGAGCTGGAGCGGACCGGGACTACGCGCCGACGATCGGCTTGATGACCTTCTCCAGGCCGTCGATCGTCATCTCGCCGGAATACTTTTGGCCATTGATGAAGAAGGTCGGGGTGGCGTTGACCTTGTAGGTCGTCATCGCCCGCTCCTTCACGGTGTTGACGCCGTCGTAGAGCTTCTGGTCCTTGAGCACCGCCTCGAACCGCTCCTTCGAGAAGCCGGCCTGCCGCATCATCTGCTCGAGGGCATCGAGGGGCTTGGGCACGAAGGCCCAGTTCGCCTGCTGGTCGAACAGCATGTCGGTGATCGGGTAGTAGCGCGCGCCGTCGTCGGAGCGGGCCAGCATGAAGGCGGCGGTGGCGAGCGGGTCGAGGGGGAACTCGCGCAGGGTGAACCGCACCTTGCCGGTGTCGATCCAGCGCGACTTCAGCGCCGGCCAGGTGGTCTTGTGGAAGGCTGCGCAGTGCGAGCAGGTCATCGAGGCGTACTCGATGATCGTCACCTTGGCGTCGGCCGGGCCGAGCCAGGCGTCGCCGAGGGGGCCGGGCTGCATCAGCCCCTCGACGGAGGGGCCCTGGGCCAGGGCCGGAACCGTGAGACCGGGCAGGAGCAGGCCCGCCGCGGCCGCCGCGCCGCCGAGTGTCAGTGCATCGCGCCGGGTCATCATGGGGCGTCCTCCGCTCTGGGCTTCATCCGATGACGCCTGCGGTAGAATCCCGGCCGCCTCGTGGCAAGCCGACGCCCCGCCGCGGGCTCAAGCGGTCGGTCGTAAGCCGGCTCCGCTCACGCCCCGCGCCGGGCGCTCAGCACCGCGATCCCGAGCCGGTCGAGGGCGTCGCGCAACCCGTCCTCGCCGACGCGGGAGACCGCGAGCGCCACCTCGCCCCGCCGCAGCGGGTCGAGGGGCGGCGGCGCGGGCTTGCGCGGCCCCGGCCGGGCGATGCGGTCCTGGCGCAGGCTGATCCTGCCGACGCAGGCCCAGCCGTAATGGCGGTTGATGCGCTCGATCACCTGCGGGGCGAGGTGCTGCAACTCGAGCGCGAAGGCGCCGTCGACCCGCACGATCAGGGTGCCGGGGGCGGGCCGGCCGCGCTCCTGGGTCGCGCGCCGGCGCGGCCAGTCGAGCTTCTCCGGCTGGCAGGCCCGGGCGAGTCGCTCGCCGACGATGTCGGGCCACGACGCGATGATGTCGGTCGAGGCGAAGCCCTGCGCGGCGAAGACCGGGCCGAGGGACCGCTCGATGAGTTCGCTGAGGGGCTTGACCCGCGCCATCGTCTCCACGCCGCCACGCTGCCGGCGCCTCGTGGCGCCTCGCCGGAAAATCCCCGGCGGGGCCGCTCCCAAGGCCGGCGAAAACCAAGTAATCGGGCCGCCATGGTAGCGCCCGAACCGCCACGCTCAAAGCCCGAGGCGGCCGATCTCCTCGACTGGTACGACCGTCACCGCCGGGTGTTGCCCTGGCGCGCGCTGCCCGGCGTCGCGCCCGACCCGTACCGGGTCTGGCTGTCGGAGGTGATGCTCCAGCAGACCACCGTCGCGGCGGTGAAGCCGTACTTCGAAAAGTTCCTCGCCCGGTTCCCGACCGTCGCCGACCTCGCGGCGGCGCCCGAGGAGGCGGTGATGAGCGCCTGGGCCGGCCTCGGCTACTATTCCCGCGCCCGAAACCTGCACGCCTGCGCCCGTGCGGTGGCGGCGGCCGGGGGCTTCCCCGACACCGTCGAGGGCCTGCGCCGGCTGCCGGGCATCGGCGCCTACACGGCCGGCGCGATCGCGGCGATCGCCTTCGACCGGCCGGCGGCGGCGGTGGACGGCAACGTCGAGCGGGTGGTGTCGCGCCTGTTCGCGATCGAGACCCCGATCCCCGCCGCCCGGCCCGAGATCCGCCGCCTCGCCGAGACGCTGGTGCCGCGCGAGCGCCCGGGCGACTTCGCGCAAGCCGTGATGGATCTCGGCGCCACCCTGTGCACCCCGAAGCGCCCGGCCTGCGCCCTGTGCCCGTGGATGCGGCCGTGCCGCGCCCGGGCCGAGGGGTTGCAGGAGACGTTTCCGCGCAAGGTGAAGAAGGTGCCGGGCCAGTTGCGCCGCGGCGCCGCCTTCGTGGCGGTGCGGGCCGGCGACGGGGCGGTCTTGCTGCGCACCCGCCCGCCCGAGGGGCTGCTCGGCTCGATGGCCGAGCCGCCGACGAGCCCGTGGCTGCCCGATTACGACCCGGCCCGCGCCCTCCTCGACGCGCCCCTCGACGCGCGCTGGAAGCGCCTGCCCGGCATCGTGCGCCACGTCTTCACCCACTTCCCCCTCGAACTCACGGTGTTTCACGCCCGCGTCGCCGCCGGCACGCCGGCGCCCGAGGGCATGCGGTTCACCCCGGCCGCCGACCTCGCCGCCGAGCCGCTGCCCGGCGCGATGAAGAAGGTGCTGGCCCACGCCCTCGACACGCGGCTCGCCGCGGCGGCGCCGGCCGCCCCCGAGCCGCCGCCCGACCTCGCGACCCCGGCCCCCGCCGAGCCGCCGCCCCGGCGCGCGCCGGTCCCGAAGGTGCTGTCGCGCCGCCCGGCCGCCGCGGCGCCGGTGGTCAAGACCACCGGGCGCGGGCGGCCGAAGGGGCGGTGAGCGTGAAGAGGCGGCCGGCCGTAGCGCGTGCGACCGTCACGGACATCGGAGCGAGGCCGAGCGGTGTGGCCCGTGCAGAGGATCGGCATCGGCATGACCACGAAGCCATTCCGCGCCGTGCGCGACGAGGATGCGAAGCGTCTCGATCTCGTTCGCGCCCGCATCCGCCGCTCGCTGGACGATCCCCGTCCCGCGCTCAGCCTCGATGAGGTCGAGAGGAACTTGACGGTCCTGTTCGCCGCGGCTCGGACCGAACGTGGCCGTGCGTAGCCTGCGTATCGCGATCGAGCCCGGAGGGTCGGTGCCATCTTATATGGCGGCCACGCCCCGCCTCAGGCCGAGCGCATCCCCGCCCGCATCGTCCCGCGAAAATCGTCGATGCAGACCAGCTTGCCGGCGCGCTCGACGTGCCAGAACGTCCAGCCGTTGCAGGCCGGGAAGCCCTGGACGAGGGCGCCGATCTTGTGGATCGAGCCGGTGGCCGGGCCGGCCGCGAGGGTGCCGTCCGGGCGCACCAGCGCCTTGAAGCGCCGGCGTTCGTCGGTCAGCGTCTCGCCGGGGCGGACGTGGCCGGCCTCGATCACGCTCAGGAACGGCACCCGCGGCTCGGCGCGCTTCGTCGGGGCGGTGAGGAGGGCGGCGGTCGAGAGCGGCTCGACGGCGGCGATCCGCGCCCGCGCCGCCGCGGCGTAGGTCTCCTCGCGCTCGATACCGATGAAGCGCCGGCCGAGGCGCCTGGCCACCGCCCCGGTCGTGCCGGTGCCGAAGAACGGGTCGAGCACCACGTCGCCGGGATTCGAGGCCGAGAGCAGGGTGCGGGCGACCAGCGCCTCGGGCTTCTGCGTCGGGTGGACCTTGCGTCCGTCGGAGCCCTTCAGCCGCTCCTCGCCGGTGCAGAGCGGGATGAACCAGTCCGAGCGCATCTGGAGGTCCTCGTTGCCCCCCTTCAGCGCCTCGTAGTGGAAGGTGTAGCCCTTCTGCGGCGAGCGCGAGGCCCAGATCAGGGTCTCGTGGGCGTTGGTGAAGCGCTTGCCGCGGAAGTTCGGCATCGGGTTGGCCTTGCGCCACACGATGTCGTTCAGGATCCAGAAACCAAGATCCTGCAACGCGCTCCCGACCCGGAAGATGTTGTGGTACGACCCGATCACCCAGAGGGTCGCGGTCGGCTTCATCACCCGCCGGCACGCCGTGAGCCAGGCCCGGGTGAAGGTGTCGTAGGCCTCGAAGCTGGCGAACTGGTCCCAGTCGTCGTCGACCGCGTCGACGGCGCTCTGGTCGGGGCGCAGCAGCGAGCCCTCGCCGAGCTGGAGGTTGTAGGGCGGATCCGCGAAGACGAGGTCGACGCTCGCCGGCGGAAGCCGGTCGAGCGCCGCGAGGCAGTCGCCGACGATGACCTCGTCGAGGGGAAGGCGCTGGGTGGACGGGACGAGACCCATCCGCGGCGCCGACGCTGCCCGCCCGGGACGCGAGACTTGTTTCCGGGCGGCGGCGCCGGCGACCGCGGTACGCAGGGAAGCCATGGCAAACACCGTTACGCGACTGACCGGCAGACCATGACCCGGTTACGGTAAAGGCCGGGTTGCCCCCGGAAACATTTCACGTCTCGATTTGGGGCTGCAGTTTTTGCCGGGCTCCCTCGACCGGCTCCCCGCGACAGGTCCCGCCATGCTCTGCACGCAGTGCAGGGCACGCATGCGATGCTGGGCGGGAACCCGACGCCACCGCCCCGCGAGCCCACGGCCGGCGCGACTTGCGGATGCTGATGTTCCGCGCTCCGTCCGCGGTCGCGCAAGACGAGCCGACGAAAACTCACCTTCGCAAGTCTTTGTGCCTCACATCTTAACGATCGGGTAGGATATCGGGCGGCAATGGGGCCGCTCGTCGTCCCGTGCCGGTGGTCACATTTTCGTCCTGTTCGGCCTCGATTTGCCATCCCGACAGCAATGACAAGGGATGTCGGGATGATTGGCACGAAGTCTGTGCGCCGGTCGGTTGCGGTGGGTCTCGGGTGCGGTCTGGCTCTGGCCGGGACGCTCGATTTCGGTGACGTGTCCGCGGCGCACGCCCAGGACGGCCGGGCCTCCTGGTATGCATCCGGCTCACGCACGGCCAATGGCGAGCGCTTCAATCCGAACGGTCTCACCGCCGCCCACCGCAGCCTGCCCTTCGGCACCCGGGTGCGGGTCGTGAACCAGACCAACGGACGCGCCGTCGTCGTGCGCATCAACGATCGCGGACCCTTCGCCCATGGCCGCATCATCGACCTCAGCCGCGGTTCCGCCCGCGCCATCGGCATGAGCGGGATCAGCCGCGTCGCCCTGACCGTGGTCGAGTAGGGTCCGTCCACCGCGGAAAGTCGGCCCGCGACACTTCCGCCTCGCCATCGCGCTGATTAGGTAACCCGACGCGCGCCCGCCGATCCGCGCGGGGACCGCAGGGAGTCTCGGAAGCGATGGTGAAGCCCCTGGTCGTCGTGATTCCCCACCAGCTCGGCCGGGCCGAGGCGCGCCGTCGCCTCGAGACCGGCCTCGGCTCGGCCCAGGAGCTGCTCGGCAAGGCCGGCATCCGCATGGCGGAGGCGACGTGGCAGGGCGACCAGCTCAACTTCCTCGTCGGCGCCATGAACCAGAACGTCGACGGCCAGATCGACGTCGACGAGGATTCGGTCCGCGTCGAGGTGCGGATGCCGATGCTGCTGTCGCTGTTCGCCGGCAAGGTGCGGGCGCTGATCGACACCAACGGCACCAAGCTCCTGACGAAGAAGTAGGAACCGCATCCGTCGGGCCCGGTTACGGTGGGACACGCGAGAGGTGTCCCCATGTCCAATCCAGGCCCGGTTCCGGACCAGCCCTACGACCCGGTCCCGCCGGTGCAGCCGCCCGAGCCCCCGACCGGCCCGGCGGACGTGCCGAGCGAGGCCCCCGGCGAGCGTCCGGTCGAGATCCCGGTCAACGATCCCGGCCAGTCGCCGGCGATCACCCCCGACCCGTCGCCGACGGGCCCGGCCAACCCGACGATGTAGCGGCGATGCGGGGTCCGGGCGGGTTTTGCGTCCCGCCCGGGGCCTGCCATAAGCCGGCCCCATGGCCGCTCCCCCGCTCCTCACCCTGCAAGACGTCGCCCTCACCTTCGGCGGCACCCCCCTGATCGTCGGGGCCGACCTCGCCATCGCCCCCGGCGATCGGACCTGCCTCGTCGGCCGCAACGGCTCGGGCAAGTCGACGCTGCTGCGCATCGCCGCCGGCCTCGTCGAGCCCGACCGCGGCCGCCGCTTCGTCCAGCCCGGCGCCACGATCCGCTATCTCGCCCAGGAACCCGACTTCTCCGGCCACGCCACCGCCCTGTCCTTCGTCGAGGCCGGCCTCGGCCCGGGCGACGACGCCTACCGGGCGCGCTACCTGCTGGAGAGTCTCGGGCTGACCGGCGACGAGGACCCGGCCCGGATGTCGGGCGGCGAGTCGCGCCGGGCCGCCCTGGCCCAGGCGCTCGCGCCGGAGCCCGACATCCTCCTGCTCGACGAGCCGACCAACCATCTCGACCTGCCGGCGATCGAGTGGCTGGAGGCCGAGCTGAAGGGCAGCCGCGCCGCCCTGGTCCTCATCAGCCACGACCGCCGCTTCCTCCAGGCTTTGTCGCGGGCGACCGTGTGGCTCGACCGCGGCGTCACCCGCCGGATCGAGCAGGGCTTCTCCGCCTTCGAGGGCTGGCGCGACGCGTTCTTCGAGGAGGAGGAGCGCGACCGCCACAAGCTCGACCGCAAGATCGCCGCCGAGGAGGACTGGCTGCGCTACGGCGTCACTGCCCGGCGCAAGCGCAACGTCAAGCGGCTGGCCGGGCTGCACGACCTGCGCCGCCAGCGCAAGGAGCATCGCGGCCCGGTCGGCAGCGTCAGCCTGTCTTCGGGCGAGGCCGACGCGTCCGGCACCCTCGTGGTCGAGGCCCGCGACGCCGCCAAGAGCTACGACGAGCGCCCGATCGTGCGCGACCTGTCCCTGCGCATCGCCCGCGGCGACCGCCTCGGCATCGTCGGCGCCAACGGCGCCGGCAAGACCACCCTGGTCAACCTGCTCACCGGCCGGCTCGCGCCCGATTCGGGCGAGATCCGGCTGGGCGCCAACGTCACCCTCAACCTCATCGACCAGCGCCGGGCCGACCTCGACCCCGCGCAGACCGTGGCCGACGTGCTCACCGGCGGCGGCAGCGACAGCGTCACGGTCGGCGGCCAGAGCCGCCACGTCGTCGGCTACATGAAGGACTTCCTGTTCGCCCCCGAGCAGGCGCGCACGCCGGTCGGGGTGCTGTCGGGCGGCGAGCGCAACCGCCTGCTGATCGCCCGCGCGCTCGCCCGCCCGGCCAACCTCCTGGTGCTCGACGAGCCGACCAACGACCTCGACCTCGAAACCCTCGACCTGCTCCAGGAGATGCTCGGCGAGTCCTCCGCGACCCTGATCCTGGTGAGCCACGACCGCGACTTCCTCGACCGGGTGGTCGACACCGTCCTGATCGCGGAAGGGGAGGGGCGCTGGACCGCCTTCGCCGGCGGCTACAGCGACATGGTCGCCCAGCGCGGCGCCGGGGTGCAGGCCCGCACGGTCGCGGGCGCGCCCAGGCCGGAGCCGCGCCAGGGCGCGAAGCCCCCGCGCCGCGAGGACGCCGCCCCGCGGCGCAAGCTCGGCTTCCAGGAGCAGCACGAGCTGAAGACACTGCCGGGCCGGATCGACACCCTCTCGGCCAACGCCGCCAAGCTGCGCGCCGCCCTCGACGACCCCGGCCTCTACGCCCGCGATCCCGCTCGCTTCGCCAAGGTCTCGACCACGCTGGCGACGACCGAGGCCGACCTCGCCGCGGCCGAGGAGCGCTGGCTGACCCTCGAGATGCTGCGCGAGGAACTCGGCGGCTGAGGCGCGCCGGCCGGCGGCGGTTCGAGCGCCGCATCGCGGCGGCCCACGACTTGCGCCGGCGGCCCCGTGGACGACGTCCGATCCACAAATCGCCAGCATCCGCAGGGTCAAGACTTCGTTGCCCGGTTGCAACAATCCTATCCAAAGCCTTGCGGTGGGCCCCCGACTCCGCTGATCGATGTTGATCGACCGGCCCGCCTCGCACATGGTGTCTCTGCACCGGGGACAACCCGGAGGCGGTTCGGCCGATACCCGAAAATCGGGACGTCCGGACCGGAGGGGATAAGACTGGCGTGGTTCACGGTCCGCGAGGATCGCCGAGGCGCAGCCGATCACCCCAAAGGGTCTCGAAACTTTGGAGGTCTCGATGAAGCTCGTGAAGAGCCTTCTGCTGGGTTCGGCTGCCGGCCTGACCGTGGTGGCAGGGGCGAATGCTGCCGATCTGCCGATCAAGAAGGCGGCTCCTGTTGAGTACGTGCGTGTCTGCTCGGCCTATGGGGCCGGCTTCTTCTACATTCCCGGCACCGACACCTGCCTGCGCGTCTCCGGCCGCGCCCGGTTCGAAGCCACCTATTCCCAGGGCTACACCCGCAACGCCAACAGCGGCGACCTGATGGGTTACCGCGGCCTCGGCCGCCTCAACCTCGATGCCCGCACGCAGACCGCCTACGGCACCCTGCGCGCCTTCGTCCGCTTCGAGCTCGCCTCCCGCACCGGCGCCTACCTCAAGTCGGGTACGCAGGAGCGCAACGGCAACGCCTTCTCGGCGACCGGCGTCGACACCTTCAACCGCGTGCAGCAATACGTGAACGTCGACAAGGCGTTCATCCAGTTCGCCGGCCTCACCGCCGGTCGTGCGGCGTCGTTCTACGACTTCTACGCCCACGACTTCGAGATGATCGGCACCTCGCTGGGTTCCGACGTCGCCTCGACCAACCTGCTCGCCTACACCGCCACCTTCGGCAACGGTTTCTCGGCCACGCTGTCGGTCGAAGATCCGAACTTCCGCAAGAACCCGCTGTTCGGCACCGCGGTGGCTGGTAACCTCGCCAGCCAGTTCATCGTGTTCGGCAACAACGGCAACCTCAGCCCGGTCCTGGCCACCAACCCGGCCGGCGCCGTGGTCGGCGAGGCTTTCTACGACCTGCGCCAGACCTCGCGCATGCCCGACTTCGTCGGCGTCCTGCGCTACGACTCGGCCTGGGGCTCGGCCCAGCTGTCGGCCGCCGTCCACGAGCTGAACGCCGGCAACGCCGCGTCGGTCCTCGGCTTCAACGGTGTCGCGCTGCCGGCCGGTTCGGCGATCGCGCCGCGGGTGAACTCGGAGTACGGCTGGGCCGTGCAGGCCGGCGTGAAGATCAACATGCCGTTCATCGCCCCGGGCGACACCCTGTACCTGCAGGGCTCGTACGGCGAGGGCGCCCAGCTCTACACTGGCTACTCCCAGTACATCGGCACCTACACCGCCAGCGCCGGCAACGCGCCGGGTGCGGCCTTCGGCACCTTCTTCACCGACGCGGCGGTCAACCCGCTGACCGGCAAGATGGAGCTGTCGACCAGCTGGACGGTGGTCGGTTCGTACCTGCACTACTGGACGCCCGAGTGGCGCTCGGCGATCATCGGCAGCTACGGCGAGATGTCGTTCGGCTCGACCTCGCGCAACCTGCTGGGCGGCCTGAACTTCAACGGCCTCGGCAACCCGGTCAACAGCAACGCCTCGTTCCTGTTCAGCCCGGCCCTGCGCGACACCAGCCAGATCGTCGCCGGCGCGAGCCTGATCTGGTCGCCGGTGAAGGACCTCGATATCGGCGTCGAGGGTCTCTACAACCGCGTCGACATCAAGAACGGTCGCGTGTTCGACGCCAACAAGGGCGCCACGGCGGCTCTGGCGGCCGGCGTGAACGCCAACGGCCAACCGGTCACGGCGGCCGGTGCGGTGCTCGCCACCACCAACTACGCGGACACGTTCCAGGTCCGTATGCGCGTGCAGCGCGACTTCTAAGTCGCTTGCCATCGCGCGCCTGAACGGGGCCCCGGCATCGCCGGGGCCCTTTTTGCTGTCGGGGGCCTCGCCGGACGCCGCCTGCCATGAGGATGCCGGAAACGGCACGATGATCGTTCCGTCGGGCCGGAGGGCGGCCGGGAGGTGGCGATGCGTTCGATCGGCTGGGTCGCCGGGCTTCCGCTGCTCGCGGGGCTGTGGCTGGGCGGGACGCTGTGGGCCGAATCGGGGCTCGACGCCGATCTCGGCGAGGACGCCGCCGGCGTCGCCGAGGCGAGTCGGCCGGAGGGCGCAGAGCCGTGGCTGCGGGTCGAGCGGCGCGGCCGCGACCTCGTGGCGTTCGGCGAGGCGCCGGACGCCGCCGAACGGCGCGCTGCCCTCGACCGCCTCTCCGCCCTGCCGGGCCCGCGCCGGATCGTCGACCGCCTCGGCACTGTCGAATCGGTCTCGCCGTTCGTGTGGACCGCGACCCTGCGCGGCGCCGGCCGCCTCGACCTCGGCGGCTTCCGCCCGGCCGAGACCGGCCGCGCCGCCCTGCTGGCCGAGCTGTCCCCCGCCATTCCCGACACCCTCGCGGTGCGCGACCTCGCCCGGGCCGCCCGCGGCGCGCCGCCCGAATTCGCAAAGGGCGCAACCTTCCTGCTGGGCCAGACGGCGCGGCTCAAGCCCGGCGCCACCGGCTCGCTGAGCGACCGCACCCTGTCGCTGTCGGGCGAGGCCGCCTCGGTCGCCGATTACGCCGCCCTGCGGGAGGCGCTGTCGGCGCCGCCGGACGGATTCACGATCGGGACGGTCGCGGTCGAGCCGGCGGAGGTCGGCCGCTTCGTCTGGTCGGCGACCCGCCGCCCGGACGGTTCCCTGCGCCTCGACGGCTACGCGGTCTCGGAGGCCGCGCGGGCCGGCATCCTCGCCGCCGCCCGCGCCGCCGCCGACGGTGCTCCGGTCGAGGACGGCATGCGGATCGCCCGCGGGCTGCCGCCGGGCCTCGACGGCCGCGCCCTGATCGAGCGCGCCTTCGCGGCGCTGGCCCTGCTGTGCGAGGGCACGGTGTCGCTCGACGGCGGCGCCCTGTCGGTGCGCGGCGCGGCGCTCGACGCCCAGGCCCTGCGCGAGGCCGACGCCCTCACCACCGGCAGCCTGCCGGAGGGCATGAGCCGCGGCAGCGTCGCCCTCACGGCGAGCGCGGTCTCGCCCTACGTCGTCACGATCCGGCGCGACGTCGACAGCCTGTCGCTCGCCGGGCACCTGCCCGACGCCGAGAGCCGGGCTGCCCTCGTCGCCGCCCTGCGCCAGCAGAGCTTCGGCGAGCGGATCATCGACCGCACCCGCACCGCCGAGGGCGCGCCGGCCGGCCTCGTCGCGGCCCTGCGCGGGGCGATCCCGGTCCTCGGCCAGCTCGCCAGGGGCGAACTGGTCGCCCGCGACGCGAGCCTGAGCCTGACCGGCGAGAGCCTGTACCCGGAGGCGGCGCGCCGCCTCGCCGGCCTCGGGCCGCAGCTCGCCCCCGCCGGAGGCGCGGCTCGGCGCCGAGGCGTGCCGCACGGCGCTGGCCGGGCGCATCACCGCCCGGCCGGTGCGGTTCGCGCCGGGCAGCGCCGACCTGCGGCCCGACTTCTACCCGGTGCTCGACGACCTCGCGGCCCTGGCCCTGACCTGCCCGGGCGAGCGCTTCACCGTCGCGGGCCACGACGACCCGCCCGGCACCGCACCGGCCCCCGAGCCGAAGCCGGTCCCGGTGAAGGATCAGGCCAAGGATCAGGCCAAGGATCAGGCCAAGGGCAAGGGCCGGGCGGCGAAGCCCGAGGCGGCGCCGGCCGCCGCGATGCCGGATCCCGGCCTGCCGCAGCGCCGCGCCGCGGTCATCGTCGACTACCTGCTCAAGGCCGGGATCGGCGCCGACCGGATCGCCCCGGTTCCGGCCAGCGACCCGCCGGCCGAGGCCCGGGCGGTCGTGTTCTCCCTGCGCTCCTGAGGAGGTCCGTCGTGACGATCCTGCTCGCCGCCCTGTGGCCGGCGCTCCTCACCGCGCTCCTCCTCGGCGGCGTCGCCGGGTACTGGGCCGGCCTGCCCGCCGGCCGCCTCGCCCGCGCCGGGGCCGCCCTGGTGACGGGGCTCGCCCTCGCGGCCGGCGCGGTCGCGGTCGCCGGTCTCGTGCCGGGCCGCTCCGGCCTGTGGGTCGAGACCGCCGCGCTCCTGCTCGCGGCCTATCTCGCCGGCTGCCTCGTCGGCGGCGGCCTGTCTCACGCCGCCGGGCCGAGCGCCTCGCAGCGATAGGCGCCATAGGCGCCGCGGGCGAGCCGTTCGGCCAGCGCCGGCAGCACGGTCTCGGCCTCCTCGCGCAGGGTATAGGGCGGGTTGACCACGATCAGCCCGCTGCCGGTGAGGCGCGACGGGTCGTCCGGGCGGTCGATCATCAGGTCGAGGCGCAGCGCCGGCCGGCCGAGCGCCGCGTCGAGGCCGGCGGCGAGCCGGTCGATCGCCGCCACCTCCTTGATCGGATACCACGCGAGGTAGATGCCGGTCGGCCACTTCGCGACCGCCCGGGTGAGGTCGCGCCCGAGCCGGTCGAGTTCGCCGCCGACCTCGTAGGGCGGGTCGATCAGCACGAGGCCGCGGCGCTCCTTCGGCGGGATCAGGGCGGGCAGGGCGGTCCAGCCGTCGAGATTCATCACCTTGGTGCGGGGATCGCGGTTGAACCGCTCGCGCAGCACCGCCCCGTCGGCGGGGTGCAACTCGACGAACACGCCCTGGTCGCCGGGGCGCAGGAACTCGCGGATCAGCGCCGGGGAGCCCGGATAGGTCCGCGGCCCGTGCCGCTCCCGCACCGCCGCCACCGCCTCGCGGTAGGGGGCGAGCAGCGCCTCGACCTCGGGGGCGAACGGCAGGTCGAGCCGGCCCCAGCCGTCGCGCCACTCGCCGGTGCGCTCGGCCTCGTCGGCGGCGAGGTCGTAGAAGCCGAGCCCGGCATGGGTGTCGATCGCCCGGAACGGCGCCGGCTTGCGCTGGAGGTAGGCGAGCACCCGGGCGAGCACGAGATGCTTGAGCACGTCGGCATGGTTGCCGGCGTGAAAGGCGTGGCGGTAATTCACGAACTCCGTCCCCGTGTGGCCGGCCGGTCCGGATCGGTGTCGGCGGCGGCCGGCGAAGTCCGTATCATCGCCCCATGCCCCGTGACGACCTCATCGCCCGGCTCGAGCGGGCCGAAGCCGCCTTGCGGAGGGCCGGCGTCGCGCACCTCTCTCTTCGGCTCCTGCGCCCGCGGCGAGGCACGGGAGGGCTCGGACGTCGACGTCTTCGTCGGCCTGGAGCCGACCTCACTCACGCGCCGTGCGGGCGGTTGATGAGCTGTCCGGAACCAATCGTCCGAAAATCGTATCAAAGGCTAATTCGAGGTGTCGCAGATCAGGCGCGTTTGTCCCCCCTCGACGTCGAGTGTGACCGACTGGTCCGCGCCGGTTTCGCCAGCCTGAAAGCGCCGCTTGAGCAGGCGCTTAGCTCGCGCAATGTCCTGGTCAAGGACCTGGGCGACCTTGGATCGCGATGCCGAGAAGCGCACGATCGTCATATCGTAGCCGTTCTCATTGCCGAACACGAACTCGACGGCGCTGACCGGCAGCGACCGGAAAGTGCCAGACAGTGGCACAAGCACTAACGTATATTCGCCCTTGTTTTTCGCAGAGATGGAACCCAGTGCCGGCTTGATCTCTGTCGGAGCTGTGACTGGAGTATTAGATTTTAGGCGCTTCCCATTTGCATCATGTCCATACCGGTCGGCAAGCGACGTTCTGAATTGCTCGAATGACTTCGATCCCTGGCATCGAGGCAAAATTCCAGAGAAGAAGGTGTCGAGTACGATCGTGTTCTCGGCCCGCAGTGACGTCGTCGTTCCGGCAAGACAGGCCAGTGCAACCCCTGAAACAAGGCCCCATTGCATGAGCGACCTCGCTGCTCTAAAGTCCACGTTAAGATGCCTGTTTGGAACAATCAGTCAACGACTCTTTGGTTGGGCGCCTGGAGATTCGAACAATGCCTGTTTTCTATGGCCGGCTCGCGTCGACGATTGTGCTCGCTGTCTGTCTTGCGGGCAGTTTCTCCGAGGCGTCGGCGACCTCTGCTCGAATCACTATGGGCCCAGGCGGACGAGTGACGGGGATACAAAACCTAGTCCCGCGAGACGAGTGCTTCCCAGCAACGATTCAAGGGCGAGTCGTCAAACGCGACTTCGATCGCAGCGGATTATATTTAGCGGGAATTGTTGTGGAAGAAAAAAAGGGGACCCGCACATTCATCAATGTTGATAATGAGTATGTTGATAAAGATGCGGTCACCACAGCGCGCACGAAAAGCGCGCTGGAAGAGATGCTTGCCATCGGAAAAAAGGTCAATCTTGGTGTTTACGCCTGTGGGGCGGCCGGCAGAACTTTGAACGTTCACTCGGTAAAAGTCGCTCGATAATGAGCATGGATTAACGATCGAGTAAAATTCATCCGGGCATCCGACCTGATGCGCATCCCGGCGCACGAGACGATCGGCGAGAACGCCTCGGCTCTGACCGACATCACGCCCTGGGATGGTCGGATTGGTCAGGGCCATTGTACCGCGCCACCTCCGGACAGGGGCGAAGCCGCGCCGGACCTCGGCCTTCAGCGCGGACCGGCTCCGGAGAGCGGCCGACACCCGGTAGAACAGGACCTGGGAACACGGAGCCAGCACCACGCGTCGGGCCGCCGGCCGGCTGATCGCCTGTCCCGCGTGAGGATGCTCCCGGATCAGCGCTGCCGCGGCGAGGATGCGGTCCCGCAACCCTGCGGCGCCCCCGGGCGATCGCGCCGCGAGGGAGGACAGGGCGTCCTCGATCTGCCGGAGCGCGGTGCTGGTGTAGCGCAGCCTCAGGGACGGAATTTCGTGAAGACGGCGTCGACCTCGGCGGTCGTGGCCAGTTCTCCGCGCGCAATCTCGGCCTCGGCCTCGATCAGGTCGACCTCCTCCTCGGGAGTGAGCCGGTAGATCGCCTCTTCGTCGCCGGCCAGACGGAGCAGGATCCGCGCGAGCTCGTCCTGCTGGCTGGAGGGAAGAGCGCGCACGCGCTGGACGGCTCGATCGAGAAGCTCTGTCATCCCGGTATCATGCACGTCATCGTCGCGCACGAGAAGCGACATCCCATCACGAGCTTGGCGATCGCCGGCGGGCTGCCTCGGGCGCGATCGTTTCCAGGTCCGCCTGCCGGTCGGGCCGGGGCCCGCGATCTACCGCGACGCCTCCACCACCACCTCCCCCGCCCGACAGTTCTGCCGCGCCACCTCGGGGCACGGCGTGAAGCCGCGCAGGTCCTTCGAGAAGCAGATCCGCACCTCCTCCAGCCGTCCCGAGCGGCAGGTCACCGCCATCATGTCGGGGCGCAGGCCGGGATTGCCGGCGACGAACAGGCGGGCGATGTCGATCGGGGCGAGGCGCTGGTCCCCGTCGGGCCGGATCAGGCGGTCGGGGATCGTCACTGCGGCGCGGGCGCGGCGGGCATCGCGAAAGTAGCTCGCCGGGTCCTTGCCCGAACAGGTGCCGTGGCGGCGCCACTCGTGGCGGGCCAGCCCCTCGGTCGGGAAGACGTCGGCGGCCTCCTCCAGGGCGATGCGGGACGGCGAGCGCGGGGCGGCGCCGCACTCGCTCGGATAGCCGCGGTCGTATTGCGGCCACAGCCCGTGGACGACGAAGCCGAGGCGCTTGCCGGCGTCGCATTGCGGGTTGCCGCGCTGCTCGCCGGTCAGGGTGCAGAAGGTCGGCGACCACGACAGGGCCAGCACGTAGAAGTCGAACACGCCCGGCGTGCCGCCGCGCTCCTGCGCGACGGCCCGGGCCGTCGGGCCGGCCAGGGCCGCCGCGGCCAGGGCCGCCGCGACGGCGGAGAAGCGGCGCAGCGGGCTCAGGGCCGGGCCTCGCGGCACGAGGTGGTGGAGGCGTAGGCGTAGGCGAGGTTGCGGTCGAGGCCGTGGACGCAGAACTCGACCCCCCAGGTCGAGCTGATGATGCCGGTGCTCTCGCGCACCGAGTAGTCGACCCGCCGGCGCAGCCCGTCCGAGGTCGTGGCCACCGCCGAGCAGTAGCGGCGCGGGATGAAGTCGAGCCCCCAGGGCCGCCACGCCGTGCGCTCGATGCTGTCGAAGCCGACGATGGTGAGCGAGGAGTTCCAGAACTTCGCCTCCTTCTCGGCGAAGTTGCTCGACACCTCCTCCAGCACCGCCGGGTCCTGGCAGCCCGGGATGTTGGCGTCGAAGGGGAACTCGCGCTCCTCGGCGGGCTGGACCTCCTGCCGGGGAGAGCGGGCGCCGGCGGGGGCGGCCACAGCGACGGCGGACGCGGCGAGCGCGACGGTGGCGAGGAGCGTCTTCGCGGAAGGCAGACGGGAGTGGCGCATGCGGGCCTGGACCTCGTGGGGCGCGGGGGCACCGCGCCGGGCGACGGGCCCACCCCGGCCCGCCTGGAAGCGTGAGCGCCGACGATGCCGCCGGCCCTCCCCAAGTCAAGCCGCGGCGGCGGGCCGGCGCGCTTTCGCGTGCGGCTGGTGTGCTGCGGGCACACCCGTGCCCGCGCGCGTCCACAGCGCCGTGCCGGTCATGCGACGGTCGCGGCGGTGGTCCCGCGGCGCCCGACGCCCTAAGACAGGCGCGACCGCCGGATCCGAGCGCCCATGACCCTCGACACCCCTCCCGCCCCCAAGCCCGTCGGCCCCGGCGACCAGGTGCTCCTGGTCGACGGCTCGTCGTTCATCTTCCGGGCCTACTTCCAGTCGATCAACCAGCCCGAGCGCTACAACTTCCGGCCGTCCGACGGGCTGCCGACCGGCGCGGTGCGGCTGTTCTGCGCCAAGATCGCCCAGTTCGTGCAGGAGGGCGCGGCCGGCATCGTGCCGACTCATCTCGGCATCGTGTTCGACAAGTCGGAGGGCTCGTTCCGCAAGGAGATCTTTCCCGACTACAAGGGCCACCGGCCCGACGCCCCCGACGACCTCAAGCGCCAGATGCCGCTGATGCGCGACGCGGTGCGGGCCTTCGGCCTCGAACCGATCGAGCTGATCCGCTACGAGGCCGACGACCTCATCGCCACCTACGCCCGGCAGGCCGAGGCGCGGGGCGCCGGGGTCATCATCGTGTCCTCCGACAAGGACCTGATGCAGCTCGTCGGCGAGACGGTGCGGTTCTACGACTTCGAATCGGGCCAGAAGGGCAAGCCCGGCTACCGGCCCGAGCGCAGCCTCGACCGCGCCGCGATCATGGAGCGCTGGGAGGGGCTGGCGCCCGAGCAGATCGGCGACGCCCTGGCGCTGATCGGCGACACCTCGGACAACGTGCCGGGCGTGCCGGGCATCGGGCTCAAGACCGCCGCCGCCCTCATCAAGGAATTCGGCAGCCTCGACGCCCTGCTGGAGCGGGCCGGCGAGATCAAGCAGCCCAAGCGCCGCGAGACGCTCCTCGGCCACATCGATCAGGCCCGGCTGTCGCGCCGGCTCGTGGCGCTCGACGAGGCGGTGCCGGTGCCGGTGCCCCTCGACGCGCTGGGCCTGCCGAAGCCCGACCCCGAGAAACTCGTCGGCTTCCTCAAGGCGATGGAGTTCAACACGCTGACGCGCCGGATCGCGTCGCTGCTCCACGTCGACCCCGAGGCGGTGCGGCCCGACCCGGCCCTGCTGCCCGGCGGCGCCGATCCGGGCTATTCCAACCCGCAGGGCGGCAGCGACGTGACGCCGTTCTTCGGCGACGCGCCGGATGCCGCGCCCGTCGCCGAGGTCGACCCGTTCGCCGACCTCGACCTGCCCGACGCGCCGCCGCCACCGAGGAAGCCCGCCGAGGCGTCGCCCGCCACGCTGGTGGCCGCCCGCGCCGCCGAGGCGGTCAAGCCGTTCGACACCGGCGCCTACGAGACCGTGACCTCGCTGGAGCGGCTCGACGCCTGGATCGCCGAGGCGGTCGAGGCCGGCGTGGTCGCGGTCGACACCGAGACCAACGCCCTCGACGCCCTGAAGGCCGACCTCGTCGGGGTCTCGCTCGCCACCGCGGCGGGGCGCGCCGCCTACATCCCGCTCGACCACGTCGAGCCGGTCGAGGCCAAGGGCGACGGCGACCTGTTCGGCGGCAAGGCGGCGACCGGCGAGTTCCGGCGCATCGCCGACCAGCTTCCCTGGACCGCGGTCCGCGAGCGCCTGAAGCCGATGCTGGAGAACCCGGCGGTGCTGAAGGTCGGCCAGAACATCAAGTACGACTGGCTGGTTCTCGCCCGCCACGGCATCGAGGTGGCGCCGTTCGACGACACGATGCTGATCTCCTACGTGCTCGACGCCGGCAAGGGCTCGCACGGCATGGACGAACTCGCCCGCCGCCATCTCGGCCACCAGCCGATCACCTTCGCGGAGGTCGCCGGCACCGGCCGCCAGAAGGTGACGTTCGACCGGGTGCCCCTCGACCGGGCGACCGCCTACGCGGCGGAGGATGCCGACGTGACCCTGCGGCTGTGGCGTGTGATGAAGCCGCGCCTCGTCGCCGAGCGCCGCGCCACCGTCTATGAGACCCTGGAGCGGCCGCTGCTGACGATCCTCGCCCGGATGGAGCGGGAGGGCATCCGGGTCGACCGCGGCATGCTGAGCCGGCTGTCGGGCGACTTCTCGCAGTCGCTCGCCCGGCTGGAGGACGAGATCCAGGAGACGGCCGGAGAAAAGTTCTCGGTGTCGTCGCCCAAGCAGATCGGCGACATCCTGTTCGGCAAGATGGGCCTGCCCGGCGCCAAGAAGACCCCGTCGGGCCAGTGGGCGACCCCGGCGACGCTGCTGGAGGAACTCGCCGGCCAGGGGCACGACCTGCCCAAGAAGATCCTGGAATGGCGCCAGCTCTCGAAGCTGAAATCGACCTATACCGACGCGCTCCAGGAACACGCCGACCGCGGCACCGACCGGGTCCACACCTCGTTCTCGCTCGCCGCCACCACCACCGGGCGGCTGTCGTCGTCGGAGCCGAACCTCCAGAACATCCCGATCCGCACCGAGGAGGGCCGGCGCATCCGGCAGGCCTTCGTGGCCGAGCCCGGCCACAAGCTGATCTCGGCCGATTACAGCCAGATCGAATTGCGGCTGCTCGCCCACATCGCCGACATCCCGCAGCTCAGGCAGGCGTTCGAGGACGGCATCGACATCCACGCGGCGACCGCCTCGGCGATGTTCGGCGTCCCCCTCGACCAGATGACGCCGGACCTGCGCCGGCGCGCCAAGACGATCAATTTCGGCATCATCTACGGCATCTCGGCCTTCGGGCTGGCCGACCGGCTCGGCATCCCGCAGGGCGAGGCCGCGGCCTTCATCAAGCAGTATTTCGAGCGCTTCCCCGGCATCCGCGCCTATATCGACGACACCAAGAAGACCTGCCGCGACAAGGGCTACGTCACGACTTTGTTCGGCCGGGTCTGCCACTATCCGCAGATCCGTTCCAACAACCCGCAGGAGCGCGCCTCGGTCGAGCGGCAGGCGATCAACGCGCCGATCCAGGGCACGGCGGCCGACATCATCCGCCGGGCGATGGTGCGGATGGAGGGCGCCCTCGCGGCCGAAAACCTCTCGGCCCGGATGCTGCTGCAGGTCCACGACGAGCTGGTGTTCGAGGCGCCCGACGACGAGGTCGAGCGGGCGCTGCCGATCATCGCCCGGGTGATGGAGGAGGCGCCGCACCCGGCGGTGAGCCTGCGGGTGCCGCTCGCCGTCGAGGCCAAGGCGGCGGCGAACTGGCAGGAGGCGCATTGAGGCGGGGAGCGTCCGCGATGCCCGCCGTCAGCCATAGACGCGCGACAGCAGGCGTCCGACGTGGTGGTCGAGGCTGCGGTCGCGCTGCGCCGGACGGCTGAGGTCGACGGCGTAGCGGTCGCAGAACCAGGTGTAGAAGGCACGGTAGCGGGCGAGGCCGTCCTCCACGTCCCAGTCCCGGCACTGCGCCCAGGCCCCGTCGAGATCGTCGAGACGGCCCCGGATCGTCGCCGCGTCGTACAGAGTCCGCCCGAGGGTGACGATGGGCTTGCCGTGCAGCATCGCCTCGAAGCCCACGCTGCTGTTGATGGTGAACACCGCTGTCGATCGGGCGATCAGGTCGTGGATGTTGTCCTCCGACCAGAAGACGTTGCGATCGTCGGCCAGGGATCGGAAGGCCCGGGTCGCCTTGAGATTCGCCGGATGGGGCTTCAGCACGAGGCGCAGGTTCCTGCGCGTCGCGAACGTCGTCACCGCTTCCAGCATCTCCGGCAGCCGCACGTCGGAGAAGAACTGGATGACCTGATCGTGCGGAATCTGGAGAGGGATGAACAGATCGTAGTCCGGAGAGTCCGTCCGTGAGGACTCGCGCTGGGCCGCCTGGGGAAACTTGGTCCCGAGGGTCCTCCGATCGAGCTGCGACCTGTAATCGTCGAAGGCTTCCGGCTCACCTGCCGGGGTTCCTACCAGATCGCCGGGCGGAACCGGATAGGCCGAGGCTCCTGCGCCCCAGCCGGCCGGATCCAGCGTGAACAGCCAGGGCATGTATTCCTGCATGTAGAAATGAACGGGAAGGTCCAGGCCCGGCATCTGGAAATCGCATTTGTGGGCGACGAGTGCGAAATCGCCGCTCGACCCGTTGACCCGCTCGGGCGTGATCTCCCAGGCGGGAATCTCCTGGATCTCCATGCGCACCCCCTTCGTCTCGAAGCGGTTGGCGAGGAGGCTCGCGAATTGTTTCCACGTCAGGCGGACGGCCAGGGTGTCGTCGCTGAGGGCCGGCGCGGCATTGCCCTTGTACGGCTTCCACGGCAGGTCGATCCGGGGCAGGTAGAGGGTACCCGAGCGCGGCAGCCGCTGCCGAAGTCCGGGATTGGCCTCGTAGAAGGCGCCGACCTTGCTGTGGGTGAGGCGGCCGGCGCGGTTGAGGACGTGCTTGGCCTGCACCCGGGCGTATTCGGAATCGCCGAAGATCCTGAGCAGCGACGCGAACGGCTCGCCGAACGCCTGGCGGTCGCCCTTGGCCGACCACAGCGCTGAGCCGGCGCCGAACGCCTCGAAGTCCCGGAAGCGGCGGTGCAGGTCCGAGACGCGGACCTCCCCGGCCAACTCGGTCATCGCCCGGAACAGCGCCGCCTGATCGACGTACCAGAGCGCCTCGCCGGCCGCGAAGCGGGCCGTCAGGATCTCGGAGACGCGCGTGGCGAAGAGCTTCGCACCGCGCGTCGGAAACAGGACGACCACGCCCGCGGCGACCTTCTGGTGATCCAGCGTATGAGTCCTGTCCCGCCGCCACAGGGCGACGTCGGCACCGGCCTCGACGGCGGTGTCGGCCTCCAGGGAGCCCACCACGAGCGAGTCCGCGTCGATGCACATCACCGGCCCGCTCGCCTGATCCAGCAACGAGCGTGCGAACAGGAAGCGGGCCGAGGCGTAATAGGCCAGCCGTTGTTCCCGGCTCATGGGAGCCGGCGTCACGCTCGTGTCCGAGGCCGTGAGGACGGTCGTGTGCCTGACCTCACTGGCAAGGACCTCCAGTTCGGCCAGGTCGTCCTGGTCGTGATCGATCAGCAGGACGATGAACGTCTGTCCCGGCGAGAAGTGATCGATGCTTCGCAGAAGGGCCTTGGCGTAGGGCAGATAACGCTTGTCGCAGGCCGTCAGGACGGTCGTGCGAGGTCCGAGCGGATCCGCCGGCTTGCGCACCCATCTCCAACTGAAATCCATCGTGACAAGCCCTTCTGTTGCAATGGGTCCCGATCGGAAGGTTTCATCGGGATCGGCGGCTCGCAGGCGGATGGTCGTCCGGAGGCGAGGCGACGGATCGCCTGGATACCATCGCGCCGCCGGCGGGTGTCCAGAGTTGCCGGCCGCGTCGGGCTCCGCTACGCATTTCGGACGACGCGTTCCGACAACCGTATCATACCAATCGCCCAAGATGCTGACGCATCGACTTCGATCTCGGGCAGGCCCGAGATCGACAGGACCATTGATCCATCTCGAATTTGCGATGCCGAGCCCAGACGTTCGGGACCTTGGGCTTGACGGAAATTCAAGAACGGAACCAATGATCGTTTTCGACGACCGTTGGTATCACAGCAGCGCCAGCTGCCCGGTCTCCAGCCGCTCGCCGCGCTCCAGGGCGAGCAGCCAGCGCTTGGTCGCGATCCCGCCGCCGAACCCGGTGAGGGCGCCGCCCGCGCCGATGACCCGGTGGCAGGGCACGATCACCGGCAGCGGGTTGGCGCCGTTGGCCGCCCCGACGGCGCGGCTCGCATTCGGCCGGCCGATGCGGCGGGCGAGTTCGCCGTAGCTGATCGTCTCGCCGGGCGGGATCGCGGTCAGCGCCTCCCAGACCCGCAACTGGAACGGCGTGCCGCGCGGGTCGAGGGCGAGGTCGAAGCGGGTCGACCGGCCGTCGAAATAGGCGCCGAGCTGTGCGCGGACCTCGGGGAAGGCGTCGTCGTCCCGCCGCCAGTCCGGCCGGGGCGTCACCGCGCCCTTGCCGGTCGGAAATCCGAGCCGCGACAGCCGCACGCCGTCCCCGGCGAGCAGCAGCGGGCCGATCGGGCTGTCGAGGGTGGTGTAGAGCGTGTCGGGCATGGACATCCTCGACCTGCATCGCCTCGCGGATCGCCCGGCAGTGTAGCCGGTCGGGGCCCGGGCGCCACGGTGTGCCCCACCGTGTCGGCCGCCGAAGTGTGGATGGCGCCGCCGAGCCCGACCCGGCGACCGGGGAGACGATCCCGGCCGATCTCCGCCGGGAAGATCTTTCTGTCCGGTCTCCAGTTCACAGCTCCGGATCCCACAAATCGGCGAAAAAACAAAAGCAACTTTGCGTCATATCGAACTATAAGAATGAAGCGCATGCAAACGTGCGTGACCGGAATACAGAGTTCATTGATGAAGACGTTCAGATTCGTGGCCTCCCTGCTGACGCTCGTCGTCTCGCTCGGAGTCGCCGAGGCGGAGACGATCAAGGTCGGTGCGACCACGGGACCCCATGCCGAGGTTCTGGAGGCCGCCGCGAAGGTCGCCGCGCGCGACGGCCTGACCGTCCAGATCGTCGAGTTCAACGACTACATCCAGCCGAACGCCGCCCTCGCCGCCGGCGACCTGCAGGCCAACAGCTACCAGCATCCGCCGTTCCTGAAGGCCCAGATCGAGGCCCGCGGCTACGACATCGTTCCCGTGGGACGCACGGTGCTGTTCCCGATCGCGGTCTATTCCAGGAAGCACAAGCGCCTCGAGGATCTGCCGAAAGGATCGCTCATCAGCATCGGTAGCGATCCGGCCAACGAGGCGCGCAGCCTGATCCTGCTCCAGGAGGCGGGCCTGCTGACGCTGCGGCCGGGCTCCGAGGCCAGGGCGACTCCCCTCGACATCGTCGACAATCCGAAGGGTCTGCGCTTCCGGGAACTCGAAGCCGCGCAACTCGTCCACGCCCTCGACGACGTCGACGCCTCGGTCATCAACGCCAACTACGCGCTCCTGGCCGGGTTCAATCCGCAGCGCGACTCGATCCTGCTCGAGAAGCCGCAATCGCAATACGTCTGCGAGATCGTCGTCCGCGCCAGAGACAGGGATGCGCCGTGGGTGAAGAAGCTGGTGGCCGCCTATCAGTCGCCGGACGTGAAGGCGTTCATCGAGAAGCGGTTCCCCGGAGCCGGTTTCGCCGGCTGGTGAGGGACGCGTCATGGTCCGTCTGTGGAACGAGAACCGGGTGCCGAGCCTCAAGGGGGCACCGGCCGGCTTCGCCGGCACCGTCTGGCGCGACGAGATCGTGCGCGGGGGGCCGCCGCACGACGTGCGGGTCTACCGGGTGTCGTTCGAGCCCGGCGCCCGCACGGCGTGGCACACCCATCCCTCGTGGCAGATCCTCCACGTCGTCTCGGGCCGGGGGCAGGTGCAGCAGCGCGGCGGCGAGGTCCTGACGCTCGGGCCGGGCGACACGGCGTGGATCGACGCGGACGAGGAGCATTGGCACGGGGCCAGTCCCGGGCACCACTTCGTCCACATCGCCATCCATGAGGCCCGCCCGGACGGCGATGAGGTCGTCTGGCTGGAGCACGTGCGTGCCCCGGACGCCCCCTGAGCGTCCGATCCGGGCAGGCCGGCTCACCCCGCCCGCTTGGCCGCGTCGGCGAGGAACAGCTTGATCTCGTCGACGAACCGCGCGCCGTAGGCCTCGCGCTTGCGCTCGCCGACGCCGTGGACCGAGCGCAGGGCCCACAGGTCGATCGGCTTGGCGCGGGCCATCTCGATCAGGGTGCGGTCGGGGAAGATCATGTAGGCGGCCACCCCCTCCTGGCGCGCGATCGTCGCGCGCAGGCCGCGCAGGTGCTGGAACAGGGCCTCGTCCTCGTCCGACAGGCCGATCCCGTCGTCGCGGTCGGCGGCGGCGGTGCGGCTGCGGCGCTCCTTGGGCGGGCGGGGCTCCGGGTCGGGCCGCAATTGCACGGTCTCGCGGCCGAACAGGATCGCCTCGCCCTTGTCGGTCATCGCGAGACCGCCGTAGCCGTCGGTGTTCTCGGCCACGGCGCCGGCGGCGAAGAGCTGGCGCAGGATCGCCCGCCACGCCGCCACGGGCTTGTCGGACCCGACCCCGAAGGTCTTGAGGCCGGCGTGGCCGTTGCGGCGGATCTGCTCGCTCTCCTTGCCGTGGACGAGGTCGCAGATATAGGCCGCGCCGAAGCGCTGGCCGGTGCGCACGATGGCCGACAGCACCTTCTGCGCCGCCACCGTGCCGTCGACGAGGGAGAGGCCGCCGCGGCACAGGTCGCAGCGCCCGCACGGCCCGATCGCCTCGCCGAAATAGCCGAGCAGCGACTGGCGCCGGCAGGTGGCGCCCTCGCACAGGCTGATCATCGCCTCGAGCTTGCGCCGCTCGACCCGGCGGCGGTCGTCGGGGATGTCCTTCTCGTCGATCTGGCGCCGGCGCAAGGCCATGTCGTCGAGGCCGTAGAGGGTGAGCGTGTCGGCCGGCAGGCCGTCGCGGCCGGCGCGGCCGATCTCCTGGTAGTAGCCCTCGACGTTGGAGGGCATGTCGGCGTGGCAGACGAAGCGCACGTCGGGCTTGTTGATGCCCATGCCGAAGGCGACGGTCGCCACCATCACCACCCCGTCCTCCTGCAGGAAGGTGTCCTGGTTCCTCATCCGCACCCCCTGGTCGAGGCCGGCATGGTAGGCGAGCGCGTTGAAGCCGTCGGCGCGCAGCAGGTCGGCGATCTGCTCGGTGCGCTTGCGCGAGGAGCAGTAGACGATGCCGCTCTCGGCCTTGCGGGTGCGCAGGAAGCGGGCGAGCTGGCGGGTCGGCTGGTCCTTCGGCGCGAAGGTCAGGCGGATGTTCGGCCGGTCGAAGGAGTGGACGAACACCTCCGGCGGGCGCTCCCGCGGAAACAGCCGCTCGCTGATGTCGGTGCGGGTCGCCGCATCGGCGGTGGCGGTGAGCGCCACGGTCTGCACGTCGCCGAGCGCCTCGCGGGCGCGGGCGAGGTCGCGGTATTCCGGCCGGAAGTCGTGGCCCCATTGCGAGACGCAATGCGCCTCGTCGACGGCGAGCCGGCGCACCCCGGCGCCGCGCAGGGCCTCCATCAGCCCTTCCATCAGCAGCCGCTCGGGCGAGACGAACAAGAGCCGCAGCGTGCCGGCGCGGATCCCGCGCCACGTCTCGCGCGCCGCACTCTCGGAGACGGTGGAGTTGAGCGTCGCGGCGGCGACGCCGAAGCCGAGCATCTGCTGCACCTGATCGTGCATCAGCGCGATCAGCGGCGAGACCACGACGGTGAGCGACTGCTCGACCAGGGCCGGCAACTGGTAGGTCATCGACTTGCCGGAGCCGGTCGGCATCACGGCGAACACGTCGCGGCCGTCGAGGACGGCGCCGATCACCTCCGCCTGACCGGGGCGGAAATCGTCGTAGCCGAAGGTGCTGCGCAGGGCGGCGCGGGCCTCGTCGAGGCGGTCTGTCATCGGGCGGGGTCGGGACCGGGTTGGGGCGATTCGCGCCCGGGAGAAGCGTCGATGAACCCTTACCTCACGATGGCGGGATCGGGGAGGCGCCGCGGTGCCGCCGGGCGTGGCGGATCCGGCGCGGCTGTTCGTCGGCGACGATGTCAGCCGGACGGACACTCCGCAGGCACCGTGATCCGGCCGTCGCGTGGACCGCACCCGGGATTCTCATGCGACTGCGAATGATCTGAAAGCGGGGCGTGACGCTGTCGCGACAACCACGGTATGCCGTCGCCACGGCCGCTCCCCGCCGCACGCCCTCCGCGGCACACCGGGTCCATGACCAGCGCGACGTTCCTGCTCGCCATCAACTTCTCCATCGGCACGGCCTTCGCGGCCGCGTTCCTCGGGCTGACGTGGCGGTCGGACATCCGTCTCGGCCGCTGGTGCGCCGCCGGCTTCCTGTCGGCCGCCGCCACCGTCACGGTCGAGGCGTTCTCCCCGGTCCTCCCCTGGGTGCGCCTCACCTCGGCCGCCTCGTTCGGGCTGCTGATGCTGGCGCTGACCGCGATCACCGCCGGCCTCCTGCGCCATTACCGCCCCGGCGCCGGCCTGCGCTGGCTCGCCTCGCTCTACGCTCTCGCCGTCGTGTTCAACGCCGCCGTGGTGTTCGACCTCAAGCGGGGAAGCTGGGGACAGGCCCTCGGCTACCAGACCCCGTTCGCCGCCATGCTGGCGGTCGCGGCCGGGATCGTGCTGGCCGCCTCGCCCCGGCGGGCCGCCGACCTCGCGCTGGCGGCGATCCTGGCGCTCAGCGCCGCCCAGTTCCTGGTCAAGGCGATCCTCGCCGGCCTCGCCGGCGCGGGACCGGGTGTGCGCGACTACGTCCTGAGCACCTATGCGTTCTACTCGCAGACCGCGGGCGGCATCCTGTCGCTGTGCCTCGGGCTGGCGCTGATCGGGGTCGTGGTGCGCGAGGTGATGGAGGAGGCGCGCCTGCGCCTCCAGCGCGACGGCCTCTCCGGCGTGCTCACCCGGGCCGGGTTCCTGGAGCGGGTCGGCGCCGCCCTCGCGCGACCGGCCGCCGCCCGTGGCCGCGTCGTCGTCCTGTGCGACCTCGACCGCTTCAAGTCGATCAACGACCGGTTCGGCCACGCCGCCGGGGACGAGGTGATCCGCGCCTTCGGGGCGAGCCTGCGGGCGGGGTTCGGCGAGACGGCCCTGTGCGGCCGGCTCGGCGGCGAGGAGTTCGGCGTCGTGCTGCCGGAGGGCGGGCTCGCCGCGGCACTGGCGCGGGTCGAGGCGGTCCGGGCCCTGGTCCGGGTCACCCGCTACGCCCTCGTGCCGGCGGAGGCCGCCGTCACCGCGAGCTTCGGCGTCGCGGCGATGATCGAGGGCGAGCCGTTCGACCGGGCGCTGCATCGGGCCGACCTCGCCCTGTACCGGGCGAAGGCCGAGGGGCGCGACGGCTGGCGGGTCGCACCGGCAGCCGATCCCGGCGACGCCGCCCGGCCCCGGTCAGGGCGCCGCGATCCGCACGCCGCCCTCCCCCACGGCGACGAGGTCGGCCCGATCCCCTAGTTCCCCGAACAGGGCCGGATCGGCGCCGGTCATCCAGACCTGCCCGGGCAGGGCGTCGAGGGCGTCGAACAGGCCGGCGCGGCGGCGCGGGTCGAGATGGGCCGCGACCTCGTCGAGGAGGATCAAGGGCGCGATGCCGCTCATCCCGGCGACCAGCCGGGCATGGGCGAGCACGAGGCCGATCAGCAGCGCCTTCTGCTCGCCGGTCGAGGCGGTGGCGGCGGGCACGTCCTTGGGGCCGTGGCGCACCACGAGGTCCGAGGCCTGCGGCCCGGCGAGGGTGCGGCCAGCGGCGCGATCGCGAAACCGGTTCTGGCGCAGGGTCGCGCGGTAGCGGTCCTCGGCATCGACCGCCGGCCACACCGCCACGAGGTCGTCGATGTCGCCCTCCAGCCGGATCGCCGCCCAGGGGAACGGCGAGGCCTCGTCCCGGGTGGACAGAATCAGCCGGTCGAGGCGCTCGGCGGTCTCGCGCCGGGCGAGCGCGACGGCGACGGCGAGTTCGGCCACCTCGCGCTCGACCGCGTCGAGCCACGGGCCGTCGTCGAGCCGTTCCTCCTCCAGCAGGCGGTTGCGCGAGCGCAGGGCCCGCTCCAGGGCGCTGACCCGGGCGCCGTGGCCGGAATCGACCGCCAGCACCAGCCTGTCGAGGAAGCGGCGGCGGTCGCCGGCCGGGCCGCGGAACAGGGCGTCGAGGTCGGGGGTGAGCCAGACCACCCGCAGGTGCTCGGCGAAGGCGGTGGGGGAGGGGGCGGTGGCTCCGTCGATCCGGCACAGCCGGCCGGCGCGGGCGTCCTCGCGGTTGCGGGCCGGCTCCCAGGCGGTGCCGATGCGGTGCTCGCCATGCGGGCCGGCGAGGGACAGCGAGACCGCGAAGCCGCCGCTGCCGCCCTCCCGGGCCATCACGGAAAAGTCCGCCCGGCGCAGGCCGCGGCCGGGGGCGAACAGCGACAGCGCCTCCAGCAGGTTGGTCTTGCCGGCGCCGTTCTCGCCGACGAGGGCGACGAAGCGGCGCCCGACGCCGAGATCGAGATCGGCGTGGTTGCGGAAGTCGCGCAGGATCAGGCGGGTGACGCCGGCGGCGTCGGGGGCGGTCATCGTGCCGATGGAATGTCGGGGTGGCCGTTTCGGTCGTGCGCCCCGTGCATCAGGGCGTGCAATCCGCAGGTCCGGCGTAGCGCTGGCGAAGGCCTGCAGGGACGGCGTCCGCCGGACGATGGACGCCGCTCTCCCCGCCTTCCCTCCAGGCCGTCCTCAGGCGCGACGCCTCCGCCTCCTGCGCCCTCAGCAGGCGGAGCGCGTCGGAGACGGCATCGCCCTCCGACCGGTCGCGCCCGGTGCGCATGAGACCGTCGAGGATCTCTTCGGCCGGAAGGTCCAGAACCACGGATTTCGACATGCCGCCCACCCTGACAGGGGCGGGCGGATCGGGCAAGCCGGCCGCCTCACACGGTTTCTGATTGATCGCTCGGCGATCCCTGCGGGATCGTGGCGATGGCCGTGCAATCGCTTCGCGCTGCAAAAAACCGGCTTCGCTCAGGCGCCGCGCGAGTTGGTGATACGATTTTCGGAACTGATCGTCCGAAAATTGTATCACACCCGCATCGGCATCAGCACGTAGAGGGCCGGGGCGCCCTCCTTGTCCTGGATCAGGGTCGGCGAGCCCGGGTCGGCGAGGCGGAACAGGGCGGTGTCGCCGTCGAGCTGGGCGGTGATGTCGAGGAGGTAGCGGGCGTTGAAGCCGATATCGAGCGGCGCGGCCTCGTAGTCGGCGTCGAGCTCCTCGGTGGCGCTGCCGGAATCCGGGTTGTTCACCGACAGCGACAGGCGGCCCTCCGCCATCGCGAGCTTCACCGCCCGGCCGCGCTCGGACGAGATGGTCGAGACCCGGTCGACCGCCTTGGCGAACTGCTCGCGCTCCACCGTCAGGCGCTTGTCGTTGCCGCTCGGGATCACCCGCTGGTAGTCCGGGAAGGTGCCGTCGATGAGCTTCGAGATCAGCGTGACGCCGCTGGAGAAGCTGAACCGCACCTTAGCGGAGGAAATCTCGACGGTGACGCTCTCGCCGCCGTCCTCGACGAGCTTCTGGATCTCGGCCACCGCCTTGCGCGGCACGATGATGCCCGGCATGCCGGCGCTGCCCTCCGGCGCCTCCATCTGCACCCGGGCGAGCCGGTGGCCGTCGGTGGCGACGGCGCGCAGCTTCAGCGAACCCTCGGCCTCGATGGTGTGGAAGAAGATGCCGTTGAGGTAGTAGCGCGTCTCCTCGGTCGAGATCGCGAACTGGGTCTTGTCGATCAGCCGCTTCAGCTCGGCGGCCTGGAGCTGGAAGCCGTGCGGCAGCTCGCCGGCGGCGAGGTCGGGGAAGTCGGTCTCGGGCAGCGCCCCGAGGGCGAAGCGCGAGCGGCCCGAGCGGATCACCATCTGGCCGGTCTCGCCGGTGGTCTCCAGCGAGACCTGGGCGCCGTCCGGCAGCTTGCGCACGATGTCGTAGATGACGTGGGCCGGCACCGTGGTGGCGCCGCCGTCGGCGATGTCGGCGGGGATCGTCTCGGTCACCTCGATGTCGAGGTCCGTCGCCTTGAGCTGCAGCCCGGCGGCGTCGGAGCGCAGCAGCACGTTCGACAGGATCGGGATCGTGTTGCGCCGCTCGACGACGCGGTGCACGTGGCCGAGCGACCGTAGGAGGGCCGCGCGCTCGACGGTGACTCTCATCAGGGTGATCCGTGTCTCGTCCTGTCCGACCCCCACGGGGCCGGCACCGCATCTCTCGTCCCGCGCCGCGCACGGGAGCGGAACATTGGCGAAGGCGCCCCCCGAAGGCAAGCCGGGCGACTTCCTCGTTGCTCGGCCTCAGGCGCCGGCAGTCACGCGCGACACGTCGTGTCGCCGTGACTTTGGCTTTCGCTTCGCTCTGCGTTCGGGCGGATAGTCGTCCCCCCGAACCCGCTCCGCAGGGCGCTCTTCGCCCTCGCCATATCGCGTCGCCCTGCGGGCGACCGGATTGCGGTCCGATCACCCCGGACCGGATCAATCCTGCAGCATGCGCTTGAGCAGCTCGACCTCGTCGCACAGCGCCGTGTCCTCGCCGATCGCCTTCTCGATCTTGCGCACCGCGTGCAGCACCGTGGTGTGGTCGCGCCCGCCGAAGCGGCGGCCGATCTCCGGCAGCGAGCGCAGGGTCAGCACCTTCGACAGGTACATCGCGATCTGGCGCGGCTTGACCACGGCGGCGGTGCGGCGCTCGGACAGGATGTCGGAGCGCGAGACGTTGTAGCGGCTCGCCACCAGCTTCTGGATGTCCTCGATCTTGACCCGCTTCGGCTCGCGGTTCTTGACGAGGTCGCGGATGGCGGTCTCGGCGGTGTCGAGGGTGACGGGGGCGCCGGTGAGCGTCGCGTGGGCGAGCAGCCGGTTGACCGCGCCTTCGAGGTCGCGGCCGTTGGCGGTGATCGCCTTGGCGACGTACTCGGCCACCGCCGGCCCGACCTCGAAGGACGGGTGGGCGGCGCGCACCGCCTCGAGGCGCGAGAGCAGGATCTGCGCCCGCAGGGTCTCGTCGAGGGTGCCGATCTCGACCACGAGCCCGCCGGCCAGCCGCGAGCGGACGCGCTCGTCGAGGCTCTCCAGCTCCGCCGGCGGCCGGTCGGAGGCGACCACCACCTGCCGTCCGGCATCGATCAGCGCGTTGAGGGTGTGGCCGAACTCGGCCTGGATCGAGCGGCCCTGGATGAACTGCACGTCGTCGAGGATCAGCAGGTCGATCGCCCGCAGCCGCTCCTTGAACGCGAGGGCGTTCTGGGTCTTCAGGGCGTTGACGAAGCCGTACATGAAGCGGTCGGCGGTGAGGTAGGTCACCCGCCGCCCGGCCATCTTCACGGCGTGCCCGATGGCGTGCAGCAGGTGCGTCTTGCCCAGGCCCACGCCGGCATGGAAGTAGAGCGGGTTGTAGAGCGCCGGACCGCCGTCGGTGCGCGCCACCCGCTCGGCCGCCGCGTGGGCCAGCGCGTTCGAGCGCCCGACCACGAAGCTCTCGAAGGTCAGGCGGGCGTCGAGCGGCGCGCCGCCGAGGTCGCCGGCCTCGCCGGAGGCGGGAGGATGGGCGTGGCGGGGGCCGCGCTCGGCCTCGCCGCCCTCGGGCAGGGCGGGGGCGGACATCGCCGGGACCGGCCGCGGGGCGGCCGCCGCCTTGGGCGCCGCCGGGCGCGGCGGAGCGGAGGCGCCGCGCACGCCGACCGCGATGCCCTCGATGCCGTCGGCCTCGCTGCGGAAGGTGGCGAGCACCCGGTCGAGGTAGTGCGACTCGATCCAGCTCTTGAGGAAGCGGGTCGGCACGGTCAGCCGGGCGATGCCGCCCTCGACGTCCTGGAGTTCGAGCCGGGCGAACCAGCTCGCGAACACGTCCTCGCCGAGTTCCGCCCGCAGCCGGCGCTTCACCCGCTGCCAGGCGGCCTGCACCGCGCCGTCGCCCATCGCGGAGACGGGGTCGACCCCCTCCGCCAAGCTGCCGTCCAAACGCATGACTGGTCCTTCCTCGGACCGGTGGCGGCTGCCCGCCGCCGGCCCGTACGCCGATACGCTGACTCTTCGTCACGCTCCGGTCCGGGGAGCGCGCCGCCTCGTGGCCGGCGCCGGACGTCAACCGCGTCCGGCGTCTTTCCCGTGGTTATCTCGGATCTATCAACAAGAAGTCTCGTTTGTGTTAAAGCTCCGGTTCACCGGATCTCCACAATCGAACCCTTTTCACGGTCAGGCCGCGCCACGGCACGACCTTCCGGCCCGCCGGGGCGGTGGATGGTGTCGGATCTTGCTTGGAAATGCTCGGGAACCCGCGGCCCGAACCGCGGCACCGGGGAAAACTAAGCTGCCCTGGTGAAGCTTCGCAACAGGAACCATTGGCGAGATGGTAAACCGATCGTTGAGAGATCGGCCCGCCCACGCCCCGCCCACAGCCTGTCCCGGCACAACGGCCTGGAATCGTGAACGGTTCGTGGAAGCGGTCGTGCGGCGGATCGACGTTTCGCCGGCGGCGCCGGCACTTGTCGAGAGCGGGGGCACCGCGGTGGGCGGGGCGGTGGAAACGCCGGCCCGCCCCGCCGGCCCCTTGACGCCTCAGGCGCGCCGCCCCCGCGCCTCGGCGAGCAGGCACAGCAGCTCGAACGCGATCGTCGCGCCGACGAGGGCGGTGGTGCCGCTCGGGTCGAGGGGAGGGGCGACCTCGACCACGTCGGCGCCGACGAGGTTGAGGCCGCGCAGGCCGCGCACCAGGAACAGCGCCTCGCGGGAGGTGAAGCCGCCGATCTCCGGCGTGCCGGTGCCGGGCGCGAAGGCGGGGTCGAGGGAATCGATGTCGAAGCTGACATAGGTCGGGCCGGCGCCGACGATCGAGCGTGCCTCCTCGATCACCGCCGGCAGCCCCTGGGCGATGACCGTCTCCATCTCCAGGATCCGGATGCCCTGGTCGAGGGCCCATTGCCGCTCGTCGCGGGCGTAGAGGGTGCCGCGGATGCCGATCTGCACCGTGCGCGTCGGGTCGAGCACGCCGTCCTCGATCGCCCGGCGGAACGGCGTGCCGTGGGTGAGCTTGGCGCCGCCGAAATACGAATCGGTGGTGTCGCTGTGGGCATCGATGTGGATCAGCCCGACCGGGGAGTTGCGGCCGATCACCCGCAGCAGCGGATAGGTGACGAGGTGGTCGCCGCCGATGGCGAGCGTGGTGATGCCGGCGCCGACGAGCGGCGCCACGAAGGTCTCGATCCGCCCGAGCGTGTCGACCACGTCGGCCGGGTTGACGGGCACGTCGCCGACGTCGGCGCAGGCGCAGGTCTCGTAGGGCGAGGCGCCGGTGACGTGGTTGACCAGCCGCATCAGCGCCGACTGCTCGCGGATCCCCCGCGGCCCGAGCCGCGTGCCCGGCCGGTTGGTGGTGGCGCTGTCGAACGGGATGCCGAACAGCGCGATGTCGAGGGGCTCGGCCACGGCCGCGGCGGTGTCGAGCACCGGCAGCCGCATGAAGCTCGCGAGGCCGGCGAAGCGCGGCATCGCCATGCCGGACAGGGGCTGGAAGCGCGCGAGGCGCGGCGGCAGGTCGGTCATGCGGGTCTCCTTCCGGTGTCGGGTCCCGGCGAGAGTGGCCCGGAGCCGGTCCCCGCCGCAACGCCGGCGGACCCGGCGGGCGGACCCGGCTTGCCGCCGACGGAAGCGTTGACCTTCCGGCCCGCCGCCTTTATAGACCGCGGCTCACGGACCCGCCGGCTCGGCCGGACGGGTTCCCCGTGCTTCCAGCGCCTTTCACGCGACGCCGCCATGGCCCGGACGGGCTCCTGGGCCTCGCCAGACGAGAATGAGGACTGCCGATGGCCAACACAGTGTCGGCCAAGAAGATGACCCGCAAGATCGCCAAGCGCACGGCGATCAACCGCTCGCGCCGCAGCCGCATGCGCACCTTCCTGCGCAAGGTCGAGGAGGCGATCGAAGCCGGCGACCACGCGGTCGCCCTGACGGCGCTTCGCACCGCCGAGCCCGAGATCATGCGCGCGTCGCAGAAGGGCATCGTTCACAAGAACACCGCCTCCCGCCGGGTCTCGCGCCTCGCCGCGCGGGTGAAGGCGCTCCAGGTCGCGGCGTAAGCCGGAACCGGGGTCGCCGAGCGATCCCGCAGGATCGCCGAGCGATCCCGCAGGATCGCCGAGCGATCCCGGACGACAGACCTTCGACGGTTCGATGGACCCGGCCACAGTGCCGGGTTTTTTCGTGCCGTCGCCGAACCGGCCGCCCCGGCGGATGAGGACCGGGCCGCATGGCCTGCGCCGCCACGCTCCGCGTCCCGCCTCGTCACGCCGAGCCGGGATGAGCGAAATTGAGACGTGCCAAAGCAACTTGGGCGCCTCGCATGTGAAATCGCGCGCCCGTGGCCGGATCGATGGCCTCGTGGTCTTCGGGATGTTCGGCCGCCGTGATCGAGATCCGACCAATAAATCTTCATTAGCATCTGATGGGCATATTACGCTGCGTCATACGGGAACGCGCGTGGAACAGCCTCGATGAAACTTGCCCGCAACGCAAAGATCGCCGTCAAGATCGCATTGCCCTTCGCCGTCATGATCGCGATCGGGGCAGGTCTGATCGCGTATTCGCGATCGGTGATGCAGGATCTCTCGCAGCAGATGAACCGGATCGCCAACGTTCAGGCGGCGCGCCTGGATGCGCTGGTGCATCTGCGCGGCGGCATCACCGAGGCCGCGGTGATGGACCGCAACATGCTGCTCGAGAGCGATCCCCAGGTGCAGGCCCGCTTCAAGGCGCGCCAGCAGGCCGCCATGGCCGAGGCGCGTCAGGGCAGCGACCGTCTCGTCGCGCTGGCCGACACCCCCGAGCGCCGCGCCGCGAACGAGAGCTTCCGCCGGGACGTCGAAAAATATTTCGAGACCCTCGATCGCGTCTACGAGATCATGCTGCGCCAGCAGCGCGACGAAGCCTTCCGGCTGGCCCGGGACGTCGGCATTCCCGCCCGCCTCAAGCTGAACGAGTGGATGGCGGAGCGCGCCGAGGTCCAGGCCAGGGAATTGGCCGCCGCGAAGTCGAGCGCGACCGAGAATGTGACGAACGGCACGCGCAACCTGATCGGCTCCGCGCTCGCCGGGCTCGCCGCCGCGCTGGCCCTGGCCGGCACGATCGTGGTGTTCACGATCACCCGGCCGCTGGCCGGCCTGGTGAACGTCCTGCAACGCATGGCCCGCGGCGAGATCGAGGCCGAGATCAGGGAAGCGGCGCGCGGTGACGAGATCGGCGCCGTCGGACGCGCCGTCGAGGGCATCAAGGCGATGGTGGCGCGCAAGGCCGCCGAGGAGGCCGAGATGAAGCGGCGCGCCGACGAGGCGGCGGCCGCCGAGCGCAGGCGCACGATGATCGAGCTGGCCGACGGCTTCGAGGCGGCGGTCGGCGGCATCGTGGGGCTGGTGTCGTCCTCGGCGACGGAATTGCAGGCCACCGCCCAGCAACTGACCTCGACCGCCACCGAGACGGCCTCGCAATCCACCACC
Organism: Methylobacterium oryzihabitans; assembly: GCF_004004555.2. Classification (GTDB taxonomy): domain Bacteria; phylum Pseudomonadota; class Alphaproteobacteria; order Rhizobiales; family Beijerinckiaceae; genus Methylobacterium; species Methylobacterium oryzihabitans. The sequence continues at coordinate 212,092 of NZ_SACP01000006.1, forward strand.
GTGGCGGCGGCGGCGGAGGAGGCGGCCTCGAACGTCGGCACGGTGGCGGCGGCGGCGGAGGAACTCGGCACCTCCGTCCAGGAGATCGGCCGTCAGGTCCAGGGCTCGGCCGGGCTGGCCCAGGCCGCGGTCGGCGAGGCCGACAGCACGGTGCTGCTCGTCGAGGCGCTGCGGGCGACGTCGAACCGGGTCGGCGACATGGTCGGCCTGATCTCCTCGATCGCCGACCAGACCAACCTGCTGGCGCTCAACGCCACCATCGAGGCGGCCCGGGCCGGCACCGCGGGCCGCGGCTTCGCCGTCGTCGCCGCCGAGGTCAAGGAACTCGCCAACCAGACCGCCCGGGCGACGCACGAGATCAGCGGGCAGATCGGCGAGATCCAGGGCGTGACGGATCAGGCGGTCTCGGCGATCGGGACGATCACCGGCCGGATCCGGGAGATCAACGCCGTGGCGGCCGGCATCGCGGCGGCGGTGGAGCAGCAGGGCGCGGCGACCCAGGAGATCGTGCGCAACGTGGCGCAGGCCTCGGCCGGCACCGCGGAGGTGACGAGCAACATCGCCGGGGTGGCGCGCGCCTCGGAGGATACCGGATCGGCGGCGAGCCAGGTGCTCGGCTCGGCCTCCGAGCTGTCGCGCCAGTCCGAGCACCTGTCGGCCGAGGTTCGGCGCTTCCTCGCCACCGTGCGGGCCGCCTGAGCCCGCGGGGACGGTGCGGGCCCGCGGCTCTCACCCCGGCCGCGCCTCCTTGCGCAGCCACAGGCTCGACTCCCAGGCCCCGGCGGGGAGCGGCAGCCGCCCGACCACCGACCCGGCCGGCAGGCCCGCCGCCGCGACCGCCCGGCTGGCGAAGACGAGGCGGTAGGCGCCGCCCTGGAGCAGCGCCCCGACGAGGCCCTGCTCGTTGTAGCCCCGCCACGCCCACGCGGCCGGGTAGGCCTCGGGCAGGAAGATGTCGTGGAGGTGGATCAGCACCCCCGCGGCGAGGCGCGGCAGCACGTCGAGGACGAGGCGGTCGACGTCGGAGCCCGGCATCGCGACGTGGCTCGAATCGATGAACAGCACGTCGCCCGGGCCCAGCGCCGCGACCGCCGCGTCGGCCTCCGCCCCGTCGAACAGCCGCGCCCGGTGCTCGACCCCCGGCAGGCCGGCGAGCGCCGCGCGAGGGGAGGGGTCGATGCAGGTGATGCGGGCCGCCAGGGCGCCGTCGGCGACGCCCTGGGCCAGGAAGCGGGTCGAGTGGCCCGAGCCGACCTCGACGATCCGGCGCGGGCACTCGCGCCGCACGATCGCGTAGGCGGCGCAGGCGTCGAGGCGCGGGAACCAGTCCTGGGTGAAGCGGGCCGGGTTCGTCCCGACGAGGCCCGGGCCGCCGGAGGCGATGCGCAGCAGGTCGGGCCCGTGATCCTCGATCGCCGCGAGCACGCCGCGGAAGGCGGGCTCGGCGGCGGTGAACAGCGGGCGCAGGGCCGGGTAGTCCGCCGGCCGGACCGCGCCGGCATGGCGGTAGGGGATGAAGAAGCCCTGCGGCACCCGGCAAAACAGCGTCCTGACGCCGAGATGGGCCCGGCGCAGGCGCGTCCGGATCATGCCGGGCTCAGCCGGCCTTGCGCGCCGGCGCGGCGCCGGCGCCGAGGTCCGGGGTGATGCCGGGCCCGTCGACGGGCGGCGGCGGCACGGTGGCGGGCGATTGCGCCCGGCCCTTGATCGCGTCGGCGAGGCGCCCGCGCTCGAACAGCAGCACCACGACGATCGCCAGGGCGAACGGGATCAGGAGGTAGAACAGGCGGAAGATCAGCACCGCGGCGAGGACGTCGACCTTCGGTACCTCCGGCATCGCGGTGATGAAGACGAGCTCGAACACCCCGATGCCGCCCGGCGCGTTCGAGACCAGCGCCACCGAGAACGAGCCGAGGAACACTGCCAGCACGACGAGGAAGCCGGGATTGTTGGCCTCCGGCAGGGCGAAGTAGATGATGCCGGCGGCGCCCAGCAGCTCCAGCGGCGCGGCGATGAGCTGGCGCACCATGATGTTGGGGCGCGGGTATTCGAGCTTGAAGCTGCGGATCGTCAGCGGCTTGAGGTGCAGGATCGAGCCGACGACGTAGAGCGCCACGAAGGCGAGCAGGCCGAGCCCGATGGTGCGGGCGGTGACCGGGTTCGACAGCGGCCCGGGCAGCAGGTCCTTGATCCGCAGCAGCAGGTCCGGCAGCAGCGTCAGCACCACGCCGCCGAGCAGGATCGTGCCGAGGCCGAAGGTGAACGAGCACAGGGCGACCAGCACCGCGACCTGGGCGGTGGAGAGCCCCTTCGAGGTGTAGGCCCGGTAGCGCACCACCGCGCCGGAGAACACCGAGGCGCCGATGTTGTGCGACAGCGCGTAGGTGGTGAACGAGCACACCGACACGAACATCCACGAGATGTTCGTCACGCCCAGATGCAGCAGGGCGATGCGGTCGTACCAGGCGAGGGCCGCGTAGGCGACGAGGGTCGAGAGGGCGGCCAGCGCGTAGCGGTGCGGCGGGATCGCCGACAGGCTCGCCTGCACGTCGGCGAAGGACAGCCCCTGGAGAAGCTTCCACAGCAGGTAGACCGAGACCACCACGGCGGCGAGACCGATCAGCGGCCAGATGAAGTCGCGAAGTTTCTTCATGGGGTCCCGTCACATCCGCTTGGGTCGGGCGCTTCTGCCCGAGGGTTCGGCGGGCCGCAAGCCGCACGGCGCCGGCCGGCCTCTCCTGCCGTGGGATCGTGACGGTTTCGTGCCGGTCGCGCGGGCTGGTGATACCGCGTCCGGAAGCAATCGTCCGGCTTCCGTGTCGCAGCCTGTTTGCGTGGCGGCTCATCGTATCAACCGCGCGAAGCACCCCTTTCCCGGACGACTGTAGCGTTAGCGGAAGGAGATCCGGGACCCAGCAAGAAAATTGCCGCGGAGCGGCTCAGTCTGCCAGCGCTATGACTGAGTACGGACGCTGCGCGATTTCTTGTGCTGGATCCCGGATCTCCTTCCACTTCGTTTCAGTCGCCCGGGAAAGGAGTGCTTATTCTTTAGATCGAGAGTCAAGCAGGCTTTCATGCCAACGGCCCAAGATGCTGACGCAACGGGCCGTTGACCCATCTCGAATTGTTGATTGCAAGCCAAAGGCTTGGCAAGAAATTTAGAGCGGAACCAAAGGTCGTTTTCAACGACCGTTGGTCTCAGTTGCACACCGGCCTGGCCGTCCCTTGCGGACGAAGCGGGGTCGCGGCTTTTCTGCACCTGTTGCCGCCATCGAAGCAGTTTTCGTCTCGGCGCGGGTCTCCCCCTCCCACTCGGGAGAGGGGATCCCGCACTCAAAAATTGGATGTAAGATCAATCGGTTGCAAGCCGGTTTCCATTTAGAGCCCGCGGCGGTCGAGCCAGTCGAGGAGCAGGCGGGCGACGCCCTCGGCGCCGCGGTCGAGCTGGAGGAAATGCGCGATGTCGGCGACCGTGTGGTGCTCGGCGCCGTGGTAGAGCGCCGTGCGCCAGGTCGTCACCGGCCAGATCATGCGGTCGAGCCCGCCCCCGACCACCAGGGCCGGCAGGCCGAGCAGGGCGGCGGGGAGCGTCGGCAGCGGCCAGTGCGCCTCGGCGAGGGCGAGCGGGCTCTCGGCCGACATCCGGGCGGCGTAGCGGCGCGCCTCGGCGACCGGCAGCCCCTCCGAGAACAGCCAGTGCATCGACAGCGCCTGGGCCGGCTCGCGCCCGGGCAGCAGCGACCCGGCGAGCGATTCGAGCCAGAAGCCGACATCGGTGAGGGCGATCTGGGCGCCGATCACCGACAGGCCCTCCGGCGGCAGCGGCGCCAGCAGGGCGAGCCCGCGCATCGGCACCTGGCCGATCAGGCGCTGGGCGAGCAGCGCGCCGAGGGAGTGGCCGACCACCACCGGCGGCTCGGGCCACTGCGCGATCGCGTGCCGGACGTCGTCGAGGTAGTCGCCGAGCCCGGTCTCCCGCAGCCGGGCGGCACCCTGGCTGCGGCCGTGGCCGCGCAGGCTGATCGCGGCCGCCCGCCGTCCGCGCCGGGCGAGGTGCGGCAGGAAGATCTCGCCCCAGATCCAGGCGCCCCCGAAGGCGCCGTGGACGAACAGCAGCGGGGCGCCCTGCGCCTTGCCGCCGGGGCGCGCCTCGATCCATTCCAGCGCCGGGGCGCCCGGCCGGGCGAGCATCCGCGTGACCGCCGGCGGGGCCTCGTGCGCGGCCGCGAACCGGCGCCCCTGCGCCGTGTCGCTCTGGCCCGATGGATCGTTCATGGCGTGGGTTCCGGCCCGGTCCGGCTGCGACAACGCTCCCAGGTGGGGCGCGTTCACGGGGACAGGGGAATAAGGCAAAGCTCTTAACGCATGTCGCTGCGCCGGGCATCCTCCGTCGACGCCCCGGTCCGGCCCGGCGACGCGCCCGCCTTCCTCGATCCGGGACCGCGATGACCCCGCCCGTTCTCGCCCTCGACGGCCTGACGCCGATCCCGCCGACCCACGTCGCGGCGGTGGTGACCTACCTGGAGATGCGCCGCCCGCCCGCCCCGGTGCCCGGCGCGCCGCCGCCGCTGGAGCCGATCGGCGCGGACCTCGCCCGCTACCGGGCGCTCTACGCCCGCATCGGCGAGCCGTGGCTGTGGTCGAGCCGGCGGCGCCTCGACGAGGCCGGGCTCGCGCGCATCCTCGCCGATCCGGCGGTCTCGGCCCTGGCGCTGACCCGGGCGGGGGAGGATGTCGGCCTCGTCGAGCTCGACCGCCGGGTTCCGGGCGAGGTCGAGATCGCGTTCTTCGGCCTCGTGCCGGAGGCGACCGGGCGGGGCACCGGCCCGCGGCTGATGGCGGAGGCCCTGCGCCGGGCCTGGAGCGGCACGGTCGCGCGGGTGTGGCTGCACACCTGCACCCTCGACCACCCGGCCGCCCTCGGCTTCTACCGCCGCTGCGGCTTCGCGCCCTATGCCCGCGCGGTCGAGGTCATCCCCGATCCGCGCCTCGCCGGCCACCTGCCGCGGGACGCCGCGCCGCAGGTCCCGGTGCTGGGCCGCCCGGAGGAGGGGATCACCGGGCCTTGAGGGTCGGCAGCGCGCTCGCCTTCGGGCGCGCGGTGCGGAACTGCCCGCGCTCGACCGCGATGAAGACCAGCACCGCGAGCGCCACGCTGGTCACCCACCACGCCGTGGTGGTGCCGATGCCGAGGCAGGCCGAGGCGAAGGCCGTGGCGGCGGTGCCGATCGCGCCCGGGGTGAGCACCGGATGGTCGCGGCCCGACTGCCGGATCGCGCCCCACAGCAGGAACGCCGCCGCGAAGGCGCCGACGATGCCGAGCTCGTACCAGATCTCGAACAGCAGCGAGGACGGGGCGTTCGGGGCCAGCAGCCCGACCATCCGCCCGCGGAGCGCCGTCTCGAAGCCGTGGCCGGTGATGAGGCGCAGCGGCTCGCCGGTCACGATCCGCATCCAGACCTTCAGCGACTGCACGGTCGGGTCGGCGGCGCCGAGCAGGGGCGCCAGCAGCGGCCGCAGCAGGAAGGGCAGGGCGGGGCCGAGGGCCACGAGGCCGGCGGCGAGGCCGGCGACGACCCGCACGCCCCGGCGCAGGTCCCAGGTCGCGAGGGCGTAGGCCGCCGCGCCGGCCGCCAGCGACAGCAGCGGGATCGCCCGCGGGGCCAGCGCCAGGGCGAGCGCCGCCGCCACCGCGACCGCCAGCGCGCCGGCGTTGCGGTGGCGCGAGCGCAGCCACGCGACGGCGGGCCACAGCAGCAGGGCGATCAGCATCGCGGCCCGCTCCAGGGCGCTGTCGTCGTCGAAGCCCGCCGGCAGGATCGCGCCGCCGAACGGGCCGAGCACCGCGCCGCCGAGCCCGGCCAGCCCGACGCCCAGCGGCAGGAGGTAGAGGTTGGCCGAGCGCATCCGCTCCGGCAGCGCGACGTAGCCGGCGATCGTCAGCCCGACCGTGGCGGCGAAGTTGAGCAGGCGCTCGCCCGCCGGTCCCGGGAACGGCGTCCAGATCAGCGAGAGGGCGCACCAGCCGGCGAGGATGCCCCCGGCGATCGCCGCCCGCGAGGCGAGGATCCGGGTCAGGCCGGCGGCGACCGGCCGCACGCCGCCCCCGTCGATGAACGCCGCGAGGATCAGCAGCGCGAGCCCGATCGGCACCAGGATCACGATCGCGCGCCGCGACACCAGGGCCGCGAGCGGCAGCAGCACCAGGAGGCCGAAGAAGCCGATGCGCCGCAGCAGGGCCGCCGCGTCGGCGGCGGGATCGCTCGGGGCGGAGGCGGGCGGGCGCGGCATGGTCCTGCGAATCCACGGAACCGGTGCGTCAGGGCTGCGCCCGGACACCCCTCGTAGTCGAGCCGCGGCCCGCGACGCTGTAGATGCGGCGCAACACCGGGGACGCGATGCAACACCTCGATCAGGTGGCGAGGGCCCGGACGACCTGTTCGCGCTCCACCGCCTCGACCGGCGCCGGGACCTTGCAGGCGCGGGTTGGGCGCGACGGCACCATGACCAGGATCACCGTCTCGGTGCCCGGGCAGGCGGGGTCGGGGCAGACGATCTCGTTCACCGAGACCGCGACCTCCGGGGGAAAGCCGCCGATCTCCCGCACCCAGGCGGCGACCCGCGCGCGGGCCTCGGCCTCGTCCGGCCGGCGGCGCCGGAACGCCCCGAGGAGGCCCACGGCTCAGCGCGGCAGGGTGAGCACGCCGGCGGCGCCGTCGGCGCAGCCGAAGGCGAGGCGCTCGCCCTTGCGGTCCCAGGCCAGGGCGGTGACGCCGCTGCCGCGGACGGCCGGGCGCACCAGCAGCTCGGAGGCGTCGGTGAAGCGCACCAGCAGGATGCAGCCGTCCTCGTAGGCGGTCGCCAGCACCGGCGAGCGCGGGTGGAACGCCACCCGCGACACCCGGGCCGGGCGCACGCCGCATTCCCGCGGCTGCTTGCCGGTCGGGCCTTCCTTGGAATCGAACGGCCACACGATCGCCCCCTCGGCGCCGCTGGTGGCGAGCCAGTTCCCGTCGGCGGACCACGCCGTGGAACGGACCTTGGCCGGGTAGCCGCTCATCCGCATGTGGCCGCGGTCGGGCTGGAGGCGCCAGCCGTGTAGAGCGTTCTCCTGCATCGTCGTGATGACGAAGCGGCCGTCGGGCGACCAGGTCACGTCGATGTGCGAGCCCTTCCAGGTCAGCGGCTCGGGCGCGGTGTCGAGGTTCGGGTACCACAGGCTGGCGCCGCCGTAATGCGCCACCGCGAGGCGGAAGCCCTTGGGCGCGAAGGCGAGGCCGCGGGCGGTGGAGGGGGCTTGGAAGGTCCGCTCGCGCCCCTTGGCGTCGCGCGCCACCACCGCCTTGCCCGCGGCGTAGGCGACGGCGCCGTCCGGGTGCAGGGCGAGCGCGTCGATCCAGGCGCCGCCCGACCCGCCGATCTCCTCGCGGGTGCCGTCCGCGCGGGTGGCGGCCACGCGGCCGTCGTCGCCCCCGGTCACCAGCCGCGCGCCGTCGCCGGCCGCGACCAGGATGCCGCCGCCGGGATGCGCCTCGACCCGGGTCTCGCCGCCGTCGCCGGCGAGCAGCACGACGCCGTCGGCCAGCGCCAGGGCGACGCGGTCTCCGAGCCAGTGGGCCGCCGCGACGTGGGCGCCGGCCGCGATCTCGGCGACGTGCTCGGTGAGGGAGGGGGCGGCGGTGGCGCTCATCGGGTCAACCCTGGGATCGGCCTGGACCTGTGCCTCGGCCCCGCGTGGGGCATCGGTCTTCGGGGCTGGGTCTCATATGGGGGCGGCCGGTGCAAGGCCGGCCGGGCCGCCGCGGGTTCCGGCCGCCGTTAAGGAGCGATCCGTCAAGGTTAAGCGCTTGCTTACCAAACTCCTCCATTTCGCATCAAAGTCTCTGAACATCGGCCCCGCCGCGCCGGTTCTCCCGACACGAAAGCCGGCCACGCTCGCGGTCCGGCACCCCGCCGGGACCGCCTCCGGCGGGCGGTTCAGGCGAAGGCCCTTCAGGCGAGGGGCCTTGGACGGAGTTGCGTCATGATCCAGTTCGCCCCGGCCGTATTCATGGTTCCCCCCGCGGCCGTCATCGAGACCGTGCTCGTCGTCGAGGACGAGGCGATGGTGTGCGAGATCGCCGCGGAGGCCCTGGCCCTCGAAGGCTACCGCGTGCTCACCGCCGCCGACGCCGACGAGGCCGGGCGCATCCTCGCGCAGGAGGAGGTCGACATGCTGTTCACCGACATCGACCTCGCCCGCAACACCAACGGCGTCGCCCTCGCTCGCGACGCCCGCCGCCATCACCCGACGCTGCCGGTGGTCTACACCTCAGGCGGCCGCCAGTCCCTGCACGACGGCGAGGCGGTGTCCGGCTCGGTCTTCGTCCCGAAGCCCTACCGCCCGAGCCAGATCGTCGCCCTCGCCAACCGCATCCTCGGCCACTGAGCGGCCGGTCTTTCCATCACACAGGAGTCGTCTTCCCATGCGCGCGCTGGCCTCCCTCGGCGTCTGCCTCGTCCTCGCGACCGTCGCCTCGGCCCAGACTCGATCGGTGCCGGATGCGGCCGGGACCGCGAAGCCTGTCGCCGCGACGGCCGAGCCGGGCAAGGGCTGCGACGTGGTCGGCCTGCGGCTCGAGGACGAGATCGCCCGCAAGCCCGAGCTGCGCGAATCGGCCAACGCGCAGACCGTGCGCGACCTGCGCACCCTGCGCGACGCGGCGATCATCCTCGACGCCCACAAGCGCCCGGCCGAGTGCGCCCGGCTGGTGGCGATCCTGCGCGAGCTGGTGGCCGACCCCGACCGCACCATCGAGCAGGGCGGCGACACCGACGAGGAGAAGGCCGAGACGATCGAGGAGGCGCGCGAGCCGAAGGCGCCGGCCCCGAAGCGCTAAGCAGATTTCGCAAAAGTGGTAGCCGGTTCTCCGACAAAAATCTGCGGCGAAACAAACATCTAAGCGGACGAAGCGTTGGCCTGCCAACGCAAGTCTGCTGAGGAGCGTCCTCGTCCGGACTGCCGGTGTGCCCTAACTGGAGCCGGGCTGCCCGAAGGCCCGACAGGACGGAGATGCAGAGTTGAGCCCCCCGCCGACCGCCCCGTCCCGCCACTCCCTGCCGGGGAACCGCCCGTGAGACGCATCGCCCACATCTCCGACCTGCATTTCGGCCGCACCGACCCGGCCGTCGTCGAAGGGCTGGTCGAGGAACTGAACCGCGAGCCGCCCGACCTCGTCATCGCGTCGGGCGACTTCACCATGCGGGCGCGGCGCAGCGAGTACGCCGAGGCGCAGGCCTTCATGGCCCGGCTGCCGCGCCCGTGGCTGGCGGTGCCGGGCAACCACGACATCTCGCCGTTCCATCTCTGGCAGCGGTTCTTCCACCCGTTCCGGCGCTACCGGCGCTATATCGCCCCCGAGACCGAGCCGGTGTTCCAGGACGACGAGATCGCGGTCGTCTGCCTCAACACCGTGCGGACCTGGGCGCCCGAGACCGACTGGTCGCAGGGCAAGATCACCCGCGCGCAGATCCGCCGCACCGAGGCGCGGCTCGCCGTCCTGCCGCCGGGGCTGTTCCGCATCGTGGTCGCCCACCACCCGTTCATGCCGCCGCCTTGGGACGAGGAGGCCCGCCTCGTCGGCCGGGCCGACGAGGCGCTCGCCGCCTTCCAGCGCCACGGAGTCGGCCTGACCCTCGCCGGACACCTGCACCGCGGCTATGCCCGCTTCGCCGCCCCGAACCCGGACGGACCGCCCCGGGCCGAGCTGAACCGCAGCGAGGTCTCGACCCATCCCACGCGGCTGCTCGCCGTGCAGGCGGGCTCGGCGACCTCCACACGTCTGCGTGGCAACGAGCCGAACGCCTACAACCGAATCACCATCGCCGACGGCACCGCCACGGTGCAGGTCCGGCTGTGGACGGGGCAGGGCTGGTGCGACGCCGCCGAATCGGGCTCGGCGCGCTGCGCATCGGCGGAATAGTTCCTACGTACATTTCCGCATGCATCATTTCCCATCAGGCGGCGGCGGCCTTCCTATCCGCCCCGGTCCGAGGCCGGATGGTAGAAGACCGCGATCGATCTTCTGGATGAGGCGCGCTCAGAATGTCTTGCGGATCGCGCGGGTTTCGCTGCATCGAACTCCAAAATTCGGTTCCGCTAAGTAAATTCGTCGCACCGGGATTTGGTTGGCTTGCCTTATCTGTCGGCGGATGATCGCATAAGTTCTATCTGCCTGCTTCTTGATTGATGAATTTCGGTGAAAGATGCACGGCATGTGAACCGGATCGCAGCATTCGTGCGAACTGGATTGTTCGGAGTGGGGATCTCGCAAAGTCTACATCCTGGTGGAAAGTCATGCACAGAGGATGCGGCTTGGACAGGTCGGAAAAATATCTCTCATGACCGGCGACGGGTGCTTGCAAAATAGGGGCATTTTGCTGAATAAATAATCTCAACCGCTTCTGGGAGGCAGGCGCGGCGCCCTCGCTCCGGATACCAGCGTCTGGAAATCACATGCTCTGGCTCGCGATCTTGCACCTGTCCTGTGCTGCTGCGTTCTTGTCCCTGGCCGATCGCGCCCGCGATCTGGAATGGCCGGTCTGAGCCTACTCCTCCGCACGGTCCCCGCCCCGGCGGGCCGTGCCGGAGCGGTCTCTCCGGGACGGCACCGGCTCGGGGCCATCCTCCGGATCCCGGCGCAGTGACACCGTGTCGCCGCTCCGTGCGATCGAACCCGGAGACCCGGACCGCTAGACCGGCCCGATGACGGCAATCTGGTTCATCCTGGCGCTCATGACCGGCGCCGCGGTCCTGGCCCTGCTGTGGCCGATGTCGCGCCGGCCGGTCCCGGTCGCGGCCCAGGCCGTCGTCCTGGCGACCGAGACCGGGTTCTACGAGGACCAGCTCCGCGAGATCGACCGCGACGCCGCCCGCGGGCTGCTCGCGCCGCCCGAGGCCGAGGCCGCCCGTGCCGAGGCGGCCCGCCGGCTGCTGCGGGCGAGCCGCGGCG
>NZ_SACP01000070.1 GCF_004004555.2 Methylobacterium oryzihabitans
TGTAGGCCGCCCGAGCCCCCGGCACCGCCGCGAAGGAGGCCGCCGCCTCGCCGTAGCGCCCGGCGGCGTAGAGCGCGGTGCCGCGCCACGCCGGATCGGGCGCCAGCGCCGCCGCAGCTCCGGGCCAGCCGAGGGCGAGAAGAACGAGCGCGAGGGCGGTCAGGACGGCCGGACCGGGGCGGACGGTGGCCATCAGGCGCTCCGGCGAAACAGCAGCAGGGCCGGCACGAGGGCGAGTAGCAGCAGCCAGCGCCCCCAATCCTGCCACGCCAGAACCGCGAGCCCGCCCCGGGCCAGCCGCCGCGGCACCGATTCGCCGACCGCCGCGAGCACGGCGGCGGGCGCCCCGGCCTCGCCGGCCGTACCGCCTCCCGCCGCCGCGAGGCCGGCGAGCGCGGTCCGGTCGGGCCGCGGCGCTCCCGGCGGTAGGGCGCGGCCGGGCACGAACAGGGTGTGGAGGCTATGGCCGTCCTCCCGCGCCAGGGCGGCGGCCTCCTGGCTGGCCGCGGCGTCGATGCCGCCGCCGTCCGACACCAGCACCACGTCGGCGGCGACGGCGCCCGATTCGCCCAGCACCCGGCGGGCGAGGGCCAGCGCCCGGGCCGGGCTGCTGCCGGCATCCGGCACCGTGCCGCCGTCGAGGGCGAACAGCACCGAGCCGAGCGCCTCGCGGTCGGTGGTCGGGGTGGCGGCGAGATAGGCGTCGCCGGCATAGACCACGAGGGCGACCGAGCGGGTGCCGGCCGCCTCCGCGACCGCCTGCGCGGCGGCCCGCGCCTCGCCGAAGCCGCCCCCTTCGGCGACCGAGCGCGACAGGTCGAGGACGATCACGGTGGCGTCGAGGTTGCGGAAGCCGCCGGCCTCCGGCCGCTCGACCGCCGGTCCCGCCAGGGCGAGGGCGAGCAGCGCCGCGAGCACCGCCAGCGCCCCCTGCGCCTGCCGCCGCCCCGGCCGCACGGCGCCGCGGGCGGCCTGGGCGGCGAGCAGCGCGGGATCGACCGCCCGCACCCAGTCCCCGAGCGGCGCCGCGTGCAGCGCCGCCCGCCACGCCAGCAGCGCGACGAGCGGCAGGGCGAGCAGCCACCACGGGCGCAGGAGAGTCAGCGCCTCGCTCATGGGGGCTCCGGGGGTGGGGGGTGGTTGCGGGTGGGCGCGAGTCCTTCCCCCGCTGCGAAGGTCTGTCCGGGGAAGGATGTGGCGCGGGATTTCTCCTCTCCCCGCGGGCGGGGAGAGGACGGCGGACCCCTCGTCGGGTCCGCCGTGAGCGCAGGCGCAGCCGAAGCGAGGGTGAGGGGGAGGAGCCTCATCCGGCACCTCCCCCTCACCCTCGCCCTGCGGGCTTGCTGCATCTCCTGAACGGAGACGCAGCCCTCTCCCCGCCCGCGGGGAGAGGAGGACCCCGTGTCCATTCTGTCTTCCGGACAGCCCTGCCGCAGAGGAGGGAGGGTCGGAGTCGCAGCTCTCGACCGGCCACCACGACGACGCCACTCACGACGATCCGCCCTCATGCCCCGCGCCTCGTCAGCAGCAGCGCCACGGCGGTGAGGAGCGCCAGCGCCCCGGGCCAGGGCCACAGGTCGCGGCGCAGGGGCACCGGCGGGGCCGGGGCGCGGTCGGCCTCCAGCTCGTCGATGGACTCGGCGACCGCCGCGAGGTCGTCGGTGGTGCGGACCCGGAACGCCCGTCCGCCGCTGGTCTCGGCGACGTCGCGCAGCGCCCGGGCATCGACCACGTCGGGGTCGCCGTCGGCCTCGCCGGTCTCGCGCGGGCCCAGCGCGATGGTGTGGACGCGGATGCCGAGCTCGCGGGCGAGTTCGGCGACGTCGTGCGGCGTCGTCTGGCCGGCATTGTTGGCGCCGTCCGAGAGCAGGACCACCACCTTCGACCGGCCCGGCGCCGCGTCGAGGCGCTTGAGGGCGAGGCCGAGGCCGTCGCCGATGCCGGTCGAGCGGCCGACGAGCCCGACCCGCGCCTCCTCCAGGGTCCGGGCGACGGCCTCGGTGTCGAAGGTGAGCGAGGCGGCGACGTCGGCCTGGTCGGCGAAGACCACGAGGCCAATGCGGTCGCCGGCCCGGCGGCGCAGGAACTCGGCTCCGACCCGCTTGACCGCGGCCAGCCGCGAGACGTTGCGGCCCTCGATCGAGAAGTCGACCCGCTCCATGCTGCCCGACAGGTCGAGCGCCAGCACGATCTCGCGGCCGGAGGCCGGCAGGGCCGCGGCCGGCAGCACGAGGCGCGGGCCGGCGAGCGCCGTCACCAGGGCGGCCCACAGGATCCAGGCGAGGACGGTCCGGCGCCGGCCATGGGCCGCCAGGGTGGCGCCGCCGCCGAGGCGCGCGGCGATCGAGTCCGGCACGCGGAGCGCGCCGCTGCCGCCGGCGCGCGCCGGCGGCAGCGGCGCGCTCCGCGTGCCGGACTCG
>NZ_SACP01000071.1 GCF_004004555.2 Methylobacterium oryzihabitans
GGGCGCGCACGCCGGGCCGCACCGGCCGCCCGGCCGGCCCGGATCGGCGTGCGCGCCCGCACCGCGCCACCGCCTCCCACGTCCGATGGATGACACCTGTCGCCGGCCGCTCCATAGCGCCGGCCGGATCCAAGAGCCCCGCAAGGGTAGGACATCGGGAGCGGACCATGGCCACGGGAACGCGCGTGAACGGGACGGAAGCTGCCGAGAGCCTTGGCGGCGACGTCAACGACGACACCCTCAAGGGCGCCGGCGGCGACGACACCCTCTTCGGCTACGCCGGCAACGACTACCTCGACGGCGGCGCCGGCAACGACACGCTGAAGGGCGGCGGCGGCGCCGACACCCTGGCCGGCGGCGCGGGCATCGACACCGCGAGCTACCTCGCCTCGACGAGCGGCGTCCTCGTCAGCCTCGAAACCGGCAAGGGGGCCGGCGGCGATGCTCAGGGCGACACGCTCGGCGGCATTGAGAACCTGCAGGGCAGCAACTCCGGCGATACGCTGATCGGCGATGCCGGCGCCAACAGGCTCGAAGGCTTCAACGGCAACGACATGCTGAAGGGCGGCGGCGGCGCCGACACCCTGGATGGTGGCGCCGGCAACGACACCGTCAGCTACAGCAATTCCGCCGCGGGCGTCACGGTGAACCTCTCCACCGGGCGGGGCAGCGGCGGCGATGCCGAGGGCGATGTCCTCGTCGGCATCGAGAACGTCGTCGGCAGCGACCACGACGACAGCCTCGTCGGCGATGCCGGGGCCAACAAGCTCCAGGGCTTCAACGGCGACGACCTGCTGAAGGGCGGCGGCGGCGCCGACACCCTCGACGGCGGCGCCGGCAACGACACCGTCAGCTATCGCCTCGCCGGCGCGGGGGTGAGCGCGAGCCTCCAGGGCGGCAAGGGCATGGCCGGCGAAGCCGACGGCGACGTCCTCGTCGGGATCGAGAACCTCCAGGGCAGCAGCTACGCCGACTGGTTTCACGGCGATGCCGGCGCCAACAGGCTCGAAGGCTTCAACGGCAACGACACCCTGAAGGGCGGCGGCGGCGCCGACACCCTCGACGGCGGCGCCGGCATCGACCAGGTGAGCTACAGCGACTCGACGATCGGCGTCTCGGTGAGCCTCGCCACCGGCCGGGGCTTCGGCGGCGACGCCGAGGGCGACGTGCTCACCGGCATCGAGGACCTGTTCGGCAGCAACTACACCGACGTGCTCACCGGCGATGCCGGCGCCAACAGACTGAATGGCTACGGCGGCAACGACTGGCTCCAGGGCGGCGCCGGGGCCGATACGCTGGAAGGCGGCGCCGGCACCGACACCGCGCACTACCTGGGGTCCGCGGCGGGCGTCACCGTCAGCCTCCTGACCGGCACCGGCACCGGCGGCGACGCGCAGGGCGACGTGCTCGTCGGCATCGAGAACCTGAACGGCAGCGACTTCGACGACGTGCTCACCGGCAACGCCGCCGCCAACCTCCTGTGGGGCTGGGGCGGCAACGACACCCTTGCGGGATCGGGCGGCGGCGACACCCTCATCGGCGGCGCCGGCAGCGACACCGTGAGCTATGCCGGCGCGGCCGGCTCCGTCGTCGATCTCGTCAACGGCCGCGGCGCCGCCGACGGAACGGCCTGGGACACCCTGACCTCGATCGAGAACGCGATCGGGACCGACGGCCGCGACCGCTTCACCGCCGACGCCGCCGCCAACTCCTTCGACGGCCGAGGCGGCATCGACCGCCTCGGCTACGACTTCTCCACCTCGGCGGTCGTGGTCGACCTCGGCACCGGCACCGGCGCCGGCGGGTACGCGGCCGGCGACCGCTACAGCAGCATCGAATGGGTGACCGGCTCGCGCTTCGCCGACACCCTGCGCGGGGGCGAAGCCAGCGAGAGCCTCCAGGGCGGCGCCGGCGCCGACGTGATGATGGGGCGCGGCGGCGACGACGTCTACGAGGTCGACGATGCCGGAGACCGCGTGATCGAGCGCCGGGGCGGCGGCAACGACACGGTGGTGGCGAGGACCAGCTACACGCTGGAAGCCGGCCAGGAGATCGAGGGTCTGGCCGCGAACAAGTTTCTCGACGGCTTCACCCCCGCGCCGGCGGTCTCGCTCACCGGCAACGAGTTCGCCAATCGCGTCCAGGGCGGGTACGGCGACGACCGGATCAACGGACGCGGCGGCGCCGACACGCTGACCGGGCTCGACGGTGCCGACACCTTCGTGTTCGACACAGCGCTCGTCACCGGCGGGATCGACCACGTCACCGACTTCGTCTCCGGCAGCGACAGGATCGAGCTGTCCTCGGGCGTGTTCGCGGCCCTGCCCAAGGGCGCCCTCAACGCCGCCGCGTTCAAGGACCTCTCGGCCGGGCCGGTCGATGCCAGCGACCGCATCCTGTACGACCGCGCCAGCGGCGG
>NZ_SACP01000072.1 GCF_004004555.2 Methylobacterium oryzihabitans
TCGCGGTGACGGGCGGCAACGGCTCGGCGGCGAACTACGCCCTGCCGCCAGCCGCCACCCTCACCATCGCCCCGGCGGGCGTGACCGTGCGCGCCAACGACGGGCGCTCGACCTACGGCGACGCCCCGGTCGATCCGGGCCTGTCGGCCACAGGCCTCGCCCCCGGCGAGGGCGTCGGCGTGCTCACCGGCCTGTCGAGCGGCTTGCGCCTCGACGCCGCCAGCCCCGCCGGCACCTACCCGCTGACAGTGACGGGCTGGCTCGCCAATCCCAACTACCGGATCGTCGCGACGCAGGCCGGCACCTTCACGGTCGCGCCGCGCCCCCTCGTGGTCACCGCCGACCCGCTCACCCGCCTCGTCGGCGATCCCGACCCGGTCCTGACCTACACGCTGGGCGGGCGCGGGCTGGTCAACGGCGACCGCCTGACGGGAGCGCTGGCGAGCACGGCCGGGGCGGACGGCGCGCCGGGCCCGTACCGCATCACCCAGGGCAGCCTCGCGGCGCCGGCGGACTACGTCCTCGACTTCGTCGGGGCCGAGCTCGCGGTGCTGGCGCGGCCGTCCCGGCCCGCGCCGGTCGCGGTCGCGGTCGACGCCACGGGCCTGGCCAGCACCGCCGAGCGGGCCGCGCGCCTCGACGCGCGCCCGGTCGAGCCGGACCTGCCGCTGCGGCTCGTGGCCGGGCCGGAGGGGGTGCTGCGGGTCTCCGACCCGCGCTTCGACGCCACGCTGGTCTGCACCGGCCGGCAGGGCGGCTGCTTCCTGGCGCCGCTCGCCCCCGCCCCGCGCCCCCAGGCCGGCCCGCCCGCCCCCGCCCCCTGACCCACGAACCGGATCGGCCCGCCCCGATGAGCCTCCTGCCCCTGTTCTACCGCGCCGCCGTCCCCCTCGACCGCGAGGTCCACCGCGACTTGCACCTCGCGCGGCCGCAGCGCTTCGGCTTCGCCCGCATCAGCCACCTCGTTCCGGCGGTCGTCGACGAGTTCGAACCGGCCTGCCGCCACCTGCCGATCCTGTTCGTTGCCGAGAGCCACGGCCCGACCCCGGTGTTCCTCACCGGCCTGGTGCCCGGCCGTTGCGCCCTGGTCGACGAGGCCGGCGCCTGGAGCGGGCGCTACCTGCCGGCCTACCTGCGGCGCTACCCCTTCATCCTCGGCGAGACCGGCGAGGCTCCGCCGCTGGTCTGCCTCGACGACACCAGCGAGGCGGTCCGCCGCGAGGCCGACGCGGCGGATCCGCCCGGATACGCGCCGCTGTTCCAGGGGGACGGCCGCGACACCCCGCTGCTGCAGGAACGGATGCGGCTGATGATCGAGTACGCGGAGGCGGCGCGGCGCACCGCGGCGTTCGGCCGAACGCTTCAGGATCTCGGGCTGCTGCGGGCCGTCACCGTGCAGGGGCGGGATCCGGCCACCGGAGAGAGCCACGCCCTGCATGGCGTGCTCGGGGTCGACGAGGCGGCGCTGGCCGCGCTGCCCGGGGACGGCCTTCTGCGCCTGCACCGGGAGGGCGGGCTCGCGGCGGTTCACGCCCATCTGGTCAGCCTGCAGGCGGTCGCCGACTTCGCCCTCGTCTTCGCCCCGCCGGAGCCGGCCGGCCCCGCGCCCGCCGCCCGGGTCCAGGACGCCGCCGCATGATCCCCTTCCCGGCCCGGAAGGCCGTCCGCTCGCGCCGTTCCGGCCTCGCGGCCCTGCTCGGTCAGGCCCCGCCGGACGCCCAGTCCCAGGCGCCGGGCACCAAGCCGTCGGCGGCGCAGGGCGCGCCGCCGGTCCCGGCCGAGCCCGGCACGACCACCGCGAGCTACGGCGACTGGATGCTGCGCTGCCAGCGCGTCGGCACCGGCGAGGCCGCGACGCGCCTGTGCGAGGTCTCCCAGGTGGTGCAGGTGCAGGGACAGACCGCCCCGATCGCGCAGGTCGCGGTCGGCCGCGCGCCGGGCGAGGCGGAGCTGCGCATGACCGCCCTGCTGCCGGCGGCGGTGAGCTTCCCGTCGAGCGTGCGCATCGCCCTGGACGAGAAGGACCTCAAGGCCCCGGTGCTCGACCTGCCCTGGCGGCGCTGCCTGCCCGGCGGCTGCCTGGCGGACGCTCCGGTCAGGGACGAGGTGCTGAGGCGCTGGCGCGGCACCGAGCAGCCCGGCCGGATCCTGATCCGGGATGCCGGCGGCCAGGAGGTGACGATCCCGCTCTCGTGGCGCGGCCTCGCGCCCGCCCTCGACGCCCTCGCCCGGGAGCGCACCTGA
>NZ_SACP01000073.1 GCF_004004555.2 Methylobacterium oryzihabitans
CTAGCAGCCTGTCGGATTGGTATTTTGATCTGACGGGCGTGTCGTTTGCGGGGGTGGCGCGGGCCGTGAGGTCTCAGGCGTGGCACAAGCGGTGGAGGCGCCGGCAGTTGTAGGCGAGGGCGACGATGGTCCATTCACCGGCGACGGGGCCGAGGCCGCGCAGGTGGAAGCGCAGGAAGCCCATGGCGCTCTTGATGATGCCGAAGACGGGTTCCACGGTCTGCTTGCGGCGCTTGTAGAGAGCCTGACCATCGGGTGTCTCCAGCTTGGCCTTCATGTCCAGACGCCAGGGCTCCTTGATCTGCCGCTCGGGTTTGACGGCCGGCGGTGGCCGGAAGTCGTAGGGACGGTGCGGCTGGGTGCGCCCGATCGCCACCAAGGGGTCGATGCCGCGGGCCTGCAACTGTTCCACGCCCTCGCGGCTGCCAAAGCCGCAATCGGCCAGCACGGCGGCCGGCAGGCCGAGCGTGGGCTCCATCGCCAGGATGGTCGGGGCCAGGCTCGGCGCGTCCGAGGCGCTGGCGCTCAGGCCGGTGGCCAGGATGAGCTGGGAGCCCTCGGCACACACCACCGCCTGCGCGTTGTAGGCCTGCCGGTACTCGGCCGTCCTGGAGCGGCGCATCAGCGCCGAGTCGGGATCGGTGAGGTTGCTTTGACGGTCGGCCGGCGGGGTCGGGTCGGGGGGTGACGGCGGTGGGCCGCGCCGGCCCTTGCGGGCGGCATGGGCGGCCTTCTTCTCCTCGTAGGCGGGGCGGGCCGCATCGGCCTCGGCTTGCGCCTGGGCTTCGAGGCGGGCGCAGGCCTCGTCGAGCTTGGCCTTGAGCACGTCGCGTCGGGCCAGTTCGCCGGGCAAGGCCTGGGGATCGGGCTCGGCATCGGCCGCCTCGGCCTGCGCGGTGAGCGCCGCGATGTCGGCGGCGAGCCGCTCGCGCAACGCGACCGCCCGGTCGTAGCGCACGGAGCGGATCTTGGAGGCGTTGGCGTCGATCTTGGTGCCGTCGATCGACACCGTGCCCAGGCGCAAAAGCCCGGTCTCGCGAGCCAGCAGCAGCACCTGCAGGAACGCCGCCTCGAAGGCCTGTGCGTTGGTCCGGCGGAAGGTCGCGATCGTGTCGTGGTCGGGATGCTGGTTGGCGGCAATGAAGCGGACCGCGATGTCGCGGTAGGTGGCACGCTCGATACGACGGGACGAGAACAGGCCGTTGGCGTAGCAATAGATCAGCAGGGCCAACATCAGGCGGGGATTGTACTGCGGCTTGCCACCGGTGCGGCGGGGGATGGCAAAGCTGTGCAGCGGCACCCGCTCGACGGCGGCGATCACGAAGTGGGCGAGATCGTCGTCGGGGATCCAGGCTTTCAGGTCCGGCGGCAGAAGGAACGGCTGGTCGCGATCGAACGGGAGGAAGTTGGCCATACCAAAAAGCTAACTCCTTCCGTGACCGATAGAAATCCTCTTGATGTCCAGCCTGGCTGCTCATCAACCGGAACTCGGACCAGGCTGACCCGCCGCCACACCTCGACACGCGCGCTCCTGCGCCAGCCGTGAAATCAAGCCCCAACCCGACAGGCTGCTAG
>NZ_SACP01000074.1 GCF_004004555.2 Methylobacterium oryzihabitans
GCGAACACGGGGCGACGTGGGAAGTTAGCCGGCTCTCGTGTCGGTGCTGAACTGCACCGCAGAGCAGTTCAAAGGGGGAGTGCGGGATGCTTGGCTGGTTCCGGGCGCTGATGCCTCGAGAGGACCGCTTCTTCGATCTGTTCGAGCAGCACGCCCGCACACTGGTCGCTGGAGCGGAGGCGCTGGAGGAATTGCTCAGGGGTGGGGACGCGGTGCCGCGCTATTGCCAAGTCATCGCTGATCGAGAGCACGAGGCGGACGATATCTCACGTGAGGTCTTGCTCGCTGTGCGGCGGAGCTTCATCACGCCGTTCGACCGCGGCGACATCAAGGACCTGATCCAGTCGATGGACGACGCCATCGACCAGATGAATCGCACCGCCAAGACCATCATGCTGTTCGAGATCCGGACCTTCGATCCGGTCATGCGCGAGATGGGCGGCACGGTGCTGGAGGCCGCCCGGCTCACCGCCGAGGCGGTGCCGCTGCTGAACGCCATCGGCAAGCATTCCACGCGGCTGTCGGCGCTCACCGAGCGAGTGGTCGAGGTCGAGGGGCGCTCCGACGCGCTGCACGAGCAGGGCCTCAAGGCGCTCTTCCACGCCAAGGGGCGCAGCGACCCGATGGCCTACATCGTCGGCAGCGAGATCCTCGGACATCTCGAGGACGTGGTCGACCGCTTCGAGGACGTCGCCAACGAGATCAGCGCCATCGTCATCGAGAACGTCTAGGAGCACCGATCGTGGAGGCTTCCCTCTCGCTGCCGGTGCTCGCCGGCCTGATCGGCATCGCGCTGCTGTTCGACTTCCTCAACGGCCTGCACGACGCCGCCAACTCGATCGCCACCATCGTCTCGACGCGGGTGCTGCGGCCGCAATACGCGGTGATGTGGGCCGCGTTCTTCAACTTCATCGCCTTCCTGTTCTTCGGCCTGCACGTCGCTCAGACGCTTGGCACTGGCATCGTCGAGGCTAGCCTAGTCGATGCCCGGGTGATCTTCGGCGCGCTCGTGGGCGCCATCACCTGGAACGTCCTGACCTGGGTGCTCGGGATTCCGTCCAGCAGCTCGCACGCGCTGGTCGGCGGCCTCGTCGGAGCCGGCCTCGCCAAGGCTGGCTGGCAGGCGGTAGTCTGGGGCGGGCTCGGAAAGACCGCGGCTGCCATCGTTCTCTCGCCTCTGCTCGGCTTCGCCCTCGCCCTCCTGCTCGTCCTGATCGTGTCTTGGCTGTGCGTGCGAGCGACGCCCTTCGCGGTCGACCGCCGTTTCCGCCTGCTACAATTCTTCTCCGCCTCCCTTTATAGCCTCGGCCATGGCGGCAATGATGCCCAGAAGACGATGGGCATCATTGCGGTGCTGCTGTTCAGTCAGGGACATCTGGGTTCCGAGTTCCACGTCCCGCTTTGGGTGGTGCTGTCGTGCCAAGCGGCGATGGCCGCCGGCACGCTGCTCGGCGGCTGGCGGATCGTGCACACGATGGGCTCGCGTATCACCCGCCTCACGCCGATGCAGGGCTTTTGCGCCGAGACGGGCGGGGCGCTGACCCTGTTCGGGGCAACCTG
>NZ_SACP01000075.1 GCF_004004555.2 Methylobacterium oryzihabitans
CCGGCCCCGGCCGCGATCGGGCGCCTGCCCGGGGCGCCGGTGCTCGATCCCGGCCGGCTCGTCGCCGGGGCGCTGCCGCAGGATCCGCGTCCGCGCCTCGCCGCACCGCCGGCGCCGCCCGTGCCCCCCCGCGCCGGGCCCGGCCGGGCGCCCCCGCGCGCGGCCCGCCGGCACGGTCGAGTGGCGCGGGCGCGCCCTGCCGGTCCGGCCGCTCGCCGCCCTGCTCGGGGTCGCGGCGCCGGATTCCGGTTCCCGTCTCGTCGTCGCCGGCGGCGTCGGTCTGGCGGTCGACGGGATCGGACCGGTGCTGCGGCCGGAGCCGGCCGACCTCGATCCGGTGCCCCGCGGTCTCGGCGCGGCGGCCGCCGCCTTCGCGGCGATTCTCCGGAGCCCGCAGGACGGCGCCCTGGTGCCGGTCCTGGCGCTGGAGCGGCTGCTGCCCGGAGGCGCGACGCCCCCGGAGCCCGCGCGCGCCCCGGCCGAGCCGGCGGAGCGGTTCCTCGCCGTCGACCTCGCCGGCACCCTCTACGGCCTGCCGGTCGCGGCGGTCCGCGAGGTGCTGCGGGTGCCGAGCCCGGCGGCCCGCCTGCCGCACGCGCCGGGCTTCGTCGCCGGCCTCGTCCAGCACGACGGCGCGGCGCTGCCGCTGATCGACTGGCGCCGCCGCCTCGGCCACCCGCCGAGCCGCCCCACCGCCCGGCGCCGCCTCGTCGTCCTCGACCGCGACGGCCGCCGCGCCGGCCTGATCGTCGACGGCGCGGCGCGGCTCCACGCCCTCGACTCAGGGAAGATCCGGCCCGCCCCGGACATCGCCCCCGCCGACCGGGTCGGCCTCCTCGACGACGGCGGCCGCCTGCTCCTCGTCGATCCGGCCGCGTTCCTCGACCGCCTCGTCCGCGACCTCGCGCCCGCCGGCCGGACGGCGGAGGCGGCGGCATGATCCGGCTCCTCGTCGCCGACGACTCGGCGCTGATGCGCAAGCTGCTCGGCGGGATCTTCGCCGCCGAGGGCGATTTCGAGGTCGCCTTCGCCCGCAACGGCCGCGAGGCGATCGAGGCCCATGCCCGCTTCGTCCCCGACGTCGTCACCCTCGACGTCACGATGCCGGAACTCGACGGCCTCGCCTGCCTCGACGCGATCATGCAGGCGCGGCCGTGCCCGGTGGTGATGCTGTCGAGCCTCACCGCCGAGGGGGCGGAGGTCAGCCTCGACGCCCTGGCGCGCGGCGCCGTCGACGTGATCGCCAAGCCGGCCGGAGCGGTCTCCCTCGACATCGACCGCCTCGCGCCGCTGATCGTGCGCAAGGTCCGGGCCGCCGCCAGGGCGCGGCCGCCGTC
>NZ_SACP01000076.1 GCF_004004555.2 Methylobacterium oryzihabitans
AAACCTAGCGCTTCCAGCCGCCGGATAACTGGAAAATCCGTCCCGGATCGTCGATTTCTGAGACAATCTTTCCGGATGAACTGACAGGAGGATTGATTTTCGCCCTCCCGTGGCGTTCTCTGCTGACGCACAAACAGTTTACCTTAGGTCTCAACCGAGCCGGTCCGCGCCGCCGCGACGCGACTGCAGGATTTGTCATGTGCCGGATCTTCGGATGCAGAATGTCCCGATCGATGTCGCGTGACCACGGCAGGGATGCCGCCGTGACCCGCCCCGGCGAGTGGACCCCGCCCCCGATCCGGCCGCCCCGCCGCGCCCGTGCCGCCCTGGCGCTCGCCCTCGCGGCGCTGCCCCTCGCCGGCCCCGCCCGCGCCCAGACCGCCTCCCAGATCACCCCGCCCTCGTTCGGCCCGCCCCTCCAGCGCAGCGGCGGCGCCCTCGCCATCCCGGACGGCGTCGGGCCCGCCGCCCCGCCCGGCGCCGAGCGCCTCGCCGTCCGCGTCGGCCGCCTGCGCGTCGAGGGCCTGCCCCCCGGCCGCGGCGAACGACCCGCCGCCCTCGCCCGCGACCTCGCCGCGCGCCTCTCGGGCCAGACCGTCGCCGTCGCCGACCTGTTCGCCGCCGCCCGCGACCTCGAACAGGCCTATGCCGGGGAGGGCTTCGCCCTCGTGCGCGTCGTCCTGCCCGCCCAGCAGTTGCGCGACGGCGGCGATGTCCGCCTCCTCGTCGTCGACGGCCTCGTCGAGCGAGTCGACGCCGCCGCCCTGCCTCCCGAGATCCGCGGCCGCGTCGAGGCCGTCCTCGCCCCCCTGGTCGGGCGCCCCGGCCTGACCCTCGCCGAGATCGAGCGCCGCGTGCTGCTGGCCGGCGACACCCCCGGCACCGTCCTGCGCTCGATCCTCGCCGCCGGCGCCCAGCCCGGCGCCACCGTGCTGGTGGTCGAGGCGCGCTACAAGCCGGTCACCGGCCTCGTCTCCACCGACAACGTCCTGGCGCAGAGCCTCGGCACCTACACGCTCGGCACCGGCCTCGACCTCAACTCGCCGACCGGCCACGGCGAGACCCTGTACTTCCGCGCCTCCGGCGCCCCGTACAGTGGCGGCGAGCGCAGCTTCTTCGCCCAGGAGCCGAGGAACCGCGC
>NZ_SACP01000077.1 GCF_004004555.2 Methylobacterium oryzihabitans
TTCGGCCTCGACGGGCTCGGCGCCCGCGACGCGCCCCCGCCCGGCTCGGGCCTCGCCCCGCTCTCGCGCCAGGGCGTGCGGCCCGAGTTCCAGAAGCTCGAAGCCGCGCTCGCCGTCACCCAGCCGCTGGCCGAGCACCTCACCCTCGACGTCCGCGCCCGCGCCCAGAGCGCGTTCAACCAGGCGCTGCCGCGCTCCGAGCAGATCGGGCTGGCCAGCCTGTCGGGCCTGTCGGCCTTCGATGCCGGCCTGTTCCAGGGCGACGAGGGGTTCGTGGTGCGCGCCGAGGCGCAGGCGCCGTTCGTCGTGCCGGTCACCCTGCCGTTCGGGCTGCCGTCGATCCCCGCCCAGCTCGGCACCGGCCTGCCGCCGGACGGCGAGACCCCCGGCGCGGTGGTGATCGCTCCCTACCTGTTCGGCGCCGTCGGGATGACGCGCCAGCAGCGCCCGACCGCGCTCGAGCGCGCGATGGTGCGCGGGCGCGCCTACGGCGTGGGCCTGCGGCTCGCCGCGGCGCCCGGCCTCAGCTTCACCAACGCGGCGGCCTCGGTCGAGCTCGGCCGGGCCGAGCGCTCCGACCTCCTGCCCGACGACACCCGCCTGACCTTCACCTTTGCGCTGCAGTTCTGACGGAACCCCCGCCATGGCCCGCTCCCCCGCGCTCCGCCCCCGCCTCGCCGCCCTGCTCGCCTCGACCGCGCTCGTCGGGGTCGGGGCCGTCCCGGCGGCGGCCCAGAGCCTGCCGACCGGCGGGCAGGTGGTCTCGGGCGGGGTGAGCATCGGCACGCCGGCCGGCGGCGCGCTGGCGATCCGGCAATCGTCGCAGACCGCGATCGTCAACTGGCAGGGTTTTTCCGTCGGCCAGGGGAACCGGGTCGACATCCACCAGCCGAACGCCGGGGCGGCGATCCTCAACCGGGTGACCGGCGCGACGCCCTCGACCATCGCCGGCCAGCTCAACGCCAACGGGCGGGTGTATCTGGTCAACCCCAACGGCGTGACGATCACCCGGACGGGGCAGGTCAACGCGGCCGGCTTCGTCGCCTCGTCGCTGGCGATCTCGGACGAGGATTT
>NZ_SACP01000078.1 GCF_004004555.2 Methylobacterium oryzihabitans
GAAGCAAGCCAGCGCCTCTTGGTGAAACCCCTTCAAGCCAAAAAACCATAACGTGAGGAGGCTCCCGTGGCAATGCAGGTTGGCAAATTGATCGTGGGTGCGGATGTCGCGAAAGCAGAATTAGTGATTCATCACGATGATCGCGACGAGATCATCAAGGTGAAAAATACCAAACCGGAAATCAAGAAATGGCTGAAGCAACAGCCTCTCAACACGGCAATTGCTGTTGAGGCGACCAATGTTTACCACCTGGACTTGGTTGAGCTGGCCCATAGCCTGGGTTTCGAGGTCTATGTCATTGATGGATTCCAACTGAGCAACTACCGCAAAAGCGTGGGTGTGAGGGTAAAAACGGACCCCACTGATGCTCGGTTGTTGTCCCGTTTTTTGAGAAACGAGGGGGAAGACCTCCGCCCTTGGACTCCCCCTCCCGCCGTCTACGGCAAGCTACAGAGCCTTCTGCGACCCCGAGCGGCCTTGGTGACTGCCCGCACGGCGATGACCCAGAGCTGGGCTAATGAAGCCCTTTTGAAAGCCGCCTTCACAACCTTTGTAAAATCGATAGACCGGCTGGATTTGTTGATCCAAAAGAAAATTAAAGAAGTGCTGCGCGAAGCAGGGCTGCACGAGCAAGTTGCTCGCTGCCAGGCGGTAGAGGGTATTGGGTTTCTCACGGCCACTGCCTTGGTAATGGCTTTTATGCGGGGCGAGTTCAAGAGCAGTGATTCGTACATTGCATTCCTGGGAATGGATCTACGAGTGATTGATTCTGGGCAGAAGAATGGACGTCGTCGCCTTACCAAGCGAGGCTGCTCAGAAATCCGTCGCCTGCTGCATAACGCGGCGATGTCAGCCAGCCGGACGGCCACTTGGAAAGGGATCTACGAACAACATCGCAATGCGGGTAAAGCAACAACCCAGGCATTGGTAATCCTGGCCAGGAAGCTTGCACGAGTGGCATTCGCCCTGATGAAGAATCAGGACGAATATGTCACCAAGGGTGGGAAAGCGCCTTGCTGAAAACCATAGAATCTCCCACCGGATATCTACAAAATTCAGCCCCTA
>NZ_SACP01000079.1 GCF_004004555.2 Methylobacterium oryzihabitans
GGGGAGATGGCGGCGGAGAGCGTCGGCAGGCTGAGACGGTAGTTGCCCGCATCGGCCCCCGTCAGGCCGAGCCCCGACAGGGCCACCGCGATCCCGGTGCCGGCGTTCCTGCTGGCGAAGGTGCCGATCCCGGTGCCGGTCAGCGTGACCGCATCGGTGCCGAACGGGGTGATCGACGGGGTGCCGGCGAGCGTGGCGGCGGTGGTGCCGTCGTAGGTCCTGTCGCGGGCGGAGAGGGTGCCGACGAGGAGCGTGGCCTGCGTGATCGCGACCGCGCCGGTGGCGCCGGCCAGCGTGTAGTTCGGGTTCGACAGGGCGAGGCCGGACAGGCCGGTGATGCTCTGGCTGCCGACGTCCTTGGCCGCGAGCAGGCCGGTGCCCGACACGGCCACGGCATCGCCGGCGACGAGGTTGCCGGCGGTGAGCAGGCCGCCCGCGACGGCGGCGGTGGCGTCGTAGACGCGGGTGCCCGACAGCGTCACCGGGCGCGGCGTGACGGTGAGGTCGGCGCCCTGGTAGGTCAGGGCGTAGTTCGCCGGGGCCGCCAGCGAGCCCACGGTGATGGCGTAGCGGCCGACGCCGCTCGCGGCGCCGGCGGTGGTGGCGAGGCTGCCGCCGAGGCCGTCGCCGCCGACGAGGCCGCCGACGGTGTAGGTCAGGGGCGGGTTGGCCTCGCCGTAGAGGCGGCTCTGCGCGTCGGCGGTGACGACGAGGGCGCGCGGGGCGATCGTGACCCCGCCGGTGGCGCCCGCCAGGGTGTAGTTCGGGTTGGACAGCGTCAGGCCGGACGGGTCGGTGAGGGTCTGGGTGCCGACGTCGCGGCCGGCGAGCCGGCCGGTGCCCGACAGCGTGACGACGTCCGCGCCGACGCGGTCGGTCACCGTGAGCAGGCCGCCCGCGATGGCGGCGGTGGCGTCGTAGGCCCGCGTG
>NZ_SACP01000007.1 GCF_004004555.2 Methylobacterium oryzihabitans
GTGGCTCGGGCTCAGAATGAAACGCCGAATGTCGAGCTGCGCGGCTCGACCGTTGGTGCTTAATCTTGAGCCCGAGCCACCCTCACCCCTACCCCTCTCCCACTCGGGAGAGGGGATCCCGCGTTCAAAAATTACTCGTCAAGTCAGTCACTTGGAGACAGTTTCTATTTAGGCGGCCCGGCCCGTCGCCACCGTGGCGGGCGGCTCGGAGCGGGCCAGCATCGGGTGGTCGCGCAGCAGCGGCAGCGGCACGGCCCTGCCGATGAGGAAGCCCTGGACGAGGTGGCAGCCGAAGTTGCGCAGGCGGTCGAGCTGGTCGTCGGTCTCGACGCCCTCGGCGACGCATTCGAGCCCGAGATTGGCGCACAGGTCGAAGATCGTCCGCACGATGCTCTCGCCGGTCCGCGTGCCGAGGCCGGAGGTGAAGCTGCGGTCGATCTTGATCTTGTCGAGCCCGAGGCGGTGGACGTAGCTGAGGCTCGAATAGCCGGTGCCGAAATCGTCGAGCGCGATGCGGATGCCGCGCTGGCGCAGGCTGCGGATCGAGGCCTCGGCGGCGTCGAAATCCATCATCAGGGCGGTTTCGGTGAGCTCGAAGGTCAGCCGCTCCGGCGCCACGCCGCTGCCGCCGACGACGTCGAGGATCCGGCTCGTGGTCTCGGGCGAGATCAGGTCCTGCGACGACAGGTTGAACGACAGCCCGACCTCGGGCGGCAGGTCGCGCATGTCGCGCAGCGCCCGGGCCAGGAGCGCGAGGGTGAGCGCGTGGATCATGCCGCAGCGCTCGGCCGCCGGGATGAACCGCGCCGGCGACACGTCGCCGAGGGTCGGGCTGGTCCAGCGCGCCAGCCCCTCGACCAGCACGATCCGGCGCGCGCTCAGGTCGAGGATCGGCTGGTAGTGCAGCGTGAACTCGTCCTCGATGTCGGCGGCCTGGAGGGCGGCTTCGAGGCGGTGCCCGTCCTGGATCAGGTCGTCGTGGTGCTTGGAATACACCGTCACCATCCCGCGCCGGTGCTCCTTGGAGAAGTACAGGGCGTGGTCGGCCTGCTCGAACAGCCGGTGCGGCTCGCACTCCGCCTCCGCGCAGACGGCGAGGCCGCCGGAGCAGCCGGGCGCGAGTCGGGCCTCGCCGATGCGGACCGGCCGCTTCAGCCGCGCGGCGATCTCGGCGCAGAACGCCGCCACCGGCCGGTCCAGGCGCGCGACCTCGATCAGGACCGCGAACTCGTCGCCGCCGAGGCGGGCGACCCGGACGCCGTCGCCGGCGAAGGCCCGCAGGCGGTCGGCGGCCTCGATCAGGACGCGGTCGCCGACGGCGTGGCCGTAGGTGTCGTTGATCGGCTTGAAGCGGTCGAGGTCGAAGATCGCCACCGCCACCACCTGTCCGGGCGCGCGCGGCGCCCGGCACAGGGCGTCCAGCTCGGCGAAGAAGTAGCGCCGGTTGGGAACCCCCGTCAGGCTGTCGGTGTGCGCCAGCCGGAGGTTCTCCTCGACGAGGCGGTGCATCTCCTCCTGCTTGTCGATGAGCGCGGCCTGCGATTCGATCAGCGACAGGAAGGACTGGAAGTTGTTGAGCAGCACCCGGACCATCACGATGGTCACGAAGGCGATGTTGAGCGCGATCGCCCGGAACACCGCGTTCCCGCTCAGGAGGTAGTAGGACAGGAACACCACGCTGACGATGCCGGTGATGAGCAGCGCCGCCGGCGGCAGGTGCATGAGGCAGAAGATGCAGGCGATCACCGTGATCGCCACGAAGATCGTGACGTGTCCGCGCTCGAACGTCCCGCCGTACTGGTCGAGGACCATCGCCCAGCCCACGAAGGCGACCGACAGCAGGCCGGTGATCGCGATGGTCCGGCGCAGCCGCCGGTCGGCCTCGGCGTCGTCGATCCGGCTGACGTCGAGGCGGTACCAGTGCAGGGCCCGCAGGGCGCAGACCGGCACGAGGATCGCGAGCACCCCCGCGGTGAGCCAGACCGGGGCGAGGCTCCAGTGCGTCGCCGCCAGCGCGAGGGCGTTGACGGAGAGGCAGGCGTACAGCGCCGGGATCTGCTTCTGGATCTCGGTGAACTGCGCGATCCGGATCCGGGCCGCGAGAGCCGGGTCGGCCCCGGCGCCCGGTGCGCCGGCGGTCGGGCTCAGCCATCGGCGCAATCCGGCGCTGACGCGGGCGATCACCGGCGCCGTCCCGACAGGGCGCGGCCGCGGACGCCTTCCGCGCCCTCCCGCCGTCCGATCGGCTCCTTCCGCATGAGCGGCATCCTGTCTTCGGGCCGGGATCACCCGATCACCGTATTCCCTAGCATCCGGCATAGGCGGCCAGATGTTAATACGCCGATAATTCGGGAATAATGCTCGGCCGCGAGGCTCGCCCGGGCCCTGCGACGAATCCCTCCTGTATCCGGGATGCCGCATGGTTGTCGGGTCATTCACGAGCGTCGATTTTGCACTGCAACGATCGGGTCGCCGGCGGGCTGCCAATGCGGAAAGTAGCGGGGTTTGCGCTGCGCCGGCGCCGGGAGCCGCGATGGTTGCTTTCGCGACACGCAGCGCCGCCGCGGCGCAGCAGACGATCCGGCGCGCTTCGGTTCAGGGCACCGCCGAGGCGACGGAGACCGACACGTTGCCGTTCGAGGCCCGGTAGACGCTCTCCGTGAGGGCTTCGAGCGTCTGGAACGCCGGACCGGGCTGCAAGTGCTTCAGGGCCCAGATCGCCGCCTGGGTCCGGTTGGAGACGCTGATCTTGCGCAACACGCCCTTGACGTGGATCTTCACGGTCGACTCGGCGATCGAGAGCCGGCGGGCGATCGCCTTGTTGGACTCGCCCTTGACGAGGCCGTACAGGATTTCGCACTCGCGCTCCGACAGCGTCCGGCGGCCCTCGGCGACCGGGAGGGCGGCCGGGCGCAGCACGCCCGGTTCGGCCTGCGGCGGGCCGTCCGCCGCGACGGGGTAGGCATCGCCGATCAGCCCCATCGAGATGATGCTGAAATCCTCGGTCACCAGATAGAGCAGCCGCACCAGAGCGGCGGCCGAGATGTCCCGGCTCACCACCGCGTTGACCGCCCCGAGGGCGACGAGCTGCGCCGCCCCGGAGGCATCCGCGGCGGCCAGCACGACCATCCGGGCCGACGGGACCTGCTCGCGCAACCGGGCCGCCGCCGCGGCGACCCGCACCGCGTCGACCTCGTTCGCGCAATCGACCACCACGACCGATCCCTCGCGGACCGCCCGGGCGAGGGTCTCGCCGTCGTCGAGCCCCTCGACGCTGGCCGTCACCCTGATGCCGCTCGCCGACAGGACGCTCCTCAACCCCTCCCGGAACATGCCGCTGGGTCCGACGAGAACCGCCGCCGCGATCGTCTGCGGCTTCGACCGGCGACCCTGGGACGAGCCGGCCGGATGATTGCCGAACCGGCTGCTGCTGCCTCCCTGATGCTTCGGCATCCTTCCGGCCTCCCTCCGAGCAATGGGTTGTTGAATCATTCCGCAACGAGTATGGCCACCAATCAACATTTTCAAGCATAAAAACAAAATTTTTCCTAACAATCCCCGCAGTATTGGTTGTAGTTCAAATGAATGATGCCGCTACGTCGCTAAATACCCCAATTCATCACCGTATAGGAGAGAATTTTGAGCCTCTATATTGGCTGCCGAGCAGATTGCGGGCGATCCGATGCGCCAACCTCGTCGGGTTACTTGCGCAGCATACAGGTCGGCACCCGGCAATCGCCCGCACGGACCGATCGGGCCGGCAAGCGGTCGGTGCGTCCTGGTACGATGACGCGATCGGGATCATGTGGGATTCATTGCAAGAAACCTCCTCCATCGCCTTGCCATCGTCCACATGAACTAGTCCGAGCGGACGATGACCATCATTCAATAGTGCCGCACCCTTCACGCCACAGCAAATATCAAATGATAACCGGCACGTGTGTCAATAAAATTTTTTTCTCTACATCCGTGATGCGAGTGATCGCCGGGTCGGAATTTGAGGATGGCGCCGGGAACGTCAGGCTTGATTGACAGTTTTGATCCCACCGGCTCGTGAGATGCAGCGACACCGGGGCCGGAGGCGTGATCGCCCACGGGAGCCGCCCTGCGCTCGTGACGGATCGCCGCGGCGCTCCGGCTGCCATGGAAGACGAATCGGGCGCCGCCCCGGACGTGGCCGCTCACCGGATCGAGCGGGACGCACCGGACATCAGTGGCAGGGCGCCCGCCGGCCCGCGCGCGGGGCCTCGATCGCGCCAAGGCACTCCCGGCCAGGCGGCCCGGCTCGGCCTGCGGCCCGCTTGTGATCCGTCGCGAAGCGCCCCAAGGCTTTGCAGGTGTGATACGGTTTTCGGACGATCAGTTCCGAAAACCGTATCACCAGCCCGCGCGGCGCTTGAGCGAAGCCGAAATCCGCATCGCGAATGCGATCCGCCAGGATCGCCTGAAGCGATCAATCGGATTTCGTATGATACGGGTCCGGAAGACGGCTTTCCTCTCGCGAGCCCGCGCGGTGGAGCCGGTGGCTGCACACACCCGGGCAGAGGCGAAATCCGCATCGCTCCAGGCGACCGCTTGCGGTCGCCTGGAGCGATCGAGCAGACATCGCACGACCCCGGACCCCGCGCGAGACGGCCAGGAGACGCCCATGCCCCTCTACACCCTCGACGACCTCCATCCGGTCATCGCCGACGCCGCCCGGGTGTGGATCGCCCCCGACGCCCACGTCATCGGTCAGGTCGAGATCGGCCTCGACGTCGGCATCTGGTTCGGGGCGGTGATCCGCGGCGACAACGAGCCGATCAGCATCGGCGACCGCACCAACATCCAGGAAGGGGCGATGCTGCACACCGATCCCGGCCTGCCGATCGTCCTCGGCGAGGACATCACGGTCGGCCACCACGCCATCGTGCACGGCTGCACGGTCGGGTCGAACTCGCTGATCGGGATGGGGGCGACGATCCTCAACGGCGCCCGGATCGGCCGCAACTGCCTCGTCGGGGCCAACGCCCTCGTCACCGAGGGCAAGGAGTTTCCCGACAACAGCCTCATCGTCGGCGCCCCCGCCAAGGCGGTGCGCACCCTCGACGCGGCCGCGATCGAGGGCCTGCGCCGCTCCGCCGAGCGCTACGTCGCCAATGCCCGCCGCTTCGCCGGCGGACTGGTGCGCCTCGACGGCTGATCGAACTCAGTCGGTTCCGTCGATCCGCGCGGCGAGCGCCGCCGGCAGGCCGAGGGTCGGCTTCGGGTCGGGCCGCCGGAACGCCCCGGCGGTGGCCTTGCGCGGGCGCAGGGCCACCGCGGCCTCGGCGAGCTTCACCGCGGCGACGACCTGATCGACCACCGGCACCGGCATCCGGTCGCGCACCCGCGCGCCGAGGCCGGTGAGCGGCGCCCCGGCGAAGATCAGCGCGTCGGCGCCGTCCTCCGCCACCACCGCCCGGGCGAGGTCGAGGAGCTGGTCCTCCTTCTCCGACTGCACGTCGGACAGCGAGGCGAACCGCCCCTCCAGGGCCCGCACCGCGGCACAGCGCCCGGTCAGGCCGTGGGCGGCGACGCACTCGACGTACCAGGGCACCAGGGCGCGGGCGAAGGTGACGATGCCGAACCGGCCGCCGAGCAGGCAGGCGCTCAGCATCGCCGCCTCGGCAAGCCCGATGACCGGAAAGTCGAACAGTTCGCGCGCCCCGAGCAGGCCCGGATCGCCGAAGGCCGCGACGATCGCCGCGTCCGGGCGCGGCGCCTCCGCCAGCATCTCCAGAACGAGCGCGCCGCCGATCTGCGCCTCGGCCCGGGTCGCGATGTAGGGCACGCCCCGGCTCGCCGTCATCGTGACGATCTCGGTGCCGGGCGCCGCCGCGGCGGCCCCGGTGACGCGCATCAGTTCGGTGACGTCGCGGCTGGTGTTGGGGTTGAGGAGAAGCAGACGCATCGGGCACTCGGGACGGGTCAGGCCGCGTCGGTCGCGGCGGGCGGGCACAGGCCGGCGAGCAGCGCCGCGCCGGTATGGGTGACGTGCTCGGACAGCAGGCGCCCGGCGGCGTCGGCGTTCCGGGCCTCGAGGGCTTCGAGGATCGCCCGGTGCTCGGCCACCGACTCGTCCCAGCGCGCGCGCCGGCCGAGGGCCCGGCGCCGGGCCAGCTCCGCCCGGGCGTGCAGGGCGTCGTGGGCGTCCCTCAAGGGGGCGTTGCGCGCCCCGGCGACGATCAGGCCGTGGATGCGGTGGTTGAGGGCGAAGTAGGGCGCGAGCGCCCCGGCGCGGTGATGCGCCTCCATCTCGGTCTGGAGCGCCCGCAGCCCGGCGAGGTCGGCCTCGCCCATCCGGTGCGCGGCGAGTTCCGCCGTCGCCCGCTCGATCCCGGCGATCGCCTCGAACAGGGCCGCCACGTCGCCGGGTCGCAGCTCGGTCACCCGCGGCGAGCGGTTCGGCCGCAGCTCGATCAGCCCCTCGGCGGCGAGCAGCTTCAGCGCCTCGCGCAACGGCGTGCGCGAGATGCCGAGCGCCGCCGACAGGTCGGTCTCGACGAGGTCGGCCCCGGCCGGCAGCTCGCCGCCGACGATCAGTCCGCGCAGGCGCTGCACCGCGCGCTCGTGCAGGCCCAGACGGGCGAGGCCCGGTTCGGCCTGGAGCAGCACCGGCTTGCGCGGGCGGCCGCGGGGGCGCCGGACCTCTTCCATGAACACCTCGCTCCTCTGGTCGCGCCGAGCATAGCGCCTACCGGCGCGCCGGCGCGCAGCAAGTTCAGGCAACTCGTGACGCCCTCGTCGGCATTTAGCATTAATTGCATGCAGAGCACGAAAAATGCGTTGCGCCGCCTCCGGGACCGCCGCAACCTCTGTCCCGGCCGCCGAGCGGCGCCCGCCAATCCGAGGGATCCCGTGATGCGACGTCGATTCGGCCCCGTCCTGGCCGCCTCCCTGTGGGCGCTGTCGTGGATGCCCGCGCCGGCCCAGGCTCAGGGCGAGCCGGTGAAGGTCGGCTACGCCAAGTGCGCCCATTGCCTGCCGATGGCGCTGCTGCCGGACTTCGCGAAGGGGGCGACGATCGACGCGATCGGCTTCAATTCCGGCAACGACGTGCTGACGGCGCTGATCTCGAAGAGCCTCGACGTCGCGCAGGTGACCTACCTCCATTACGTCACCGCCCTCGACAAGGGCTTCGACGTCGTGGCGGTGGCCGGCGAGGTGAACGGCGGCTCGGAATGCCTCGCCGCCAAGGGGCTGGCGCTGAAGGCCGACGACTGGGCCGGGTTCAAGGCCGCAGTCGAGAAGGCCAAGGCCGCCGGCACGCCGCTGAAGGTCGCGGCCTCGCGCGGCAACGCGCAGGACATCCACATGCGCGGCGCCTTCCTCAAGCACGGCATCAACCCGAACAAGGACGTGCAGTTCGTCAACATCCCGAACCCGTCCGACCACCTCGCGGCGGTGCAGCGGGGCGAGATCGACATGGTGTGCTCGGTCGAGCCGTTCGCCTCGCAGATCCGCATGGCCGGCGCCGCGACCCGCTTCGTGCTCCCCTACGACCAGGCCGCCGGCAACCTGACCAACCTCATCGTCACCCGCTCGGACGTCATCAAGACCCGCCGCGCCGCCGTGCAGGCGGTGGTCGACGCCGACGTCGCGCTGGTCGCCAGGCTGGACGCCGACAAGTCGGTCTGGATCGACGTCATCAACCAGAAGACCGGCCTGTCGAAGGAGGTCGCCGCCGAGGCGATCAAGAACGCCGAGCCGGACTACCGCATGCACCGCGCCAAGACGCTGGCGATCGCCGCGATGATGCGCGATCTGAAATACATCGGCCGCGACGTCTCGGCCGAGGCCGAGAAGAACATGGACTATTCCTTCCTCGAAGCCGCGACGAAGAAGACCCGCGATGGCCTCGGTCACTGACGCCGCGCCCCGCGCCGCCGCGCCGGCGGTCCTGCCCGGCCCGCGGCGCGCCATCGGCCGGCGCCTCGCCGGCCTCGCCGAGCGGGCGGCCCTGCCGCTCGTCCTCCTCGCCGGCTGGGAGGCGTTCTCGCGCTCCGGCGCCCTGCCGCCGGCCCTGCTGCCGGCGCCGACCGCGGTGCTGCACGCGCTGGCCGACTGGATGTTCGGCCTCGACGAGACCACCCAGAGCTATTCCGGCGAGTGGCTCGGCGGCGCCCTCGCCAGCCTGACCCGGGTGCTCGCCGGCTTCGCCATCGCGGCGGTGAGCGGCACCCTGATCGGCGTCGCCATCGGCTGGTGGCGGATCGTCGAGCGCACCGTCGAGCCGACCCTGCAGATGCTGCGGCCGATCCCGCCGGTGTCGTGGATCCCCCTCGCCATCGTGTGGTTCGGCATCGCCAACAAGCCGGCGATTTTTTTGGTGTTCCTCGGCGCGTTCTTCCCCGTGCTGATGAACACCATCCACGGGGTGCGCGGCGTCGACCGCAACCTGATCCGCGCCGGCGCGATGATGGGCGCCTCCGAGCGTCAGCTCCTCACCGACATCGTGCTGCCGGCCGCCCTGCCGTCGATCTTCTCGGGGCTGCGCATCGCCATCGGCTCGGCCTGGATGCTGACCGTGACCGCCGAGATGGTCGCGGTGAAGAGCGGGCTCGGCTACGTGCTGTGGGATTCGTACTACTTCCTGCGCTACGACATCGTCCTCGCCGCGATGATCTCGATCGGCCTGCTCGGCTTCCTGTCCGACCTCGCCATCAAGGCGGTGATGGCCTCGGTGCTGCACTGGCAGAAGGGGACCACGGTCCAGGGGCGGTGAGGGGGAGGCGCGCCGCCCCGAACCCTCCCCCGCAGAGGGCAACGGCTGTCCGGGGGAAAATCTCTTTTGAAAGCAAGCGCGGGATCCCCTCTCCCGAGTGGGAGAGGGGTAGGGGTGAGGGTGGAGACGGCGCAGAATCGAGCGCCAACGGTTGAGCCGCGCAGCTCAACGGTTCAGGGTTATTGCGGAAGCCGAGCCACCCTCACCCCCGGCCCCTCTCCCACTCGGGAGAGGGGAGGTGCGCCCCATCTTTTCCCGACAGCCCTGCGTAGAGGGGAGGGTGAAGGCGGCGTCCCCGACCAACCCGTCACCCCATCATCCCATCCCATTCACGAAAGCACCCCCGGCCATGAGCGCGATCGACTTCGCCGACGTCCAGAAGGTCTTCCGCGACCGCGACGGGCGCGACCTCGTGGCGGTGGAGCGCACCCGGGCGACGATCGAGGCCGGCGAGTTCGTCTGCCTGCTCGGGCCGTCGGGCTGCGGCAAGTCCACCCTGCTCAACATGATCGCCGGGTTCGAGGCTCCGACTTCCGGCGAGATCCGGGTCGCCGGGCGCCGGGTCGAGCGGCCGGGCGCCGACCGCGGCGTGGTGTTCCAGCAGCCGACCCTGATGCCGTGGCTCACCGTCATCGACAACGTCGCGTTCCACCTCAAGCTCAAGGGCGTCGGCAAGGCCGAGCGGCGGGAGCGGGCGCAAGCCTACGTCGACCTCGTCGGCCTGCGCGGCTTCGAGCGGCACTACCCGTCCGAACTGTCGGGCGGCATGAGCCAGCGGGTCGGCATCGCCCGGGCGCTGCTGATGAACCCGGCGGTGATCCTGATGGACGAGCCGTTCGCGGCGCTCGACGCCCAGACCAAGATCGAGATGCAGGAGGAGCTGGTCGCGATCTGGCAGCGGGTCGGCGCCACAGTGGTGTTCGTCACCCACTCGGTCGACGAGGCGCTGGTGCTCGGCAACCGCATCGCGGTGATGAGCCGGCGTCCCGGCCGCATCCGCGAGTTCATCCCGTTCGACCTCGCCCGGCCCCGCGACGTGACGAGCCCGGCCTTCAACGACATGAAGCGCCACGTCCTCGGACTGATCCGCGAGGAGTCGACCCGCAGCAAGGTGGCCGCGTGATGACCCGCCTCGGCATGCTGACGCCGTCCTCGAACACCCGGCTCGAACCAGCCACCGCCGCGATGCTGGCGGGGATGCCGGAGGCGACGGCGCATTTCTCGCGCTTCCGCGTCACCGAGATCTCGCTGTCGCCGCAGGGGCTCGGCCAGTTCGACGAGGCGCCGATCCTCGCCGCCGCGACCCTGCTCGCCGACGCCAAGGTCGACGCGATCGCCTGGAACGGCACCTCGGCGGCGTGGCTGGGCTTCGCCCGCGACGAGGCCCTGTGCGCGCGCATCGAGGCGGCGACCGGCATTCCGGCCTGCACCGCGGTTCTGGGCTTTCGCGAGGTCTTCCGCCGCGGCGGCCACCGCCGGATCGGCCTCGTCACCCCCTATACCGGCGACGTGCAGGCGAGGATCCGGGCGAACTGGGCCGAGGCCGGCTTCGACTGCACCGCCGAGCGCCATGCCGGCCTGAGCGACAATTTTTCCTTCGCCGGCCTCACCGAGGCCGATGTCGCCGGCATGGTCCGGGCGGTGGCGGCGGAGGGCGCCGAGGCGGTGGCGATCGTGTGCACCAACATGGCGGGTGCGGGCCTCGCCGCCTCGCTGGAGGCGGAACTCGGGATCCCGGTCTACGACTCGATCGCCGTGACCCTATGGGCCGCCCTGCGCCGGGCGGGGGCCGATGCGTCGCGCGTCACCGGCTGGGGCCGGGTGTTCGGGCTGTAGGGGGTCAGCTTCCGGGATTGACGAACAGGCTGTCGAACTCGGCCGGAGCGTAATCGCGGCCGGTGATGTCGGTGATGACCACGCTCTCGTGGCCGTCGGCATTGAGTTCGTGGGCCTTCTCCAGAGCCGCCTCGGGGGTCGTCCGCTGATAGGACAGGTGGCCTTCGAGCGTGTGGGCGGTCACGACGAGCTGCATCGAATCTCCTGCTTGGTTCGAGGACCGGTATAGCCGCGCTGCACCGCGACGGCGAGGCCGCGGCGGCGATCGGCGTCCCGGGCCGTTCCCCGCCACGCGGGCCGTCTGACGGGGAAAGGCTGGACCGGTAGGGTTAACGAAGGGTTGCCGGCGCTTGGGGCCGGCGCCTCCCCTCCCCCCCTGCGGGGGAGGGGACCCCGCTGCGAGTGCGAAGCACTGGTGCCCGGAGCGGGCCGGGACGAAGTCCCGCAAGAGGGGATCGCGACGCCGATCCCAGGTGGCGCCCTTCACGACGGCTCCGACTTTTCCGGAAGCCGCGTCCCCTCTCGGCGGGACTACGTCCCGCTGCGCTCACTTCGTTCGCCCCCCTCCCCCCAGAGGGGGGAGGGTTCGCGTCGCTCCCCCCCTCAGTTGCCCTCGGCGATCTCGTCGCCCTCGGCCTCGCTCTCGCCCTCGATGTGCTCGACCGAGACGACCTTCTCGGCCTTGTCGGTGTTGAACACCGTCACGCCCTGCGAGGCGCGGCCGACGATGCGGATGTCGTCCACCGGCACCCGGATGAGCTGGCCGCCATTGGTCACCAGCATGATCTGGTCGGTGGACTCGACCGGGAACGAGGCCACGAGGCTGCCGTTGCGGGCGTTGACCCGCATCGCCGTGATGCCCTTGCCGCCGCGGCCCGAGGTCCGGTACTCGAACGACGACGACCGCTTGCCGAACCCGCGCTCGGACAGCGTCAGCACGAACTGCTCGCTGGCGCTCATCTCGGCGTAGCGCTCGGTCGAGATCGCGGCGGCCGGGGCCTCCTCCTCGGCGCCCTCGCCCTCGACCGGCTCGCCCATCACGGCGCGGCGCATCTTGAGGTAGCCGGACCGCTCCTCGGGCGTCGCCTCGAAGTGGTTGAGGATCGTCATCGAGATCACCCGGTCGCCGGGCGCGAGCTGGATGCCGCGCACGCCGGTCGAGTCGCGGCCCTTGAACACCCGCACGTCCTCGACCGGGAAGCGGATGCACTGGCCCGCGGCGGTGGTGAGCAGCACGTTCTGCTCGGGCCGGCAGATCTCGACGTGGACGATGTGGTCGCCCTCGTCGAGCTTCATCGCGATCTTGCCGTTGCGGTTGACCTGGACGAAGTCCGACAGCTTGTTGCGCCGCACGTTGCCGCTGGCGGTGGCGAACATCACGTCGAGGGTCTCCCACGACGCCTCGTCCTCGGGCAGCGGCATGATCGTGGTGATGCGCTCGCCGCCCTGGTCGAGGGGCAGGATGTTGACCAGCGCCTTGCCGCGGGCGTTCGGCGCGGCGAGCGGCAGCCGCCACACCTTCTCCTTGTAGGCCTGACCCTGCGAGGAGAAGAACAGCACCGGCGTGTGGGTGTTGGCGACGAACAGCCGGGTGACGAAATCCTCGTCGCGGGTCGACATGCCCGAGCGGCCCTTGCCGCCGCGGCGCTGCGCCCGGTAGGTCGAGAGCGGCACCCGCTTGATGTAGCCGGCGTGCGACACGGTCACGACCATGTCCTCGCGCTGGATCAGGTCCTCGTCCTCGACGCTGGAATCCCAGTCGAGGATCTCGGTCCGGCGCGGCGTGGCGTACTCGGCCCGGACCTCCGCCAGCTCGTGCTTGACGATGCCCATGATGCGGGCGCGCGAGCGCAGGATGTCGAGGTAGTCGGCGATCTCGTCGGCGAGGCGCTTGAGCTCGTCGCCGATCTCGTCGCGGCCGAGGGCGGTGAGGCGCTGCAGGCGCAGGTCGAGGATGGCGCGGGCCTGGGTCTCGGACAGCCGGTAGGTGCCGTCGTCC
This sequence comes from Methylobacterium oryzihabitans, assembly GCF_004004555.2. GTDB lineage: Bacteria > Pseudomonadota > Alphaproteobacteria > Rhizobiales > Beijerinckiaceae > Methylobacterium > Methylobacterium oryzihabitans. The sequence continues at coordinate 12,582 of NZ_SACP01000007.1, forward strand.
CGCAGGCGGTGGCGCGGGTCGTCGACGAGGGCGATCAGCGGCGCGATGTCCTCCGCCGGCCAGTCGCGGGCCATCAGCGCCTCGCGGGCGGTGTTGGGATCGGGCGAGGTGCGGATCAGCCGGATCACCTCGTCGATGTTGGCGACCGCGATCGCGAGCCCGCACAGGACGTGGGCGCGCTCGCGGGCCTTGTTGAGCAGGAACTTGGTGCGCCGGGAGACGACCTCCTCGCGGAAGTCGATGAAGGCCTGGATCAGATCGCGGAGGTTGAGCAGCTCCGGCCGGCCGCCGTTGAGCGCCACCATGTTGCAGCCGAAGCTGGTCTGCAGCGGGGTGTAGCGGTAGAGCTGGTTCAGCACCACGTCGGCGACCGCGTCGCGCTTCAGCTCGACCACGATGCGCATGCCGTCGCGGTCGGATTCGTCGCGCAGGTCGGCGATGCCCTCGACGCGCTTCTCGCGCACGAGGTCGGCGATCTTCTCGACCAGCGACGCCTTGTTCACCTGATACGGGATCTCGGTGAAGATCAGCGCCTCGCGCTCCTTGCGCAGCTCCTCGATGTGGGATTTGGCCCGCATCACCACCGAGCCGCGGCCGGTGGCGTAGGCCGAGCGGGTGCCGGCCCGGCCGAGGATCGCCGCGCCGGTCGGGAAGTCCGGCCCCGGGATGATCTCGTTCAGGCCCTCGACGGTCAGTGCCGGGTCGTCGATCAGCGCGATGCAGCCGTCGATCACCTCGCCGAGGTTGTGCGGCGGGATGTTGGTCGCCATGCCGACCGCGATGCCGCCGGCGCCGTTGACGAGGAGGTTGGGGAAGCGGGCCGGCAGCACCGCCGGCTCGTCCTTCGACTCGTCGTAGTTCGGGGTGAAGTCGACGGTGTTCTTGTCGATGTCCTCGAGCAGCGCCATCGCGGGCTTGGCGAGGCGCGACTCGGTGTAGCGCATCGCCGCCGGCGGATCGCCGTCGATCGAGCCGAAGTTGCCCTGGCCGTCGACCAGCATCATCCGCATGGCGAAGTCCTGGGCCATCCGCACCAGGGCGTCGTAGATCGACTGGTCGCCGTGGGGATGATACTGACCCATGACATCGCCGACGATGCGCGCCGACTTGACGTACTTGCGATCCGGCAGGTAGCCGTTCTCGTACATCGAGTACAGGATGCGGCGATGCACGGGCTTCAACCCGTCGCGCGCGTCCGGCAGCGCCCGGCTCACGATGACGCTCATCGCGTAGGCGAGGTAGGACTGGCGCATCTCGTCGGTGATCGAGACGGGCTTGATGTCGGTGGCGGGCGGGGGCGCGCCGGTCGGGTCGTTCTCTGCCAAGGTCACTCTCTCGTCGCGGCCCGCGCGGGGTCACCTGAGACGGTCGGCATAGCCGATTTGCCGCCCGGTCGCCAGCACGGCCAGGGCACGCGGAAGCATGAAGCGGATCAGGATGTTAGATGGGATTCTTCCGCCCCGCCCGCAACCCGCCGGCGGGGCCTGCCCGGCTCCCCGCACCGGGCCCGCAGTGTCGCGCCGAATGGTTAGCGTTTGATGGAGGGCGGGCCTCAGGGGCCGGGCTTGCGATAGATCTCCGACAGGGACACAGCCGCCCCGATGGCCGGGAACGGCACGACCGCATCAAGGCCCTCGTGGACCGTCGGCGCCTGCGGCCAGTCCCAGGCTTCGTCCTTCAGCCACGCGAACGCCTTCGGCTCGGTCTGGGCGAAGACGACGTATTGGCACAGCGTCGGTCGGACCCGGTACTTGGCGAACTTGGCGCCGTGATCGTCATAGGCGGTGCTGGCGGACAGGACTTCCACCACGACGACGGGTGTCGGGGTGGCCCGCTCGCTGCCTTGACCGCTCTGCCGGTCGACCACGACATCGGAATACAGGATCGTACCCTGTCCCCGCCCTGGGCGGATCCTGACGCCGAAATCGCCCTTGTTGACGTCGAAGGCCGCCTCGTCGGCCCGGGCGTGCAGCGCGACGAAGACCCGCTTGGCCACCCGCTCGTGGTCGCGGGTCGCTCCGGCAGGCGTCACGACGACACCCTCGATCAATTCGAACCGCCCGTCGCGATGTTCCGCCCAGGCGAGGAACTGGTCCTCGGACAGGCGCGCCGGGGTCTCGGACACGGCGGATCCCATGTCAGTCACACCCTCTCCGCAGCCAGGGCCGGCCGATCGTGCCGCCTTCCGGCGGCCTGGAAAAGCGAAGGCCCGGCGCTCCTCACGGAGGCCGGGCCGGATGCGCGTCGCCGGGCGACTAGAACGGGATGTCGTCGTCGAGGTCGTCGTAGCGCTTCTGGTTGCCGCCGCCCGAGGCGGCCGGGCGCCGCTCGCCGCCGCGGTCGCCGCCGGAGCGCTCGCCGCCGCCCGACCGGTCGCCGCCGTAGGAGCGTCCGCCGCCGCCGTTGAAGTCGCCGCCGCGGCTGATCTGGCCGCCGCCCATCTCCTCGCCTGCCGATTCACCGCCGCCGCGGCCGTCGAGGATCGTCAGTTCGCCGCGGAAGCGCTGGAGCACCACCTCGGTGGTGTACTTCTCCTGGCCGGACTGGTCCTGCCACTTGCGGGTCTGGAGCTGGCCCTCGAGGTAGACCTTCGAGCCCTTGCGCAGGTACTGCTCGGCCACGCGGGCGAGGTTCTCGTTGTAGATCACGACCGAGTGCCACTCGGTCTTCTCCTTGCGCTCGCCGGACGCCTTGTCCTTCCAGGACTCGGAGGTCGCCAGCCGCAGGTTCACCACCGGGTCGCCGGAGGCCAGCCGGCGGGTCTCGGGATCGCGCCCGAGATTGCCCACCAGGATCACCTTGTTCACGCTGCCCGCCATCACTCTCTCCTGTCGATCCATCTCTCGGGCTGCCGCGCCCGGCCGGAGGCACGGACCCGCGACGGGTCCTGCCAGATGGGCCGAACGGACCGGGTCCGGCAAGCCGGTGCGCGGGGCTGTACCCGCTACACACAGAACGCCGGACGGCCGAGGATGTTCTATCTTTGTTCGGATCGGTTGGCAAGAATGCGGGCGACCGGGGCCCGCGTCATACGAAATCCGATTGATTGCTTCAGGCGATCCTTCCGGATCGCCTTCGCAATGCGGATTTCGGCTTCGCTCAGGCGCCGCGCGGGCTGGTGATACGATGTCCGGAACTGATCGTCCGGAAATCGTATCAGCTGCTCACCGGCATGGCCGTCCCTTGCGGATGAAACGGGATCGCGGATTTTCTGCACCCGTTGCAGCCATCGAAGACAGTTTTCGTCTTAGCGCTGGTCCCCCTCTCCCGAGTAGGAGAGGGGACAGGGGTGAGGGTGGCTCGGGTGCAGAATCAGGCCCAACGGCTGAGCTGTGCAGCTCGACCTTCAGGTCTCCATTCTGCATCGTCTCCACCCTCACCCCTACCCCTCTCCCACCCGGGAGAGGGGATCCCGCGCTCAAAATTTCTGATTTAAAATCAATCGTTTGCAGCGAGTTTCTATTTAGGTCCCGGACGGGCCGAGACTGCGCGGGGCCGGGCTCACCACGGTCGGCGTGCCGCCGCGGATCTCGAACACCGCCAGCGCCCGCTCGCTCGTGCCCTCCGGCCGGAACCGGAACGTGCCGTCGACGCCGGCGAAGCCGGACGGGTTGGTGAGCGTCGTGTCGGCGTAGCGCTGCGACCCGTATTGCCGGTTGAGCGCAGCGGCCAGCGACACCGCGTCGTAGGCGAGCGAGGCGACCCGCGCCGGCTCGCTGCCGTAGCGGGCGCGGTAGCGCCCGGCGAAGGCGGAGAAGCCGGCCGGGTCGGCGGCGGCGAACCAGCCGCCCTGGAGCGCCGGCAGGGCGAAGACCCGCGGATCGTTCCAGGTCGCGGTGCCGACCGGCCGGACCCGGGCCGGGTTGAAGCCGGCCTTGGCCAGGGCGGCGGAGGTGGTGGCGAGCCCCTCGGGCGTGTCGGGCAGAAACAGCACGTCGGCCTGCGGCGCGGCCCCGCCGATCACCGGCGCGAGCCGCGCGACCGCGGCGCCGGGCTGGCCGGGCGGGAAGCGTTCGAGCGCGGCGAGCCGGACGCCGCGCCGGGCCACCGCCTCGCGGAACTGCGCCTCGACGGCGCTGCCATAGGCGTTGTCGGGAATCAGGGCCGCGAAGGAGCGCCGGCCCGACGCGCTCGCCTCGTCGACGATGCGGTCGACCTCCGGCTGCGGCAGGAAGCTCAGGAGGTAGACGCCGCGGGCGGCGACGGCGGCGTCGGTCGAGAACGCGATCACCGGCTTGCCGGCCGGGCGCGCCGTGGCGGCGGCCGCCTGGACGCTGCCGGCGAAGAGCGGGCCGATCACGAGGTCGGCGCCCTCAGCGAGGGCGGCGGCGGCGGCCTCGCGGGCGCCGTCCGGGGTCGAGCGGTCGTCCTTGACCAGGAGCTTCAGGTCGGGCCGGTCGGCCTCCTGCAGGCTGAGCTGGGCGGCGTTGCGCATCGCCGCGCCGACCGCGGCCCCCGGCCCAGTCAGCGGCAGGATCAGCGCGACCTTCACCGAGCCGGTCCCGAGCGGTCCGGTCTCGACGGGGGCGGGCGGCACATCCGCCACCGGCCGGCTCGCGATGACCGGGCTGTCGAGCCCGCGGCCGCAGGCGGCCAGCCCGAGGCCGGCGAGCAGCACCCATCCGAACCCGCGGAGGCTCCTCGTTGCCCGGCGCGCCATGCCTCCGCTCCCCCGCTGCGGCGCCGGCGGGTCCGCCGGCCGTGTCGTCCCTCGTGCCTTGCGTGGAAGCCCGGGCGGGAAAAGTAAACCGCCGCCCCCCCTGCCGGAATGGTCAGCCCGCACGAAACTGTGCCAGTGTCGCCGCGATGACCCAGAGATCCGACCCGACCTCGCGCCCCGGGCCCGGCCGCGGCCCGGCGACCTACACCGCCTTCGGCCTCGCGGCGGAAGCCGAGCCGCTCGCCCCCGGCCTGCACGTGGTCGCGACGCCGATCGGCAACCTGAAGGACGTGACGTTCCGGGCGCTGGCCACCCTGGCGGCGGCCGACGCGGTGCTGGCCGAGGACACCCGCGTCACCCGCACGCTGCTGGCGCATTACGGCATCACCACGCCGCTCGTCGCCTATCACGAGCATTCCGGCGAGGGGGTGCGCGAGCGGATGATCGCCCGCATCCGGGCCGGCGAGGCCCTGGCGCTGGTCTCCGATGCCGGCACGCCGCTGGTGTCGGATCCCGGCTTCAAGCTGGTCCAGGCGGCGATCGCCGCCGGCCTTCCGGTAACGCCGATCCCGGGCGCGTCGGCCGCCATCACCGCCCTGATGGCGGCGGGCCTGCCGACCGACCGGTTCTTCTTCGAGGGGTTCCTGCCGCAGAAGAGCGGGGCGCGCCGCAACCGCCTCGCGGCGCTCGCCGGCGTGCCCGGCACGCTGGTGGTGTTCGAGGCGCCCCACCGCCTGCCCGAGATGCTCGCCGACGCCGCCGCGATGCTCGGCGGCGCCCGCCCGGCCGCGGTCGCTCGCGAGCTGACCAAGCTGTTCGAGACCGTGCGGCGCGGCGACCTCGCCGGCCTCGCGGCGGACTACGCCGCGTCGGGCCCGCCCAAGGGCGAGGTGGTGGTGGTGATCGGCGCCGGCGAGGCCGCGCCCGGCCCGGAGGACGACGCCGACCTCGACGCCCGCCTGGGGGCGGCGCTCGCCCGCCACTCGATCAAGGACGCCGCCACCCTGGTGGCCGAGGAGACCGGCCGCAAGCGCCGCGAGGTCTATGCCCGCGCCCTGATCCTCGCCCGTCGCCAGGACGACAAGGATTCCGACGAGGATTCCGGCGAGGCGCCCGGCGATGCCGGCTGACCTCGTCCGCCGCCGGGCGACCTTCCTGCGCGGCCACCGGGCCGAGACCCTGGCGCTGCTCGCCCTGCTGCTGAAGGGCTACCGGCCGCTCGCCCGGCGCTTCGCCGCCGCCGGCGGCGAGATCGATCTCGTCGTGCGCCGCGGCGACGTGATCGCCTTCGTCGAGGTCAAGGCCCGGCCGACCCTGGACGAGGCCCTGGCGGCCATCGACGCCGCCAAGCGCCGCCGCTTCTCCCGGGCGGCCCTGGCCTGGATCACCCGCCATCCCGCCAGCGTCGGCCTGACCCTGCGGGCCGACGCGGTGTTCGTCGCGCCCGGGCGCTGGCCCCGCCACGTCGTCTCGGCCTTCGAGATCGAAATTCGCTGACGCCGTTAACAATCCGTGCGTTTCGCGGATTGCGTTCATCTCGTGTGCAGTGCAGCATGCGCAAGCTTGGGCACCAACACGGACGACACGACGCGCGAGGACGGCATGCGGAGCGGATTCGGATGCGACGACTGCGGCAGCCCGGCCGTACGGCTGCCCGCGATCCTGCACGACGAGGCGCCGATCCAGTGCGATCGCTGCGGTTGCACACTGATGGCCTGGGGCGCGTTCAAGCGCCGGGTCGAGGCCGAGGCGCCGCCCGAGGGCGGCCCGGCGGTGGACCTGATCCGGGCGCCCGGACTGGCCGAGGCGGCGGCGACCTGACGGGCGGCCGGTCTGTGTGATCGGCACAGGGTCTGCGGGGTGGCGCGGTCCCCCCTCTGCGGGAGAGGGTGCCCCACGAAGTGGAGCGGGCCAGGACGATAGTCCCGCAAGAGGGGATCGCGGCGCCGATCCAGGGAGCACCCTTCAGGACGGTCGCGCCCTTTCCGGAAGCGGCGTCCTCTCTCCCGGCTCACTGCTGTCGCCACCCTCCCCCACCCCGAGTCGGGCAAGGGATGCGGAACTCGGACAGTCCCAAGTTCCGGAGGGGGAAAGGGGCGGAGCGGAGCGCTCGACGCGCTCTCCGTGTCAGTCGGCGTGGCCCTTGATCGCCGCGATCAGGGTGCGCTTCAGGTCCATCTGGCTGAACGGCTTCTGCACCACCGGGCGCTCGCGGAACGGCTCGCGGATGCCGGCGCCGCCGTAGCCGGTGGAGAAGACCAGCGGCAGGCCGCGCTTGGTGATGATCTCGGCGACCGGATAGATCGGCTCGCCGGCGACGTTGACGTCGAGGATCGCGACCGCGAAGCTCTCCTTCTCGGCCATTTCGAGGGCCGTGCTCAACCGGGCCGCCGGTCCCACCACCGTGCAGCCGAAATCCAGGAGCATGTCCTCCAGGAGCATCGAGATCGCGGCCTCGTCCTCGACCACGAGGACGCTGGCACCCTGCAGGAGTTCGTCGCTTGTGTCCGTGCTCACGCCGGAGGCTCTTTCCCTCATCGCCCCGCACCGAGGCCCTGGTTCGACCGGCCGGCCCCGGCGCAGCATCGACCGCGACTCCGGACCGGCGCATCCGTCACGGCGTCCTGCCCGGCCGATCACGAGATGTTCCTGAGCCGTCGCCCGGAACGCCAGCCATGTCAAGCGCGGCGGCCGACGCGCAGCGTGTGCCGGGCGCCGCCCCCGCGGCGGCGCTCCCGACCCGGCGCGCCGCCCTCGCGGGCCTCGCGGCCGCCCTGGTGCCGGTCGCCGGACCGGGGACGGCCCGGGCCGCCGGACCGGGGCCGGCCCGGGCCGCCGACGGGCCACCGGTGGTGGTCGCCTCGAAGACCGACGGCGAGGGCGCGCTCCTCGGCCAGATGATCCTCCAGACCCTGCGCCGGCTCGGCATCCCGGCGGCCGACCGGCTCCAGCTCGGGCCGACCCGGATCGTCCGCACCGCCCTCACGGCCGGCGAGATCGACCTCTACCCGGAATACACCGGCAACGCCGCGTTCTTCTCCGGCACCGAGACCGACCCGGCCTGGAAGAACGCCGCCAGCGCCTACGAGCGCGCCCGCGCCTTCGACGCGCCGCGCGGGCTGGTCTGGCTGGCGCCGGCGCCGGCCGACAACACCTGGCAGATCGCGGTTCAGGGCGCCCTCGCCCGCCGGGAGCGCCTCGTCACGATGGCGGACTTCGCCGGCGCGGTCCGGCGCGGCCTGATCGAGCTCGCCGCCTCGGCGGAATTCGTCGAGAGCCCGGCCGCCCTGCCGTCGTTCGAGCGGGCCTACGGCTTCGCGATGCCCCTGGAGCGCATCGTGGTCCTGCCGGGCGGCGATACCTCGGTCACCCTGCGGGCCGCCGCGCAGGGCATCAGCGGGGTCAATGCCGGCATGGTCTACGGCACCGACGGGGCGATCGCGGCCCTCGACGTAGTGGTGATGGCCGACCCCGCCGGCGCCCAGATCGTCTACGAGCCGGCGCCGGTGATCCGCGCCGCGGTGCTCGAGCGCCATCCCGGCCTCGCCCCGGCGCTGGCCGACGTCTTCGGGCGGCTCACCCTGCCGGTGCTGCGCCGGCTCAACGCCGAGGTCGCGGTCGAGGGCCGGCCGCCCGAGGCGGTCGCCCGGCGCTTCCTCGGCTGAACATCCCCGGCGGAGTGTCGCGGGCGACAACCGGCCCGCGCCCGCGTAACCTCGGCCGCGATGATCCGCCACGCCTCCCCGTTCCCCCTCGCGCTGGCGGTGCTGGCCGCCGCCGCCCTCATCGGCCTGCCGCTGCTCACCCTGGCGCCGAACCGGCTCGTGCCCGGCATGCCCCAGGCCGGCGGTCCGGTCGCCGGGGCGGCGGCCGTGCTCGCGCTCATCGCCGGGTTTCTGATCGCGGTGGCGCGCGGCCGGCCGGGCCATGCGGCGGCGGGCGGCGTCGCGGCGCTCGCGGCGCTCGCCGCCCTCGGGCTCGCCGCCGGGGCCGTGGCCGGCGGCCTGTTCGATTCGCTGTCGCTCGCGGTCGAGTACCGCGGGCGGGCCGGCGCCGTGAACGCCGCGATCCTCCAGCATCTCGGCCTGTCGGCCGCCGCCCTGGTGCTCGCCGGCCTCGTCGCGGTGCCGCTGGCGCTGGCCCGGCTCGGCGGCGGCCGGGCAGGACGGGTGGCCGACGGGCTGATCGGCGGCGTGCAGGTGGTGCCGGCGCTGGCGCTGTTCGCCGGCCTCGTCTCGGCGCTGTCGGCGCTGCTCGCCGTCGCGCCGGCCCTGCGCGGCCTCGGCCTCGCGGCGATCGGGCCGACGCCGGCGGTGATCGGCACCGCCGCCTACCTGCTGCTGCCGCTGGTGCGCAGCCTGGCGGCGGGCCTCGCCGCGCCGGAACCCGCGGTGCTCGACGCCGCCCGGGCGGTCGGCCTCACCCCGCGCCAGGAACTGCTGCGGGTGCGCCTGCCGCTCGGCGCCCCGATCCTCGTCGGCGGCGTGCGGGTCGCGGCGGTGCAGAGCATCGGCCTCTCGACGCTCGGCGGCCTCGTCGGGGCGGGGGGCCTCGGCGCGGTGGTGTTCGAGGGCATGGCGCAGTTCGCCGCCGACCTGATCCTGCTCGGCGCGCTGCCGGTCGTGCTGCTCTCGCTCGCCGCCGACCGCCTGCTCGCGCGCTTCGGCGCCCGGTTCGCCCTCGCCGGGGGCGCCGCGTGAGCCGCCCCGGCCTCGGCACCGCCCTCCTCGGCCTCGCCCTCGCGGCCCTGAGCCACCCGGACCTCGCCGGTCCGCTGGTGCGGGCGCTCGGGCTCCAGGCCGGCACGCCGGTTCCCGCCGGGCGGCTGGCCTGGCTCGCCGGGCGCCACCTGACGCTGGCGCTCGGCGGCTTCGCCCTCGCCGGCGGGCTCGGCGTCGCCCTCGGGATCCTGGCGACCCGGGCGGCGGGGGCGCGCCTGCGCGGCGCCATCGAGACCCTCGCGGCGGCGGCCCAGGCGGCGCCGCCGGTGGTGGTGATCGGGCTCGCCCTGCCGCTCCTCGGCTTCGGCGCGCCGCCGACCCTGCTGGCGCTCGCCGCCTACGGGCTAATGCCGGTGCTGCGCGGCACCCTCGACGCCCTCGCGACGGTACCGGCGGAGGTGCGGGGCGCCGCGGCGGCGATCGGGATGACGCCGGACCAGATCCTGTGGCGGGTCGAGCTGCCGCTCGCCGCCGGGCCGATCCTCGAAGCCCTGCGGGTGGTGATGCTGCTCGCCGTCGCCACCGCGGCCCTCGGGGCGCTCGCCGGGGCGCCGACCCTCGGCACGCCGATCGTCGTCGGGCTCCAGAACCAGAACGGCCTCCACCTCGTCCAGGGCGCCGCGGCCGCGGCCGGCCTCGCCTTCCTCGCCGACGCGGCGTTCCAGGCGGCCCGGGCCCTCGCCCGCCGGTGGGTGTGAGCCCGGCGCGACGATTCCGGGCCTTGCCGGCGGCGGCCGCCTGCGCGCAGAACCCGGTCTGGGCCGGGGACGACCGGCGCGAGGAGGCCAGGCCGTGGTGTGGTTCGCGATCGGTGCCGTGCTCGGGGCGGGGGGCGGCCTCGCGGGAGCGCTCCGCGAGCCCGCGCCGGAGCGCCGGCTGCTGCGCGACGTCGGGGCCGGCATCGTGTTCGGGCTCGTCGCCCTCGGGACGCCGCTCTGGGTCGTCGCCCACCTCGTCTGAGCAGACTTGCGTTGGCAGGCCAACGCTTCGCCCGCTCAACTCATTGTTGTGTCGCAGGTTTTTCTCGCAAAAGCGGCGACCACTTTTGCGAAACCTGCTTAGGCCGCCGGCCGGTTTGACAAGCCCGCGGGATCGGCAACACACTCCACCGCAAGGCTTCGGCGCCCCACCCCCCGAGGGGCGGGCGTACACAAGAGGCCGAACGGGCCGGCCGGCCCGGAACCTTGCGGAGGAAATCATGACGATCGGGCTGGAGAATCCGGGCCGGCGCGGCCTGATGCTGGGCGCCGCCGCCGCAGCCGTGACGGCGGGCACCGGGGCGCTCGCCAAGGCGCCGATGCTGAAGAGCCAGGCGCCGTACTTCTACCGCTTCATGCTCGGCGACGCCGAGGCGACGATCGTGTCGGACGGCACGCTGCCGCTCGGCGACCCCCACACCAACTTCCTCGGCCTGTCGGCGGCCGAGATGGACGAGCAGCTCACCCGCAACTTCCTGCCGCTGTCGAACGCGGTGCTGGAACAGAACATCCTGGTCCTCAACACCGGCAGCCGGATGGTGCTGTTCGACACCGGCATGGGCTCGCTCAAGCTGTTCGGCCCGACCACCGGCAAGCTGATGACCACCCTGCGCCAGTCCGGGATCAAGCCGGAGGACATCGACGCGGTGGTGATGAGCCACGCCCACGTCGACCATTGCGGCGGCTGCGTCGGCGACGACGGCAAGCCGAACTTCCCGAACGCCCAGTTCTACATCTCGCAGGCCGACTTCGACTACTGGACCGACCCGGCCAAGGTGCCCCAGCCGATGGGCGCCTTCCTCGACACCGCGCGCAAGAACCTGCTGCCGGTGCGCGACCGCCTCGTGTTCTTCAAGGACGGCGAGGAGTTCCTGCCCGGCATCCAGGCGCTCGCGGCGCCCGGCCACACCATCGGCCACACCATCTTCATGATCACCTCGGGCCGGCAGAACCTCTGCTACCTCGGCGACCTCACCCATCACCCGGTCCTGCTGATGGAGAAGCCGCTGACCGAGTTCGCCTACGACAGCGATCCCAAGCAGTCGGCGCAGTCGCGGCTCAAGATGCTGACGATGCTGGCCCAGAACCGCATCCCGGTCCTGGCCTACCACTTCGCCTGGCCGGGCATCGGCCACGTGGCGAAGAACGGCGACGGCTTCCGCTACGTCCCCGAGCCGATGAAGATGGAGCTATGAGGCGGGGCCGGCCGCTCCGGCGGCCGGCTCGTCAGACGTCCGCACCGCTCGGGTGCTGCGCGGGCGGGTGACATGGTTCCCGGATTCATGGTCCGGCAACCCTATCGAAGCCGGTTCGACTCCCGATCTAAAGAATGGCTCCCTTTCCCGGACGACTGGAGCGTCAGCGGAAGGAGATCCGGGATCCAGACGTCAGATGCGCCGCGAAGCGGCTCCGTCTGCCAGCACTGTCGCTGGGTACGGACGCTTCGCGACTTTTTGTGCTGGATCCCGGATCTCCTTCCACTTCGTTGCAGTCGTCCGGGAAAAGGGGTGCTTGACGCGGCAAAGACGATGGGCGGTCACTCAAGCAGGCTTTCACTCCGCCTTCGGCCGCGGCCCGTAATCGCGGAATTTCTCCAGCGTCTCCGCGATCTCGGCCTCCGACAGGATGTGCGGGCGCCCGACCTGGAGCGCCACGGCGTATTGCCGGCACAGGGTCTCCATCTCGACGGCGAGCCACAACGCCCTGTCGAGGCTCGGCCCGGTGGCGATCATGCCGTGGTTGGCGAGCAGGCAGCCGGCGCGGCCCTCCAGGGCTTCGAGGGCGAGCACCGAGAGTTCCGGCGTGCCGAAGGTGGCGTAGCCGCTGCACCGGATCGTGGCGCCGCCGGCCGCCGCGATCATGTAATGCGCCGCCGGGATCTCCATGCGGCACATCGCGAAGGCGGTGCAGTGGATCGGGTGGCCATGCACCACCGCGTTCACCTCCGGCCGCGCCCGCAGGATGTCGCGGTGGAAGCGCCATTCCGAGGACGGCCGCAGCGGATGCTCGAAGCTGCCGTCGAGGCGCAGGAACACGATATCGTCGGCGCTCATCTGTCCGTAGGGCAGGCCCGACGGGGTGATGAGCAGGCCGTCCTCCCAGCGCACCGAGAGGTTGCCCGAGGTGCCCTCGGCGAGGCCGAGCCCCGCGAGGCTGCGGGCGGCCTCGACGATCCCCTGGCGGGTGGCGAATTCTGTGTGACGCGGCATCGACGGCTCCCGGCGGGTCGGAACCGCTTGTCGGGCCGAATCCGGCCGGCGCCAATCCCCTATCCGGCCGCCTCGTCCCCGGCCTGCTCCCGCGCCAGCGCCTCCTGCCGGCGGCCGAGCCACAGGGCGTTGGCGAGCCAGGCGAGGGACAGCGGCACCGCCGCGACCGCGAGCGCCGCCGACCCGAGCCCGAGCGCCCCGACGAGGCTGTAGGACCACGCCCCGACCTGGTCGCCGAGGCGGTAGACCACCGTGTCGATGAAGCTCTTGGCCTTGTAGCGGTCCTCCCGCGGCAGGACGGTGAACAGCACCTCGCGCACCGGCCGGGCGAGGGCGAAGTTGCCGGCCCGGCGCAGGACGTAGAACGCGACCACGCTGGCGATGGTCGGCGCGAGGGCCAGCAGCGCGAAGCCGATCGCGCTGGCAAACGGCAGGATCGCCATGGTCGGCCCGACGCCGATGCGCCGCACGATCCGCCCGGTGAGGAAGAACTGCACGCCCAGCGTCAGCACGTTCACCGCGAGGTCGATGCCGGCGAAGAACTGCGTCTGGGCGGCGCGGTCGGGGAAGCTCGCCTTCGCGATCGCCGCCTGCTCGAAATACAGGAAGGTCGTGGTGATCGAGAACAGCAGCAGGAAGAGGCTGATGTTGAGGAGGTAGGGCGAGGACAGGGCGCGGCGGATGCCCGCGAAGGCGCTGCCGCCGATCGCCCGCCCGGCCTCGCCCGGCTGCCGGTGCAGGGCGTCGGAGAGGCGCGACAGCCCGCGCATGCTGAACACTGCGACTTCGAGCAGGAGCGCGGCGGCGACGAGCAGCACCTCGGTCGGGACCGATCTGGCGAGCAGCGCCGTGACGGCCGAGCCGGTGATCGCCCCGATCGTCGCGCCCGCCGCGATGAAGCCGAACAGCCGCTTGCCCTGTTCGGTCGAGAACACGTCGACGATCGTGGCCCAGAAGATCGAGACCACGAACAGGTTGAACACCGACAGCCAGACGAAGAAGGCCCGGCCGATCCACACCTGCCGGTCAGGCCCCGCGACCGCGAGCGCCACCGCGAAGGCCAGGATGTTGAGGGCGAAGAACCGGTAGGTGAGCGGCACGAAGCGCGCCCGCGGCAGGCTGCGCACCAGCCAGCCGAACGGCACGTTCAGCACCACCATGCCGACGAGGGTCGCGGTGAACAGCCAGGGCAGGTTCTCGATGCCGCCGGCGACGCCCATCTGGTCGCGGATCGGCCGCATGACGTAGTACGAGGCCAGGATCGAGAAGATGTAGGCCCACGACCAGCCGAGCGCCGGCACCTCCCCGGCGCGCACGTCGGTGAGGCGCCGCAGCCAGTCCGGCACCCGCCGGCCGGTCCGCTCCGCGGCGGCCGCGGCGCCGGCGGCCGCCCCGGTTCCGTCGTTCACCGGGCGAGCCCGAAGGTCTTGCGGGCCTCGGCCGCGGTGGCGTCGTGGCCGAAGCCGGGGCTGCCCATCTGGAACAGCCGCGCCTTGTCGAGGCCGCCGACGGTCACCGGCTCGAAGCCGGCGTCGCGCACCAGCCCCTCGGCGACCGCGAGCGCCCCGGCATCGTCGCCGGCGATCGGCACCGCCATCGGCGGCCCGTCGCGGTGGGCGTTGCGCTCGAACAGCCGGACGTTGGCGGCGTTGAAGGCGCGCACCAGCCGCGCCCCCGGCAGGTACCTGGCCGAGGTCGCCCCGATGCCGTCGGCCTCGGCCTCCGCCGCGAGGTCGCCGTCGCGGGCCCGGGTCGCGTTGCCGGCATCGAGCACGACCTTGCCGGCGAGCGCCGCGGCGTGCTCGCGGCCGAGCTCCGGATAGGCCCGGTAGGGCACGGCGAGAAACACCACCTCGCCGAAGCGCAAGGCCTCGGTCACCGTGCCGGCCCGGGCGAGCGGCCCGAGCCGGCCGACCAGCCCGGACAGCTCCTCCGGGTGGCGCGAGGCGATCATCACCGGGTGCCCGGCCTTGGTCCACAGGGCCGCGAGGGTGCCGCCGATGTTGCCGGCCCCGATGACGGCGATGCGGGACTTCTCCTGCGCCCGCGCGGGCAGCGCCGCCACGAGAGCCAGGGCGAGGACGAAGCGGCGCGAGAGGGTGTCACAGGCCATCGATGTAAGCCTCCATCCGGCGCCGGGCGGCTTCGTCCGGCAGCCGGCCGCGGGCGGCGCCGAGGTTGTCCTCGGCATAGGCCACCCGGGCGGTGCCGGGCACCGGGCAGGTCACGGCCTCGTTCCCGAGGACGTACTTGAGGAAGAATTGCGGCCAGGTCGCGCAGTCGAACTCCGCGGCCCAGGGCGGCAGCTCGCGGCCCTTGACGAGGTTGAACAGCCGCTCGCGGCCGAACGGCACGTTGACCATCACGGCGACGCCGCGGTCGCGGGCCAGCGGCAGGATCCGCTCGGCCGCCGCGCGGGCATCGACCGCGTAGTTGACCTGGATCACGTCGAGCGCCTCGCGCCGCATCAGGGCTTCGAGGTCGGCGTATTGCCGCTCGGCCCAGGTGGTGGCGCCGAGGTAGCGGATGCGCCCGGCCGCCTTCATCTCGCGCAGGAGCGGCAACTGGGCGTCGGGGTCGATGAGGTTGTGGACCGCGATCAGGTCGATGCGGTCGGTGCCCATGCGGCGGAACGAGCGCTCGATCTGCGCCTGCCCCGCCTCGCGCCCCTGCGCCGCGACCTTGCCGCACAGGAAGACCTTGCCGCGCAGGTCCGAGCCGGCGAAGACCGCGCCCAGCACCTCCTCGGCCCGGCCGTAATCCGGCGCCGTGTCGACGACCCGGCCGCCGAGGGCGACGAAGCGGGCGACCGTCTCGCGCAGCGGCTCGACCCCGGGCCCGGCCGGATCGGTGTCGTAGCGCCGCGACGTGCCGATGCCGACGACCGGGATCGTCTCGCCCGAGGACGGGATCGGCCGCATCCGCAGCGGGCCGTCGGCCTCGGCGGCGCGGGCGTGGGGCACCGCGGCGCCGGTCATTGCGGCGGCAGCCATGGCGGCGCCAGCCATTGCGGCGCCAGCCGCCAGAACGGCGCGGCGGTCCGGATTCATGCGGGTTCCTCCCTCGCGAGCGGGCTGGTGCGTCCCCTGCGGGTGCGTTCGACCTCTGGTTGCCGATCGTAGGCGGGATTCGCGCGGCCGTCCCGGGGGAGCGGCGGAAAAATCACCGGCACGTCCCGTGGCGAAGCGCCCTGCTCGGCACGCGAGAAAGCCGGCCGGTGCCCGTCGGGGCCCGTTGCCGGCTTGGGTCTTTCGGGTGGGTGGGTGGGGCGCGATGCCCCGGGATCGACAGGGAGGCGCCGGACCCGAGGTCCGGGCCGCTTCGCGGCTCAGTGCGCCTCGCGCAGGGCCACCGCGTTCGGCGTCAGGCCGAACCGCTCGGCGAGATGCCAGCGCAGCTCGCGGGACGAGTGGTAGCCGTAGCTGCTGTCGATGAGGTGGCTGACGTCGATCGGCCGGCGGTCGTCGCCGAAGCGGCTGATGTGATCGACGTGGAAGGTCCGTCCGTCGTTGAACAGGGACGGGGCGCCGGAGCGCCGGGTGAACTCGAACAACATGTCTTTTCTTTTTCTCTCTGAGTTGGCGCCCCGCGTCGCGGAGCGTCGTGTTTGGCGGGTCCCGATGGCGTCCCCGCAACCGATCGTTAACGCCCGATCCTCGTCGAGGATCCGGGGGCGCCGCGACCGGAGGGCGGCCGATCAGGCCGCCTGCAGGTTGCCGGCCGAGACCTTGCCGCTGCGCTTGTCGGTCTGCATCTCGTAGGAGATCTTCTGACCCTCGACGAGCCCGCGCAGACCAGCCCGCTCGACGGCGGAGATGTGGACGAAGACGTCCTTCCCGCCGTTATCCGGCTGGATGAAGCCATAGCCCTTCTGGTCGTTGAACCACTTGACAGTACCGGTTTCCACGTAGCTCGTCCTCAGTCTCGTGCCGAAAATCCCCTGCGAGCCGTCTCGAGGACGATCCGCAAAAAGCAACGATGAAGCTTGGGGAATGGCAGGGCTCTCACGCGGACCCCGGGTCCTCGACCCGATCCGTCAGCCCGTCGTCGCCAAGGGATATCTAGGGAGTCTCTGCGGCCTTAACAAGGCGGCGGGCGCCGGGCGCGCTCACTTGTTCTTGCGCGGGCGCTGGTCGGGGTCGATCCCGCCCTCGGGGGTGGTGTCGTTGTCGACGTCGCCCTCATAGGTGTTGGCGGCCTCCGGATCCTCGGGGTCGGCACCCGACAGCGTCGTGCCGGCGCTGCCGCCGATGCCCGGATTGCCCTTCAGGTCGGCGTCGGTCGGGGTGGTGGTCTTCGGCTGCTTCGAGCTCATGCGATGATCCTGTGCGGCGGCCTCAGCGGTTGAGCGCCCGTTCGAGTTCGTCCCGGCTCATCCGCGAGCGGCCGGGGATGTCGCGACGCTTCGCCTCGTCGTAGAGGGCGGCGCGGGTGGCGTGGCTGCGGGTCTCGCGCTCCTTGCGGCGTGTGCGCCGGAAGGTGGCGCGGTTGTCCGCCGGGCTCTCCTGGTTGGAGGTGCCGGCCTCGCGCAGCGCGATCGCGATGGCCTGCTTCGGGTTCGTCACCGGCCGCCCGTCGTTGCGCTCCAGCTCGCCCTCCTTGAAGGCGTGCATCACGCGGCCGATCGTGTCCTTCTGCGCCCTGGTCGGCGTGGCCATGGTCGTCCTCCGGGAATGGCCCGAGCAGCGCCCGCGGCGCCGGTGTCGTCCCGGTCAACGCCCGAACCGAGCCCATGTTCGGCGCCGTCGATCCGGTTCCGGGGCCGCACCCGCCTGTCGCATCCGCCGGCCGGGTCCCATATAGAGAGTCGTGTAGACGTATCGGGCGCTCCATGGCGGGTATTTCTGTTTCCCTCGAAGGCTCCAACATCCAGCTCGCGTTCCAGAAGGACGATCAGGCCACCGCGGTCGTCATGGACGCGCGGGCGGCGCGCGCACTGGTGCGGGCGGTCGGCCAGCTCCTCATCGCGATCGACGAGCCGGACGAGGATGCGGGGAGCGACCCCGACGACGACATCGCCACCCTGGACGTGACGTCCTCGGCGATCGAGGTCGGGACCGACGAGAGCGGGCAGGCGGTCGTCGCGCTTCAGGCCGGCGCCCTGCCGCCGTTCCAGCTCCGGCTCACCGACGACGAGGCCCGCCACGTCGCCCGCAGCCTCGACGAGATCCTCAACGCGCCGCGCGACGTGCGCGCCTCGCACGGCGGCCATTGAGGACGGCGGACCCGCAGGTCCGCCGCCCGCCGAGGCCCGCCGCGCGTCTCAGAAGCGGGTGCCCGGGTTGCTCGGCCCGCCCGGCAGGTAGTCGGGCTCCGAGCCCGGCCCGGCCGGATCGATGACCCCGGGATCGTTCACCGGGTAGGGCGAGCGCGGGCCGGTCGGGCCGGTATCCGGCAGGTCGTCGGGGTCCACCGGCGGCGGAAGGTCGCCCGGAATGCCGCCGCCGGGATTCGGGTCCGGGATGCCCGGGTTGACCATGCCGTGAGCCGCGCTCCGCAGGGTCGTGTCCGCCTCGGCCATGTTCGTGAACATGCGTCGCCTCCTCGCGCCGATGTGGGGGTGTGGAAGGGAAACAGGCCCGCCCCGAGGGGGGTTCCGGGTACGGCGGGACCACCGCCCTGCGGCCATCCGACCGCCGCGGCATCGCGGAACCGCCCCCGGCACCGCCTGTTGCCCAGGCATCCCTCCAACTCCCGGAGCCAGCGATGCCCGACATCCGGCAGGCGAAGATCCTCATCATGGCGACCGACGGCTTCGAGCAGTCGGAGCTGGAAGTGCCGAAGGCGAGGCTGGCCGAGGCCGGCGCCACCGTGACGGTGGCGGCGCCCCGGTCCCGCCAGTCCCCCGACGCGATCCGCGGCTGGGACGAGACCGACTGGGGCCGCCCGGTCAAGGTCGACGCCGACATCGAGACCCTCGACGCGGGCGGGTTCGACGCCCTCGTCCTGCCCGGGGGGCAGATCAACCCCGACAAGCTGCGCCTGGAGCCGAAGGCGCTCGAGATCCTGAAGAGCTTCCTCGCCGGCGGCAAGGTCGTGGCCGCGATCTGCCACGCGCCGTGGCTGCTGGTCGAGGTCGGCGCCGTGAAGGGCCGCAAGGTGACGTCGTTCGCCTCGATCAGGACCGACGTGGTCAATGCCGGCGGCGACTGGCGCGACGAGGCGGTGGTGACCGACACGGGCATCATCACCAGCCGCAACCCCGGCGACCTCGACGCCTTCAGCGCCAAGATCATCGAGGAGGTGCAGGAGGGCCGCCACCGGCGCGCCGCCTGACGCCTGCTGCGAAATCCGGAAGATTGCTTCCGGATTTCGCAGCACGAGCCCGCGCGGCGCATGAGCGAAGCCGATTTCCGCGTCGCGAAAGCGATCCCCCGGGATCGCCGAGCGATCGATCGGAAATCGCATGAGCGGGGCAGGCCCGGCGCCGCGGCGCTTGGTGCCTGCCCCCGACCTCCTCTAGACAAGGTCCCGCGACCCCGAACGGGGCGCCGCCACGTCCCGAGGAGCGCCCGTGCACAAGCCACTCGCCGGCATCAAGGTCCTGGAACTCGCCCGCATCCTGGCCGGGCCGTGGATCGGCCAGCTCCTCGCCGATCTCGGCGCCGACGTTGTCAAGATCGAGCGGCCGGGAGCCGGCGACGACACCCGCTCCTGGGGACCGCCCTTCGTCGAGGCGGCGGACGGGGGCCATCTCTCGGCGTCGTATTTCCACTCGACCAACCGCGGCAAGCGCTCGGTCGCGGCCGATTTCGAGACCGCCGAGGGCCAAGCGGTGGTGCGGCGGCTCGCCGCCCATGCCGACGTGGTGATCGAGAACTTCAAGGTCGGCGGGCTGAAGAAGTACGGGCTCGACCACGAATCGCTGCGGGCGCTCAACCCGCGCCTCGTCACCTGCTCGGTCACCGGGTTCGGCCAGGACGGCCCCTACGCGCCGCGGGCCGGCTACGACTTCATGATCCAGGGCCTCGGGGGCATCATGTCGCTCACCGGCGAGCCCGCCGGCGAGCCGGTGAAGAACGCGGTCGCCTTCGCGGACGTGTTCACCGGGGTCTACGGCACCGTCGCGATCCTCGCCGCGCTCCAGGGCCGCCACGCCACCGGCGCGGGCTGCCACATCGACATGGCGCTCCTCGACACCCAGGTCTCGGTGCTCGGCAACCAGGCCCTGGTCTATCTCGTCTCGGGCCTGCTGCCGCCGAGGATGGGCAACGAGCACACCAGCATCGTGCCCTATCAGGTGTTTCCGACCCGCGACGGCCACGTCATCGTCGCCTGCGGCAACGACGGCCAGTTCGCGAAGTTCTGCGGCGTGCTCGGCACCCGGTGGCACGAGGACCCGGACTACGCCACCAATCCCGGCCGGGTGACCCGCCGCGAGACGCTGATCCCGCTCATCGCCGCCGAGACCCGCCGCCACGCCAAGGTCGACCTGCTCGCCGGCCTCGCCGCGGTCAACGTGCCGAGCGGGCCGATCAACGACCTCGCCGAGGTGTTCGAGGATCCGCAGGTGGTGCATCGCGGCCTGCGCCTCGACCTGCCCGAGCCGCGGGCGAAGGGCGGCAGCGTGCCGACGGTGCGCTCGCCGATCGTCATCGACGGCGAGCCGATGGTGGCGCGGACCGCCCCGCCGCAGGTCGGCGACCATACCGAGAGCGTGCTCGCCGACCCGGCCTGGGGCGGGTGAGACGCAATGCCGTGCGCCGCGCGGCGTGGTAGCGTATCCGTCGCGACGGTGAGGCCGTCGCCCGACCGAGGGTGTGCCGCCCGATGACCGCTGTGGCGTTCGACACGCTGAAATTCGCCCGCACGCTGCGCGATCAGGCCGGGATGCCGGCCGAGCAGGCGGAGGGCCTCGCCGGCGCGATGGCCGAGGCGCTCCAGGGCGACCTCGCCCGCAAGAGCGATCTCGACGTGCTCGGAAACGATCTTCGGACCCGCTTCGACGCCCTGCGGGCCGAGATGAAGTCGAATTTCGAGCGCCACACCGCGGACACCGCGGCCAGAATCGATGCCCTGCGCGACGAGACGGCTGCCGGCTTCGAGCGTCAAAGCTCGGCAACGACGGCCAGCATCAACGCCTTGCGGGCTGAGACGACGGCCAGCATCGACGCCCTGCGGGCTGAGACGACCGACCGCATCGAGGATCTGCGGGCTGAAACCAAGTCGAGCATCGAGGGCCTGCGGGCCGAAACCAAGTCGAGCATCGAGGGCCTGCGGGCCGAGATGAAGTCGAACTTCGAGCGTCAGAAATCGGACACGACAGCCAGCGTCGAGGCTTTGCGGGCAGAGACAAAATCAGGCATCGAAGCTTTGCGCGTTGAGATGAAATCCGGCATCGATGGGCTGAGATCGGAAACCAGTTCGCGCATCGATGGCTTGCGGATCGACATGAAGGCTGTCGAGGCAAAGATCGAGTCGACCAAGAGCGACGTCATCAAGTGGGTCGCAGGCATGATCGGCTTCCAGACCCTGGCGGTGATCGGCGCCGTGATCGCGCTGGCCCGCCTCATCCGGCCGTGACACGCGGTCCTGCGACCAAGGACACGAAAGGACCACCATGGCCGAGGAGCCGCGCCCGCGCACCGGCGGACAGATCCTGATCGACCAGCTCGCGATCCACGGTGCCGCCGACATCTTCTGCGTGCCGGGCGAGAGCTACCTCGCCGCCCTCGACGCGCTGCACGATTCGCCGATCCGCCTCACCGTCTGCCGCCAGGAGGGCGGGGCCGCGATGATGGCGGAGGCCGCCGGCAAGCTCACCGGGCGGCCGGGGCTGTGCTTCGTCACCCGCGGGCCGGGGGCGATGAACGCCGCGCCGGGCCTGCACGTCGCCCGCCAGGACTCGACCCCGCTGATCCTGTTCGTCGGCCAGATCGAGCGGGCGGCGCGGGAGCGCGAGGCGTTTCAGGAACTCGACTACCGGGCGGTGTTCGGCACGGTCGCCAAGTGGGTGACCGAGGTCGACGACCCCGCCCGACTGCCGGAGGTCGTCTCGCGCGCCTTCCACACCGCCGTCGCCGGCCGGCCCGGCCCTGTGGTGGTCGCGCTGCCGGAGGACGTGCTGACCGAGACCGCGACGGTCGCCGACGCCTCGCCGTACCGGCCGGTCGAGACGCACCCGGCGCTCGCCCAGATGGTGAAGCTCCAGACCCTCCTGCGCGAGGCCGAGCGGCCGCTGGCGATCCTCGGCGGCAGCCGCTGGAGCGCCGAGGCGGTGCGCCGCTTCGCCCGCTTCGCCGACCTGTTCCGGCTCCCGGTCGCCTGCTCGTTCCGCCGCCAGGGCCTGTTTCCGGCCGACCACCCGTCCTATGCCGGCGATCTCGGCCTCGGGGTCAATCCGGCGCTGCTGGCGCGCATCCGCGAGGCCGACCTGCTGCTGCTGGTCGGTGGCCGGCTGTCCGAGATCCCGTCGCAGGGCTACACCCTGCTCGGGATCCCCGAGCCGGGCCGGCGCCTCGTCCACGTCCACCCGGACCCGGAGGAACTCGGCCGGGTCTACAGCCCGCATCTCGCGATCAACGCCGCCCCCGGCGCCTTCGCGGCGGCGATCGAGACCGTGCAGCCGCCCGCCCGCCTGCCCTGGGAGGACGGAACTGCGCAGGCCCATGCGGGCTACCGCGCCTGGAGCGATCCGACCCGGATCACCACGCCCGGCGCGCTCCAGATGGGCGGGGTGATGACGCATCTGCGCGAGACGCTGCCGGCCGACACGATCTTCTGCAACGGCGCCGGCAACTTCGCGACCTGGGTCCACCGCTTCTGGCCCTTCCGCGCCGTCGACGGCCAGCTCGCGCCGACCTCGGGCTCGATGGGCTACGGCGTGCCGGCCGGCGTCGCCGCCAAGCGCCTGCGCCCGGATCGCACCGTCGTGGTGGTGGCCGGCGACGGCGACTTCCTGATGAACGGGCAGGAATTCGCCACCGCGGTCCAGTACGACCTGCCGCTGATCGTGATCCTGGTCGACAACGGCATGTACGGCACGATCCGGATGCACCAGGAGCGGGAGTATCCCGGCCGCGTCTCCGGCACCGCCCTGCGCAATCCGGACTTTGCCGCCTACGCGACCGCCTTCGGCGGCTACGGCGAGCGGGTCGAGCGCACCGAGGATTTTCCCGCCGCCCTCGCCCGTGCCCGGGCCAGTGGTTTGCCGGCGATCCTTCACTGCCCGACCGACCCCGAGGCGATCACCCCGACCACGACGATTCAGGCGCTGCGGGGAGCCAAGCGCCCCTGATTCACGGTTGCAGGAACGCGCCGGCCGTGCTTTGCGGTTGAATCACCGCAGGCCGGCCGGCGCGGGCCATCCCCGTGGCCTTCGACCGGCACGGTCGGGATTGCCGGCAATCTGTCGTGGCGGACCGTCACGGAGATGCAATCGAACCCGACCATGACGGGCCGCGGCACGAGGAGACATCGCCCATGGCCCCGACCCATCCGTTCCGGTTCGCGCTCACCGCCCTCGCCCTCACGGCGGCCGGACCGGCCTTCGCCGTCACCGAGCTGCAATGGTGGCACGCGATGACGGGCGCCAACAACGACGCGGTCAACCGCCTCGCCGAGGAATTCAACGCCTCGCAGCCCGACTACAAGATCGTGCCGGCCTACAAGGGCAATTACGGCGAGACGCTGAATGCCGGCATCGCGGCGTTCCGGGCCGGCACCGCGCCGCACATCATGCAGGTGTTCGAGGTCGGCACCGCCACCATGATGGCCGCCAAGGGCGCGGTGAAGCCGGTCTACCAGTTGATGAAGGACGCGGGCGAGCCGTTCGACCCGAAGGCCTACCTGCCGGCGATCACCGGCTACTACTCGACCTCGTCGGGCGACATGCTGTCGTTCCCGTTCAACTCGTCGTCGATGGTGATGTGGGTCAACAAGGACGCGCTGAAGACCATCGGCCTCGACGAGGCGCCCAAGACCTGGCCGGAGGTGTTCGAGGCGGCGAAGAAGCTGCGCGCGAACGGCTTCCCGAATTGCGGCTTCTCCAACACCTGGGTGAGCTGGGCCCACCTGGAGCAGCTCTCGGCCTGGCACAACGTGCCGCTCGCCACCAGGGCCAACGGCCTCGACGGCTTCGACACGACCCTGGAGCTGAACGGCCCGCTCCAGGTCAAGCACCTCGCCAACCTCGCCGAGGCGCAGAAGGACAAGACCTTCGACTATTCCGGCCGCTACGACAACGGATTCGGCCGCTTCACCGCGGGCGAGTGCCCGATCATGCTCGGCTCGTCGGGCTCCTACGGCAACGTCAGGGGATCGGCCAAGTTCGCCTGGGCCTCGGCGCCGCTGCCGTACTACCCCGACGCGCCCGGCGCGCCGCAGAACAGCATCATCGGCGGCGCCTCGCTGTGGGTGATGGGCGGCAAGAAGCCCGACGAGTACAAGGGCGTGGCCAAATTCTTCGCCTTCCTGTCCGACACCGACCGTCAGGCCAAGCTGCACCAGACCACCGGCTACATGCCGATCACCAAGGCCGCCTACGAGAAGACCAAGGCCGAGGGCTTCTACGAGAAGAACCCGGCCCTCGAAGTGCCGGTCAAGGAACTCACCAACAAGCCGCCGACCGAGAATTCCCGCGGCCTGCGCCTCGGCAACATGCCGCAGATGCGCGACGTCTGGGCCGAGGAGATCGAGGCGGCGCTCGCCGGCAAGAAGACCGCCAAGCAGGCCCTCGACGAGGCGGCGACGCGGGGCAACGCCATCCTGCGCCAGTTCGAGCGTCAGGTCGCCAAGTAGGCGGGCCGCGATGGACAACCGGGTCGTCTTCGGGGGCTGGCGGCTGCCGCTGGCCCTCCTCCTGCCGCAACTGCTGATCGTCGGCGTGTTTTTCTACTGGCCGGCCTCGCAGGCCGTCTGGCAGTCGTTCCTGTCGCAGGACGCGTTCGGGCTCTCGACCGAGTTCGTCGGGATCGCCAATTACCGCGCGCTGTTCGACGACCCGGCCTACTACGCCTCGCTCGGCCTGACCTTCCTGTTCGCCGCCGCGGTGGCCGGGCTGTCGCTGTCGGCGGCCCTGCTGCTCGCCGCGATGGCCGACCGCGAGATCCGCGGCTCGGGGATCTACCGCACCCTGCTGATCTGGCCCTACGCGGTGGCGCCGGCGGTGGCGGGCGTGTTGTTCGGCTTCCTGTTCCAGCCCTCGCTCGGGATGGTGGCGCGGGGCCTGCGCGACCTCGGCATCCCGTGGAACCCGCTGCTCGACGGCGACCACGCCCTGATCCTGGTCGTGCTGGCCTCGGCCTGGAAGCAGATCTCCTACAACTTCCTGTTCTTCCTCGCCGGGCTCCAGGCGATTCCGGCGAGCGTGATCGAGGCGGCGGCGATCGACGGCGCCGGGCCGGCGCGGCGGTTCTGGACCATCGTCTTCCCGCTTCTGTCGCCGACCACCTTCTTCCTGCTGGTGGTCAACGTCGTCTATGCCTTCTTCGAAACCTTCGGCGTCATCGACACCCTCACCCATGGCGGCCCCGGCCGATCGACCCAGACCCTCGTCTACAAGGTCTATCTCGACGGCCGGCTCGGCGCCGACCTCGGCGGGTCGGCGGCACAGTCGGTGGTGCTGATGGTGATCGTGATCGCGCTGACCGCGATCCAGTTCCGCTACGTCGAGCGCAAGGTGGCGTACTGAGCCACCGCGCCTACCGCGCCGCGACCGTGTCGAGGCAGCATTTCTTGAACTTGCGGCCGCTGCCGCACGGGCACGGATCGTTGCGGCCGACATGCCGGTACGGGTTGCGCTCCGGCTCGAGAGGAACGTAGTCGGGATCCTCGTCGTCCGGCAGGGGAGCGAACTCCGCGTCCAGATCCGTCAGGTAGCAGTAGCCGTAATCCTCGAAGCGGGTGCGATCGTCCGGCTGCTCGACGGCCTCGGCGAGGACCCCGCGGAATTCCTCCTCCAGCCCGTGATCCGGCGAAATCCGGCCGTCGCGCCAGGCCGGCTCGGCCCGCTCCACGAGGTCGGTCAGGCCGAGGAGCGAGATGGCGTCGGTCCAGCCGACCCAGGCGTCGTCGTCGTCCTCGGCCAGACGCTCGTCGTCGAAGCGGATCAGGAAATCGCGCATCGCGCCCGCCTCGACCCGCCCCTCGGCGGTCAGGAAGGCGAGGGTGCCGAGCATCATCGTGCGCAGCATGCTGTCGGCGGTGCGGCGGCCGGCGAGGGCGAAGAGCGGCCCGGCCTCGCCGTCGAACAGGCCGGCGACGATCCGCGGCAGGGTCGCGGGCAGGTCGTCGTCGAAGGCCCGGTCGATCGGCGCCTGTGGCCCGGACAGCAGCCGCATCAAGGGCCGGTAGGCGCGGGTGTCCCGCGCCACGGCGAGGACGTGGAGCCCCCAGAACAGCAGGTTCACCTCGCCGTCGGACAGGTCCTTGCCGGCCGCCACCTTGTCGAGGGCCGCCAGGACCGGAGCCGCGACCGCGTCCGGCGCCGCGATCGCGCGCCGCAGCGCCTCCTCCGGATAGGCGTCCGCCCCCGACAGCGCCTCGATCAGGTCCCGGTCCATGGCGGTTCTCTCCCGTCAGTCTCAGCCGCGCAGGGTCGCGCCGGTCTTGCGGCCGACCTCGGCCACGATGCGGGCGCTCACCGCCTCGATCTCGGCGTCGGTCAGCGTCCGCTCGGCCGGCTGGAGCCGGACCGCGACCGCGACCGACTTCCGGCCCTCGCCGACATGCGGCCCCTCGTAGACGTCGAACACCTCGATCCCGGCGATCAGATTGCGCTCGGCCGCCTGCACCGCCTTGAGGATGTCGCCCGCCGCCACGTCGCGGCCGACCACGAAGGCGAAGTCGCGGGTGAGCGGCTGGAAGTCCGACAGCTTCGCCGCCGGCTTGACCTTGGTCGGGCGGTGCTTGGGCAGCGGCAGCGCGTCGAGGACGATCTCGAACGCCACCACCGGCCCGCGCACGTCGAGGGCCTTCAGCACCCGCGGATGCAGCTCGCCGAACACGCCGACCGGGTTGCGCGGCCCGAACTGGAGCGTGCCCGAACGGCCGGGATGCAGCCAGTCCGGCCCGCCGGCGGCGACCTGGAGGCCGCCGGTCGGCACGCCCAGCGCGGTCAGCAGCGCCAGCGCGTCGGCCTTGGCCTCGAAGGCGTCGACCGTTGCCGCGGCGCCGTCCCAGTGCCGGCCGGCGCCGCCGTGGCGGGCGGTGCCGCGGCGCAGGGCGGCGGCCTTCATCGTCTGGCCCTCGGGCTCGTCGGAGGCGAAGCACTGCCCGACCTCGAACAGCGCGACGTCGGGCAGGCCGCGGTCGGCGTTGCGCTGCGCCGCCTTGAGCAGGCCGGGGATCAGGCTCGGGCGCATGTCCGACAGGTCGGCGGCGATCGGGTTGGCGAGCGCCAGTTCCGGCCTGCCGCCGCCGAACGCCAGGGCCTCGTCGCGGGCGATGAACGACCACGTCACCGCCTCGGTCAGGCCGCGGGCGGCGAGTTCGCGCTTGGCGAGCCGGGTGCGCTTCTGGAGCACGGTCAGCACCGGGCGGATCACCGCGGCGTCGATCCGCGGCAGCGGCTTCGCCTCGATCCGGTCGAGCCCGGCGATGCGGACGATCTCCTCCACGAGGTCGGCCTTGCCCTCGACGTCCGGCCGCCAGGACGGCGGCAGCACCTTCACCCGGTCGCCGGTGCCGGCGACGTGGAAGCCGAGGGTTTCGAGGGTCACCTTCATCTCGGGCCGCGGCAGGTCGAGGCCCGACAGCCGGCGCACCTCGGTCCACGGGAAGTCGATGATGCGCTCGTTCTCCGGCATCGCGCCCGACACCACTGCCTCGCTGGCGCTGCCGCCGCACAGGTCGAGCACCATCCGGGTCGCGAGGTCGAGGCCCGGCACCGCGTAGGCCGGGTCGACGCCGCGCTCGAAGCGGTAGCGCGCGTCGGTGACGATGCCGAGCCGGCGCCCGGTGCGGGCGATGGCGAGCGGGTCCCACAGGGCCGATTCGATCAGCACGTCGGTGGTGGACTCGTCGCAGCCCGAATGCTCGCCGCCCATGATGCCGGCGATCGATTCCGGCCCGGCCGCGTCGGCGATGACGACGGTGTCGTCGTCGAGCCGGTAGGTGCGGCCGTCGAGGGCGAGCAGCTCCTCGCCCGCCCGCGCCCGGCGCACCACGAGGTCGCCCGTCACCTTGGCGGCGTCGAAGACGTGCAGCGGCCGGCCGCGGTCGAAGGTGACGTAGTTGGTGATGTCGACGAGCGCGTTGATCGGGCGCAGGCCGATCGCCGCGAGGCGCCGGCGCAGCCACTCGGGCGACGGGCCGTTCCTCACGCCGCGCACCCGGCGCAGGGCGAAGAGCGGGCACAGGCCCTCGTCGCCCGCGGCGAAGTCGCGGGTGACGGCGATGCCGGCGCTCCCCTCCCCCCGCAGCGGCGGCGCGGCCCCTCGCTTCAGGCTGCCGAGCCCGGCGGCGGCGAGGTCGCGGGCGATGCCGTGGACGCTGGTGCAGTCGGGGCGGTTGGGCGTCAGGTTGATCTCGATGACCGGATCGTCGAGCCCGGCCCAGACCGCGTAGGGCTGCCCGACCGGGGCGTCGGCGGGCAGGTCGAGGATGCCGTCGTGATCCTCGGACAGGCCGAGCTCGGCCCCCGAGCACAGCATGCCGCGGCTCTCGACGCCCCGGATCGTGCCGACCGAGAGGGTGATGTTCTTGCCCGGGACGTAGGTGCCGGGCGGCGCGAACACGCTGCGCATGCCGGCGCGGGCGTTCGGCGCCCCGCACACCACCTGCACCGGCGGGCCGTCGCCGACATCGACGGTGCAGACCCGCAGCCGGTCGGCGTTGGGGTGCTGCTCGGCGGTCAGCACCGCGGCGATGCGGTAGGGCGCGAGGTCGGCCGCCTTGTCGGCGATGCCCTCGACCTCGAGGCCGATGCGGGTGAGGGTCTCGGCGATCTCGGCCACCGGGGCGGCGGTGTCGAGGTGGTCCTTGAGCCAGGAGACGGTGAATTTCATCGGGCGGAACCTCTCGGCTCAGGCGAGCCGGGTCTTCGTGATGAGGAGGACGGCCAGCCGGCGGCGCTGGTCGTCGTTGAGGGATTCGAGAGCCGTGACGGCCTCGCGGGCACGGGCCACGAGGATGAGCGTCTGGTCCCGGCTCACCGGCAGGGAAGGCGGGCTGTAGTCGGCGAGGTGGCGCTGCTCCTGGAGCAGCGCGAAGGCCGCCCCGATATCGGCGACGCGGGGGTCGATCTGCGCGGCCTCGGCGGAGGTCAGACGCTTCTTGGCCTGTCCATGATCGAGCATCCTGTAGACCGGCTCGAGCTCGCCCGTCCGGCTCCAGCCGACGACCACCGCCGCGCAGACGAAGCACATGGCGTGGAACAGGGCGTAGTACGCGCTGCTGACGGCACGACGCATCGACGCCTTGCGGAGGTTCATGCGGCCGGTCTGTCGGACCAGCCCGTCGGCCACATCGAGCAGGTCGTAGACGAGAAGGTTGCCGAGGCGGGGCATCACGGCTCCTCGACGTCGCCGACCAGAACCTCGTCGTCCGGGTACTCGACGTTCAGGTACGGAAACCGCTCCTCGCCGCCCGTCAGGAGCCGCGTGCGCAACTCGGCGTTGGCCCTGTTGAGGCGCCCCCCGTCGGTCAGGCCGGCACCCGGCCGGAACACCGCCTTCACGAACAACGACGGGTCGCCGTCGTGGTCGTAACCGTGACGCACCTCGACCCGCTCGTAGCCGGAGCTGCCGAGCGTCGCGGCCAGCACCTCGTTCGCGATCGTGCGGATCTCGGTCTCGGTCATCGTGGCTCCCTCCGCCAGGGCCTCAGCCCGTCAGGCCGCCGACCAGACTCGGGATGTCGAGCGGGCGGAAGCCGTAATGGTCGAGCCAGCGCGCGTCGGCCTCGAAGAACGGGCGCAGGTCCGGCATGCCGTACTTGAGCATCGCGATACGGTCGATGCCCATGCCCCAGGCGAAGCCCTGCACGGCGTCGGGGTCGAGGCCGCAATGGCGCAGCACGTTCGGGTGGACCATGCCGCAGCCGAGGATTTCGAGCCAGTCGTCGCCCTCGCCGAAGCGGATCTCGCCGCCCTTGCGCGAGCACTGGATGTCGACCTCGGCCGAGGGCTCGGTGAACGGGAAGAACGACGGCCGGAAGCGCATCTTCACGCTGTCGACCTCGAAGAACGCCTTGCAGAACTCCTCCAGCACCCACTTCATGTGGGCGATGGTGGCGCTCGAATCGATCACCAGCCCCTCGATCTGGTGGAACATCGGGGTGTGGGTCTGGTCGGAATCGTGCCGGTAGGTCCGGCCCGGGCAGATCACCCGGATCGGCGGCCGCTGCGCCCGCATGGTGCGGACCTGGACCGGCGAGGTGTGGGTGCGCAGGAGCTTGCGGCGGCCGTCGCGGCCGGGCGGCAGGAAGAAGGTGTCGTGCATCTCCCGGGCCGGATGGCCCTCGGGAAAGTTGAGCGCGGTGAAGTTCAGCTCGTCGGTCTCGATGTCGGGCCCCTCCGCCACCGAGAAGCCCATGTCGCCGAAGATCGCCGTGATCTCGTCGATGACCTGGGAGATCGGGTGGATGCGCCCGCGCGTCTCCGGCCCCTCGCGGACCGGCAGCGTCACGTCGATGCGCTCGGCGGCGAGCCGGGCTTCGAGGGCGGCGGCCGCCAGCGTCTCGCGCCGGTCGAGGAGCGCGCCCTGGACGCGGTCGCGCAGGCCGTTGATGAGCGGCCCGCGCTCCTTGCGCTCCTCGGGGGACATGCCGCCGAGGGTCTTCAGCAGGTCGGAGACGGCGCCCTTCTTGCCGAGGGCGGCGACCCGCAGGCTCTCCAGGGCGGCCTCGTCGGCAGCGCCCGCGACCTGGGCCAGGAGGTCGGCTTCGAGGCTGGAAAGGTCGGTCGTCATCGTGTCCTCACGCCCTCATACGATTTCCGATTGATCGCTTCGCGATGCGGAAATCAGTTTCGCTCAGGCGCCGCGCGGGCTGATAGCGCGGAATCCGGAAGCCATCGTCCGGATTCCGTGCCATCCCGGCCCCGAGGCCGGCGCACAACGAGAAACGGCCCGCGCGAGGCGGGCCGTGGGACGCATCGCGGGCGGCGCGGGCCTCTGCCGCGCCCCCGCGGGGCAAGCCGGGTCGGTCGGGCCGCGCTTTACGCAGCCTTGGCGAGCTCCGCCGGCAGCGCCGCCTTGGCCTTCTCGACCACCGCGGCGAAGGCCGCCGGCTGGTGGATGGCGAGGTCCGACAGCGCCTTGCGGTCGACCACGACGCCCGCCTTGGCGAGACCGTCGATGAAGCGCGAATAGGTCAGGCCGTGCTCGCGGACCGCCGCGTTGAGGCGCTGGATCCACAGCGCCCGGAAGGTGCGCTTGCGGTTCTTGCGGTCGCGATAGGCATACTGCATGCCCTTCTCGACCGCCTGCTTGGCGATCCGGATCGTGTTCTTGCGCCGGCCGTAATAGCCCTTGGCGGCCTTGAACACCTTCTTGTGCTTCGCGTGACTCGTCACGCCGCGCTTGACGCGGGCCATGGTGATCTCCTCGGATTAGAAACAGATGAGCGCGGAAGGACTTCAGCCGTTGGGCAGGAAGTACTTCTTGACGTTGGCGGCATCGCCCTCGAACAGGGTGGTGGTGCCGCGCAGGTTGCGGATCTGCTTCGTGGTCCGCTTGATCATGCCGTGGCGCTTGCCGGCCTGGGCGTACATGACCTTGCCGGTCCCGGTGATCTTGAAGCGCTTCTTGGCGCCCGACTTGGTCTTCAGCTTGGGCATTTGGCTCTCCTGACGCGAACTCCACCGGGCCCCTTGTCCGGACCCGACCATCGCGTGCGATGTCTCGTGGAGCGACACGAACCGCCACGGCAGCCCTGTCGGCCGGGCGGTTCGGTGAGGCGCGCCCTATAGCAGAGGTGCCGGCGCTTCGCAACGATGGCCCGCGACAGCTTGGCAACGATGGCCCGCGGCAGCTTGGCGATGGCCCGCGGCCGTGTGGAGAGCGGGCATTCCGGGCCCGGTTGGGAAGCTCGGCCGTTCTTGTGCGGCGCACCGGAACCATAACCGTATAAGCGTGGTTTCGTTCATATCCCGCTCAGGCCCGATCGTGCTTGATGCCGCCAACGATTGGCGTTTCAGGAGAACCCGCCGTGCGCATTGCCCAGATCGCCCCTCTCGCGGAGGCCGTCCCGCCGAAGTTCTACGGCGGCACCGAGCGCGTCGTCTCGTGGCTGACCGAGGAGCTGGTCCGGCAGGGCCACGACGTCACGCTGTTCGCCAGCGGCGACTCCGAGACCTCGGCGAAGCTCGTCGCCTGCGCCCCCGAGGGCCTGCGGCTCGCCGGCATCCGCGACCACGTCGCGAGCCACCTCGCGATGCTCTACCATCTGCGCCGGCGGGCGGACGAGTTCGACATCATCCACTTCCACATCGACCTCCTGCAGTACCCGCTGTTCGAGGACCTGAACCACAAGTGCGTCACGACCCTGCACGGTCGCCTCGACGTGCCGGACTTCATGCCCGTCTACCGCACCTTCACGGGCATGCCGCTGGTGTCGATCTCCGACCACCAGCGCGGGCCGATGCCGTCGAACGCCAACTGGCTCTCGACCATCCACCACGGCCTGCCGGCGGAGAACTGCCGCTTCTCGCCCCAGCCGAAGGACGGCGGCTACCTCGCCTTCCTCGGCCGCATCTCGCCCGAGAAGCGCCCGGACCGCGCGATCGAGATGGCCAAGCGCTCCGGCGTGAAGCTGAAGATCGCCGCCAAGGTCGACAAGGCCGACCAGGAATACTGGGACGAGGTCATCGAGCCGATGATCCACCACCCGCTGATCGAGTACATCGGCGAGATCAACGAGGATCAGAAGCACGAATTCCTCGGCAATGCCCTGGCCCTCGCCTTCCCGATCGACTGGCCGGAGCCGTTCGGCCTCGTGATGATCGAGGCGATGTCGGCGGGCACGCCGGTGATCGCGTGGCGCAACGGCTCGGTGCCGGAAGTCATCAAGGACGGGGTATCGGGCGTGGTCGTCGACTCGATGGACGCCGCCGTGGCCGCGGTCGACACCGTCAAGGCGATGAGCCGCGAGCGGGTGCGCCGCTACTTCGAGACCCGCTTCACCGCCACCGTGATGGCGCAGAGCTACGTCTCGGCCTACGAGTCGCTGATCGCCCGCGAGGCCGACGCGATCAAGCTGCCGGGCCTCGGCCTCGGCGTCCCGGGCGCGATCAACGGCGCCACCAACGGCGCCCACGCCCACCTGCGGGTCGTGTGACCCGTGCCGGTCGTCTGACCCGTGCGGGTCGTGTGACCCGCAACGCCCATCCCCGAACCGCCGCGAAGCCCGGCCTCCCCGCGGAGGCCGGGCTTTCCCGTTCTGCCCATCGCGGCGGCGCCGGCTGCCCGACATCCGCGCAGGCGCGGCCCTGGCACCGGCCGCACGATGGCCCACATTGGCAGGCGTTAGGAGGCAGCGGGCGGCGAATCGCCCCGCCCTCTCCGGGAGACCCGTGCCGATGACCGACACCGCGACGGCGCTCGCTGCATTCCCCGCCCCCGGCGCCCCGTCGGACGAGAACCTGCCCCAGTACCACATCGAGGCCCAGCACTCGCTGATCGAGCGGCCTCTGCGCTCGCTCAAGCACGGCGACGCCTTCGCGGTCCTCGACAGCTACGGCGACATCGGCGTGTTCCCGGGGCCCGAGGGGCTGTATTTCCAGGACACCCGGTTCCTGTCCCGGCTCCAGCTCACCGTCGAGGGCCAGCGGCCGATGCTGCTCGGCTCGGTGATCCAGGACGACAACGGCGCGCTGTCGGTCGACCTGACGACGCCCGACATCCGCCTCGACGCCAACGACGAGACCAGCATCCCGCGCGAGCTGATCGCGCTCGAGCGGACCAAGTTCCTGTTCCGCGGCACCTGCTACGACCGGATCGGCCTGCGCAACTACGACACCCGGCCGCGCCACCTGCGCCTGCGGGTGAGCTTCGACGCCGATTTCCGCGACCTGTTCGAGGTCCGCGGCAGCAACCGCCCGCGCCAGGGCGAGCGCACCGTGGCGGTCACGGGCGAGGACGAGGTGACTTTCCGCTACGCCGGCCTCGACGGGCGGGCGCGCACGACCCGCCTGTGCTTCGGGCCGCGGCCGGCGCGGATCGCTGAGGAATTCGCCGAGTTCGAGGTCCGGCTCGCTCCCGGGGGCCGCGCCTCGGTGTTCGTGCGGGTGGTGTGCGAGAGCACGCAGGCCGACCAGGGCGCGGGGCGCCTCGCCGCGGTCGGCAGCGCCCTGCCGCCGACCTCCCCGGTCTATCCGAAGCCCCTGCGCGCGCAGGTGCATCCGAAGGGCGAGGGCATGACCTTCGCGCTGGCCTACCGCGACGCCCGCCGCGACCTGCGCGCCGCGACCGCCAACATCACCACGATCGAGAGCTCGAACGACCAGTTCAACGAGGCCGCCTGCCGCTCCACGGCCGACCTCTACATGCTGGCGACCCGCACGCCGCACGGCATCTACCCCTATGCCGGCATCCCCTGGTACAGCACGGTGTTCGGCCGCGACGGCATCATCACGGCGATGATGGCGCTGTGGATCGACCCGGAGATCGCCCGCGGGGTGCTGCGCTACCTCGCGGCGACCCAGGCCAAGACGGTCGATCCCGCCGCCGACGCCCAGCCCGGCAAGGTCCTGCACGAGACCCGCAACGGCGAGATGGCGATCCTCGGCGAGGTGCCGTTCCGGCTCTACTACGGCACCATCGACGCGACGCCGCTCTTCGTGATGCTGGCCGGGCAGTATTTCGAGCAGACCGGCGACCGGGCGACGATCGAGGCGATCTGGCCGAACATCACGGCGGCCCTGGCCTGGATCGACACCTACGGCGACCGCGACGGCGACGGCTTCGTCGAATACGCCCGCGAGACCGAGAAGGGGCTGGCCAACCAGGGCTGGAAGGACAGCCACGATTCGATCTTCCACGCCGACGGCCGGATGGCGCAGGGGCCGATCGCGCTGTGCGAGGTCCAGGGCTATGTCTACGCCGCCAAGCGCGGCGCGGCGAAGCTCGCCGCCGAACTCGGCCACGCCGCGCTGTCCGAGCGCCTCAAGGCCGAGGCCGACCGCCTGCGGACCGCCTTCGACAAGGCGTTCTTCCTCGAGGAACTCGGCACCTACGCGCTGGCCCTCGACGGCGACAAGCGCCCCTGCGCGGTGCGGTCCTCGAATGCCGGCCACGCCCTGTTCACCGGCATCGCCCTGCCGGAGCGGGCGGCGCGGGTGGCCGAGGCGCTCATGTCGAAGGACGGGTTCAGCGGCTGGGGCGTGCGCACGATCGCCCAGGGCGAAGCGCGCTACAACCCGATGTCGTACCACAACGGCTCGATCTGGCCGCACGACAACGCGCTCTGCGCGCTGGGGCTCGCCCGCTACGGCTACAAGCGCGAGGCGGCGCGGATCTTCGAGGGCCAGCACGGCGCCGCGCTCTACCAGGAGGGGCGGCGCTTGCCGGAGCTGTTCTGCGGCTTCGTGCAGCGCAAGCAGCGCGGCCCGACGAACTATCCCGTCGCGTGCAGCCCGCAGGCCTGGGCGGCGGTGGCGCCGTTCGCGTTCCTGGCCGCCTGCCTCGGGCTGGAGCTGCGCCACGACCGCAACCGGATCCGCTTCCGCGATCCGATCCTGCCGGGCTTCCTCGACGAGGTGCTGATCCGCAACCTGAAGCTCGGCGGGTCGCGCGTCGATCTGCTGCTGCACCGGCACGGCGCCGACGTGACGGTCAACGTGCTCAAGCGGCGGGGCGACGCGCAGGTGGTGCTGCTGAAGTGAGGAACGGGCGCAGGCTCCCCTGGAGGGGAGCCTGCGACGACCCCTGCCCATGCGACAAATCCCGGCGAGGCGGGGCCTGCCGGGCGGGTCATCCCATCGGGTGGTGCGGGCCGCGCGGTCTCAGCGCGGCGCCAGGATCATGATCATCTGCCGGCCTTCGAGCTGGGGCTCGCTCTCGACCTTGGCGACTTCCTGGGTCTCGGCCTTCACGCGTTCGAGCAGGCGGTAGCCGAGATCCTGGTGCGCCATCTCGCGACCGCGGAAGCGCAGCGTGACCTTGACCTTGTCACCTTCCTCGAAGAACCGCTGAACGGCCTTCATCTTGGTGTCGTAGTCGTGCTTGTCGATGCCGGGGCGGAGCTTGATCTCCTTGACCTCGACGGTCTTCTGCCGCTTGCGCGCCTCGGCCTGCTTCTTCTGTTCGTTGAAGCGGTAGCGGCCGTAATCGAGCAGCTTGCAGACGGGCGGCGCCGAGTTCGGGGCGATCTCGACGAGATCGAGTCCCGCCTCCTCGGCCACCTGCAGCGCGTCGAAGAACGCCATGACGCCGCGGTTCTGGCCGCTCTCGTCGATGAGCTGGACTTCACGGACGCCACGGATGTCCCGGTTGGCGCGCGGCCCGTCCTTCTGCGGGGCCGGCATGGCTCTCATCGGTCTGCGAATGGCTGGAATCTCCTTGCTGTTGACGGTGTGCGGTGGAGCCCGGGCCGCCCGCTCGGGCGGGCTCCGGTTCACCGTGCGGTCAAACTCAGTTGAACCGCGTCACCTTGTCCAAACTCCACGGGAAGTCAACTCGCGGTCGCGCCACTTGGTTGCCACATCGCGAATCTCCGCCGTGACCTTGCCACGGCCGGCTCATCCGGCCGACGTCGTGCCGTCGACGGGGCCGCCGAGCAGGCCGGCATAGACGTCGAGGGTGTCGGCGATCATCCGCTCGAGCGAGAAGTTCTGCTCGACGTGGCGGCGTGCCCGGCGCGCCAGCGCCTCACGGGCGCTGGCGCCGAGCTGCAGCGCCTCCGCGATCGCCGCGGCGAGGGCCTCGGCGTCGCCGGCGGGCACGCGCCAGCCGGTGCGCTCGGCCGCCGGCGCCTCGGGCGGCGCCAGCACGGTCTCGGGCACGGCGCCGAGGTCCGAGACGACGACGGGGGTGCCCAGCGCCTGGGCTTCGACCGCCGAGCGGCCGAACGCCTCCGGCTCCGTCGAGGGCACGGTCACCACCGAGGCGGCCCGGAACGCCGCCGGCATGTCGGTGCAGTGCCCGACCCGGCGCACGACCCCGCCGAGGTGGTGGGACGCCACCATCGCGTCGACCTCCCGCACCGTGCCGGTGCGGCCCTGCGAATCGCCCGCGAGCACCACCGCGACGTCGCCGAGGCCCTGGCGGCGCAGGATCGCGGCGGCCTCGATCAGCACCCGGTGCCCCTTCCAGCCGGTGAGCCGGGCGGCGAGCAGCACCACGCGCTCGTGCGGGGCGACGCCCCAGGCCCGGCGCACCGCCTCGACCCGGGCCGGTGCGACCTGGCCGGGGGAGAACGCCGAGAGGTCGGTGCCGCGGTGGATCACCCGCACCCGGTCGCCGGCGGCCTGCGGGTGCAGGGAGCGGATCGCGTCGGCGGTGAAGTGGGAATTAGCGATCACCACGTCGCCGCGGGCCATCACCGAGTTGTAGAGCAGCTTGACCGGCGAGCGGCCGGAATAGCTGCCGTGGAAGGTGGTGACGAAGGGCAGGCGCAGGCGTCGGCTGGCGCCGAGCGCCACCCAGGCCGGCGCGCGCGAGCGGGCGTGGACGATCCCGACGCCCTCCTGGCGGCAGATCCGGGCGAGCCGGCCGACGTTGAGCGCCATCGCGGCCGGGTTCTTGGTCCCGGCGGGGAACGGCACCCAGACCCCGCCCTTGGCCTGCAGCTCGCCGACGAGGCGCCCGCCCTCGCTCGCCACCAGGGCGCGGGCCCCGACCGCCGCCAGGGCCGCCGCGACGTCGACCGTGGTCCGCTCCGCGCCGCCGGCATCGAGGTCCGGGATGATCTGCAGCACGGTCCGCCCCGCGAGGGGATGGAGCGTGGTCGGGAACGTCGCCTGGGTCGGCAGAGTCGGGCTCCGGGTCAGGACTGCGCCCGATCGGGGCGGGAGCGATGCGGCGCCGGGGCGCCGGATCGGGTAGAGCGGGTGACGGGGTCACCGTGCAACGACGGGATGCACGGCGCCAGCCTCGCGCGATTGCGTTTCCGAGCGGTAAACCGCATCCCGGCGCGCCCGGACGACGGCCATGGGATGAAGGGGGTACGATGACCGAGACAGCACGACCACCCGCGATCCCGATGCCGGCCGGCTGCGGGCCGCACCGCCTCGCCACCCTGGTGCGCGAGGGCGACGGGCCGCCGGTGGTCTGGCTCGGCGGGTTCCGGTCGGACATGCGGGCGACCAAGGCCGAGGCGATCGACGCCTGGGCCGCGGCCCGCGGCCGGCGCTTCGTGCGCTTCGACTATTCCGGCCACGGCGAATCGGAGGGGCGGTTTTCCGACTTCACCATCTCGGACTGGCTCGCCGACGCCGAGGCGGTGATCGGCCGCCTCGCGCCGGAGCGTCCGGTCCTCGTCGGGTCGTCGATGGGCGGCTGGATCGCCCTGCTGGCGGCGCGGCGCCTGCGGCCGGCCGGGCTGGTGCTGATCGCACCGGCGACCGACTTCACCGAGGCGCTGATGTGGCGCCGGTTCCCGGACGAGATCCGCCGTCAGGTGATGGAGGACGGGGTCTGGCAGCGCGACTCGGCGTACTCGCCCGAGCCGACGCCGGTGACCCGGGCCCTGATCGAGGACGGCCGGCGCCACCTGCTGCTCGACGGCCCGATCGATCCCGGCTGCCCGGTCCACATCCTCCAGGGCATGGCCGATCCGGACGTGCCGTGGCGCCACGCCCTCGCGCTGGTCGAGCGCCTGCCGGAGCAGGACGTAACCCTGACCCTGACCAAGGCCGGCGAGCACCGCCTGTCGGGGCCTGACGACCTCGCGCGGCTGACCGCCGCGGTGGAGACCATCGCGGCGGCCGACCCGGCCGCTTCCGCGGTCAGCGGGCGCTGACCGCCTTCCTGGCCGCTTCCGGGATCAGTGGACGCTGACCGCCTGGAGGTCGTGCGCCCAGGCGTTGGCGATCGCCGCGTCGCGGCTGTCGGTGAGCAGGATCGGGGCGCCGCTCGCCGAGAGCAGGGCGAACAGGTCGACGCCGGGGGTCAGGTCCGGCGCCTGCGGAAACAGGCGCTTGACCTCCTCCGAGCGCATCGCCTTGACGTAGGCGACATGGCCCTCGCCGAGGGCCGCGAGGCTGCCGGGGTCGAGGACGGGATTCGGGCTGGTGACGGTGGTGTCGGACATGATGCGCCCTCCTTCGAGGCGGCAGAGCGGGGGTCCGGGCGGCTCCCGTGCGGGCGGTCCGGCCGGATGGCTGTGAACCGGATATGGGGACGGTCAGTCGGTCTCGCGCGAGGCGATGTCGATCCGCCGCACGATCCGCTCCGGCTCGGGGCGGGCGAGGTCGATCGACAGCAGGCCGTTCGAGAGGTCCGCCCCCAGCACCTCCATCCCGTCGGCGAGGAGGAAGGCGCGCTGGAACTGCCGCGCGGCGATGCCGCGATGCAGGAAGGTCCGGCTCTTGTCGTCGGTCTGGCGACCGCGGACGATGAGCTGGCTCTCCTCCAGCGTCACGTCGAGCTGCTCGCGGGTGAAGCCGGCGACCGCCAGCGTGATCCGCAGGCGCTCCGGCTCCCGCTCGGTGCGGACGAGACGCTCGATGTTGTAGGGCGGGTAACCGTCGCCGGCGGCCTTGGCGACGCGGTCGAGCGCCTGCTCGATCTCGTCGAAGCCGAGGAGAAACGGATGCCCGAACGGCGAGGGACGCGACATGGCCTGGAACGAAGCCCTTTCGTGAGAGGCACTTCGGAGGGGGAGCCCACGGCTGCGGCACTCCCGGGCCGGACCCGGCCGGCTTCGACGATATGAGGATGCGAGCCCAGCGCATCAAGGGGCCGGCCCGTTACCCGGACGTTACGTCGGGCCGGTAGGGTCCCGCGTCATGATGCCGGGCCGCCCGCCGCCTCTCCTCGTCGCCCTCGTGTGGGGATCGGCGCTCGCCCTGTCGCCGGCGCCCGCCCCGGCCCAGGCGCCCGCGCCAGCTCGGGCGCCGGGCGGGATCGGGCGCCTGCCGCTGCCGTTCGTCCTGCGGGAAGGCGCCGGCGGCGACCCCCGCACCTCGATCGGCCAGCCGGAGGTCTCGGCCAAGCGCTCGGCCGGCGAGGAAAGCTCGATCCAGGAGCTGCTCGGGCCCTCCGGCGATCCCGGCGGGATCCGGGCGCGGCTGGACGCGGCCGGCATCCGCTACAGCCTGACCTACATCAGCGGCGTGCTGGGCAACGTCACCGGCGGCGCCCGCCGGGGGGCGATCTACCAGGGTCTGCTCGACGGCCAGCTCGACGCCGATCTCGGCCCGCTGCTCGGCTGGTCGGGCGCGGCGTTCCACGCCAACGCCTACCAGATCCACGGCCGTGGCCTGCAGCGCAGCTACCTGCGCAGCCTCGCGGCGGTCAGCGGCAACGAGACGCTGCCGGCGACCCGGCTGTTCGAGGCCTGGATCGAGCAGCGCCTGTTCGACGACCGGCTCGGGATCCGGCTCGGCCAGCTCGCGGCCGACACCGAGTTCATCGTCAGCCAGACCGCGACGCTGTTCATCAACGGCACCTTCGGCTGGCCGGACATCGCCGGCGCCAACCTGCCGAGCGGCGGGCCCGCCTACCCGCTGGCGACGCCCGGCATCCGCGCCAAGATCGAGCCCAACCGCAACCTCTCGGTGCAGGTCGGCCTCTACGACGGCGATCCGGCCGGACCCGCCGTGCCCGCCGGCTCCCTCGACCCGGCGCGGCTCAACCGCAACGGCACCAACTTCCGGTTCCACGATCCGCCGCTCGCGATCGCCGAGGCGGCCTACGCCTACAACCTCGACCCGTCGACCTGGGGCGGGTTCATCCTCGGCGAGCCCGGAACGGTGACGCTCGGCGCGTGGCACCATTTCGGCCGCTTCGACGACCTGCGCCGCGACGCCGCCGGCCTGCCGCTGGCGAGTCCCCTCGGCACCGGCGTGCCCCGGCGCCTGCGCGGCGAGGACGGGATCTACGCGATGATCGACCAGACCCTGTTTCGCGAGCCCGGCCGCGACCAGGGCCTCAGCGCCTTCGTGCGGCTGATGGGCTCGCCGGGCAGCGCGAGCCTGCTCGACCTCTACCTCGATGCCGGCTTCGCCTATCGCGGCCTGCTGCCGGGGCGCCCGCGCGATACCGCCGGCATCGCGGTGACCTACCAGCGGATCTCCGACGCCGCCCGCCGGGCCGACCGCGACGCCATCGCGCTCACCGGCCAGCCGCAGCCGGTACGCGACTTCGAGGCGGTGATCGAGGCGACCTACCAGATCGTCGCCGCCGCCGGCCTGACGGTGCAGCCGCACGTCCAGTACTTC
This sequence comes from Methylobacterium oryzihabitans, assembly GCF_004004555.2. Classification (GTDB taxonomy): domain Bacteria; phylum Pseudomonadota; class Alphaproteobacteria; order Rhizobiales; family Beijerinckiaceae; genus Methylobacterium; species Methylobacterium oryzihabitans. The sequence goes on from NZ_SACP01000007.1 coordinate 53,411, forward strand.
GTCCGTCCCGGCGGCGGGATCGCGAACCCGATCTTCCCGGGGGCCGGGCGGATGAAGAACGCCCTGGTGTTCGGCGTCAGCACGGCGATCCGGTACTAAATAGAAACTCGCTGCAAACGACTGGTTTTGCAGTCGAATTTTAAGCGCGGGATCCCCTCTCCCGAGTGGGAGAGGGGTAGGGGTGAGGGTGGAGACACTTCAGAATTGAATGCCGACCGTCGAGTTGCGAAGCTCAACCGTTGGTGCCTGATTCTGAACCCGAGCCACCCTCACCCCTGTCCCCTCTCCCACTCGGGAGAGGGGGACCCGCGTTAGGACGAAGACCGCCTTCCACGGCTGCAACGGGAGCAGAAAACCGCCGCCCCGTTTCATCCGCAAGGGACGGCGAAGCCGGTGAGGAACTGATACGGATTTCTGGACGTTTCGTTCAAAAACCGTCTCACCAGCCCGCGCGGCGCTTGAGCGAAGCCGGTTTCCGCATTGCGACGCAATCGGTCGGATTTCGTATGAACCTCAGCGCCGGGGGAGCCGGACCAGGGCCTGGGTCAGGCGGTCGCGCAGGGCCGCCGGCAGGTCGAGTTCGACGACCCGCCACGCCAGCCCCCGCAGCCGCAGGCGCAGATGGTACTGCTCGCTGCGGTCCAGGTCGGGGGGATAGCTGACCACGATGCCGCGGAAGCCCCGCGGCTCGGCGGAGCGGAACAGCGCGAAGAGCTGGCCCAGGCTGGCGCCGTGCAGGCCGCTGCGGTGACGGCGGACCTCGCCCGCGGCTTCGCCCGTGCGGGTTTCACCCGTGCGGGTTTCACCCGTGCGAGCTTCGCTCGCCCCGAGATCGAGCCGCTGCGGCCAGCCGTCGTCGAGGAGGTCGGTGACCGCCTCCGGGGTGACGAGGGCCGCGACGACCGGCTCGGCGAGGCTCGCGGCGGCGTCGGTGAGCATCTGCCGCTCCGGGGCCGAGAGGTCGCGCCGCGCCGCGATCGCCGCCACCGCCGCGGCGGTGGCCTGCCGGGCGAGCGACTGGCGCAGGGTGCGGAAGTTGACCCGCTCGGCCACCGCCGGCACGTCGTGCGCCTGCGCCGACCGGCTCAGGCGGTACAGCGCGACGTAGGGCGACAGGCCGTAGGCGAGCCAGAGCAGGATCAGCGCCAGGAAGGCGGAGCACCAGCGCATCGGCTCAGCCCGGCACGGACGGCGCGACGGGGCCGGGCACGCGCCCGCGCACGCCGCCGCTCACGCCGGCCGCGCGTAGGGCGCGAAGGCGGCGACCACCTGCTCGTAGACCGGCCGCTTGAACGGCACGATCAGCTCGGGCAGGCGGTCGAGCGGCTCCCAGCGCCAGTCGTCGAACTCGGCCTTGTGGCTGCCGCCACCGGGATGATGGATGTCGATCTCATCGTCGGAACCGAGGAAGGCGAAGGCGAACCATTTCTGGGTCTGGCCGCGATAGCGGCCCTTCCAGAGCTTGCCCGAGGCGAGGGTCGGCAGGTCGTAGCTGTACCAGCCCGGCGCCTCGCCGAGGAGCCGCACCGAGCCGGCCGGCACGCTGGTCTCCTCGTAGAGCTCGCGCAGGGCGGCGTCGCCGGGCGCCTCGCCGGGGTCGATGCCGCCCTGGGGCATCTGCCAGGCGTGACCGCCGAGCGCGCCGCCGAGGCCGGGATCGCCGTCGAGCCGGCGCCGGCCGGCGAAGACGAGGCCGTCGCGGTTGAACAGGGCGATGCCGACGCAGGGGCGGTACGGCAGGTCGGCCAGGGCGGGGGTGTGGGGGCGGGAGACCATCCGGACGACCTTGGCCTGTTGCGACGCGCAGGAAAACCGGACCGCGCAGAGGGCGCGGGCCTGCCGCCGCTGGTTGCGCGATCAGCGCCCGTTGCGCAAGGCCCGGCTGACCGGGACCAGCAGCAGGCCGCGGGACTCCAGGCCCCGGGCCCAGCGGGCGACCCGGTCGAGGGTGAGCGGCAGGGCGGTCGCGGTGGCGACCACGACGCCCTTGCGGCGGGCGGCCTCCTCCAGGCGGGCGAGTTCGCGGTCGATGGCGTCGGAGCGCGGCACCGCGTCGACCACGATCTCGGCCGCCGCTGCCGGCACCCGGGCCTTGCGGGCGACGTCGAGGGCGAGCGAGCGCGGCGAGGAGCCGTCGTCGAGGAAGCCTAGGCCGCGCCCGCCGATCTCGCGCAGCACCGGCTCCAGCGCGGCGGCCTCGCCGGTGAAGCGGGCGCCCATGAAGTTCACGACCCCGACCGCCCCGGGCACCCGGCCGAGGACGAAGCCGAGGCGGTCGACGTTGTCGGCGGGCTTCGCCCCGGCGAGCAGGGTCTGCGGCCCGGGGTCGTTGTCGGGATAGTCGAACGGCTCCATCGGCGCCTGGACCATCACCTCGTGCCCGGCCTCCCGCGCCCGCGCGGCGAGGCGCGCGATCTCGGTCCCGTAGGGGGCGAAGGCCAGGGTGACCGCCGGCGGCAGGGCGAGGGCGTCGCGGGTCGCCGCCTGCCCGATGCCGAGCCCGGTGACCAGCAGGGCGATCCGCCCCGCCGGCGCCGCCCCGCCGGGCAGCGACGACGCCTCGGGCCGGGCATAGACGTCGAGGGCGCGGCTGCCGTCGGGGCCGATCCGCGGCAGGGTGCCGTAGCGGCCGCGCTCGCTCACCCGCGGGTCGGGGGCCGGGGAGAGGCGGACCGGCTCCGGATCGGGCACCCGGATCACCCGGGAATCCGGCGCGCCGGTCCCGTCCGGCCGCATCACCGCGACGCCGGAGACCTGCTCGACCTCGCCGGCGCTGCGGTCCGGCGACACCGCCGCCGCGGCGGGAGCGGCCGGCTCCGGCGCACGCCGCTCGATGGTCGCCACGGCGAAGGGCTCGCCGCCGAGGGGATCGTCGGTCAGGGCGACGAACAGCGCGAGCCCGGCGACGGCCGTCGTGGCGGCGAGGATCGTCGCCCGCCGGAGCGCGGTCCGCCAGCAGGCGGTGCGGCCGGGCGCCTCGTCCCGCAGCCCGAGGGGCCGGGACAGGACATCGTGCGACGCGAGGGACACGGGGTGGGGGATTCCGCAACCTGTCTCGGGGACGGCGCGGCAGCAGAAGGCCCGCAGCACCGGCCGTTCGGCCGATATTGCGGGCCCACATGGTTAACGAAGACTTAAGCGGCGCCGGATCCGCGCGGGACCCGGCCGCCTGCGTCAGTTCGGCACGCCGGACTTCTGGGTGTTGGCGGCCCCCTTCTGGACGCCGCGCAGGAAGTCCTCGGCGGCGAGGATCTGCTTGTCCTTGGCCGGGTCCGGCGGGATGTAGGCCGACGAACCGCCGCGCTCCTCGGTGTCCTTCTGCTTCAGGTGGCCCTTCAGGCCGGCCTCGCCCTTGGTCTCGTCCTTGCCCTTCAGCTCGTCGGGCACGTCCTGAAGCACCTCCTGGTCGGGCTCGATGCCCTTGGCCTGGATCGAGCGGCCGGACGGGGTGTAGTAGCGCGCGGTGGTGAGCCGCAGGGCGCCGTTGCCGCCGAGCGGGATGATCGACTGCACCGAGCCCTTGCCGAACGAGCGGGTGCCCATCACGGTCGCGCGCTTGTGGTCCTGGAGCGCGCCGGCGACGATCTCGGAGGCCGAGGCCGAGCCGCCGTTGACCAGCACGACGACCGGCTTGCCCTTGGTCAGGTCGCCGCTCTTGGCCGAGAAGCGCTGGGTCTCGTCGGGGTTGCGGCCGCGGGTCGAGACGATCTCGCCGCGGTCGAGGAAGGCGTCGGAGACCATCACCGCCTGATCGAGCAGGCCGCCCGGATTGTTGCGCAGGTCGATGACGTAGCCCTTGAGCTTGTCGGCCGGGATCTCGCCGGAGATCTTGTCGATCGCGGTCTTGAGCCCGTCGAAGGTCTGCTCGTTGAACTGGGTCAGGCGGATGTAGCCGATGTCGCCGCCCTCGACCCGCGAGCGGACCGGCTTGATGCGGATCAGGTCGCGGTTGAGGGTGACCTCGATCGGGTCCTTCGCCTCCTTGCGGGTGATCTTGAGCTTCACCGGCGAGTTGACCGGCCCGCGCATCTTGTCGACGGCCTGGTTCAGGGTCAGGCCCTGGACCTGGTCGTTGTCGATCTGGGTGATGACGTCGTTGGCGAGCAGGCCGGCACGGGCGGCGGGCGTGTCGTCGATCGGGGTCACGACCTTGATGAGGCCGTCCTCCATCGTGACCTCGATGCCGAGGCCGCCGAACTCGCCGCGGGTCTGCACCTGCATGTCGCGGAAGCTCTTGGCGTCCATGTAGCTCGAATGCGGGTCGAGCGAGGTCAGCATGCCGTTGACGGCCGCCTCGATCAGCTTCGCTTCCTCGGGCTTCTCGACGTAGTCGGTCCGGATCTTCTCGAACACGTCGCCGAACAGGCTGAGCTGACGGTAGGTCTCGGCCGAGGCCGCCACCGCGCTGGTGCCGGACAGCAGGTGGGTCTGGGTCGCCACCGTGGCGGTCCCGGCGCCCAGGAACGCTCCGAACAGGACGAGGGAAACTTTGCGCATTATCCGCGAACCTTCTCGCTTGATCCCTTAGCCCACCACGGCTCCGGATCGATGGAGCCACCGTCTTTTCGAAACTCGACGTACAGGACGGGATCGTTCCGCCCTCCGGCCCCGACCGGAGGTGCGGGACCAGCGTCTCCCATGGCGGCGACCGGCTCCCCCGCAAGCACGAACTGACCCACCTCGACGGTGATCTGGTCCATGCCAGCCAGGAGCAGATAGTAGCCGTCGCCCGCATTGATGATCAAGAGACGTCCGTAGGAGCGGAACGCCCCTGCGTACACGACCTTGCCGTCGGCCGGGGACGACACGATCGCGCGCGGCCGCGTGGCGAGCGAGATGCCGCGGGCGGTGCCGCCGCTGCCGTCGGGGCTGCCGAAGCCGCGCACGACCTCGCCGCTCGCCGGGCGCGGCACGAGGCCGCGGACCTGGGCGAAGGGGGCCTTGGGGGCGAGGCGGGCGGGATCGCGCAGGGCGGCCGCGGCGAACTTCTCGCGGGTCTCGCGGCTCTCGGCCTCGGCGGCGCGGCGCGCCTCGTCGGCGGCCCTGCGGGCGGTCGAGAGTTCGCCGTCGAGGCGGTCGACGAGGTCCTTGAGGCTGCGGGCCTGCCCGGCGAGGCCGGCGGCGCGCTCGCGCTCGGCCGCGATCCCGGTCTCGGCCTCGCCGATCCGCGCCTGCCGGGCGGCGACGAGGGCGGACAGGCGCTGCTGCTCGTCGGCCCAGCCCCGGATGTCGCCCCGCAGGGCCTCCCTGTCGGCGGCGATGAGGCTGCGCAGGCGCACGAGTTCGGCGAGGTCGCCGGCCAGGGTCTCGGCCTCGCCCTGGAGTTCGGGCACGACGGCGCCGAGCAGCATCGAGGTGCGGATCGCCGCGAGCACGTCCTCGGGCTGGACCAGCACCGCCGGCGGCGGGCGCCGGCCCATGCGCTGGAGCGCCGCCAGCACCTCGGCGATGACCGCCCGGCGGGCCTGGAGCGAGCGGCGGATGCCGGCCTCGCTGCCGGTCATGGTCTGCAGCCGCTCCTCCAGGGCGGTGATCCGCCCTTCCGCCTCCTGCGCCCTGCGGGCGGCGTCGAGCAGCGCCGTGTTCAGCTTGGCCCGGTCGCCCTTCAGCTCGGCGACCTCGCGTTCGAGGCGCGCGCGCGCCTCGGCGCTCGCCGCCATGGCGGATTCGAGGGCGCGCAGGCTCTCGGCGCGACGCTCCTTCTCGGCCTTCGCCTGCTCGATCGGATCGGGTTTGGGGGTGTCGGGCTTGGTGGTCTCGGGCTTGGCGGTCTCGGGACCGGGTGCCTTGTCCTGGGCCGAGGCGCTGGCGGCGGGGACGATCGCGGCGGAGAGGGTGAGGCACAGGAGGATTGCAGGGGACGTGAGCGTGCGAGCGCGCTTCGGCGGTCGGATGTCGAGCGCGGGATCCCCTCTCCCGAGTGGGATCGAAAACTCGCACACCCGGCCGTGCGCGTTCTCCTCGCCCCGCTTGCGGGGAGAGGGCTCCGGTGACCTCGTCGTCACCGGGGCGAGGCGGCAGCCGAAGGTGAGGGGGCGGCGCAGGATGAGGCTCCACCGGAAGCTCCCCCTCACCCCCGCTCCGGCTTCGCCTGCGCTCGCTTCACCCCCGACGAGGGGGGTGAAGCCCTCTCCCCGCCCGCGGGGAGAGGAGAAGACCTGCGCTGCCACCGCGCGCAACCATCCGAAGCATCGCGATGCGACGCCCGAGAGATCGACCAGCGGGACGCGAGAGCGGTTCACGGGGCGCCGCGGTGATAGGGGTGGCCGGCCAGGATGGTCATCGCCCTGTAGACCTGTTCGAGGACGAGGACGCGCACAAGTCCGTGAGGCAGCGTCGCGGCGCCGAAGGCGAACAGCAGGTCGGCGCGGGCCTTGACCGCGGGGTCGAGGCCGTCGGCGCCGCCGATCACCACGGAAAGCTGCGGCCGGGCGCCGTCGCGCCACGCCGCGACGCGATTCGCAAGGTCGGGGCTGGTCAGCGCCTGCCCGCCCTCGTCGAGCACGAGTGCGGCGGCCCCGGGTGGGATCTGGGCGAGGAGCGCCGCGCCTTCCTCGGCGCAGCGGTCGGGCGCGCGCCGGGCCCGGCTCTCGGGCAGTTCGTGGAGCTGGATCGGCGAGAAGCCGAGGCCGCGGGCAAGGGCGTCGGCCCGGGCCCGGTAGCCGTCGGCGAGATCGCGCTCGGGGCCGCGCTTGAGGCGGCCCACGGCGACGAGGGCGAGCCGCATCGCGGCGGGTTCCCGGCGGCGGGGTTGCGGTCAGCCGGCGAGGCGGTCGCCCGGCCGGTCGGCGCCCCACATCTTCTCGAGGTTGTAGAAGCCGCGCACCTCGGGCCGGAAGATGTGCACCAGCACGTCGCCGGCGTCGATCAGCACCCAGTCGCAGGCCGGCAGGCCCTCGACCCGGGCGTTGCCGAAGCCGCGCTCCTTCAGCTCCTGGATCACCTTGTCGGCGATCGAGCCGACGTGGCGGTGCGAGCGGCCGGAGGTGACGATCATGGTGTCGGCGATCGAGGTCTTGCCGACGAGATCGATCTCGACCGTATCCTCGGCCTTCATGTCGTCGAGGCACGCCAGGGCGATCGACCGCGGATCCCGGGCCTCCGGAGCTTGCGCCTCGGGCCGAGCGGAGGGCTCGTCGCTCCGAGCCTCGCGGGACGTCAATTCGTTCAGTTCCGACCCCTGTCGATGCGGCGCCGTCGCGGCGGCCTGTCCTAGAATAGGGCCGCCCGAGGGCGGTTTTCAAGTTGCGCCGCGCCGGTTTCCAGGACCATCGCTCGAAAGCGATGGTCCTGATTCCCGCCTTGCCTCACGCGCCGGCGCTCGCGTCCGCGAGCTTAGGCTTTCGCTTCGCTCGACGCATTTCAGGACATCCGTCCTGAAATGCCCGCTCCGCGCGGCGCTCTTCGCGCCGAGACGCCGCCAAAGCGGCTTCAAGCAGCGGCGCCGCGCCGGTTTCGCAGCGCGGTCGAGGACAGGTCCGAGCGGGGCCCGTGCAGGAAGACCCAGGCCGGCGGCGGCGCGGCGGCGAGGCCGGCGGCGTCGGCCTCGTCGAGGCGATGCGTCCGCAACGCCTGCGCGGCCCGCGCCGCGGTCGCCGTCAGGGTGTGGCCCGGCCGGTCGATCACCGCGAGCGGCATCGTCGCGGCGATCTCGCGCCAGCCCTGCCAGCGGTGGAAGCTCGCGAGGCTGTCGGCCCCCATGATCCAGACGAAGCGCAGGAACGGCCGGTGCCGGCGCAGCCAGGCGAGGCTCTGGCGGGTGTAGCGGGCGCCGATCTCGGCCTCGAACCCGGTGACGGCGATACGCGGGTCGTCCGCCGCCAGGGCGCGGGCGCCGGCCATCCGCTCGCCGAGGGAGGCGAGCTCGCGCCGGTCCTTGAGCGGGTTGCCGGGGCTCACCAGCCACCACACCCGGTCGAGGGCGAGCCGGCGCAGGGCGAGCCGGCTGACGTGGAGGTGGCCGGCATGGGCCGGGTTGAACGATCCGCCGTAGAGCCCGATCCGCAGGCCCGGGGCGGCCGGCGGCAGGCGCACGGTCACGGCGTTATGGTCTCACGCGGGGCGGCGACGGATCAGGGGCGGAGCTGACCGGTACCGTGGACCCGGTACTTGAAGGTGGTGAGCTGCTCGACGCCGACCGGGCCGCGGGCGTGCATCCGGCCGGTGGCGATGCCGATCTCGGCGCCGAAGCCGAACTCGCCGCCGTCGGCGAACTGGGTCGAGGCGTTGTGCATCACGATCGCCGAATCGACCTCGGCGAGGAAGCGCCCGGCGGCGGCGGAATCCTCGGTGACGATCGACTCGGTGTGGTGCGAGCCGTAGGTCGCGATGTGGTCGATCGCCGCGTCGAGCCCGTCGACCACCCGCACGGCGATCACCGCGTCGAGGTACTCGGTGCGCCAGTCGGCCTCCTCGGCGGCGGTCACCCGCGGATCGGCCGCCCGGGCCTCGGCATCGCCGCGCACGGCGCAGCCGGCGTCGATCAGGGTCGCGATCAGCGGTTGCAGGTGGGTGGCGGCGCAGGCGCGGTCGACCAGCAGGGTCTCGGCCGAGCCGCAGATCCCGGTGCGCCGCATCTTGCTGTTGCGCACGATCCGGCAGGCCATGTCGAGGTCGGCGGCGGCGTCGACGTAGACGTGGCAGATGCCCTCCAGATGGGCGAAGACCGGGACGCGCGCCTCGCCCTGGACCCGGGCGACGAGGCTCTTGCCGCCCCGGGGCACGATCACGTCGAGGCCGCCGTCGAGGCCCGCCAGCATCGCGCCGACGGCGGCGCGGTCGCGGGTCGGGACGAGCTGGATCGCGTCGGCCGGCAGGCCGTGGGCGGCGAGACCCTCGGCCATCGCGGCGGCGATCGCGGTGGCGCTGCGGTGGCTCTCCGAACCGGCGCGCAGCACCGCGGCGTTGCCGGCCTTGACGCAGAGCGCGGCGGCGTCGGCCGTGACGTTGGGCCGGCTCTCGAAGATCACCCCGACGACCCCGAGGGGCGTCGAGACCCGCTCGATCGCGAGGCCGTTCGGCCGCTCGAAGGCGGCGAGCTGGCGCCCGACCGGGTCGGGCAGGCCGGCGATGCTCTCCACCGCCTCGGCGATGGCGGCGATCCGGGCCGGGTTCAGCTCCAGCCGGTCGAGGGTCGCAGCGGGCAGACCCTTGGCCCGGGCCTCGGCGAGGTCCTGGCGGTTGGCCTCCAGCAGGCCGGCCTCGGCGGCGCGCAGGCGGGCCGCCGCCTCCCGCAGAGCCCGGTCCTTGCTCTCCGCCGGGACGAGCGCCATCCGCCGGGCCGCCGCGCGGGCCTTGCGCCCGATCGCCAGCATGAGGGCGTCGACATCGTCCGCGGAGCGGGACTTGAGGGAGAGCACTGACACGGCGGCGGTTCCCTGCCGCCCCGACCGGACGGCGCTGAATCCTCTGTCCCGCCCTCATGCCACGGCGGCGGCGCGCGCGACAAGTTGCCGGCCATCGATCGAGGCTTCCGCGCGAAGGGGCCCGGCTTCCCCTCCGAGGGGCTCGCCGAGGACGGCCCGCCCCGCTTAAGAACGGCCTGAAGCCTCCGGGAGCCGCCGCCCGCCATGCGCATCCTGTTCGTCCACCAGAACTTCCCCGGGCAGTACCGGCACGTCGCCCCGGCGCTCGCGGCCAGGCCGGGCTGCGAGGTCGTGGCGCTCGGCATCAACCCGTCGCCGCCGCTGCCCGGCGTGCGCCACGTCCGCTACCCGATCGAGGCCAAGCAGGTGCCGGGCGTCCACCGGCTCGCCCGCGAGTTCGAGACCAAGGTGATCCGGGCCGAGGCGGCGGCGCGGGCGGCGCTGGCCCTGCGCGCCGAGGGCTTCGTGCCCGACGTGATCTGCGGCCATCCCGGCTGGGGCGAGACGCTGTTCCTGAAGGACGTCTGGCCCGACGCCCGTCTCCTCACCTTCGCCGAGTTCGCCTACCGCGCCCGCGGCTCCGACGTCGGATTCGACCCGGAATTCCCGCCCGCCGGCGACGAATCCGCGTTCTCGGTGCGGACCAAGAACGCCGCCCACCTCCTCGCCTTCGAGGCCTCGGACTGGCTGGTCTCGCCGACCCGCTGGCAGGCGAGCCAGATCGCCCCGGTTTTCCGCGACCGGATCAGCGTCATCCACGACGGCATCGACACCGCCGCGGCCAAGCCCGATCCGCGCGCCCGCATCACCCTCAACCGCGAGGGCCTGCAGCTCAAGCCCGGCGACGAGGTGGTGACCTTCGTCAACCGCAACCTCGAACCGTACCGGGGCTATCACAGCTTCATGCGCGCCCTGCCGGAGATCCTGCGCCGGCGGCCCCGCGCCCGGGCGGTGCTGGTCGGCGGCAGCGGCGTCAGCTACGGCGCGGCGGCACCGGAGGGCAAGTCGTGGCGCGAGATCTACCTCGACGAGGTCAAGGATCGTCTCGACCTGTCGCGGGTGCACTTCGTCGGCAACGTGCCGTACAACATCTACCTCAACCTGCTCCAGGTCTCGGCGGTCCACGTCTACCTGACCTATCCGTTCGTGCTGTCGTGGTCGCTGCTGGAGGCGATGGCCGCCGGCTGCCTCGTGGTCGGCTCGGCGACGCCGCCGGTGCAGGAGGCGATCGAGGACGGCCGCAACGGCGTGCTGGTCGATTTCTTCTCGCCCGAGGGCATCGCCGCCGCGGTGGTCAACGCGCTGGCGCGCCCGCACGCCCACCGGGCCCTGCGCGAGGCCGCCCGGCGCACCGCCGAGGGCTACGACCTCAAGCGGGTCTGCCTCCCGCGCCACCTGCGGCTCATCACCGACCTCGCCGAGGGGCGCACGCCCGAACCGACGCGGCTGTGAGCGGCTATTCTCCTGCGAGGGCGAGATCGTCGCGATGGACCATCGCGGCGCGGCCGGGATAGCCGAGCACCGCCTCGATCTCGCGGCTGGAGCGGCCGAGGATCCGGACGGCGTCGTCGCTGTCGTAGGCGACGAGGCCGCGGCCGAGCACGGCGCCGCCCTCGGCCCGGATCGTCACCGCGTCGCCGCGGGCGAAGGCGCCCTCGACCCGGCGCACGCCCACCGGCAGCAGGCTGGCGCCGCCGCGCAGGGCCCGCTCGGCCCCGGCATCGACGGTCAGGCTGCCCCGGGGTTCGAGCGAGCCGGCGATCCAGGTCTTGCGCGCGGCGGTCGGCGTCGAGGCCGACAGGAACCACGACGCGCGGGCCCCGGCCGCGACCGCCCGCAGGGGGTTCTTCACCCGGCCGTCGGCGATCAGCATGTGCGTGCCGCCGCCGACCGCGATCTTGGCCGCCTCGACCTTCGTGCGCATGCCGCCGCGGGACAGTTCCGAGGCCGGGCCGCCGGCCATCGCCTCGATCTCCGGGGTGATGCGGGCGATCACCGGCAGGTGGCGCGCCTCCGGGTCGCTCGCCGGCGGGGCGGTGTAGAGGCCGTCGATGTCGGAGAACAGCACCAGCAGGTCGGCGCCGATCATCGTGGCGACCCGGGCGGCGAGGCGGTCGTTGTCGCCGTAGCGGATCTCCGAGGTCGCCACGGTGTCGTTCTCGTTGACGACCGGGACGGCGCGCATCTCCAGCAGCTTCAGGGTGGTGGCGCGGGCGTTGAGGTAGCGCCGGCGCTCCTCGGTGTCCTGCGGCGTCACCAGGATCTGCCCGGCGACGAGGCCGTGATGGGCGAGCGCCTCCGACCAGTAGCGGGCGAGCGCGATCTGCCCCACCGCCGCCGCGGCCTGGCTCTCCTCCAGGCGCAGGACCCCGGGGGCGAAGCCGAGCACCGTGCGCCCGAGGGCGATCGAGCCCGACGAGACGACGAGCACGTCGATGCCGCGGGCGTGCAGGTCGGCGATGTCCTCGGCGAGCGCCGCGAGCCACGCCTGCCGCAGGCGGCCGCGGTCGCGGTCGACGAGGAGCGCCGACCCGACCTTGAGCACGACGCGGCGGAACTGGTCGAGGGAGGGGGTGTCGGCGACGGGAGGAGCTTCTGGGAGGACGATCATGGCAAGGTGGGGGTTCGGGCGTCACGGTCACGGTGCGCCGCTTCTACGCCCGCCCTCCCCCGGCCGCCACTCCGCCCCGCGAACGCGCCATTGACAGCGCCGGTCCTTTCCCCGTATCGCTGCCGCACTGGCGCGCGGACCGTCTGGTCCGCGCGCCGTCGCGTTCGTGCATGGCCGCTCAGGCCTGCCCTTGCGTCAATCGCCAAAAAGACGGTCCCGGCCCGCGCCGGAGTCCGGATGGAACACGAGACACAAACGATGTTCGCAGTCATCAAGACCGGCGGCAAGCAGTATCGCGTCGCCGCCAACGACGTCATCACGGTGGACAAGCTCGAGGGCGAGGCCGGGGCCTCGGTCACCTTCGGCGAGGTTCTGCTCTACGCCGACGAGGCCGGCGCGACCCAGGTCGGCGCTCCCGTCGTCTCCGGCATCAGCGTCGCCGGCGAGATCGTGAAGCAGACCCGCGGCCCGAAGGTCATCGCCTTCAAGAAGCGCCGCCGGCAGAACTCGCGCCGCAAGCGCGGGCACCGCCAGGACTACACCGTGATCCGCGTCACGGGCATCAGCGCCGCCTGAAGGCCGGCTGCAGACACCCGGACCCCCAGAGAATTCAGGAGTTAGCCCCATGGCTCACAAGAAGGCAGGCGGTTCGTCCCGCAACGGCCGCGATTCCGAAGGCCGCCGTCTCGGCGTGAAGAAGTTCGGCGACGAGGCCGTGATCGCCGGCAACATCATCATTCGTCAGCGCGGCACCCGGTGGCATCCCGGCGCCAACGTCGGCATGGGCAAGGATCACACCCTGTTCGCCACCGCCGCCGGGCGCGTGCGCTTCGAGACGAAACGCGGCCGCGCCTTCGTAGCGGTCGTCCCGGCCCAAGCCGCAGCCGAATAACCGACGGAGCCAGTGACGAAGGAGCTCCGCCGGTGTCCCCACACCGACCCGGCGGATCCGAGTTGCTGGCTCTGAAACGGCCAAGCTCCGATCAGGAACCGAAGGGGAAGGTGGGGTGCCACCTTCCCCTTCGTCGTTTCCATGACCGCCGCGGGCGCGAGGCCCTGAGGCGGACGGACCGGAGTCAGGCGATGTTCCCCGACCTCACCCGCGACGACGTCTTCCGGCTCGAGACCCGGAGGCTGTGGCTGCGTTGGCCCCGTCAGGCCGATGTGCAAGCCTTCGTCCGCTTCGGAGGGGACAAAGCTGTGGCCGACATGACCTCGCGCATTCCGCATCCGATGGCCCCGCCGGACGCCGAGGCCTTCGTGCTCGGCGCCCGGCGGGCCAATACCGACGGGCGCGCCCTCGTGATGGCGGTCACGCCCCGGCGCCAGCCGGGGAGCGCCATCGGGGTCGTGTCGATCGAGCCGGACCCGGGAAGCGGCGCGCCGCATCTCGGCTACTGGATCGGGGCCCCGCACTGGGGCCAGGGTCTGGCGACCGAGGCGGCGCGGGCGCTGGTCGACGCCTATTTCGCCTATACCGGGGGCGACGAGCTGCTGTCGTCGGCCCGGGTGGTCAACCCGGGCTCGCGGCGGGTGCTGGAGAAGTGCGGCTTCGCCGCGATCGGGTCCGGCCTGATGCCGTTCCCGGCCCGTGGCGGGGTGTTCCCGGTCGACCATTTCCGCCTCGACCGGCGGGCCTGGGACAGCCTGAAGGCGTGGCAGAATGCCGGCCTCGTGCTCGGCCGCCACGGTGCGGCGCAGGACGAGCCCCGCTGCGGGGCATGAGGCAGGACGAGCCCCGCCGCGGGGCGTGAGGATCGTGGCGTCGGGCCGGCGAGTTGACCCTCCGGCCCGACGGCTTTCAGTTTGGGAGACGACACCGTGAAATTCCTCGACGAGGCCAAGGTCTACGTCCGCTCCGGCGACGGCGGCGCCGGCTGCGTCTCGTTCCGGCGGGAAAAGTTCATCGAGTTCGGCGGGCCGGACGGCGGCGATGGCGGCCGCGGCGGCGACGTCTGGGCCGAATGCGTCGAGGGCCTCAACACCCTCATCGACTACCGCTACCAGCAGCATTTCAAGGCCCGCAAGGGCGACCACGGCCAGGGCCGCAACCGCGCCGGCGGCAAGGGCGCCGACGCCGTGCTGAAGGTCCCGGCCGGCACCCAGATCCTCGCCGAGGACGGCGAGACCCTGGTCGCCGACCTGACCCGGGTCGGGCAGCGGATCCGCCTCGCCAAGGGCGGCAACGGCGGCTTCGGCAACGCCTACTTCACCACCTCGACCAACCGCGCCCCGCGCCACGCCAATCCCGGCCTGGAAGGCGAGGAGCACTGGCTGTGGCTGCGGCTGAAGCTCATCGCCGATGCCGGCCTCGTCGGACTGCCGAACGCCGGCAAGTCGACCTTCCTCGCCACCGTGACCGCGGCGAAGCCGAAGATCGCCGACTATCCGTTCACCACCCTGCATCCGGGCCTCGGCGTGGTGCGGGCCGACAGCCGCGAATTCGTGCTCGCCGACATCCCGGGCCTGATCGAGGGCGCGCACGAGGGCGTCGGCCTCGGCGACCGCTTCCTCGCCCATGTCGAGCGCTGCCGGGTGCTGCTCCACCTCGTCGAGGGCACGAGCGAGGATGCCGGCGCCGCCTACCGGCTGGTGCGGACCGAGCTCGACGCCTACGGCCATGGCCTCGCCGACAAGCCGGAGGTGGTCGCGCTGTCGAAGGCCGACCTCCTCGACCCCGACACCCTGGAGGCGCAGCGCGCCAGCCTGGAGGAGGCCGCCGGCCGGCCGCCGCTGATCCTCTCGGCCGCCACCCGCCAGGGCGTCACCGAGGCCCTGCGCGCCGTGATGGCGGGCATCGATTCCGCCGCCGCCGACGAAGTCCGCGCCGCCGCACCGGCGTGGAGGCCCTGACCCCGCCAGGGCCATCGCTTCAGCGATTGTCCTGCGGTCGCCCGCAGGGCGACGCTGCCTGGCGGGCGCGAAAAGCCCTCCGCGGAGCGGGTTCGAGGGGACGATTGTCCCTCGAACACAGAGCGGAGCGAAAGCCAAAGTCACGGCGACACGAAGTGTCGCATGTGACTGCCGGCGTCTGAGGCCAAGCAAGAAACCAGGGCAATCGCT
This sequence comes from Methylobacterium oryzihabitans, assembly GCF_004004555.2. Lineage (GTDB taxonomy): Bacteria > Pseudomonadota > Alphaproteobacteria > Rhizobiales > Beijerinckiaceae > Methylobacterium > Methylobacterium oryzihabitans. The sequence continues at coordinate 68,450 of NZ_SACP01000007.1, forward strand.
CTGAAGCGATTGCCCTGTGACCCCGCTTCGCCCGGTTGGCGATCCGGCATCAGGATGCTAAGACCCCTGCCGTGGGTCTCCGTAGCTCAGCTGGACAGAGCACAGGTTTCCTAGACCGCAAATTGGGCGTCGCGTCGGGAAACCGCGCGGCGGATCCGCTCAAAGTCGGGGAAAGCTCCCGGGGCCGCAGAAGCGGCCTCCTGCCGATCCCGAGCCAAGCCCGGTCCGCCGGGAAGGTGTAGAGACTAGACGGGCGGCACCTACGGGCCTTCGGCCTAGGGTGAAGGGATAGTCCAGACCACGAACGCCCACCGGGCGGCGGCGAAAGCCGAAGTGGGATGAAACCTGGGGTCGCAGGTTCGAGCCCTGCCGGGGACGCCACGCTCCTGACCCGCCCGCGCGAGGGCGAAGTGCCAAGCCCCGCGCCTTGCCGATTTTTCCTTCGGACCGGCCCCGTGCTAGGCTGCGCGGGTTGCTTCGAGCATTGCCCCCGCGATCTCCCTGTGGCGACCGGCAGGTCAGGCCGATCCGGGTCCGAACGGATCCCGTCGCGCTCTGGCCTGCCGCCTTCTCGGCCGCCGGCTCACGGCCCGGCCTGGAAGAACAGCGCGTAGACGACCAGCGCGGCGACCGCCGCCAGCAGCGCGAGGCCGAGCAGGGCCGGGCGGACGCGGTTGGTGGTTCTCTCGGGCTGGTGGCTGGGTGGCGCCATGATGCTCCCCTCGACACGACGAGTGGGCAACTCACATACTCCTATGGAGTTTCAGCCGACCAGAGCCGACGGCACGGCCGGAACCCTGCATCGCAGCCCTGCGCGGAGGGGGCTCGAAACCCGGCGCCTCCCCCTTATATCGCAACGTGCCGCGTTTGCGCCGGCATCTCTCGCAGCTTAAGGAATGACGGCGCGTACCGGCATCCCCGCGCCGTCGCGACACCCGCAGGGTCGCCCATGGGGGCGTGACCTGCCCCGACGAGGCCCCGTATGCTTTCTGAAGACACGCCGCCCGCTCTCCCGGATACGAAGGTCTCCGTGCGCCAGCTGTTCGGGATCGACTCGAACCTCGAGGTGCCGGCCTTCTCGAAGGCCGAGGAGCACGTCCCGGACCTCGATGCCGACTACATCTTCGACCGGGAGACGACGCTCGCGATCCTGGCCGGCTTCGCCCGCAACCGCCGGGTGATGATCACCGGCTACCACGGCACCGGCAAGTCGACCCATGTCGAGCAGGTCGCCGCGCGGCTGAACTGGCCCTGCGTGCGCATCAACCTCGACAGCCACGTCTCGCGCATCGACCTCGTCGGCAAGGACGCGATCGTCCTCCAGGACGGCAAGCAGGTCACCGCGTTCCAGGACGGCATCCTGCCCTGGGCGCTGCAGAACAACGTCGCGCTGGTCTTCGACGAGTACGATGCCGGCCGGCCCGACGTGATGTTCGTGATCCAGCGGGTGCTCGAGGTGTCGGGCCGCCTGACGCTGCTCGACCAGAAGCGGGTTATCCGCCCCCACCCCGCCTTCCGGCTGTTCGCCACCGCCAACACGGTCGGGCTCGGCGACACGTCCGGCCTCTATCACGGCACCCAGCAGATCAACCAGGGCCAGATGGACCGCTGGTCGATCGTCACCACCCTGAACTACCTGCCGCACGACCGCGAGGTCGACATCGTGCTGTCGAAGGCGACGCACTACCGTGGCGAGGGCGGGCGCGACGTCGTCAACAAGATGGTCCGGGTCGCCGACCTCACCCGCAACGCCTTCATCAACGGCGACCTCTCGACCGTGATGAGCCCGCGCACCGTCATCACCTGGGCCGAGAACGCCGACATCTTCAACGACATCGGCTTCGCGTTCCGGGTCACCTTCCTCAACAAGTGCGACGAGCTGGAGCGCGCCCTGGTGGCGGAGTTCTACCAGCGCTCGTTCGGCAAGGAACTGCCCGAGAGCGCGGTCAACGTCGCCCTGAGCTGACCCACGGAGCGACGCGATGGCGGATCCGGCCCTGAAGGAGAAGCCCGAAGCCCCGGAGACCGGGGCGTCGGTTCCCGCCGGCCGGACCGCCTACGAGCGCGATTACTACACCTGGGCGCTGGAACAGGTCGCGCTGATCCGCGCGCGCCGCTTCGACGAGGTCGATGCGGAGCACGTCGCCGAGGAGTTGGAGAGCTTGGGCAGGAGCGAGTTCCACAAGCTCCGCAGCGCCCTGCGGGTGCTGGTGATGCACATGCTCAAGTGGGACCAGCAACCAGAGCACCGCACCGCGACGTGGATCTACGCGATCCGCGAGCAGCGTCGGCGCTACCGGACCGTTTTGTCGGACAGTCCGGGGCTCGCGAGCCGACGCGACGAGGCCCTGGCCCAGGGCTACCCGGATGCCCGCGATTGGGCCGCCAACGAGACCCATCTCCAGCCCGACGAATTCCCCAAAGCCTGCCCCTACACCTGGGACGACCTCCTCGACCGCCCCTTCGACTTCGATTCGGTGAAGAAGTAGCCCGATGGCCCTGTCCAACCGCAAGCCCGGCGAGAAGCGCGAACCCGTCGCGGAGCCGCTGAAGCGTTCGGTCGCCGGCACCCTGCGGGCGATCGCCCGCAAGGCCGAGATCGAGGTCAGCTTCGCCTCCGACCGTCCGGTCCTCACCGGCGACAAGGCCCGCTTGCCCGAGCCGCCGCGCAAGCTGTCGGCCCACGACGTCGCGATCCTGCGCGGCCACGCCGATTCGATGGCCCTGCGCCTCGCCTGCCACGACGGCGCGGTGCATCGCCGCCTCGCGCCCGAGAGCGCGGCGGCGCGGGCGGTGTTCGATGCCGTCGAGCAGGCCCGGGTTGAGGCGATCGGCTCGCGCCGGATGGCCGGGGTCGCCGGCAACCTCACGGCGATGCTGGAGGACCGCTACCACCGCGGCGGCAAGTACGAGGAGATCACCGACCGCGCCGACGCGCCGATGGAGGACGCGGTCGCCCTGATGGTGCGCGAGCGCCTGACCGGCCAGCAGCCGCCCGAGGCGGCGCGGCGCATCGTCGGCCTGTGGCGCGACTTCATCGAGGAGCGGGCCGGCCCCAACCTCGACGGGCTGATCGGCAACATCGAGAACCAGCGCGCCTTCGCCCGCTCGGTGCGCGACCTGCTGTCGTCCCTCGACATGGCCGACGAGGCCCCCCTCGACCCGGACGACGACGAGAACGACGACGAGACCGAGTCGCAGGACGAGCAGCAGCAATCCGGCGAGGGCGAGGCCGAGGAGCAGAGCCAGGGCGACCGCGCCGAGGTCGAGGTCTCGGACGATTCCGCCGACGAGCTGGAGGAGGGCGCGACCGAGGCCGCCGACGCGCCCTCGGGCGAGTTGCCGGACGAGGCCGACGAGGCCGATTCCGAGGACGCCTCGGAATCCTGGCGCCCGCCGAGCCCGCGCACCAACGAGCCGCGCGGCCCGGACTACAAGGTGTTCACCGGCCGCTTCGACGAGGTGATCCACGCCGAGGATCTCTGCGACGCCGAGGAACTGACCCGGCTGCGCACCTATCTCGACAAGCAGCTCGCCCATCTCCAGGGTGTCGTCGGACGGCTCGCCAACCGGCTCCAGCGCCGGCTGCTGGCACAGCAGAACCGCGCCTGGGACTTCGACCTCGAGGAGGGCCAGCTCGACCCGGCCCGGCTCGTGCGGGTGGTGATCGACCCGCACCAGCCGCTGTCGTTCAAGCAGGAGAAGGACACCAACTTCCGCGACACGGTGGTCACGCTGCTGCTCGACAATTCGGGCTCGATGCGCGGCCGGCCGATCACCGTGGCGGCGACCTGCGCCGACATCCTCGCCCGCACCCTGGAGCGCTGCGGCGTGAAGGTCGAGATCCTCGGCTTCACCACTCGGGCCTGGAAGGGCGGGCAATCGCGGGAATCCTGGCTGCAATCCGGCAAGCCGCAGCTCCCGGGTCGGCTCAACGACCTGCGCCACATCGTCTACAAGTCCGCCGACGCGCCGTGGCGGCGGGCGCGCAAGAATCTCGGCCTGATGATGCGCGAGGGCCTGCTCAAGGAGAACATCGACGGCGAGGCGCTGGACTGGGCGCACAAGCGCCTGCTCGGCCGCCCCGAGCAGCGCCGCATCCTGATGGTGATCTCGGACGGCGCGCCGGTCGATGACTCGACCCTGTCGGTCAACCCCGGCAACTACCTCGAGCGCCATCTGCGCTACGTCATCGAGGAGATCGAGACCCGCTCGCCGGTCGAGTTGCTCGCCATCGGCATCGGCCACGACGTCACCCGCTACTACCGCCGCGCCGTCACCATCGTGGACGCGGAGGAACTCGGCGGGGTGATGACCGAGAAGCTCGCCGAGCTGTTCGAGGAGAACAGCACCCCGGCGCCGCGGCAGGCGATGCGGGCCGGAGGGCGGCGGTAATCCTCACGCGGCCCGCGTCTCGAAGTCGATACGCGGGTCGATCCAGCTATAGGTCAGGTCGGAGATGAGGTTCACCACCAGCCCGACCAGCGAGAAGATGTAGAGGTTGGCGAACACCACCGGGTAGTCGCGGTTGACGATCGACTCGAACGACAGCAGGCCGAGGCCGTCGAGGGAAAAGATCGTCTCGATCAGCAGCGCGCCGGAGAAGAACGCGCCGATGAAGGCGCCGGGAAAGCCCGCGACGACGATCAGCATCGCGTTGCGGAAGACGTGTCCGTAGAGCACCTGCCGCTCCGACAGCCCCTTCATCCGGGCGGTCAGCACGTATTGCCGCCGGATCTCGTCGAGAAACGAGTTCTTGGTCAGCAGCGTCGCGGTCGCGAAGGCGCCGAGCGCCATCGCGGTGATCGGCAGGGTGATGTGCCAGAGGTAGTCGGTCACCTTGTGCCAGGTCGAGAACTGCGACCAGCCCTCGCTGGTCAGGCCGCGCAGCGGGAAGACCTGGAAGAACGAGCCGCCGGCGAACAGCACGATCAGCAGGATCGCGAACAGGAAGCCCGGGATCGCATAGCCGACGATGACCACCGCCGAGGTCCAGACGTCGAAGGCCGAACCGTCGCGCACCGCCTTGCGGATCCCGAGCGGGATCGAGATCGCGTAGGACAGCAGCGTCATCCACAGGCCGAGCGTGATCGACACCGGCAGCTTCTCGCCGATCAGCTGCAGCACCGAGACATCGCGAAAGTAGCTCTTGCCGAAGTCGAACCGGACGTAGTCCCACAGCATCTTCAGGAAGCGCTCGGGGGCCGGCTTGTCGAAGCCGTATTGCTGCTCCAGGCGCTGGATGAAGGCCGGGTCGAGCCCCTGGGCGCCGCGGTAGCGGGATTGGCTCTCCCCTCCCCCGCCGCGGGAGGCGGCGGCGGACCCGCCGAGGTCGCCGCCTCCGCCGGTGACCCGGGACATCGCCCCGGTATTCTGGCCCTGGAGCTGGGCCAGCACCCGCTCGACCGGGCCGCCGGGGGCGAACTGCACGATGACGAACGAGATCAGCATGATCCCGAGCAGGGTCGGGATCATCAGCAGGATGCGGCGCAGGATGTAGGCGGCCATGGGGTCTCGTCAGTTCCGTCCGATCGTCCGGGCGCGCTCGGCGTCGCGCCACCAGAGGGCGGGCACGCCGAGGCCGTAGCGCGGCAGCTCCTTGGGCCGCCCATACACGTCCCAGGCCGCCAGCCGGTGCGTGCCGGAATACCACATCGGCACCCAGGTGCGCCCGGCGCGCAGCAGCCGGTCGAGGGCGCGGCAGGCGACTGTGAGCTCGGCCCGGCTCGCCGCGCTGGCGACCCGGTCGAGCAGCGCGTCGGTCGCCGGGTCGGCGAGGCCGCAGAGGTTCTGCGAGCCCGGCGTGGCGGCGGCGCGGCTGCCATAGACCTCGCGCAGACCCGCCCCCGGCGTCACCGAGCCGCCGAAACGGGCCGCGACCACGTCGAAGTCGAACTCCTTGAGCCGCGACTGGTACTGCGCCGCGTCGATGAGGCGCGAACTCGCCCGGATGCCGAGCAGGCCGAGATTCTTGATGAAGGACTGGACGTGGGGCTGGAACGACGGCGTCGCGTCGAGGAACTCGAAGGCGAGCGGCTGGCCGCCCGGCAGCGTGAGCTGGCCGCCCTCGCGGGTGCAGCCGGCCTCGCGCAGCAGCGCGTCGGCCCGGCGCAGCAGCGCCCGGTCCTGGCCCGACCCGTCCGAGCGCGGCGGCGACCACGGCTCGCCGAACACCTCCGCCGGCACCTGCCCGCGCAGCGGCTCCAGCAGCGCCAGTTCCTCCGGCGAGGGCAGGCCGGTCGCCTTCAGGTCGGAGTTCTCGAAGAACGAGGCCGTGCGCGTGTAGGCGCCGTACATCAGGTTCTGGTTCGTCCACTCGAAGTCGAAGGCGAGCCCGATCGCCTCGCGGATGCGGGGATCGCGGAACACCGGCCGGCGGGTGTTGAACCACCAGCCCTGCGTGCCCGAGGGCGTCGCGTCCGGCACCGTCTCGCGCTTGACCCGTCCCTCGCGGGCGGCCGGGAAGTCGTAGCCGGTGGCCCAGACCCGGGCGGTGAACTCCTCGCGCCACGTGAAGGCGCCGGCCTTGAACGCCTCGAACGCGACGTCGCGGTCGCGAAAATACTCGTAGCGGATCTCGTCGAAGTTGTTCTGGCCGACATTGACCGGCAGCTCGGCGGCCCAGTAGTCGCGCACCCGCTCGAAGGCGATGAAGCGCCCGACCTCGAAGCGCGACACCTGATAGGCGCCGGAGCCGAGCGGCGGCTCCAGGGTCGAGGCCTCGAACTCGCGGGTGCGGTAATAGGCCTCGGAGAAGATCGGCAGCTCGGCGACGATCAGCGGCAGGTCGCGGCTGCGCCCGGGAGCGAAGCGCACGATCACCCGCTCGTCGCCGTCGGCCTCGGCGATGACGACGTCGCGCAGCACCTGCGACAGGCGCGGATGGCCCTTCTCCTTCAGGATCCTGATCGAGAACGCGACGTCCCGGGCGGTGAGCCGGCTGCCGTCGTGGAAGCGCGCCTGCGGCCGCAGCGCGAAGGCGTAGGCGAGCCCGTCCGGGCTCGGGGTGACCGAGCGGGCGACGAGGCCGTAGAGCGCGTCGGGCTCGTCGAGCGCCCGCACCATCAGGCTGTCGAAGGTCTGGTCCATGCCGGCGGCGCCGTCGCCGCGCAGCACGTAGATGTTGAGGGTGTTGAACGTCTCGAACGCCTGATTGCCGGTGGTGGCGGCGATCTGGGTCGAGAACGAGCCGCCCTTGGGCGCCATCGGCTCGACGTAGTCGAAGCGCGGGAACGTCGCCGGGTATTTCAGCTCGCCGAAGCTGGAGAGGCCGTGGCGCTCCCCGGCCGGGACCTTGGCGCGGGCGGGGCGGGGCAGCGCCAGGGCGGCGGCGGCCCCGGCGAGCAGGGTGCGGCGGGTCGGGGCGCTCATCGGGCGATCCCGGTCTTCGCCGCCAGCGCCTCGTCGGTCCACCACGTCGTCGGGAAACCGGAGCCGCCATAGGCCGGCAGGGTGGCGGGCCGGGCGAAGCGGTTCCACCGCAGGGTTCGGGTGACGCCCGAGCCCCATTGCGGCACGACGTAGTTGTGGGCGAGCAGCACCCGGTCGAGGGCGCGGGTGGCGGCGACGAGGCCGGGCCGGTCGGGGGCGTAGATCACCTTGTCGATCAGCGCGTCGATGCCTGGGTCCTTGATCCCCGCGAGGTTGCGCGAGCCCGGCCGGTCGGCGGCGGCCGAGCCCCAGAAGTCGCGTTGCTCGTTGCCCGGCGACAGCGACTCGCCCCAGGAATTGAGCGCCAGGGCGTCGAAGTCGAAGCCGCGCACGAGGTTCTGGTACTGCGCCGGGTCGACGACCCGCAGCGACACCCTGATGCCGATGCGCTCCAGGGCCGCCTTGTAGGGCAGCACCACCCGCTCGGCCGAGCCGTCGTAGCCGAGGAACTCGACCGAGAGCGGCTGGCCGCTCGCCTTCTCGACCATCTGGCCGCCGCGGATCTCGTAGCCCGCCGCCTGGAGCAGGCCGACCGCCTCGCGCAGGTTGGCGCGCACCGCCTCGGGGCCGCCGTTGACCGGGTTGCGGTAGGGCGCGGTGAACACGCTCGCCGGGATTTTGTCGCGGACGCTCTCCAGGATCGCCTTCTCCTGGCCCTCGGGCAGGCCGGACGAGGCCAGCTCGGTGCCGAAGAAGTACGAGTCGATCCGCTTGTAGAGGCCGTAGAACAGGGTGCGGTTCATCTCCTCGAAGTCGAAGGCGAGGTTGAAGGCCCGGCGCACCCGCTCGTCCGCGAATTTCGGACGGCGCAGGTTGAAGGTGAAGGCCTGCATCACGCCGCTGCTGGTCTGCGGGAATTCCTCCTTGACGATCCGGCCCTCGCGGACCGCCGGGAAGCCGTCATAGGCGGTGGCCCAGTTGCGGGCGATGTTCTCCGAGCGCCAGTCGAACTGGTCGGCCTTGAACGCCTCGATCAGCACCGTGGCGTCGCGAAAATACTCGGTGCGCAGGGTCGCGAAGTTGTAGCGGCCCTTGTTCACCGGGATGTCGCGGCCCCAGTAGTCGGGCACCCGCTCGTAGGTGACGCTGCGGCCTGCATCGAAGCGGGCGAGGCGGTAGGGGCCGGAGCCGAGGGGGATCTCGAGGCTGGTCTCGGTCGGGTTGCGGGTCCGTCCGCTGGCGTCCTTGCCGGTCCACCAGTGCCTGGGCAGGATCGGCAACTGGCCGACGATCTGCGGCAACTCGCGGTTGCCGGCCTCGCTGAAGCTGAACCGGACCTCGCGGGGGCCCACCGCCTCGGCCTTGGTCACGTTGTGGTAGTAGAAGGCGTATTGCGGGCTGTTGGCCTTCAGCACCTCGAACGAGAACACCACGTCCTCGGCGGTGACCGGCCGGCCGTCGTGCCACGTGGCTTCCGGCCGCAGCCGGTAGGCGACGCCGCCGAGATCGGGCGCGACCTGCACCGCCTCGGCGAGCAGGCCGTAGGAGGTGAACGGTTCGTCGCCGGCCTCGGTCATCAGGGTATCGTAGATCAGCGGGATCTCGCCTTCGAGGTCGCCCTTCACCCCGGCGACCACGAGGTTGAAGTTGTCGAACGACCCCTGCGCCCCGAGCCGGAGCAGCCCGCCCTTCGGCGCGTCCGGGTTGGCGTAGTCGTAGTGTCGGAAGTCGGCCGGGTATTTCGGGGTACCGAGGAGCGACAGGCCGTGGCGCCAGCCGGTCTCCTGCGCGGGGACCGGCAGGGCGGCGAGGCACAGGAGGGCGAGCGCGGCGAGGGGGCGTGCGATCACGCGGGGCGTTCTCCGGGAGGCCGGCGGCGCCGGCGGTGGGGCTCGCCCTGTTGTAGGTCGGGGACGGCCCGGACAGAACCCCTCCCCCGAATCCGCGACGGCATCGCGCGGGCGCCAGGATGGCTCGCGGGCAGGCTCTCCAAAGCGGAAAGCCCGGCCTTTCGGCCGGGCTTCCACGTGGTGCGATGAGGGATCCCGCTGAGGGAACCAGGTCCTACCAGGTGCCGAACTTGTAGTTCAGGCCGGCGCGGACCACCGCGAACTCGGTGTCGCGGCGGGTCTGAGCCGCCTGGACCACGACGACGCCCGGGCTGGCGGTGTTGATCACCGCGCCGGCGTTGTTGACCGCGAACGCGCCGTTCAGGCTGTTGCCGCGATCGAGGTTCACGTACAGGCCTTCGACCTTCACCGTCACGGCCGACGACTTGAAGAAGTTCAGGAACGAGTCGGTGGGCAGGGCGTACTCGACGCCGCCGCCGACGGTCCAGCCGGTCTTGAAGTCGTCGGTCGAGGTGTTCGGCAGGCCGAAGTCGCGACCGCCGCCCGAGCCGTAGGCGAAACCGCCGGTGGCGTAGACGAGGGTGCGGTCCCAGGCGTAGCCGAGGCGGCCGCGCACGGTGCCGAAGAAGTCCAGGCCCGAGATGCCGGCCGGGTTGAACACCTGCTGGGCGGCCAGCGGGCCGGTGGCGCTGAAGCGGTTGCGGTCGCGGCCGAAATCGACGTACTGGGCGTCGGCCTCGAGGCCGACGACGATGCCCGAGCCCGGGGTGAACTGGTAGTTGTAGCCGATCTGACCGCCGCCGACGAAGCCGTCCGACGAGCGCTGGCTCGGGAAGGCGATGACGGTGGGGGCGGTGACGAGGCCGGTGGCCGGGCCGACGCCGACGATGGTGGCGCGGTTGTTGTCCTCGGTGGCGAAGCCGTAGCCCGCGTTGAAACCGGCGTAGAAGCCGGTCCAGGTGAACACCGGAACCGGCGTGAACACCGGCGGCGGCGCAGCGCGGCGCGGAAGGTCCGCCGCGAGGGCGGAGCCGGCGACGGCGACGCCCGCGAGGGCGGTGACGCTCTTGAGCAGCGACTTCATGGATCCTGGTCCTCTCTCCGATGCCGTCGCGTCCGCGTCCGTTTCAGGATCTGCGGTGATGCGCGGCCCTGGCCTCGACATACCCCGGTAGCCGTTTGAAATCTGTGTCTTCGCGACAACGCTGGTCCTGGGACCGCGGCCTTGGCGGCGCTTGTTCGCGAGCACTCCCTTGGCTCCTGCGGGGTGAACGCGCCGCAATGGCCAAGGTTCACCAGACGACGAGATTTTTTTGAGGACGGCGCCGCCGGGGCCTTGCCACGGCGCGGCGCAGCCCCCGGTCATACGATTTTCGGAACGGATCGTCCGACAATCGTATCAGAGGCGCTGGGTGACGAAGCGGGCGAGCGCGAGCCCCAACAGCAGGAAGGTTATGGAGAACGAGAACGAGTAGAACAGCGACGCATCGGCGCCGTAGCCGGAATAGAACGCACTCCGGAAGCCCATGATGATGTTGGTCATCGGATTGTAGAGCATGGCGTTGTAGATGACCGGCGGCATGCCGTCCGGCGTGAAGAACACGCCGCTCATGCCGTACAGAAGGATCGTGAACAGCGCGAAGCCCATCGTGAACGGCGGGAAGAACGTCGAGATGTTGGCGCACAGCACGCCGGTCGAGATCCCGAACATCAGCGCGGTGAGAAACCCGAGGACTGCCCGGAACGTGTCCGGCGGCACGACGTCGATGCCGAGCGCCGCCATGATGAGGAAGACGACGCCGGCGCTCATGCAGGAGGACGCGATCTCGACGCAGGCGCGGGCCAGGATGATGTCGAGATACTTGACCTGCGGGAACGACATCAGCGGCTTGGCCGAGGGCGTCGCCTCCATCACCTTGCGGGCCGCGTACGTGAAGGTGACGAACGGAACCGCACCGGTCGCCACGAACAGGATCAGGCTGTCCCCGAGGGGCGCTGGCACGTGACGGATCGACATGAGCGTGAACAGGACGCAGACGTGGGCCGACGGCCATCCGACCGCGATGGCGTAGCCCCACATGGTGCGGCCGAAGCGCGTGCGGATGTCGCGCAGGATCAGCGCGGACAGGACGTGCAACTGGACGTCGAGGGCGGAATTCGTCTGGGTGGTCATCGGTCTCGCTTCGATGCCCGGGGCGCCTCGCCGGGGCCCGCCTCGTCCGTGCCCGGACGGCCCGACCCCGGAACCGGCCCGCCGGCCCGGCCTGCCCGACGCCCTTAGGAAGCCAATGCGGCCGGGGCAAGGCCGAAGCGGCTCACGCCCGGCGCAGCGCCACAGCGGCGACGAGGGCGGCGGTCAGCAGCGTGACGGCGACCGGGGTCGCCGTGCCGTCGCTCCAGGCGGCGACCGCGAGGGTGAACAGCGCGCCGAGCGCCATCTGCAGGAAGCCGTACAGGCTCGACGCCGCGCCGGCGGCGAAGGGATCGACGTTCATCAGCCCGGCCACCGCGTTGGGGCCGAGCAGCCCGACGCCGACCGCGTAGAGGGCCAGGGGTGCGAGCAGGCTCGCCACCGACAGGTGGCCGGTCCGGTCGACGGCGAGCAGCAGGGCGGCGCCGGCGAGGCAGAGCAGGTTGCCCCAGCGGGCGGCCCGGCGGATCGGCACGCGGCCGGCCAGCCGTCCGGCCAGGGCCGAGCCGACGACCATCCCGGCGACCACCAGCAGGCAGTCGAGCCCGACCTCCTGCGGCGAGCGGCCGAGGCGCTCGACGAGCAGGAACGGCGCCACCGCCAGGAAGGCGTAGAGGCTGGTGCCCGCGCAGGCGCCGGCGACGACGTAGGCCCGGTAGGTCGGCACCTGCAGCAGGCGTCCGTACGCCGCCGCGATCGCCCCGACCCCGGGGAGCGCCACCGGCCGCCGGTTGGTCTCCGGCAGGGTGACCAGCACGAGGACGCCGAGGCCGCCGACCACCGCCGCGAGGGCGGCGAACACCGCCCGCCAGCCGAAGGCGTCGCCGATGAGGCCGCCGAGGGCCGGGGCGAGGGCCGGCGTCAGCGTCATCGCCATGGTGAGGATCGCGATCTTGCGGGTGGCGTCGAGGCTGGTCGAGACGTCCCGCACCATCGCCCGCCCGAGCACCAGCGAGCCGCAGGCCCCGAGCGACTGCAGCACCCGCGCGGCGACCAGGACGCCGATGCTCTGCGCGGGGATCGCGAGCAGCAGGCCGGCGAGGTAGAGGCCCAGCCCGACGATCAGGACCGGTCGGCGCCCGAACCGGTCCGAGACCGGGCCGTAGACCAGTTGCCCGCAGGCGAGGCCGACGAGGTAGAGCGTGATGGTGAGCTGCGCCGCCGCCGGCGAGGTCCCGAGTTCCGCCGCGGCGGCCGGCAGCGCCGGCACGAAGATGTGCAGCGCCACGGTCCCGGTCATCGTGATCGCGACGAGGAGCGCGAGGGACGCGCGGCGCGGCGCCGGATCGGGAGAACTCGTCGTCAAGGCGGGTCCCGGCAGGAGGAGGATCCGTTCTTAAGGCCGGGGCCGGGGGTTGAGGCATGCCGCTTCGGCATGGCAGCGATCCGGCGCCGCGCGGATGGCGGGTTCGGGTCACGCCTCCGGGTCGTCGTCCCCCGGTCCCTGCTCCCCGGTCGGGATCGCGTAGCGCCCGCTGAGCCAGCGCTGGAGGTCGACGTCGGCGCAGCGCCCCGAGCAGAACGGCCGGAAGGCCGGCACCGCCGGCTTGCCGCAGATCGGGCAGGGCGGCGGGGGTCCCTCCTTCCGGGGGGGATCGTCCGGCTCCACCATCACGGGGCCCCCGCGGGGGCGGGGATCGGCACCCGCCGGGTCATGCCGCGTCGCGCCACGCGGCGCGGACGGGATAGCCCTCGCCGTCGAGCAGGGCGATCGTCTCGTAGAGCGGCAGCCCGACCACGGCGCTGTAGGAGCCGACCAGCTTGACCACGAAGCTGCCGGCGAGCCCCTGGATGGCGTAGCCGCCGGCCTTGCCGCGCCACTCGCCGCTGGCGACGTAGCCGTCGATCTCCTTCGCGGACAGGCGCTTGAAGCGCACGCGGGTCTCGACGAGGCGCTCGCGGCGGCGTTCCTTCGGGCCGGCGATGCAGACCGCGGTGTAGACCCGGTGGGTGCGCCCGGACAGGAGCCGCATGCAGTCGGCCGCCTCGTCGGCGACCTCGGCCTTGGGCAGGATCCGGCGCCCGACCGCCACGACGGTGTCGGCGGCGACGAAGTAGGCGTTGGCGAGGTCGCCGCCGTGCCGGGTGGTCGCGAGCGCGGCGTCGAGCTTGGCCCGCGACAGCCGGCGGACGAGTTCGCGCGGCGCCTCCGACTTCAGCGGGGTCTCGTCGAGGTCGGCCGGCAGCAGGGCGTCCGGCTCCAGGCCGGCCTGCTGCAGCAGGGCGAGGCGGCGCGGCGAGCCGGAGGCCAGAACGAGCTTGGGACGCGCATCCGCGGTGAGCGAGGAGGAATCATCGGTCATGGCGCGCCGCGGCTCATCAGGAAGCTCCGATCGGGCGGCGAGCGCCGCCCCCGCCCCTATCTCGCCGCCTCGCCGCGGCAAGGCAACCGCGATCCACGATCCCGCGCGCCGATTTCCCGCCTCGCTCCGTGCCGGTCGCGGCCGCAGGGCGATCGCTTCAGCGATTGTCCTGCGGTCGCCCGCAGGGCGACGCTCCATGCCGGGCGCGCAGAGCGCCCCGCGGAGCGGGTTCGAGGGGACGAATGTCCCCTCGAACGCGAAAGCGGAGCGAGAGCCAAGTGAGCGGATGCGAACGCCGGCGCCTGAGGCCAAGCAAGAAACCAGGGCAATCGCTCTGAAGCGATGGCCCTGGTCGCGGCCGACGCGGCCGTGGACAACCCGGCGGTTTCTGCTATGGTCCGCCTCAGCCAAGCCGGACCGCGTCGCGGGGTCTTGGCCGATGCGCCCGGCGCATCGTGCGGGCGTAGTTCAGTGGTAGAACGTCAGCTTCCCAAGCTGAATGTCGTCGGTTCGATCCCGATCGCCCGCTCCAATCGATCCGGTGAAGCGTCAGCGGTTCTGGCGCCACTGGGACGGATGCTCCGATACGTCTCACCGCATCGATGACCCGGCTGGAAGGCCTGCTGCCGCGAAATCAACGATCTCGCGACAGGTCCGGAAGGGCGGGTCGAGGACGACCTGGGCGACCGGGCGGACCGGAAAATCTCGGTTCCGGCTGACGAGAGACGGCAACCCATCGAGCCCCCGGCGACGGCAAACACCGCACATCGAGGTTCCGCCGTCGGTGACGACAAAGTCGGCGATGAACCGATGCGATGTCCGCATGATTCGTTCCGGAAAGCGCATCACCAGTCCGCGCGTCACCGGAGCGAAGCCGAAATCCGCCTTGGGAAAGCGGCCGCTTGCGGTCGCCTGAAGCAAGCAATCGGATTTCGTGTGATAAGATCGGAGGCGGGGCGGTCCCGTGACTGGCCGGCATTGCGACAGGCCGCGGCGGGCCGGTCGACCGGCCCGGGAGGTGGCCCTCGATGTCTCGTTCGTCCGGCGACGGCTTCCTCGTCGCGCTCTACGACTGCGTCACCCGCGAGGATGCGCTGCCGGCGATGCTCGGCCTGCTGGCACTCCGGTTCGCGTGCTGCTCGGGCGCCTTCCTGTACGTGGACCGGGCGTTGCCGGAGGCCGACGTCGCCCTCGGCCACGGCGTGTTCGATGCGGAGGCCAAGGACCGCTACGAGCGCGACTTCGCCCATCTCGACCCGCTGCCCGCGATGATGGCCCGGCTGCCGGTCGGACGGGTGGTGGCGAGCGACCGGCTGTTCACCCCCGAGGAGATCGCCGCGCTCCCGTTCATCCGCGACTTCTACCACCCGCTCGGGCTGCGCGAGGCCCTCGGCGGGCCGATCCTCAACGAGAACGGCCGGTTCGGGATCGTCGCCGTCCATCGCGGTCCCGAGCGGGAGCCGTTCCGCACCGACGAGATCCGGGCCTTCGAGGACCTCGTGCCGCACCTGTCGCAGGTCATCCGCCTGCGCCGTCGCTTCTTCGAGATCGAGGACGGCGCCCGCCACCTCGGCGACGCCCTCGACGCGACCGCCGCCGCGGTGCTGGTGGTCGGCGAGGCCGGCGGCGTGCGCCGGGCCAACGCCGCCGCGCGGACGGTCCTCGCCCGCGGCGACGGGCTGACCTTGAGCCGGACCGGGCGCCTGGCCGCCCGCGACGCCGCCGCGAACCGGCGCCTCGGCGCGGCCCTGCGCGAGGCGGCCCCGGGCGAGCCGGTGATCCTGCCGATCCCGCGCGGGACGGAGGTCCCCTACGGCCTGCGGATCGTGGCGCCGGCCCGGCCGGGCCGCGACCGCGTGGTCCAGATCTGCGATCCGACCCGGCCGGTCCCCGACCCTGTGCCGGTCCTGATGGCCGCCCTCGGCCTCTCCCGCCCGAGCGCGCGCCTCGTCGCCGGCCTGCTGCGGGGCGACGACCTCAAGGATCATGCCCGGCGCGAGGGGCTGTCGGTGAACACGATCAAGTATCACCTCAAGTCCGCCTTCGACGTGACCCAGACGAGGCGGCAGGTCGATCTGGTGCGCGTGGCGGCGGCGGTCGCGCGCGACTTCGGGATCCCGGATCAGGTCCGATCGGGACCGGACGCGACATAGACTGCCCGGTCTATCCGAACGGATAGTGTCGCCCGCAGGCACGACTGCTACCCGGCTGCGGGCCGGTCGTCTCGGGAACCACCGGGCATCATGCCGCGGTACAGGGCCGGCGGGGAGACACGCCATGGCCATCTCGCGATACGGCACCGCCCTGAGCTTCAATTCGGTCCGGTTCGACCGGCAGGCCAACGGCGATCTGCTGATCTACGACTACGTCGCCAACGGCGGCACGCTGTACCGCGACCGGGCCGGGACGCTCAGCACCGTGGCGACCGGGCTCGGCGGGTTCGGCGCGGTGACCGCCCTGTCCGACGGCGCCGCCCTGCTGTACCGGCAGGACTTCGAGGCCGGCGGCGTCTCCTTCGCGGTCGTGGGCGCCGATGGCGGCCTGCGCGTGCCGTTCACCAGCGCCGCCATCGACGGCGACGGCCAGGGCGGCACGCAGGCGATCCGCGGCCCGAGCGCGACCGCGACCGCAGGCGGCGGCTTCTTCCTGGGCGTGACCGACACCACCTACGGCAACCAGCAGACCACCGTCACCTTCCCGGCGAGCGTGGATCTCGGCATCACCTCGGCGCAGATTCCGCGGGGCTTCGACGTCAGCCACCGCTTCTACGGCGCCGACGGCGCGGCGTCCGGGCCGTTCACGATCGACAACCTCGGGCGCTACGCCAACGGCGGCACCACGGCCGACTATTCCAGCGGGGGCCAGACCCTCGCCGACACCCTGACGCTGGCCAACGGCCACGTCGTCGAGGTCTACACCGACCAGCAGTTCTTCGACGGCCAGGAATACGGGCAGACGGCGCGGTACGCGGTCTCGACCTTCATCACCGCCCGCATCGTGACGCCCGCCGGCACCAGCGCGCCGATCACGCTCAACACCGATCCGATGAGCAACGTCTGGTCGGATCCGGCGAGCTACCGCGTCCAGGGCGACGGCGGGGTCCAGCTCGTCTCCCTCGGCAGCCAGGGCTTCGCGGCGATCTGGCACGAGCGGAGCACGGTGCGGGACCCGACGGTCTGGGGCGGCTACCGCTACGACGGCTACGACACCAAGATCCGCTACTTCGACCAGAACGGCGGCGCGCTCACCGACGAGATCCAGATCGCCCATCGCACCGATGCCCAGCGCCAGGCCCCGCTCGGCGTGGCGGCGGATGCGCTCTCGGGCGGCCGCATCGCCTTCCTGTACGAGTCGGTCGCCAACACCGCCGCCGGCCGGCTCTCGAGCCTGTCGCTCGGGGTGATCGGCCCGCTCGGGTCCAGCCTCTCGGTCGCGGAGGTCGCGCCGCCCCGGAGCGGCGACTACCAGGATCTCGACCTCAAGCGGATCGGCAACAGCCAGGTCGCGATCACCTACGGCGATGCCTCCGGCGCGCAGGTCCTGACCTACTCGGTCACCGCCGGCTCCGGGCGGGTGGTGTTCGGCACCGAGGGCGCCGAGTCCCTGGCCGGCGGCGCGGGGCCCGACACCATCGACGGCAACGGCGGCAGCGACACGATCGCGGCCGGTGCCGGCAACGACACGATCGTCCTGCGCTCGACGCCCGGCTTCGTCGACGGCGGCGCCGGCACCGACACCGTGGTGGTGGACGGGCGCGGCATCGTCCTCACCGACGCCACGGTCGCGGGCATCGAGCGGGTCGTGGTCACGAGCGGCAGCGTCGACCTGTCGGGCCTGAGCGCGGCGCCGGCGAGCATCGTGGCGCAGACCGGATACTACGAAGCCGTCAGCATCGTCGGCAGCCGCGCCGGCGACCGCATCACCGGCGCCGGCCTCGACAGCCTCGCGGGCGGGCTCGGCGACGACCTCTACTTCGTCGGCAACGCCAACACCCGGGTGTACGAGGCGGCCGGTCAGGGCCGCGACACCGTCTATGCCGCGGTGAGCTACGCCCTCGCCGAGGGCGAGGAGATCGAGGTCCTGCGCGTCGACCCGGCCGCCGCCGGTGCCCGCACCGGTCTCGGCCTGACCGGCAACGGCCTCGACAACAGCCTGTTCGGCGCCGCCGGCGCCGACACCCTGTCGGGCGGCGCCGGCAACGACCGCCTCGACGGCGGGGCAGGGGCCGACCTCCTGCGCGGCGGCACCGGGAACGACCGCTACACCGTGGACGATGCCGGCGACGTCGTCGACGAGAGCGACGATCCGTCCGGCATCGACCTCGTCGGCAGCTCGGTCGACTTCGATCTCGGCGACGGCGTGCATGCGCTCGGCGACGTCGAGAACCTGATCCTCACCGGGAGCGCGGATCTCGCCGGGTCCGGCAACGCCCTGGCCAACCGCATCACCGGGAACGCGGGCGCCAACCTGCTGCATGGCGGCGACGGCGACGACATCCTCTCCGGCGGAGCCGGGGCCGACCTGCTCTACGGCGACGCCGGCAACGACACCTACGCCGTCGACGATCCCGGCGACCGGGTCTTCGAGGCGGCCGGGGGCGGCAACGACGCGGTTCTCGCCAGCGTGAGCTACGCCCTCGCCGACGGACAGGAGGTCGAGACGCTGCGGGCGAGTTCCGGTGCCGGCCTGGCCCTGACCGGCAACGCCTTCGCCAACCGGGTGGTGGGCGGCGCCGGCGACGACACCCTGTCGGGCGGCGGCGGGCGCGACCTGCTCACCGGCGGCGCCGGGGCCGACGCCTTCCGGCTCGGCCCGCCCTCCGCCGCCGACACCGTGCGCATCACCGACTTCTCCGGCGCCTCCGGCGACACCCTGCGGTTCTCGGCGGCGGATTACGGCCTCATCACCGGCGCCGGCCTCGAAGCCGACGGGACGCTCTCGGCCGGCTACTTCGAGACCGGCCGGACGGCGACCCGCAGCCACGGCGAGTTCCTGTTCGATGCCGGGTCCCGGAGCCTGCTGTGGGACGCCGACGGTGCCGGTTCCGGCGCCGCCATCGCGCTGGCGACCCTGATCCCGCCGCCCGGAACGCCGGCGGCGGACATCCTCCAGGCCGGGGACCTGCGCTTCGCGTGAGGCGCCGTCCGGGAGGATTCCTCCCGGGCACGCCGCCGGGGCGGTGGCCGCACCGCCGCCCGGCGATTCCCTGCGCGGCCGCCGCCGTGATACGGATTCCGGAAGATTGCTTCCGGATTCCGTATCATACCAACGGCCCAGGATGCTGACGCATCGAGCCATCGACCCAACTCGAATTTCCGGCACCAAGCCAGAGGCTTAGCGGAAATTCGAGAGCAGAGCCAAAGGTCATTTTCAATGACCTTTGGTCTCACCCGGGCGGCACGCACCGACCGTCCCGCAGCAGCACCCATTCCTCGCAGACCCGCCCGTCCGGAAACCGGCAGGAGCCGACCTGCCCGCCGTCGCCGCTCCGGATCTCGGTCCGGCCGCCCTTCTGCGCGCAGTTCGTCGAGGCCGGGTTGGCCAGGCCGACCGGGCGGCCTGCCCCGCCGGGTTGCCCGGCCTGGCACACCGTGGCGCACAGGCCGAGGCCGGCCGCGGCGAACAGGATCGGAACGTTCATCACATGTCCTTCGCCCGGGTCGAACACGCCGTCGCACCGGCCGGCGGCGTCATGGCCTGCCTGCCGGGCCTCGTCCGGAAATCCGGACCGATCGCTCCCGCGATGCGGATCGCGGCTGCGGCCGCGCGAATCCGTCCCGCAATGGCGGCGCCGTCCCGGATGCGGGATCTCGGACGGCTTTCCTTGCGCCCAACCCAATCTGCCGCCGCCCATCAGTCGAGATGTGGAAATTTCAGTTCTCCAGTCTTGAACCGATGCGTCCAGTTTGCCAATCAGCCTAACCGAAATGAGTTGGAAAATTTGGTCCCTGCGATGCTTCCAACGCCGCGGTGTTCATGTATCTCCGCCAAGGGCGCTCGGCGCCGGACTCGTTTCGGATTGCACAAGGATTGCTTTGATGGACGACGGCAGCGCGCCCGGAAATTCGATGATCGACCTCACGAGCGACATCGTCTCGGCCTACGTGTCGAAGAACAACATCCCGCTGGCGGATCTGCCGTCCCTGATCGCGTCGGTGCATGCCTCCCTGAGCGCGCTCGGCCAGCCGGCGGCGCAGGCGGTCGAGGACCACAGGGTCACTCCCGCTCAGATCCGCAAGTCGGTCACTCCAGACCATCTCATCAGCTTCATCGACGGCAGATCCTACAAGAGCCTGAAGCGGCACCTGACCAGCCACGGCACGAACCCCGAGGAGTATCGTCGAAAGTTCGGGCTCGGACACGACTACCCGATGGTCGCGGCGAGCTACGCGGCGCAGCGCTCCGAACTCGCCAAGAGCCTCGGCCTCGGTCAGATCCGGCGGCGACACGCCGAGACGGCCGGAGCCGTGGAGGCCCCCGCCCGTCGCGGACGGCCGAGGAAGGATGCGGCCGCGGCCGAGTGAACGGCCTCTCGGGGGACGATGGCGGCTCGGGGCCGCCATCGTCGGGATATCGTCTCAGGCGGCGGTGAAGGTGGCGGCCGAGAGCGCGCCGGGTTGCACGTCCTGGAGCGTCAGCGCATCGCCGGCACCATAGGCGATCACCACGTCCGCCTTCGAACCGCCGGTCAGAACATCGTCGCCGGCATTGCCGGACCGCAGGTCGCTGCCCGCGCCGCCCTCGATTGTGTCGCCGCCCTCGCCGCCGAAAAGCCCGTCGTCGCCGTCCTGGCCGAGCACGAAATCGTCGCCGAGCCTCCGGCTCCACCGCGCGGGCTGGTGATCCGGAATCAGGAAGCGATCGTCCGGCTTCCGGATCACACCGCCTCCCCGGCGAAGGCGAGGCGGTCGCGGTCCTGCGTCTCGGCAGCCTGGGCGGCGCGTCGGGCGGCGGCGTTGGCGCGCTCGGCCGCCGCCTGGCACCAGCGCCGCAGCACCGCGACGCCGGCCACGGCGCGCAGATGCGCCGGGGCGAAGCGCAGGAACAGGTCGTCGTCGCGGGCGACGATCGCCTGCCAGGAGCCCGGATCGCCCTGGCGCGCGCCGCGCCCGACGAGCTGGCGGTCGATGCGCGCGCTCTCGTGGAACTCGGTCAGGATCACGTGCAGGCCGCCGGCCGCGGCGACGCCGGGCCCGAGATGGATGTCGGTGCCGCGACCGGCCATGTTGGTCGCGACGGTGATGCGCCCGGCCTCGCCGGCCGCCGCGACGATCGCGGCCTCCTCCCCGTCGTGGCGCGCGTTGAGCACCCGGTGCGGCAGGCCGCGGGCCGCCAGCACCGCCGCCAGCGCCTCGCTCGCCGCGACCGAGCGGGTGCCGACGAGGACCGCCCGCCCCGCCGCGGCCATCGCCGCCGCCGCCTCGGCCACCGCCGCCCACTTCGCCGCCGCGTCGGGCAGGAGGTGGGCGGGATGGGCGATCCGTCGCGACGGGCGGTGGGTCGGGATGCGCACCACCGGCAGCGCGTAGACCGCCCGGAACTCGCCGGCGAGCTCGAAGGCGGTGCCGGACATGCCGCCCGCCCGCAGGTAGCGGCGGAAGAAGCGCTGGTAGGTGAGCTTGGCGAGCGTCGCGCGCTGGCGGGTCAGCGCCACGCCCTCCTTGACCTCGATGAGCTGGTGCAGCCCCTGCTCCCAGGTCCGTCCCTCGGCGATGCGGCCGGTGAACTCGTCGATGATCTGGATCGTGCCGTCGACGATCATGTACTGCTCGTCGGGGCGGAACAGGTGCAGGGCGCTCAGCGCCTGCTCGATCAGCTCCTCGCGCGCGCCCGCGATGGCCCAGATCCCGTCGGCGGTCCCCCGCGGCGCCCGCGCGCCGACCGCCTCGCGCCCGGCCGGATTCAGCCGCGCCGCGCGCTCGCCGGGGACGATGCGGTACTCCGCCGGGTCGAGGCCGGCGGCCAGTTCGAGGGCGATGCGGTAGCGGGCCTCGCCGTCGGCATCGTTCTCGGCCGAGATGATGAGGGGCGTGCGCGCCTCGTCGATGAGCACGCTGTCGGCCTCGTCGATCACCGCGAAGCCGAGCCCGCGCAGCACCAGCCCCCCCTCCCCGCCCCCGCGGGCGCCCTTGAGGCCGTGGGCGGCCCGGCGGGTGTCGGCGCCGAGCGCGAGGCGGTCCTTGAGGTAGTCGAACACCAATTCGTTGTTGGCGGTGTGGACCACGTCGGCGGCGTAGACCGCCCGGCGCTCGGCCGGCGACTGGTCGTGCACCACCGCGGCGACGCTCAGGCCCAGGGCCTCGTAGAGCGGCCGCAGGATCTCGGCGTCGCGCCCGGCGAGGTAGTCGTTCACCGTGACGACGTGGACCGGCAGGCCCGCGAGGGCGGCGACGCAGGCCGGCAGCGCGGCGGTGAGGGTCTTGCCCTCGCCGGTCGCCATCTCGGCGAGCCAGCCCTGGAGGATCGCGGCGCCGCCCATGAGCTGCACCCGGTGGTGGCGCTTGCCGAGGCGCCGGCCGCTCGCCTCGCGCGCGAGCGCGAACGCCTCGACCACGAGGTCGGACCGGAAGCCGTGGCGCAGGAGCGCCGGGCGCAGGGCCCGGGCCGCTTCGGCGAGTTCGGCCTCGCCGAGCGCCGCCAGGGCCGGGCCGCGGGCGATGACCCGGTCGGCGAGGCGCCCGAGGGCGAGCCGGCGCAGCGGCAGCCGGGCGGCCGCCGCTTCCCCCGCCGCGAGGAGCAGGCGGTCGACGCCGTTCGCCTCGGTCTCGGCCCGCTCCGCGTAGGGGGACGAGCGCCGCTCCGAGGCGCGGCCGAAGGCGGCCGACCGGCTCAGGTCGCGAGCCTCGACAGGAAGAGCTGGCGGCCGCGGCGCCACCACTGGTCGCCGAGGGGCTCCGAGCCGAGGTCGAAGCGGACGTGGACCCGGCCGCCGTAATGGCTCGTCACCGCGCCGGGCGGCAGGGCGAGGTCGAGCTGGAACCAGCGGTCGAGGCTGCGCGGCGCCTTCGGGTCGCGGGAATCGGTCGCCATCCGCCCGCCGCTGTCGGCGGCGAGCGCCCGCGACGGCAGCCGGTCGGAGGCGGCCGGGACCTCGCGCACCAGCGTCGCGTCGATCGGGCGCCACAGGTCGTCGGGCAGGAGGATGCGGGCGTGGACCGCCCGCCGGATCAGGTCGATGTCGGCCTGCGGCACCACCACCCGCACCTGCGCCGCCTCGGGCCGGACGACGTAGCCGAGCATGTCGCCCCGGCGCACCCAGCGCCCTTCGAGGTGCTCGACCCGGGGGATCTCGAGGATTCCGGCGGTCGCCGCCCGCACGTTGAGCGCGTCGAGCTTGGCCTCGGCGCGGGCCAGCGCCTCCCGCTTGGCGGCGATGTCCTGGCGGGTCACGTCGGCCTGGACGCGGTCGCTGAACTGCTCGGCGACGAGGCGGGCGTCGAGGGACTCGATCTGGGCGCGCAGCACCTCGGCCTCGGCGACGAGGGTCGGGTCGGTCCCCTCGATCAGGAGGTCGCCCGGCCGCACCGCCGCCCCCGGGAGCGCCACCACCCGGCGCACGATGCCGTTCACGCCCATCCGCACCGTGGCGTCCTCGGGCAGCCAGATCACCCCCTCGGTCGTGGTCCACAGCGGCATCGGCGCCAGTGCCAGGAAGGCGCCGGCCG
Organism: Methylobacterium oryzihabitans; assembly: GCF_004004555.2. Classification (GTDB taxonomy): domain Bacteria; phylum Pseudomonadota; class Alphaproteobacteria; order Rhizobiales; family Beijerinckiaceae; genus Methylobacterium; species Methylobacterium oryzihabitans. Next base: position 91,830 of record NZ_SACP01000007.1, read on the forward strand.
CCGCGGCGGAGCCGAGGGTGACGCCGACGGCGCGCCCGCGCACCCGGGCGAGGCGCGGCGCCGACACCACGTGCCAGAGCATCTTGGCCAGCGGCAGCCCCACCCCCATCGCGACGCCGAGGAGCGCCATCGCGACGCCGAGGACGAACCACTGGTCGGCCAGGAACAGCGACAGCCCGACCAGCACCGCCATGCGGTAGGCGAAGGCCGCCGGGGCGTAGGCGAGGAACCACGCGGTCTCGGCGCCGCTGCCCTGCGGCCGCTCGACCTCGGCGCCGAACAGCCGGCGCTCGACCAGCCAGCCGTAGAAGCGGTTGGCGCGCTGGGCGAGGTTGGGCACCTCGACGAGGTCCGAGAGGATGAAGTAGCCGTCGAGCCGCATCAGCGGGTTGGCGTTGAACACGAGGGTCGAGACGCCGGCGATCAGCATGACGTTGAACGCCACGGCGCGCACCAGCCCCGGCTCCACCGTCACCCACACGAAGGCGGCGAGCGCCGCCACGAAGGTCTCGACCAGCATCCCGGCCGCCGCGACCCCGGCGCGCCGCCACTTGCTGCGGAACGCCGCCGAGGCGCTGGCCTCGACGTACGGCACCGGGAACAGCGCGACGAAGACGAGCCCGGTCTCGTGGACCTCGCCGCCGCCGACCTTCACCGCGTAGCCGTGCCCGAGCTCGTGCAGGGCCTTGAGCAGCGGGAACACGACCGCGACGAGGGCGAGCCCCTGCGGGGTGAGGACCCGGTCGGCGAGGTTGCCGGTCAGCTCGTGCCAGTGCGGCGCCAGCACCAGACCCGCCGCGACGACGCAGACGAGCCACGCGAGCAGGCCCGCCCACGAGACCATCGGCCGGACCAGGAAGGCGGTCGCGGCGAGGAAGCGGTCGGGGTCGAGCAGCGCGACGCGCAGCGACATCGGGTTGAGGAAGCGGCCGATCCGGTCGCGGCGGCGCTGGGCGGCGTGGCGGCGCAGCAGCTCGGCGGCGTCGGAGGCGACGTTCGCCTGGAGCAGGTCGGCGGCGTGGAGCTGCGACAGGAGCTGGACGATCACGGTCTGGCTCGGGGCGTCGGCGCCGAGGCGCTCGGCCGCCTCGCGCCAGATCTCGTCCACCGTGCGCCGCCCGTCCATCGCGCCCAGCACCGAGTAGGCCGCCGGGCCGCAGCGATGGGCCTTGCCGGTCAGGGGATCGTGGACGACGTACCACGCGCCGCCCTGGACCCGCTGGCGGCGGATGGTGAGGTTGGGCCGCAGGCGCGGCCGCAGCGGACCGACCCGGTGCCAGGACGGGGAGAGGAACGGCTCGCTCACGGCAGCCACGTCCACAGGGTCAGGCGCACCCAGTCGACCAGCGTGCGGGTCCAGATCCACAGGAGCGGCCGCTCGCCGACGCCGACCCGCACCACGCCCTCCATGCCCGGGCGCACCCAGGCCGGGGCCGGGTCGAGCACGGCCTCGGCCCGGTAGGTGTTGCGGCCGTCCTGGGCGGTCGCCACCGGCGTGATCCTGGTGACCCGCGCCGGGATCGGCTCGGAGGCCCGGCCGGCGAGGCGCAGCGCCCCGGTCTGGCCCTCGTGCAGGTAGGTGAGGTCGCGCTCCTCGACCTGGAGCACGGCGCGGAAGCCTTCGAGCGGGGCGACCTCGAACAGCACCTTGCCGGTCTCGACCGGCGCGCCGAGGCTCTGCGACAGGTCGCCGGAGACGACGAGGCCGGCGAAGGGCGCCCGGATCGTCGCCCGCTCGATCTTGCCCTCGACGAGGGCGAGCTGGGCCTCGGCCTGCCGGACCTGCGCCGCGAGGATGCGGGCCTGGGCGCGGTCCTGCTTGCCGAGCGCCTCGCCGTACTTGAGCGCCTGCTGCTCGCGCTCGGCCCGCCAGCGCGCCGCCTCCAGGCGCAGTTCGCGGTCGTCGAGGGTGGCGAGCACCTGCCCCTCGCGCACGGTGTCGCCGGCCCGGGCCGGGGCGCTCGCCACGAAGCCGTCGAAGGGCGCGATCGCGGCGCGCTGGACGGTGGCCTCGAGGGCGGTGCGGGCGCCGACCCGCATCTCGTCGCGGGCGAGCGCGAGCCACGCGGCCACGGCCACGAGGGCGGCGGCCAGGAGCTTGAGACCGGGGCGGCGCGGCCCGACCAGGGCGGCGGCGGCCTTGCCGCTCGCATCGACGAGGCTGCCGGCGACGAGCCGCTCGGCGCGGGCGCGGGCCGCCACCAGCGGCCCGAGCGCCACCGCGACCGCGTTGACCTGGCCGATCTCGTCGTCGGTGAAGGGCAGCGCCCCGTCGCGCTCCAGCGTCAGCACGCCGACCGGCCGGCCGGCGCTGGCGAGCGGCACCGACAGCACCGCCCCGGCGCCGGCGAGCCGGGCGAGCTCGGTCTGCGCCACCGCGATGCGGCTGGCGGTGGCGGGCGCCGCCGGGAAGGCGACCGCCGCGTCCTGGTCGAGCGCCTCCTCCATCGCGTTCTCGATCGCGTCGACGATCTGGACCTGCTCGCGGAAGATCGCCTGATGCGAGATCGCCGCCAGCCGGACCCCGCCGCGGCGGGCGAGCCCGAACGAGACCCGGCTGCAGCCGAGGCGGGTCGCGAGGCTCGTCGCCACCGCGGTCCCGGCCTCGCGCTGGCCGGCATGCTCGGCCGCGACCGCGAGCAGGTCGAGCGTGGTGTCCATGCGGGCGATCCGCGACCGGTCCGCCTCGGCCTCGCGGCGGCGAAACAGGGTCTCGAGCCAGCCCGCGCCCCAGTGCAGGCGGCGCAATCCCGCGAGCAGCGCCTCGCGGGACTGGCCCTGGACCTCGACCACGACGACGCCGTGGAGCGCGCCGCCGGCCTCGATCGGGTAGGCGACGAGGGAGCGCCCGCCCTCGGCCTCGGTGACGACGCCGCTGCGCCGGGTCAGCGCGTCCTGGGCGGCGCCGGCGAGGTGCTGGACGTCCCGCCGCTCCGGCCACACCGCCGCCGGGGTGTAGCGCCCGGCCGCCTCCTGGAGCAGGAGCAGGCCCGCGGTCGCGCCGGGCACGTCCCGGCATTGCAGGCCGAGCCAGCTGCGGCAGAATTCCCCGGCGTCGCGCGCCCCGGCGAAGCCCGACCACAGGGCGGTCTCCTCGGCGCGGGCGAGCGCCCGGCCCGTCCCGGCGGGCGGGGTGCGCGGCCGGGGGCGGTCGGGGTCGAAGGTCGTCTCCAGGATCCGCATGCCGCGCGCCCTCCTCACGCTGCCTTCAGGGTCACGACGAGGTCGCGGTTCGGGTCCTCGTCCAGGTCGGCGACGAACCCGGCGTGCCAGGCCGGCGCGCCGAGGGACAGCCCGGCGAGCCCGACATAGGGCGCCGCGAGGTCGACCACGAGCGGGGCCGCGTCCGGCTCCGCCGCCGCCACCGTCCGGCGGCCGGGCTCGGCCGCCTCGTCCGCCACCGGCGGGGCCTCCGCCACCGGGGCGGTGATCGTCACCCGCACGCTCGCCGCCACCCGGGCGCCCGAGCCGTCCGTCGCCCAGTAGGTGAAGCTGTCGGAGCGGGTTCTGCCCGGGGCGACCGACACGATCCCGGTCGGATCGTAGGTGACGGTCCCGTCGGCGTTGATCCGGACCGCGACGCCGAGCGCCGAGGCCGAGACCGCATCGACCGCGAGAACCGCGCCCGCATCCGCGTCGGTGTCGTTGGCCAGCACCGCGATGACGACCGGGCGGTTGGCCGCCACCGTCGCGGTGTCGGCCCGCGCCGCCGGCGCGTCGTTGCGGCCGGCGATGGTGACCGTGACGCTCGCGGTGTCGGACAGGCCGGAGGGATCCGTCACCGTGTAGGTGAAGGTGTCGGTGGCGGTCTCGCCCTGGCGCAGGAAGTCGAACAGGCCGCGCGGGTCGTAGATCACCCGGCCCTGGGCGTCGATTCGCAGCACCACGCCGCGGTCGCTGGTGCCGGCCGTCACCATGAGCCCGGCCTTGCCGTCGGGATCGGTGTCGTTGGCCAGCACCCGGATCAGGACCGGCGCGTCCTCGCTCGTCGCGGCGATGTCGCCGACCGCGACCGGCGCGTCGTCGCGGCCGGTGAGCGTCACCGTCACGGTGCCGGTGGAGACGCCGCCCCGGCCGTCCGTCACCCGGTAGGTGATGGTGTCGACCGCCGTGGCGCCCCCCGCCAGCGCCTGGATCCGCGCCGACCCGGTCGGGTCGTAGGACAGCGACCCGTCGAGGTTGACGCCGACCCTGGCCCCGAGCGCGCTGAGGCCCTGCACCGACTGGATCGCCAGCGGGTCGCCGTCGGGGTCGGTGTCGTTGGCGAGCACCGCGAGGGTGACCGGCGCATCCTCGGTCATGGCGGCGGCGTCCGCCGTCGCGACCGGCGCCCGGTTGCGGCCGAGGATCGTCACCGTGACGGTGCCGGTTGCCTCGCTCCCCGAGTCGCTGCGCAGGGTGTAGGTGAAGCTGTCGGTCCGCGTCTCCCCGGCCGCGAGGGCAGCGAACGCGGCGACGCCGCTCGGGTCGTACACGACCCTGCCGTCGACCACCGACAGGGCCGCCCCGGCCGCGCTGGTGCCGAGGCCGGCGAGGGTCAGCACGCTGTCGTGGTCGGCGTCGCGGTCGTTGCGCAGCACGTCGATCGTCGCTGGGGCGAGGTTGCCCACGATCGGCCGGTCGGCGACCGCCACCGGCGCGTCGTCGCGTCCGCTCACCACGATCGTCATCTGCGCGGTGCGCGCGGCCCCGCCGCCGGACGGGACGACCGTGAAGGTGAGCGTGTCGGTGAGCGCCTCGCCGGACCGCAGGGCCTGGGCCGCGACGGACCGCCGCGGGTCGTAGCGCAGCCGCCCGTTGGCGATCGACAGGGTCGCGCCCTGGTCGGTGACGCCGCTGACGGCGTCGAGATCCCACGGGCCGGAGAGCGGGAGCAGGGACACCGCGTCCTCGTCGCCCGCCGCCTGCGCGAAGGTGAGCAGACCGGTTTCGACACGGGTGCCGCCGACCGTGACCGTCAGGGTGTCGGTCGCGGTGCGCCCGGTCTCGTCGGTCAGCGTGTAGGTGACGGTGTCGATCGCGGCCTCGCCGACCAGGAGCCCGGCGAGGGCCACCGAGGCGGTCGGATCGTAGCGCAGACGACCGTTCTCCACCGCCACCGCCGCGCCCCGGGCCGAGGTCGCCGCGACCGCGGCGAGCGTCAGGGCGGATCCGGCGTCGCGGTCGAGGGCCGCGGCGGCGACGTCGACCGTGACCGCCGCGTCGGCGTCGGTCGCGGCGCGGACCGCCCCCGCCACCGGCGCGTCCTCGACCCCGGTCACGACGATCGTCAGCCGGCCGCGCACCGTCTGGCCGAGGGCCGTGGTGCCGGTGAACGCGACCGTGTCGGTGGCGCTCTCGCCGGCCCGCAGGGCCTGGAGCGCGTAGACGCCGCGCGGGTCGTAGGCGACGGCGCCGTTCTCCAGGGTCGCGGCGACGCCGCGCTCGCTGCGGCCGACGGAGACCAGGGTCACGCCGGCCGGGGCCGCCACGACGATCCAGGTGTCCTCGTCGGTCGCGACGGCCGGCTCCTCGCGGCCGGTGACCAGGACCGTGACCGTCGCGGTCGCGGTGCCGCCGCGGCCGTCCGCCACGTCGTAGGTGAAGCGGTCGGTGTAGGTCTGGCCCGGATCGAGGGCCTGGAGCGCCGCCGCCGCGCGCGGGTCGTAGGCGACCCGGCCGTCGGCGAGGAGCACGACCGCCGCGCCGCCGTCGCTGACGGCCTGGACCGCGGTCACCGCCGGCCGGTCGGCCGCGTCGGCGTCGCGGTCGTTGCGCAGGACCGCGACGACGATCGCCCGGTCCTCGTCGGTCGCCGCGAGGTCGGCCACCGCCACCGGCGCGTCGTTGCGGCCGCCCACCGTCACGCTCGCCGTGGCGGTGGCGGTGAGGCCCCCGGCATCGACGATCGTGTAGGTGAAGCTGTCGGTGACCGCCTCGCCGGCGCCGAGCGCCTGGAGGGCGGCCGCCGCGCGCGGGTCGTAGGTCACCGTGCCGTCGGCGGCGAGCGTCAGCGCCGCGCCGAGGACCGAGCGCGCCGGCAGCGCCGAGACCGTGGGCGCCGCGCCGGCATCGGGATCGCCGTCGTTGGCGAGCACCGCGATCGCGACCGCCGCGTCCTCGTGGGTCGCGGCCGTGTCGGCGACCGCGACGGGCGCGTCGTTGACGCCGGTGACGGTGAGCGTCACCGTCGCGGTGGCGGTGCCCCCGCGGCCGTCGCCGAGCGTGTAGGTGAACGTGTCGGCCAGCGTCGCGCCGGCGGGCAGCGCCCGCAGGGCGGCGGCGCCCGCCGGATCGTACACCACCTTGCCGCCGACGATCGTCAGCGCCGCGCCGCGCTCGCTCAGGGCGGGGAGCGCCGCGATCGTCAGGACGTCGCCGTCGGCGTCGGTGTCGTTGGCGAGCACGTCGAGCGTCGCCGGGGCGCCGGCCCCGACCGCCGCCGCGTCGGCGGTGCCGACCGGGGCCCGGTTCTGCGCCGGGGCGAGGCGGCTGCCGAGGTCGGCGGTCGCGCTGGCGCCGCTGCGCCCCGCGACGGTGACCGGGAGCGCCGTGGTCGAGACCCAGCCCTCCGGCAGTTCCTGGGCGATCCGCAGCGGGCCCGGGCCGATGGCGTCGAAGCCGTAGCGCCCGTCCGCGCCGGTCGTCGTGAAGCGCTCGCCGGCGCCGCGCCGGCCGTCGCCGTCGGCGTCGAGGAACACGATCCGCCCGGCGATGCCGGCCTCGCCGCCGCCGCGGGCGCCGTCGCCGTCCGCGTCGGCGAACACCGCGCCGGCGACCGTGCCGTAGCGGAAGTTGCCGAAGTCGAGATCGGTCTGCGCTCCGCCGCCGCCGAGCGCCACCTCGTGCACGCCGGCCGCCGCGGCCGCGGGCTGGACCGGCCCGGTGCCGGTGCCGGTGCCGCCGCCCCCGCCCGAGGAGGCGGAGCCGCGATAGGTCACGATGGCGTCGAACAGCTTCTCGAACTGGATCCGCGGGAAGGTCGCGCCGGTGTTGGCGACGTTGTCTTTCTCGTCGTCGCCGTCGACGATGAGGTCGCCGGTGGCCTTGAGCAGGGCGGTGAAGTCGGCGGTGCTGAGCCCGTGGCCGAGCTTCTCCCAGGCGAGCTGCTGGGCGAGCGCCGCGGCGCCCGAGACGAAGCCGGCCGCCTGGCTGGTGCCCTGCATCGTCCACACGCCGCCGGTGGCGTTGGCGCCGTTGAAGCGCGCCCCCGGCGCCATGATGTCGAGGAGCGTGCCGTCGCGCTGGGTGAAAGCGGCGATGCGGTCGGCGCCGGTGGTGTAGTCGGTGGCGCCGGTCGCCACCGTCCACGGGCCGCCGAAATCCCCCGTCCAGGTCCCGCCGACGGCGAGCACCGCCGGGTCGGAGGCTGGGTAGGCGACGCCCATCTGGTTGAACTGGTTGTAGCTGTTGCCGCTCGCCGCCACCGTGATGACGTGGCGCGCGGCGAGCGCGGCGAACTCGTCGCCGAGCCCGTAGCGCGGCAGGTCGTCCTGCCAGTTGCCGTTGTCGCCGAGCGACAGGTTGACCACGCTGATATTGTAGGCGTCGGCGTTGGCGAGCACCCATTGCAGGGCCTTCTCGACGTAGCCGAAGGTGCCCTGGCCGGAATCCTTGAACACCTTGAGGACGATGAGGTCGGTGCCCGGGGCCACGCCGGTGTAGCGCGGATCCTGGCTCGCGATCATCGTGGCGACGTGGCTGCCGTGGCCCTCCCGGTCGGAGGCGTCGGCGTCGTTGTCGGCGAAGTCCCACTGGTAGACGATGCGGTCGTCGACGCCGTCGCCGTCCGCGTCCTGCCCGAAGAACGGGTGGTCGAGGTCGATGCCGGTGTCGATCAGCACCGTGCGGATGCCGGTGCCGGTCAGGTTGGCGTAGGCCGGATCCTTGAGCGCGTCGGTGAGGCCGGTGAGGTCGCGGGCCTGGGCGTTCGAGCGGGCGCCGAGATCGACCGTGAGCGGCGTGCCGTCCGGGACCGACCACGTCGTGCCGCAATGGCAGCCCTCGGGGTCGATCGAGATCTCCGAGCCGGCGGTGGCGACGTGGCCGTTCGAGGCGCCGGGCAGCGGCGTCGTCTGGACCCAGCCGGTCTGCTGGACCTCGGCGACGACGTAGGTCCCGGGCAGCAGGTCGGTGAAGGTGTAGCGGCCGTCGGCGCCGGTGAGCTGGCTGCGCTCGCTCGCCTGCCAGATGCCGTCGCGGTTGGCGTCGAGGAAGATGCGCCAGTTGGCGAGGCCGGCCTCGCCGGCATCCTTGACGCCGTTGCCGTTGACGTCCTCGAACTTCATGCCCGAGAGGCTGGCGAGCTGGGCGTTGCCGATGTCAGCACCGGTGACGCGCAGGCCGCTGGTGACCTGGATCGCCGCCGCCGGCGTCGTGCGCGCCCAGCCCGGGCGGTCGACCTCGCCGATGCGCACGATGCCGGGCCCGATGCCCGACAGCACGTAGCTGCCGTCGGCGCCGGTGACCGTGCTGGTCTCGCCGGCGTCGAGGACGCCGTCGCCGTCGCGGTCGACGAACAGGGTGACGCCGGACAGTCCGGCCTCCCCGGCATCGCGGACGCCGTCGGCGTCGGCGTCGACGAACTTGGTGCCGCGCACCTCGCCGGTCTGGAAGCGGCCGAAATTGACCCCGGTCGTCACCGTGCCGGCGGTGACGGTGACGCTGCGCACGGCCTCCCCGGTGCCGGTGGCCAGCGTTCCGGCCGGCGGCAGGCTCACCACCCGGTAGCTGCCGGCGGCGAGGTCGAGGAAGGAGAACGCGCCGGCGGCGTTGGTCGTGGTCGAGCGCTCGCCGGAATCGAGGACGCCGTCGCCGTCCGCGTCGAGGAACACGGTCGCGCCGGCGATGCCGGCTTCGAGCGAGCCGCGGATGCCGTCGCCGTCGCCGTCGGAAAACACCGTGCCGCGCAGGCCGACGTCGAGGGAGGCGACCCGGCTCCACGATTCCGACCGGGTCCCCGAGCCGGCATTGCCGGCGGCGTCGGCGACGCCGGCCCCGTTCACCGTGAGCACGTAGGCGCCGACCGGCTCGGTGCGCGCCGCGAGGCCGCCGATGACCACGGTGTTGCCGGGGCCGGGCGTGAAGGTGACCCCAGTCAGGTCGACCGCCGCGCCGTCGCGGGTGAGGGTCACGTCGGCCGCGTCGAAGGTCGAGAGGTCGAACGGCCCGCTGAAGTTGACCGTGACGGACTCCACCCCGCTGGTGCGCGGATCGGGCGCGACCTGGGACAGGCCGGTCACGGTGGGACCGCCGACGTCGACGAAGATTCCGTAGATGACGTCGGTGGTGTTGCCGGCGGCGTCGACGGTGCGCACCCGGATGTCGTGTGCGCCGAGGCTCGCCAGGGTGAACGCGCCCGCGAAGCTGCGCCCGGTGACGACCGCCTCGCCGAGGTCGGTGCCGTCGGTCATGTCGCGCAGGCGGACGGTGAGGCCGTCCTCGTTGAGCCGGCCGAGCAGCGTCAGGTCGCGGGCGGTGGTGCGCCCGTCGGTCGAGGACGCGCCGGTATCGGGCGTGATGCGCAGGTCGTAGGCCGCAGGCGGCGGGGCGATGTCGAGCACCCAGGCCGTCGTGGCGGTGCCGCTGCCGGCATTGCCGGCGAGGTCGGTCACGCCGGCCATGTCGAGGCCGAGGACGTAGGTGCCGCCGACCCCCTGGGGCCAGTTGATGCCCTTGACGAGGTAGTGCGTCGCGTCCTGGCGCTCGATCGTGACCTCGGACGGGTTGATGAGGTTCGCGCCGCCGTAGCGGGTGAGCACGAGGTCGGCGAGCGTGAAGCTCGACGCGTCGATCGCCTCGCTGAAGGTGACGCCGACGCTCGGCACCACGATGTTGCGCGGATTGGTGACGATCGTGTCGAGCACCGCGGTCGGCGCGGTGAGGTCGGTGGTCCAGGAGCGGGTGGCGCGCCCGGCGCCGGCCTCCCCGGCGGCGTCGAGCACGCCGGTGCCGTTCACGGTCAGGACGTAGAGGCCCGACCCGGCGGTGACGGCGCCGAGGCCGTCGATGCGGAAGCGGTCGGGCGCGATCTGGGCGACGACCACGCCGGTCAGCGCCACCGGCGCGCCGTCGCGGGTCAGGACGAGGTCGCCGGCATCGAAGCTGCCGGCCCGCACCGCGCCGCTGAAGCCGACCTCAAGGCCGGTGACCGCGGTGTTGCGCGGATCGGTGACCGCCTGGAGGCTGCTGACGACGACGCGGGTCGCGGCCATCGCCCACTCGCTGGTGGCGGCACCGGTGCCGGCATTGCCGGCCGGGTCGGCCACCGTGGCGCCGCGCAGGCTCGCGGCGTAGTTGCCGTCCTGGCCGGTGAGGGCGGCGAGCCCACCGAATCGGTAGACGCCGTTGCCGAGCGCCGTGACGGTCAGGCCCGACGTGTCGAGCGCCGTGCCGTCGCGGGACAGGACGAGGTCGGCCCCGGTGATCGTGGCCGGGTCGAGCGCCTCGCTGAAGCTGGCGTCGAGGGTCGCGAGCGCCGCGGTCCGGACCGCCGCCGGGCTCTCCAGCGCCGTCAGCACCGGGGCGGTCTTGTCGACGACCCGGAAGACGAGGGTGTAGGTGCCGGTCGAATCCCGGTCGAGGAGGTGGAGGAGATTCTCGTTGGTCGCGCCCGGCTCGCCGGGCCTGAAGGTGCGGTCGGTGCGCCAGCTCATGTCGGCGACGTCGATCACCCGCCCGTCGCTGCGGGTGATGCCGACGAGCTCCATCCCGGGCGCCGGGTCGGCGACCTTCAGGTAGGTCCAGCCGGCGGTCACGTCGGCCTTCAGGGTCACGGTGGCGCCGCCGCCCTCGATGCGCACGTTGGTGGCGAGGCTCACCGGCGCCTGGCCGCCGGTGCTCATGTAGAGCGTGTCCGGGTCGTGGTTCGGGTCGGCGACGTCGTTGACGAGGTAGTCGGGGATGTCGTCCTGGCTCGGCCGGTCGACCTTCACCTGCCGGATCAGCTCGTGGATCGTCACGCTGTCGATGAGGCTGGTGCGCACCCCGCCGAACTGGTCCTCGTGGGTGAAGCTCGCCTTGTAGTCGACGAACTTGCCCTGGAGGGTCGAGGTGAGGTTCCACTGGCCGGTGACGAGCTGGCCGGGGTCGATCCGCCCGAGGTCGAGGGTCAGGCTCGGCGTCGCCGCCTGCCCGTCGACCTGGCTCGACACGATCTTGAAGTCGATCAGCAGGCCCTTCTCGTTCTCGACGATCTTCGGCTGGGCCGAGGTGATCGTGAGGTTCCTGGCCGCGCCCTTGCCCTCGTTGAGCACCTGGAGGCCGACCGCGAACGGCTCGGAGGCCTCGACCACGTCCTTCGTGAACGGGTCGTCGCCCTTCACGTCGCGCTGCCAGAAGTAGTCGAGCTTGAGCTTGGCCTCCGGGTAGACGGTGATGCGCGAGGCGAGCAGCGGCACGTCGATGGCGTTGCCGGCATCGGTGTACTTCAGCGAGCCGCCGAAGGCGTAGCGGGTCGCCGCGTCGGGAGCCGCGTCCACCGTCGGGATGAAGGTGAAGGACAGCGTGCCGGTGGAGTTCGGCGGCAGGCTGTAGCTGCCGTCGGCGTTGCGGGTCATCACCCGCGCGTCCGGCCCGACGATCTGGAACTTGTCGTTGGCGTCGTTGCCCTGGTCGTCGCGGATGTCGATGAGGAGCCGGATGTTGTCGAGCGTGCTCGCGGTGCCGTTGTCGAGTTCGAGCGTCCCGAGGAACGCCGTGCGGGTGATCGTGGCCTCCTGCTCCAGCCGCAGGCGCACCTGGGCGCAGACGCCGTTCGAGGCCAGCGCGATCGCGGCGCCGTCCGAGAGGTCCGCCGAGGACGGTGCCGGGCCGCAATCGACCTTGCCGCCGTCGAAGGAGACCGGCGTGCCGTAGGCGGTGCCGGGGGTGCCGCCGGCGCCGCCGCCGAAGCCGCCGCCGAGGTCGCCGCCGTATCCGTCGGTCGACGGGCTGGTGCCGCCGCCGTCGAGGCTGCACAGGCAGCCGAGGATGTCGTCGAGGGCGCCGCCGAGCCCGAGCGCCGCTCCCCCGACCCCGCCCGTGAGGGCGCCGAGGCCGACGCCGCAGACGGTGGAGATGATCGCCTGGGTGCAGTCGCTGATCTCGGCGCCGGCCGCGTTGGCGCATTGCAGGATCGCGCCGAGGATGTCGCAGGTCAGGCTCGCCGCGTTCGCCTTGGTCGGGTCGGCGATGTGCTCGAGCAGCGACTTGCCGGCGTCCTTGATGTCCTCGCCGCAGCCGACCACGTCGACCTTCACGCCGACCTTCTGCCACTTCTCGCCGTCGCAGACATAGGCGTAGACGGTCTCGATGCCGAGGCACTTGGCGATGGTGCTGCCCCAGCCCTCCGGCGAGATCGGCACGTCGGAGGACAGCGCCGAGAGCTCGCTCGCCCGCAGGAGGCCGCCCTCGCTCGCCGCCCTGGCCGCGAGGGTGTTGCCCTCGCGCATGCGCACGGTGATCGGGATGGTGACGGCGCTCTGGGCCGGCAGCACGTCGATGTAGTCGATCAGCGGCGTGAAGATGTAGTCCGGGTCGTCCGGAACCTTGATCTGCACCTTCTCGGCCTGGATCAGGCCGTGGTTGCGCAGGGTGATCTGCATCTGCGTCGTCTGGCCGGGCAGCACGATCGGCATCAGCCGCGGCTCGTCGACCGTGACGACCGGCATCGGGACCTCGGTCTCGAACACCGTCTCCAGCACCAGCTTGTACTTGTCGGTGGTCTCGATCGGGACGACCGACCACTTGTAGCTCACCACCTGACGGTGCAGGAACACGTCCTGCTCGTTGGTGACGCCGGCATTGACCTGGAAGGCGCCGGTGAGGCCGTCGTGCTTCTCGGCGTTGACCGTGAGCTGGTACTGGCCCTCGGTGATGCCGGTGAAGCGGACCTTGCCCTCGGCATCCGAGATCGCGGTCGCCACGACGAGGTTGGTGAAGGGGTCGGTGAGGATCGCCCGGGCGCCGGCCAGCCCCGGCTTGCCCTCGGCGAAGAAGGTGTACTCGTCCTGGATGTTGAGGAGGACGTCGCCCTTGGCCTCGCTGATCGCCCGGAAGGCGAAGTTCACGCTGAGCGAGGTCGTGGTGCCGGCCAGCACCAGGGCGCCCCGGGTCAGGCCGAGGGGCATGTCGGCGTCGGGAGTCAGCGCCAGGGTGACCTGCGCCCGCTCGCCCGGGGCGAGCGAGGCGAGGCTCGTGCCGCTCGGCGCCGAGAGCCAGGGCAGGTTCGGCGGCAGCTGCAGGGTGAGCGGACCGGTGGCGGCGCCGCCCTGGTTGACGATCTCGAAGGTGACGAGCTTCTGCTGCCCGCGCAGCATGCCGGCTTCGAGGTAGCCCGGATTGGCCAGCAGCACCGGCGCCAGCGGCGACACCGTCACGCTCGCCGGCACGTCGAGGGTCGCGCCCTCGGCCGTGGTGAGCCGGAACGTCACCTTGCCGGTGGTCTGGTAGGTGCCGGTCGAGGTCGCGACGTAGTGCAGCTTGACCGAGCCGTCCGCCGCGATCGTCGGCGGCGCCGTGAGGGTCACGCTCAGGATCGGCGGCAGGCCGAGGACGCTCGCCGCGAGGCCGGTCAGCGGCACGTCGGCGAGGTTGCGGATCGTGACGTCGCCCTCGGTCGGCGTGCCGGGGGTGACGGTGAACGACGCGCCCTGCGGGTCGGCCTTCATCGCCACGAGGCTGAAGCTGTCCTGCGGCAGGCGCTCGAGCTGGCCGGGATGGCCGGCGCTGATCGTGTAGCGCCCGCCCTCGTTCGGCAGCGGCGTGAAGGTGGCGGTGAAGTCGCCGGCGGCGTTCGTCACCGTGGTCAGGGTGCGCAGGGTGTCGCCGGTCCGCACCTGGATGGTGACCGGCGAGAACGCCTGGCCCTGGCCGCTGGCCGCGCTGGTGGCGTGGCCGGTCATCACGATCGGGGTCCCGGCGGGGGCGACCGTCGTCGGGGTCGAGACCACCGCCGTGTAGGCCGGCGCCACGGTCAGCGTCGCGGTCCGGGCGTTGTTGCTGTCGAGCAGCTCGGCCAGCGCCTGCTGCGGATCGCTGACCACGATGACGTGGACCTCGCCGGCGAGCTGGCCGGCGATGAAGTCGACCGTGCGCTGGTAGCTCTCGCCGATGCCGAGCGGCGTGCTGTCGAGGGTCGCGACCAGCACGTCGTTCTGGTCGAGCACCATGTCGGCGCTGACGTAGACCCGGTCCTGCCACGGCCGGTCGGTGGCGCCGAATCCGGTGTTGGCGACCTGGAACTGCATCGCGACGGTGCCGCCGGTGCGCACCACGTTGGGGAGCTGGATCGCCGTGACCTGGAGGTCGGCGACGTTGCGGTCGCTCACCGAGAGCCCGACCGTGCCGCTGTTGAAGCCCGCCGCCTGGGCGAGCAGCGTCACCGGGCGGGTGCCGTCGGTGAGGCCGTCCTGCACCCCCGTCACCGCGAACCGCGCGCTGGTCTCCCCCGCCCGGATGGTCACGGTCTGCGGGACCGTGGCCTCGGTGGTGTCGCCGCTCGTGAGGGTGACGACGAGGTCGCCGGTGGTCGGCGTGTTGCGCCGGACGGTCGCCATGGTGGCGCCGTTCTCGCCGATGAGGCCGGAATCGATCGCGAGCGACAGCGTCGGGCCGTCGTCGTCGAGGATCGTCAGCCCGGTCTGGACCGTCGTCGTCGGGATCGAGACCCCGAGCACCGCGTCGGCCACGTCGGCCCGGATCACGACGATGCGGGCGCCGTCGACGACGTCGTTGTCGTTGATCTGGATCTGCGCGGTCGCGCTCGCCTGGCCGCCCGCGATGACGAGGCGCGAGGGCAGGCGGATCTCGCCGGCATCGGCCCGCAGCAGCACCTCGATCGGCTGCTCGCTGACGAGGTTGCGGGTCACCGTGACGGTCGTGGCGACGCCGCCGTTCTCCGCCACCGCGGTCTGGCCGAGGCGCAGCGACAGGGACGGCACGTCGTCGTCGTATTCGGTGGTCTCGGCGCTGCCGGTGACGTAGCCGGCGGCGGTGGCGGTGAAGCGCAGGTTGCGCGTGCCCTCGACCAGGAGGTCGTCGACGAGCTGGACGTCGAAATCCGCGCTGCGCTCGCCGGCCGCGATCGTCACCGTCGCCGGCAGGGTCGCCTTGTAGGACTTGTCGAGGGCGAGCGCGACGGTGAGCGGGCCGGTGGTGTCGCCGTTGCGGGTCACCGTGCCCCGGAAGGTCGCCGCCCCCTCGGTGACGGTGGCGGAGGGCAGCGTCACGGTCAGCCGCGCCACGTCGTCGTCGGTGATCGCGAGGGCGGTGGTGGCGCTCGCGAAGCCCGTCGCCTGGGCGGTGAGCGTGGCGGTGCGGGTGCCGTCGACGAGACCGTTGCCGGTCACGCCGACCACGAAGGTCGCGGTGGACTGGCCCGCCGGGATCACGACGGTCGCCGGCAGGATCAGCTCGCCGCGGTTCGCGCCGAGGCTCACCGTGACCGCGTCGAGGGTGCTGCCGGTGCGGCTGACCTGTCCCCGCGCCGCCGCGGCGCCGGCCTCCTCGGAGATCGTCGTCGGCAGGACGGTGAACGACAGGGCGCGGGCGAGCGCGATCGCCGCGTCGTCCACGGTGACGTTGTTGGCCTCGTTCGACTCGAAGACGGCGTTGCCGGCATCGGTCTCGGCGATGATGCGCTGGGCGCCCTCGACGAAGCTCGGCAGCGTGACGGTCACCGAGCGGGTGACGGAGGCGCCGGCCGCGAGGCTCTGGCCGCTGACCGGCACCGTGGCGAGGAGCTGGTCGCCGCCGAGCGCCGCGTCGGCGGAGAGCAGCAGCCGCTCGGTCCACGCGCCCTGCGCCGCGGCCGTGCCGAGATTTCGCACCGTGTAGGTGATCGTGACGGTCTCGCCCGCCGCCGCGCTCGCCGGCGCGGTGATGCCGGTGACCGCGAGGTCGGGATAGTCCGCGAGCGTCGTCGTGATCGTGGCCGCGGCCTCGTTGTTGGCCTCGCCCGTGGCGTTCTCGACCACCGCGCTGCCCCAGTCGGAGAAGACCCGGGCCTCGATCTGGCCGGCGCCGGCGGCGCCGTCGGGGAGCGTGACGGAGGCCGAGCGGGCGGTGGTCGCGCCCGCCGCCAGGGAGGCGAGCGGCAGCGTCCGGTCGAGGAGCGTCTGGCCGGTGGCGAGGTTGCGCACCACGAGGCGCTCGACGGTCGCCGGGGCGGCGACCGCGCCGGCATTGCCGGACGTCCAGGTCAGCGCCAGGGTGTCGCCGGAGCGGGCCCCGGCCGGGCCGATCGCGAGGGCCTGCACCCGCAGGTCCGCCGCGGGCGCCAGCGTGCTGGTGCCGGAGGCCGTCGCGGCGTTGTTGGTCTCGCCGGTGCCGGCGAGGTTGGTCTCGTCGACGAAGTCGTAGGGGTCGGCCGTCACCGTGACCGCGAGCGTGCCGACGCCGGCCGTCCCCGCCGGCAGGGTGAAGCCGAACTCCCGCGTCACGGCGGCGCCCGCCGCCACGCTGCCCGAGACCCGGGCGTCGCGGAACAGCACGGTGTCCACCAGGACCTGCCCGGTGGTCTGGTTGACCACCCGCACGCGCTCGTAGGACGAGTCGAGCGGCGCCTCGCCGCCGTTGCGCAGGGTCCACGACACCCGCGCCTCGCGGCCCGATTGCAGCCCGCCGGGGGCCGCGATCGCGACGTTCTGGATCTGGAGATCCGGCCGCGGCGGCAGCGACAGGGTGATCGCGCCGCTCGCCGCGACGTTGTTGTCCTCGGCGCCGAACTCGGCGATCTGCCCGCCGATGTCGGAGACCACGAGGACGCGGTAGGTGCCGGTGAGGTCGGCCGGCAGCGACACCGTGGCGGTCGAGGCCCGCGAGCCGCCGGCGGCGAGGGCCGGCCCTGTCACGTCGCCGAGATAGCGGTCGCCGGCATCGAGGGTGGCGTCGGCCGAGAGGTAGAGCCTCGTCGACCACGGGCCGGAAACCGCGGCGGTGCCGAGGTCGCGGTCCTGCCAGCTCACCGTCAGCGTCCCGCCGGCGAGGGCCGTCGCCGGCACCGAGACGGCGGTCGGCGACAGGTCGGGATGGGTGACGGCGGTCGCCGTCGCGGCCGCCGTGGTGTTGTCGCCCTCCTGCGCGGCCTCGTAGACCGCACCGTCGACGTCGGTGACGACGACCACCCGCCAGGTGCCGTCGGCGACGCCCGGCCACGTGATCTCGGCGCTGCCGGTATAGCTGCCGTCCGGCGCGAGGTCGCCGGTATGGGTGACCTCCCCCAGGGCGATCGCGCCCGTGAGGGTGCCGTCCGGGCTGATCAGCACCCGGTCGGTCCACGAGCCCCGGGCCGGGCCGGCGCCCTCATTCGTCACCGTCCAGGTCACCGTCACGGTCTGCGACGGCTGGGCCGTGGCCGGCGCCGTCACCGCGGTGACGCGCAGGTCGGCGGCGCGCAGTTGCACCGGGGCGGCGCTGGCGCGGATGTTGTTGGCGTCGAGCCCGCGCTCCCAGACCGTGTCGCCGGTATCGGTGCGCACGATCACGTAGCGGTCGGCCGCGAGGTCGGCCGGCACCGTCGCGTTCAGGGTGGCGTCGTAGCTCGCCCCTTTTGCGAGCGCCCCGAGATGGGTCACGGTGCCGAGCAGCGTGTCGCCGGCGTCGATGATCGCGTCGGCCGAGAGGTAGACGGCGTCGGTCCAGGACGCGGCGCTGGTGGCGCTGTCGCCGAGGTTGCTCACCGTCCAGCCCAGCGCGAGCGGACCGCCGGCGCTGCCGGCCGCCGGGGCGGTCACGGCGGTCACCGCGAGGTCGCCGAAGGGCGAGGACAGCACGATCGGCCGGGCGGCGCTGGCGTTGTCGGCGCGGGTGTCGGGCTCGGTGACGGCGCTCGTCGCATCGACCACGACGAAGACCTGGAAGGTGCCGTCGCGGCGCTCCGGCAGGATCGGGCTCAGGGTGGCGGTGTAGCTCGCGCCGGCCGCGAGGGCGCCCTCGTGGACGAGGCTGCCGAGGACCACGTCGTCGGCGTTGCCGAGCACGGCGTCGGACGACAGCACGACCCGGTCGGTCCAGCGCGTCGCTCCGGTCGCGGCGCCGGCATTGGTCACGGTCCACGACAGCGGCAGCGGGCTGCCGCCGCGGCCGGTGGCCGGGACGCTGAACACGGTCGGGGCGAGGTCGGGATAGACCACGAGCCGCGAGGCCGTCTCCAGAATCGCGGAGTTGTTGCCCTCGTCGTCCTCGGCGATGACGCTGCCGCCCTGGAGGGTCTGGTCGGCGGTGACCTGCACCGACAGGCGGCCGGCGCCGGCCGCGCCCGGCGGCAGGGTCAGGCTGGCGGAGCGGCTGCGCCGACCGTCCGGCGCGAGGGCGCCCTGGGCGGTCGCGTCGCCGACGACGGCGTCGAACAGCACCGCGCCGGTGTCGAGGTTGACCACCCGGACCCGGTCCTGCCAGTCGCGCGGGGTCGCGGCGTTGCCGGCATTGGCCACGTCCCAGGTCACGACGAGCGGCCCGCCGGAGCGGACATCCGCCGTGGCGACCGCGAGGTCGAGCACCCGCAGGTCGGGGGCGGAGACGATCGTCGCCGAGGCGCCGTTGTTGGCCTCCGCCGTCCCGGCGGCGTTGGCCTCGAACACGGTGTTGGCGCTGTCCTCCTCCACCGTGACGGTGAAGCGGCCGGTGCTCGACACGCCCTCGGGCCAGGTCAGGGAGAGCGAGCGGGCGCTGCTGGCGCCGGCGGCGAAGCCGGCCGCGAGGGCGAGCGTCGCGCTGTGGACCACCGTGCCGGTGGTCTCGTTGCGGATGGTCAGCCGCCCGGTGCTCGCCGCCGCGGTGGCGAGCGTCCCGAGGTTGCGCGCGGTCCAGGTCACCGTGACGGTGTCGCCGGCCCGCCAGCCCGCGGCGGGGCTGACCGCGAGGTCGGAGACCGCGAGGTCGGCGTAGGGCGCGAGCGCGGCGGTGACGCTGGCGCTGGCGGCGTTGTTGGTCTCGGCGTCGCCGGTGCCGTTCTGCTCGGCGACCGCGTTGGTGGCGTCGGTGGTCACGCTCACCACGAGGGCGCCGGCGCCGCGGTTGCCCGGCGGCAGGGTGACGTCGAGGCTGCGCGGCAGCCCGGTCCCGGCGGCGAGCGCCGCCGCGGCGGGCACGAGCGCGTCGAACAGGATCTCGTTGGTGTCGGCGCGGCGCACGATCACCCGGTCCTGGAACCCGGCGCCGGCGGCGAGCGTGCCGGCATTCGCCGTCGTCCAGGCGACCGTCATCGTGCCGCCGCTGCGAAGGCCGCCGCTGGCCGTGACCGTGAGGCCCTGCACCCGCAGGTCGGGGCCGGGGACGCCTTCGAGGTCGGTGAGGCGGACCGGCGCCTGGACCGGGTTCGGCACCACCGCGAAGGTGATCGTGTCGGTGGAATCCGCCCGCTCGGGCCGGCCCTCGATCAGCAGCGTGTAGGTGCCGGCATAGGGCAGCACCGTGGTGTCGACGTCGCTGCCGGCATCGACCCGGAAGACCGGGTTGCCGTAGGGGTCGAGGAGGCGCCAGGTCTGGTAGTAGCCGGTCCGGCCGCGGGCGTCGAAGTAGAACGGGTCGCCGGCCCCGGCGGTGAAGCTGTAGAGCGCCGTCGCGCTGCCCGGCGCGAGGGTGGCGGTGACCGGCGTGCCGGGGGTGATCGGCGTCGCGGCCGCGAGGTCGAGCAGGCGGAAGCCGAAGCTGCCGGTGCGGTCGCCGGAGGCGTCGAAGGCGAGGGTGTAGGTGCCGGCCGGGAGCCGCAGCAGCGGCGCGTCGGAGGCGTATCCGTCGGCGTAGTAGCCGGAGCCGGAGGCTTCGAGGCCGCGCGGCCCGGTCAGCGCGTAGGAAAAGTCGTAGTTCGCCAGCCCGCCGGAGGCGGTGAGCATGTCGAGGACGAGGACGCGCGGCCCGTCGAGGGTGAAGGTGTAGGCGCGCCGGTCGCCGGCGCCCGCGAGGGTGCCGGTCACCGTGGCGCCGACGCTCATCGGCGCGGTGCCGTCGGAGGGCAGGCGCAGGGTGAAGCCGTAGGCGTTCGGCCCGGCCCCGGTGCCCTCGCCCTCGGCGAGCAGCCAGTAGGTGCCGCCCCCGAGGAGCGTCACCTCCTGGTCGCCCCGGCCGCTCGACACGGTGCGGCCGTCCGGTGCGATCAGCCGGTAATCCATGCTCCCGGCGGTGGCGTCGAGGAACACCCGGCCGCCTGCCGGGGCGGCGAAGCGGTAGAGGGCGGTCGCCGCCTGCGGGGTGACCGAGCCGCTGACCGGGGTGCCGGGCGTCAGCGTCGCCGCCGTGGCGAGGTCGAGGACGCGGAAGCTGTAGGCGCCGGTCGCGTTCCCGTCGGCGCGCACGGCGACGGTGTAGCTGCCGGCCGGCAGGGCGAGCACGCGGGCGTAGGACGAGGCGTCGTCGACCTCGTAGCGCGGGCGCCCCTCGAAGATGACCGTCCCGTCGGCGCCCAGAACCTGCCAGGTGAGCTGAGAGGACTCGGCCGACAGCGCGTCGAGGTAGACCATCGCCGGCGCGGCGAGGCTGAAGCTCCAGCGGTCGGTCTGGCCGGCCTGCGCGATCGTCCCGCTCGCGGTCTGGCCGAGCGTCAGCGCCGCGGCATCGTCCGTCACACGGCCGAGGACGAAGGAATACGCGTTGGTGCCGGTCGCGGAATACGTGCCCTCGTAGGCGAGGGTGTAGGTGCCGGTCTGGTCGAGGGTGATCGGTCCGGCGTCGGAGCCGCCGTAGCGCTGCCACGCCACCGCCCGCCCGTTCGGATCGAACAGGCGCCAGTAGGCGTCCCCGCCGTTGGTCAGGGCGTCGAAGAACACCCGGTCGCCGGCGGTCGCCGAGAAGCCGTAGAGCGCGGTGGCGTCGGCCGGGTCGAGGGTGCCGCCGGTGGTGGCGCCGAGGGTCAGGGGCTTGGCCGCGGCGAGGTCGAGGACACGGAAGCCGTAAGCACCGGTGCCGCCGGAATCCTTCGAGACCGTGACGACGTAGCGGCCGGCGGCGAGGTTGAGGGCGTTCGCCGCACCGGCATAGTAGCCGTCGGCGCCGTAGAGGTCGCCCCCGGCGAGCGTCCCGCCGGGCCCCTCGATGGTGTAGTTGAGGCCCGAATCGGTCGAGAGCCCGTCGAGGACGACGCGCGCGCCCGCCGCGAGGGTGAAGGCGTAGCGGTCGACCTCGCCGGCCCGCGCCAGGGTGCCGGTGACGGTGCTGCCGAGCGTGATCGCCGCGGCGTCGCTCGCCGCCGCGGTGGTGGCCACCGTGACCGCGTCGAGGTCGATGTTGGCGGTGTTGTTGTCGGTCTGGCCGCTGAAGGCGACGCGGCTCGTCGCGAGGTCGAGGCCGCCGACGAAGACCCCGTCGAACACCGTCACGGCCGCGCCACCCTCGGGGGTGAGCCGCAGGGTGACGAGCGTGCCGCCGTCGGTGCGCGTCAGCGTGACCCGGGCGTCGATCCAGGCCCCGCTCGCCAGCGTCACGCCCGCGGGCGCCACGTTGCCGCCGATCTGCCGGCCGTCCCAGTGCAGCGAGACGTGGTTGGTGGCGCCGCCGTCCGAGGCGTCGAAGCCGAGGCCGAGCACCCCGGCGAGGTTCGGCTCGACCGAGAGGTCGGCGCCGGGGCCGGCGAGGCCGTAGCGGCCGGCCGGCAGCAGCGCGAAGCCGAGGCCCTCCCCCGCCGTGCCGGAGCCGGCGATGCGCAGGCGGAAGCCGACGTCGATCGACTGGAACGGCCCGGTGCCGCTGGCGGCGAAGGCGGCGACGCTGCGGCTGTAGGTCTCGCCCTGCCGCGCGAGGCGCAGGGCGCCGCCGACGACCGCGGCCGGCGTGCCGTTCGAGGTGGACAGGACGTAGGGCAGGCCGGGGCCGCCGGAGAAGTCCTGGCCGGTCTGGCCCGCGGCCGCCGCGAAGGCCGGCCGCTCCAGGGTGAAGCCGTAGGCGCCGGCCGCGTTCGCGGCCGTGCCCTCGACGAGCAGCGTGTAGGTGCCGGCCTCCGGCAGGGTCGTGAGGTCGGAATCCTGCCACCAGGTCGGGCCGAGGACGAGTTGGCCCGAGGGTCCGTAGAGCCGCAGCGACAGCCCGTAGGTCTCGCCCGAGGTCGCGTCGAAGCGCACGCGGTCGAGGGCGGCGGCGGTGAAGGTGTAGGCCGCGGTGGCGTTGGCCGGGCTCAGGGTGCCGGTGACCGGGGTGCCGAGGGTCAGCGCCGTGCCGGTGCCCAGCGCGCGCAGGACGAAGCCGTAGGCGCCGGCGGCGTCGCCGCTGCCGTCGACGGTCAGGGTCCAGGCGCCGGGCGCGAGCGTCAGCGCGGTCGCGCCGCCGATGTTCTGGCTGTCGGAATTCGAGAAGCTGCGGTCGGTGACCACCGCCCCGCCCGGCCCGGCGAGGGTCCAGCGCAGGTCGCTGCGGTTGGTCAGGCTGTCGAACACGACCTGCCGCGGGGCCGCGAGGGTGAAGCTCCAGGCCTCGCGCTGGCCGACCGTCAGGCTCCCGGTCGCGGCGCTGCCGAGCGTCAGCGGCGCGGCCTCGTCGGCGACCGGCACCAGCGTGAAGCCGTAGGGGGCGGAGCCGGAGGCGAAGACCCGGCCCTCGACCAGGATCGTGTAGGTGCCGGTGCGCCCGAGCGTCAGCACGTCCTGGTTCTGCAGGTCGTTCGGGGTGCGCGGGCCCTGGATCAGGCGGCCCTCGGGATCGTAGAGCCGGATCGCGATCGCGCCGTCGCTGCCGAGGTCGTCGAAGAACACCCGGTCGCCGGCGGTGGCGCTGAAGCGGTAGAGGTCGGTCCGGGCCGCCGGGACCAGGGCGCCGGTGACCGGCGTCCCACGGGCGATCGGGGTCGCCGTGGCGAGGTCGCGCAGGGCGAGGTTGTACCAGCCCTGGCGGTCGCCGCTCCCGGCGATCGTGAGGGTGTAGCTCCCGGGTGCGAGCAGCACCGCGGCGTCGCCGCCGATCTCGAAGGCGTCCGACGACGACAGCGGCCGGTCGGCCACGAGGTCGCCGTAGGGGCCGGTCAGCGTCCAGCGCAGGCCGTAATCGGAGGTGAGCGAATCGAGCACCACCCGCGTCGCGGCCGAGACCGTGAAGGTGTAGCTGTCGCGCTGGCCGGGCTGGGCGATGCGGCCGGTGATGCCGCCGGCATTCGGCCGCACCAGCGTCCCGGCATTGCCGGCCGGGCCGGCATCGGCCACGGCGGTGCCGCCCGTCGCGTCGAGGGCGTAGCGCAGGGCGAGGCCGGTCGTGGTCGAGGGCGCGCCGTTGCGGTCGGCGGCGATCTGCGCGGTGGTGCGGGCGAGCGACCACACCCGCACCTCGTCGATGCGGCCCTGGAAGCCGCCGTAGCTGGTGTTCGACTCGCCCGACAGGCCGATCAGCAGCGGCCGGCCGGCATCGGCGGCGGCCCCCTGGCGCACGGCGCCCGCGGCAATCTCGACCCCATCGACGACGAGGCGCATCGTGCCGGCGGCGCGGTCGATCACCGCGGCGACGTGGGTCCAGCGCCCGGTGGCGATGGCGCCGGCGGCGCTCGTGACCACCTGCTCGCCGAGGCCGTCGCTGGTCGAGACGTGCAGCGCCCCGTCGCTGCGCAGCCACAGCGAGTAGCTGCGCTCCCCGACCGTGTCGTCGCCCTTGACCAGGAGCGGCGCCCATTGCGAGGGCAGCGCGTCCGGGTTGATCCAGGCCTCGAGGGTGACCGAGCCGGTGAGGTTCAGGCTCGGCGAAGCCGGCACCGAGACGCCGTCGATCCCGGTGAGCTGGAGCGCGCCGCCGATGCGGCCGTCGGCGGTCCAGAACGGGCCGGGGGAGGGATTGGTGCCGAGGGTGACGGCGGTGAGGTCGTTCGCCACCCGGTAGGGGACGAGCGCGAAGGCGAGGGGCGCACTCCCCTGATAGACCCGGCCCTCGATGACGAGCGTGTAGGTGCCGGTGGCGGACAGGAGCCGCGCCTGGGTGTCCTGCAGCGAGGCCGGGCCGGCGACCTGCCGGCCGAACGGGTCGTAGAGCCGGTACCCGGCGCTCGCGTTGGCGGTGGCGGTGTTCGTCGCGTCGAGGAAGAAGCCGTCGCCGGCGGTGGCGGCGAAGCGGTAGGCGCGGGTCGAATCGCCTGGCGACAGCGTGCCGGTCAGCGGCGCGCCGAGGCTGATCGTCGGCGCGGTCGAGAGGTCGAGGATGCGGAAGGCGTAGGCGGCGGTGCGGTCGCCGGCCGCGTCCACCGTCACGGTCCAGGCGCCGGGATCGGCCGCGAAGGCGTTCGGGCCGCTGCCGAACTCGTAGCTCTCGGCGTTGCGCAGGTTGCGGGTCACCACCTGCCCGGTCGGGCCGCGGAAGGTGAGGGTGACCTGCGAATCGTCGGTGAGCGCGTCGAGGGTGAGGAAGGCCCCGGCCGCGGCGGTGAAGGTGTAGGTGTCGGTCTGCCCCGGGCCGTCGATGCGGCCGGTGACCAGCCCGGGAAGCCCCGCATTGGCGTTCGTCACCGCGGCGCCGACGGCGCCCGGCCCGGCGCCGGCGAGGGTCGTCGCCCCCGAGGCGTCGTTCATCGGCAGGTAGAGCGCGAGGCCGGCGGCGTTGGCGGCCGGGACCGCGCCCGCGTCGGCGGCGACCTGCGCGGCGGTGCGGGCGGTGGACCAGACCTTGAGGTCGTCCACCACGCCTTCGAGGTTCGCCCAGTCCCAGGTCTCGCGGCTGGCGCCGACGAGCATCGGGGCGGTGCTGGCCACCGCCTGTCCGGTGCGCACCGCCGCCTGCCCGACCTGCACGCCGTCGACGTAGAGGGTGAGCCGGCCGTTCGGGCGGTCCATCACGGCGGCGATCGACTGCATGACGCCGGGCCGGATCGTGCCGGCGGCGCTCTCGACCGACTGGACGCCCGAGGCGTCGGCCGTCGAGAACAGCAGCAGCCCGTCCTGGCGCACCCACAGGCTGTACTGGCGGGTCGTGTCGGAGGTGGTGTTGCCGTCGCCGCGATACACCAGCGGGGTCCAGTACCCGGCGAAGCGGTCGAGCTGGAGCGACAGCTCGATCGTCGCGGTGCTGCGCAGGTCGGGCGCCGCCGCCACCGCGGCGCTCTCGGCGCCTGTGAAGGCCAGCGCCGACCCGACCTTGCCGGGCACCGAGAGCGGACCGCCCTGGGCGGCCCCCCCGAGGGTGATCGCCCGGGTCTCGTCCACCACCGGGGCGACCCGGAAGGCGAAGCGCACCGGGTCGGCGCCGGCGTAGCTCCACCCGCCGACGAGCAGGGTGTAGCGGCCGGTCTCGGGCAGCGCGCGGGGCCCGTCCTCGGCGGTCGTGCGGTCGAACACCGTGCGGCCGGAGGGGTCGATCAGCGACCAGTTGGCCGTGCCCGAGGGGTTGTCGATCCAGTCGAAGTACAGCCGGTCGCCGGCCGCGGCGTCGAAGGCGTAGGCGGTGGTCTCGGGGCCGGAGGCCAGGGTGCCGGCGACCACCTGCCCCTTCGGCACCGCCGTGGCGGCGGCGAGGTCGAGCAGGCGGAAGGCGAAGCCGCCGGTGCTGCCCGGCGAGGCGTCGCGGTCGACGGTCAGGGTGTAGGTGCCGGCCGGCAGCGTGCCGAGGGCGAGGTCGTCCGACGAGAAGGCGCGCTCGTCGACCTCGGTGCCGCGCGGGCCGGTCAGGCTCCAGCGCAGCGAACCGTAATAGCTCTGCGAATCGAACAGCAGCCGCGTCGGCGCCGCGAGGGTGAAGGTGTAGGCCGGGCGCTCGCCGACGGCCGTCACGTCGCCCGCGACTTTTGCTCCGAGGGCGATCGGGGTCACGGTGTCGGTGATCTTCGAGACCTTGAACGCGACGGCCTCGCCGGTGCCGGTGTTCCAGTACGGGCCGGACAGGACCAGGGTGTAGGTGCCGGTGCGGGCGGCGACGAGGTCGCGGTCGGCGTAGCTGCCCGGCTGGAACAGCGTGCGGCCGGACGGGTCGTAGAGGGTCCACGAGCCGGACGGGGCACTGGTGACGTCGAACGACAGGTGGTCGCCGGCCGTCGCGTCGAAGCGGTAGGCCCTGGCCCCGTTGTTCGGGGTCATCGTCGCGGTGGTGGCGGCGCCCAGCGTCAGGGCCTGGGCGGCGGCGAGGTCGAGGAGGCGGAAGCCGTAGGCGCCGCTGCCGGCGAGCCGGACGCGGTAGGCGCCGCCGACCGGGAGGTCGAGGATCGCGTCGTCGCCGTAGAGCGGACGGCTGCTCTCGACGCCCCGCGGTCCCTCGACCGTCACGGTGACGCCGCCGTTGTAGGCGAGGGCGTCGAGGGCGAGGCGGGTGGCCCCCGCGGTGGTGAAGACGAAATCGACCGGCGTGCCCGCCGCGGCGGTGCCGGCATAGGTGGTGCCGAGCGTCAGCGCGGTGCCGGTGAAGGCCGGGATCGCGACGCTGCCGCTGTTCACGACCCGGAAGCCGAGGCTCGCCGGGCCGGGATTGCCGGCATTGCCCTCGACGAGCAGGGTGTAGGTGCCGGCGAGCTGGATCGTGCGGGCGGGCATGTCGCCGGCATAGCCGGCCTGGATCTGGCGGCCGGACGGGTCGATCAGGCGCCAGTAGGCGCCGCCGCCGTTGTCGGTCCGGTCGAGGGCGATCTGGTCGCCGCGGGCGGCCGCGAAGCTGTAGGCCTTCGTGGCGGTGGCGGCGGGCCGCAGCACGGCCGCGAGGCCGTTCGGACCCTTGTCGGCGAAGCTCGCGGCCCCGGCCGGGTCGTCGAAGCTCCAGGCCGCGGCGAGGCCAGGCTCGGTGCCGGCGACGCCGGCCGTGCGGCCGGCGGCGATCTGCGTCTGGCTGCGCGCGGCGTTCCAGACCCGGACCTCGTCGATGCCGCCGCGCCAGCCGTAATTGCCGCCCTGGCTGCCGAGGGTGAGCGGCGCGGTGCTGTGCTGGATCGGGGCGGCGTAGGCCTCGCTGTCGACCAGCGCGCCGTTGACGTAGAGCCGCAGCGTCGCGCCGTCGAAGGTGCCGGCGACGTGGGTCCAGGTGTCGGCCGGCAGGTCGGCCGCGACGCTGTGCGCCGACCAGCTGTTGGCGAAGAAGTTGATCTTGTTGTCGTTCCAGTACAGCCCGTAGCCGTCGCTCCACGACGTGCTCGTGGTCTTCATCGCCACGGTGGCGAAGTTCGGTTCGTCGCCGGTGCGCCGGACCCAGGCTTCGAGGGTGATGGCGGCGGGCTTCAGGGCCGCGGCGTCGGCGACGGCGATCGTCTCGCTTCCGGTGAGCGCGAGCGCGCTGCCGGGGCTGGCGAGCCCGGCGCCGGAGGGCGCGCGCACCACCGCGGCGCGCCCGCCGGCATCGTCGAGCGCCGCCGTCACCTCGGTGTTCGGCGTGATCGCGGTGGCGGCGGACAGGTCGAGCAGGCGGAAGGCGTAGGCGCCGGTCCGGTCGCCGCTGCCGTCGAGGGTGAGGGTGTAGCTGCCGGCGGCGAGGTCCAGGACCGGAGAGGTCGCGCCGAGGCCGTCGGCATCGCTGGAGCGCAGGTCGCGGGCGTCGACCTCGGTGCCGCCCGGGCCGTTGAGGCTCCAGGCGAACCCGCTCGCGTCGCCGACGAGGTTGTCCATCACGAGGCGCCGCGGCCCGGCGAGGGTGAAGGTGTAGGCGCGGGTGTCGCCGGGGCCGTCGATCCGGCCGGCGACGGTCTGGCCGATCGTCAGCGGCGCGGAGGCGTCGGTGGCGATGTGCAGGCGCACGGTTGCGGTGCCGGTGCCGGTGGCGCCGGCCGGGCCCTCAAACAGCAGCGTGTAGGTGCCGGTCTGCGGAAGCGCGACTTCGCGGTCCGAGCCGGCAGAGGCGGTGTCGACGACGCGGTCGGCGGGGTCGAGCAGGCGCCACAGGCCGCCGCTGCCGGTCTGCCCGAGGCTGTCGAGGAACAGCCGGCTGCCGGCGGTGCCGGCGAAGCGGAACGCCGCCGTCTCGGCGGCCGGATCGAGCGTCGCGGTGACGGGCGTGTCGAGGGTCACCTCCCGCGCCTGCGCGAGGTCGAGCAGGCGGAAGGCGTAGGCGCCGGTGCCGTCGCCGGTGCGGCCGACCGAGAGCGTGTACTCGCCCGGCTTGAGGGCCAGGACCGGCGAGCCGCCGAGGCCGCCGCCGTCGCTGGAGGCGAAGGAACGGTCGGTGACCTCGGCGCCGCGCGGGCCCGACAGCGACCACGTCAGGTTGGAGTCGCCGGTGAGGCTGTCGAAGGCGATGCGCTTGTCGTCGGAGAGCAGGAAGACGTAGCGGTCGGTCTCGCCGGGCACGTCGATCGTGCCGGCGACCGAGGCCGGGTCGGTCGGCGTCGCCAGCGCGACGAGGCTGGCCGAGGCGGAGGACGGGGTGCTGGCGCGGTCGAGGGCCGGGCTGCCGGCGCCGGCGGCGGAGAGGTCGACCACCGGCGCCTGGGCCACCCCGAGCGTCGAGGTGAGCGCGCTCGATCCGAACAGGTCGAGGTCGGCCGAGAGCAGGATCCGCGGCTCGATCGCCTCGAACAGGAACGCGCCGGCGCGCTGGCCGGACGAGGCCGAGGACGGCCGGCGGCGCCACGGACGGAACGACGAAGCGCGGGACGGGCGCGTGCTCTCGAACCGGTTGCGCATGATCCCCTCCCCCGGACAGGGGGAGGGCGCGGCCCCTCGACCGCGCGCAACTCCGCGAACGCCGACGGGTTCTGCCCGTCGCCGCGTCCGTCGCCCCTGTTGCCGGAAACTGTC
Organism: Methylobacterium oryzihabitans; assembly: GCF_004004555.2. GTDB lineage: Bacteria > Pseudomonadota > Alphaproteobacteria > Rhizobiales > Beijerinckiaceae > Methylobacterium > Methylobacterium oryzihabitans. The sequence goes on from NZ_SACP01000007.1 coordinate 120,392, forward strand.
CGGCAACTTAATCCCGCGGTCAAGAAATTTTTACCATAAAATCGTGATTTACCGCCACGGCGCCAGCATTTACAAAGTCAACGCGCAAAGACCGGCACAGCCCTTGAAGACTCTGCCAGTCTTGTCCGTTGATTTTAACTGTCGATCGTCACCAATCGCCGACCGAGCGCGAGTGGCGGCACTATGTCGTCGGCGCAGGCCATGCACATCATCCGTTTGGACGATGACGCGGCGATTTTATAGTGGTCTAGGCCATCCGGCTGATCGCCGAGCAGGGGCCGATGTCCTAAGGCTGCACGGCGCCGGAACCGGCTGCGTCCCGCGCTCAGGCGAGCGGACCGTTGCGGGCCTCGTGCTCGGCGATGAGCTGGGTGAGGACGCCGTGGAACCGCTTGGCGGCCTTCGGGCTCATGACGATGCGATGATGAAGCGCAATCTCCATCGGCTGCTGGCGCATGTCCCAGTTGCTGTTGAAGCCGTAGGTCAGGACGACCTCCTCGCTGGTGCTGGTCGCGCTGCACACGTTGCAGTAGGTCGTCTTCAACTGCGTGGTGTCGACCCGCATCTCCGGCTGTGCGCCAGTCGTCGGCGTCGCGGCTGCATTGCCACCGCTGAGCATCGCCTCGGCGCCGGACACTCCTTCGGCCATCGTCTTGCCCCCCGTTCTTCGATCGGGCAGAGGAATACCCGAGTGGACTTGACGCCGCAATCCGGGAATCGAGCATGATCCGATCTCTTCTGCTGATCTCTGGATCGGTCTGGGCCGGCGTCGCGGCGGCGCAGCAGCCGCCGGCCCCCGCCGCGCCGCCGGCGCTCAAGCGGATCGACGCGCACCTGTTCGACTGCCTGATGGATGCGGCCGAGCGGGTGAAGCTCAACGCCGAGGTTTCGGGCTTCCTGCGCAGCGTCCAGGTCGGCCGCGGCGACCGGGTCCGGGCCGGGCAGGTCGTGGCCCGGCTCGGCTCGGGCGTCGAGGAGGCCAACGTCGTGCTGGCCCGGCTGCGGGCCGAGAACGACGCCCCGATCGCCGCGGCGCAGGCCAAGCTCGACCTCGCCCGGCGGCGCCTCGCCCGCATCACCGCCCTGCGCGAGCGGAACGTCATCAGCGAGAAGGACAGCGACGAGGCGATCGCCGACGCCAAGGTCGCCGAACTCACCCTCCAGGATGCGGTGGCGAGCCAGAAGGCGGCCCGGGCCGAACTCGTGCGCGCCCAGGAGCAGGTGGCGCAGCGCGAGCTGCGCAGTCCGATCGACGGCGTCGTGGTGGAGCGCCGGCTGGCGCCGGGCGAGTACGTCCACGATCAGGTCTACGTCTTCGGGCTCGCCGACATCGCGACGCTGCACGTCGAGGTCTACGTGCCGGTGAGCTTCTACGGGCAGGTGACGGTCGGCAGCCGCGCGACGGTGTTTCCCGAGGCGCCGGTCGGCGGCAGCCACAGCGCCGAGGTGACCATCGTCGACCGGGTGATGGAGGCGACGAGCGGCACCTTCGGCGTCCGGCTCAAGCTGCCCAATCCCGACTGGGCCCTGCCGGCGGGCCTGCGCTGCCAGGTCCGGTTCGGCCCCTCCCCCACCGCCCGGGCGGAGTGAGGGGCGGCGGGCCGGGATGCGCCCCGGCCCGCGAGACGTTCAGTGCGACCGGTCGGTCCGGTCGGGGGCGCGGCCCTTGGTGCTGTGGGTGTGGTGGCTGTCGCGCTCGCCGCCGCCGCCCGAGACGTGGGACTGGCGGTCGCTGGTCGGGCTGCCGGGAGCGGGGCCGTGGCGCGTCTCGGCGTGCGGCTTCGAGGCGTCCTGCTGGCTGCTGCCGGGGCCGCCGTGGTGGCGGTCGGTCTGGTGGGCCTTGCTCGCCATGCTCATCGGTCCTGCTGGTATCCCTGGTTGGTGGTGTTCACCTTGGCATTGCCGGCCTGCCCGATCTTGTCGGGATCCTTGGTCTGGCTGCCGGCCGAGCCGAGCTCGGTCTCGGCGCGCTGGGCGCTGCCGGGTCCCTTGTCGGACTGGTTGGCGGGTGGAACGGGGGGTGGCTTCGTCGACACCGGGACCTCCGAGGCTGAGGATGTGCCGGTCAACGTGGGCGCGGCGCGCCTGTTCCTGGGAATACGTGGCGTGACGCAGGCGTGACTGTTCGGAGGAGCAGCTTCTACGTTGCTCTCGAACGCCCCATCATGGGCTCGACCTTCACCGTGCGAAGGCGACGCCCCAAACGGCACAGGCGGCCCGTGAGGACCGCCTGTGCTCTTCGCAACTCTTCGCCGCTCGGGGAACCGCCATGGACGGGGTCCATGGCGGGCAGCCTGCCCCGACCGCTTCAGCTCACGAACACCCGGTCGTGCCGCCGCACGTGTCGCACTTCAGGCAGGTCCCGTTGCGCACGAGCGTGAAGTTCGCGCATTCCGGGCAGGCCTCGCCGACATAGCCCTTCATCTTCGCCTCGGCGCGCCGGTCGGCGACGCTGCGCTCCGGCTTGGTCTCCGGCTTGGCGAAGGGCAGGGCCTCGACGAGGCTCTCGGTGCGGCCGGCGGTCACCGGCTCGGCCTTCAGCGCGATCGACCCGCGCACCGCGTGGATCGTGCCGCCGGCCGGGGCGGACTGGCCGGTGGCGGGGGCGGCGACGCCGGAGGTGGCGCTCGCCGGTCCGCCATGGACCAGGGTGAGACGGTCGGCCGAGCCGCGCAGCAGGCCGCGCGACACGATGCTGGTCACCGCCGGCTCGGCCGACGTCAGCTTCGACTGCGCCACGCCCCCGCCCATCACCGTCGAGCCGATCTCGGACGGGTCGACATGGGCGAGGTCGGCGCGGCCGAGATACGAGATCGCCAGTTCGCGGAACACGTAGTCGAGGATCGAGGTCGCGTTCTTGATCGCGTCGTTGCCCTGCACGAAGCCCGCCGGCTCGAAGCGGGTGAAGGTGAAGGCGTCGACGTACTCCTCCAGCGGCACGCCGTATTGCAGGCCGAGCGAGATCGCGATGGCGAAGTTGTTCATCAGCGAGCGGAAGGCGGCGCCCTCCTTGTGCATGTCGATGAAGATCTCGCCCAGCCGCCCGTCGTCGTACTCGCCGGTGCGCAGGTACACCTTGTGGCCGCCGACGACGGCCTTCTGGGTGTAGCCCTTGCGCCGGTCGGGCATCTTTTCCCGCGAGCGGATGCGCTCGATCCGCTCGATGACCCGCTCGACCACCTTCTCGGCCACCGCGACGGTGCGGGCCGCCGTCGGCTGGGCGAGCAGCGCGTCGAGGGCCTCCTCGACCTCGTCCTCGCTCTCGTCGGCGATCAGGGCCGCGTTGAGGGGCTGCGACAGCTTCGAGCCGTCGCGGTAGAGGGCGTTGGCCTTGAGCGCCAGGGTCCAGGACAGCCGGTAGGCCTCCTTGCAATCCTCCACCGTGGCGTCGTTGGGCATGTTGATGGTCTTGGAGATCGCCCCCGAGATGAAGGGCTGCGCCGCCGCCATCATGCGGATGTGGCTCTCGACCGAGAGGTAGCGCTTGCCGATGCGCCCGCACGGGTTGGCGCAGTCGAACACCGCGTAGTGCTCGCGCTTGAGGAACGGCGCCCCTTCCAGGGTCATCGAGCCGCAGACGTGGATGTTGGCGGCCTCGATCTCCTTCTTCGTGAAGCCGAGATGAGCGAGCAGGTCGAAGGCCGGGTCGGCGAGGCGCTCGGCCGGGACCTTGAGGGTGCCGGTCAGAAAATCCTCGCCGAGATTCCAGCGGTTGAACACGAACTTGATGTCGAAGGCCGATTTCAGCCCGGCCTCGACCGCCGCGATCTTGTCGTCGGTGAAGCCCTTGGCGCGGAGGCTGCCCGGGTTGACGCCCGGCGCCTGCCCGAGCGAGCCGTGGCCGACGGCGTAGGCCTCGATCTCGGCGATCTCGGATTCGCGGTAGCCGAGCGCGCGGAGCGCGTCCGGCACCGCCCGGTTGATGATCTTGAAGTAGCCGCCGCCGGCGAGCTTCTTGAACTTCACCAGGGCGAAGTCGGGCTCGATGCCGGTGGTGTCGCAATCCATCACGAGGCCGATCGTGCCGGTCGGCGCGATCACGGTCGCCTGGGCATTGCGAAAACCGTGCTCCTCGCCGAGTTGCAGCGCCCGGTCCCAGGCCGCCTTGGCGTGGGCGACGAGGTTGGCCTGCGGGCAGCCGAAATGGTCGAGCGGCACCGGATTGGTGTTGAGGAACTCGTAGCCGCCGGCCTCGCCGTGGGCGGCGCGACGGTGGTTGCGGATCACCCGCAGCATCGCGTCGGCGTTGTCCTCGTAGGCCGGGAACGGCCCGAGCTCGGACGCCATCTCGGCCGAGGTGGCGTAGGACACGCCGGTCATGATCGCGGTCAGCGCGCCGGCGAGCGCCCTCCCCTCCCGCGAATCGTAGGGAAGGCCCATGGTCATCAAGAGGCCGCCGATATTGGCGTAGCCGAGGCCCAGCGTGCGGTACTTGTAGGAGAGTTCGGCGATCTCGCGGCTCGGGAACTGCGCCATCAGCACCGAGATCTCGAGCACCACCGTCCACAGGCGGCACAGGTGCTCGTAGCCCTCGACGTCGAAGCTCTTGGCCTGCCGGTCGTAGAGCGCCAGCAGGTTCGCCGAGGCGAGGTTGCAGGCGGTGTCGTCGAGGAACATGTACTCGGAGCACGGGTTCGAGGCCCGGATCCGTCCGCCCTGCGGGCAGGTGTGCCAGTCGTTCATCGTGGTGTTGAAGTGCAGGCCGGGATCGGCCGAGGCCCAGGCGGCCTCGGCGATCTTCTCCCACAGGTCGCGCGCCTTGAGGGTCTTCACGACCTTGCCGCCGACCCGGGCGGTGAGGTGCCAGTCGGCATCGGCCTCGACGGCGCGCAGGAAGTCGTCGGTCAGCGAGACCGAGTTGTTGGAGTTCTGGCCCGAGACGGTGAGGTAGGCCTCGGAATCCCAGTCGGTGTCGTAGACCGGCAGGTCGAGGTCGGTGTAGCCCTGGCGGGCGTACTGGATGATCCGCTTGATCGAGGCGTCGGGCACCATCGCCTTGCGGGCGGCCTTGACCTCGCGCTTGAGCGCCGGGTTGCGCTCGGGGTCGAAGCAGGCGTCGCCCTCGGCCTCGCAGTTGACGCAGGCCTTGAGCACCGCCTTGAGGTGCTTGGAGGCGAGCTTCGAGCCGGTGACGAGGGCCGCGACCTTCTGTTCCTCCCGCGCCTTCCAGGCGATGAAGGTCTCGACGTCGGGGTGGTCGATGTCGACGATCACCATCTTGGCGGCGCGACGCGTCGTGCCGCCGGACTTGATCGCGCCGGCCGCCCGGTCGCCGATCTTGAGGAAGCTCATCAGGCCCGACGACTTGCCGCCGCCGCCGAGCTTCTCGTTCTCGGCCCGCAGGGACGAGAAGTTGGTGCCCGTCCCCGAGCCGTACTTGAACAGCCGCGCCTCGCGCACCCACAGGTCCATGATGCCGCCCTCGTTGACGAGGTCGTCGGCGACGGACTGGATGAAGCAGGCGTGCGGCTGCGGGTGCTCGTAGGCGGTGGCCGACTTGGTCAGCGCACCCGTCCTGTGGTCGACGTAGTAGTGGCCCTGGGCGGGCCCATCGATGCCGTAGGCCCAGTGCAGGCCGGTGTTGAACCATTGCGGCGAGTTCGGCGCCACCATCTGGCGGGCGAGCATCGCGCGCAATTCGTCGTAGAACGCCGCCGCGTCGTCCTCGGTCGAGAAGTAGCCGCCTTTCCAGCCCCAGTAGGTCCAGCAGCCGGCGAGCCGGTCGAAGACCTGGGTCGCCGAGATCTCGGAGCCGGTGCGCTCGTCCTCGGGCAGAGGGGCGAGCGCCGCCTCGTCGGGCACCGAGCGCCACAGGAACGACGGCACGCCGTTCTCCTCGACGCGCTTCAGCGCCTTCGGCACGCCGGCCTTGCGGAAATACTTCTGGGCCAGCACGTCGCAGGCGACCTGGCTCCACGCCTCCGGCACGTCGATGCCGTCGAGCCGGAACACGACCGAGCCGTCGGGATTGCGGATCTCGCTCACCGCCTTGCGGAACGGGATGGAGGCGTAGGGCGACTGCCCGGCCGTGGTGATGCGCCGCTCGATCCGCATGGGTGGTACTCTCCCGTCACGCCATAGGGGCCGGCCCGCCCAGGGCGGTGCCGCCGGTCCGATTCGTTGCGCGATGCCGCCTTCGCCCGCCCGCCGCTCGCGCGGCGCGGCCGAGGTCGCATCGCGGCCCCCGACTGTGACGCCAAGCTAGCGACTCTGGGGCCTGCGCGTCAACAACTTGTGTCGCGGCGAAGCGTTCCCGACTACATGTTGTGTCTCAGGTCGAGATTCCTGTGGATTGTCGTGCCGCCGCGGTTAAGCCCCGGCGACTCAATCGCGAATCGTCGGCGGAATTTTTGCGAATCACAGGTTGTACAAGCCGGCGGCGCATCGCCGCCGCTGGCGCGGCGACGGCTGGACTTCGGTGGACGGCCTCACCATAGTCCCGCGCGAACACGGGCGGGCCGGATCGCGGCGCCGCCGGCATGCCCACGAGACGGTCCGCGATGGCGCTGAAAGACACCCTTTTTCGCATCTTCACCTGGTGGAGCGGCTCGACCGTCAGCCTGGACCTCTACACCAAGCGCCACGGCCGCCACGTCGGCACCGACGAGTTCGGCAACCGCTACTACCGGGCGATCGGCCCGCTGATCGACCCCTCGGTCGGGCCGGAGCGGCGCTGGGTGATCTACAACGGCTATCCCGACGCCTCGAAGGTGCCGCCCGGCTGGCGCGGCTGGCTCAGCCACACCGTCGAGGTGCCGCCGAGCGAGGAGAGCTACACCCCGCGCGAGTGGCAGAAGCCGCACGAGGAGAACCTCACCGGCACGGTGGCGGCCTACCGCCCGCGCGGCTCGCAGCTCTCCTACGGCCAACGCCCGGCGGCGACCGGCGACTACGTGCCGTGGACCCCGGGCGAGTGATCCGGCTTTCGGGCGATCGCGTCCGGACAGCCGCATCACGAGCCCGCGCGGCGGAGCCGGAGGCTCCGCGCTCCTGAGCGAGGCCGGTTTTCCCGCCGGCCCGCCTCGCCCCCTCAGGGGATCTGCGGAAAGTCCCGGCGGACCCGCCGCATCGCGCCCTCCACCGTCGCGGTCCCGCCGTCCCGCGCGGCGTCGCGCATCGCCGCGAAGACCTTGGTCTTGACGAAGAAGCGCCAGTGCACCGGCAGGGCCGCCAGGATCGCGGTCAGCGCGTCGTACTGGGCCGGCGTCCACACGGCCTCGAACGCCTCGCGCTCCGGGCCGAAGCGGAAATGGACCGGCGGCGGGGGCGCGGCGTCGCGGTGGCGGGCGGTCGCCGCCTCGTCGACCCGGCCGTCCCGGATCGCGACGCCGTAATCGGCGAGCGCTCGGGCGGCGGAGACGTAGCCGCGCTCGACGTCGACCAGGACCCGCTCCGGCTCGCGCGCGAACGGCGCCCCGCGCCCGCCGCCGCCCGGGGAGTGGATGTGGACCACGTCGCCGGGCTCGACCACGAAGGTGTCGATGTTGCCGAGCCGCCGCGCGCGCGCCGTGCCCGGGTTGACGACCATGTCCGAGGGCGCGCCGGGGCCGCCGCCGAGGATGCCCCAGGGCCGGAAATGCGAGCGGTCGCGGTTGCGCACCGTGATGCGGGTGTCGGGCGAGAACAGCCGGAACTCCATCACGGTGGCGAGGCCGCCGCGATGGTAGCCGGCGCCGCCGGAATCCGGCTCCAGCCCGTATCGCAGGAACTGCACCGGGACCTCGGATTCGTTGATCTCGATCGGGGTGTTCTTGAGGTAGGCGGCGTCCGCCCCCGAGCCGTTGGGGCCGTCGCGGTGCGGCATGCCCCCGCCGCCGCCGACCACCGGGTTGAGGGCGGCGATGACCGTGCGGCGGCTGCGCTCGTCGGTCGTCATCACGTTGACGATCGAGCTCGACCCCGCCGGGGCCGCCGGCATCCGCTCGGGGATCGCGAGGCCGAACACCCCGAACAGCAGGCTGCGCAGGCGCGCGCAGGTGAGGCTGCGCATCCCCACCGCCGCCGGGAAGACCGGGTTGAGCACCGTGCCCTCGGGCACGATGCAGCGGAACGGCCGGGTCAGCCCGGCATTGAGCAGCAGCGACGGGTCGAGGGTGTAGAGGATGTAGTAGACGCCCACCAGCAGCAGGGTGTGGCGCGGGTCGCTGCCGGTCGGCACGTTGAGCGACGAGGCGAGCTGCGGGTCGGTGCCGGTGAAGTCGAGCACCGCCTCGTCGCCGGCGATGCGCAGGGTCACGGCGAGGCGCACCGGGTTGCCGTTCTCGCCGTCCTCGTCGGCGTAGTCGGCGAAGCGGTACTCCCCGTCGGGGATCGAGGCGAGGATCGCCCGCGCCTGGTGCTCGGCGTAGTCGTGCAGGCCGGCGAGCCCCTGGCGGAATCCCTCGACGCCGAACTTCGCCACCATCGCGGCGATCTTGCGCTCGCCGGTGTTGAGCGCGCCGACCAGCGCCTTGAGGTCGCCGAGGTTCTGCTCGGGCTTGCGCACGTTGAGCAGCATCACGTCGAGGATCTTCTGGTCGAGCACGCCCTCGGCGTAGAGCTTCATCGGCGGGAAGCGGATGCCCTCCTGGTGGATCTCGGTGAGCGCCCGCGACAGGCTCGCCGGCACCGCCCCGCCCATGTCGGTGTTGTGGATGTGCCCGCCGGCGAAGGCCACGATCTCGCCGTCGTGGAAGACCGGCTTCCAGGCGTGGATGTCGGGCGCGTGGGTGGCGAGGAAGCCGCTGTAGGGGTCGTTGGTGAAGGCGATGTCGCCGGGCCGGTAGCCGCCCTCGACGAGGTCGATCGCCCGGCCGTAGCTGATGCCGGGATACCACGTCGCGCCGAGGTCCTTGGGCACCGCCACGGTCAGGCCGGCGGCGTCCATGATCATCGTGGTGAAGTCCTCGGTCTCCTTGACGAAGGTCGAGTGCGCGGTGCGGTAGAGCGTGTAGGCCATGTTCTCGGCCGCCGCCCGGCAATGGTTGGCCAGCACGCCCAGGGTCACCTTGTCGATCATCGCTCAGTTCTCCCGGACGAGGTGCAGGTTGAGGTGGGCGTCGACGTGGCCGGCGAAGCCGCCGGGAATGCAGGTCGTGGTGTCCTCCTGGACCACCACCGCCGGGCCGGCGAGGGTCTGGCCGTGCCGCAGGGCCGCCCGCCAGTAGAGCGGCACCCGGCGCTCGGCGCCGTCGAGCCAGACCGCGACCTCGCGCTCGGGCTCCGCCGGCCCCTCCGTCCGCGGCTCCGGCACCATGACCGGGCGCGCCGTGGCGCCGGCGATGACGAGGCGCAGGTTGACGACCTGGATCTCGGCCCCCGCGTCGTCGAAGTCGTAGAGGGCGAGGTGCTGGCGGTGGAACGCCGCCCGCAGGGCCGGGAGGTCGCCGCCGGACAGCCACGCCTCGTCGAGCGGCACCTCGATCTCGAAGGACTGGCCGTGGTAGCGCATGTCCGCCGACACCGTGGCGACGGCGGGGCCCGCGAAGCCCTGCTCGTCGCGCAGCCACGTCTCGGCCTCGCGCCGCAGGTCGGCATGGGCCGCCTTCAGCACCGGCATCACGGCCGCGTCCGCCCGCGCGAAGACCGTGCGGATGAAGTCGCTCTTCACGTCGGCGATCAGGCCGCCGAGCGCGCAGACGACGCCCGGGCGGCGCGGCACCATCACCCGGCCGATGCCGAGTTCCCGCGCCAGCAGGCAGCCGAGCATCGGCCCGGCGCCGCCGAACGGCATCAGGGTGAAGTCGCGCAGGTCGACGCCGGCGCGGGCGACGAGCTTGTTGACCTCGACGAACATCTCCGACACCGCGACCTGGAGGATCGCCTCGCCGGTCTCGCGCAGTCCGCGCCCGAGGGCGGCGGCGACCGCGCCGACCGCCGCCTCGGCCCGCCCCCGGTCCATCCGCAGGGCGTCGTAGGCGAGCGGCGCGTGGCCGAGGAAGCCGCAGACCGCGACCGCGTCGGTGATGGTCGCCCGGGTGCCGCCGCGGCCGTAGCAGGCCGGTCCCGGGGTCGAGCCGGCGCTCTCCGGACCGACCCGCAGCACGCCGAACCCGTCGACCGACGCGATCGAGCCGCCGCCGGCGCCGATCGAGGTGACCGAGACGCTCGGCACGTAGAGCGGGAAGTCGCCGATGATCTCGCCGGTGCCGAATTGCGGCGCGCCGTCGATGATGAGCGCGAGGTCGGCGGAGGTTCCGCCGATGTCGAGGGTGAGCAGGTTGGACTGCCCCGCCTGCTCGGCGAGGTAGGCCGCGCCCATCACCCCCGAGGCGGTGCCCGACAGCAGCATGCTGATGCAGGCGGTCTTGCCGGCGGCGACGTCCATGATGCCGCCGTTCGACTTGGTCAGCATCGGCCGGGCCGGGACGCCGCGGTCCCTCAGGGTGGCTTCGAGCGAGCCGAGATAGCCCGCGACCCGGGGATGGACGTAGGCGTTCAGGATCGCCGTCGTGGTGCGCTCGTACTCGCGGATCACCGGCCAGATCTCGGCCGAGGCGAACGCGAACAGGTCGGGCGCGAGCCGCTGCAGGCACGCCTTCGCGGCCTGCTCCTGGGCCGGGTTGCGGTAGGCGTGCAGGAACGCGACCACGATCCCGACCGCCCCGCGCGCCCGCGCCGTGTCGGCGATTGCCGCCAGCGCCGCCTCGTCGAGGGCCTCCGCCTCGCTGCCGTCGGCCATGACCCGGCCGCGCACCCCGAAGACGAGGTCGCGGGGGATGAGCTGCTCGGGCCGGGAGCAGAACAGCGAGTAGACCTCCGGCATCCGCAGGCGGGCCAGCTCGATGACGTCCTCGAACCCGGCATTGGTCACCAGGGCGAGGCGTGCGCCCTTGCGCTGGATGATCGTGTTGATGCCGACCGTCGTGCCGTGGACGAAGCCGGCGACCGCCTCGGGCGCCACGCCGTGGCGCTCCTGGAGCAGGGCGAGCCCCTGCATCAGCTCGCGGCCGGGATCGTCCGGGGTCGTGAGCACCTTCAGCGATTCGAGCCGGTTGGTCCCGGTCTCGAGGGCGCAGAAATCGATGAAGGTGCCGCCGATGTCGACACCGATCCGCCAGTTGCTGCTCCGCGAGGTCATGTCCTGCTCCGCGAGGTCCTGCCCTGTGAAGTCATGGGTCACCGCCGGTCCGTTCGTCGGCGGACACTCCCCGGCGGCGGCGCCCGCGTCCAAGACCGATTTCGCGGGATCGGATAAGCCGGACTTATGGAGGCGCGTCCGCGGCACCGAGATGCGCCGCCACGGCCCGGCGCAGCTCCTGGCGCAGCAGGTCGTGGTGGCGCGACAGCGGGCGCCGCGTGCTGGTGAGCAGCGAGATCGGCAGCGCGATCCGGGGCAGGAGCGGGACGGTCGTCACCCCGGCGAAGCGGCGCCAGGGCAGCAGCCCGTCGACGATGGCGACGCCGAGCCCGCCCTGGACGAAGGCGAGGGCGATGATCGACAACTCGACCTCGATGTCGGGCCGCAGCGTCTCGCCCTGCCGGGCGAGCGCCCGCTCCAGCATCAGGCCGGGCTGCGAGTCGCGGCGATAGGCGATCAGCCGTTCGCCGGCGAGATCCGCCACGGCGAGCTGCGGGCGCGCCGCCAGCCTGTGGCCCTCCGGCAGCAGGCAGACGAGGTCGCAGCGCCCGATGACCTTGGTCTCGATCATCGGCAGCGCCTCCTCGGTCATCGCCAGCCCGAGTCCGGCCTGCCCGCCTTCCAGCATCGCGATGATCCGCTCGACCGGAACCACCGACGACAGCAGGCGCACCTCGGGATGGGCGCGGCGGAAGGCGTCGAGCGCCGCCGGCACCACCGACAGCGCCGGCGGCGCCGAGGTGGCGAGCCGCACGAGGCCGCGCCGGCCCTGGCGCAGGTCCTGGGCCATCCGGCGCAGGTTCTCGAGGTCGCCGAACAGCCGCTCGGCCTCCGGAAACAGTTCCTCCGCCTCCGGCGTCGGCACGAGGCGGCCCTTCACCCGCTCGAACAGCTTGAAGCCGAGCTCGTCCTCGGCCTGGAGCAGGCTCTGGCTCAGGGCCGGCTGCGAGACGTTGAGGAGGCCGGCCGCGCGGGTGAGGGTTCCCGACCGCATCACCGCCCGGAAGACCTCGATGTGACGGGCGCGCATGGGACAGCATAAGCACACCTTATGCGCGATGCCAAAACCCGGATTGGACAGGGGTGGGCGCGGTCTGCGAGCACTGTGTCAGGATGCAGGGCTTTGGGGGGACGAGAACGCGCACGACTTCCCTCTCTCACGAGTGGGCTACAGCATTCACGCCTCTCGAGGGAGGCACGGGACCTCTCCTCGCCCCGCTTGCGGGGAGAGGGCCGCTGGGGATCGAAGATCCCACCACCTTGTCGTGCAAGCGGCGAGCGCAGGCGAAGCCGAAGCGAAGGTGAGGGGGCGTCTCCGGACAAGCCTCTTTCTGGGACGCCCCCTCACCTTCGGCTGCCGCCTCGCTGTGTCCCCGACAAGGGGGACACAGCCCTCTCCCCGCAAGCGGGGCGAGGAGAATGCTCGCAACCCGTGGTGTGGATCTGCAAGCCCGATCGAGAGAGGGGATCCCGTTCCCGTCTCGTCCCCCCAACCCTCCCTGCACGAGACGGAGCGCGGCACGATGGTCGGCCTTCTGAGGCGGGTGCGGGAGCTGGATCGGCCGGCCTTCGCCATCACGGTCGACGGCGAGGCCGTGCCGGCGCGCGAGGGCGACACGCTCCTCGTCGCGATGCTGAGCGCCGGGGCGCGGCTGCGCACCAGCGAGTTCGGCGACGGCCCGCGGGCGGGGTTCTGCCTCATGGGCGCGTGCCAGGATTGCTGGGTCTGGACCGCGGACGGGCGCCGCCTGCGGGCCTGCTCCACGCCGGCAACGCCCGGCCTGACCCTCACCACGGGAGCGGGACCATGGCCGGACCTCGCGTGATCGTGGTCGGGGCCGGCCCGGCCGGGACCCGGGCCACCGAACGCCTCGTCGCGGCGGGCCTGCGCCCGGTCGTGATCGACGAGGGCCGGGCCTCCGGCGGGCAGATCTACCGCCGGCAGCCGGCCGGGTTCCGGCGCCCGGCCCGCGAGCTCTACGGCTTCGAGGCCGCGCGGGCGATTGCGGTCCAGGGCGGCTTCGACGCCCTCGGCGGGCGGATCGACTACCGCCCGGACTCGGTCGCCTGGGCGCTGCGCGACGGCCGGCTCCACGTCGCCTCGGACGGCACCACCGCCGCCCTGCCCTACGACGCGCTGATCCTGGCGGTCGGCGCCACCGACCGGGTGATGCCGGTGCCGGGCTGGACGCTGCCCGGGGTGACCACCCTCGGCGGCGCGCAGATCGCCCTGAAGGCGCAGGGCTGCACGGTCGGGTCGCGCCCGGTCTTCCTCGGCACCGGGCCGCTCCTCGTCTACGCCGCCTATCAGTACGCCCGGGTCGGAGTGCGGCCGGCGGCGATCCTCGACACCTCGCCGTTCTCCGGCCGCCTCGCCGGCCTGTCCCGCCTCGCCGCGCGCCCGGCGATGCTGGCCAAGGGGCTGCTCTACACCGCCTCGCTCGCCGCGCGCCGGGTGCCGATGATCCACGGCGTGACGCCGCTGGCGATCGAGGGCACCGACCGCGTCGCGGGCCTGACCTTCCGCGACGCCGCCGGCCGGACCCGGCGGGTCGCCTGCGACGCGGTCGCCCTCGGCTACGGCCTGCGCTCCGAGACCCAGCTCGCCGACCTCGCCGGCTGCCGCTTCGCCTTCGATCCGCTGGCCCGGCAATGGCTGCCGGAGACCGATCCCGACGGACGCACCTCGGTTCCGGGCGTCTACCTCGCCGGGGACGGCGCCCGCATCACCGGGGCCGACGCCGCCGAGATCGGCGGCCGGCTCGCCGCCTGCGCGGTCCTGGCGGATGCCGGCGACGCCGCCGCCGCCCGCGAGGCCGAGACCCTGCGCGCCCGGATGCGCCCGATGCTGGCGTTTCGCGAGGGGCTGGAGCGGGCTTTTCCGTGGCCCTCCCGCCTCGCCCGCACCCTGCCCGACGAGACCCTGGTGTGCCGCTGCGAGGCGATCACCGCCGGGGACCTGCGCCGCACGCAAGACCTCGGCGCCACCGAGGTGAACCGCGCCAAGGCGTTCTGCCGGGTCGGGATGGGGCGCTGCCAGGGCCGCTATTGCGGGCCGGCCGGGGCCGAGATCCTCGCCGACGCCCTCGGCGTCCCGGTCGCCGAGGTCGGGCGCCTGCGCGGGCAGGCGCCGGTCAAGCCGCTCCCCGCCGGCACCACCGCGGAGACCGCGCCATGACGCCCCGGGACGCCGACGTGATCGTGGTCGGAGGCGGCCTGATGGGCGCCGCCACCGCGTTCTTCCTGCGCCGGCGCGGCCGCTCGGTGGTCGTGCTCGAACGCGACCGGGTCGGGCAGCACGCGAGCGGCACCAATTTCGGCAACGTCCGGCGCCAGGGGCGCTTCCTGCCGCAACTGCCGCTGGCCAACCGCGCCCGCGAGATCTGGGGCCGCCTGCCCGAGCTGATCGGCGAGGACGTCGAGTTCCTGCCCACAGGCCATCTCCGCCTCGCCTGCACCCCCGAGGAGGTCGGGCGGATGGAGGCCTATGCCCGCGACTGCCGGCCCTACGGGCTCGACCTCGAACTGATGAGCGCCAACGCCCTGCGGGTGCGCTTCCCCTATCTCGGCCGCGAGGCGGTGGCGGGGTCGTTCTCGCCCCACGACGGCCACGCCAACCCGCGCCTCGCCGCGCCGGCCTTCGCCCGGGCGGCGCGCCGGCTCGGCGCCACCATCGTCGAGGGGGCGGAGGTCGCCGCGATTGAGAAGGCGGGCGAGGACTTCTCCGTCGAGACCGCCGACGGGCGGCGCTACCGGGCGCCGGTGGTCCAGATCTGCGCCGGCGCCTGGGGCGGACAGCTCTCCGCCCGCTTCGGCGAGCCGGTGCCGCTGACCCCGCGCGGGCCGCAGATGGGCGTGACCGAGCCGGTCCCCTACGCGGTGAAGCCGGTCGTCGGGGTCTGGGCCGAGGGTGAGGCGGGCATCTACTTCCGGCAGGTCGCGCGCGGCAACGTCGTGTTCGGCGGCGGCGTCTGGGGCGAGGTCGACATGGTGCGCCGGCGGGCGGCGCTCGACCCCGTCAGCACCCTCGGGCAGTTGCCGCATCTGCGCCGGGCGATGCCGGCCTTCGGGCAGCTCGCGGTGATCCGCACCTGGAGCGGGATCGAGGGCTACGTCGCCGACCGCCTGCCGGTGATGGGGGCGAGCGCGACGACGCCCGGCCTGTACTACGCCTTCGGCTTCAGCGGCCACGGCTTCCAGCTCGGCCCCGCCGTCGGCGAGGTGATGGCCGAGCTGATCGACCGCGGCCGGAGTGCGGTGCCGATCGACCCGTTCGGCATCGCGCGCTTCCGCGATGCGGTGTGACTCGGAGCCTGTTCGAGTGACCGTTCATCGTGTTCGTCGTGCGAATCACCCCTTTCCCGGACGACTGGAACGCAGTGGAAGGAGATCCGGGAACCAGACGTCAGATTTGCCGCGAAGCGGCTCCGTGTGCCTGCACCGCCGCTGAGCACGGACGCTTCGCGACTTGCCATGTTGGATCCCGGATCTCCTTCCGCTTCGCTTCAGTCGTCCGGGAAAGGGGTGGTGAATCTTCAGATCGCGCGTCAGGCAGGCTCTCAGAACTCCGCCACCTTGCCCCAGGCCGATTCATCGAAGCGGTCGGGGTGATAGGGTCGGGGATCGACCAGCGGCCGGTCCCCGGTGACGAGATCGGCCATGAGGTGCCCGGCGCCCGGGCCGATGCCGAAGCCGTGGCCGCTGAAGCCGGCGGCCAGGAAGAAGCCCGGCAGGCCCGACATCTCGCCGATCGCGGGCACGCCGTCGGGGGTCGAGTCGATGTAGCCGGCCCAGGACGCCGTGATGGTGGTGGCGCGCAACGCCGGCAGCAGGGCGAGCGCCCGCCGGTGGGTCTCGGCGACGAGGCGGGGATCGGGGCGCGGATCGAGGATGCGCAGGCGCTCCATCGGCGTCGGCCGGTCGAGGCGCCAGCGCCTCGCCGTCTCGTGCCCGCTGCGCCAGCCGCCGGTCCCGCCGGGGCGCAGGGCGCGCCAGCGCCGCGCGAACATCGGCAGGAACTCGCGGGCGTAGAGGATCTGCTGCGGCGTCGGGTCGACGCTCGCCCGGCCGCTGATCGCGAGGGTGTGGCCGCCGCCCGCGCCGCGGCGCGTCACCGAGACGTCGGCGGTGTGCAGGGCGTCGGGCAGTCCCTCGGCCGGGGAGACCGCGAGGATCGAGGAGCGCACCGAGGATTGCGGGAAGCGCAGGCCGAGCTGGCGGCAGAACGACGACGCCCAGGCGCCGCCGGCCATCACGACGGAGCGCGTGCGGATCGTGCCCGCCTCGGTCACCACCGCGCTGACCCGGCCGCCGCTGGTCTCGACGCCGCGGGCTGCGCACATCTGGTGCACGGTGCCGCCGGCCTTCAGGATGCCGCGGGCGACGACCGGCACCGCCCGCGAGGTGTCGGCGATCCCGTCCGAGGGCGAGAACACGCCGCCCTTCCAGGCCCGTCCGGTCGCCCCGGCCCGCGCCCGCGCCTCGGCCTCGCCGAGCATGTGGGTGGTCACGCCGACGCCGGCCGCGAAGTCGCGCCACTTGGCCCAGCGGGCGATCTCGGCCTCGTCGTTGCTGAGGTAGAGCAGGCCGCAGCGGCGGAAGCCCGGATCCTCGCCGATCTCGCCGGCGAGCCGCTCCCACAGGTCGAGGCTGCCGGTCGCCATCGGCAATTCGCGCGCGTCGCGGTTCTGCTGCCGGCACCAGCCCCAGTTGCGGCTCGACTGCTCGGCGCCGACGCGCCCCTTCTCGACCAGCGCGACGCCGATGCCGCGGCGGGCGAGGTAGTAGGCCGTGAACGCGCCGGCCACGCCACCGCCGATGACGACCACGTCGGCCGCCTCCGGGAGGGTCGGCGTGGTCTCGATGGGGAGGAGCGGCGCTGGCATCTCGGTCTCCGGCTGGGCTGGCCGCATCCTACCCGCCCGCCCGCGCCAGACGGCGCCGCAAATCGCCCCGCCGCAGCAGATCGTTCCGTCGAAGTCGAGCCGGCCGGCGCGGCGTGCCGAACGCCATCCCAGGGCCATCGCTTCAAAGCGATCGCCCTGGTTTTTTGCTTGGCCTCAGGCGCCGGCGTTCGCATCCGCTCACTTGGCTCTCGCTCCGCTCTGTGTTCGAGCGGACATCCGTCCCCTCGAACCCGTCCCGCGGGGCGCTCTTCGGGCGCAAAGCGCACCGCGCCCGCCATATCGCGTCGCCCTGCGGGCGACCGCAGGACAATCGCTGAAGCGATGGCCCTGAACGCCATCACGGCTCCCCTTGGCCGGCGGGACGTTACGGCATAATCTGCCGCACCGGCCGGGACGGATGGAGGTCGGCCCTCGTCCATCGGATCGCCCATGAAGCTCGACAGCATCGACATCCGGATCCTCTCCGAGCTTCAGAAAAACGGGCGCATCACCAACGTCGAACTGTCGGAACTCGTCCACCTGTCGCCGAGCCCGTGCCTGATGCGGGTCAAGAAGCTGCAGGCGGCCGGGTACATCTCGGGCTATTGCGCGCAGATCAACGTCGCCAAGCTCGGCCAGACCTTCACGGTCTTCACCGAGATCACGCTGAAGAACCACCGCCAGATCGATTTCGCCCGCTTCCTGGCGGCGATCGAGAAGGAGGAATCGGTGGTGGAATGCCACCTCATCTCCGGCGGCTACGACTACCTCGTCAAGTTCGTCGCCAGCGGCATCGCCGAGTACCAGGCGATGATGGAGCGCCTGACCGACATGGACATCGGCATCGACAAGTATTTCAGCTTCGTCGTGCTGAAGACCCCGGTGGCCCGCAACCACGTCCCGCTGACGCGGCTTTTTCCAGCCTGAGAGCCTGTTTGAGCGCCTGTTTGAGCGATGGTCCATCGTATTTGTCGCGCGGAGCACCCCTTTCCGGGCCCGAATGGGCCTACACGACTGAAGCGTTAGCGGAAGGAGATCCGGAATCCAGACGTCAGATGTGCCGCGAAGCGGCTCAGTCTGACAGCACTGTCGCTGAGTATGGACGCTGCGCGCATTGTTGTGCTGGATCCCGGATCTCCTTCCGCTCCGCTTCAGTCGTGCAGGCCCGCTCAAGCCCGGGTCGCGACCTCACCACCTTGCGGCCCGCGCTGCGATCGATGATCCTGCGGCATATCTAACCATTTCAATAAATTGTTGTCGAGTTCTTGTATTCGCGATTTGTCGGAAGGCCTGTAGCAGCTCAGATGCTTGCTGCTCAAGATCAGGCTGATCGCTCATGCCGTTGCTCGGAACCTCGCTTGGATTTGCATCGAAGCGGACATCGAGCGTCCGCTCGACCCGCCTCAGGCGGCGAGCCATGCTTGCCGCGTCGTGCCTGCCAGTTGCGTCAGAAGCGGAGGTGGCGTTCTGCCATACGCCATGGTGAGGTGTTTCGTCCGACATCAGCCTCTCCCCTGCGCTCGGCCCTTGTTGCGGACGGACCTTATCAAGCGCCATCGCAATGGCAGCGATGCCATATCATAGGAGCGGCATACAACTTCTGAGCCGGTGGCGAAACAACCTATGATGGAAGAACGTTAGGAGTTACAAATCAACCTGTAATGAATTGCGCTGGCGCCGTGTAAGGGAGGGTGGATGCCAAGCTCGGATCACACGCCACAGGCGCCCGATTACATCGTGGGCAAGATAGCGGCCATGGAGATCGTCGGCACCTGGGATTGGGACATTCTGGCCAACCGCATCTACACTGACCACGTCGTCGCCGTCCTGTTCGGTCTCGAATTCGAGCAGGCGACGGCTGGGCTGCCGATCGAGGCGTACGAAGCCGGCATCCATCCCGACGATCACGACTGGGTCACGGCCCGCATCCGCGAGATGGTGAAGAGTTCGGGCTCGTTCGTCGCCGAGTACCGCACTTGCCTACGGAACGGGGACGTGTGCTGGGTGTTGGCGCGCGGGCACTTCTATCACGATGGCACGGGCCGACCGGTGCGCAGCCGCGGCATCATCGTCGACGTCACCGGCCGCAGACTGGGTGCTCCAGGCTTCACGAGCGAGCTGATGAACCCGACGGAGCATCCGCTGGAGCACGCCGTCGATCTCTGCCTGTCGGTTCGCGACATCGTGGCCGAGGCCGACCGGCCCTTCCTGCTGTCGATCACCGACATGCTCCTGCTGGAACTCGGCCGGGAGCTGAGCGCGCTGATCAAGGCCGACGGGAAGCGACGGATGATCTGAACGGGCCGATCCGTCGTGCCGGCCCGGACCGGCACGACGCAGGTCCTGGTCGACCGCCCTCCTACTTCTCCCGGAAGGCCCGGCGGGCCTGATCGGCGAGCGGCTTGGTGAGGTAGGACAGCACGGTGCGGTCCGCGGTCCGGATGAACGCCTCCACGGGCATGCCGGGCATCAGGGTCGCGCTGCCGAGGCGGGCGAGATCCCCGCTCGCGATGGCGAGGCGGACGAGGTAGTAGAAGACCCCGGTGCGCTTGTCCTCGCTCACGTCGGCGGCGATGCGCACCACGGTCCCGGCGAGTTCCGGCGTGGTGCGCTGGTCGAAGCCGGGGAAGCGCAGACCCGCCGCCTGACCGATCCGCACGCGGTCGATCTCCTGGGGAGCGACGCGGACCTCGACCACCAGCGAATCGGCCGCCGGCACGATCAGCATGACCGGCTCGCCCGGCGTGATGACGCCGCCGCGGGTGTGGACCGTCAGTTCGTGCACCGATCCGGCCTGGGGCGACCGGATGTCGATCCGCTGCAACTGGTCGTAGGCGGTGATCTTCTGCTCCACCAGCGTCGCCGCCTTGGCGCGGATCTCGGCCAGTTCCTTGCCGGCCTCGCTGCGCAGGTTCTGCTCGAGCTGGACGATCTGGAGCTCGGTCTCGGAGATCTTGCCCCGCGTCTGGGCGATCATGGCGACGAGGACGCCGCGCTCACCCTTGAGCCGGGAGATGTCGCGCTCGAGGGCGGTGACCCGGCTGAGCTGGATGAGGTTCTTGCGCCAGAGATCCTGCACGCCCTCGTATTCGCGCTGGATGATCGCGCTCTCCTGCTCCTTGGCCTCGGCCTGCTCGGTCAGGCCGCGGATCTCGTCGCGCAACTGCCCGATGCGCTCGCGCAACTGGGCGGTCTGGCCCGCCCGGGCCTCGGCGCGGAACCGGAACAGCGTGCGCTCGCCCTCGACGACGCGGGCGATGTCGGGACCGGCCTCCCACAGGTCGGCGGGCACCCGGACCTCGCCGAGGCCGTCGCGCTCGGCCTCCAGCCGCGCGGTGCGGGCGGAGAGTTCCCACAGGCTCTTGCTGACGCTGTCGTAGGTCGCCCGCGCGGTCGTGGCGTCGAGGCGGATCAGCAGGTCGCCGGCCGCCACCCGCGTCCCCTCCTGCACCAGGAGGTCGGCGACGATGCCGCCGGTCGGATGCTGCACCTTCTTGATGTTGGTCTCGACGACGAGCGAGCCGGTCGCGATGATGGCACCGGACAATTCGGTCGCCGCCGTCCAGGCGCCGGCGCCGCCGGTCAGCGCCAGGACCGCGATCGCCGCGAGGCCGTGACGCCTCAGGGAACGCCGCGTGCCGCGCGTCGGGTCGGCGTCGGCCGGGAGAGACCTCGTCATGCGACCCTCGTGGGCGTCTGCCGCGTGAGGCTGGCGAGGCGGCCCAGCACCTCGTCGCGCGGGCCGTGCATCTGCACCCGGCCGTCGTTGAGAACGAGGATGCGGTCGACCGCCGTCAGGGCGCTCGGCCGGTGGGCGATCACCACGGCGATGCCGCCGCGGGCCCGCACGCCCTGGACCGCGGCGGCGAGCGCCCGCTCCCCCTCGACGTCGAGGTTGGAATTGGGCTCGTCGAGGACGACGAGGAACGGGTCGCCGTACAGCGCGCGGGCGAGGGCGATGCGCTGGCGCTGCCCGCCCGAGAGGGCGAGCCCGCCGCGCCCGATCAGCGTGTCGTAGCCGGCGGGCAGCCGCAGCACGACCTCGTGGACGCCCGCGGCCTTGGCCGCCGCGAGCAGGAGCTCGGGATCCGGATCCGCGGCGAACCGGGTGATGTTCTGGGCGATGCTGCCCTCGAACATCTCGACGTCCTGCGGCAGGTAGCCGAGGGATCCGCCGAGGGTGTCGGGATCCCACTGGTCGAGGGCGGCGCCGTCGAGGCGGATGACGCCGCGGCTCGGCCGGACGAGGCCGACCAGCGCCCGGGCGAGGCTCGACTTGCCCGAGCCGCTCGGCCCGATGATCCCCAGCGCGTTACCGGGGGCGAGGGCGACGCTGACGTCGTGCAGGACCAGCGTGTCGGTGCCGGGCGCCGCCAGGGACAGGGCGGTCACGCGCAGGCTCTCGCGCGGCGCCGGCAGCGGCGTCGGCGCCGGAGGTTCCCGCGCGGGCAGGAAGTCCATCAGCCGGCCCCAGGCCTGCCGCGCCGCCACCACGTTGCGCCAGTTCGCGATGGCGAGATCGACCGGCGCGAGCGCCCGCGCCGACAGGATCGTGGCGGCGAGCATGACCCCGGCGGTCGCCTCCTCGCGCACCACCAGGAAGGCGCCGAGCGCGAGGATGCCGGACTGGAGCATCGTGCGCAGGAGACGCGACGCGCTGCCGAAGCCGATGGCGAGGTCGGTGCTGGCCGCGGCGGCGTCGCGGTTGCGGCGGGCGCGCTCGCGCCACAGGGCGCCCATGGCCTCGCGCATGCCGAGCGCCGTCACCAGCGGCGCGGTGCGATGGGCCATGTCGGTGAAGCTGCGCCGCTCCGTCGCCGCCCGCACCGACGCGGCGGCGGGACCGGCGCTGGCCCAGTCGGTGAGGATCGTCAGGACCGCCAGCACGACGGCTCCGGCGCCGATCGTCGCGCCGATCCAGGGGTGGAACAGGAAGCAGACCGCGATGGTGACCGGGACCCAGGGCAGGTCGAAGAACGCGGTGAAGGCCGGGCCGGCGAGGAAGCCCCGGATGGTGTCGAGGTCGCGCAGGGCCTGCGGGCCGTCCTCGGTGCAGGGCTGGGCGATGCCGCGCACCAGCAGCGTGCGGAACACCCGGTCGCCGAGGCGTTCGTCGATCAGGCGGCCGAACCGCGCGAGGATGCGGGCGCGCAGCACCTCGAACAGGCCCTGGACCAGGAACAGCACCGCGGCGATGCCGGCGAGCCCGACGAGGGTCGCGATGCTGCGGCTCGGCAGCACGCGGTCGTAGACCTGGAGCATGAACAGCGGCGCGGTCAGCATCAGGGCGTTGACGAGGCCGCTCACCGCCGCGACGGTGGCCAGAACCCCCTTGCCGTCCCGGACCACCCCCCAGAACTCCCGCCTCCTCGCCCGGCGCCGGGCCTCGTCGTCGATCACGCGCGTCCTCCCTTCCGTGGCGCGGGAGAACCCCCACCGGACGGCCGGTGGGGGGTCGGCTCCCGTCAGAGGCCGAGCAGATGCAGGACCGGCGTACCGGCATGACCGGTCTGGTCGGCGTGGTGCGTCTCGGCCGGCTGCGCATCGGCGTGACCGCCGAGGTCGAGGCCGGCCAGGCCGAGATCGAGGCCGGTCCCGCCCGACGCCTCCGCGCCGTCGGCGGCGTGGGCCGTCGGCAGCAGGTCGAGCACCTTGCCCACGAGCGCGTCCGCTCCGCCGGTCCCGGCCTCCGGGAAGCTGAGGCTGTCGCCGGCGAGGAGATGGGCGCCGGCGAGGCCCGGCTGGTCGGCCGGGACGCCGATCGCGCTGACCTGGATCGCCTGGGCCGGCGCGGGAGACGGCGAGGCCACCGCGAGGTCGGCGATCGGAGTCGGGGTCGTCGGACCGGCGCCGATCTCGATCAGGCCGTGATCCGCTGCCCCGCCCCCGAGCAGGCCGGTGACCGGGGCGAGCGGGCCGCCGGGCTGGCCGTCGCCACCGGTCAGCCCGCCGACGATGCCGGTCGCCCCGCCGACGAGGCCGCCCGCGGCGTCCACCACCGCGCCGGCATCCGCCACCACCGCGCCGACCGCGGCCGGGCCGTTGCCGGCGAGCACCTCGCCCGGCAGGGCGACGGCGTCGGTGAGAAGGTTGCCGGCCTCGCCGAGATGGCCGAGGCCGACCGTCTCGCCGAGGTGGGTCAGCCCATGCAGGGCGTCGTTGAGGATCGGCACGTTGTGGCCGACGGATTCGATGCCCGCATGCAGGTCGAGCACGACGCCGTTGGCGAGATCGCCGACCGGCTGGAGGACGCCGCCCTCGCCGAGCAGGGTGCCCCCCGTCCCCGCACCGAGGAGCCCCGTCACCGGGGCCAGGACTCCCCCGGCGCCCGCTCCGCCCTCGGTGATCCCGCCGACGATGCCGGTCACGCCGCCGACGAGGCCGCCCGCGGCGCCCGTCACCGCGCCGAGGTCGCCGAGGACCGGCGCGACGGCGCCGAGCCCGCCGCCGCCCAGGATCTCGCCCGGCAGGGCGACGGCGTCGGTGAGGAGGTTGCCGGCCTCGCCGAGATGGCCGAGGCCGACCGTCTCGCCGAGGTGGGTCAGCCCGTGCAGCGCGTCGTTGAGGATCGGGACGTCGTGGCCGATCGACTCGATCCCGGCGTGCAGGTTGAGCACGGCGCTGTTGGCGAGGTTGCCGACCGGGGCCAGGGCGCCGCCCGGGGACAGCAGGCCGCCGGTCGCCGCACCGGTCACGCCGTCGAGGAGCGCGTCGGCTCCCGCCAGCACGTGCCCGAGATCGCCGAGGGCGGGCGTCGCGGAGGAGAGGCCGCCGCCGCTCAGCACCGCGCCCGGCAGGGCGAGGGCGTCGGTCACGAGGTTGCCGGGCTCCCCGACATGCCCGAGCCCGATCGACTCGCCCAGCGCCGTGAGGCCGTGGACCGGTCCGTTGAGCGGCGACACCTGGTGGCCGGCGCCCTCCAGCGTCGCGTGCAGGCCGAGCACCGTCTGGTTCAGGGCCGGCGCGGCGATGTCGAGCAAGCCGCCCTGTCCCACGATGCCGTGTCCGGCGACCGGTGCCGCGGCGACGGCCGAGGCGAGCCCTCCGGCCGCCTCGACGACCGCGCCCGCATCCGCGAGAAGGGGTGCGGCCCCGCCGGGCGAACCGGCTCCCGCGGGCGCCGCCGCGAGATCGCTGACGAGGTTGCCCGCTTCGCCGAGGTGGCCGAGGCCGATCGTCTCGCCGAGATGGGTGAGGCCGTGGAGCGGAGCGTTGAGCGCGGCGACCTCGTGCCCGGTCGTCTCGAGTTGGGCGTGGGTGTCGAGAACGAGGCCGTTCGCGACGTCGGCGAGGTTCTGCGGCAGGAGGGTGCCGGCCTCCTGGGTGCCGGCATCGCCGAGCGCCGGCTCGACCACCGTCGCCACGGGACCGAGGCCCGAAAGCTGACCGCTCGACAACGCCGTCGAGCCGGCGAGAGCGTCGGGGCTGACCAGCCATTCGAGGCTGCGGCCCAGCGGCTGCACCATGGACGTCAAGGGAGATGCGGACATCGTCTGCTCCTGATGGTTGCACGAAGACGGGAAGAACGATCCGGGACCGTCGATGCGGAACGACCTCAGATTATTTTCGATTTACGGATCTATAGCTTGATAAATGATATTTGCATCATGTCGGCGAACGGATTTTTGATCTATAAAAATGTGCGACGAAGTGAATGGATGTTCATCGTAGAAGACACGGCGAAATCAAAGATCCAGAAAAACTTCGCGATTGCAGCGCAATCGTGCCGTGTTCTAGTCGAGTTCGCTCCAGATCTGAAAATATCCAGACGGTGAGACGAACCAGTATCGTCCGCTCGTCGCGCCGGGACCGTGCCGTGGGAAGGACGTCGCGAGGCTGCGGACGACGCGTTCCGCCTGCTCACGTCCATCGATGTCGTAGGCCAGGACATATTCGTGCGCGTGCGGATGCACCTCACGGACATGAATGGCGTAGCTCATCGGCTTCCTCCATCATGTGGTTGTAATTTCTGTTTCATGTACAACCAGGAGAGGAAAAATCGGTTCTCGGAAAGTGCCCGGGTGGTTGACGAGTCGTTAATGAACGATAAGATTGTCTATATCACCCATATCGGTGGCTATTTTCGGTCCGTACTCGGAAGCCGGACGTGAATGAATGTCGGAGTTTGCTCACGCACATGCTTCGTCTGCTCGCGGGGAGATGCGATGCGCGGCGGACCGCGCCCAGGTGCGGGGGGCTGGACGGTCGACGTGCGGATCGTCCGTCATCGAAGCCCGCGCAGCCCGGCCGGGGAGCGGCGCGGTGCCGGCTACGACGGTCGTTCAGCCGACAGCCGCACGAGAACGGAGGGGGTGGCGCCGGACCGGTCGCCCCCGATCGCGGCGCCGGCGTTCACGGCGACCGGCGTCCCCGGCTCAACCGGGCGACGGAGCGGCAGAGCGCGACGACGTCGGCTCGCTGCTCCGGCTCCAGTTCGCTGTAGTGGCGGAGCAGCTCGATGGCGCCGCTCGTCTGAAGAAGCGTCCAGGTCTCGTCGTGGGCAGGAGCCGGGCTGAACAGGTCGGAGATCGGAATCCCGAGCACCTCCGCGATCCTGTCGAGGCGGCCGGCCCCGATGCGGTTGATTCCTCGCTCGTATTTCTGGATCTGCTGGAAGCTGACACCGAGGGCCTCGCCGAGGCCGGTCTGGGACATTCCCTTCGCCTTGCGAAGCGTCGCGACGCGCTCGCCGACCTTGCGATCGTGGTCCGTGAGAGTGTCCTTGGGCATCACGTCGTCTCTTGCCGCCGCCGCCTTCTCGGCTCGTGCGTCGTCCCTCGATCGTGAGCGGGACGGTCCGCCGCCCGATTCGCTCACCGCTCCCGACGCCGCCCGCGCGAACGGCCCGGCGTCGCTCGCACCGTTCAGCAAGCGGAGCCTCTTGTCCAGATTGCGGCAGCGTCGCCCGTCGATCGGATGCAGGCCGGCGATCGCGACCGGGCGGCCCTCGACGGACTCCCTGCGCGGCGCTCGACGCGGCGGTCCCTGAAGGCGTACCACCTCAACAAGGCGTTGGATGCCGGGCTCACCCAAAAGCAGGCCTCCGCGGTCATCTCCCCCATCGCCTGCTGGCCGAACGCCTTTTCGGCAGTTCCCGTGTTCAAGAGCGTTTTCGACGCCGGGCCCGTTGCCGTTTCGTCGCAGATTCTTGTCGCAAAACCGGGGGATACTTTTGCGAAATCTGCTCAGGGACCGGCTCGACCCGGAGGCTGGCCTCGCCGGAGCGAAGCGGCGCGACATCCGCAGCGGCTTCGCGCCGGCAGCCGGGACTCGGTTCAGCGCAGCGCTTCACCTCGGATCTGCCGCGCCAGCATCACGCCGAGGCGGGGGATGCCGCTCTGCGCCCGGCTGGCGCCGATGAAGATCGCCAGATCCTTCGACGGGTTGACCGCGATCACGCTGTTGAAGCCGTCGGTGCCGCCGGCCTTCATGAAGACCGGGTGCTGTCCGGCCTCGGGATCACCGGTCTCGACCTGCCAGGCCATGGCCTGGGCGAAGCTCTGTCCCTCGGGGCGATAGATCGGAGCCATGGCGTCCCGGAACGCCTGGGTGAGGGCGGGCGGCACGGGAGCGCCGTTGACCGTGGGGTGACCGAGGGCGGCCTCGCCGAAGGCCAGCATGTCGGCCGCCGTCGAGCGCAGGGCGCCCGCGGCGTACCAGGCGAAGACCGGCCAGGGCATGACCGGCCGTCCGCCGGGACCGTGGCCCTGGGCGAGGCGGTCGCGCTGCTCCTCCGGTACGCGTATCGCCGTGCTGCCCATTCCCAGCGGGGCGGTGATCCGACTGTGCACCAGGTCCGCCCACGGTGCGCCGAGCCGCTCGGCGACGAGAATGCCGAGCAGGCCGATGCTGGCATTCGAGTAGCGGTAGGGCGCCGGCAGCGCGCAGTCGTCCCCGTCGCCGCCCCCCGGCCACCGGGCCACCCAGTCGAGGAAGTCGCGCGCCGTGTAGGTGTCGATGCCCCGCTGCGCGAGATCGCGCGGGACGTCGGGGGGAAGCTCCGGCATGCCGGATTGGAAATCCGCCAGTTGCAGCGGCGTGATGCGCCCGGTGCAGGCGGAGAGCCGGCGCTCGGGCATCAGCGACCGGAGCGGGGCCTCGGCCTGCATCCGGCCCTCGCGGAGCGCTTGCGCGAACAGGGCCGTGGTGAACACCTTGGTGATCGACCCCACCTCGACGATGGTGTCGGACCCGAAGGGCTGGCCCCCGGTTGCGGCATAGCCGAAGTAGCTGCGCCGTCCCTGCCAGCTCACGCCGACGATCACGCCGGGGATCGCCTCCGCGGTCACCGCCTGGCCGACGAGGCGGTCGACGACGGGGCGCAGGGCGTCGGCGTCGCGGTCCGACATCGCAGCCGCCGGGGTGCTGCGCCACGTCCCACCGTCCTGGGCCGCGGCGGGCGGACCCGCCGCCAGCACGAGCGGCATCAGCCAGTGCCGCAGGTACCGTCCGATCCTCGAACGCGCCATCCTCGTCGCCTCCTCGTGTCGATCGGGGATCATCCACGTAAGAGTTTTCGAGAACCGTAATACGATTTCGGGTCGGTCGCTCGGCGATCCCAAGCGATCGCTCGGCGATCCCAAGCGATCGCTCGGCGATGCGGAAACCGGCCCCGCTCATGCGCCGCGCGGGCTGGTGACACGATGTCCGGAACGGATCGTCCGGACATCGCATCACATGCGATAGGAGAACGTCAGCATGCCGCCATGGATCGTGGCCCTGTCCGAGAAGCCGCCGTCGTATTGGGCGCGCAGATCGATCGCCTCGTTCGCGAAGAGCTGCAGGCCGGCGCTGACCCGGGCGGCCGCCCGGTCCTGCGGGACCAGCGTCGTGAAGCCGCCGACGCCCGCCGGCGCTCCGATCAGCCGCGTCGTCGCGCGCCACGTGTCGCTCGTGCGGATGTCGACGCCGGCCGAGACGAAGCTGCGCAGGACCATCCCGGCATCGAGGTTGGTCCGCAGGCCGACTTCGAGGGCCGGCGTGAGGATCGCCGCGGTCTGCGCGGCGGCGTCGTGGCGCAGCCCGAACGCGCCGAGACCCGCCTCGGTGTAGGAGCCGAACCGTGCGCCGACGACGTCGAGGTTGAGGAAGGGGCGGAGATACAGGGTCTCCGTGCCGATCGTGTAGGCGGCGCGCAGGCGTCCGCCGAGCGTGGTCGGGGTGGTCGAGCCCGTCGCCAGCCCCCCGACGCCCGGCAGGCCGACGGTGCGCCGCAGATCGACCTGGCCGACCGAACCGAACGCCGCGCCGGTCAGCAGCCAGGGCCCCTCCTGCCGCTTGAGCGTCAGGACGCCGTGCCCGACGTCGAGCCCGCCGCGCACCCCGTCGCGACCATCGAGGCGGCCGGTCTCGTAGGCCAGCGAGCCGCCCAGGAACCACCCGGGCGCGAGCTCTCCCTGGCCGCCGATCTGCAGGACCGTGCTGTCGATGCCCATGCGGCCCCGGTCGGCGTCGGCGCCCACGGAGGTCGTGCGCCCGCCCAGCCGGGCATAGGTGCAGGCTCCCTCGGTGAGGAACGCGGTGCCGGCGGCGAAGACCGGGCAGGACATCGCGGCGTTGGCGACGAAGGCCGCGTCCTGCGCCCGCTGGGCACCGACCGACAGGACCGAGCGCGGCCCGAGCTGGCCGATCCGCTGCCCGTAATCGCCGGGCGAGGAAGCGGCCCGGTCGAGGCCGGCGAAGAAGGTGCCGAATTGCGGTGTGCCGGCCGCGAAGACCCGGTCGAGATAGCCCGCCACCGCCTGCCGCCCCGGCGTCAGCGCGAAGCGGGGATCCGCGAGGCGCGAGCCCGTCGCGACGAGGTCGAAGCGCTGCTCCGCCTCGCCGGCGGAGGGGACCACGGCGAAATCGAACAGCGCCGTGGACGCGGCCGACAGGCTGCCCGTCGCCCGGCCCTGGACCGTCAGAACCGGGACCGGGGTGTTGGCGACCACGCTCGCGAGTCTGGCCTGCACCGTGCCCGCCAGTTGCGCGTCGCCCGTCACGACGAAGCGTCCGGCGGTCCGCGCGGCGAAGTCCGCCTGTGTCGCCAGCCGCCCGGCGGGCGTCTGGACGAAGCTGCCGGCGATCACGGCCTCGCCGGTCCCGGTGGCGGAGGGCTGGAGCGTGCCGCGGTTCGTCAGGGTGTAGGCGCTGGATCCGAGCGTGGTCGAGCCGGTGATCGTGCCGTCGTTGAGGACGTTCACGCCCGACCCGCCGGTGTAGTTGATCGCGAGGTTCGACAGGGCCGCGACGCTGGAGCCACCGCCGACGGAGATCGTGTTGCCCGCGTTCCCGCTCTCGATCCAGAGGCCCGCGCCCTGGCCGCTGCCGCCCGTCACCCGGGCCGGTGCATAGACGCCGAGATTGACCGTCACGGTGTTCGCGCTGACGGTCTGGCCGTTCACGCTCTGGGCGAACACGCCGACCGCGTTCTCGCCGGTCGCCGAGATGGTGCCCTGCAGGTCGACGAGCACGGTGCCGGCGAGGCCGCCGCTGCTCGCGCCGCCCATGGAGGCGGCGTAGAACTGCGAGCCGATCGTGGCGAGGCCGCCGCCGCGCCCCACGCTCTGCGCGATGATGCCGAAGGCGCCGGGGCCGGTGGTGGTGATGCTGCCCAGCGCGGTCACGGAGACGGCTCCGCCGTTGCCGGAACTCGTGCCGAACGCCGGCGGACCGACGAGGGCGGGCGTGACGCCGGCCTGATAGCCGGTCGCGATGCCGCCGCCGCCGCCCACCGATTGCGCGACGAGGCCGTGCGCCCCCAGCCCCGTCGTGGCGATGCTGGAGCCTTGCGGCAGTTGGACCGTGACGGGGCCGCCGTTGCCGCTGCCGCCCTGGCCGCCCAGACCCTGCAGGCTCGCGGGGCTGCCGGTCACGTCGGCGAGGCCGCCGCCGCCGCCGATCGACTGCGCGACCAGGCCGTAGGCGCCCATGCCGGCGGTGCGCAGGTCGAGGATCGGGTTGTCGACCTGGACGCTGCCGCCGTCGCCGCTGCTGCCCGCCGCGCCCCCGAGCTTGAGCCCGACACTCAGCGACGGGAACCTCGAGACGGTGGCAGCCAGGGTGGAGCCCGCCCCGCCGAGACCGCCCCCGCCGCCGATCGACTGCAGCACGATGCCGTGCCCGGCACCGCCGGAGGTCGTGACCGTGACGGGATTGCCGCCCGACGGCTGTTGCAGCCTGACGGTATTGCCCGAGCCGGCGGAACCGCCTCCGCCGGCCAATCCGGCGCCGAGGAACAGGAGCCCGTTCGGCTGCACCGTCCCGTCCGCCCCGGTCCCGCCGCCGCCGCCGATCGACTGGGCCAGGAGACCGACCGACTGGACCCCGCTGCCGGGGCTTCCCCGGCCGGCCGCCCCCGTCGTCACCGACGCGCCGCCGTCGAGAGTGACGGTGACGGGACCGGCCGAGCCGCCGACACCGCCGCCGCCGCTGGCTCCGAGCGAGACGTTGGACGTCACGAGCGCCGAGCCGATGATGGAGGACAGGCTGTTGCCCTCCCCTCCCGCGACGGCGGTCCCGCCGCGGCCGCCGCCGCCGCCGATGGACTGCGCGACGAGCCCCGGCGCGTAGTCGCCGGAGGTGACGACCCGCCCGCCATGTTCCAGCGTCACCGCACCCCCGCTTCCACCGGTGCCCCCCTTCCCGCCGACGCTCAGGTTCAGGGCCGTCTGGAAGGTGATGTTCGGGTTGAACGGATTGCTCGGCGGATCCTCGGCCTCGGTGGCGGCGTCCGTCAGCGACCGCGTCGCCGCCGCGGAGGTGCTGGCGCCGGCGGACGCTCCGGCGTCGTTGCCCGCCGAACCGCCGACCCCGCCGCCGCCGCCGATCGATTGCACCACGATCGCGGGCGCGTCGTTGCCGATCGTGGTGACGCTGCCCTGGTGGTTGACCTGAGCCGTCGCTCCGCTACCGCCGGAGGCGCCGGTCTGGCCCACGCTGATCGTCGACGTGAGCTTCCCCTGGAAGGGGCCTTCCTCGCCCTGCGCGTTCTTCTGCGAGAACGAGGCGAGGGTGCCGAGATCGACCGTGGAGCCGGTCGAGGTGCCGCCGCCGCCGCCGACCGACTGGGCCAGCACGCCGATGGCGCCCGAGCCGCGGGTCTGCACGGTGCTGGTGCCGGCCAGATCGACCGACACCGTGCCGCCCGGTCCCCCCGCGCCGCCCTTGGCTCCCAGGCCGACCGTCAAGGTGTGGTTGTTCGCGTTGCCGGTGTAATCGAACGTCGCCGAACCGATCCCGGCATTCCCGCCGCCGCCACCGACCGACTGCGCCAGGAGGCCGTAGGCGCCGTCGCCGGTCGTCGCGACCATGGACGGGGTGCCCAGCCCGCCGGCGCTGATGGTGACCGCGCCCCCTGAGCCGCCTTTGCCGCCCGTGCCGCCGAGTGCGACCGCAAGGGTCACGCTGGTCGCCGTTCCGCCCTCGGCGCCGTACTCGGAGGTGGACCCGATCGTCCCGGACATGGCCGAGGAATCGCCGCCCTGGCCGCCGCCGCCGCCGATCGATTGCGCCACCGCGCCGTGGGAGCCGGTGCCCGCGGTGCGGATCGTCGCGCCGCCGCTCATCCCGTTGACGGCCGTGCCCAGTTCGAGATCGACGGTGCCGCCGTTCCCGGCGGTGGCGCCTGCGCCGCCGGCGCCATAGGTCGCCGCGATCGCCAGCGACGGCTCGTCCGGCAAGGTCGGGCGACTGACCGCGACGGCGAGCGCGTTGGCGCCGCCCCCCGCGCCGCCGCCGCCGCCGATCGACTGCGCCAGGACGCCGATCGCGTCGACCGGGGGCGCAGCGCCCGCCCCGCCGCCGGTCGTGACCGTGGTGCTCCCGAGCCTGACGGTGACCGCTCCGCCACTGCCGCCGCCGCCGCCGGTCCCGCCGATCGCCGCCGCGAAGCTGAAGCCGCCGTCCACCGTGATGCCGGACGCGTTGCCGCCCGAGCCGCCGCCGCCGCCGATCGACTGCGCCAGGATGCCGTCCGCCCCCGAGCCGGTGGCGACGATCGTCGCGCCCTGCGCCGAGGTCGAGACCGCGCTGCCGGTGCCGCCGCCGCCGGCCGTACCGCCGAGGGTGTAGGTGACGGTGACGCCGGCGGCGGTGGCGTTTCCGCCGTTGCCGCCGCCGCCGCCGATCGACTGCGCGATCACGCCGTGGCTGAGGTCACCGGCGGTCGAGATCGACCCGCCGAGCGTCGTGGTGACCGCACCGCCGTTGCCGCCGGCCCCGCCCGCGCCGCCGTTCGAGGAGAAGACCCCGCTCCCGTCGCCGCCGTCGCCGCCGCCGCCGCCGATCGACTGCGCCAGGATCCCCGCCGCCGTGCTTCCGCTCGTCGTGATGCGGCCGCTCTGTCCGACGACGACGGTCCCGCCCGATGCGCCGGCGATGCCCGCACCGCCCTGTGCGGAGAAGAAGTCCCCCGAGGTGCTGCCGCCGGTCCCGCCGCCGCCGCCGATCGACTGCGCCAGGATGCCCTGCGCGCCGGCCCCCGACGTGGCGATCGTCCCGCTGTTCATGACCGTCATGGTCAGGATCGATCCCGGCGCGCCGCCCGCGCCGGGCGAACCGATGGTCGCATCGGCGTTCGCGCCCGGGCCGCCGTCGCCGGAGATGCTCTGGGCGAGGATGCCGCGCGCCGCCGCGCCCGTCGTGGTGATCGTACCCTGATTGGCAAAGTCGAGACCGAGCGACTGGCCGCCGCCGCCGCCGCTTCCGCTGCTGGATATCAGGCCGGAGGCATCGGAGGCCTTGCCCCCCTGCGCGCCGACGGATTGCAGGACGACACCGTGGGCGTTGCTCCCGGTCGTGGTGATGCCGACGCCGGAATAGAGGGTCCCGCCGACGAAGCCGCCGGCGCCGCCGGCGCCGCCGGCGCCGCTGTCGATCTCGACATTGCCGGCTCCCCTGCCGCCGATGCCGCCGGCGCCGCCGAGGGATCGCAGGACCAGTCCCGGCGAGGTGTCTCCCGTCGTCCGGAGGGTCGTGCCGCTGGCGAGAAACGTCGTGATGCCGCCGCCATCGCCGCCGGAGCCGCCGGAGCCGGAGGTCCCGCCGGCCAGGCTCTGCGCCTCGCCGCCCGCGCCGCCCGCGCCGCCCTGCGACACGAGGAGGATGGCGGGCGATTTCGCCCCCGCCGTCGTCACGGATTGCGCGCCGGAGCTGTTCAGGGTGATCTGGCCGGGCGCGGATCCTGCGCCGCCGTTGCCGCCGAGGGAGTTGATCTGCAGGCCGCCACCGGTGTTCGCGCCGGTCCCGCCCGCGCCGCCCTGCACCAGGACCGACACCGCGGTCGCGCTGCTGCCGTTCGTCGAGATCGCGTTGCCCGGCCCGCTGCCTTGCGCGAGCGTGAGGCTGATGCCGGCCGCCGCCCCTCCCGGCCCCCCCGGGCTGTTCTGCTGGTTGTCCTCCAGGCCGCCATTGCCGCCGGGGCCGCCGGTCTGGATCACGGTGAGGCCGGCGAGGTTCGGGCCGGTGGTCGTCAGGCGGCTGTCGGTGAGGGTGATCGTCTGCGCCTGCGCCGTCCCGCCCGTGCCGCCCCGGCTGTCGTTGTTGCCCTCGCCGCCCTGGCCCCCGACCTGCTGGATGCGGAGGGCCGCGCCCGTGCCGGTGCTGGCGGTCTGGACGGACAGGCTCGCGCCGCCGATCGCGGCCGACACCGCGCCGGCGCCGCCGCCGTCGGCGCCGTTGACGTTCCCCTTGTCGGAGGCGTCGCCCCGGCCTCCCAGCGACTGCACCCAGATCCCGTAGGCGCCGTAGGCGAAGCTCGCGATCTGGCTCGTGACGCTCACCGAGCCGTTGATGGTCAGTGCGATCGGACCGCTCTGCCCGCCGGGATCGGGCGAATTGCCGTCGGACTTGTCCGTGCCGAGGGCGTAGAGGTTGAGGATGCGGAAGTCGGTGGGGCCGGCGTCGGAGGGGGGAGCGGTGATCGCGACCGCTCCCTGGTTCGTGAACGTGAAGCCGCAGGTGTCGGGTTTTCCGCCGGCCGCGCCGATGTTGAGCGCGTTGTGCGTCGAGGAATTCGTCGCGTAGTCGAAGTTGCCCTGGTTCAGGACGGTGAAGAAGTCGGCGACGCCGTAGGATTGCGGCGCGGAATAGCTGCCGGGCGGGATCGTGTAGGCGTTCGACGCATTGGGGTTGCAGCTCAGGGCGTGGGCCGGAACGGTGAAGGCCAGGGTTGCCAGCAGGCTGCACGTCGCGCGCATCGTCGTTCATCCGGGACGGTCGCCTGCCTTGATTCGCAGGCGTTCCGGTCGGGCTTGTCGCCGATGGCGCGCGACACAGCCCAGGGTAATGCGACGAATCGGGCAAATCCGACGACGAACAGGACCTCCTCCGGATGCCGGAACGTGTGCTCCGGTCTTGCGTCGGTCGCGCCCCGGTTATCCCTCGGGCCGGAGCGTCGGTGCCGCGCGGCGAGGACGCCAGGGTGCCATGCTGGAGAACACGCCATCCTGGCGGATCAGCGCGTGCAGCAGCGCTGCGCCGAGATGCGCGAGGATGAGTCCGAACAGCGCGTAGGCGAGCACGGTGTGGACCGAGCGCAGACCCGCATAGAGCACCGGGCTCTGCGGGAGGATCGGCGGGAGCACGAGCGGACCCGCGAGCGCGACGGGGTAGCGCGCCGCCGACAGCATCGCCCAACCCACGAGCGGCATCGCGAGCATCAGCGCGTAGAGCGCGACGTGCGAGGCGTGGGCGGCCCGCCGCTGCCACATGGGCAGGTCGGCCGGCAGCGGCGGGGGAGCATGGCGCCGCCGGTTGGCGAGCCGCAGCAACGCCAACACCAGGATCAGGATCCCCAGCGGCCGGTGCAGGGAGACCAGGGCGTGGTAGTCGGCGAGCGATGTCACCATCGCCACGCCGATCAGCAGCATGGCGAGGATCAGCGCGGCCATGCTCCAGTGAAGCAGGCGGGCGGGCAGGTTGAAGCGGGGCGATGGCGTCACAGGGCGGCTCCGTGGGGCGGCGCACCGGCGACGGCGCTTGGCGTCTTGTCCTCGCCGGCGCGGCGGGTGAAGGATTGCGAGTAGGCCGCCGAGCGGGCGCTCAGCAGCGGGTCGTCGGACGGCGCGATGCCGAGCGGCAGGACGAGGGGATCGAAGTTCACGTCCCGGCAGTTGCCCGGCGCTTCGGGCGTCGATCCGGTGAGCGCCAGGGTCCCGAGGTCGGCGGTCTCGCGGTCGGCGGGCCAGGGCTGCGTGGCGTCCGCGGTGGGATCACCGGGTCGTCCCAGAGTCGCGACGAGGTGCCAGCGCAACGCATCCTGCCGGAGCTCGGCCGCAAGGGCGTCGAAGAGGTAGTTCTTGTCCTGCTGCACTGCCTGGCCGGCGGTCTCCGGCGAGGGCGCGCGCTCCGGCACGAAGGCGAAGCGTACCGGCGTGTCCCGGCCATCCGCCGCCACGAGGCGAAAGGCGTTGAGGCTCCGGTAGGTGCTGTCGGCGAAACCGGCGGTGACCGTGCGCGCCTTGATCAGGGCCGCCGCCTTCGCGCTCTCCGGGTGGGCGGCGAAGAAGCCGTTCAGGCGCGCGGGATCGGGCTTGCCGGTGGCCAGATCGGGCTTGGCGGCGAGCAGTTGCTCGTAGAACGCTTCGGGCGTGCGCACCGGGAAGACCGGGATGTCGTTCATGCCCGTGCGCCACTCCTCGCCGTCCGGCAGCGTGAAGCGCAGGGCGAGGCTGCGCACGGTGGCCTCGGCATCCGCCGCGTAGGGCTGGCCGCCCGCGAGCGCGAGCCGGCCCGCGACCGGCGTCACCCGTCCGGCGGCGAACAGGCCGGCCTTCGAGAGTGCCGCGCCCGCGCCGCTCGCGGCGAAGCGGCCCTCGACGCAGAGGCCCTTGGCGTGGTTGCGGCGGAACCCCGGATGCGGGCCGTTCACCTGCTCGAAGCGATCGATCACCCGCGCCGGCGTCAGCGCCCCCGGCGAGAGCCAGCCCCCGACATAGGCGAAGCCGCAGGTCGTCCCCGCGAGCACAGCCCCGATTGCCGCGAGGCGGAGGAGAAGGGCATGCGGCGGGAGTCCGGGGGGTGCCCCGGTCAGGTCGTTCAGCAAAGACATCGGATCCCTCAGGTGTTCGTCGCCGTGGTGCTGCGGATCGTGTTGGCGAGGGGATGCAGGACGGCCGGTCCGGCCGCCCCGACCAGGCTGTAGCCGATCCCTCCTCCGCCTCCAGGTCGCAGGGAAGCGCCGGTGCTTGAGTCGCGAGCCAGCCGCGACCGTGCGTGAAGCGACGAGCG
Organism: Methylobacterium oryzihabitans; assembly: GCF_004004555.2. Classification (GTDB taxonomy): domain Bacteria; phylum Pseudomonadota; class Alphaproteobacteria; order Rhizobiales; family Beijerinckiaceae; genus Methylobacterium; species Methylobacterium oryzihabitans. The sequence goes on from NZ_SACP01000007.1 coordinate 156,548, forward strand.
TATTCCGCCGTTGCCGGCAACGGAACAGGTCGTCGTGCCAGTCCCGGTCGATCCCGGCCCGTATCGGGAGATCGACACACAATCAGTTTTAACCTTTTTTTACCAACGCACAGCGCGCGGCGCGAGTATCTTTGCTGTGGAAGAGCTTCGAGCCGGTGTAGCTTTATGAGCCACGAGAGTAACGACGAGCGGGGCGGACAGCTTCGCCGTGAAGTCCTCCAGGTTGCAGGGGCCGCTGCCGCGGCGGGCCTCCTGGGAGCAACCACAGTCTCCGCGCAGGCCACCCGGTCGGGCGGGCGTGACGAGGGTCCACTCGGCGCGCGTCTGCAAGGCGTCCAGCATTTCGGCGTCACGGTTCAGAACATGGACCGGGCTTTCGCCTTCTACACCGAGGTGCTCGGCGGGACCGAGATCATGCGGGACGGCGACTTCAAGGGGGAGCCGGTTCATTTCACGCTGATGGCCGACCAGGAGATCGTTGCCCGCGAGCGCCGCGTCGATCCCCGCACCATCGGCGTCCCGGACCTGAAGGGCGGCTCTCAGCGGCTCGATGTCCGCTTCGTCCAGTTCGAGAACGTCGTCATCGAACTTCTTCAGTATCGCGACGCCGCGCAGCCGATGGGCGGCGGCGACAGTTGGGCCGAGCCGCGCGACCACATGAGCCCGGCCTACCCGCGCTCGATGCACATCTGCTTCTACGTCCGCGACGATGTGAACTTCGACAAGTTCATCGCCGATCTGGAAGCCGAGTGCGCCCGCCGCGGCATGACGCAGGTCAGGGCGAACCGCACCGTGCCCGTGCATTCCGAGGAGGAGCGCCGTGCGGCGCCGATGAACACCAACACGATCAAGATCCAGGAGGGTCCGTCGAACGGCTGGTCGATCATCTACTGCAAGGGCCCCGAGGGCGAGCAGCTCGAATTCGTCCAGGTGCTCGGTCCCGTGAAGAAGACCTTTGCCGATGCGGCGTCGCGCCGTACGGCGGCGAGTCGGGGTTAGCGCATTTCCCCACGGAGCGGATGCCGGTCGCCGCAGGGAACGCGGTTCAATCAGAGCCTGTTTGACTCTCGATCTGAAGAACAAGCTCCCCCCTTTCCCGGACGACTGGAACGCAGTGGAAGGAGATCCGGGATCCAGCACAACAAGTCGCGAAGCGTCCATACTCAACGACGGTGCTGTCAGGCTGAGCCGCTTCGCAGCACATCTGACGTCTGGATCCCGGATCTCCTTCCGCTGTCGCTTCAGTCGTGTAGGCCCATTCGGGCCCGGAAAGGCGTGCTTCGCGCGATGAATACGATGGACCATCGCTCAAACAGGCTCTCACACACTTGGAGGATCGCCCGAGCGCAACGGGGTCGGGCGCTGCCCTCGTGGGCTGATTCGACGAAAGCCGATGAACGACGTCAGTGCGGACACGGAACCTTGTCGACTTTCTCCAGGAGGATCGGTTCTCGAACCGACATTTCATCGTCCACGAGGTCTTCGCCAGCGAAGCCGACTTCGAAGCGCACGATGCGCAACCCTACGTCCGGGCTTGGTTCGCCCGGCTTCCGGAACTCGCTCCCGGCGGTGTGCAGGCCGTGAAGATGCGCGTGCTCGGGGGCCCGAACCCCTGAAAAGGGCCGAGCCCGACCCCGGCGATTCAATCGTGTCGCTCGATCGTGGCGCCTACTCGGATCGACGAAGAAGGGACAACCTGATGAGCGTTCCCCCCTCACCCGGGATCGACCGACCCGAGGTCGTGACGGCCGCGGCGGCGGCAGGGCTGCCGTCCATGGCCAGGGCACAGGCGGCGGGCACCATGGGTTCGGTCGTGGTCGCCCTCACGGTCAACGACGAGCGTCGGCGCCTCGACCTCGACAGCCGCGTGACGCTGCTCGACGCCCTGCGCGAGCACCTTCACCTCACGGGCACCAAGAAGGGGTGCGACCACGGCCATTGCGGCGCCTGCACGGTGCTGGTGAACGGGGTCCGCATCAACGCCTGCCTCAGCCTCGCGGCCATGCACGATGGGGACGTCGTGACGACGATCGAGGGGTTGGGCCGGCCGGACCGGCTGCATCCCGTGCAGGCGGCGTTCATCGCACACGACGCCTTCCAGTGCGGCTACTGCACGCCGGGCCAGATCTGCTCGGCGGTGGCCGTTCTCGCCGAGGTCGAGGCGGGCGTGCCGAGCCACGCCACCGGCGATCTCACGGCACCGGTGACGCTCGACACCAGCGAGCTGCGCGAGCGCATGAGCGCCAACATCTGCCGCTGCGGCGCCTATTCCAACATCGCCGAGGCCGTGGCCGACGTGGCGGGGAGGAGCTGATGCGGCCCTTCACCTACGAGCGCGCCGCAAGCGCCGAAGCGGCCGTGGCGGCCGTCGCCTCCCGCCCGGGCGCCCGGTTCATCGCGGGCGGCACGAACCTGCTCGACCTGATGAAGTTCCAGATCGAGACGCCGGCCCACCTCGTCGACATCCGGCACCTGCCCCTGCGGGGCATCGAGGATCTGCCGGACGGCGGCCTGCGCATCGGTGCGCTCGCCACCAACACCGAGGTCGCCGCCCACCCGCGGGTGAAGCGCGAGTACGGCGTCCTCGCGCGGGCGATCGTGGCCGGCGCCACCGGGCAGCTGCGCAACAAGGCGACGACCGCCGGCAATCTCCTGCAGCGCAACCGATGCCCGTACTTCTACGAGACGAGCTTGCCGTGCAACAAGCGCCAGCCGGGCTCGGGCTGCTCGGCCCTCGGGGGCGTCACCCGCTCGCTCGCCGTCGTGGGCACGAGCCCCCATTGCATCGCCCAGAATCCGGGCGACATGGCCGTGGCGCTGCGGGTCCTCGACGCCACGGTCGAGACCGTCCGCCCTGATGGGTCGCAGCGGCGGATCGCGATCGGCGACTTCCACCTTCTGCCCGGCGACCGGCCGGAGATCGAGCACCCGCTCGCCCCGGGCGAGCTCGTCACGGCCGTCACGCTCCCGCGGCCGCCGGGCGGGACGCACCGCTACCACAAGGTCCGCGATCGGGCGTCCTACGCGTTCGCGATCGTGTCGGTCGCGGTCGTCCTGCAGGAGGACGGGACCGGGCGGGTCGCGTTCGGGGGCGTCGCGCCGCGACCCTGGCGGGTCGAGGACGCGGAGGCGCTCCTGCCGAGCGGACCGGCCGCCGTCGTGGCGGCGGCCTTCCAGGGCGCAACGCCGACGGCCGGGAACGCCTTCAAGATCCCGCTCGCCGAGCGCGCGCTCGCGCTGGTGCTGAGCGAAGGGAGGGCGTGACATGCACTTCGATACGTCTGCCGGGCGGAACCCCATCGACGCTCAGACGATCGTCGGTCGGCCCCACCGGCGCATCGATGGCGCCCTGAAGGTCACCGGGACGGCACCTTACGCCTACGAGCGGCACGATGCGGTGGCCGATCCCACCTATGGATGGATCGTCGGCGCCTCGATCGCCCGCGGACGGGTGACGCGGATCGACGCCGCGGCCGCGCGCGCGGCTCCGGGCGTCCTCGCGGTCCTGACGACGCTGGAGTACGACGCCGCTCCGCCGGGGTTCCGGACCACGCTCACCCTCTTCGGCGGCGCCGAGGTGCGCCACTACCACCAGGCCGTCGCGCTCGTCGTGGCTGGGACCTTCGAGGAGGCCCGCGCGGCGGCCCATCTCCTGCGCATCGACTACGACTCAGAGCCGGCGCGCTGCGATCTGGCGGCGGAGGCCCCCAAGTCCGAGCCGATCGCCGACCGCGACGGACCGGACTACCCCGTGGTCGACCGGATCGGCGATGTCGAGGCGGCGCTCGCCGCCGCGCCCGTGACCCTGGACGAGAGCTACGGCACCCCCGACCAGACCCACGCGATGATGGAGCCGCACGCCACCACCGCGGCGTGGCGCGACGGCAAGCTGACGATCTGGACATCGGCGCAGGTCGTGTCCTGGCACCGCAACAGCCTCGCGCAGGCGCTCGGCCTCGCCAAGGAGGATCTCCGCCTGGAGGCGCCGTTCATCGGCGGGGGGTTCGGATCGAAGCTCATCATGCGCAGCGACGCGCTTCTCGCCGCCCTCGGCGCCAAGGCCGTCGGACGCCCGTGCAAGGTCGCCTTGCAGCGCCCGCTGATCGCCAACAACGGCACGCGCCGCGCCGGCACGATTCAACGGATCCGCCTCGGCGCAGACCGTGACGGACGGCTGACCGCGATCGCTCATCACAGCGTCAACGGAAATCTGCCCGGGGCCTTCGCCGAGGCGGCGGTCGCGCCGACGCGGCTCATCTACGCGGCCCCGAACCGCGACCTGTCCATGAGACTCGCCACCCTCGACCTCGCCGAAGGGAACGACATGCGGGCGCCCGGGGAGGCCCCCGGCCTGATGGCGCTCGAAATCGCGATGGACGAGATGGCCGAGAGGCTAGGCATCGATCCCGTCGCGTTCCGGATCCGGAACGACACGCAGGTCGATCCGCGCCGGCCGCAACGGCGGTTCTCGGAGCGCCACCTGATCGAGTGTCTCGAGCTCGGCGCGGACCGCTTCGGCTGGGCACGCCGCAACCCGGTGCCCGGCTCCGTGAGTGACGGTCGCTGGCTCGTCGGCATGGGCGTGGCGGCGGGCTTTCGCCAGAACCTGCTGATGCCGTCCGGTGCCCGGGTCCGGCTCGAGCAGGATGGCCGGCTCTCGGTCGAGACCGACATGACCGATATCGGGACCGGCAGCTACACCATCCTCGCCCAGACGGCTGCCGAGATGATGGGCGTTCCGATCGAGGCCGTGACGGTGCGGCTCGGCGACTCGGACTATCCCGAAGCCGCGGGATCCGGCGGGCAGTTCGGCGCGAACAATGCGACGTCCGGGCTCTATGCCGCCTGCACGACGCTGCGGGCGACCGTCGCGGCGCGGCTCGGCTTCGACGTCGAGGATGTCGTGTTCGCGGACGGGATGGTCACGGCGGGACGCCGGAGCGCGCCTCTCCTCGACGCCGCGAAGGACGGGCCGCTGACAGCAGAAGACCGGATCACCTATGGCGACCTCGACAAGGAGTTCGTCCAGGCCACCTTCGGGGCGCAGTTCGCCGAAGTCGCCGTGGACCGGTTCACCGGGGAGATGCGCGTCCGCCGCATGCTGGCGGTCATCGATGCGGGCCGGGTGCTCAATCCGCTCACGGCGCGAAGCCAGGTGATCGGCGCCATGACGATGGGGGTCGGGTCGGCGCTCATGGAGGCGCTCGTCGTCGACACGCGCCACGGCTTCTTCATCAACCACGACCTCGGCGGCTACGAGGTGCCGGTCCACGCCGACATCCCGCACCTCGACGTCGTCTTCCTCGATCACCCCGATCCGGTCTCGTCCCCGATGAAGGCCAAGGGCATCGGCGAGATCGGCTTGTGCGGGGCGGCCGCCGCGGTGGCGAACGCCGTCCACAACGCCACCGGCATCCGCGTGCGCGACTATCCCATCACGCTCGACAAGCTGCTCGACCGGCTGCCGCGCGTGGCCTGACGCCTCATTCCCTGGCGATTCTCCTTGGAGGGAGCGATGTCCTACCATCCCGTTCCGGTGACTCATGTCGGCCTGACCGTCACCGACATCAAGGCAGCGACCGAGTGGTACACCAAAGCCTTCGGCTGCCGTCACATCATCGGTCCCCTCCACATCCGGCACGACGGCTCGCATATCGGCGAGGTGTTCAAGGGGATCTTCGGTGACCGCTTCGAGGAGGGATACGTATCCCATCTCGCCACCGCGAACGGCGTCGGGATCGAACTCTTCGAGTTCGTCACGCCGAAATCGGAAGCCGTCGAGGACAACTTCCGCTACTGGAAGACCGGCGTGTTCCACTTCTGCCTGGTCGACCCGGACGTCGACGGCCTCGCGCGTCGGATCGCCGAGATGGGTGGCAGGCAGCGCTCGAAGGTCTGGACGCTGTTCGAGGGCGAGCCGTTCAAGGCCGTCTACTGCGAGGATCCCTGGGGCAACCTGATCGAGATCTACTCCCACTCGACGGAACTGATGTATGCCAACCGGAGCGACACGGCCGCCCGGGCGGAGTGATACGATTTCCGAACGATCCGTCCCGGAAACCGTATCGCGAGCCCGCGCGGTGGAGCCTTCGGCTCCACACCCCCGAGCGAAGCCCGAATCCGCATCGCGACAACGACTGCGACGCAGTCGCCGAGCGATCAAGGGGGTTTCGTATGAGTCGTTCACCGGCTTTGCGGTCCCTTGCGGATGAAACCGGGCGGTGGTCGTCTGGATCCGTTGCTCCGGTCGAAGGCGGCTTTCGCTTGGGCGCGCCTTCCCTCTCCCACTCGGGAGAGGGAAGGCGCGCTCCAAAAATCCAATTCTGAAATCAGGTACTTGGAGCCATTTCCCATTCAGGCGAGGCTTGCGGGCGCAGCGATCGGATCGCCGCCGCCGGTCAGCGCGCTCGTCTGCAACCCGTGAGACAAGGAGAGATTCCGCGCATGCCGACGACCGCAGATCGTGAACTGTTTTCTCCGATGACGATCGGAGCCATCGACGTCGCCAACCGCGTTGCGATGGCACCGCTGACGCGCTCGCGTGCCGACATGCAGGGCGTCCATTCGCATCTCGCCGTCGAGTACTATCGGCAGCGTGCCTCAGCCGGCCTCATCATCACCGAGGCGACCAACATCTCCCGGCAAGGCCGGGGTTATGCCTTCACGCCGGGCCTCTACACGGAGGCGCAGGCCGAGGCCTGGAGGCCCGTGACCTCGGCCGTGCACGAGGCCGGCGGGCGGATCGTCTGCCAGCTCTGGCATGTCGGGCGCATGTCGCATGTCAGCCTTCAGGAGAACGGCGAGGCGCCCGTTTCGGCCTCGGCCATCCAGGCGGGCGAACTGGTCTTCCTCGAGAGTCGCACGCAGGCACCCCCCTCCATGCCGCGCGCGCTCCGGACCGACGAGATCCCGGGTCTGATCGACGACTACCGGCGCGCCGCGTCCCTGGCGAAGCAGGCGGGCTTCGACGGGGTCGAGGTGCATTCGGCGAACTGCTACCTGCTCGACCAGTTCATCCGCGACAGCACGAACCGGAGGACGGACCGCTACGGTGGCTCGATCGAGAACCGCACGCGGCTTCCCATCGAGGTCGTCTCGGCGGTGGCGGAGGTCTGGGGTGCCGACCGCGTCGGCCTGCGGCTCTCGCCGATGACGCGGGCCGTCGGCGACACCCCGCTCGACAGCGACCCGCAGGCGACCTACGGCCATCTCGCCCGGAGACTGGGAGAGCTCGGACTGGCCTATCTGCACTGCGTCGAGGGGCAGACGCGCGGGCCGAACGGATCGTCCGCCTTCGACTACAAGGCGCTGCACGCCGCGTTCGGCGGGGCCTACATCGCCAATAACGGCTATGACCGGCAGCACGCGATCGAGGCGGTCGCGTCCGGCTACGCGGACATGATCGCCTTCGGCCGCCCCTTTATCGGCAATCCCGACCTGGTCGAACGGCTGCGCCGCGAGGCCCCTCTGGCGGAGGCCGACCCGGCGACGTTCTACGGGGGCGGTGCCGAGGGTTATACCGACTATCCGACCTTGGATCATGCGGCCGTCGCTTGATCGAGAAGGCGTCAGGCCAGGGAGACCGGCCAGCCTGCGTCGCTCCCGGGTCTCGCCTCGCCGGCGAGGCGGGCTCGCGCGGCCCTGAGATCGGGCGTGTCGAGCGCCGCGTCGAACTCCTCGACGAACGCCGCGAGGGCTGCCCGGCCGCCATACCGGTCATCCAGCGCGGCGAGGCTCGTCGCGGCCCGCAAGCGCCACGTCGCCGCTCCCTGGCTGCCGGCCAGTTCCATCGCCTGCCGGAAGTGCCGCGCCGCGTCCGGCTCGCCATCGGTACCGGCGGAGGCGAGCAGGATCTCGCCCCTGATCCGCAGCAGTTCCGGCCGGCACCAGAGTTCGCCGCCGCGCTCGGAGGCGGAGAGCGCGGCATCGATGCGAGCGAGCGCGTCCGGAAGGCGGCCGTGCGCCGCGAGTCCGCTCGCCAGCGAGCCCAGATAGGCCGGGCGCCGCATCCGGAAGCCGATCTCCCCCATCTCGACGAGGGCATCCTCGAGCCGGTGCAGTCCGCCCGCATCGCCCCGGCGGATGCTCACGATCGCTTCGAGGCCATCGGCAATGACCCGCCAGATCCGCATGGCATGATGCGCGACGTGGGGACCGAGCCGGGCGAGACCGCGCTCGGCCTCATCAAGATCGCCGCCATGGAGCGCGATCGGGATCACCGTATGCGCCAGGGCGTTCGTGAGGGCGAAGGCGTGGCCGCCGGCATCGGCCTCGACCAGCGCGCGCCGCGATTCTGCGACGGCGCGATCCGGTCGGCCCTGGAGCCACAGTATGTTCGCGAGCGTTCCCCGCGCCGCGACGAGACCGTGATCTTCCAGCCGCCTGCCGGGAGCGTCACGGCGCGCCGCACGGGCCAGCAGGCGCTCCGCTGCATCGCGCGCCTCGTCGAGACGGCCGAGATAGCGGAGCGAGGTGGCCGTAGAGCGATCGACGGCCGCGACGGCGGCGTGATCGCGGCCGGCAGCCGCCAGCGTCCTGATGCGCTGCGTCAAGGCGAACGAGGCGCGGTGATCGCCGACCCAGGTCTTGAAATCGCACAAGCCCCAGAGCGCCCGCAACTGGCCATCGAGGTCGGACATTCGTTCGGCGCGGGCGAGCGACCCGCTCCACAACTCCGCGATCCGCGCGGTCGGACCCTCGACCTGCAGCAGGGCGGCGGCGAGCGACGCCCGCAGCGCACTCTCGTCCCGGCCTTCCGGACCGTCGGAGGGTGCGACCGTCGCGAGCGACCGCTCGCACGCCTCGATCCGCTCCTGGAGCAGCGAGAGGGTGTCCCACACCCCGAGCGCCTCGGCCGCCAGCCTTCGACCGAGGGCGGGATCGCGTCGGTCGGTCAGGCACCAGTCGAGAGCGGCGCGGACGTTGTGGACCAGCACCAGGAGATCTTCGGACAGGTCGGAGGCCGGCTGCGCGCTCCTCCGTGCCGCGACGCCGCGACATTGCGCCAAACAAAGCTCCGCGTGCCGCCGACGGACCGCATCGCCCTCGCCGCTCTCGGCGAGACGCCGCAATCCATAGCCCCGCGTCGTGTCGAGAAGCCGGTATCGCGGCGATCGTCCAGGGACCGCGACGACCAGCGACTTGGCGACGAGATCGGCCAGATGGCCCATGCACCCGCTCTCGGTCCCGCCAGACGGTCCACCGACCGCGAGCGCCGCCTCGAGCGGGAAGACGCCGTGAAAGACGCAGAGCCGTCGAAACAGGGCCTGCTCTTCCGCCGACAGCAATCCGTGGCTCCAGTCCAGCGTCGCGGTCAGGCCCCGATGGCGGGAATGGCCCGCCCGCCGGCCGTCGTCCAGGATGTCCAGGCGCTCGTTCAGCACGCGAAGGAGGCCGCGGAGCCCGAAAGCCCCGACCCGCGTCGCGGCGAGTTCCAGGGCCAGCGGCAGCCCGTCGAGGCGACGACAGATCTCGACGACCGTCGGTGCGTCGTCGTCCTGGAGGCCGAAGCCCGGAGCGGCCGCCACCGCGCGCGCGACGAACAGCGCGACGGCCGGGACAGTCAGAACCTCTCTCGCTTCCAGCGTTCCGGACGCCGCCGGAACCACCAAGGGTCGGAGGTGATGCACGGCCTCGTCCGCGATCCGGAGCGGCTCCCGGCTCGTGGCCAGCACGTGGATTCCGGGTGCGGCAGTGGCGAGCAGTGTGGCCAGGCGAGCCGCCTGATCGAGGGAGTTCTCGCAGCCATCGAGGACGAGCAGGCACTGCCGATACGCGAGAGCCGCTGTCAGTGCAGCCTGAGGATCGTCCGCATGGATGGCGATGCCCATCTCCTGGGCGATCGCGCTCGCGAGGTACCGGTCGCTGTCGATGACGCACAGGTCGACCATCCAGATTCCATCCCGGAAGTGCTCGACGGCACCGTGCCCCACCGCCACGGCCAGGCTGGTCTTGCCGACACCGCCGGGGCCGGTGATCGTCATCAGCGGTCGCTGCAGCACCTTCGTCGAGATCTCGGTCAGATCCTCCGATCGGCCGAGCAGGTCCGCCGGTCTCGGAAGGTTGTGGCGCCGGGCTGCTGCCGGGATCGGCCAGGGGGTCAGGTCGACGGGCGCGACGAAGCGGTACCCTTGCCCGCTCACCGTCGCGATGAAGCGCGTCTCCGGTTCCAGCGCTTCGAGCGCCCGCCGGATCGCCGCGATGTTGACCTTCAGATTGGATTCGTCGACCGTCGTCCGCGGCCATGCACGCTTGCTGAGATCTTCTTTGCTGACGACCTGTCCTGCGCGTTCGACGAGCGCGGTCAGGATCTCCATGGGTCGTCCCCCAAGCCGTACGATCTTTTCGCCTCGCCTGAGCCGCTGCTCGGACGGGCTCAGGACGAAATCGCCGAAGATGTAGCGGACGGCTCTGCCTTCTCGTGTAGCCATTCAGCTGTCGCTATCGCCTGCCTATCCAAACTCGGAGACGGCAATCTTGCTAAGCTGCCGGTTGATGCACCGCCGTCACGTCGTCAAGCCCCCCAGGCGCCCGCCCGGTCGACCCGCCCGAAAGTGTCCATTCCGGTCCTGTGGTCCGATCTTCGGACGATCCGTTCCGACAACCCGATCACCGGCCCGCGCGATGGAGCCGGAGGCTCCACAGGCGTGAGCGAAGCCGGAATCCGCACTGCAAAGCAATCCATCGGATTTCGCGTGACACCTGTCCAGTCGTGGCTGCGATGCCGAGATGCCTGGAAGCGGACGTTGCGAGACTCCGCGTCGGATCAAGAGGTCGCCCTAACTCGACAGGGAAAATTCATTGACAAAACATCGTATACCGCGCGACATATTCATCTGCAATTCGTGTCGATGTCCATGGGTAACCTGATGAGATCCGCCATCACTGCTGTATTTCTCATCACGTCATGCTTTCTATTTCTGAAAACAAGCAATTCCAGCAGCGCACAAGAAGATTATCGTTCAAGCTGCAAGCCTCCGTTGAAATTCATGGCCGGAGCCTGTGTGACAGCTTGCTACGCAGGGTACGAGGACCGGGGCCGCTGGTGCGAGTTGCGACGGGGCGGTGGCAGCGGCGGAGGCTGACGATCGAGCAGGGAGCCATGCCGGTCCACTCGATGGCGGGATCTTGTACGGCTCCCGCCGGCGCGTCAGGCACTCTCGACGGTTCGCTCTCAGGGTCGTCGAGAGGCTCGCCGCGTGCCGCCGCGGCCGGCTCGAGGCTCGCTCGCTGCATGACCGCGGCCATGGTCCTCCTTGGCTGGGGTCCTCCTTGGCTGGCCGCGATCGCCCTCATCGACGACGAGGCCGCGTCGCTTGAGCAGCGTGTCGGCCTGCCCGGCGCACCACTCCTCCGTCTCGGACTGGCCTGCGCGCGGCTCGTCGCGATACTGGCTGATCCACCATGCCTGGAACGGCGCGGCCCTGTCGTAGGCCTTGCGCTCGCCCATGGACGGGCCTCTCGTCCGCCTTCCTACCGCGAGTTCGCAGTACGCCCGGTCGTACAGGCGCCCGCCCCGGGTGCCCCGTCGTCGGACCGCCTCACGCCGGCTGGGCGGCGAGTGCGGCGGCGAGCCGCTGGAGGCCCGGCTCGATCTGCTGCAGCGGGATCGCCGTGAAGCCGAGCCGGAGGTAACGGCGCCCTCGCGACGGGTCCATGAAGAAGATGTCGCCGGGCTCGATCAGCACACCCTCGTCCTGAAGCGTCCGGGCGAGGGCGCGGGCGTCGAGCCCGGGCGGGCCCTCGACCCAGAAGCTCTTCGCGCCGAAACCCCGACGAAAGATGCAGGCCGGCATCAGCCGCGGCGCGAGCTCGGCGATGAGGTCCGCACGCTGGCGCAGGATGTCCGCCGCGCGCGCGAGGTGGGTGCGGTAATGCCCGAGCGCGATGAAGGCGGCGAGGCTGCGCTGGTTGTTGGTGGGCGGGTGGCGCAGCATGAGGCGCCGCAGCGCCCGCAGCTCGTCGACGACCGGGGGCGGGGCGACGACGTAGCCGATGCGCAATCCCGGCGCGAGCACCTTCGAGAACGAGCCGACATGAATCACCCGCCCGTCGGCATCGAGGCTCTTGAGGCTCGGCAGGCCGCCCTCCGCCTCGGTGGACAGGTCGGCTTCGTAGTCGTCCTCGACCAGGACGACGTCGTTCTGCGCCGCGGCGGCGAGGAGCTCGCGGCGGCGCGACAGGGGCGTCACGGCCGTGGTCGGGCATTGGTGGCCGATCGTCACGAAGGCGACGTCGCAGGCGCGGAAATCGGCATCCGGCACGATTCCGCGGGCGTCGCGAACGAGCGACCTGATCCGCGGCGTGGCGAGCTCGACCATGTTGCGCGTGTCGGTGTAGCCCGGATCCTCGAGGCCGACGGTCGTCCGGCGGGCGACGAGAAGCTGGACCAGCAGCGACAGGGCGTGCTGCGAGCCGATCGTCACCATGATCTCGCCGGGGGCGGCGAGGATGCCGCGGCGCGGCAGCACCCGCAGGCGGAGCTGCTCGATCAGCGCGCGGTCGTCCTCGTCGACCCGATCGAAGCTCCAGCCGCTGATCTCCTTGACGCTGGAGGCCGCTTTGACGCTCTCCCGCCACGCCGCGACGGGAAACAGGCTCGGGTCGAACTGGCCGAACAGGAACGGGTAGGGATAGCGCACCCAGTCGCGCGGCTTGGTGATCTGGGGCAGGTGCGAGGGGCGTATCGCGAAGCGGCCCGACCAGATCTCCGCCGCCTCGGGCATGCCCGGTTCCGCGCCGGTCCCGGCCCCCGCCGCCGGCGCGACGAAGCAGCCGCTGCGGTCGCGGGAGACGAGGACGCCCGCGTCGACCAGCCCGTCATAGGCTGCCACGACGGTGTTGCGCGCGATTCCGAGCTCGGCCGCGAGGCTGCGGCTCGACGGAAGCCGCGCGCCGGGCGTCAGCAACCCGGCCGCGACGGCCTCGACGATCATCCGGCCGACCTGGATGCGCAGGGCCGGCTCGTCGCCGGACCGGCCCCCGAACAGCATCCGCCAGGCAATGTCGTTCGGCATGACGCCAGTAGATCACATCGGCGGGCGCCAGGAAGGTGCGGGGCCGGCTCCACTGCCGAATGAGTGGGCTCGCGCCATCGGAAAATGGCAGCAGGTGCCCGACAAAGCGGCGATGCCCGCGCCATTGGTCCAGACCGCGCCCAAACGGGGTCGAACTGGATCTTTCGGCACGGGGCCCGCCGGCCCTTCATAGGGGAGTTCCTGAGAGCCAAGGCTTCCACGAGGACCCGCGCATGACCATCGAGAACACCGTCACGGCGACCTGCGAGAGGTTCGGCAAGACGATCGTCAGGGGTGTCGGCGGCAGGATCGTCAACGGGACCGGCTGGACACTGGGCCTGTCCGCGCTCGTCGGGGTGATGGGTGCGGTGCTCGGCCCGCTCGCGTCCGCCATGGCCGCCGAGAAGACCGTCACCTTTGCCTATCAGGACATGATGACGCCGATCCGGGTCGTCATGGAGAGCGGCGACCTCGAGAAGCAGACCGGCTACAAGGTGAAGTGGGTCAAGTTCGGCGGCGGCGGCGACGTGATCCGCGCCATGGCCTCGGGCAACGTCGACATCGGCGAGGCGGGCTCCTCGCCGATCGCGGCAGCCGCCTCGCAGGGTCTGCCGATCAAGCTGTTCTGGATCCTCGACGACATCGGCGACGCCGAGCAGCTCGTCGCCCGCAAGGGCGCCGGCATCGCATCGATCAAGGACCTGAAGGGCAGGACGGTCGCCGTGCCGTTCGTCTCCACGGCCCATTATCAGCTGACCTTCGCGCTGCAGGAGGCGGGCCTGGGGCCCAAGGACGTCCGGGTCCTCAACATGCGCCCGCCGGAGATCGCGGCGGCCTGGGAGCGCGGCGACATCGACGCCGCCTTCATCTGGGCGCCGGTGCTGACGGGCCTGAAGAAGACCGGCACGGTGCTGGCCTCGGCCGGCGACTTCGCCGCCAAGGGCAAGGCGACCTTCGACGGGATCGTGGCGACGAACGCCTTCCTGGCCGCCCATCCCGACTTCGCCACGACCTTCGTCCGGCTGCTCGCCGCCGCCGACGCGGATTACGCCCGCAACGGCGCCTCCTGGACCGCCGGCTCGCCGCAGGTGGCGGCCATCGCCAAGTGGACCGGGGCCGCGCCCGCCGACGTGCCGGAGGGCCTCGCCGCCTACCGCTTCCCGACCCTCGAAGGGCAGGCCTCGGCGCAGTGGCTCGGCGGCGGTGCGGCGACCGCGCTGAAGTCGACGGCGGAATTCCTGAAGGCGCAGGGGCGCGTCCCCGACCTCGCACCCGATTACGGCGCCTTCGTCACCGCCGACGTGGTCAAGGCGGCCGCCGGGCGCTGACCCGCCCGCCCCCGATCGCTCCCCGCGCCGCCTCAAGGAGACTGCCATGCTGGAGATCGCCAAGCTCAGCGTCCAATACGGCGAGGGCGAGAGCGCGACCCTCGCCCTGTCCTGGATCGACCTGACGATCGAGCCGGGGGAGTTCGTGGTGGCGCTCGGCGCTTCGGGCTGCGGGAAGACGACGCTGCTCAACTGCATCGCCGGCTTCCAGCCGGCGACCGAAGGACGGATTCTCCTCGACGGGCGCCCGGTCACCGGGCCGGGGGCCGACCGCGGCGTGGTGTTCCAGCGCCACGCCCTGATGCCCTGGCTCGGCGTGCTGGAGAACGTCGCCTTCGGCCTGCGGATGCAGGGCGTGGCGAGGCCCGAGCGCGAGGCGCGGGCCCGCGCGATGCTCGACCTCGTCGGGCTTGCCGACTTCGCGGGGAAGCGGATCTACGAGCTCTCCGGCGGCATGCAGCAGCGCGTCGGCATTGCCCGGGCGCTCACCGCCGATCCGCGCATGCTGCTCATGGACGAGCCGCTCGGCGCGCTCGACGCCTTCACCCGCGAGCAGGTTCAGGAGCTGATCCTGTCGATCTGGGCGCGGACGCGGAAGATGGCGTTCTTCATCACGCACGAGGTCGAGGAGGCGATCTTCCTGGCGACCAAGCTCGTGATCATGACGCCCCGGCCGGGGCGCATCGCCGAGGTCATCCCGCTCGATTTCTGCCGCCGCTTCCTCGCCGGCGAGGAGGCCCGGGCGGTGAAGTCCAGCCCCGACTTCATCGCCATGCGCGAGCGGGTCCTGCGCTTCATCCACGACCACGGCGGGACGAGGACGGATCCCGAGACGAGCGATCCCGCACGGATCGAACCCGGCCAAGGAGCTGCCGCATGAGACCCGCCGCCCCCCATGCCCTTCCCATCCCTGCCGCCCCGGGCGAGGTCGCGACCGACACCCCCGATTCGGCGATGCACGCCCTGTCCTCGCTCCGGCGCCGCCGGGCCGCGATGCGCGGCAGCGCCCCCAAGATGCTGCTGGTCAGCCTCGCGACGGTGGCCGCCGCCCTCGCGGCCTGGGGCATCGCCACGCAGACCGGCCTCGTCAGGCCGCTGTTCCTGCCCCGGCCCGACAGCGTGCTGAAGGCCTTCGCGGACGCGGTGGACGGGCGCATCGACGGCGCGCCGCTCCTCGATCACGTCGCCATGAGCCTCCTGCGCGTCGCCGGCGCCTTCGTGCTCGCCGCCCTGATCGGGATCCCGGTCGGCCTCGCCACCGGCCTGAACCCGATCCTGCGCGCCGTCCTCGACCCCTTCATCGAGTTCTACCGGCCCCTGCCGCCGCTCGCCTACCTGCCCCTCGTCATCATCTGGTTCGGCATCGGCGAGACCTCGAAGATCCTGCTGATCTTCCTCGCCTGCTTCGCCCCCGTCGCGCTCGCGGCCCGGGCCGGGGTCGCGGCGGCGAGCGCCGACCAGATCAACGCCGCCCGGGCGCTCGGCGCCAGCCGCCTCCAGGTGGTGCGCCACGTCGTCCTGCCGGCGGCCCTGCCGGACATCCTGGTGGGGCTTCGCATCGGCATGGGCGTCGGCTGGACCACGCTCGTCGCCGCCGAGATGGTCGCGGCCTCGACCGGAATCGGCCAGATGGTGCTCAACGCCTCGAACTTCCTGCGCACCGACATCGTCATCATGGGCATCCTGGTCATCGGCGCGCTCGCCGGCGCCTTCGAGTTCGGGATGCGCCGGCTGGAACGGCGCCTCACCCCCTGGAAAGGCAAGGTGTGACCGGTCGCCCCGCCCGGGATCCGCGACATGTCCTTTCTCGCCACTCCCGCCTTCGCCTTCGCCGGCGTGACCTTCCTCGCGGCCGCGTTCCGGGGCGTCACCGGCTTCGGCTACAGCCTCATCGCGGCGCTCGGCCTGGGGCTGCTCCCCTCCGCGCAGGTCGGCATCCCGTTTCTCCTCGGGGCCGATCTCGTCCTGACGGCCCTGCTCCTCCTCGATCGCCGGGGCATCGCGGTGGATTGGTGGGTCCTGCGCCCGCTCCTCGCCGCCGGCCTCGCCGGCGCCGCCTGCGGCGGCCCCCTCGCGGTCGGCCTGGACGAGACGACGGCGCGGCTCGTCGTGACCGTGGCGGTGCTCGGGGCCGCTGGCGTCGCGCTGGTGCGCCGGCCACCGGCCTGGCTCGCCGACCGCCGCCTCGGCATCGCCGTCGCCTTCCTGGTCGGCGGGCTGATCAGCGCCTTCGCGGTCGGCGGTCCGCTGATCTCGGCCTGGCTGCTCGCCAGCGGCGCCGACCGCGGCCGGCTCAAGGGGGCGCTCGCGGTCTTCTTCGGCGCGGCGGACATCCTCGGGCTCGCCGGCCGCGGCCTCCTCGGGGCCATCGAGCCGGGTGTCTGGGACCTCGTCCTCCTCTACGGGATGCCGACGCTCCTGGGCTTCGGCGCCGGCACTCGGCTCTCGGCCCGCCTCTCCGCGGCGGCATGGCGCCGCCTCGCCTCGGGGGGCCTCGCCGGCATCGCCGCGACGGGTCTCGTCCAGGCCATCGTCACCCTCGGGCGCGGATAGGCACCGGGCCGTCCAGGAGCCGGGATCCGCCCTCCCTGTCGCCGTCATGCACCCGCTCGCCTTCGGAGTCCCTCATGTCGAAGATCGCTCTCGTCACCGGAGCCACCGCCGGCTTCGGCGACGCCATCGCCCGTCGTCTCGCCCGCGACGGCTGGCGCCTCGTGGTGACCGGCCGCCGCCGCGACCGGCTCGACGCCCTGGTGGCGGCGCTCGGCGGGAGCGAGCGCGCCCACCCGCTGGCCTTCGACATCCGCGACGAGGCCGCGACCCGGGACGCGCTCGCCGCGCTGCCGCCGGCCTTCGCGGAGATCTCGCTGCTCGTCAACAATGCGGGGCTCGCCCTCGGCACCGGGCCGGCGCAGGATTGCGACCTCGCCCAGTGGCGGACGATGATCGACACCAACGTCGTCGGCCTCGTCACGATCACCCGGCTTCTCCTCGACCGGCTGATCGCCGGTCGCGGCCTCGTCGTGAACCTCGCCTCGATCGCGTCGAACTGGCCCTATCCGGGCGGCAACGTGTACGGCGGGACCAAGGCCTTCGTCCGGCAGTTCTCGCTGGGGCTGCGCTGCGACCTCTCGGCGAAGGGCGTGCGGGTCACCTCCATCGAGCCCGGCCTGTCCGAGAGCGAGTTCACGCTGGTCCGCACCGGCGGAAGCCAGGCCGCCCACGATGCCCTCTACAAGGGCGCGCATCCGCTCCGGCCCGAGGACATCGCCGAGACCGTCGGCTGGGTCGCCTCGCTGCCCGGTCACGTCAACATCAACAGCGTGGAGATCATGCCGGTGACCCAGTCCTGGGCGCCCTTCGCGATCCAGCGCGACCCGGCGGCCTGAGACGAGATCCGATCACGATCCCGGGGGCCGCCGGCCGACCCGCACCTAAGCAGATTTCGCAAAGGCGGTTGCCGGTTTTGCGACAAAAATCTGCGGCAAAACAATGACCTGAGCGGACGAAGCGTTGGCTTGCCAACGCAAGGCTGCTTAGCCCCGCCTCTTCCGGAAGGAACCGCTCCATGAACCACATGCACCGCGCCAACGATCTGCGTCACGTCATCGAGGCCGACCGGGCCCATGTCTGGCACCACCTCTCGCAGCACAAGGCCTACGAGACCGCCGACCCGCGGGTGATGGTCGAGGGCAAGGGGATGCGGGTCTGGGACGCGACCGGCCGCGAATACCTCGACGCGGTCGCGGGCGGCGTCTGGACCGTCAATGTCGGCTACGGCCGCACCCGCATCGCCGACGCGGTGCGCGACCAGCTGGTCAAGCTCAACTACTTCGCCGGCTCCGCCGGCTCGGTGCCGGCCGCCCTGTTCTCCGAGCGGCTGATCGAGAAGATGCCCGGGATGAGCCGGGTCTACTATTCGAACTCGGGGTCGGAGGCGAACGAGAAGGTGTTCAAGATGGTGCGCCAGATCGCGCACCGGCACCATGGCGGGCGCAAGGCGAAGATCCTCTACCGCGAGCGCGACTATCACGGCACCACGATCGGGGCGCTCGCGGCGGCCGGCCAGGACCAGCGCCGCGA
This sequence comes from Methylobacterium oryzihabitans, assembly GCF_004004555.2. Lineage (GTDB taxonomy): Bacteria > Pseudomonadota > Alphaproteobacteria > Rhizobiales > Beijerinckiaceae > Methylobacterium > Methylobacterium oryzihabitans. The sequence goes on from NZ_SACP01000007.1 coordinate 174,975, forward strand.
CCAGTACGGACCGTTCCCGGACGGCTTCGTGATGGTGCCGCACTGCCTCGAATACCGCAGCCAGTGGGGTTCGGTGGAGAATTACGGCGAGAGGGCCGCCGACGCCATCGAGGCGGTGATCCTGCGCGAGGGGGCCGACAGCATCGGGGCGATCTGCCTCGAACCCGTCACCGCCGGCGGCGGCGTGATCACCCCGCCTCGGGGTTACTGGGAGAAGGTGCAGGACATCTGCCGCCGGCACGAGATCCTGATCCACATCGACGAAGTGGTCTGCGGCATGGGCCGCACCGGCGCCTGGTTCGGCTACCAGCATTACGGCGTGCAGCCGGATTTCGTGACGATGGCCAAGGGCGTGGCCTCGGGCTACGCGGCGATCGCCTGCACGACGACGACCGAGGCGGTGTTCTCGCTGTTCAAGGACGACGCCGCCGACCCGATGTCGTACTTTCGCGACATCTCGACCTTCGGCGGCTGCACCGCCGGCCCGGCCGCCGCGATCGAGAACATGCGGATCATCGAGGAAGAGGGCCTGCTCGAGAACACGGTGGCGATGGGCGAGCGGCTGATGGCCGGCCTCCACACCCTCTCCGAGCGCCACCCGGTCATCGGCGATGTGCGCGGCAAGGGGCTGTTCTGCGGCGCCGAGCTGGTGGCCGACCGCGCCACGAAGGAGCCGGCCGAGGAGAGGCGGGTCCAGGCTGTGGTGGCGGATTGCATGGCGCACGGCGTCATCATCGGTGCCACCAACCGCTCGCTGGCCGGGCTCAACAACACCCTGTGCCTGAGCCCGGCCCTGATCGCGACCCCGGACGACATCGACCGGATCGTCGCGGCGATCGACGCGGCGCTCGGGCGGGTCTTCGCCTGAAGCGCCGCGGGCCCGATCCGCGGGGTCTTGCCGGCGGTCTTCCAGAACGACCGTCGGCCCCGTGGGATTGCTCTTATACGGTTTTCGGACGATTCGTTCCGTAAAACCGTATCACCAGCCCGCGCGGCGCCTGAGCGAAGCCGATTTCCGCATTGCGAAGCAATCAATCGGAAATCGTATGAATTGATGTTTCTTGCCGCTTGATCCACGCAAAACGATCAAGCATCACGGAAACGGGGCAATCCCGGTTACACCGCTGGCGGGAGCTTGTATGGCTACCGTCGGCGCGTCAGACACTCTCACCAGTTTGCTCTCAGGGTCGTCGAGTGGCTCACCGCGTGCCGCGGCGCCCAGCTTGAGGCTCGCTCGCTGCATGACAGCGGCAAACGGCCCGCATGCGCTTGCCGCGATCACCCTCATCGACAACGAGGCCACGTCGCTTGAGCAGTGTGTCGGCCTGCTCGGCGCACCACTCCTCCATCTCCGACTGGCCTGCGCGCGGGGCTGGTCGCCTCCTGGATGAGGGCAGCGCCCAGGTTCGGCCGCAGCGACCAACCGGAAGGGCGCCTCGGCCACAGCGTCGCCGAGATCGACACGCCAGAACCCCTGCCGGCTGGGCTCGTCGCGATACTGGCTGATCCACCATGCGTGGAACGGCGCTGCCATGTCGTGGGCTTGGCGCTCGCTCAACGTCGTCGAGCCGCTTCCGAGGTTCGCCCAACGCTCCTCGAGTTCGGCGAGGGCGACGGCATGCCGGCGCTTGGGATCCTCAGGTTGCTTGGTGCCGAGGCTGATCTTCTCTTCGCGCTTGCCGCTCAGGGCGCGCAGATCGTCGGGCACACCCCTGCGCAGGTCGTAGGTGCCGGTCCTGGGATGCTCCAGGGACGCGTCGTCATCAGCGCCATTTGTACCACCCGTTTGCACCACCGGGCAGTCCCAAGATGCTGATTTCGCTGATCGCTTCGGAGGCTCAACCACTTAGCGAGTGGTTGGTGCCCAGGAGAGGATTGCGCCTTGCTGCCGCTAAGTGGCTGAAAACAAAGGGGATGAGGTGGACGCCCCTGCCCCTTTGTTGCACGGTCTGTAGCACGGCTTGGCGCGGGCGTTCTAGTGCCCGAGTCTGGCGGCACCCCGAAGCCGGGACCAGCTTACTGCCGGCTGATGCATCAGCTACTTGCTTGGGCTTCGGCAAGTCCCCGCGCGATTTGGGCCTTGAGAACGAAGAGAAACTGGCCCAAAGCTTCAGCGAAATTCACCGACCGCTTCGCCTCTTCAGGTGAGACATGAGGGTTCTCCGCATCTACATGGCGAGGCCGGTTAGACCCAAGACGTACCGAATGCGCCCACTCGCCCATATCTTCTGTCAGAACGTGGTCTTTGACCGCCTGCTCAATGCGTTTGTAGACCGAACCTTCCGTGTAGTTTAATTCCTTCAGCATCGCATCAACCGCGCTACCAGCCATCACTGCGGCAGCATCAGGCGCATATATTGTCTCGTAAGCCTGCTGGAGAAATTTTCGCGCTATGGGCGGGATATCAGCGTGAGCGTATCGTGCATCTGGGTAGATAGATACAATCACCGGGTCTTGCCCGTATTCAGGATAACATCGCGCAGTAACTACTGATCCACAACTAGAACAGGAAAACGCCGCCCAAATATCCTGATTCTGTCCATCAGATCTATTTGTGAAAGACGGCTGCCAAAATCTATTTAGTAGAGGATTTGCAATTTGGCAGTGAGGGCATCGCGGCAATTGCAGGCTGCCTGCGAGTGTGTGTTGCGTCATTCTAAAACCTCCTGCACGCCTGCAATCAGTTTGTCGGATGTTTAGGGGTCACACAATCCTGAGGCCACCCTCGCGCCAGCGGATCAGGATTTCCCCCCGTACCCCCGCCCCCGGGGATGGTCAGGTGAGCATTGAGCCGGCCTCCGGTCCCCCTCGCCAGGGCAGCCTCCCGGCCCGGCATCAGGCTGCCTTCACGCCCCCGCCTCCCGGGCCAGCAGCACGTCAACCATCCGCTCCCACTCGGCCTCGATGAGCGCCGCCACCCGGGCCTGCCGTTCGATCCTCGCCACCTCGGCCGGCTCGATGTCACCGCCGCGGTCGGCTTGCTGCTGCTGATGGTCCATCCCTTCGGCTCCCGCTTGATGCCTGTCCTCCCGACCGCTTGATGATGGCCAAGGCGTCTTGAGAACACAACGGGAACAGAACGGGTGAGTGGCGGGATGGTTGCCGAGGCGTGCCGGTAGGCTGGGAGGTGGCGCGGTGCGGGCCTCCCGGGATCGGCAGCCCACCAGCCCGACCATCGGTATCCGTGTCATCATTCATCATCGAGCGTTGATGGGTATTGACACGGGAGATGGCGGGACTCAGCTTATGGCGATCACCGCCGAGGGCCGCCCACGTGACCACCTATGTCGCCTACTGCCGCGTGAGCACCGACAAGCAAGGCCGCTCCGGGCTCGGCCTCGAAGCCCAGCAAGCCGCCATCCAGGCCCACCTCAGGCCAACCGACGTGCTGCTCCAGCCGCCCTACGTCGAGGTTGAGAGCGGGAGGCGCACCGACCGGCCGCAGCTTCAAGCCGCCATCGAGCGGTGCAGGAAGACCGGCGCCACGCTCCTCATCGCGAAGTTAGACCGCCTGGCCCGCAACGTGGCCTTCGTGTCGAGCTTGAAGGATAGCGGGGTAGAGTTCCGAGCGTGCGACTTCCCAGACGCCAACCGGCTCATGGTCCACATCCTGGTGGCCTTCGCAGAGCACGAGGCGGAGCTAATCTCGCAGCGGACCAAGGCGGCCCTGGCGATGGCCAAGGCGCGGGGGAAGAAGCTCGGGGGCGACCGGGGCTATCGGCCTGAAGCAGCGCCCACGGCCGACGATGTGGCGAAGGCGACGGCGGTGCGGCAGCGGAAGGCGGACCATAAAGCCTTCGCCGTGCTGCCCGTGCTGGAGCGGCTGCAAGGGGATGGCGTGGTGGGCCTGAGCGAGTTGGCCCGGCGCCTCAACGAGATGGGCCAGCCGACGCCGCGGGGGAATGGGTCTTGGACGGCGACGGCGGTGAAGCGGGCCCTGGCGCGGGTGGCGGTGTGAGCCGCTCCTCAACCAGCTCGAAGCCCTTGGGCAGCCACGATGGCCTAGCAGGGTAGCGGCTCAGCAAGGCCCATGACTCGGCAGATACTCGGTGGCTCCTGGCGATGAGTTCGGCGGTGAATGCGTCTGCGTCTGTAGCCTTGAACATCGCCCACCATCGCGCGAATACCGGGCGGACGCTACAGCATAGGCTAACGCGAAGGGCCGGAGGCGTCGGGATTGCCGCCTGAACTTCGGGCGTCTGGTGAGGGGCCTTGGGCTGCGGCCTCGCGCCGCTCCAGCTCCGCCTCAACGGCGGCCCTCACAAAATCCGTCCGGTCCTCATCTTCTCGCACGACAGCCGCAATCCGCGCGAAGGTCCCCTCTGGGAACCGCGCCGACATGTCTTCAGCCCATCGCCTCTTTCTGCCCACCTGCCGGCGGCTAGGCGATTCGCAGTGCAGCATCAAGCTCCCCTTTTTCTCATATGAGGTATTGACGGTCATTAATCATATGACTTATCGATAGCTCATATCAGATATCGCGGGCGGCCGGCAGGGCAATCCGCGGCTGATGTAGGTCACCACCCCCGAAAACTGGCAGAGAGGCCGGGCGGCATCCTCGTGGATCCGCATCGGCGGAGCTTTGCCCGAGCTGCGAGCCACCCCGATGACCGTCCACCAGCGCCCCTTCGCGCCGGCCGATGCCGTGCGCCTCGACCTCAGCCGCCCGGCCGTGCCCCCGTCAGCCGTGAAGCTCACCGCCGCGGACGATCCGTCCCGCCTCGGAGCCCACCTGGACGGCGCCTCCCCCGAGGTGCGCCAAGCCGCCGTCGAGCGGTCGCGCCGCGTCCCCGAGCCCGGCGAGGTGCGGGAAGCCTGGCACACCCTGCCGGCCACCATCCGGGATCGCATCGGGGAGGAGGCGCTGCTGCACGCCTTCTTCGTGATCGCGGCTGACACGGAGGGCCGGGAGTTGGTCCTGGACGCGGCGGATCGGTGCGAGGACGTTGCCTCGGCAGCACTCACCCAATCCATGGTGCTCGCAGAGGAAGCCCTGCCGGACCTGTTCGGGACCGCCGAGGCCGAGGCGCCATGGGCCCGCGGCGGTGGCGCCGGGTTGGTCGCGGTGCAGCCCACGGCTCCCGAGGTGGTCTTGGGCCCTGACGGTCTCCCCGGGCTCGATGCCATCGCCACCGCCTGGGACCGCCTCACACCGGCTGCCCAGCGCGAGATAGGCGTCCAAGCCGCCGCCCTGGCCTTCTACGGCTGGGTTGCCGGTGATGACGACCACGCTCCCGCCGACAGGTGGTTCACGGAAGAAGCCGTCTCCCGGGGCGTCCGCGGGGAGGATCGGGCTCGTCCCCGCCTGGACGAAGCCGCGGAGCGGTTGCTGCCCGAGCTGTTCGGCGCCTCGGGGGAAAAGCCTGCCTGGGCTGAGACCACCACTACCGCCCCCGCTACCGTCACCACCGGCCCGGAGGTCTGACCCGATGACCGTCCATCAGACCCCGGCAGCCTTCACCCTGCCGCCCCTCTCGCCGCTTCAGGCCGCGATCCGACAGCATCGGGTCGCCCTCGCGCGGCTCGATGCCGCCCAAGACCTCGACGCGGAGGAGGAGCCCGAGGCGGGGCGGCTGGCGCGGGAGGCGGAGGTGCGGGCCTGGGCTGCCCTCATGGCGGCCCCCTGCCTCAGCCGTGCGGATGCCGCCAGCCTGGTGGCCCACGTCACGCCGAGCATCGAGGCGGACCCGTGCCCCGACCTTTGCTCCAAGCTCGTGGACGCCCTGGCGGCGGTCCTGAAGGCGGACCGGGAATCGGTAGCGGGGGAGGAGGGGGAGCCCTCGCCGATCACCCTCGCCATACGGGCCCATGAAGCCGCCAGGAGGGCGCAGGAGGCCGCCTCCCGGCTGCTGGAGTCCATCGCCCCGGCCGGGCTCGATGCCAGCTCACGGGCCGTCTGCGAGGCAGAGGAGGAGACATCGAGCCTCCTTCAGCAGACGCCGTGCGGCTCCCTCGCCGATGCCACCGCGCTGCTGGCCTACCTCCGGTCCGTCCTCGCCGACGCTCCCGACCTCAGTACCTTCGATAGGGCGGTCTTCATGGTCCGGGTGGCCGACCTCGGGCTGTTCGTCGGGGATCAGGAGGGGGAGGACGCGGGGGAGACCTCGGGCGGCCTTACGGATGCCATCGCGGCCCACCGCCGGGCCTGGGAGGTCTTCGCCGCGATGGGTGGGCCGGAGGGCGGGGAGGCGCACGATGCCGGCTCGCGGCTGCTGGAGATGCCTTGCGGCTGCCGGACGGGGGCGGAGGCGATGCGGGCGCACCTTCGCTGGTTCCTCCCGGAGCTGGAGGCGGCCGGGGAGGAGTGCCGGGACGGTGCCGCCGGGTATGAGCCCGAGCTGAAGGCCCGCCTGCGGGAGCTGGAGCTGTTCCTCGCGGGCCCTGTGGATGCCGGGGAGGAGGTCGGCCGGGTGGTGAACTCGGGGCGGGGTTGAGGTCTACTCTCGGGCGGCGTGAAGACGACACGAGGGAGAGGCCCCGATGGTCGCAAGCAACGTACCGGAGGCGATAGCCCGCGCCTTCGCTGATAAGGGGACCATCTCGGGGCCGGAGCTGTGCCGCCTCCTGCCGATGGATGCGGATACCTTGCGGAGGCACTGCGAGGCCGGGAACATCTCCTATGTGAGGCTCGGCCACGGTCACCGCCGGTCCTTCACCCTCGCGGCCATCTCCCGCTTCCTCGCTGAGCGGACGGTGACGGAGAGCCCTCCCGATCCCAAGCCCAGGCGGGTCGGCGCTCGGCAGCCGGCTCCGGGCTGGGAGGGTGGCGACTTGAAGGCGTTGCGCGAGAGCTTGCGAGCCGAGCGGCTGCAAAGAAGAGCGGGAGAGCAGCGATGACAGTCCCCGCCGCAGTGCTTGAAGCCTTCTCCGACCGGGCGGTGATCGGGCCCTCCGAGGTGTGCCGGCTCCTGTCGATCAACCAGCAGACGCTTCGCCGGCACTGCAAAGCTGGTAACATCAGCTACGTGCAGACGGGCTTCGGGGAGCGGTCGCCACGGCGAGCCTTCACCCTGGAGGCCGTCATGCGGTTTCTCACCGAGCGGAGCAGGATCCAGCCGTGTCAGTCAGCAAGTCGGACAAGAGCCCGTACTACCAGTACGACTTCTGGCGAGGCGGAAAGCGGTTTCAAGGCTCAACGCGCGAGACGGATCGCCGAGCGGCAGCAGGCAGCCGGAGAGCAGGCCAAGCGTAGGGCGGTGGCGCCATGATGATCCCGGCCCCCCTAGCAGCAGCCTTCGAGAAGAAGTCCACCATCTCCAGCGCCGAGCTGTGCGAGCTGCTGCCGATGGATGACGCCACGCTCCGCCAGCACGTCCGCGCGGGGAACATCGAGTTCATACGGCTGGGCCTCGGGGTCTCGGCGCCGCGGCGGTTCACCCTGGAAGCCGTGATGGCTTTCCTCGAAGAGCGGCGGGAGCGGGAGGCGCCGGCTGTGGGTCTACTGCGGGAGGTGGCTCGGCCCCTGCGCACCTCGCCAGGAGCAGCATCCGGGGCGGTCTCGGGCATCCTCGGGAGCCTGCTGGAGAAGCGCAGCGCCGCCACGAAGGCAAAGGTAGGCCGATGAGCTATTCGGCCCTCCCCGCCAACCACCCCCGCCAGCAGTAGCCCCGGGAAGCCACCCAGCAGCCCCGCCAGGACTCGCCAGGGCAATCCGGCATCCACCCTAGCCTGATGGGTCTCGTGGGCCCTGGCGGGGGTCCTGAGAGCAAATTGTAGTAGCGGAGGATATGAAGAGGGCAGCGCCATCACGGTGGCCGCGTGTCACCATGGCGGGGAGGCTTGGCGCAGGCGTGGGGCAGCTTCGCGACAGCTTCGGACCGCCAGGTAGACGCGCCAGCGTCACACCGACGAAGAGTGGGAGCGGATCTTTGGGCCTGACGACGGGGACGACGACTACGGGCTCCCGAGGATGGGCCGGGCGGATCGCCGCGCGGCGGGGCTGAAGCCGGCCAAGAGGTAGGCTGGAAGCGGGCTTAATGAAATCAAGGACTTAGAGACCCCAAATAGCTTCGTATATGAAGGGGGCCTCTAGGTTATAGCTATAGGAGACATAGGAGGGAGAGACCAGCAGATGCGTTAGCATCGCATCCCATCTCCTTCCCCTTGGTGGGTCACTGCGAGGCACATGAAGGAGCAGTGCTCAAAGTGACATTAGTGTCACCAAGGCTAGACCTAGGGGCCTTCCTCGAAGCATCTGGAGAGGAGGAGACACAACCATCACCGACAAGGCTCAAGGGGCACTGGATGCCCTGCTAGTCTTCCTCACCTCCCTGGTTCCCCTCCTAGTGGTGGCCTGGAAGGGACGGAGGCGGGGGCAGCCACCCTAGCGAGGGGATGGTGCAGAGGGTGACCACCACCGAGGGCAGTCCCCTCATGGTCACCTCATGCACTGCCTCATGCCCAGCTCAGGGGATCAACCGGGGAGGAGGATGGGATTAGGGGGTCTTGGAAGGACGGAAATCCTATCGCCCCTGGTCCTGAAGGCCAACTTCAGGTCCCGCCCGCAGCCCGCTCCAGAGGCACCAGCAAGCTGCGCACAGGCATGTCAATTAGCATCGTGGCCGCATCTAGCCGAAGGGACAGCTTGGTGCCTGATACTCCTGGTCCCAGAATGCCTTGACCAGGGAGAGGCAGAGTGTCGCTACAACACGTAGCATAATGAGAAGAGATAGCTCCCCGCCAGCCTCCAAGCTCCAGCATTCTGGACCCCCTGCGAGATGCCCCCGAGCGGGGCAACGGCGGTGGCACTCCTCAGCCCCCGACCCTTGATGCCATTAGGAATAGAGACCTACCACCGAGAGATACCATCGGTGGCGCCTAAACCGGTCACCCTATCAGCCTCGCCGAAAGCCACCCCGCTATGGCCAAGCGCAAAGCCCCCTCCAAGCCGCCCCCGACCCCTCCGGCTGCCACAAGTACCCCGAAGGTCCGCAAGGTCTACCCGAGGCCCCGCTTCAAGTATCCTCCCGCCACCGCGGCGACGGTCGAAGGGCTTCTCACCTATCACGATCAATGGGTGCGCTACGCTCTGGAGCCTGAGGTTGCCCCGGCGCCCGACCGAGAACTGCTCCTGAGGGGTCTCCCGCAGGGCTACGTCGCCTCCGCCAACCTCGCCGTTGAGCATGATCGGGTGGTAGTCAGCTTCAAGGCTGCCCCGATGTGCCAGTACAAGCGGGACGAAGGGCTGACCGCTCATACGGTCCCCTTGGGCTTCTTCGTGCTCCGCGCCCTGTCCCTGTTCGAGGGGCATGCGTTCGACAACAGCTATCGGGGGCCGCCTGATGCGGGCGGTATCGTGCTGCTGGCGGCCGGCTTCACGCTGCCCCGCCTGCTTGCTGATGCCGACGCGGAGGAGGTGGTGGCACAGTTGAACGGGAGGGATGACCTCTGCCCGTGGTCTCTCCGCGTAGAGCCGGGCCGGCACCGGGCGCTCCGGGGTAGGCAGGAGGCCATCGCCCACGCCCTGCGCCGATACGAACGTCACGCCGCCGCTTGGGGCTTGGCAGACATCATCACCATCGAGACCTACGAGGCCCTGCTCAAGGGCGCCTTCCGCCTGTTCGATGCCGAGCACGGCAAGCACTTCCTGCGGCCCCTGAGCGGTCGCTGAGACCCCTTCGAGCGTCGTAGCCGCCCCGGCTCCGCTCCTCACCCATCACAGCTCCCGCCCCCTCGCACCCATCCGGCACCTCGCCGGGAGGGCGATGCCTCATGCCCGCTTCATGGCGGCTCAGGGCTCGGGTCGGCGGCTGTGACCACCCGGCAGGATCACCCTGCCACATCGCCAACCATAAGGACTCAGCCACCCCATGCTGACCGATACCGTGAGCGCCACTCCCACCACCGTCACCCGGCGCCGTTCCTCGAAGTACCCCCCGACCACCCGGGAGGCCCTGACGGCGACCCTGGCCCTCTACAACCAGGCCGTGGGCCATCTTCAGGACCCCGAAGGCCACCCCGCGCCGGACCTCGGGCTTGCCCAGGCTGGCCTCCCGCAGGGGTCAATCTCGGCCATCAGCATCGCGGCCCCGCACCCGCTCTACGGCCCCGTGCTGGATTTCCGCATCGGCGAGCGTAACCCCCGGCAGGCGCCCGCTTCGGGCATCCTCATCCTGCGGGGTCTGTCCCTGTTCGGGGGAGTGCCCTTCATCGATACGAACAAGAAGGGCGGCCGGGAACAGCACTACGTCGAGGTGCTGGCGGAGGGCTTCACCCTTCAGCGGCTCATGGCCGGCGCCGAGGTGGGCCAGTCGGTCCGGCTTCTCGGCGACCATCACGACCTCACCCCCTGGTGCCTCAGCGTCGAGACCGACAGCCCCCGCGCCAAGCGGACCCGGGCGGGTGCCATCGCGCTCGCCCTGAAGCTGTACGACCGGAACGCCCGGGACTGGGGTCTGTCCGACCTCCTCAGCCGGGAGGAGTACGAGGCTTTCCTTCGAGGCGCCTTCCGCCTGTTCGATGCCGAGCACGGGCGGCACCTCCTGCGGCCGGTGGGTCTCACCGCCGGCTAACCCTCTGAGGCGTAAGGCGGTGGGATTTAGCACTGCCGACCGCCCCCGACTTCCCCGAGCCTCGCCCCTAGCGGGCTGACGGCGGGGAGGCAGAGGCCAGGGCTTGGTTCACGTGGGGTGGCGCCGAGCCCTGGCCAGCCTGTCCATCATCCCAGCCACCCCCGCACCGCTTGCCCCTTCGGCGAGCTACCCCTCACATCGACATTAAGGAACCCACCGGATGGCCCGTGCGCCTTACCGGGGCGTCGAGCTGACGGAGGCCCTGCGCCCCGTCGCCTCGCCCGTAGACACCTTCGTGACAGCCCAAGCCCCCTCGCGGGATACCAATCTGCAAGACCTCGCCCGCTCCCTCTCGGGGCTCGGAGGCTCCCTCCAGTCCTTCGTGCAGAAGCGGGATGCCGAGGCGGAGGAGGCCGACCGTCTCCGGGGAGAGGCCGCCTTCTACAGCCAGACCGAACAGGGCTTCGCCGCAGGCGTAGCATCCGATGCGGTCCCGGCCCAAAGCTCCCCCGCCTTCCTGCGGGGCTTCAAGCAAGCTCAAGGCAACGTCGCCGGAGGTCAGCTTCAAGAACAGCTCGCCGCCGCCTACGATGCCTGGCCCGAGAAGACCTCGACCGACCCGAACGCCTTCAACGGCTTCCTTACGGGCTTCCTCAAAGACAAGATCAAGACTCAGGACGGGGACGTCCTCCGGGGCCTCCTCCCGCACGTGAGGCAGGCCAGCGCCAACCTCCAGCAGCGCCATATCGGCGACGTGTCGCGGGCCGCCAAGGAAGGCTTCGCGACCGCCCTTTCGGCCCGGGGGGAGCAGGTCCTCGACGCCGCAGACACCGCCGGCCTCGCCTCGAAGAAGGGCACCGACTACGTGGGCGCCTTCGGCGAGCTGGAGGCTATCCGCGCGGACGGCTTGAAGAAGGGCCTCAGCGAGACCGACCTCGATACGAAGCTCATCGATACCGTCACCACCGCGGCCATCACCAAGCGGGACCCGAAGCTCCTGGGCTTTCTGGACCGGAAGGTGCCGGGCAAGGACTATACCTGGGCCAACACCCCGTATGGCCGGGACCAGCGCCAGAAGACCATCGATACGCTGGAGACGATGGGACGGCGGTCCATCCAGGAAGACGAGAAGCGGCGCCGGGAGGAGAAGGCAGCGGCGAAGGACGATGTGACGCGAGACACCATCCTCGCCATCACGAAGGACCCGCGGGCCCCGCTCCCGGAAGCCCTGCTGGCCAGGGGCGAGAAGGTGGACCCGGACTTCCGCATCAACGCCATCCGCTGGCGGGATGAGGTCGGGAAGGGAGAGCGGACCTCGGACCCGGAGGCCCTTCTCGCCGTCACCACCGACATCATCAACGGGGGTGGGCTCCAGCGGGTGCAGCAGGGCATTCGCGATGGTGTCTTCCGCAATCGGGCCGACCTTGAGCACGCCTTCAAGTTCGCCGAGGGCATGAAGACGGAGGGGCCGAAGCTGGAGGAGATGCTTCGCGTCGGCACCGCAAAGACCATCATCGACACGCTGAAGAAGCAAACGGCCGTCGAGAAGGACGCCTCCAAACTCCTCTTCGATGACGGCTCGATGTCGCGCGAGGGTTTGCAGGCCACGTCCGACTACAAGCAGGCCCTCATGAGCTGGCTGCTGGAGAACCCGAGGGCCACCAGCTTGGAGCGGGAGAAGGCCGCCCAGACCATCGGCGCCGCCTTCCTGGACCGGCTCAAGCAGCCGGAAGGTCCGATGAGCACGACCTACTATGATCGGACCGGGCTCGACACGGCCAACACCTTCGGGGCCGCAGCGCCTCCCGGTGGCTCGGCGCCTGTCGCAGCGCAAGCCCCCGCTCCCGGAGACACCCCGCAGGGTCGCGTTCCCCCTCCGCCCCCTCGCGGCACCGTCACCCGGCCCAACCCCCTCGCGCCGCCCCCGCAGCAGCCCGCCCCGCAACCGGGTGGTCTCCCAGCGGTGGACGACTTCGGGCGGCCTCTCGAAGCCGTGCAGCCCGCCGCCCCGTCGCAACCTGCGGGTCCGGCACAGGGCCAGCCTCAGGCCACCACCGCCCCGGCTCCGGCCCTGCCCGTGGCACCTCAGGCCCGGCCTGCCGCTCCCCCTGCCGCTGCCCCCGCCACCCCGGCGCCCACCTCCGAGGCGGCTCAAGGCTGGTTCCAGGGGTTGGCGCCGGAGACCCGGGCCGCGCTGGAGCAGATGGCCACCGCTCAGAAGAAGCCGCTCCCCGCGGTGGTGGACGATGCCTTCCGCAGGGCCGTCGCGGCGGGTCGCGTGAAGGCCCCGGTCGCCCCCGCCGCTCCGGCCTTGGGCCGTCAGTCGGAAGGGCCCCGCGCACCGGACGGAACGCCCATCGAGCCCGCCTCCCTGCCTTCCTCGCCCAAGACGGAGGAGGTCGGCCGCGCCTTCTCCCGTGCCATCGAGGGCGCCTACGTCGGCTCCGTCACCTCCGATGGCACCTCCGCCATCGTCAACGGGCACACCTTCACTGGCACCACCACCCCCGATCAGGTCGCCCGCCGCTTCGAGGGGTTCGGGGAGGCCAACCCGCAGCACCGCCAGGCCCTCACCGCCTTCCTGTCGAAGTCGGCAGGCCAGACCATCGATCCCGTGAAGGTGCCCTGGTGCGCCGCCTTCGTGGATGCCGTCCTGGACGCCTCCGGCAAGACCAAGCGCGGGTCGCTCCGGGCGGTGGACTTCCTCGACTACGGCACCGGCACCGCGCAGCCCACCCGCGGCGACGTGGTGGTCTTCAAGTCCATGGCCGCCGGCTCGACCGGGCATGTCGGCTTCGTGGTCGGCATCGAGGGGGATCGCGTCCGCTATATCGCCGGCAACGACGACAACCGGGTCCAGGAGGATACCCTGCCGCTCAGCAAGGTCGCCGGCTTCCGCAGGCCGCCCGAGGCCGGCACCCCGACCGCCTTCGCGCCGAGCCGGGAGGTGGCCGAGCGGTTCGCCTCCGTGCTCGGGGCCACCGCGCAGCCGGCGGGAGGGTATGCCTCGCGGGAGCTTCAGGCCGATCCTCGGGCCGCCCGCATCCTCGACTTCGTGGCGGGCCCGGAGAGCGGGGGCAACTACAACGCGGTCTTCGGCAATGCGGGGGCCACCGAGGACCTGAGCAAGCGAACCCTTGACCAGACCATCGCGTGGTCGCGGGATCGGGGAACCGCATCCTCCGCCACCGGCCGCTTCCAGTTCATGGCCGGGACGCTGGAAGGACTGAAGAAGGAGCTGGGTCTGTCCGGCCGGGAGGCGTTCACGCCGGAGCTTCAGGACCGCATGGCGCTGGCCCTGCTGAACCGCCGGGGCTACCGGGACTTCGCCACCGGCAAACTCGGCACGGAGGACTTCGCGAACGAGCTGGCGAAGGAGTGGGCGGCCCTGCCGAACTTCACTACCGGCCGCAGCCACTACGCGGGGGACGGGGTGAACAAGGCCCTCGTGTCGCCGTCGCAGGTCCGGGCGGCCTTGGAGGGGACCGGCGCCTTCCCGGGCTCCCGCCTCGCGCGGGCCGCTCAGACCCTCACCTCCGCCGTCTCCGGCTCGGGGGTGGCAGGCCGCATCCGGGGCATGTTCTCCCGGCCGGCAGCCCTCCCGTCCACCCCGCCGGCCTCCGACCCTTACGCCAACGCCCCGGCAGGACAGGCGGCCCGGCTTCGGGAGACCAACCCGGACCCGGTGGGCAACTCGGAGACCGTCCTCGCCCAAGTCCCGCCGCAGCTCGCCGAGGTGATCCGCAAGGCCCAATCCGACAACCCGAGGCGCCGCTTCGTGGTGGTCCGCAGCGGGGACGGAGAGGGGGCCGAGGTCTACCCGGTGGATGCCGAGGGCAGGGTGGTCTTCGAGCCCGGCCAGCAGCAGGCCGCAATGTCTGCCATCAGGCTGGCGGCTGACCAGCTCGGCGTCGGGGTGAACCTTCAGGGCCTCCGCGAAGGGCGGCCTCGGGTGGCCCTGGCGCAGACCCGGAGGGCGTGACGGATGGACGGCAGCACCACCACAACCCCGGACGGAGAGGCCACCACCGTGACGGACGATCATCAGCACCACCATCACCAGCAGCAGCAGCCCGAGGCCGAGCCTGAGGGCGTGGCGTTCGATATCCAGCGGGCCTTTGAGCGCGTCTTCGAGGAAGAGGAGGAGCGGGTCCGGCAGGCCGCGATGATCGACGCCGCCGTAGAGCGGTGGGTGCGGGAGAAGGGGCTCAACATCCTGCCGTTCCCCGAGCACCGCACCCGCAAGCCCACCGCCTAGTCGCGGCCCCCGGGCCCTCACCACCACCAGCATCACCACCACCGGGCGGGGCCTCATGCCTCGCGCGAAGGCGCCCCCGTGCCTTGGCCCCGCCCGGTCCCCTTTCCGCGTCCGCATCCCACTGAGAAGGAAGGCCCCTTTGACACCGGACGAAATCCGCCAGCTCATGGCCGAGCCCCCGGCTCCGCCCCCCGCAGCCCCGCAAGCCGCCCCGCCGCCGGCTTCCGGCTCAATGACGCCCGACGAAATCCGGGCGCTGATGGCCGAGCCCGAGCCCTCCGCCGCCACTGCACCGCCGCCCCCTGCCGACTTGCAACCGGTTGCACCTGCCGAGGCTGGAGGGGGTCTGTCGCCGGAGGAGGTCCGCGCCTTCGCCAGCACCCCGGCCCCCGCCGCCGCCCCGGCCCAGCCCTCCGGCGCCCCCGCGGTAGACGAGTACGGTCGCCCACTGGAAGGCGCCTTCGCGCCCGACATCAAGACCGACCCCTCGGGGCAGGTAGCGGCCTCAATCGTCACGGGTGCCGCTAAGTCGATCTATGAGACCAAGGACTTCATCTTCGGCAAGACCGCCGAGGAGGACAAGTCACCGACCCGCCGGGCCCTCGAAGGGCTCGACCGGGAGCTTGCCCAGGAGTCCATCGCCAACTCCTTCGTCTCCGGCCTCTCCCAGTTCGCCACGGGGATGCTCGGCGCCGGTAAGCTGGTGGGTCTCGCCAAGGCGGTGCCGGCGGTGGGCGGGGCTATCGGGGCGCTGGAGGCCAGCCGCAAAGGCGCCCTCGCCCTGGAGACCGCCAAGGCCGCTGCGGTGGGAGCCGTCGCCTTCGATCCCAATGGCCCCCGCCTGTCCGACCTGATCGTCTCCAAGGGCCCGTCCTGGCTCCAGAACCCCGTCAACAGCTACCTCGCCGGGGACCCGAACGACTCCGCCGCCATCGGCCGGATGAAGAACGCCCTGGAGTCCATCGGGGTGGACGTGGCCCTGGTGGGCGTCTTCGCGGCGAGCCTGAAGGGCTACGCCTGGGTGCAGGCCCGGAAGGCTGGCACGGCGACCCCGGAGGCAGCCGACGCGGCCCTCTCGGAACTCGGCACGGCGGTGGCCCACCAGGAAGCGAAGCTGGCGGCGAGCAAGGGCGATACGGCTGCCGTCGAGGCGCTGCGGGAAGCCCACCCTCAGGCCGTGGCCGACGCCGAGGCGGCGCTTGCGCTGGAGCGTCCGGCGGTCCCACCTGCCGATGCCCTCGCGTCCGGCGCCATGTCAGCCCGGAGCCCCCGGCGGTCCCTGGCGGAGCGGGAGGCGGCCGGAGAGGCGGTGGACTACGGGCCGGATGCCGCCGCGATGCCGGCTTCGGCGCAGCGTGACGCCACGGTCTCGGCGCTGCCCGACGAGGTTCTGCCCGGGGCGGGGGTGAGGGAAGGGGGTCTCCCCGGCACGGTGCCGGCTCAGGCCGAGCCCTCCGGTCTCCAGCTTCTCGGCATCACCGACGATCAGGTCTCCCGGCTCATCGCCCACGGCCGGGCCGACACGGAACAGCTCCTCTCCCCGGGCGGCTGGGACGGCGCCATCGAGCGCGGCTACAGGTTCGGCGACGGTGGCCGCATCCCGTGGCAGAAGCTCAGCGTAGAGCCCGGCCACGAGCCCGGCCGCTCGCCCCTCGATCAGGTCATCCGCCGGGTCTCCGATGAGTTCGCCGGGGAGATCGCAGCGGCCAAGGGCGGGGATGCTGACGGCGTGCTCTCGGACGCCATGGCAGACCGTATGGTGGCGCAACGGGTGGCCATCTACGGCGACGATCCGGCCGAGCTGATGGGCACCCTCCAGCTCGCCGGCTCGAATGCCCGGGAGATGGTGGCCGATGTTGCCGCCGCCGACCTCATTACACTGCGGGCCTCCCAGGACGCGCAGAACCTCGCGGACCGCATCAAGCTCGGGATGCTGGAGGAGTACGGCGGGGACCTCTCGGCGGCCATGACGGCCCTCCGCGGCCACTACCAGGTGGCAGCCACGGCGCGGGCCCACTCGGCCACCATCGTGTCGAACGCCGCGCGAACCCTGCGCCGGCAGAGGACGGAGTTCGGCTACAGCCTCGAAGACGTGGCCGCGATGGGCAAGCTCTCGGATGCCGGGATGCTGACGCTCATCGAGTCGGCGGGCAGAGACCCCCGGGTCGCGGACAGGCTGCTCCGGCAGGGCTTCTGGAGCAAGGTGGTGGATGATGCCTCGTACCTGTACGTCAACAACCTCCTCTGGGGGCTGCGGACCCACTTCGTGAACCTCTCGACCAACCTGTATATGGTCGGGGCCCGCCCGCTGGAGCGGATGATCGGCGGGGCGGTGCAGGGGGATATGGCCCGGGTCGCCGAGAACGCCCGGCAGTACAGCTACCTGTTCGGCGCCTTTCACGAGTCGTGGCGCGATGCCGTCCGCACGTGGCAGACCGGGGAAAGCATCCTCGCCCCGCACGCCGCGGAGGTCAGCGCCTCCTCAGCGGGCCGGTCGGTCAACTGGGTCGCCGAGGGCTTCCGCCCGTGGGACAGCATCCCGAGCATCCTGAGCAATGCCTATACCGGGTTCATGAAGGCGGCCGGCACGCCGACCCGGGCGCTTGGCTCCGTGGATGAG
Source organism: Methylobacterium oryzihabitans (assembly GCF_004004555.2). Classification (GTDB taxonomy): domain Bacteria; phylum Pseudomonadota; class Alphaproteobacteria; order Rhizobiales; family Beijerinckiaceae; genus Methylobacterium; species Methylobacterium oryzihabitans. The sequence goes on from NZ_SACP01000007.1 coordinate 192,364, forward strand.
CTGGTGAAGCAGGCGGTCTACCGCTCCAAGGTCATGGCGGCGGCCCACGGCGAGGGCATCGCGGCGGGGCTGGAGGGACCAGCCCTAACGGAGCACGTCCGGCGGACCCTCGACGCGGCCTTTGACGATGCCGGCCGGGCGGTGGACCTCAAGGCCCTCGAAGAGGCCAACATCGCCACCTTCCAGCAGGACCTCTTGCCGAAGACCCTCGGCTCGGGCGTGCAAGGTATGGTGCAGAACGTGCCGGCCCTGCGCTTCGTCCTGCCGTTCGTGAAGACCCCGACCAACGTCCTTCGGATGGGCTGGAAGATGACGCCGGGGCTCAACTTGGCGCAGACCGAGTTCCGCCGAATGATCCGCGGCGACATGGGCCAGGAGGCTCAGGCGCAGGCCATCGGGCAGGCCGCCATGGGCTCCCTCTTCATGGCCACCGCGGCGATGCTCACCCATGCCGGCTACGTGACCGGCGGCGGGCCGGAGAAGGCGGAGCTGAAGCGCCAACTCATGGCCACCGGATGGCAGCCCTACAGCTTCGTCATCCCCGGGGAGGATGGGCGACCCACCTACGTGAACTTCGGCCGCTACGATCCCATCGCGATGCCCTTCGGCATCATGGCGGACGTGGTGGATATCCTGGAACGGGACCACGATGGCGACGGCTTCGGGGAGCAGGCGACGGCGGCCCTCGGCGGGGTCTTCCTCTCGCTGGTCAAGCAGCTCGGGCAGAAGACCTACCTGACCTCGCTCAACGACACGATCACCGCCATCACCAGCCCGGAGCGGGGTCTCTCGAAGGTGGCGGGGCAGACCGCGGCCAACTTCGTCCCCTTCGCGTCGGGCCTCCGGTTCGCCAACCCGGACCCGCTGATGCGGGAAACCCGGGGCGTGGTGGATAAGATCATGGCCACCGTCCCGGGCCTGTCCGAGCGGCTGCCGGCGCGGCGAGACGTGTTCGGAGACCCCCTCACGGTCCATAAGGGGCTGTGGGTCACCGGCTCCGGCAGCATGGTGGATGCCGAGGTGCGGCGCATGATCGATGAGGCGGGGGTCAGCCCGTTCGGTCCTCCCAGCTCGACATACCGCGGCGTGGACCTTCGCGACCTCCGCACCGTGGATGGGCGCAACGCCTATGAGGTCTATCAGGAGCTAGCTGGCAAGCCGGGCTCAGGGCCGAGCCTCAAGGAAACCGTGGCCCGCATCATGCTGACCGAGGCGTATGGGCGGGCACCGGACGGCGATGCTGACCAGAAGGGGACCCGCCAGGCGATGCTCACCGGCACCGTGGCGAAGTTCCGGGAGGCGGCCGGGAAGCTGCTGCTGCGGGACGCCAATGTGCGGAAGGCGGTCTTTGAGCAGCGCGTGAAGGGGAACGCCGCGGTGGCCCGGAAGGATGGCGTGAAGTCGGACCGTGAGGTCGGCGCGGGGTATCTGGAGCGGCTTGGGAGGGCGACGGGGCTGGACCTGGGAGGGGTCCCGGCGGGGTCGGAATAGGCCAGCAGCAGCCGGCGGAGAGGTGACTGTCTCTCCGCCGCTCTCCGGTGCGGTGACAAGTGCTTAGAGGTGCCTTTGGATGCCGGCGGCAGCGTGCTCTTGAGCACATCACTCAGCCCTCTCCAAAGAGGGGCTGACAGCGCCGAACAGGATTGATAGAGAGACCGCCCCCCGACAAACGCTCATTTTCCGCAGAGCAGACCGCATGAACGAGTTTGTCTCGGATATTGAGCTTGATTTCCCTCCGGGTATATCGACCGTCCCCTTCGGTGATGAGCACTACATCGAGTTTCGCCTAGGATTCCTGCCTGAGACCAGGCGGATTGTAATTATGTCGATTATACTTATGGAAGGTGGTTCTGCCCTGCATTCTTCCAGTGGGGTTTTTGATCTAAGATTTGGCATTAGGCTTAAATACATGGACAAGGATTGGGATGTAACGCCAGTAGATTTTAGTCAGGAAACAAAGCGAGATTTCATTCACCCCAATCACCGAGAAACCGTTCTTAATCTTATAATGCGAGGCGTATGCGAGTTGGTAACAGAGGTTAATCCACCTCTCATCACCATGTCTACCTACGATACGGAACTTCCGCCTCAGGCACTCGTTAAATATGCGGCAATAGCAGAATGCTTAAATGGGCTGGGGTACCGGACGGCGGACGCGTACCTTAGCGCGGATGGGAGGCACCGATGGGTATTTGCCCCCACCTCTTGATAGCCCCAACCGAAACCCCTAGGTTCCCGCTATGAACGCGAGGAGGCGTCCATGACCACACTCTCAAGGCGGCAGCTGGAACAGATCAGCGACGCAGCGGGTCGGCACTTGGCCGAAACGCCTGGGAGAGGTGCGCCTGTGGCTGACCGCCACATCGCCCGCTTCGAAGAGCTGATGGCCCTTCGTGCTCAATCGCAACAAGTTGCCCCGCAAGTGCGCGTTGCGCAGAGAGCGGCACCGCAAGTGCGTACCAGCGTGCGTCTTGGCTCGTTTGAACTTGCCATGGCACTGCCTGATCGCTAGTTGTGCAGGCTGCATGGTGCATGCAAGCAGGGCCTCGCTCCGGCGGGGCTTTATCGTTTTAGGAGCCGACTGGCTCTCTTAGCTCACCTCATACCGCGGCAGCTTCGCCACGGCCTCCGCCATCGCCTTGACCGTCACCTCGCCGTAGCCGCCCCCCGCCGTCCTCGGGGCGTGCCCCTGGATGGCATCAAGCACCCTGTCGCCCATCCCGGCGCTCAGACCCTCCGTCTTGAAGCGGTGCCGCCAGCCGTGGTTCGGGGCGACGTTCGGGTCCGGCACGAGGGACCGGGCGAACTCCGTCAGGCGGTTCTTCAAGCCCTGGAGCGGGCCGAGCACGTCGCCCTCCCTGCCGAGCTTCAGGAACAGATGGCCGGCCGGGGCCTTCGCGACGAACTCCGGGAAGCCTAGCTCGACCAAGTGCGGGTGCAAGACCACCTCCCGCGCCTCATTGGTCTTCACGGTGCCGGCCTCGGGCGTGATGGTGATGAGCCAGTACGGACCCTGCTGCCGGAGGTCTTGCTTGCGGAGCTGCGCCAGCTCGCCCACCCGCGCCCCCGTATAGGCGGCAAGCCACGGCACCCAACGCTTGGCGGCGGCCGTCTGCGGGCGCTCCCCCTTCCCGGGCTGGTACGCGAGGGCGGCCCGGAGGATCGCGTGGGCCTCCGCGTCGCTGAGCCCCTTGCTCCGCAGCTTCCGCGCCTTGCCGAGCTTCAGCGTCACGTCCTTGGCTGGGTTGCTCGCCATCCTCCGGTTGGCCACGGCCCACGCGAAGATGGCCTTGAGCCCCGCGATGTCGCTGTCCTTCACGGTCTTGGCCGAGATCGTCTTGCCGGTGCGCGGGTTGATGGTGGCTAGGCGGTGATCCTTGAACCCGAGCACGTCCTCCGCCGTCACCCGGCCCGCATCATCATGCTTCAGGTAAGCCACGAAGGCCGCCACCGTGTTCCGGTAGCTCTCATGGGTGCTGGGCTTCAGGCCCGCCGCCTGCCGCTCCGTCCACCAGTCCGCCACGAGGCCCGTCAGGGTGGTCTTCCCGGCGGGGACAGGCGCGGGCTTGGCCGGCTCGGGCCCCCTCCCCTGCTGCTCAGTCTGCCATTCCGGGAAGCGGTTCGCGTTCGGGTCGGGGCTGTAGTCGCCTCCGGCATTGCGCTCCCGGGCCGCGAAGGCATCTCGCAGGGCCCGCGCGAAGGCATCAAGAAGCACCGCCCGCGAGTCGGCATCCACGCTGGAGACGCCGCGAGCCAGCAATAGGCGGTCCACCAGGGGGCCTAGCGTCGGCTCCAGGCCCGCTGTGTCGTCGGCCTCGATGGCGGCTTCAAGCTTCCCCCGGGCCGAGGCGAAGGCCGCTTCCTCCTCCGCCGGCATGCTGCGGGCCCGCTCCCAGCGCCCATCAGGCATGTGCTGCACGGCAATGGTGCGGCCGGCTCCGCCGTCAGACCACGCACGATAGAGTTCCCCCGCCAAGGCCGTGGCCTGCTGATGGCTGAGGGCGGCGGGTGCGTCAGTGCGCAGGCTGACCCAGAACCGCTCAAGGGCCGCCGCGGCTTGCCCCTGGCGAGCCTTGGCCTCTGCGGGGTCTCGGGTGCGGAGCGAGAAGCGGACGCTGCGCATCGTAGCGGTGAAGCGGACGCGGACCGTCTCGCAGCCAAGAGGCAGCACCAGCGTGCGGCCGGCCACCAGCGGGAGGACGTCTCGGGGGATGCGTTGGGTGAACTGAGGGAGGGAGGAGTCGGACCGTTTCACCGGGCGAACGAGCCTGAAGAGCATCTCTGTAGCACGCCGTTGTAGCACGGTCGGCTCAGCGTATCGCTCTAAGAAGGCTCAACTTTCTGAGGCCACTAGCCTTCTGAGAAAGTTGGTGCCCAGGAGAGGACTCGAACCTCCACGGCTTGCACCACTGGTACCTGAAACCAGCGCGTCTACCAATTCCGCCACCTGGGCCCGAGGTGCCTTGCGGCGCCGCGGTGGGGTTCGTTTAGTGGGCGCCGCGGGCAGCGTCAACGCCGTTCTTCGCCGGGCGTCGCGAAAAGTCGTGGGGCCGGCGACGGCCCGGGCGGGGCGGCCACGCTCGTCCGCTGGCGGCCGTCCTCGACCGACCGGAGCGGAATTGCGGATTCCAGCGCGGGCGGATTGCATTCGCTTCTCGCGCCTGCGAAAGAACGGGTCGTGCAAGCGCAGGCCAATAACTCGCCCCCGTCGCAAGGATGCCGATCCTGCGGCCCATGCGGAAACTCCCATTGTAACTTAAGTCAATCACCGAAGATCCCGGCCGGGCGGCAATCGAAATGGGTGAGGATCCCAGGCACGGGCGGACATGGAACGAGCCATGACCCTCATTGCTGCCCGGCTCAGATGACGAAACCTGATACCCGATCGATGATGCTCGCGGGACGTGCGCGCCGACCAGGCGTCAGCAATCCCGCCCGGGCCGGCCGGCCCGCTCTTCGTCTGCAGCCGCATCGGCGGCACAGCGCCCCAGGATCGCGCAGGAAGCCGTGATGACGTCGAAGCCGAACCACTCCGTGCAGGCCCTGAGCGAGATCAGCCGGCTCGCGATCGAGCAGCCGATCGTCTCCTTCGACATCTTCGACACCCTCGTCCGGCGCCGGTTCCTGGCGGTCAACGAGGTGCACGACACCGTCAGCGCCTACCTGCTCGGCCGGCTCGGCCGCTTCGGGACGGTCGGCCCGGGGCGGCTCACCCTGGCGCGCTACAACACCGGCAACTTCCTCAAGACCTCGCCGCACCTCGCGATCGAGGAGCCCGACCTGGAGACGATCTGGACGCAGGTCCTGAGGAGCTTCCCGGGCGCGGCGCCCCACGACGAGGGCCTCGTGCGCGACGTGGTGCGGTTCGAGTACGACCTCGAGTTGCAGAACCTCGCGGCGGTCGACGGCGCGGCGCAGATGCTGGCGCGCCTGAAGGCCCGGGGCAAGCGGCTGATCGCGGTCTCCGACATGTACTTCCCGGGTGCGTGGATCGAGGAGATCCTCACCCGGCTCGGCCTGCGGGACTTCTTCGAGCACGTCTTCGTCTCGCTCGACGAGGGGGCGACGAAGCAGACCGGTCGGCTGTTCGAGGTGGTGCTCGACCGGCTCGGCGTCGCGGCGTCCGACGTGATGCATTGCGGCGACAACCCGCATTCCGACATCGCCATGGGCCGCGGGGCCGGGCTGGCGGTGACGCATGTCGACCAGCACGCCCACCTGCACCTCGAACGGCCCGCCTACGGCCGCCGGCCCGACATCCACGACGAGATCGCCGACCTCGTCAAGCTCTTCCTGCTGCACACGCGCTTCCACGCGCTCAACAACCGCTCCGACCACCTGTACTTCCTGAGCCGGGACGGCCTGCTGCTGAACCGGGTCTGGCAGGACTGGGACTGGCCGCTGCTGCGGGACCACCTCGCCGGCATCGGCACCTCGGACCTGTTTCTCAGCCGGGCGACCTCGTGCTGGCTGGCCCTGAACTTCAACGCCGACTGGCTGCCGCAGGCGATCGGATTCGCGTTCTGGCTCTGCCACGGGCGGGCGACCGGGCGGCAGATCTCCGACCTGCTCGGCATCGCCGAGGTGCCGGAGGTCCTCGGCGGCGGCAGCTACGACTCGGCGACGCAGTCCGACCTCGTCGTCCAGGCCTACCGGCGCGCGACGCTGTCCGAGGCCATCCGGGCCTCGCTGCTGCGCAAGCGCGGCCTCGCCGAGCGCTACCTCGACCAGCTCGGCTTCTTCGAACACCGCCGCGTGACGCTGTGCGACGTCGGCTATTCCGGCACGGTCGCGCGCGACCTCAACAGCTTCTTCCTCCAGGAGAGCCCGCGCGCCGGGGCGCCGCGGCCGCCGACCATCGACCTCGCGCTGATCGCCACCAACGGCAACCACGCGCAGAACGCCGTCCTGGCCCAACCCTACGTCGTCTTCGCCGCCCGCTCCCTGCTCGAGAGCCACGCGATGCCGGCCTCGCTCGTCGACAGCTACGCCTGGCTCGAGTTCTTCTTCAAGCATCCGACCTACGGCCCGCTCCTCGCCTACGAGGCCCGCGGCGACCGGGTCGCGCCGTGCTTCGAGACCGGCCCCACGCCGGAGGCGGAGTACCCGAGCGAGACCGTGCTGAAGGCGGCCGGCCACCGGCCCGAGGACGTGATCCTGCTTTGGATGGCGCTGACCGAGCACTGGAGCTTCCTGACCGAACCGCTGCTCGCGCGGTTCGCCGCCCCGGACCTGCCGACCCTGCGCCAGATGCAGGCGGAGATCTACGAGGCCGACGCGGTCAGCGGCCGGCGCCGCTCGGTCGCCGCCGTGCTGCCGGACCTGTCGGCCGACGAGATCTACCGCTACGCCAAGCGGCACGATTACTGGATTCCCGGCTCGATCCTGGCGAGCGCGCGGCGCGTGCCCGACGCGGCGCCGTCCCCGGCGGCGGCGGCGCCCCGCCGCTCGGTGCTCCGGCGGGTCCTCGACGACCGGCGCGTCCGCAGCCTCGTCGCCCGCCGGCTCCTGCTGCGCCGCGTCCGGTCGGGGGCGCGGCCGTTCGATCCGGACTTCTACCGGGTCTACCACCCCGACCTGCGGCTGATGGACGACGCGGCGCTGCTGCGCCACTTCCTCGATTTCGGCATCCGCGAGGGCCGGGCCGGAACGCCCGAGGACCTGATCGCGCGGCTCGAGCGCGGACGCGGCCCGCTGCCGCCGGATTTCGACCCCGAGGAATACCAGACCCTCCACCCCGATCTCGGCTTTGTGGAGCCCTGGCGCGCCAAGGAGCACTACCTCGTCTTCGGGCGCCAGGAGGGACGGGCCTACCGGGGCGATTTCGGGTTGCAGGACGACGAGTTCGCCGAACTCGTCAGCCGCGGCCTCGTGCGCCTGGATCCGGCCGAGCAGGCCGAGCGGGACGGCGGGATGCCGGTGAGCGCGATCCTGTTCCGGCGCGCCGGCCTGCGGCGCGGCGCCTGGCTCCATCACCTCCAGGTCGCCGAGTTCCAGGCGCTCAACGGCGGCTGGTCCGGGCCGCTGGTCTCGCGCGCCCATGCCGTCGCGGCGTTCCTGCGCGAGGGGATCACCCGGCTGGCGCCGCTCGGCCTCGCCAGCCGGTTCGATCCCGCCTTCCACCGCGGACGCCATCCGGAGTTGGGCGACCTCGACGACGAGGCGCTGTACCGGCACTGGCTCGACCAGGGCGCGGGCGCCGGCGAGCCGCCCTCGGCCGCGGCCCGGCTGACGGCGCTGGTCGAGCAGCAGGACTTCCCCTCCGCCTTCCGGGTCGGGCTGTTCCGCAGCCGGCACGCCGCCCCGGCCGCGGACGAGGACGCCCCCGCCGGAGCCGGCGGGGCGGCCGCCCCCGACGACGTCGACCTGCTGGCCCGGTTCATGGACGGCGACTACACCGCCTTCCCCGATCTCGTCGACGGACCGGGCGCGGCGCGGCTGTGGGAGGTCTACGCCCGCCGCGCCCGCGGCCGCGGGCTCCTCGACGCCGCCCGCCAGGGCTACGAGAACGCGCTGCGGGCCGGCGGCACGCCGGGGCGGATCTGGCACCAGATCGGCGACATCGACCGCGTGCAGGGCCGGCCGGCGCAGGCGCTGGCCGGATTCCAGACGGCGATCGACGCGGGCCGCACCGACCGCTGGTCGTACATCGAGGGCGCCGGCCTGGCCGCGCGCCTCGGCGACTTCGCCCGTGCCCTGGCGATCCTGGCGGCCGGCCGCGCGGCCTGGGCCGACAAGGAGACGTGGCGGCGCGCCCGCGACGGCGTGCTGCGGAGCTGGTTCGACCACGCCGCCGCCGAGCCGGCCGCGGCCGGCCTCCCCGCGTTCCTCGCCGGGTTCCGCGCCGCCGTCGCGGAGGAGGTCCCGGCCTTCGGGCCGCGCCGCCTGCCCGGGCACGAGACGCTGGTGGTGAGCGACGGGTCGCTGTTCGACGGCGAGGGCGGCGACGAGCGCTCCGGCGAGGCCGGCCTGCGGGATCGGTTCGGGCCCAACGTCCGGCTGGTCCGCCGGGAGCGGCGGGCGGAGGCGGTGGGCCGGCTGCCGTGGGCGTCCTGCCTCGTGCTGCACGAGGCCCGCGCCGATCTCGACGTGATCCGCCTCGCCGAGTACGCCCGAGCCCTCGGCATTCCGGTCCTCTACTGGATCGGCGGGTTCGACGGGCGCGCCGCGCCGCCGTTCCGGGGCTCGCCCGGCCCGGCCCTGCGCGCCCTGCTGTCGTGCGAGCGGGCGCGGTTCGCGATGGGTCTGTGCGACAGCGGCGTCGCGCCCCTGCCCGAGGCCCTGCTCGCCCTGGAGGCGCTCACCCGCGACCGCCGGGCGGTCTGCATCGGGGCGCTGGCCCGCCCGCCGGCGGCGCAGCCCGGGCCGGCCGGCGCCGCGACCGTGCTGGTCCGGCTTCCCGGCGGCGAGGTTCCGGCGGAGATGACGGCGCTCCTGCGCACGCTCCTCGCCGAGCGCCCCGGCCTCCGCGTGCTCCTCGGGGCCGGCCGGGTCCCGCCCGATCTGCTCGCGTTCGCCCACCGGGTCCGTGCCGTTCCCCTCGGCGGCCTCGACGGACGCGACCTCGACGTGATGCGGCAGGCCGCCTGCGTGATCGACCTCGCCGGAGCCGACGCCTCCGGCGCCGAGGCCGCGGCGCTCGGCCTGCCGTGCCTGCATGTCGGCCGGAGCGCCCGCCCCGGCGCGGACGCGTTCGGCCAGCCGGCGGCGGGCTGGCGCGCGGCGGCGGGAATCCTGCGGCACTGGATCGACGAGCCGGAGCGGCGGCGCGAGACCGGGCACCGGGCGCGCGCGGCGTTCGAGGCCCGCTACGTCCCGGCGACCGGGCCGGCCGTGCCGCGGCCGCCGACGCCGCGCCCGGAGCGACCGCGCATCCTGTTCGCCAACGTGTTCTTCCCACCCCAGACGATCGGTGGCGCGACCCGGGTCCTGAAGGACAACGTCGACCTGTTCCTGGAGCAGGCCGGCGACGCCATCGACTTCGCGGTCCTGACGAGCGACGACGACAACGACGCCAGCGGCGCGGCGCGGATCGACGCCTATCGCGGCATCCCGGTGTTCCGCATCGCGACGCCGCAGGAAATCGACATGGACTGGCGGCCGCACAATCCCCGGGTCGGCGAGTACGCCGCCGAGGTGATCCGGCTGGTCAAGCCGGATCTCGTCCACATCCACTGCCTCCAGCGCCTCTCGGTCGCGGTCGCGGAGGCGTGCGAGGCGGCGGGCGTGCCCTACCTCGTCACCCTGCACGACGCGTGGTGGCTGTCGGACTACAGCTTCCTCACCGACGAGGACGGCCGGCTCTGCCTCCCTGGCCGGAACCTCCCCGAGCAGGAATTCTCGCGCCGGATCGGCCCGGCCGAGAGCCTCGCCCGCGGCGAGCGGCTGCGCAGCGCGCTCGGCAAGGCCCGCGCGCTGCTGTCGGTGTCGGAGCCGTTCGCCGACCTGTTCCGGTCCTGCGGCTTCGAGGCCCGGGTGGTCGCCAACGGCGTGTCGCGCCTCGACCCGGCCGAGCGGGTGCCGGCCCGGGGCCGCGTGCGGCTCCTCCATCTCGGCGGCACGCAAGCCCACAAGGGCGCCTACCTGATCGAGGCCGCCCTGCGCGCGACCGCGTTCGCCCACCTCGAACTGACCATCGTCAACCTGTTCCGCGATCCCGGCGACGACAGCGAGACGGTGTGGGGGACGACGCCGGTGCGCATCCTCGGCAAGGTGCCGTCCGACCGGGTCGCCGAACTGTACGCGAACGCCGACGTGCTCGTCGCCCCCTCGACCTGGCCCGAGAGCTTCGGCCTCGTCTCGCGCGAGGCGGCGGCGAGCGGCTGCTGGGTCGTGGCGAGCCGGCTCGGTGCCATGGGCGAGGTCGTGCGCCCGGGCGAGAACGGCTTCCTCGTCGACGTGGCCGGCCCGGACGACCTGACTGGCGTGCTCCGGCGGATCGACGCCGACCCGGACCGCTACACCCGGCCCCCCGCCCACCGGCCCGCCCTGCGGACGGCCGACGACCAGGGACGCGAACTGCTGGAGATCTACGCGGCGCTGCTGGCCGAGGCCGGCCGCTGAGCATCCGTCCGCCGGCCGTGAACGACCGGCGGAGGGATGCGGGTGCAGGACGTCGGCGGACCTGCGGAGGGCCGCTCCGCCGGGGCGGCCCGGGCTGTCGTGCTCAGATCAGGATGGTGCTCAGGGCCGCCGCCACCGCGGCACCCGCCACCGCGAAGCCCAGGATGACGACGCTGCTCACCTGATCGACGGTCTCGACCGAGCGGCCCTGCGGGACACCGTGCGGATGGCCCTGGATCGGGCGGGGATCGTTGCCGGCCATCGTGATCTCCTTGGCGTCCTGCCCCCGGAAGCGGGGGTCCTGCACCCAAGACGCGGGGGTCCTGCCCCCGGAAGCGGGGGCTCAGTCTCGTCAACGCGCCCGGAGCGCTCCGGTGCGAGCGCGGCCGTGGCGAGGCCGCGCGGCAAGGTTCCGGGCAGGTTTGTCCCGGTCCGGGGCCGTCGCCGCGCATGATTCCGGGGTCTCCCATGCCGGAACCGGACTGTGCATCACCCCGGCAGGCGCGTAGAACGACCGCCATCGTCCCTCCGACAACCCAAGGAAGCACGCGACGATGTTCCCGAACGTTCGACTGCACATCGCCGGCGAGTGGCGCGACGGCGCCGGCGGCGAGACCCTGCCGATCCTCAACCCGGCCACCGGCGAGACCCTGAGCCAGCTCGCGGTCGCGACGAAGGCCGACCTCGACGCCGCCCTGGAGGCGGCCGAGCGCGGCTTCAGGGCGTGGCGCAAGGTCTCGGCCTTCGAGCGCAGCAAGGTCCTGCGCAAGGCCGCCAACCTGCTGCGCGAGCGGGTCGAGGACATCGCCCGCATCATGACCCAGGAGCAGGGCAAGCCGCTGGCGGAAGCCAAGATGGAGGTGCTCGGCGGCGCCGACACGATGGACTGGTTCGCCGAGGAGGGCCGGCGTGCCTACGGCCGGGTGATCCCGCCGCGGGCCGAGGGCGTGATGCAGCTCGTGATCCGCGAGCCGGTCGGTCCGGTCGCCGCCTTCACGCCGTGGAACTTCCCGATCAACCAGGCGGTGCGCAAGGTCTCGGCGGCGCTCTGCACCGGCTGCTCGGTGATCCTGAAGGGGCCCGAGGACACCCCGGCGAGCTGCGCCGCCCTGATCCAGGCCCTGCTCGATGCCGGCGTGCCCGGCGACGTGCTCGGCCTCGTCTACGGCGACCCGGCCACGATCTCGTCCTACCTCATCCCGCACCCGGTGATCCGCAAGGTGACCTTCACCGGCTCGACGGCGATCGGCAAGGAGCTGGCGGCGCTCGCCGGCAAGCACATGAAGCGCGCCACGATGGAGCTCGGCGGCCACGCCCCTGCGATCGTCTTCCGCGATGCCGACGTGACCAAGGCCGTGCAGGTGCTCGGCGCCAACAAGTACCGCAACGCCGGTCAGGTCTGCGTCGCCCCGACCCGCTTCCTCGTCCACGATTCGGTGTTCGACGCCTTCGTCGACGGCTTCGTCGGCTTCTCCCGCGACCTCAAGGTCGGCAACGGCCTGGAGAAGGGCGTGACGATGGGCCCGCTCGCCCATGGCCGGCGCATCGAGGCGATGGAGGGCTTCGTCGCCGACGCCGAGCAGCGGGGCGCCACGCTCCACACCGGCGGCAAGCGCATCGGCAACCAGGGCAACTTCTTCGAGCCGACGGTCTTCACCGACCTGCCGCTCGATTCGCGGATCATGAACGAGGAGCCGTTCGGGCCGATCGCCGCGATCCAGCGCTTCTCGGACGACGAGGAGGCGTTCGCGGAGGCCAACCGCCTGCCCTACGGGCTCGCCGCCTACGCCTATACCCGCTCGGCCGAGACCGCGACCAAGCTCGCGACCCGGGTCGAGAGCGGCATGATGTCGATCAACCACCACGGCATCGCCCTGCCCGAGACGCCGTTCGGCGGCGTCAAGGATTCCGGCTACGGCAGCGAGGGCGGATCCGAGGCGATCGAGGCCTACCTCAACACCAAGTTCGTCACCCAGGCGGGCTTCTGAGCGACCGCGGGAGCCGGCCCGTCCGGCCGGCTCCCCTCCCCTCTCGGGGAGGCGTCAGCCCCCTGCGATTGGGGGTTGCCAACCCGGCGCGAACCCCTTAGATCCCACCTCCACCGGCCGAGGCGACACGCCTCCCGGTCAGGCGCCCGTAGCTCAGCTGGATAGAGCACCAGACTACGAATCTGGGGGTCAGAGGTTCGAATCCTTTCGGGCGCGCCATTCCCACACGACGACATTACGCCGAGGCCGGACACGGGCCATCGGCCGGGCGCCCGTAGCTCAGCTGGATAGAGCACCAGACTACGAATCTGGGGGTCAGAGGTTCGAATCCTTTCGGGCGCGCCATCTCGTCGGCATCTGATACGATTTTCGGACGATTAGTTCCGAAAATCGTATCAGATGCCCGCGCGGCGTCTGAGCGAAGCCGGTTTCTGCATCGCGAAGCGATCAATCAGAAACCGTATGACAGACCACCCCGCCGTTCGGCCCGATCCGGACCCTGTCCGTCGCGCCTCGTCCGCGGCGGCCGACCGGCCGCCGCGCCCTCGACGATCAGTCCAGACCCGGCGGGCGGCGGCGGTGCCAGTCGGTCGCCCCCTGGAAGGCGTGGCCGGCCCGCACCAGGGCGGCCTCGCCGAAATGCGGGCCGACGAGCTGGAAGCCGACCGGGGCGCCGGCCTCGGTGAAGCCGCCCGGCAGGGTGAGGGTCGGGCTGCCGGTCATGTCGAACGGGCAGGTGAAGCGCAGGAGCCCGTTCATCAGCGCCGCGTCCTCGCCGAGGGTCGCCATCGTGGCGAGCGTCGGGCCGGCGAAGGCCTGGGCCGGCACCGCCAGCAGGTCGATATCCTCGAACAGGGCGCGCACCCGGCCGCGGAACTCCTCGCGGCGCAGGATGATCTTCTGCACGTCGAGGCCCGATTGCGCCCGCCCGAGTTCGATCAGCCCCGACAGGGCCGGGCCGTACTCCCCCTTGCGCGACGGATAGGTCGCCTCGTGCGCCACCGCGGTCTCGATCCCGCAGAGCGGGAACCAGTCGACGATGACCGCGGTCGGGTCGGGGAAGCGCACCGGCACGATCTCGGCCCCGAGCCCGGCGAGCACGTCGATCCCGGCCTGCGTCACCGCGCGGGCGACCGGGTCGACGTCGCGCGCGATCCAGTCGGCGTCGACGCCCAGCCGCAGGCCCTTCACCCCGCCCGCCAGGGCCGCGGCGAAATCCGGCACCGGCAGCGGCACGGCAGTCGGGTCGTCGGGATCGGCGCCCGCGATCACGCCCAGGATCGCGCCGCAATCGGCGGCGCTGCGGGCCATCGGGCCGATATGGTCGAGGGTGGCGGCGAGCTCGAACACGCCGTAGCGGCTGACCCGGCCCCAGGTCGGCTTGAGGCCGGTGACCCCGTTCGCCGCCGAGGGGAAGCGGATCGAGCCGCCGGTATCGGAGCCGAGCGAGCCGTAGCACAGCCCGGCCGCGGTCGCGACGCCCGAGCCGCTCGACGAGGCGCCGGACCAGAACTGCGCCCCCCAGGGGTTGCGCGGCGGGGTGATCGCCGGGTGGTGGTCGGCATAGGCGCCCTCGGTGAGCTGGAGCTTGCCGAGGATCACGGCGCCGGCGGCGCGCAGGCGCTTGACCACCGTCGCGTCGTCGGTGGGCCGGTAGTCGCGGTGGATCGTCATGCCGGCGGCGGTCGGCGCGTCGGTCGTCCAGCACAGGTCCTTGACGGCGAACGGCACGCCGTGGAGCGGTCCGCGGTTGCGGCCGGAATCCAGCTCCGCGTCGGCGGCGCGGGCGGCCGCGAGGGCGCCCTCTTCCATCACGCAGGCGTAGCTCTTCAGCTCGCCGTCGAGGCGCCGGATGCGGTCGAGCTGGGCCTGGGTCGCCTCGACGGACGAGACCTGCCGTGCGGCGATCCGCCGGCCGATCTCCAGAAGCTCGCACGCATGCAGGTCGGTGTCTGACACGGCGTCTGCCTCCCTCTCCGTTCAGGATGTCATACGATGTCCGATTGATCGCCCGGCGATCCCGATGGGATCGCTATCGCGATGCGGACCTCGGTTCGCTCACGCGCGTGGAACCTCCGGCTCCACCGCGCGGGCCGGTGATACGGAACCCACATCGCTCAGGTGCGCGCAGAACTCTGGTCCACGCCGCGCAAGCTTCGTGCGCCGCGGCGGGATTTCGGATCGTCCCCCGATGCCGGCGAGATGCGCCGGACAGCAACATGACCGGACCGCGCAGCATCGTCCTTGAAGAGCCATGGATGATTCTGCCGTCGGGCGCAGCGAGCCGAGACGAGAACTGCCAGCCGCTCTGTCGATCCGAGGAGTTGATGATGTCGCGAGGGCGGGCGGCGTGTCAATCGGGGCGCGACCGCTTTTCAGGGCAATCGGGTGAAACCCGATTGTCGATCCGGCGGGCGCTCTTCGGGCGCAAAGCGCACCGCGCCCGCCATCGAGCGTCGCCCTGCGGGCGACCGCAGAACGATCGCTGAAGCGATGGCCCTGGGCCGCTTTTCGCCGGCCTGCCTCCGTCGCCCGATGCGAGCCCTGGGGCGGAGGCCGCGAGCCGCCGACGGCGCCGCCGGTGCTCCACCGTCGCGCCGCCCGGGCCGGTGGTCACGCGCCGTCGCCCCGTCGCGAGCCGCGCTCCAGAAGGCCGAACCGGCTGCCGCCGGCGGGCGGGCCGTCCTGTCCGTTGCCGGCCACGACCACGAGGCGGCGGACCTCGCCGCGCAGGAAGGCCTGGAGGAAGCGGTCGTAGTTGCGGAACGACACGCAGCCGTTCGAGGCGCCGCTCGGTCCGAGCATGTAGGTGTGGGCGAGGATGCCGGTGCGGCCGTGGATCGCCCCCGGCCCGCCGACCGGGTTGAGGCGGATCGCCCGCACCCCGTGGAACAGCGCCTCGCGCTCGGTCAGGGTATAGACCCCCGGCGGGGTCGAGCCGCGCATCCGCAGGTGGACGTAGCGCGGGTCGTCCATCGTCGCGCCGAGGCCGGAATGCGCCTCCAGCGCCTCGCCGCCCGGCAGGGTCACCCGCTGCGCGGTGATGTCGTAGACGGCGGTCCCGGCCGAGGTCTCGGGAACCGGCGACAGACGCGGCCGCGGCGTCCGCTCCAGTCCTCCGGGGGCCGCGTAGGCCAGCGCCGGCCCGGCCGGCGCCTCCTGGCGGCCGAACAGCCGCTCGAGGAACGACGGCTCCTCGCCGCCGGTCGCGGCCCGGAACACGCTCTGGGTCGAGGGAAGGACCCGCCGGCTCGCGAGCCGGGGCGCCTCGGCGAGGCGCGGCCCGCGCAGTTCGGGCGGGCGCGGCACCGGCAGCGGCACGGCGAGACCGGCGGGTTCCGGCGCCGCGGCGGCCGGCGCGGTCCCGGCCACCGCCGGCACGGGCGCGGCCGGCGGCGCCTCGGCCCGGAAGCTGTGCACCCCGGCACCGAGGGCCGGCGCCGGATCGAGCATCCAGTCGAGCACGGGCGGCGCGGCGGCGACGACGGCGGCCGGCGCCTGCGCGACCCGGTCCTCGACCGCCGGCGGTGGCTCGGGGGCGAGGATCCGTCCCAGGGCCGCGAAGCCGAGGAGCGCGGCGCCGGTGGTCAGAAGCAGGCCGCGGCGCAGACGGTGACGGCGCCGGCGGCGCGGCGGGACGGACGGAGACGCGACGGACGCGGCGTGGGGCATGAGGCTCGACTCGGATACGCATGGCCGCCCGGCCGCTCCGCCTCGCCCCGCACCGCCATCCCGGCGGCCCGAAGACCAGAGGAGCCCGATCCACCCGTTAGGGAAGGATCAACCTTAAGCGTCCGCGTATTGAGCAGCCTCGTGGTTAATACCCGATAAATCGCGCCGCGCCGCGACGGCGCCGATCCGGCCGTCGCGGCGGGGCCCGGCGTCCTACCAGCGGGCGCGCATGCGGGCGGCCCGGCGGCGGCGGGCCGAGATGAAGGCGCGCAGGGCGAAGCCGAGGATGAACCCGGCCAGGAGACCCACGACGAGCACGACGACGGCGTAGCGCGTGAGCGCGGGATCGGCGATCACGGCCGCGTGCGTGGCGAGGATCGCGTCCCACTGCGCCTTCAGCTCATCCACCGATTCATCTCCACCAGCCGGATTCCCGGAGCCACCCCGGACAATGCGCGGGAGGCGCATCCTCGCCCCCTTGGTAGCCAGCCGCAAGCTCGGCCGCAACGCGGACGGCAGGTTGCCCACCGCGGATTGCAGGATGGCCCATGACCCTGCGTCGTCGAATCGACGGTCCCGGGGTTTGCGGGATAATCAGGCAATCGGCTGTCCGCATCATCCCGAAAACCCCAGTCGATCGGACGCAAGACCGAAGGATGTCCGGATTGACTCGCGATCGATCCACTACACAATCGGGGCGGAACGACCGGATGAATCTGGGCAACGACGATCCGGCGCAGGACACGCGATGCTGCAGATTCATGGGGGCGCACCGATATGGTGGCGTTGACGGTCCGGGACGCCGGCGAGCCCGGCATCGGCGCGCGGCTTCGCGCGCGCCTACACGGGGCGCCGCGGCGTCCGGACGAGGCGAGCGCCGCGGCGCCGGCCCGAGGGGCTCCGTCGCGGCTGGTGGTCGCCCTCGACGGCCACGACGGCTCGGGCAAGTCGACGCTGGCGGTCCTCATCGCCGAGCGGCTCGGCGGCCGCATCGTCAAGCCGTTCGGCGGCCGGTTCGGCCAGTACATGCTCTGGCTGTCCGGGCAGCGCCGCTACGACCTGCTGAGCCGGGTCGCCGAGGAGGAGCTGCGCCGGGCGGTCGCCGCCGAGCCCGGCGACCATCCCCTGGTGATCGACCGCCACGCCCTGACCATGGGCGTGCTGCTGTCCGAGCCGTGGCGGCGGCGCTGGCCGCCGCTGCCCCACACGGTGCTGTGCTACGCCGATTCCTCGACCGTAGTGCGCCGGCTGCGCGAGCGCGGGGAGGCGGTCGGCCGCGAGGCCAGGCACGCCGCCGGCATCCGCCGCTACCGCGCCCTGGCCGAGGCCGCCGGCGTGCCGATCATCGCCACCCGGGACGCCGCGCCCGCCGACGCCGCCGCCGCGGCGCTCGCCGCGATGGGCCTGTCGCCGGGATCGGTGGCCTGACATGCCCCTCCTCGACTTCATCGACACGATGAACGGCCGCACCCTCGCGGAGGTGCCGGGCTTCCGCCGCGCCGCCGCCCGCGACGTGCCGGACACCTACGACCGCCGCTTCTTCGAGCACCGGTTCCACCACCCGTTCTTCGGCTACGTCGAGGTGCAGAACGACGGCTGCCAGCCGTTCTACATGTTCACCAACAACGACGACGCGGTGGCGCAGCAATACCTGTGGTACGGCAAGAACGGCTACGCCCCGGCGAGCGTGCGCGAGTGGGTGCGCCTCGCCCGGACCGCCCGGGCGGTGTTCGACGTCGGCGCCCATACCGGGCTGTTCTCGCTGCTCGCCTGCGGCGCCAACCCGGACCTCGCCGAGGTCGTCGCGTTCGAGCCGCTGCCGCGGGCCCATGCCCGCATCGTCGAGAACCTGATCGTCAACGGTCTCGTGCCCCGGGTCGCCGCCGAGCGGGTCGCGGTGGCCGACCGCACCGGGGAGCGGATCCTCCACGTCCCGGGCGACGAGTACCAGATCGTGCTCACCGCCTCGACCCTGTCGCAGGGCGACGCCGAGATGATGCACCGGCGCGAGCGCTGCGACACGATCTCCCTCGACGACTACGTCGAGCGGACCGGCCTGGAGCCCGACCTCGTCAAGCTGCGCATGGAGGGCACCGAGCCGGAGGGGCTGGCGGGGGCGGCCGGGCTGCTGGCGCGCCGGCGGACGAGCTTCCTCGTCGAGGCGCGGCCCGAGCACCGGGCCGTGCTCCTCGACCGGCTGGCCGGCTACGCGATCACGCTGATCGACGACGCCGCCAACCGGATCCTGCGGCCCGGCGAGCCCGGCGCCGAGGCGGCGCGCACGATCCTCGCGGTGCCGCCGGCCGGCTGACGCTCACCCGGCGGCCTTGTAGTCGCCCGCACCCTCGACGTGGCGGCTGTTGGCCTCGCGCAGGCGGGCGGCCTCGTCGTCGTAGAGGAACGGCAGGAACGCGTAGCGGCGCCCGCGCGTGACCGGCGACACCGCGTGCAGGAGCGCGCACGGGAAGATCACCGCGCCGCCCGGCGCCACCTTGTAGCTGCGCCGGCCGTATTCGGGAAAGCTCACCTCGCCGCCGGCGAAGTCGCCGTTGAGGTTGATCGACACCGCGAAGCGCCGGTGCGCCGTGCCGAGCGTGGTGTTGTCGCGGTGGGCGCGGAAATGCGCGTTGTCCTCGGCGGCGTAGCAGCCGACGATGTAGCGCTCCATCCGGGTCGCCTTGAAGGCGTAGACCTTCTGGATCTCCGGGTTGACCCGGCGCAGGATGCGCGCCTGTACCGCCTTGATCAGGTCAGGCTCGTCGATCGTGTAGTCCCGGCGCCGCTTGTGGCGGTGGTCGGTGACGCCGACGGTGCGGCCGTCGACCTCGCGCATGAAGCCGGATTCCTCGCCGCCGTGCCGCTCGTAGCGCTCGATCAGGAGCCGGCACAGGTCCGCCTCGAACACGTTGGGGATGACGAGGATCGGCGGCGGCACCTCGAAGCCGGCGAAGCGGTCCGGCGGCGGCAGGGCACGCAGGAACGCCATCGCGGCCGCCCCCTCGGCGCCGTCCGGCGCGAACGGAAACACCGCCATCACCCGCAGGGTCGGGTCGAGCACCATCCACGATCGGCGCACCGGCACGCTGGCGCCGGCGACCGCGTCGCGCGGCAGCACGCCGTAGAGCCGGCTCACCTTGCCGTCGAAATCGAGGAAGTGGCGGATGCCCGGCAGGCTCTCGGCCACCCGGCCGGTGCTCTCGTCGGCCGGGTCGAGGCTGACGCCGAACAGGGCGACGCGGTCGTCGTCGAACAGCGCGCGGTTCTCGTCCACGACCCGCAGGGCGTTGCGGCCGAGGGGATCGCCGGCCGAGCCATAGAAGCACAGCACGACGTAGCGCCCCGCCACGGTGTCGAACATGTAGCTCGGGTTGCCGGTGCTGCGCTGCTTGAACCACGGCGCGGGATCACCGGCCGTGATGTTGGCGTAGGTGTGTGCGACGTCCGTCGTTCCGGCCATGCTCGCGCCCCGTCGGTTCGAACCCGTCGTATAAGCCGGGTCCTGACGAAATCTAACCGTCCCGGCGCGCGGGCCTGCCGCGCCGGGCGGGCATTGAAGCGCCGCTCACCCGCGGTAAGTGTCCGCTCGGCCTCTCCGCGCCGCCCCGGCACGGCCGCGGCGAACCCTGCGGGAGCCGGTGTGCGGGAGCAGCGCGTGACCGAACGGAGTGCCCCCGACCCTGCCGGCTACGACCTCGCCGACCCGCGCCCCGCCGACCGGGTGCCGAGCCCCGACGCGCCCGGCCGCGCCGGACATCCGCCGGTCGCGGGCGCCGGCTTCCCGATCCAGGACTACGCCGCCCTCGGCGACGGGCGCTCCGTCGTGCTGGTGGCGCCCGACGGCGCGGTGGCGTGGTGGTGCGTGCCCGAGATGGACTCGCCGCCGCTGTTCGACAGCCTGCTCAATCCCGATTTCGGCGGCTCGTTCCAGATCCGGCCCGAGGGCCCGTTCACCGCCGAGCGGCGCTACCGCACCGACAGCAACGTGCTCGACACGGTGTTCGTCACCGCCACCGGCCGGGTGCGTCTGACCGAGTCGCTCAACAGCTCGACCGCCGGGCGCCTGCCGTGGTGCGAGCTGGCGCGGCGCCTCGAGGGGATCGAGGGCACGGTGACCCTGCGCATCCGCGCGGTGTTCGGCACCCGCGGCGACACGGTCTCGCCGTGGCTGCAGCCGACCCCCAACGGCTGCGTGTTCCATGCCGGCCCGGTGCTCGGCCTGTTGCGCTGCAGCGACGGCGTGCGGATCGTCGAGGAGGAGGACCGCACCATCGCGGCGAGCGTGACGGTGGCGGCCGGCGAGCGCGCCACGGTGGCGCTGCTCGCCGGCGAGGACGAGCCCCTCGGCGTGCCGGCGGTCGCCGACATCGACGCGCGCATCGACGTCAGCGACGAGGCGTGGCGGCGCTGGGCCGAGGGGCTGCGCTACGACGGCCCGCACCGCGCCGCCGTGCGCCGCAGCGCGCTCGCCCTCAAGCTCCTGCTCTACTCGCCGAGCGGCGCCATCGCGGCCGCCGCCACCACCTCGCTGCCCGAGGGCTACGGGGCGGGCAAGGACTCGGGTAAGAACTACGATTACCGCTTCGCCTGGATCCGCGACGCCGGCTACACCGTGAACGCCTTCCTGCGCATCGGCGCGATGCCGGAGGCCAAGGCGGCGTTCTCGTGGCTGATGCGCCATCTCGGCGAGCACGGCGCCCAGGTGCTCTACACCCTGCGCGGCGACCTCGCCCCCGACGAGACCGGGATCGAGGTCGCGGGCTACCGCGGGTCGCAGCCGGTGCGGGTCGGCAACGCGGCGGCGCTCCAGCACCAGCACGGGATCTACGGCGACATCTTCGAGACCGCCGCCCTGTTCGTCGCCGACGGCAACATCCTCGACCAGCGCAGCGCCGGGGTGCTCGCCGCCCTCGCGGATGCCTGCGCCGACGGCTGGCGGCGCAAGGACGCCGGCATCTGGGAACTGCGCGAGCCGCGCCACTACACGATGTCGAAGATCAGCGCCTGGCAGGCGCTCGCCCGGGCGGTGGAGCTGGCCGAGGCCGGGCACATCCCGGCGACCTGCGTGCCGCGCTGGTCGCGCGAGCGCGACCGGATCGCGCAGTGGATCGACGAGAACTGCTGGTCGGAGGCGAAGGGCGCCTACACGTTCTATCCCGGCACCGACCGGCTCGACGCGGCGCTGATCCTCGCGGTGCGGTTCGGCTTCGACGGCCGCGACCGGCTGTCCTCGACCCTCGACGCGATCCGGCGCGAGCTCGGCCGCGGCCCCTACCTCTACCGCTATTCCGGCGCCGAGGCCGAGGAGGGCGCGTTCCTCGCCTGCTCGTTCTGGCTCGCCGAGGCGCTGTGGGACCTCGGGCGCTGCGGGGAGGCCGAGGCGGTGTTCTCCGGCGCGCTCGACGGGCTGGCGCCGGGCGTCGGCATCCTGAGCGAGATGGTCGATCCGGCGACCGGCGACTTCCTCGGCAACACGCCGCAGGGACTGAGCCACCTCTCGCTCGTCCACGCCGCCTGCACGTTCCGCGACGCGCCCCGGCGCGGGAAGGCCGGCGGCTGAGGCCCCTGCCTGCCCCCGTGCCGCAAAGCGGTTGTTAATCCTGAGCGCGCCAGACAGGCGTCCGGACCGACACGAGAGAGACCCCATGCGAACCGTCGTGTATGCGGATGGCGGCTGCGATCCCAATCCCGGCCCGGGCGGCTGGGGCGTGGTGATCCGGGCGCCGGAGGGACCGGTCGAGCTGTGCGGGGGCGAGCGCGCCACCACCAACAACCGCATGGAGCTGACCGCGGCGATCCGGGCGCTGGAGCATTTCCCCGAAGGCGCGCCGATCGAGATGCGCTGCGACAGCCAGTACGTCGTGAAGTCGGTCACCGAGTGGATGCGCGGCTGGAAGGCGCGCGGCTGGCGCACCGCCACCGGCGACGTGAAGAACGTCGACCTGATGCAGCGCCTCGACGAACTCGCCGCCGCCCGCGACGTGCGCTGGGTCTGGGTGCGGGGCCATGCCGGCGAGGACGGCAACGAGCGCGCCGACCGCCTCGCCGCCCAGGGCCGGCGCGAGGCCCTGGGCCTGCCGCCCTCGCCCGCCGCCTCGGCGGCGCCGGCCCCGGCGCCCGCCCCGGCCGCACCGGCGCGCACCGCCTCGGTGGCGATCGACAACGCCCTCGGCCTCCGGGTCGCGCGGGCGGCGAAGCAGGCCGGCCAGACCCCGCAGGCCTTCGTCGAGGACGCCCTGCGGCTGGCGCTGGACCTGGGCCCGGACGGCATCGCCCGGCTGCGGGACTCGCTGCGGGAGCCGGCGGCGTAGGGCGTTTCAGCTTGCGACGGCCGGATCCGCCGCACTCCCCCTCGTCTCGGGCAGGAACTCGCTCCGGTCCCGGTGGCAGGCGACCCGCTGCCCCGGCCCGACCGGGCGCAGCAGCGGCGCCTCGCTGCGGCAGCGCGGGATCGCGGCCGGGCAGCGCGGGTGGAAGTGGCAGCCCGGCGGCGGCGCCAGCGGCGAGGGCGGCTCGCCGGTGAGCCCGGTGAAGCGGCGCTTGCCGGGCACCAGCCGCGGGGTCTGGGCGAGCAGGCTCACCGTGTAGGGATGGGCCGGGGCGGCAAACAGGGTTTCGGCCGGCGCCTCCTCGACGATGCGACCGAGATACATCACGCAGACCCGGTCGGCGATGTGGGCGATCACCCCGAGGTCGTGGCTGACGAACAGGTAGGTCAGGCCGAGGTCGCGGCGCAGGTCCATGAACAGGTTGAGCACCTGGGCCTGGATCGACACGTCGAGGGCCGCCACCGACTCGTCGCAGACGAGGAGCCGCGGCTTCACCGCCAGCGCCCGGGCGATGCCGATGCGGGCACGCTGGCCGCCGGAGAACTGGTGCGGGTAGCGCGTCATCGCGTCCGCCGGCAGGCCGACCCGGCCGAGCAAAGCCGCCACCGCGTCGCGCCGCTCCCGGGCCGGGACGAGGCCGTGGGTCACCGGCGCCTCGCCGACGATGTCCTCGACCCGCAGCCGCGGGTTGAGCGAGGACGAGGCGTCTTGAAAAATCATCTGCACGGCGAGGGCCGCCGCGCGCCGCTCCCGCGGCGGCAGGCTCGCGCGGTCGCGGCCCTCGAACAGCACCCGGCCGGCGCTCGGCACGGCGAGGCCGGCGACGAGGCGGGCGAGGGTGGACTTGCCGCAGCCCGATTCGCCGACGAGGCCGACCACCTCGCCCGGCCGCACCGCGAGGTCGACGTCCGTCACCGCCCGCACCGCGGCGGGGCGGCGGCCGGTGACGAGGCCGGCGAGGCGGGCGGCGAGGGAGGGCGTCGGCGAAAAGTGCTTCGAGACGCCGTCGAGGGTGATGAGGTCTCGCGTCACGCTCGCACCTCGCCGTGGAGGGGATGGCGGCACAGGGCCGTCCGGCCGGGCAACGCCGCGACCGGGGGCGGCTCGGCGCAGTCCGGGGTCGCGGAGGGGCAGCGGGGCGCGAAGGCGCAGCCGGGCGGGCGCCGGCCGAGCGACGGGGCGAGGCCGGGAATCTGGGTGAGCGGCGCGCCGCGGGCGTTGCGGCTCGGCGACGAGCCGATCAGGCCGGCGGTGTAGGGGTGCATCGGCGCCTCGATCACCGCGGCGACCGGCCCCTCCTCGACGATGCGGCCGGCATACATGACGCAGATCCGGTCGGCGAGGCCGGCCACCACCGCGAGGTCGTGGGTGATCCAGACCAGCGCCGTGCCCATCTCGGCGCAGAGCGTCTGCGCCTCGGCGAGGATCTGCGCCTGGATGGTGACGTCGAGCGCCGTCGTCGGCTCGTCGGCGATCAGCAGGGCCGGACGGTGGAGCAGCGCGATCGCGATGGCGATGCGCTGGCGCATGCCGCCGGAGAGCTGGTGCGGATAGGCGCGCAGGCGCTCGTCCGGGGCCGGGATGCCGACCCGCACCAGCGCCTCCCGGGCCCGCGCCCGGGCGGCCGCGGCGCTCACCCGCTCGTGGGCGTGGATCGCCTCGACCATCTGGGTGTCGACCCGCAGGACCGGGTTGAGGGTGGTCATCGGGTCCTGGAAGATCATCGCCAGGCGGGTGCCGCGCAAGGACCGCAGGTCGCGCTCCGGCAGGCCGACGAGGTCGCGGCCCTCGAACCGGATCGCCCCGCCGCTGATCCGCCCGGGGGCGTCGATCAGGCCCATCAGGGCGAGCCCGGTCACCGACTTGCCCGAGCCGGATTCGCCGACGAGCCCGACCACCTCGCCGGGTGAGACCGCGAGGTCGATGCGGTCGAGGGCGGTGAGGTCGCCGTGCTCGGTGCGGAACGCGACGCTGAGAGCCTCGACGGAGAGGACCGGGGCGGTCACGCGGCGAGCCGGGGGTTGAGCACGTCGCGCAGCCGGTCGCCGACGAGGTTGATCGCCACGATGACGGTCACGAGGGCGATGCCCGGGAAGGTCGAGATCCAGTACTTGCCCGACAGCAGGTAGTCGTAGCCGTTCTTGATGAGCAGGCCGAGCGACGGCTCGGTCACCGGCACGCCGACGCCGAGGAACGACAGCGTCGCCTCGAGGGCGATGGCGTGCGCGACCTGCATCGTCGCCACCACGATCACCGGCGAGAGGCAGTTCGGCAGCAGGTGGCGGAAGATCAGGCTGCGGGTCGGGAGCGCAAGCGCCCGGGCCGCCTCCATGTAGTCGCGCCGCCGCTCGACCAGGGCGGCCGAGCGGATCGCGCGGGCGTAGTAGGCCCACTGCACCGCCACCAGCGCGATCACCACCTTGTCGACCCCGCGCCCGAAGCTCGCGAGCAGGATCAGCGCGATCAGGATGGCGGGGAAGGACAGTTGCAGGTCGACGAGGCGCATCAGCAGCGCGTCGACCCGCCCGCCGGCATGGGCCGCGAGGATGCCGAGGCTCGCCCCGACCGACACCGCGATCAGCGTCGCCGACAGGCTGACCACGAGCGACACCCGCAGGCCGTAGATGATGGCCGAGAGCATGTCGCGCCCCTGGGCATCGGTGCCGAGCCAGTAGGTCATGCCGGAGAAGCTCTGCGAGCCCGGCGGCATCCCGGCATCCATGATGTCGAGGGTGGCGAGATCGTAGGGGTTCTGCGGCGCGATGAACGGCGCCAGCAGCGCCGCGCCGCCGGCGAGCACCAGCACCGCGAGGCCGAGCAGCGCGAGGGGATCGCGCAGGAAGGCCCGGACGTGGCGGCGCCAGACCGGCTGCGGCCGGGCGGCGACCGGCCCGGCGGGCAGGGATGAGGCGGTCACGGCTCGGACTCCGACAGGCGCACCCGCGGGTCGAGGGCGGCGTAGATCAGGTCGACCACGAGGTTGATGACGATGAACAGGCAGACGGTGAGCATCAGGTAGGCGACGACGACCGGGCGGTCGAGGCGGTTGATCGAGTCGATCAGCAGCTTGCCGATGCCGGGCCACGCGAACACCGTCTCGGTGACGACCGCGAAGGCGATCATCGAGCCGAGTTCGAGGCCGATCACCGTGATGACCGGCAGCAGGATGGTCTTGAGCACGTGGACCCCGACGATGCGCGAGGGCGCGAGCCCCTTGGCGCGGGCGAAGCGCACGAAGTCCTGCAGCATCGCCTCCCGGGTGCCGGCGCGGGCGAGGCGGATCACCACCGCGAGCTTGAACAGCGCGAGGTTGAGCGCCGGCAGCACGAGGTGGCGCAGGCCGTCGAGGGTGAGGAGCCCGGTTTCGATCCCGAGCACCCGCACGGTCTCGCCGCGCCCGCCCGCCGGCAGCCAGCCGAGGGTGACGGCGAAGACCAGAACCAGCATCAGCCCCTGCCAGAAGTTCGGCAGCGAGAAGCCGAGGATCGACCCGGCCATGATGGCGCGCCCCGACGCCGAGTCGGGCCGCAGGCCCGCCCACAGGCCGAGCGGCAGCCCGACCACCACCGCGATGGCGAGCGCCGTGAAGGCGAGTTCGAGGGTGGCGGGCAGGCGCTGGAGGATCACCTGCACGGCGGGCTCGTTGTAGACGAACGAGCGCCCGAGATCGCCGTGCAGCGCGTTCCACGCGAAGGTGGCGAACTGCACCGGCAGCGGCCGGTCGAGCCCGAGCCGGGCGGCGATGGCCGCCCGCTCGTCGGCGGTGGCGTCGGGCGCCGCCAGCATGTCGATCGGGTCGGCGATGGCGTAGACCCCGACGAACACCAGCAGCGCCATCGCGGCGATGGTGACGAGGGCCTGGCCGAAGCGCTGGAACAGGTAGGTCAGCATGGCGTCGGCCGGGGGTGGGGTGGTCGTGCGCCGTGCGCAGGCGGGGTGATCGCGTGTATCATACGATTTTCGATTGATCGCTTCGCGATGCGAAAATCGGCTTCGCTCAGGCGCCGCGCGGGCTGGTAATACGGTTTTCCGGAACGAATCGTCCGGAAAACCGTATTACCTCGCCCCGCGGGCGGGGAGAGGAAGAACGCCCGCGCCCGTCCTGCCACGGCCCGCGGTGCCGGCCCTCCCGGACCTGCCGCGCCGGCTCCCCTACAGGTCGTCGAACAGGCGGCCGATCTCCGCCGCCGACACCTCGTTGCGCCGCTCTGCCACCAGCCCGTCCCGCATGATCGTGCGCGGCGTCGCGCCGTACAACTCGCGCAACGCGTTGCGCAGGCTGCGCTCGGTCCCGAACCCGCTCGCCCGCGCCACCTCGACGACCGTGAGCCCGGAGGCATCCAGCCGCGTCAGCAGGTCCACCGCCAGCGCCGCCCGCCGCTGCCGGATCACCGCCGCCACCCCGCCCGCCGGCGCGAAAACCCGGTACAGCATCGTGCGCGACAGCCCGAACTGCGCGCACAGGCTCTCGATCCCCAGTTCCGGCCGCGCCGCCTCCCGGTCGATGAAGCGCCGCAGTTGCGCCAGCGTCGGCAGCGCCACCGGGGGGCGGTCGGGGTCGCCGCCGGCGGGCGCGGCGCTCCTGGGCACCACGAAGGCCGCCGACACCGCGACGACCGCCCGCGCCAGGGCCAGCGCCGCGCGGTCGGGCAGGCGGTCCACCTGCGCCGCCAGCGACGTCAGCAGCCCGCCCAGCACCGCGCCCGCCGGGCTCGCCGCCGCGAACACGACGCCGTCGACCGCGCCGGGCTCGCCCGTCGCCGCCTCGAATACCACCCGCGGCATGATCAGGCCGAGGATGCGCGTGCCGTCCACGACGCGGGCGTGCATCCCGCCCTTCAGATCGACCATCAGGCAGTCGCCGGGACCCGCATCCACCGCCCGGCCGCCGATCTGCCCGTGCAGGCGGCCCGACACGACGCAGTCGGCGATGACGTGGTCGTGCTCCCACTCCGCCCGCACGCTCTGGCTCCGCAGCAGCGTCGCCGGCCCCAGGCACAGGTCGGTCACCAGGAACGGGCCGACCGGGTGGACGCCGACGCTGCCCGCGAAAGCCGCGAGGTCGCCCGGCTCGACCGCGGTGTCCATCGACACCGAGGTCGCCTCGCGCCACGCCTGCGCCCGGGCGACGGGGTCGGGGTGGCTGTCGCGGTCGACCCGCACCCGGACCGGGCCCGGCGCGCCCGGTGCCCCCTCCGTCTCTGATCCCATTCCGCCTCTCCAGCGTTCGCACCCCCAAACCTAGCGCTTCCAGCCGCCGGATAACTGGAAAATCCGTCCCGGATCGTCGATTTCTGAGACAATCTTTCCGGATGAACTGACAGGAGGATTGATTTTCGCCCTCCCGTGGCGTTCTCTGCTGAC
>NZ_SACP01000080.1 GCF_004004555.2 Methylobacterium oryzihabitans
TCCCGTCTGATCTTCGCCGGCTCCCCGAGAGCGACCTGCCGCAGGTCGCCGCGGAGCTGCGCGCCGAGACCATCGACGCGGTGTCGGTCACCGGCGGCCATCTCGGCGCGGGCCTCGGCGTCGTCGAGCTCACGGTCGCCCTGCACTACGTCTTCGACACCCCCGACGACCGCCTGATCTGGGACGTCGGCCACCAGGCCTACCCCCACAAGATCCTCACCGGACGCCGCGACCGCATCCGCACGCTGCGCCAGGGCGGCGGCCTGTCCGGCTTCACCAAGCGCGCCGAGAGCCCCTACGACCCCTTCGGCGCCGCCCACTCTTCCACCTCGATCTCCGCCGGCCTCGGCATGGCGGTCGCCCGCGACCTCGCCGACGCCGCGGCCCGCGCCCGCGGCGAGACGCCCCCGCGCCGCAACGTGGTGGCGGTCATCGGCGACGGCTCGATCTCGGCCGGCATGGCCTACGAGGCGATGAACAACGCCGGCGCGCTCAAGTCGCGCCTCATCGTCATCCTCAACGACAACGACATGTCGATCGCGCCCCCGGTCGGCGCCATGTCGGCCTACCTCGCCCGCCTCGTGTCGGGCGACACCTACCGCAGCCTCCGCGACACCGCCAAGACCTTCGGGCGCCTGCTGCCCAAGGCCCTCTACGACACCGCCGCCCGGGCGGAAGAGTACGCCCGCGGCATTCTTTCCGGCGGCGGCACGATGTTCGAGGAGCTCGGCTTCCACTACGTCGGCCCGATCGACGGCCACAACCTCGACCACCTGCTGCCGATCCTCAAGAACGTCCGCGACGCCCCCGACGGCCCGGTGCTGATCCACGTCGTCACCCAGAAGGGCAAGGGCTACGCTCCCGCCGAAGCCGCCGCCGACCGCGGCCACGCGGTGGTCAAGTTCGACGTGATCTC
>NZ_SACP01000081.1 GCF_004004555.2 Methylobacterium oryzihabitans
GCTAGGGTCTAAACCTGTTCAAGGTATTGCAATGATGATGGAAATGTGATTCCAGGCGCCTCCCAGATGGAGGAGGCCATGGCAGAGCTGTTCTGGCTGTCGGACGAGCAATGGCAGGTGATCGCACCGTTCATGCCAACCAACCAGCCTGGCGCTCGTCGCAAGGACGACCGCACCATCCTGTCGGGCATTCTGCACGTCATCAAGTGCGGCTGCCGCTGGAAGGATTGCCCGAGCGAGTACGGTCCTCACACCACCGTCTACAATCGCTTCAACAGATGGTCGCGCCTCCGCTTCTGGACCGGGATGCTGGAGGCCCTTGCCAAAGCCGGCTGGTCCGGCGAAGCGGCGGCACTCGACTCGACCTACGTCAAAGCCCAGCGCGCCGCCCACGGCGGAAAAGGGGGGCCCGCGATCAGGCGATCGGCCCTTCGCGGGCGGGGCCGACCACCAAGATCCACGTCCTCACCGATGTGATCGGCCGCCCAGGCGTCATCCATCTCACGCCCGGCAACGCCAGCGACGTAAAGACCGCGCCGGCCGTGCTGGACAAGGCGCCCGGTCGCGTGCGCCGGCTCATCGCCGACAAGGGCTACGATGCCGACTGGCTGCGCCAGGATCTGCGCCAGCAGGGCATCAGCGTGGTCATTCCCGGCACTCGCGCCCGCAAGCGCAAGATCCGGTTGGATAAGCGGCGGTATCGGGATCGCTGGCGGGTCGAGGCGGTGTTCTGCCGCCTCAAGGACTTCCGTCGCATCGCCACTCGCTACGACAAACTCGCCCGCAACTTCGCCTCGGCTCTCGCCCTGGCCGCCGTCATCGCGCTCTGGTGCTGATCGAGTCTCAACCCTAGG
>NZ_SACP01000082.1 GCF_004004555.2 Methylobacterium oryzihabitans
CAGGCCTTGATGAAATCAATGGGGCTGGAGCAATTCAACACGCACGAAAGCGATGCCCGCATGATGCGCACTCCCAAAGGAGCGCGGGTTGCCTATAACGTGCAGACCGCCGTTGACGCAGAACACTGCCTGATTTTGCATCACGAGGTGACGCAAGAGGGCGATGATCGCAAGCAGCTTGAACCCATGGCTAAAGCGGCCAAGGCTGAGCTGAAACAGAAAGCGCTGACCGTTACAGCTGATATGGGTTACTCGAATGGCCAGCAGTTCCAGGCATGTGAGGAAGCCTCCATTACCGCGTACGTTCCGCCAAACCGAACCTCGAACCCAGGCGGTGAGGCATTATTCGAGCGCAAGGACTTTACCTACGACGCCGAACAGGATCGGTACCAGTGCCCGGCAGGGCAGTGGCTAACGCTGAAGCAGCGTCACAAGGGCGACCGGATCTACCAGGCGGCGATCAGTGATTGCGCCGGGTGCACGCTGAAATCCCAATGCACGACGGCCAAGCGCCGCTATGTCTCGCGCCACGCTCAAGAGGAAGCCTTTGAGCGTATGGCGCAGCGGATGCAGATGCATCCAGAGATGATGGAACGGCGCAGATCCATCGTGGAGCACCCGTTTGGCAATCTCAAACAATGGCTGTTTGGCAACGGGCGCTTCCTGCTGCGACAACTCGCAGGCACAAGAGCTGAAATGGCTCTCGCTGTGACCGCTTACAACCTCAAGCGGGCGATTAGTGTCCTGGGTGCCAAGCAAATCATGCAACTGATGGGCTGAAGGGCCTTTTTCAGCACAAAAACAAACGCCCCGAACAAGTCGGGGCGTTTGGTATAGGGCCTACC
>NZ_SACP01000083.1 GCF_004004555.2 Methylobacterium oryzihabitans
AAGGACAAGATCCGGGTGCTTCTGCTGGAAGGCATCAACGACAGCGCGGCGTCGCTGTTCACCGCCGCCGGCTACACCAACGTCACCCGCCTGCCCAAGGCCCTCGACCCCGCCGCCCTGCACGACGCCATCCGCGGTACCCACATCCTCGGCATCCGCTCCCGCACCCAGCTCGACGAGGCCGCGCTCGAACACGCCGACCGCCTCATCGCGGTGGGCTGCTTCTCCGTCGGCACCAACCAGGTCGACCTCGACGCAGCGCGCCGGCGCGGCATCCCGGTCTTCAACGCCCCGTTCTCCAACACCCGCTCCGTCGCCGAACTCGTCATCGGCGAGATCGTCATGCTCCTGCGCCGCATCGTGCCCCGCTCGGTCGCCGCCCATGCCGGCGGCTGGGACAAGTCGGCCGTCGGCTCGTTCGAGGTCCGCGGCAAGACGCTCGGCATCGTCGGCTACGGCAACATCGGCTCGCAGCTCTCCAACCTCGCCGAGGGCATGGGCATGCGCGTCATCTACCACGACCTCACCGACCGCCTGCGCCACGGCAACACCGAGCCGGTGGGCAGCCTCGACGTGCTGCTGGCGCAGAGCGACGTCGTCTCGCTGCACGTGCCCGAGACGCCGGCCACCGCCAACATGATCGGCGAGGCGCAGATCCGGGCGATGAAGCCGGGGGCGTATCTCATCAACAACGCCCGCGGCACGGTGGTGGACCTCGACGCGCTGGCCGGGGCGCTGCGCGACGGTCACCTGCGGGGGGCGGCGGTGGACGTGTTTCCGGTCGAGCCGGCGTCGAACGCGGAGCGGTTCGTGTCGCCGCTGCAGGG
>NZ_SACP01000084.1 GCF_004004555.2 Methylobacterium oryzihabitans
AGCTCGACTTTGGCCATTCAGGCAGCGGTGCAGAGGGCGTAGGCCCAGGGTGGCGGCAGAGTGAAGCGAGGTTTCGTTCTGTGTCGCTTGCGCCGGAACGTCGCCAAAGCCTGCTCCCTCCAGAGAGCCCGGCGGACGCTGGCCAGCGCATCCGAGAAGGTGGGTTGCGCCTTTGGGTACCAGGCGGCCTGCGCCGCCTTGCGGTCGCGGGCGGGCAGTCGCGCGGCCAGCAGGGTGACGATCGAGAACAGGGCGAGCAGGCAGGGTGTGGTGCGAGCGATGGCCTTGTCCGACCACTGGCGCTGGGTCTCGACGCCCAGATGGGCGCGGGTCTCCTGGAACGTGACCTCGACGCTCCAGCGCCGCACGAACCAGGTCAGGATCTGCTCGGGATCACGGGCGAGGTCGGTGCACAGCAGCGCCTGGGGAGAGAAGCGCTCCTCGGGATCGCGGATCAGCACCCAGCGGATCGGCACCACTGGCAGGCCGGCGTGCCACCAGACGGCCGTGTCGCTGGCGACCTCGACGGTGCGCTCGCCGGTCCCGTACCAGCCCGGTACCGTGAGCCGGTGCCAGGGTGTTCCCTCCTCGACGAGACCCTGCGCCAGGGTCGGGCGCCGCGCGCCCTTGATGCGCGGACGTCCGATCGTGCCCGGCCGGCGGGGCGGGGCCGGATCGTAGAGGGCCGCGTCGAGGCGCAGGCGGGTGACGATGGTCACGCCGCGGCGGCTCAGGGCGGCGAGGAAGGCCAGCGCCGCAAAACCGCTGTCGGCCACCAGC
>NZ_SACP01000085.1 GCF_004004555.2 Methylobacterium oryzihabitans
GATCAACGCCATTTCAATGGTGCCTCAGCCCATACAGGGCCCCAAAAAACAATCCAACATGAAGAGGCCGGCGACTAGACCGCCGGCCCCGTCATCTCAAAGTCCCTGCTCTGCGAATGGCACGGCCAGCGCCAGGGCCTGGTCCAGTGCAGCGACGTCGACGCCACCACCCTGGGCCATGTCCGGACGGCCACCGCCCTTGCCACCCACCGCCGCAGCGGCTTGTTTCATCAGATCGCCAGCCTTGAGTTGGCTGGAGAGGTCTTTGGTCACGCCGGCCACCAGCACAACCTTGCCCTCATGCTCGCTGCCCAGCAGGATCACTGCGTGGCCGAGCTTGTTCTTCAACTGATCGACCAGGGCCAGCAAGGCCTTGCCGTCCTGCCCATCCAGGCGGGCGGCGAGGACCTTGGCACCCTTGACCTCAACAGCCGCGTTGGAGAGATCGTACCCGGCGGCGCTGGCGGCTTTGGCCTGCAGCTGTTCCAGCTGCTTCTCCAGCTGGCGGTTGCGCTCGAGCACAGCCGACAGCTTGTCGATCAGATTGTCGCGGTTACCCTTGACCAGTTGCGCGGCTTCCTTGACCTGCTCTTCGGCAGCGTTCAGGTAGGCCAACGCAGCGGCGCCGGTAACTGCTTCGATACGGCGTACGCCAGAGGCCACGCCGCCTTCGCTGATGATCTTGAACAGGCTGATATCACCGGT
>NZ_SACP01000086.1 GCF_004004555.2 Methylobacterium oryzihabitans
GAGACCGTGACCGGCGCGCTGGACCGTCGCAGCGGCGAGGTGGTGGAGCGGTTCGGGCAGGTCGCGGCGGAGGCGGCCGGCACGATCGGCGCCCGGACCGAGGAGACCGACGCGGCCCTGCGCGCGGCGATGGAGCGGCTGGCGGCCCGGGCCGAGGAGGCGGCGGCGACGATCGCCCGCTCCGGCGAGGGCGTCGAGGCCGGGCTCGCGGCGCGGGCCGCGGAGGCGACCGCCCTGTTCCAGCGCACGCTGGAGGAGACCGCCGGGACGATCGGCGAGCGCACCGGCGCGGCGGACGCGGCCGTCCGGGAGGCGATCGGGGTCCTGGCGGCGCGCGCCGAGGACGCGGCGGCGGCGGTGGCGGCATCGGCCGGCGGCGTCGGCGGCGAGATCGCGGCCCGGGTCGCCGAGGCGGCGGCGGTGTTGCGCCGTGCGAGCGAGGAGGCGACCGGCGCGATGAGCGCGCGCACCGTCGAGGTGGCGCACGTCTTCCGCCGCACCGTCGAGGCGTCGGGCAGCGAACTGGAGAGCCGCGCCGGCGAGGCTGCCGCGCAACTGCGGCAGGTCGCCGAGACGGCGACGAGCGAACTCGGCGCGCGCACGGCGGAGGTCGCGGCGGTGCTGCGCGCCGCTTCCGGCGAGGCGCAGGAGGCGGTGGGCGCCCGCACGGCCGAGAGCGTCGAGGCGTTCCGCCTCGCCACC
>NZ_SACP01000088.1 GCF_004004555.2 Methylobacterium oryzihabitans
CGAAAGAGAAGCTCTACTACGATGCTGCTTTCGACCTGATCAAACAGAAAGACTTTGACAAGGCCAGCCAGGCGTTCAATGCCTTCCTGCGCAAGTACCCCAACAGCCAGTACGCCGGCAACGCGCAGTACTGGCTGGGTGAAGTGAACCTGGCCAAAGGCGATCTGCCAGGTGCCAGTCAGGCCTTCGCCCAGGTCAGCCAGAAGTATCCCAAGCACAGCAAAGTGCCGGATTCGCTCTACAAACTGGCCGACGTCGAGCGCCGCATGGGCCATACCGACAAGGTCAAGGGCATCTTGCAGCAGGTCATCACCCAGTACCCCGGCACCTCCGCCGCGCAGCTGGCCCAGCGTGACTTGCAGAAGCTCTGAGCCCTGTAGCTGTACCGCTCGAAAGAAACCCGCGCCAGTCGCGGGTTTTTTCGTTAGAATCACTGCCCTTTTTTCGTAAACACGCTGCTGCGGATAACGCCATGTCGAGTCCGCGACAGTGCCTGACGGAGGCGGACAGCCTGTTTAGCTGTCACGCCCGTGGCGAGCATGCAAGACACATTACGCATCACAGAAGTCTTTTACTCTTTGCAGGGTGAAACGCGAACGGCTGGCTTGCCCACCGTATTCGTGCGCCTTACCGGCTGCCCCCTGCGCTGCCAG
>NZ_SACP01000089.1 GCF_004004555.2 Methylobacterium oryzihabitans
GGCGGCGCGGGCGCGGCCAGCGACCGCGACCGCCTGCTCGCCGAACTCGCCCCCGCCGACCTCGCCGCCGCGCCGGCGGTGCCGGCGGTGCCGGTGCCGGCCCTGCCGATACCGGCGGTGCCGGCCGCGGCGGTGGCCCCCGCCGCCCCGCCCCCGGCTCCGGCGGCGCGGCGCGTCGAGATCCTCGCCGAGCGCGTCGCCGAGGCGGTGCGCCTCGACCGGATCGCCGAGGTCCAGGGCGGCAGCTTCCGCCTCGTCGGCGACGGCACCGGCGGCCTCGACGCCATCACGGTCCGGCTGACCGGCGACAGCCTCGACGTCACCCTCGCGCACGCCTTCGACGCCTCGGGCGAGGCCCTGGCGGGGGCGGCCCGGCTCCTGGCCGAGCGGCTGCGCGAGCGCTTCCCGGCCCGGCGGATCCGCGTCCTGGAGGCGGCCGGATCGGCGCCCGACGGGCTTTCGGCCCTCGGCCGGCTGTTCGGGAGCGGCCCCGCGTGAGCCCCGACCCGTGGGCGCCGCCCGCGCTGGCGCTGCCGGCGCGGTCCGGGGCGTTCTGGAACGCGCTGGTGAGCTGGCTCGGCCCGGCGCTGCCCCTGCGCGGCGGGGCCGCGGCGGTCGCCGCCCTGGCCGAGGCGCCGCC
>NZ_SACP01000008.1 GCF_004004555.2 Methylobacterium oryzihabitans
GGATCGGGTCGGAGGTGGCGCGCAAGCTGGTGGATTACTCCGACATCGGCTCGACGGAGGGCGCGGTGAACTTCCCGCAGGTGCAGCTCGCCACGCGGCCGGCCGGCACCCGCTACATCCACGTCCAGCAGAACCTGCCCGGCATGCTGCGGCGCCTCAACGAGGTCTTCTCGCGGCGCGACATCAACATCGCGGCGCAGTTCTACCAGACCGACGGCGAGATCGGTTACGTCGTCCTGGAGACCGACGCCGTCGACGGCAACGCCGAGCAGGTGCTCGACGAGATCCGGGCGATCGAGGGCACGATCCGCGCCCGCCTGCTCTACGAGCGCCGCTGAGGGCGGATTCGCCCCCGCCGCATGGTGTGCGGCGGGGTGCCGCGGGCACAACCTTGCCGTGTCCTCCGGGTTCCTCGCCATCGCGCGTGGTGAACTTTTGGCGGCTACCAACGTTCTTGCTGCGGTGCCTTCACGAGAGGCGCGGGATCGGCTAACGCTTCGCCATGGTTGCGCTGCAAAAAGTTCTCGTCGTCGATGACGGCCATCGCGCCGTCGACCGGGCCCTGTCGGCCGAGCTCGCCGGGCTGGGCTATGCCAGCGTGACCGCGTCCCTCGACGCGGCCGAGGACGTGCTGGCGATGATGCCCCGCCCCGCCGCGGTCCTGCTGCACATGCCGCCGCGGGAGAACGGCACCTTCCGCACCAAGACCGAGCGCCTGCGCGAGCAGATGCACGGCGCCGGCATCCCGGTGATCGTGGTCGACGACCGCGTCGGCCCCGGCGCCCCGATCGACCTCCAGAGCCGCATCGGCACCCGGGTGCTGAACGAGCCGGATTTCTGAGCCTCAGCCCGCCTGCAGCAGCTTCACCGCCGCGTCGCGCTCGAACAGGTAGAGCAGCACCCGCAGCGCCTCCCCGCGCTCGCCCTTGAGGGACGGGTCGCGCTCGACGATGAGGCGGGCGTCGTCGCGGGCCGCGACGAGCAGGTCGCCGTCCGCCTCCGGCCGCGCCAGCCGGAACGCCGCGAGGCCTGACTGGCGGGTGCCGAGCACCTCCCCCTCCCCGCGCAGGCGCAGATCCTCCTCGGCGATGCGGAAGCCGTCCTCGGTCTCGCGCATCATCTCCAGCCGCGCCCGCGCCACCTGCCCGAGCGGGCCCTTGTAGACGAGCAGACAGGTCGAGGCGCCCGACCCGCGCCCGACCCGGCCGCGGAGCTGGTGGAGCTGCGCCAGCCCGAACCGCTCGGCGTGCTCGATCACCATGATGGTCGCCTCCGGCACGTCGACCCCGACCTCGACCACCGTGGTCGAGACCAGGATCCGGGTGGTGCCGGCGGCGAAGCGCTCCATCGCCTCGTCCTTGTCCGGTCCCTTCATCTTGCCGTGGACGAGCCCGACCGCGTCGCCGAATTGCAGCCGCAGCGCCTCGAACCGCTCCTCGGCGGCGGCGAGGTCGACGAACTCCGACTCCGCCACCAGCGGGCAGATCCAGTACGCCCGGTCGCCGCGGGCGAGCGCCCGCTCCAGCCCGGCCACCACCTCGTCGATCCGCTCCGACGAGACGAGGCGCGTCGCGATCGGCTGGCGCCCGGCCGGCTTCTCGTCGAGGACCGAGACCTCCATGTCGCCGAAATAGGTCAGCGCCAGGGTGCGGGGGATCGGGGTCGCGGTCATCACCAGGATGTCGACCGCCGCGCCCTTGGCGCCGAGGGCGAGGCGCTGGTGGACGCCGAAGCGGTGCTGCTCGTCGACCACCGCGAGGCCGAGATCCCGAAAGACCACGTCGTCCTGGAACAGCGCGTGGGTGCCGACCACGATGTCGATCGATCCGTCGGCGAGCCCCGCGAGGGTCGTGCGCCGCTCGCCCGCGCGGTCGCGCCCGGTGAGCAGCGCGAGGCGCAGGCCGGCCGCCTCGGCCATCGGGCGCAGGCGCTCGGCGTGCTGGCGGGCGAGGATCTCGGTCGGCGCCATCAGGGCCGCCTGCCGCCCGGCCTCGATCGCCGAGGCCATGGCCAGCAGCGCCACCGCGGTCTTGCCCGAGCCGACGTCGCCCTGGAGCAGCCGCAGCATCCGCCGGTCGGAGCCCATGTCGCCGCGGATCTCGGCCAGCGCCCGGGTCTGCGCCCCGGTGAGCCGGAACGGCATCCCGGCCTCGATCCGGCGGGACAGCGCGCCGTCGCCGGTATTGGTCCGCCCCGGCGCCCGCCGCATCCGGCTGCGCACCAGCGCCAGGGCGAGCTGGCTCGCCAGCAGCTCGTCGTAGGCCAGCCGCCGCCGCGTCGCGGTGGCCGCCGGCTCGCGCGCCTCGGCCCCGGGCCGCGCCCCGGATTCGGGCTCGGCGGGTGTCGCCGTCTCGGACGTCGCGGTCTCGGGGTTGTGCTCGGCCCGCAGCGCCTCGGCGAAGGGCGGCCAGGTCTGGCGGGCGAGCCAGGCCGGATCCTGCCATTCCGGCATCGCCGGCAGGCGGGCGAGCGCGCCCTGGGCCAGCTTGCCGATCGCCCGCGAGGTCAGCCCGTCGGTGGCGCCGTAGACCGGCTCCACCGCCGGCAGGTCGGCGAAGCCCTTCTCGTCGAGGATGCGGGCGGGATGCACCATCTGGCGAAAGCCGTCCCACAGCTCGATCCGCCCCGAGACGTAGCGCCGGGCGCCGAGGGGCAGCATCTTCTCGATCCGCCCGCGCGGCATGTTGAAGAACACGAGGCTCACGTCGCCCGACGCATCCTCCACCAGCACCC
Organism: Methylobacterium oryzihabitans; assembly: GCF_004004555.2. Lineage (GTDB taxonomy): Bacteria > Pseudomonadota > Alphaproteobacteria > Rhizobiales > Beijerinckiaceae > Methylobacterium > Methylobacterium oryzihabitans. Next base: position 2,734 of record NZ_SACP01000008.1, read on the forward strand.
GGAACGGCCGCCGCCCGGCCCCCGCCTGCGGCGGCCGGTGCGCCACCACCGTCACCGCCAGGGTGACCGGCTCGCCCGGCGGCGCCTCGGCGATCGAGCCGCGCAGCGCCCGCGCCACGCCGCCGTAGGGCAGGTGGAACAGCAGGTCGATCACCCGCGCCGGCCGCTCCGGCCCGCCGAGCAGGCGGTCGATCAGCGCCGCCATCTTGGGGCCGGCCCCGGGCAGCACCGTGGCGGGAGCGAAGAGCGGATCGAGGAGGGACGGACGCAGGGACATCGAGGGCAGGCGGGACGGCGGCGACCGGGGCGGTATACACGAGCCCGGCCCCGCTGCGGCGCGGCACGGCGCTGCGGTGCGATTTGACAGCCAAGACCGGCAGCGCGATCCTCGACCCCTGAAGCCCGGAGCCGCTCGGTGGACGATACCCTCGAACTTCGCGAGCAGCTCTCGCTGGCCTGGCGCGCCGTTCTGGACGGGGTGATCGACAAGGGCAGCCCGCCCCAGGCGGTGATCGAGACCATGGTCACGGTCGCGCACGAGGAATTCGCCGCCCGGTTCGGCCCGTCCGCGGCGGCGACCTATCTCCAGCTCCTCTCCGAGGCGTTGCGCAACGTCGAATCCGCCGAGGCCGCCGACCTCGTCAGCGGCGAGGAGGCCGACCCGGCCGACGCCGAGGCGGAGGCGGCCGACCTGCTGATCGGCGAGACCTGGATCGAGCAGGGGGACCTCCTCGGCAGCGAGGACGGGCTGCTGGCGGACGAGGAGGACCTCGTCGGCTGACGCCCGGCCGATGGCGGCCGGACGCGGCGCACCCATATGGGCCGCAACACCCGAGAGACACGAGACCCGAGAGACACAGACTCATGACCGGCACCACCCGCACCAGCGCCGACCTCGACCCGCGCCAGCGCCGCACCCTCTACCGCTCCTGGCACCGCGGCACCCGCGAGATGGACCTGCTGATGGGCCGCTTCGCCGACGCCGAGATCGGCACCCTGACCGGAAGCGACCTCGACGATTTCGAGTTGCTGATCGAGGTGCCCGACCGCGACCTGTTCCGCTGGCTCAGCACCGACGAGCCGGCGCCCGAGAACTACGACACCCCGGTCTTCCGCCGTCTCAAGGCGTTCCACCAGCACGGCGCGCCGATCCACGTGTGAGGCGTCGCGAGCCGGCCCGCGTGCGGCCTGCGCATCTCCAGCCGCCCGTGTCGGCGCCGGGCACGAATCCGAAGGGGGACCGAGGGTGACAGCGAAGAGGGCGGCATGACGGGCACGAGCAGGTTCACGGTGAGCTATCCGGCCGCCGCACAGTTCGCCTCGCTTCCGTCCGCCGAGAAGTCGGCGCTGGAGCGATTGTTCGCGAGCGATGAGATCGATCGTCCGACCACGACGAAGCCGACCGGCGATGGCCGGTTCGTCTCCCGGCTCGGCGGCAAGCGTGTGCTGTGGCGCCGGGAATCGCGCGATGGCAGGCCGGAAATCCTCTCGATCGTCGACCATTCGTTCGTTCAAGCTTGAATGAGCAGCTTCGAGCGGATCCGGTTCGACCTCAGGCTCGCCGATTCCGAACTGGCCTCTTTCAAGCAGTGGCTCGCCGGAGTGACCTTCGTCGGCGAGAGGGCGATCGTGGCCGAGATCAGACGGCGGCGGCACATGGCGTGCCTTCTGGCGTCGACGCTCGGTCTGCCGGCTCCCGACATGATCCGGTTCGAACTCGCGCTGAAGGGGATGTTCCGCACCGATCTGGTGCTGGGCAACGATGGTCAGCGCCGGTTCGGGCTGGTCGAATTCGAGGACGCGGAAGCGACGAGCATCTTCAGGAAGGGTACCGCCCAGTACCGGTCATGGTCGCCGCGGATCGAGCACGGGTTCAGCCAGATCCTCGACTGGGCCTGGGTCCGCGCCGACCACCCTCACGACTCGGTCCTGCTGGCCGGCTTCGGTGGACCGATCACGACCAGTGCCTACGCCGTCATCTGCGGTCGCGATGCGAGCCTCGCCGACGACGTGGAGCGCAAGCGGTTCAAGCATCGACGCGACCACCTCAAGGTGGAGGGGCAACCGGCCCTGGTCCTGACCTACGACGAGATGGTGCGGAGCATGGATGACAATCTCGCCGCCGCGAAGACATGGTCCTGACGACGGCGGCCATGCGGATGAACGGAGACCGGCGACGGCCCCGCCGCCTGCGCGACGATCGGGTTCATGCCAAATCCTCCTTCCTGGGATGCGCGGCCTTCCAAGCCCCGGGCCGGGACGCTACATCCCCCGTGTCACACTCCCATCGCGACGCGCCGGCTCCGGCCGCGGAGCCCGACCCGGCGACCGGCACGGCCGCCGTCGCGATGGTCGTCCTCGTCACCCTGCGGCGATGCCTCGTGCGGTTCGTCGGATGACGCGCCTTGCCGGGGTCCGAGGCCCCGCCCCTCCTGACCTGACGCATGATGGCCAAATCGAAGCCCGCCCCGCCGACCCCCGCAGCTCCCGCCAGGAATCCGGTCGCCCGCTTCGCCCTGCCGAAGCACGCCCCCCTCACCCGCACCATCGAGGCGGTGAAGCGCGGCGACGGCGCCACCCTCGCCCGGGTGCCGGACGGGTTCGACGCCCTGGTGGTGGCCGACCTCGCCCGGGCGCTCAGCGGCCTGTCCGAGGGGCCGGCGGTCCTCGTCCACGTCGCCCGCGACGCCACCCGCTCGGCCGCCTTCGCGGGCGCGCTCGCCTTCGTGGCGCCCGAGATCGAGGTGATGAGCTTCCCGGCCTGGGACTGCCAGCCCTACGACCGGATCTCGCCCAACCCCGCCATTGCGGCCCAGCGCATGACGGCGCTGTCGCGGCTGAGCGGCTCGCGCTCGTCCGAGGAGCGCCCGCGCATCCTCGCCACCACCGTCAACGCCCTGCTCCAGCGGGTGCCGCCCCGCGCGCGCGTCACCACCGAGACCTTCTCCGCCGCCGCCGGCAACGCGCTGGACACCGACCGCATCGTCGCGTGGCTGGAGACCAACGGCTTCCTGCGCACCGGCACCGTGCGCGACACCGGCGAATACGCCGTGCGCGGCGGCATCATCGATCTGTCGCCGCCGGGCCTGCCCAACCCCGTCCGCCTCGACTTCTTCGGCGACACCCTCGAATCGATCCGCAGCTTCGACCCCGAGACCCAGCGCACCATCGGGCAGATGCGCTCCCTCGACCTCGTGCCGATGAGCGAGGTCCAGCTCACCACCGAGACGATCCGGCGCTTCCGCCAAGGCTACGTCAGCAGCTTCGGCGCCGCCACCCGCGACGACCGGCTCTACGAGACGGTGAGCGAGGGACGGCGCTATGCCGGCCTCGAACACTGGATGCCGCTGTTCTACGACCATCTCGACACCCTGCTCGACTATGTCGGCGGGGTGCCGCTGGTGTTCGACCACAACGTCGACGACGCGGCGGCCGAGCGCCTCGGCCAGATCAAGGACTATCACGACGCCCGCCGCGAGGCGATGGCCGCCCCGCAGGCCGGCGTCGCGCCCTACAAGCCGCTGGCGCCCGACGCGCTCTACCTGTCGCCGACCGAGTGGGCCAAGCGCAGCGCCACCGCGACGGTGGTGCGCCTCAACCCGTTCGCGGTGCCGGAGGGCCCCGGGGTGATCGACTGCGAGGCCCAGCCCGCCCGCAGCTTCGCCCCCGAGCGGGCGATGGACGGCGTCAACGTCTTCGACGCCGCCGTCGGGCACGTCCGCGACCTCCAGGCCGGCGGCCACCACGTCATCCTCGGCGCGTGGTCGGAGGGCTCGCGCGACCGCCTGTGCGGCGTGCTCGCCGATCACGGCCTGCCCAAGCCCAAGTCGATCACCCGCCTGTCCGACATCCTGGCGATGCGCCGCGGCCAGGACGTCGGCGTCGCGGTCTGGGGGCTGGAGGCCGGCTTCACGACGGGCCAGCTCGCGGTAATCGCCGAGGGCGACATCCTCGGCGACCGGCTGGTGCGGCCCAAGCGCAAGGCCAAGCGGCCCCAGGACGTGATCCTGGAGGTGCAGGCGCTCGCCCCCGGCGACCTCGTGGTCCATGCCGACCACGGCATCGGCCGCTTCGTCGGCCTCAAGACCATCACGGCCGCCGGCGCGCCGCACGACTGCCTGGAGATCCAGTACAGCGGCGGCCTGCTGCTCCTGCCGGTCGAGAACATCGAGCTCCTGACCCGCTACGGCTCCGAGGATGCCGAGGTGACGCTCGACAAGCTCGGCGGCGGCGCCTGGCAGGCGCGCAAGGCCCGGCTGAAGCGGCGCATCCTCGAAATGGCCGGCGCTCTCATCAAGGTCGCGGCCGAGCGCTTCCTCAAGCACGCGCCCAGGATGGAGCCGCCGGACGGCACCTACGGCGAGTTCGCCGCTCGCTTCCCCTATGAGGAGACCGAGGACCAGGAGGCGGCGATCGCCGCGACGCTCGGCGACCTCACCTCCGGCCGGCCGATGGACCGCCTCGTCTGCGGCGACGTCGGCTTCGGCAAGACCGAGGTGGCGTTGCGCGCCGCCTTCGTCACCGCGATCTCGGGCAAGCAGGTCGCGGTGGTGGTGCCGACCACCCTGCTGGCGCGCCAGCACTACCGCACCTTCGCCGACCGCTTCAAAGGACTGCCGGTCAACATCGCGCAGGCGTCGCGCTTCGTCAGCAACGCCGAGCTGAAGAAGGTCCGCGACGGGCTCGCCGACGGCACCGTCGACATCGTGGTCGGCACCCACGCGCTGCTGGCCAAGGCGATCCAGTTCAAGGATCTCGGCCTCATCATCATCGACGAGGAGCAGCATTTCGGCGTCGCCCACAAGGAGCGGCTGAAGGCGCTGAAGGCCGAGGTCCACGTCCTCACCCTGTCGGCGACGCCGATCCCGCGCACGCTCCAGCTCGCCATGACCGGGGTGCGCGAGCTCTCGATCATCGCGACCCCGCCGGTCGACCGGCTGGCGGTGCGCACCTTCGTGACGCCGTTCGATCCGCTCACCATCCGCGAGGCGCTCTTGCGCGAGCGCTACCGCGGCGGCCAGTCGTTCTACGTCGTGCCGCGCATCGAGCATCTCGACGAGGTCAAGCGCTTCCTCGACCGCGAGATGCCGGAGGCCAAGGTCGCGGTCGCCCACGGCCAGATGGCGGCGGGCCAGCTCGAGGACGTGATGACCGCGTTCTACGAGGGCAAGTTCGACATCCTGCTCGCCACCACCATCGTCGAATCGGGCCTCGACATCCCGACCGCCAACACGCTGGTCGTCCACCGCGCCGACATGTTCGGGCTGGCTCAGCTCTACCAGCTCCGCGGCCGGGTCGGGCGCTCCAAGGCGCGGGCCTACGCCCTGTTCACCACGCCGGAGGGCAAGACCCTGACGGTGCAGGCGGAGCGGCGGCTGAGCGTGCTCCAGAGCCTCGACACCCTCGGCGCCGGCTTCCAGCTCGCCAGCCACGACCTCGACATCCGCGGCGCCGGCAACCTGCTCGGCGACGAGCAGTCGGGCCACGTCAAGGAGGTCGGCTACGAGCTCTACCAGCAGATGCTGGAGGACGCGGTGGCGGCGCTCAAGTCCGGCAACGCGGTGCCGACCGACGAGCAATGGTCGCCGACCATCGCGCTGGGCAGCCCCGTCACGATGCCGGAGGACTACGTCGCCGACCTGTCGGTGCGGCTCGGCCTCTACCGCCGTCTCGCGACGCTGGAGAACGACGCCGAACTCGAGAGCTTCGGCGCCGAGCTGATCGACCGTTTCGGCCCGATGCCGCCGGAGGTCGAGCAGCTGCTCAAGATCGTGACGATCAAGATCCTGTGCCGCGCCACCAACGTCGAGAAGGTCGAGGCCGGCCCGAAGGGCGTGGTGATGCATTTCCGCGATCGCGCCTTCGCGGCGCCGCAGAAGCTCGTGACCTACGTCACCGCGCAGGGCTCCTTCGCCAAGGTGCGGCCGGACATGAGCATCGTGTTCGTGCGCGACCTCGCCACGGTGGCCGACCGCCTCAAGGAGACCACCGCGATCCTGCGCGACCTCGCCGGTCTGGTGACCCGCAGGAAGGCGGCGTGAGGCGGGCCCATCCCGTCTCCCTACGCCTCGCGAAAGGGGGTTGCGCCCGAACCCGGGCGGCGATATCACCCACCGGCCCGCGAGGGACGTGTCGGAGCGTAGCGCAGCCCGGTTAGCGCACTAGTCTGGGGGACTAGGGGTCGGAGGTTCGAATCCTCTCGCTCCGACCATTTATCTCAACGACTTGGCCGGGGTCGTGGGGCTGCTTCCAGCGGTGGTTTGCAAGATGAGGCGCTTCTCTCGTGAGGCGCCTTTCGCCTGCGAGGTGCTGAGCGAGCGCCGCGCGAGTCGGCACTCCGTCAGCTTGACCCTGCGTGCATCGACTTCCGACCCGTGGCGGAAGCTCGGCGCGTCCGCCGTCGACCCGTCGCGGATCAACACTCAGTTGGCGGGACGCTTCGCCAGCGCGAGACCAAGTCCCAGGGCAACCATCGCTGCACCCGATCCCTCGCGAAGGCGGCGAACCAGATCTGGGTGCGCTGCCGCGCCCGCCCGGATGCCGCTTGCCGCGTAGGCGACCCCGATGTCGGCCAGCGTGTTGAGCGCGACGGAGATGGAGCCGAGCACCACGAACTGCGCGGCGACGCCGCCCGCGTGCGGGTCCACGAATTGCGGGATGAACGCCAGGAAGAAGGCGGCGGTCTTCGGGTTCAACGCCTCGACCAACACACCCTCGCGGAAGGCGCGCCTCGTGCCCATCGGCGGCGTCGCCGGCCCACCGGCCAGCGTCTTCGCGGCCTCCCGGCGCGCCGACCCCATGGTGCGGATGCCGATCCAGACGAGGTAGGCGGCGCCGAGCAGCTTGAGCGTTGTGAACAGTTCGGCGCTCGCTAGCACCAGGGCCGACACGCCGAGGCTGCCCGCCAGGACGTGGGCCATGCCGCCCAGCCCGGTCCCGAATCCGGAGGCGACGCCCTCGGCTCGGCCGCCTGCGAGCGTGCGCGCCGCAACGTAGAAGATGCCGGGGCCGGGCGTGACAGCAAGGACCAGGGCCGCAGCACAGTAGAGGGCGATGTGAGATAAGTCTGGCATGACGAGGCCGTCCCATGGCAGCAGTGGACAGGTGCCTGGATTGAGCGTCGAGGTTTCGCCATCCATGCAGGGTGGTTCAAACGCAAGCGGGGTCGATCGCTCCTGCGGCGTCGTCAGGCCTCCAGGGCGCTCAGCGCCCGTGCGAGGCGTCCCCGTTCTGCCGCGCCGAGGGGTAGGATCGGTCGGGGAGGCTGCGCATCGGTCAGCCCCAACAGGTTCGCCGCAGCGTAGACCACCCGCAGGCTTCCGTGTTGCTTGAACAGGTCCCAGAGCGGTTCGAAGGTCGTGTTGAGCCGCCGTACCTCTGCCGCGTCGCCTGCCTGGGCCGCGCGCATCAGGGCGAGGGAGGGGCGTGGAAGGAGGCCCCCGATCACGCTGTACCACGCCACGCCGCCCGCAAGCACGGCCTGCGCCGCGTGCCAGTCGCCGCTGTAGCCCACGGCGCAACCGGCCGGCAGGAGCATGCGGAGGGCTTCGACCGCTGCCGGCGCCTCGCTCGGCGCAGGAGCGGGGTTCTTCACCGCGGCAATGCCGTACACCCCGGCGAGGCGTGCCAGGAGATCGTCGCTGAAGCTGAAGTGTGTCGTGCCCGGGTTGTTGTAGATGCAGAGCGGCAGGTCGACCGCCGCCGCCACGGCTGCGAAGTGCTGGAACACCTCCTCGTCGGTGAGCGGCGTGTAGGAGACGGGTGCGAGCAGCAATCCATCGGCCCCGGCAGCCTGCGCATCCCGCGCGAGATCCTGGGCATCGTCCGTCCGGAGGGCCCCGACCCCGACCACGAGCGGTACGCGGCCGCCGACGCACCCGGCCGCGGCCTCTATGGCCCGTCGCCGCTCCACCCGCGTCAGGTAGGCGTAGGTGCCGGTGCTGCCGAGGAGCCCGATCGAGTCCACTCCCGCCTCCTCCAGCCGCCGAAGCAGCGTGGCAAGGGCGTGCGTGTCCACACGCCCCCCTTCGTCGGTGGGCGTGATGAGGAACGCTGAAAGCCCGTAGAAGATCGACATCGCAGACCCGCCGAGGATGAACGCCGGTTCCGGCTCCGCATGCCGAGCGAGCGGGCGTCCGGCTTCCGGTGCCGGGACCCATACCGGCAGGCTGGCCCGCCGGGAACAGCCGGTTCCGCGCGATCGCGGTGGGCCAGTTGGCAGGAACCCGGGGCGCACGCGGATCTCACCGCCGGGGTCCGGACCCGCCTGCTCGGGGATCCACAGGCCCGGGTGTCATACGAAATCCGGATGATCGCTTCAGGCGATCCTGGCGGATCGCATTCGCGATGCGGATTTCGACTCCGCTCAGGCGAAGCGCGGGCTGGTGATACGGATTTCGGAACGAATCCTCTGAAATCCGTATCCTATGGACCAATGGCCTGCCGATCTCGGGCTTGCCCGAGATCGACGTCGATGCGCCAGCATCTTGGGCCATTGGGATCAGTCCAGCGGCTGCCCGGTACGGTCGCGCAGCGTCGCCACCGCCACGAGGGACAGGGCCGCCAGGGCGGCGATGTAGAGCCCCGGCGAGGTCGGCAGGCCGGCGCGCTGGACCAGGGCGGCGGCGACCATCGGGGCGGTGCCGCCGAACAGCGCCATGGCGGCGTTGAAGCTCACCGCCATCGCGGTGCAGCGGGTGCGCGCCCGCGTCATCTCGACCAGCGTCGCCGGCAGCAGCGCCAGGATGCCGCCGACCAGCACCGCGAAGCCGGCCTGCCCGGCCAGGATCAGCGGCCAGGACCGGGTGTCGATGAGCGAGAACAGCGGCCACCCGGCCACGGCGAGGCCCGCCGTCAGCACGGTCAGCAGGCGCTTGCGGCCGACGCGGTCGGACAGGGCCGCCATCAGCGGCGTCGCGCCGATCACCATCAGCATGGCGACGGTGTTGAGCAGGAAGGCGGCGTGCTCGGTCACCCCGTCCTGGCTCTGCAGGAAGGTCACGAGGTAGACGAACGCGATGTAGAACGAGGCGGCCGGCGCCATGGTCATCAGGCCGGCCCGCAGCATCGTGCCGCCCTCGGTGGCCAGCGCCTCGCGCAGCGGCGAGCGCGCGGCGTCGCGAGCGTCCTGCGCCGCCTCCTCGCCGAGGCGGCGGCGCAGGACGAGGATGAACAGGCCGAGCCCAAGGCCGAGCAGGAACGGGATGCGCCACCCCCAGGCCGCGACCTCGGCCGGCTCCAGCAGGGACGTCACCCCCACCCCGGCGAGGGAGCCGAGCAGCATGCCGCCGCCCGCGCTCGAACAGGCGAAGCTGCCGAACAGGCCGCGGCGCCGGGCCGGACTGCGCTCGACCAGGAAGATCACCGACGACGTGTACTCACCGCCGACCGACAGCCCCTGGGCGAGCCGCAGCACGACGAGGAGGACCGGCGCGGCGAGCCCGGCGGTCTCGTAGGTCGGTAGGCAGCCGATGGTGACGGTCGAGACGGTCATCAGCGCCGCCGAGAGCACCAGCGCCCGGCCGCGGCCGTGGCGGTCGCCGATATGCCCGAACAGGATGCCGCCGAGGGGCCGCATGAAGAACGCCGCGGCGAAGACCGCGAGGGCGGAGAGCAGCGAGGTGGTGGGGTTCTCGGCCGGGAAGAACGCCCGGCCGAGGATCGCGCCGAAATAGCCGTAGATCGCGAAGTCGTACCATTCGAGCAGGTTGCCGACCGCCCCGGCGAGCAGCCCGTCGCGCTCGCGCCGCCGCGTCGCGACCGCCAAGGGGCCGAGGCCCGCCATCTCCATCGTGCCCGCCATGCGACCCCCCGTCGGTTCCCGGGGCGAAGGTCGCAGACGCGCTTTGCGGACCGGTTTGGACGATGCGCGCAAGTCGAGCGACCCCGGCAACGGGGCGTACAGCCTGACCGGCCCGCGACGGCCGCCCGTTGCCCCGACCTCAGCCGAGTTCGAGCGTGGTGACGCCGTAGATCCGCGCCAGCGGCCGGTCGGGCGCCGGCCCGCGCACCATCCGGGCGGTCTCGAAGACCGGCGCGAGGCCGTGGTCCCGCGCGAGGGCGAGGCCGTCGCGGTTCGGCTCCGGCACGTCGAGGACGAGCGTCGCCCCCTCCCCGGCCGCGGCGGCGAGCGCCGCGAACAGGGTCTCGGCGGTCGCCCGCGAGGCGCAGAAGAGCGGCCCGATCTTGAACCCCTCCCGGCACGGCCGGACGACGCCGTAGCCGTCGATGCGTCCGTCGCGCCGGCTCACCGCGACGCGATGGCCGGGCGCCGCGAGCCAGCCGCGCAGGAAGGCGTGGCGCGGGGCGCCGAAATGCTCCGCGTCGAAGGCGGCGATCTCCGCGACGTCGCTTCCGTCCCACGGCCCCGCCGGCGGGCCGGCCGGGACCGCGGGCGTGCCGGAGAAGCGCAGGGTGCGGTGCAGGGCGGCGAAGCCGGAGCGGGCGTAGTTCGCCTGCTGCGCCACCACGCCGTCGAGGCCGACGCTGCGCGCCCCGAGCCGGGCGAGGCCGGCCGACCACAGGACGGTGCCGATCCCCTGCCCACGGAATTCCGGCCGCACGAGGTAGAGGCCGAGGAAGCCGAAGGCGTCGCCATAGGCCACGACCGAGATCGCCCCGACCGGATTCCCGCCGTCGAGGGCCAGGAGAAAGCCGCCGGGATCGGCGGCGTGGAAGGCGGCGGCGTCCGAGAGCCCGGGATTCCAGCCCTCTGCGGCGGCCCAGTCGAGGACGAGGGCGAGGTCGTCCGGGCGCATCGTCCGGAGGCTCGGGCGCGGACCGGGCGTGACGGGAGACATGGCGGGCTTCCTCGCGAACCGGCCCCTTGTGCCGCAGCCGCGCAGACCGGGCCAGGGGCCCGGCCCGGACACGGTGAGGGTCACGGCGCCCCGGGGCAGCGGGCACGGCCGACGCGCCGTCTGGCCTGACGCCGTCGGGGCCCTGCGCCAGCGCCGAACGGGTCGGAGCACGGCCCGGTCACGCTGCCATGGGGCCGTGCTTCAGGTCTTCGATCGTGATGCGCCTCATGCGCCGATCCGGTCTCCGCTTGGTGGGAGGATGCTCCCGCGTCCTCTCTGCCGCTGCATCATACGAAATCCGATGGATCGCTCGGCGATCCCTCCGGGATCGCTCCGCGATGCGGGCATCGATTTCGCTCACGCGCCGCGCGGGCCGATGATACGAAGTCCGGAAGCGATCTTCCGGACTTCGTATCAGACTACCGCCTGGCTCGGATCTCCCAGGCCGAACGCCGTTCGATACACCGTGGGCACGCGGTTGGGTGCCGCCAGGATCTTGACGAGACGCCACACGACGCGCCCGCCGTCCGGCACCTGGACATCGACGAAAGAAGAGATCCGGGGAGTGGGTATCATCGGGACGCCATTGGCATCGAACACGTAAAATTGCCAGACTTCATAGCTTGGATTCTCCACCAGCGACTCGGAAAGGAAATATTCACCTCGCAAATATGTCAGACGGCTGGTCGGACTGGTGAAATTACTGGCGTAATTCGAGAAAAAGGCACTGACGCTCGGTTTCATGAGCGCGCCTGGATCGGTAATGCTGGTTATATATTTGAAATTGTCGGATGGAAGATCTTTAGATCCGGGATTCTTCACGGCATAATCAAGAACATCCTTCACTGTTTGAGTGCCGCTGTCAGGAATGTCAGAGCGATCGTAAAATATTCCGACGACACGAAGGGAGATTGTCATCGTGGACTCCTGGGTATTATTGATTTTGAGCGCGGCTCATCCTCGGGAATTGGCAGGATAAACAGATCATGGAAAGGGTCAATCCAATCGATTCTGGAAAAGTACCACCGCATTTTGGAATATTCAGTGATGTCGACCACGTGAAGCGAGCAAGTGCCAGCATGTGGCTGTTCTTGCGTGGGAATCATCTGCTCGAATTGCTTTAGAGAGATTTATATTTCGTTATATTGCGCATAATATAAATAATATTTCTGTGATTCCGCAATATGGAGCGGATGTGCAGCGCTGTTCGGCTCGCCTGACTGGATTCTGGCCGGCGATCGACTGCGAAACATCAATTTTCGACGGGCCGGCCGCGCGACGGGAGCCTCTGCTCCACGTCGCCCCCGGACGGTCGCCGTGCAGGGCACACGCGTTCGCTCCCCACCCCGGCCAGCGCTCCCAGGGGTCGAGCCGGCCGGGGTGGGACCCTGGGACCGGCCCTCGTCGGGTCCCTCGCCGGCACCGCAAGGGGGCCCGTCCACCGCCCGGCCCACCCGACGGAAGTCTCACGACGGAAGTCTCACGACGAATGGAGCATTGGGCCACTGTCGAGCCTGGATTACGCCATGTCGTGACTGCGTGCGCGCACCGAGAAGAGCGGGTCGATCGGATCCCGCCCCGGCAGCGTGTCGCGGCCAACCGGCATCATGGCGGCGCGCGGGCCGCCGCCGGGCCTGTCCGAGCCCGCATCAGGAGGAACGCCCCCATGGCAACAGCATCCGCTGTCGGGCAGTCGGCCGCCGCCGCCCGCCCGATGAGCCGGGAGGAGAAGCGAGTGATCCTCGCCTCGTCCCTCGGCACCGTGTTCGAGTGGTACGACTTCTACCTCTACGGCTCGCTCGCCGCCGTCATCGGCGCGCAGTTCTTCTCGGCCTACCCGGAGGCGACGCGCAACATCTTCGCGCTGCTCGCCTTCGCGGCCGGCTTCCTCGTGCGGCCGTTCGGCGCGCTGGTGTTCGGCCGGCTCGGCGACATGGTCGGGCGCAAGCACACCTTCCTGATCACGATCCTGATCATGGGCATCTCGACCTTCGCGGTCGGCCTGCTGCCCTCCTACACCACGCTGAGCGCCTACGGCATCGGCTGGCTCGCCCCGGCGACGCTTCTCGTCCTGCGCATGCTCCAGGGCCTCGCGCTCGGCGGCGAGTACGGCGGTGCGGCGGTCTACGTCGCCGAGCATGCCCCGCCGGGCCGCCGCGGCTTCTACACCGCCTTCATCCAGACCACCGCCACCCTCGGCCTGCTGCTGTCGCTCATCATCATCCTGTCGACCCAGGGCTACGTGAACAGCGCCTACCCGGCCACCGTCATCACCAACGCCGACGGCACCACCACGACGCTGACCGCGTTCCAGGTGTGGGGCTGGCGCATTCCGTTCCTGGTCTCGGTCGCCCTGCTGCTGATCTCGGTCTGGATCCGCCTGCAGATGCACGAGAGCCCGGCCTTCAAGAAGATGAAGGAGGAGGGCACCCACTCCAAGGCGCCGCTCTCGGAGGCGTTCGGCCAGTGGCGCAACGCCAAGTGGGCGCTCCTCGCCCTGCTCGGCCTCACCGCCGGCCAGGCCGTGGTCTGGTACACCGGCCAGTTCTATGCCCTGTTCTTCCTCCAGAGCATCCTCAAGATCGACCAGTTCACCGCCAACGTCCTCATCGCGTGGTCGCTGATCCTCGGCACCGGCGGGTTCCTGTTCTTCGGTGCCCTGTCGGACAGGATCGGGCGCAAGCCGGTGATCCTCGGCGGCTGCCTGATCGCGGCGGTCACCTACTTCCCGCTGTTCAAGCTGCTCACCGCCAACGCCAACCCGGCCCTGCACGCCGCCCAGACCAGCGTCCAGGTGGTGGTGAAGACCAACCCCGAGGACTGCTCGTTCCAGTTCAACCCGGTCGGCACCGCCAAGTTCACCAAGGAGTGCGACATCGCCAAGGCGCTGCTGGCCCGCGGCGCGGTCGCCTACCGCACCGAGCCGGTCCCGGCCGGCACGCCGACCACGGTCAGCGTCGGCACGAAGGAGTTCGCGGTCAGCGACCCGACCTTCGCCAAGGCGGTGCCGGCGGCGCTGACCGAGGCGGGCTATCCGGCGGCGAGCAACCCGAGCGCGGTCAAGGCCGCCAACCCGGTCGACATCTTCTCGGGCCAGAAGCTCGCGGTGATCGCGATCCTGACGATCCTCGTCCTCTACGTGACGATGGTCTACGGCCCGATCGCCGCCGCCCTGGTCGAGCTGTTCCCGACCCGGATCCGCTACACCTCGATGTCGCTGCCCTACCACATCGGCAACGGCTGGTTCGGCGGCCTGCTGCCGGCGACCTCCTTCGCGATGGTGGCCCAGACCGGCGACATCTACTACGGCCTCTGGTACCCGATCGTGATCGCGCTGTTCACCTTCGTCATCGGCCTGCTGTTCGTGCCGGAGACCAAGGATCGCGACATCTTCACCTACGAGGGCGAGCCGTCGCGCTGACCGTCCCCCACGCCGGGCGCCACGGCGCCCGGCCCCGGCCGGCGACGAGAACCGGCGACGAGACACGAAAAACCCCGCCTCTCCGCGAGGCGGGGTTTTTCGTGTCTCGCGAGCGCCGCGGCCGGGCTCAGCGGCAGGTGGTGACCCGGCGGACGATCCAGCCCTCGCTGTCGACCCACAGGCGCTTGCGCGAGGTGGTGCAGTTGCCGTCGTCCTGCCCGTCGTCGTGGGTGGTGGCGGTGGTCGCCGGATCGCCGGCGGCGACCTTCGCGGTCGACTTGGACGCGACCGACTTCGCGCTGGCCGCGACGGGGGCCTTGTCGACCGCGGGGGCGGCACCCGCGGGCAGCGCCAGCCCGACGGCGCCGGACGCGGCCGTCAGGAGGGCGAGCAGGCAGAGCCGGGCGCCGAAACGCGCACGCATGATGTCATCCCCGTCACTGAATCGTCGGCGGGCGCGAGACGTCGCGGTCGCCGCCACCCTTCTGCCATGGATAAGTCGCGACGGGTCGAACGGTTGCAGCGAAACGGCACAGCTTTATCGGATCACGGTAAAGGGGCGGTGCCCTATCCGCGCCGGCGCGGCTCGGGTGCCTTATCCGCGCCGGCGCGGCTTGGCGGCGACCGGCTTGGGTGCCGCGGCCTCGGCCGCGTCGCGCGCCAGTCGCAGCGCCCGCAGGCGCACGGTCTTGGCGTCTTCCGCCACCGCGAGGGCCCGATACTCCGCCATCGCCTCGGCGCCCTGGGCCGCCCGCATCTGGGCCTGCGCCTGACGGGTCTCGGCGCGATCGCGGGCGCTGCTGTCGTCGTGGGTCACGGTCCGTTTCCTCCACCCCTCCGGCCTCGCGTGGACGAGCCGCGGGGGAATATAGGGCGCGGCCTCGAATCGGCGAATCGTCCGGGGTTACCGGCATCCGGCCCCGGGCGGTCGCCGGGGCGACGTCGCACCATCGGGGCGCCGTGCAGACCTGCCGGATCCACGGAGCGGACTTGCCGCGCGGACGTCTCGGCTTCGGGTTTTACTCCGGCCGGCGGCGCGGCCGCGGTCGCCGCGCCCGGGTATTCGGTGCAGCCAAGGCTGAAACCATCTCCGCGGCCGCTCATTCTTCTTCCAGACGATGCGTTAACCTGGATCAAGCGTGGACTCGGAGGCCGCAGGACGGCGCGTGCTCCGGAGGAGGAGGGTGTATGCGTCCAGCCGATCGGTTCTATCAGGCGGCCTATGACGGAACGTCGAAGCCCATCCTGCACGGGGTCGGACGCGGGCTCGTGGAGGCTTACGGGTCGGCCGACCACGAGCCGTTGCCCGACCGCCTGCGCGAACTGGCCCAGATGCTGATCGACCGCGAGGCGGCCCAGGGCGGCGCCGGGACCCGGGACGCCGCGCCGATGAAGCTCGTCCTCGTGGTCGAGGACGATCCCTCGGTGCGCGACCTCGCCGTCTCGCTGTTGCAGGACACGGTGCTCGATGCGGTGGCCTGCGAGACCGGCGAGGACGCGGTCGAGTTGCTGCGCCAGCGCGGCGGCGACGTGGCGATGCTGTTCACCGACGTGCGCCTGCCCGGGGGGATGGACGGGCTGCGCCTCGCCGAGACGGTGAGCAAGCTGTGGCCCTGCGTCCGGCTCGTCGTCACCTCCGGCTTCCCCGACGTGCGCACCGATGCCCTGCCCGACAACGTCGTCTACCTGCCCAAGCCCTGGCAGGCGGTCGACGTCCTGGCCCAGGTCGACCACGCGGTGCGCAACCCGCCTCCGCCGGTCGACTAAATAGAAACCGGCTGCAAACGATTGATTTTAAATCAGAAATTTTGAGCGCGGGATCCCCTCTCCCGGGTGGGAGAGGGGTAGGGGTGAGGGTGGAGACGATGCAGAATGGAGACCTGAAGGTCGAGCTGCACAGCTCAGCCGTTGGGCCTGATTCTGCACCCGAGCCACCCTCACCCCTGTCCCCTCTCCCACTCGGGAGAGGGGGACCCGCGCTAAGACGAAAACTGTCTTCGATGGCTGCAACGGGTGCAGAAAATCCGCGATCCCGTTTCATCCGCAAGGGACGGCCATGCCGGTGAGCAACTGATATGATTTCCGGAAGATTCCTTCCCGAAATCGTATCACCAGCCCGCGCGGTGGAGCCGTAGGCTTCACACACCTGAGCGAAGCCGGTTTCTGCTTCGCGAAGCGATCCCGCAGGGATCGCCGAGCGATCAATCGGAAACCGTACGAGTTCCTCAGCCCGGCTTGGCCTGTCCGCCCTGGCGGATCTGGCGGGCACCCTCGGCGAGGGTGCGGCGGGCGACGACGAGCGCCAGGACGGCGGCGGCGAGGCCGAGGGTGAGCGGCAGTTTCGCCATGGAATCCTCGCGTACAGGTTGTGGCTCGTCAACCTCACGGGCGGCGCCCTGTTCCGGTTTTGCCGCCATGTCGGGGGCGAGGGGGTGGGTCTCGCGGGCGGTGGAGCGCGCGGCCCGGTTCTCGCAGGCGCTGCGAGGCCGCAACCACGAGGAAACGTCCGTTCATGTCCCCTCTCCCGAAGGTCGCGTTCATCGGAACCGGCGGAACGATCTCGTCGATCGGCCGCGACAGCCTCGACCTCCTCGACTACACCGCCACCGACCGCCGCCTGGAGGCCGACGCGATCCTCGACGCCGTACCGGAGGTGCGGCGGGCCGCCGAGGTGATCCCGGTGCGGTTCCGGGCGGTGACCAGCCCGGCGATCGGCTTCCCGGAATGGCGCGACCTGGTGTTCCTGTGCGAGCGGGTGGCGGCCGAGCACCCGGACCTCGCCGGCATCGTCATCGGGCACGGCACCGCCACCCTGGAGGAGACCGCCTACGCGCTGAGCCTGACGCTCACCGTTCCCCTGCCGGTCGTGGTGGTCGGGTCGCAGCGCCCGATCAGCGCGCTGTCGAGCGATGCCGGCCTCAACCTCGTCGCGGCGGTCCGCACCGCCGCCGCGCCGGCCTCCCGCGGGCGCGGGGTGCTGGTGGTGCTCAACGACGAGATCCAGGCCGCCCGCGAGGTGACCAAGACCTCGGTCGCCCGGCTCCAGACCTTCCGCAGCCCCGATTTCGGCGTGCTCGGGCAGGTCGACGGCGACGGCGTGCTCTACTACCGCGCCTCCGAACGCCGGCACGCCCCCGGCACGCCGTTCGACCTCCGGCCCCTCGACGCGCTGCCGCGGGTCGACGTGTCCTACGCCTATGCCGGGGCCGACGGCACCGCGGTCCGGGCCTTCGTGGCGGCGGGCGCCCGCGGCCTCGTCTCGGCCGGTCTCGCCCCCGGCATGACCCCGCCGGCCGAGGCCGACGCCCTCGAAGCGGCCGCCGCCGCCGGAATCATCGTGGTGCAGTCGACCCGGGCCGGCAGCGGCGTGGTCCCGTCGACCACCCGGCTGCGCCAGCGCGGCATTCTCGGCGCCGACAACCTGACGCCGCAGAAGGCCCGCATCCTGCTCGCCCTCGCCCTCACGGTGACCCGCGACCCGGCCCAGGTGGCGGAGATGTTCGCGACCTATTGAGCCCGCGCCCTCACCCGTAGCGCCGGGCCGCCTCGATGGTGAGCCCGGTGCCGACCGACCCGAAGGTGTCGCCCTCGACCACCCGGGCGTCGGGCACGGCGGCGAGGATCGCGGCGCGGACATGCGGCAGCCGGGTCGAGCCGCCGGTGAGGAACAGCGCGTCGATGTCGCCCTGCCCCAGGCCGGCCTCGCGCAGGCAGGCGGCGGTGCGGGCGCCGATGCGCCGGGCCTGCTCGGCGGTGTGGTGCTCCAGGTCGGCGCGGGTCAGCGGCGCGGCGAGGCCCGCCTCGATCCAGTCGAGGTCGAGGCGGGCGGTCCCCTCCCCCGCGAGTGCGATCTTGGCGTCCTCGACCGCCATCGCGAGGGTGTGGCCGCGTTCCAGCTCGATCACGGTGGCGAGGCGGTCGAGCAGGTCGGGCCGCGCCACCTCCCGGCGCAGGCCCTGGACCTCGCGCAAAGTCCGGCCGTCGTAGAGGCGGTTGATGCTCGACCACGTCGCAAGGTCGTGGAAGTACGACGACGGCACGTCGAGGCCGGGGCGCCTCATCGGGCTGCCGAGGCCGAGCAGCGGCATCACCCCGCCGAGGCTGAGGAAGCGGTCGAAGTCGGTGCCGCCGATCCGCACGCCGTCGTTCGACAGGATGTCGCCGCCGCGCTCGGTCCGGGCGTGCCGCGCGGGGCTGAGCCGCACCACCGAGAAGTCCGAGGTGCCGCCGCCGATATCGGCGATCAGCGCGACCTCCTCGCGGTCGAGGCCGCTCTCGTAGTCGAGGGCGGCGGCGATCGGCTCGTACTGGAACGATACCTCGCGGAAGCCGACCGACCGGGCGATCGCCTCCAGGGCGGCCTCGGCCCGGCGGTCGCCCTCCGGGTCGCCGTCGACGAAGTGGACCGGCCGGCCGTGCACGACCCGGGTGAGGTCGGCCCGTCCGCGGACCTCGGCCCGCTCCTTCACGGTGGCGAGGTAGCGGGCGATGACGGTCCGGAACGAGATCCGGGCCCGGCCGACCGGCGTCGTCTCCTCCAGCAGCGACGAGCCGAGCACTGACTTGAGGCCGCGCATCAGCCGGCCCGGCACGCCCTCGACATAGGCCGCGATGGCGGCGCGCCCGATCGCCGCCTCGCCGGCGCGGGGGAAGAAGATCGCGCTCGGCACCGTGACCGCCTCGCCTTCGAGCGCCTCCAGGGCCGGGCGGCCGCCGCGGAGCGTCCCGAGGGTCGTGTTCGAGGTGCCGAAGTCGAGGCCGCAGGCCGCCATGGTGCAGGGATCCGGGGGGTCGGGCGGGACGGGCCGCGCCGGGAGGGGCGAGCCCCTACAGGCTTCGCCGCTCGCGGTCCAGCCGGCGGCGAACGCCTTTCGTCGAGGAACAATCGCCTGACCCAGCGGTTCTTGGGGGCGAAGCAGTTCAGCAACTGCACAACTCGGAGATCGATCCCATGAGCAGCACGACCGACAAGATCAAGGGTCTCGCCAACGAGGCGGTCGGCAACGTCAAGCAGGGCATCGGCAACCTGACCGGCGACGAGAAGCTGAAGGCCGAGGGCAAGGCCCAGGAGCTCAAGGGCGAGGGCCAGAAGACCGTCGGCGATGCCAAGGACGGCATCAAGCACGCCGCCGACACGGTGAAGAGCAAGCTCTGAGCCGCCGCGCGAGGCAAGAAGGGGTTTCGGGCGCGCGGCGCCCGGGCCCTGATCGGGTTCATCGGCCGGCCGTGGCGCAGTCGCCGGGCCGGCCGTTTCATTTTCGGGAGACCGGCATGAACAGGGATCAGATCGAAGGCGGCCTGCGTCACCTCAAGGGCCGCGGGCAGACCGCCATCGGCGCCGTCGCCGGACGGGTCCGGCCGCAGGCCGAGGGCGCGTTCAACCAGGTCGTCGGCGGGGCCCAGTACGTCTACGGGCGCGGGCGCCGGACGGCGGAGGACCTGTCGCGCGACGGCGCGGCCCTCGCGGAGGACATCAGCGAGCGCGGCCGTCATCTCTACGACGAGACCCGCTCGCGGGGCCGCGACCTCTACGACGAGACGCGCTCGCGCGGCCGCCACGCCGCCGGCCGGATCCGCCACCGCACCGAGGCCAAGCCGGCCGAGACGCTGCTGCTGGTCGCCGGCCTCGCCTTCGTGACCGGCTGGCTGGTCCGCGGCCGCCGCTGAAGCCAGTCAGGCCGCGCCGCTCCCCGGGGACGGCGCGGCCCGCGATGCGGCAGGGCAATCGCTTTACAGCGATTGCCCTGGTGTTTTGCTCCGCCTCAGGCGCCGGCGTTCGCGTCCGCTCACTTGGCTTTCGCTCCGCTCTGCGCGCCCGGCATGGAGCGTCGCCCTGCGGGCGACCGCAGGACAATCGCTGAATCGATGGCCCCGCGCGATGAGGACAGCCCCCTCGCGCGGGGGCTCGATATGGTCTAGCTTGGTGCGAACTTGCGCCAGCCGAAAGACCGATGACCCAGCCTCCCCCCTCCGGCCGGTCCAAACCCCTCCCGGCGACAGCCCCCGCGATGTCCGCCGCGATCCAGGAGCATCTCGGCGAGCAGTTGCGGGCGGTCTACGCCTCTCTCGGCGAGGTCGAGGCGCCGGCCAGCTTCGGCAGCCTGATCGCGCGGCTCGAGAAGGCGCTGGCGGCCCAGGGCGCGTCGGCGACGGACTCCTTCCGCGACGATCTCATCGCGGCGGCCCCGGCCCTGCGGCGCTTCGCCCTCACCCTGACCGCCAACGCCGCCCGCGCCGACGACCTCGTGCAGGACACGATGCTGAAGGCGTGGCAGAACCAGAACCGGTTCGAGGACGGCACCAACCTCAACGCGTGGTTGTTCACGATCATGCGCAACGCGTTCTATTCCGAGCACCGCAAGCGCGCCCGCGAGGTCGAGGACGGCGACGGCATCTATTCCGCCCGGCTGGTCTCGGCCCCCAACCAGGGCGACCGGCTCGACGTGCAGGACCTGCAGACCGCCCTGAGCAAGCTCGTGGCCGAGCAGCGCGAGGCCCTGCTCCTCGTGGCGGTCGGCGACATGTCGTACGAGGAAGCCGCCGCCCTGATGGATTGCAAGGTCGGCACGGTGAAGAGCCGCGTCTGCCGCGCCCGTGACAAGCTCGCCGAGATCCTCGGCTACAGCGGCGGCGAACTCGGTGCCGACCGCCTCACCCGCTCGGCGATGGGCGCCGGCTTCGTCGCCGCCGAGGGCTGATGCGGATTCCGGACGCTTCGTTCCGAAATCCGTATCACCAGCCCGCGCGGTGGAGCCGGAGGCTCCACACGCTTGAGCGAAGCCGATTTCCGCATCGCGCATGCGATCCCGGAGGGATCGCCGAGCGATCAATCGGAAATCGTATGACGGTTCCGGAAGGGACGTCAGTCGCCCTCCGGCCGGAAGACGTAGCCGAGCCCCCGGACCGTGCGGATGAAGCGCGGATTGCCCGGATCGGGCTCGACCTTCTTGCGGATCCGGTTGATCCGCACGTCGATCGCCCGGTCGAACGCCTCGGGGTCGCGGGCGTCGGCGAGGTCGAGGAGGCGCTCGCGGCTCAGCACCCGCTTCGGGTTGTCGAGGAACGCCTTGAGCAGGGCGAATTCCGAGCGGGTCAGGACCTGCTCGGTGCCGGCCTCGTCGCGCAGGCGCAGGGTCTCGGTATCGACCTCGACCCGGCCGAACCGGCTCCAGCCCCGGCCCTCGCGCACGGGCGGCGCCGTTTCCACGGGGCGCGCCTGCGCCGCCGACCGGCGCAGCACCGAGCGGACCCGGGCGACCAGCTCGCGCAGCTCGCACGGTTTCGGCAGGTAGTCGTCGGCGCCGAGTTCGAGGCCGACCACCCGGTCGATCGGGCTCGCGGTCGCCGTCAGCATGATGATCGGGATCGCGCTGCGGGCCTTGAGGTCGCGCACGATCGACAGCCCGTCCTCCTCCGGCATGTTGAGGTCGAGCACGATGAGGTCGGGCGTCGCGCCGGCGAGATGCCGGCGCAGGGCGCCGCCGCCGTCGCACAGCGTCACCTCGAACCCGTGCATGCGCAGGTAGTCGCCCACCATCGCGCGGGCATCGGCCTCGTCGTCGACGACGACGATCCGCTGGAGGCCGGCGCCGGTCACGGCGTGCCCTCCGTCGCGCCGCGGACCGGGCCGCCGGCGCCTCTGAATCCGACGATGATCACAGCGTGACGCCCCCGAAGTGACGGTGACCGGCCCGAACCGGGCCGAATGAAGCGGGAACCATGCCGGCGAAGCCCCGGGCCGTCCACGTTCCGGACCGGCCGCCGGGCGGCCGATCTGTGCGTAACTGCCGCCGTTGCCTGGCAGGGTTAGGACAACCCACTCACGGCGCCGTCTCGCCGCCGAGGTAGGCGGCCAGACGTGCCGCGAGACGGTCGCGCGTGGCGGCGGGCAGGGCGCCGGGCGCCTCCGCCTCGATCAGGGCCGCGAGCCTCTCGCGGCTCGGAGCCGGCGCGCGGGAGGCGCGCAGCAGCCGCTCCAGCGCGGCGAGGTCGCGATGCCAGGAGGCCCGTCCGGTCTCGGGCTCGGCGGTGACGATGGGACGGGGCATGATGGGCCTCCTCGACCGGGGCGGGATCCTGCGGGCCGCTGTGACGCGCGACTGTTACCCGCCGATTGCGTCCGGGGCCCCATCAGCCAGGTGCGAGACGATCATCCGCGCCGGGCCGGGGCCCGCACGGCAGTGCGGAAGCGCGTCGGACGATCGCACGACCGGATCTGGTCTGCGGTCGATTGTCCGCCGTTCGCCGCCCGCTCGATCGCGGTCGTGCCTCGACTGATCGGATCCCCTTCGTCGTCTCGCCGTTGCTGGGCGTGGTGCGAGGATGTGCGCCGCTTGGCCGGGCGTCGCGGTGCGCCGCCGCACGGGCATCACCGCGGCTGGCAGGTCTCGCAGTAGAAGGTCGAGCGGCCGGACTGGACCAGCCGCCGCACCACGCCGCGGCAGCCCCGGGCCGTGCAGGCCAGTCCCTCGCGGTCGTAGACCCGGAAGGCGTGCTGGAACGCGCCGGCGCTGCCGTCGGTGTGGACGTAGTCGCGCAAGGTTGAGCCGCCGGCCGCCACCGCCTCGGTCAGGACGTCGCGGATCACCGTCGCGAGGGTCCGGGCCTTGGCGGTCGGGCGCCCGGCGGCGTCGGCGAGCGAGCCGGCCGGCGCCTCGGGATGGAGCCGGGCCCGGTGCAGCGCCTCGCAGACGTAGATGTTGCCGAGCCCGGCGATGAGGCGCTGGTCGAGCAGGGCGGCCTTCAGCGGCGTGCGCTTGCCGGAAAACAGCGCCGCGATGCTCTCCCCCGAGAGGGCGTTGCCGAGCGGCTCGATGCCCATGCCGGCGAAGTGGCGGCAGGATGCGAGGTCGGCGGTCGGGACGAGGTCCATGAAGCCGAACCGGCGCGCGTCGTTGTAGGTCACCGCGGCGCCGTTGGAGAGCGCGAAGGCGACGTGGTCGTGCTTGGCCTGGCCCTGGGCGCCCTCCAGGTAGAAGTCGCCCGGCGAGACGGTGCGGCCGTCGGGCAGCCGCACGTCGAAGCGCCCGCTCATCCCGAGATGCATGACGAGCGACTCGCCCGAGGTCAGGTCGGCGACGAGGTACTTGGCGCGCCGCGACAGGCTGGTCACGGTCTCGCCGGTCAGCCGCTCGGCGAAGCGGGCCGGAAACGGGAAGCGCAGGTTCGGGCGGTTGAGGCGCACGCTCGCGAAGCGGGCGCCGACCATCGCGGGTTCGAGGCCGCGGCGCACGGTCTCGACTTCGGGCAGTTCGGGCATCGTTCATCCGGATCTGGGCGGGGACGGCGGAAGAACCGCACCCCCGGCCGGCCCGCTCCAGATGGTGCTTCGCCACCGCCTTCGCTATGGAACCCCGGCGAAAGGGACCGTGAGCATGGCGAGCGACGAGAGCAGCACCGATTTCGGCTACGAGCGCGTGCGCCTCGACGAGAAGCAGGGCCGCGTCAACGAGGTCTTCCGCTCGGTGGCCAAGCGCTACGACGTGATGAACGACCTGATGTCGGCGGGTCTGCACCGGGTCTGGAAGAGCGCCCTGATCTCGACCCTGCGGCCGTCGCGCACCCGCCGCTTCCGCCACCTCGACGTGGCCGGCGGCACCGGCGACATCGCGTTCCGCTCGCTCCAGGCCGGCGGCCCGGAGACCGAGGTCACGGTGCTCGACATCAACGACGCGATGCTCGGCGTCGGGCGCGAGCGCGCCGGCCGCCGCTACGGCGAGCGCATCGCCTTCGTGGCCGGCAACGCCGAGAGCCTGCCGCTGCCCTCCGGCGTCTACGACGCCTACACCATCGCCTTCGGCATCCGGAACGTGCCGCGGATCGAGCTGGCCCTGGCCGAGGCCCACCGGGTGCTCGCCCCGGGCGGGCGCTTCCTGTGCCTCGAATTCTCCCACGTCGACGTGCCGGGCCTCGACCGGATCTACGACGCCTACTCGTTCAACGTGATCCCGCGGATCGGCGAGATGGTGGCGGGCGACCGCGATTCCTACCAGTACCTCGTCGAGTCGATCCGCCGCTTCCCGCGCCCCGGCGCCTTCGCCCGGATGATCGAGGAGGCGGGGTTCTCCCGCGTCACCCATCGCCCGCTGAGCGGCGGCATCTGCGCGATCCATTCGGGCTGGAAGGTCGCCTGAGCGTGAATCCTCCCTCCTCGTCCACCGCGAGGCGCCGGCCGTGCTGAGCGCCGTGATCCACCTCGCCCGCGGCATCCATGTCGGCTGGGTCATGGCCCGGGAGGGCGGGCTCAGCTTCGTCGACGCCGCCGACCTGCCGCCGCACCTGCGGCTGGTGCTGCGCTTCGGCCGCAAGCTGGAGCGGCCCGGCCTCGGCCCGGGGCGGCTGCCCGCCGCCCTGACCCGGCTCGGGCCGTCCTACGTCAAGTTCGGGCAGTTCCTGGCGACGCGGCCCGACATCGTCGGCATGGCCGCCGCCCGCGACCTGGAGCGGCTGCAGGACCGGGTGCCGCCCTTCCCCCAGGAGGTCGCGGTCGCCACCGTCGAGGCGGCGATCGGCCGCCGGGTCTCCGAGGCGTTCCTGTCCTTCGGCCCGCCGGTCGCCGCCGCCTCGATCGCCCAGGTCCACCAGGCCCGCATCCGGGACGCCGACGGGGTCGAGACGCTCATCGCCGTCAAGGTGATGCGGCCGGGGGTGCGCGAGCGCTTCACCCGCGACATCCAGGCGATGCGGTTCATGGCCCGGGTGGTGGAATGGATGCGCCCGGAGGCCGAGCGGCTGCGCCCGCGCGAGGTGGTCGAGACCCTCGCCCGCTCGGTCCTGATGGAGATGGACCTGCGGCTGGAGGCCGCCGCGGTCTCGGAACTCGCCGAGAACACCCGCGGCGACGAGGATTTCCGGGTCCCTCGGCCGATCTGGGAGTTCACCGCCCGCGACGTGCTGGCGAGCGAGTGGATCGACGGCATCCGCCTCAACGACCGCGCGGCGATCGTCGCGGCCGGCCACGATCCCGAGGCGCTCGGGCGCACGGTGATCCAGTCGTTCCTGCGCCACGCGATCCGGGACGGCTTCTTCCACGCCGACATGCATCCCGGCAACCTGTTCGTCGATCCGGCGGGCCGGCTGGTCGCGGTCGATTTCGGCATCATGGGCCGGCTCGGCAACAAGGAGCGGCGCTTCCTCGCCGAGATCCTGCTCGGCTTCATCATGCGCGACTACCGCCGCGTGGCGGAGGTGCATTTCGAGGCCGGCTACGTGCCGGGCCACCACTCGGTGGACGACTTCGCCCAGGCGATCCGCGCCATCGGCGAGCCGATCCACCAGCGCCGGGCCGACGAGATCTCGATGGCCAAGGTGCTCACCCTGCTGTTCGACATCACCGCGCTGTTCGACATGAGCACCCGGACCGAACTGGTGATGCTCCAGAAGACCATGGTGGTGGTCGAGGGCGTCGCCCGCTCTCTCGACCCGCGCCTCGACATGTGGACCACCGCCGAGCCGGTGGTGCGCGCGTGGCTCACCCGCAACCTCGGGCCGGTCGGGCGGATCGAGGAGGCCGGCCGGGCGGTGCGGACCCTCGCCGACGTGGTCGCCGACGTGCCCGACCTGTCGCAGCGGCTGAAGCGCATCCTCGTGCGCCTCGACGAGGAGGGCCTGCGAGAGGTCGCCAAGGTCGAGCGCCGCATCCGGCAGGAGACGCGGCGCGTGGTCTGGTCTACCCTGGCGCTCTGGATCATCGCCATCGCCCTCCTGATGCAGGCGCTGCGCTGATCCCACGAAAAGCCTGGGAGACACGCCGATGCGCTACGCCCGCCCCCGTCCCGTCCTCTCCACCGGCGGGACGGTCCGCCGCGCCCTGCTCGGTGCCGCCGCGATCCTCGTCCTCTCCGGCGCCGCCGGCGCCCAGGAGCCGACGCTCACCGACGGCAAGGTGAAGCTCGCGGTCCTCACCGACATGTCGAGCGTCTACGCCGACTCGACCGGCCGCGGCTCGGCCATCGCCGCCGAGATGGCGGTCAAGGATTTCGGCGGCTCGCTCGGCGGCAAGCCGATCGAGGTCGTCTCGGCCGACCACCAGAACAAGCCCGACATCGGCTCCAACGTCGCCCGCCAGTGGTTCGACCGCGACGGCGTCGACGTGATCCTCGACGTGCCGACCTCCTCGGTGGCGCTCGCCGTGCAGCAGATCGCCAAGGAGAAGGGCAGGATCCTGATCGTGTCGGGCGGCGGCACCTCGGACCTCACCGGGCCGGCCTGCTCGCCGACCGGGGTTCACTGGACCTACGACACCTATGCCCTCTCGCACGTCTCCGGCAGCGCGGTGGTGAAGCAGGGCCTCGACACCTGGTCCTTCGTCACCGCCGACTACGCCTTCGGCCACGCGCTTGAACGCGACGCCATCGCCGAGGTGAAGCGCTCGGGCGGCAAGGTGCTCTCCACCGTGCGGGCGCCGTTCGCCACCGCCGACTTCTCGTCGTTCCTGCTCCAGGCCCAGGGCTCGGGCTCCAAGGTGATCGCCTTCGCCAATGCCGGCGGCGACACCGTCAACGCGATCAAGCAGGCGCACGAGTTCGGCATCGTCCAGGGCGGGCAGAAGCTGCTGGCGCTCCTCGTCAACATCGACGATGTCCACAGCCTCGGGCTCTCCGTCGCGCAGGGGCTGTTCCTCACCACGGCGTTCTACTGGGACCGCAACGACGAGACCCGGGCCTTCGCGACCCGGTTCAAGGCGCAGTACGGCCTGATGCCGACGATGCATCAGGCCGGCGTCTACTCGGCGGTCGGGCACTACCTCAAGGCCGTCAAGGCCGCCGGCACCGACGACGCGAAGACCGTGATGGCGAAGATGCGCGAGCTGCCGGTCGACGACATGTTCGCCAGGGGCGGGCGCATCCGCGAGGACGGCCGCATGGTCCACGACATGTACCTGATGCAGGTCAAGACCCCGGCCGAATCGAAGGGCGAGTGGGACCTCTACCGGCAGGTCGCGGTGGTGAAGGGCGACGACGCCTTCCGGCCGATGAGCGAGGGCAACTGCCCCCTGGTGAAGGCGAACTGAGCGCGGACGCTTGACTCCGCACGCCGCTCCGCGCCTGTGGCGCGGGTGCGGCGGAGACGGACGAGGAGCCCCGGATGACCCTTCCCCTCGGCGGCCGGCGGGTGCTCCTCGTCATCGGCGGCGGCATCGCGGCCTACAAGTCCCTCGACCTGATCCGGCGGCTGCGCGAGCGCGGCGCGACGGTGCGCTGCGTGCTCACCGAGGGCGCCCAGGCCTTCGTGACGCCGCTCGCCGCTGGTGCCCTGTCGGGGCAGCGCGTCCATACCGACCTGTTCGACCGCCAGGACGAGGCCGATATCGGCCATATCCGCCTCGCCCGCGACGCCGACGCGGTGGTGGTGGCGCCGGCCACCGCCAACCTGATGGCCCGGATGGCCTCCGGTCAGGCCGACGACCTCGCCACCACGGTCCTGCTCGCCACGACCCTGCCGGTGCTGATCGCCCCGGCGATGAACGTGCGGATGTGGCAGCACCCGGCGACGGTGCGCAACCTCGCGACCCTGCGCGGCGACGGCGTCGCGGTGGTCGGCCCCAACAGCGGCGCGATGGCGGAGGCCGAGACAGGCCCCGGCCGGATGGCCGAGCCGCACGAGATCGCCGACGCCGTCGCGGCCCTGCTGGCCGGCGGGGCGGACGCGAAACCCTTCGCCGGGCGCCACCTGCTCGTCACCTCCGGCCCAACCCACGAGCCGATCGATCCGGTGCGCTACCTCGCCAACCGCTCCTCGGGCAAGCAGGGCCACGCCATCGCGGCCGCCGCCGCCCGGGCCGGCGCCCGCGTCACCCTGGTCTCCGGCCCCGTGATCCTGCCCGATCCGCCGGGCGTGACGGTGGTGCGGGTCGAGACCGCCCGGGCGATGCTGGCGGCGGTGGAGGCGGCCCTGCCCGCGGACGTCGCGGTCTTCGCCGCCGCGGTCGCCGACTGGCGCCCGGCCGCGGAGACCGACGAGAAGATCAAGAAGGGCACCGAGGGCCCGCCGCCCCTGCGCCTCGTCGAGAATCCCGACATCCTCGCCACCGTGGCGCAAAGGCGGGAGGGACGCCCGCCGCTGGTGGTCGGGTTCGCGGCCGAGACCGCCTCGGTGCTCGATCACGCCCGGGCCAAGATCGCCCGCAAGGGCTGCGACCTCATCGTCGCCAACGACGTTTCGGCGGCGGGCGGCGTGATGGGCGGCGACCGCAACACCGTCCACCTGATCGGCCGCGACGG
Source organism: Methylobacterium oryzihabitans (assembly GCF_004004555.2). Classification (GTDB taxonomy): domain Bacteria; phylum Pseudomonadota; class Alphaproteobacteria; order Rhizobiales; family Beijerinckiaceae; genus Methylobacterium; species Methylobacterium oryzihabitans. Next base: position 31,176 of record NZ_SACP01000008.1, read on the forward strand.
CTCGGTCGAGACCTGGCCGACCCTCGACAAGGACGAGGTCGCCCGCCGGCTGGTGGCCCGCCTCGCCGACCTCGCCGGCACCCCGCCCGAGTGATGCATTATAGCGCAGGATACGCGGGTTTTCGGCACAGCGTCAGGGATTAAATTGCATGGCTCCGCCGTCGGAGGTTTCCATGTCTGGCATCCTGGTCGTCGCCCTCGTCTGCCTGTCGTCGGTGCCGGCGCAGGACTGCACCCGCGACACCGCTCAGGACGTGATGACGGCGCCGGCCCACTCGCCGCAGGAATGCCTGCTGCTCGGCCCCTCGATCGCCGCCGGCAGCGGCCGCGGCACCGAGCCCGGAACCTACGTCAAGACGGTGTGCGAGCGCCGGCGCTGACCCCGGAAACGACGAACCCGGCCGCCGGGGCCGGGTTCGCGGGGTCGTGGACGGATCGCGAGGCCGGTCAGGGCTTCGGGAACTCGACCGGGCTGTCCGACAGGGTCTTGAGATAGGCCAGGATGTCGGCGCGCTCCTGGGGCGAGGACACGCCCGCGAAGGCCATGATCGTGCCCTGGACGAAGCCCTTCGGCGACTTCAGGAAGTGGTCGAGGTCGTCGTAGGTCCAGTCGCCGCCCTTGGCCTTCATGGCGGCGGAATAGCCGAAGCCCTCGTGGCCGCCCTTGTGGCGCCCGACGACGCCCCACAGGTCCGGGCCGACCTTGTTCGGGCCGCCCTTCTCGAAGCTGTGGCAGGCCATGCACTTCTTGGCCGCGCCCTGGCCCTTGGCCGCGTCGGCGCTGGCGAGGCGCACCGGCAGGGGCTCCTCCTTGGGGGCCTCGGCGGCGGCGCCGCCGGCGGTCTCCTCGGCCACCGGCAGGGCGTAGCCGCGGTCGCCGGCGGGCTTCGGCTTGTAGATCAGTTCGGCGAGAAACCCCGTACCCATGGCCAGGAGAAGTGCGCCGAGCACCGCGCCGGCGACCTTGTTCAGCTCGAAGGAATCCATCTTTCGGCAGCTCCGGCGCTCGTTCGAGCGTTCCTCGTTGACGGGCGGACCGTGCCGTCCGCTCCCTGGAAACATCGTAGGGTGCTTAGCCGCTCGGCGCGCGGGTTGACAATGGTCAAGCGCAACGCGGTTGGTCGCACCGGCATCCGAATGTGGACGACCGTGGCCGGAACCCCGCGATGACAACCCGGGTCCGGCTTGCTAAGGAGCCTCCGCCTCACCGAAGCCATCGAACGCCGCCGTCGCCGAAGTCTGCTATCGCCATGTCCGATCCCATCGTGCTGATTCCCGCGCGCCTCGCCGCGACGCGCCTGCCGAACAAGCCCATGGCCGACATCGCCGGGGAGCCGATGATCGTGCAGGTCTGGCGCCGCGCCGTCGAATCGGGCCTCGGCCCGGTGGTGGTGTGCACCGACGCGCCGGTGGTGGTGGACGCCGTCGAGGCGGTCGGCGGCCTCGCGGTGCTGACCCGGCCCGACCATCCGTCCGGCTCCGACCGGCTCGCCGAGGCGCTGTCGGTGGTCGACCCGGAGGGCCGCCACGACGTCGTGGTCAACGTCCAGGGCGACCTGCCGACGATCGACCCGGCGGTCATCGCCGCCGCGGTCCTGCCGCTCGCCGACCGCACCGTCGACATCGCCACCCTGTGCACCGAGATCGCCCGCGAGGAGGAGCGCACCGACCCGAACGTCGTGAAGCTCGTCGGCTCGCCGATCGGGCCGGAGCGGCTGCGGGCGCTGTACTTCACACGGGCGACCGCGCCGTGGGGCAGCGGGCCGCACTACCACCATATCGGCCTCTACGCCTATCGCCGGAAGGCGCTGGAGCGCTTCGTGGCGCTGCCGCCGAGCACCCTCGAGGTGCGCGAGAAGCTCGAGCAGCTCCGCGCGCTCGAGGCCGGCATGCGGATCGACGCCGTGGTGGTGGACGACGTGCCGCTCGGGGTCGATACCCCGCACGACCTCGAACGCGCCCGTGCCGTGATGGCCGCCCGGCGCCTCAACTGATCGACACCGACCCATCATGCCACTGACGATCTCCTACCAGGGCGAGCCCGGCGCGAACTCGCACATCATCTGCGCCCAGGCCTACCCGGACGCGACGCCGCTGCCCTGCGCCACCTTCGAGGACGCGCTCGGCGCGGTGATCGACGGCAGCGCCGACCTCGGCATGATCCCGATCGAGAACTCGATCGCCGGCCGGGTCGCCGACATCCACCACCTGCTGCCGACCTCGGGCCTGCACATCGTCGGCGAGCGGTTCCTGCCGATCCACTTCCAGCTCATGGCGCTGCCCGGTACGCCGCTGGAGGCGATCCGCACCGTCCACAGCCACATCCACGCCCTCGGGCAGTGCCGGCGGATCATCCGCCGCCTCGGCCTCAAGGCGGTGGTCGCCGCCGACACCGCCGGCGCCGCCCGGCAGGTCGCGGAGGCGGGCGACCCGACCCGGGCCTCGCTGTCGCCGCGGCTCGCCGCCGACATCTACGGCCTGTCGATCCTCGCCGAGGACGTCGAGGACGAGGCCCACAACACCACCCGCTTCGTCGTGCTGTCGCGCGAGGCGGCGCCGCCGCCGCCGGGCGAGGGCCCGACGGTGACGAGCTTCGTGTTCCGGGTCCGCAACATCCCGGCGGCGCTCTACAAGGCGCTCGGCGGCTTCGCGACGAACGGCGTCAACATGACCAAGCTCGAGAGCTACATGGTCGAGGGCCAGTTCACCGCGACCCAGTTCTACGCCGAGGTCGACGGCCATCCCGACGATCCGGGCCTGCGCCGGGCGCTCCAGGAACTCGACTACTTCTCGCGCGAGTTGCGGATCATCGGCACCTATCCGGCCGATCCGTTCCGCGCCAACGCCCGCCCGGCGGCCGAGTAGGCCGCGACCGGCGGTCGGGTCGCCTGCAACCCGGCGCGCGCACCGGCGTTCCCGGCCGGAGGCGCGCGACGCGATGCAGGCAGAACCCTTCGGCACCACGCGCGACGGCGCGGCGGTGACCCGCCACACCCTCGCCCGCGGCGACCTGCGGGTGCGGATCCTGAGCTACGGCGCGATCGTCCAGACGGTCGAGGTGCCGGACAGGGCGGGCCGCATCGCCAACGTCGTGCTCGGCCTCGACCGGCTCGACCGCTACGAGACGGTGAGTCCGCATTTCGGCGGCCTGCTCGGCCGCTACGCCAACCGCATCGCCGGCGGCCGCTTCGTCCTCGACGGCACGACCCACGCCCTGACCCGCAACGAGGGCCGCAACACCCTGCACGGCGGCACGCGCGGCTTCGACCGCCACGCCTGGGACGTGCTGTCCGCGGACGACCACCGGATCGTCCTGCACCGGGTCAGCCCGGACGCCGAGGAGGGGTTTCCGGGTGCCCTCGCGACGACCGTGACCTACGGCCTCGACGCGGACGGGGGCCTGCGCATCGACTACGAGGCCGAGACCGACGCCGCCACGGTCGTCAGCCTGTCGAACCACAGCTACTTCAACCTCGCGGGCGAGGGCAGCGGCGACGTGTTCGGCCACGAGGTGACGGTGTTCGCCGACCACTACCTCCCTGTCGACGGCGAGGGGATCCCCACCGGGACGATGGCGCCGGTCGCCGGCACGCCGTTCGACTTCCGCGAGCCGGTGCCACTGGGTGCGCGCATCCGCGAGGCCGACCCGCAACTGGTCCGCGGCCAGGGCTACGACCACACCTTCGTGCTCGGCCCCGGCGACGCCCTGCGCCCGGCGGCGCGGGTGCACGACCCTCGGAGCGGCCGCCGCCTCGACGTGCTGACCACCCGGCCCGGGTTGCAGCTCTACAGCGGCAACCAGCTCGACGGCCGCCTCGCTGGGCCGGGCGGGCGCCTGTACCGGCCCGGCGACGCGCTCTGCCTCGAGGCGCAGGCGTTCCCGGACGCCCCGAACCGGCCGGACTTCCCCTCCACCGTGCTTCGGCCGGGGGAGCGGTTCCGGGCGACGACGATCTACCGGTTCTCGGTGGCGTGACGCCCGTCGTCACGCCACCCCGATCCGGCACCGGGCCAGGAACTGGCGCAGGCGGTCGGAGCGCGGCGCCGCGATCGTCTCGGCCGGCGGGCCGTCCTCCTCGATCCGGCCCTCGTGCAGGAACACCAGCCGGTGGGCGACGTCGCGGGCGAAGGCGACCTCGTGGGTCACGATCAGCATCGTGCGGCCCTCCTCGGCCAGCGCCTGCATCACGGCGAGCACCTCGCCGACCCGCTCCGGGTCGAGGGCCGAGGTCGGCTCGTCGAACAGCATCACCCGCGGATGCATCGCGAGCGCCCGCGCGATCGCGGCGCGCTGCTGCTGGCCGCCGGAGAGCTGCGCCGGGTAGTCGTGGCGCTTGTCGGCGATGCCGACCTTGGCGAGCAGCGCCTCGGCCTCGGCGACGCACTCCGCCCGCTCGCGGCCCTGGACGTGGACCGGGGCCTCGATCACGTTCTCCAGCACCGTGCGGTGGGACCACAGGTTGAAGCCCTGGAACACCATGCCGACCCGGGCGCGCAGGCGGTCGACCTGCCCGCGGTCGGCCGGCACCCGGCCGCCGCGGCGCTGGCGCCAGCGCACCGCCTCGCCCGCCACCGTGATCTCGCCGGCATCCGGCACCTCCAGCAGGTTGAGGCAGCGCAGGAAGGTCGACTTGCCCGAGCCCGAGGCGCCGAGGATCGCCACCACCTCGCCTTCCCGGGCCGTCAGCGACACGCCGCGCAGCACCTCGGCGGCGCCGAAGCGCTTGCGCAGGTCGCGGACCGCGACGGCCTCGGGCGGGACGGGGGACGGTGCGAGCATGACGGGTCCCATCAAACCGGGCGCGGACGGCGCAGGTCGGGAGCGAGGATCGTCTCGGCCAGCCGCACGAGGCCGATGATCGCGAGGTTGATCGCGAGGTAGAACGCGCCGGCGCAGACGAACACCTCGAGGGCCCGGAAGCTCTGGGCGATCAGCTTCTGGGCGATGCCGGTGAGGTCGAGCAGCGTGATGGTCGAGGCGAGCGAGGTCGCCTTGACCACCGAGATCACCTCGTTGCCGTAGGCCGGCAGCGCCTGCCGGGCGGCGAGCGGCAGCACGATCCGGCGCAGCAGCAGCCCGCGCGACATGCCGCAGGCCCGGCCGGCCAGCACCGCCCCGTGCGGCACCGCCAGCACCCCGCCGCGGATGATCTCGGCGGTGTAGGCGCCGGTGTTGAGGGTGAGCGCCAGCAGCGCGCACCAGTACGGCTCGCGGAAGAACCACCACAGGCCGAGCGCCTGGAGGTCGGGCCGGAACTGGCCGAGGCCGTAATAGATCAGGAAGAGCTGCACCAGCAGCGGCGTGCCGCGGAACACGAACACGTAGAGCCGCGCCAGCCCGTCGAGGACCGCGATCCCCGACAGCCGCCCCGCCGCCGCGAGCCCGGCGAGGACGAGGCCGAGCGCCACCGCGCCGCCGGTGAGGCCGAGCGTCAGCGGCAGGCCGGCGGCGAGCGCGCGCAGGCTCTCGGCGAGGAAGGCGATGTCGATCACGGCAGCCCCCGGCGCGCCCGCGCCTCGGCCCGGGCGAAGGCGAGGTTCGAGACCGTGGTGATGGCGAGGTAGAGCGCGCCGGCGGTGAGGTAGAACGGGAACGGCTGGCGGGTCGAGCCGGCGCCGACCTGGGCCTGTCGCAGCAACTCGACGAGTCCCGTGACCGAGACCAGCGCCGAATCCTTGAGCAGGATCTGCCAGACGTTGCCGAGGCCCGGCAGCGCCGTGCGGGCGACGAGCGGCACCGTCACCCGGCGCAGGATCAGCCCGCGATGCATGCCGACCGCCCGCGCCGCCTCGATCTGGCCGCGGTCGACCGCCGCGTAGGCACCGCGGAACACCTCGGCCTGATAGGCGCCCGAGATGAGCCCGAGCGCCACCGCGCCGACCCAGAACGGCGGCACGCCGACATAGCCGGCATGGCCGAACCAGCCCGCGATCCCGCCGAGCGCCGCGCTGCCGCCGAAATACAAGAGGTAGATCACCAGCAGGTCCGGCACCCCGCGAAGCAGCGTCGTGTAGCCGGTGGCCAGCAGCCGCAGCGGCGCCGGCCCGGCGATCCGCCCCGCGGCGGCGAGCCCGCCGAGCACCAGCCCGAGGGCGAAGCCGGCCAGCGCCAGCAGCAGCGTGGTGGCGGCGGCGCCGAGCAGCGCCGCCCCCCAGCCGCCGGGACCGAAGCCGAGGAGCGCGAGGGTGCCCATGCGCCGGGCCGTCAGCCCTGCGGCGGGGTCATGTCGGCCTTGAACCACTTGGTCGAGAGACGCTTCAGGGTGCCGTCCTCGATCACCGAGGCGATGCCCTCGTCGAGCCTGGCCTTGAGCGCGGTGTCGCCCTTGCGCAGGCCGATCGCGGCGCCGCGGCCGAGGATGCCGCCGAGGAAGCGCGGCCCGGCGAGCACGATGCTGCCGGCGAAGTCCGGCTTCTCGGCGGTGGCGCGCAGGGGCGCGTCGTTGGCGAAGATCGCGTCGATGCGCCCCGCGGCGAGGTCGAGGTCGTGCTGCTCAGTGGTCTTGTACTCGCGGATCTCCGCCGTGCCCTTGAGGTAGCGGTCGAGGAAGGCGGCGTTGACGGTCGAGACCTGGACGCCGATCGTCGTGCCCTTGAGCAGCGGCTTGATCGCGTCGAGGGCCTTCTGCGCCTCGGCCTCGTTGGCGAGCGGAATGCTGGCGCCGTTCATCGGCAGCTTGGCGAGCGGCCCCTTGGCGTCCACGGCGAAGCCGGAATGGTCGATGCTGTAGGGCTTCGAGAAGTCGATCACCTTCAGGCGCGCCTCGGTGATGTTCATGCCCGACATGATCGCGTCGAACTTCTTCGCCTGGAGGCCCGGGACGGTGCCGTCCCAGTCCTGGGCGATGAACTCGCACTTGAGCTTGGCGCGGGCGCAGACCTCGCGGCCGAGCTCGATCTCGAACCCGTCGAGGCTGCCGTCCGGCTTGGTGAAGTTGTAGGGCGCGTAGGCGCCCTCGGTGGCGATCCGCACGGTGGCGGGCACGGCGTCCTGGGCCTGCGCCGCGACCGGGGCGGCGAGGCATGCCAGGAGGGCGAGGATCGACCGGGCCTTCATCGTGCGTCTACTCCCATCATCGCGTCTCGCCGCAGCTAACCCGCAACCCGCCCGTCTGCGCAAGCCGCCCCGACCGGCCGTCCCCGTGACGATGCGACTCGCGTGCCAGCCGGGCCGCGGGCCGGATTTGCGCCGGCCTGCCGGCGCTGCTATGCGGCGGGACCGCGGGGACGACGCCCCGCAGGAGACCGCGCCGTGGGGCCGAGGGTGAACGCGACGCGACGACGGAACGGCTGACCGCCGTCCCCATCGCCGTCCGTCCTCCCAGCCGCGAGCCCCGTCGTGACTCTCCTGCCCCTCGTCATCCGTCCCGAAACCTCCCTCGACGCCGCCGCGATCGACCGCCTGCACGAGCGGGCCTTCGGTCCCGGGCGCTTCGCCCGCACGGCGTTCCGGCTGCGCGAGGGCGTGCCGCATCTCGCCGACCTGTCGTTCACCGCCCTCGTCGGCACGCTGCTGGTCGGCTCGGTGCGGGTCTCGCCGGCGCGGGCGGGCGGTGCTCCCGCCCTCGTGCTCGGGCCCCTCACGGTCGATCCGGCCTTCGGCAGCCGCGGCATCGGCGGCGCGCTTATGACCGCCTCCCTCGACGCCGCGCGGGCCGGCGGCCACGGCCTCGTCCTGCTGGTCGGCGACGCGCCCTACTACGCCCGCTTCGGTTTCCGCCCGGTGCCCCCGCGCCATCTCGTCCTGCCGGGCCCGGTCGATCCGGGGCGGTTCCTGGCGCTGGACCTGCGCGAGGGGGCGCTGGCGGAGGCGCGGGGCAACGTCGTCGGCGGGGCGTGATACGGTTTTCGGACGATCCGTTCCGAGCGTCGCCGGAGCGCCCGGCCTCCGGCCGCGATCCGTGCCGCCCGGGGGCCGGGAGCGTTCGGGCGGAAGGCACCGTCGTCGAGGGGGCCGGCCCGCCTTCCGAACGGAACGGCGGTGCCGGGCCGGCTCAGTTCACCGTCGCCTCGTCGAGGCGGAACGCGAAGGTCGCGCTGTAATCGTCGCGGTCGGCCAGGGCCGGGGCGAGCGACGGGTCCTCGGCGTGGCTGACGCTGACGATCTGCAGGCCCGGCTGGCGGATCGGCACCGTCGCGACCCCGGCCTCGTCGGTGACCGAGGCCGGCGGCTGGCGCTGGCCGAGGTCGCCGGAATTGTCGGCGTAGAACACGGCAGCGCCCGCCAGGGGCCGGCCGCGAAACAGCACCCGGAAGCGGATCGCCCCGGCGCTGGCGCTCGGCACCTCCAGCGGCACGATCTCCAGGATGTGGCCGACCACCCGCTGCCAGGGCGCCTCCGGACCGAGGGCGGCCTTGGCGAAGCGCACGGTCCAGCGACCGGCCTCGGCCTCCGGCTCCATCAGCCGGCTGGTGTTGCGCTTGGCGCCGTCCTTCAGGGTCACCCAGTACCCGCTGTCGTAGGTCGCCGCGACCAGGGTGCGGGCGGGTTTCGAGGGCAGCGGCGCGACCAGGGCCGGCGGCACGTCGGGGGCGCTCGGCCTGACCTCCGGCAACAGGTTGGCGCTGGCGTCGGGGGTGATCGCCACGAGGGAGAGCAGCTTCGGCCGGCTCGGGACCCGGCGCTCCCGCGGCGAGCCGAAATTCACCCGCACCTGCGGGCCGGCCTCGCCGCTGCTCGTCGTCAGCCAGAGTTCCTGCGCCGCGGCCCCGCCGCCGGGCACCAGGAACCCGGCCAGGGCGGCGAGAAGGGCGGCGGTTCGGGTGGCTCGCTGCATGACGACGGGTCGTGCTCCTGAGCAGGTTTCGCAGAAGCGGCTGCCGCTTTCGCGACGAGAACCTGCGGCAAAACAGAATCCTGGGCGGACGAAGCGTCGGCCTGCCGACGCAAGTCTGCCCGGGTTGCGCCGGACCCGGCGTGCGGACGACGGACGGCGCGGGCCGGCCGGAATCCAGCCGATGTAACGCGCCGGCCCGCCGATTCGCTCCCGTCCGCTCACGCCCCGGCCGCCCGCAGGCCGAGCGCCGCCAGGGCGACGCCCGTCAGCTCCCGGCGGATGCCGCCTCCGACCGGGCAGCCCCGGTCGAGCCAGGCCGTCCGGGCCGCCGCCAGCGCGCGGCCGAGATCCGGGCCCGGGCGGGCGCCGCGGGCGACAAGGGCCGCGCCGGTGAGCGGAAACACCGGCACCGGCTCGGCGTCCGAGGCGAACGCCGCCAGTTGCGCCCGGGCATCGTCGGCGAGGACCGGGCGCGGCTCGCCGGAGAGGATCGCGGCCGCGTCCGTGACCGCGGCGAGCCCGTGCCGGGCGACGAGGCGGCGCAGGTCCGGCCCGTCGAGCGGGTCCACGGCCCCGTGCAGGCTCGCGGCCGCCCGGGCGCAGGCGGCCATCCGGGCGTGCTCGGCCTTCGACAGCCGCAGGGTCTCGCGCAGGCGGTCGGCATCGGCCTCGCTGTGGACCAGCAGGGCGGCGAGGCGCAGCACCGGGTCGGGCGCCGCCCCGCCGGCGGCGAGGCGGGCGAGCCGGCCGAGGTCGCCGATTCCGCCAGTCAGCCGCTGCAGCAGCCCGGTCCCGGACAGGATCGCGGCCGCTTCCGGCGCGCCCGGCGCCGGCATGAGCTTCAGCAGCTCCCCCCGCACCCGCTCGCGGGAGAGCCCGTCGAGGCCGTCCCGGGCCGCGACCGCGGCGACGAGGCCGTCCGGATCCGGCGCGCCGCGCCCGTAGCGGGCGTGGAAGCGGAAGAAGCGCAGGATGCGCAGGTAGTCCTCGCGGATGCGCTCGGCCGGAGCGCCGATGAAGCGCACCCGCCCGGCGGCGAGGTCGGACAGGCCCCCGACGGTGTCGTGGATCCGCCCGTCGGCGGCGGCCGAGAGGGCGTTGACGGTGAAGTCGCGCCGCTCGGCGTCGCGGGCGAAGTCGCGCCCGAACCGCACCACGGCGTGGCGGCCGTCGGTCTCGACGTCCTCGCGCAGGGTCGTGACCTCGAACGGCTCGCCCTCGGCCACCACCGTCACGGTGCCGTGGGCGATCCCGGTCGGCACCGCCTTCAGCCCCGCCGCCGCGGCCCGCCGCGCCGTCTCGTCCGGCAGCAGGGTGGTGGCGAGGTCGATGTCGGTCACCGGCCGGCCGAGCAGCGCGTCGCGCACGGCGCCGCCGACGAGCCGGGTCTCCTCGCCGGGCGCGTCGAGGGCCTCCAGCACCCGGCGCAGGCGCGGGCGGCCGCACAGGCCGGCGAGGCGGGCCTCGTCGAGGCCGGCGCTCACCGGAACTGCCCCGGGACCACCCGGCCGTTCTCGATGTGGGTCGGGACGAAGCCGCCGGGGTGCCGCTCGGCCGAGAGCCCGGCCTGGAGCAGCCAGGCGACGACCAGCACCGCCCCGACGATGGCGAGCCGCATCGCCTGGTCGCTCCAGTGGACCCAGGCGAACGGGTTGCGCCTGCGCAGCAGCAGGTAGAGGCCGTAGACGCCGAACGGCGCCAGGAACAGCAGAACCTCGTCGAGGAAGGACCGGATCATCGCGGTGGATCCTCGCGCAGGCGCTCGGTGAGGTTGCGCACGATGCCGGCCGTGACGCCCCAGATGTAGCGATCGCCGAACGGGATCGCGTAGTAGCGCCGCTGCCGGCCGCGCCATTCCCGGCTGTGCAGGGCGTGGTTGGCGACGTCGAGCAGGAAGTCGAGCGGCACCTCGAAGGCGTCGGCGACCTCGTCGGGGTTGAGGGAGAGCCCGGTCTCCGGCGCCACCAGCCCGACGACCGGCGTGACGAGGAAGCCGGTCCCCGACAGGTAGGGATCGAGGTAGCCGAGCGGGCGCACGGCGTGGCGCGACAGGCCGATCTCCTCCTCGGCCTCGCGCAGGGCGGCGGCCAGCGGCGAGGGATCGCCGGGATCGATCTTGCCGCCCGGAAACGCGATCTGCCCGGAATGGTCGCGCAGATGGGCCGCGCGCTGGGTGAACAGCACCGTCAGGGCGTCGCCGCGCGGCACCAGCGGCACCAGCACGGCGGCGAGCCGCGGCGGGCGCGCCAGCGCCGCCTCGATCACGTCCGGTTCGAGGTCGTGGTCGCCGCGCGGGTTCGAGGTCGGGTCCTGCGGGCCCGGCGGGTCGGGGCGCAGGCCCGCCCGGACCCGGGCGAGGACCGCCGCCAGGGCGTCGTCGGGCACCGTTCCAGCCTGCACGCTCACGACAGGTCGGCGGCCGGCATGATGCGGTGGAAGCGTCCGCCGGCCGGCAGGCCGAACCAGAGCTCGCCCCCGTCCTCGCGCTCCTCGCCGAGTTCGACGAGGTCGTAGGTCAGCGAGCGCGTCACCAGCGCCCACAGGTCGCCGCGCACCCGCAGGTAGGGCTTCAGGCCGCCCTCGGCGTCGCGCTCGAAGCGCAGCGGGTGGTCGCCGTCGAGGGGCACGAGGTCGTCGACGTTGGTGCGGAACGCGATGCTGCGCCCGTCGCCCTCGCCCTCCACCGCCATCTCGACGGCGAGGAACGGCGCGTCCTCGACCTCGATCCCGACCCGCTCGACCGGGGTCACCAGCACCGTGCGCCCGTCCGGGTCGCGCCGCAGGATCGAGGCGAACAGCCGGACGAGCGCCGGACGGCCGATCGGGCTGCCGTTGTAGTGCCAGGTGCCGTCGGCGGCGATCCGCATCGGGATCTCGCCGCAATAGTCAGGGTTCCACCGCTCCACCGGCGGCGGGCCGCGGCGCCCGGCCTCGCTGCCGAGGGCGGCGCTGAGGCGTTCGAGGACTCCCTGCGGCGGGGCGCCGTGCGGTTCGTTCGTCATGCGCGATAGATAGGGGAGTCGCGTCGGAAAGGCACCGGGTCGTCGGCCGCCGTCGTGCCGCCCCGTCCGGCGATTGTCTATCTTTTGGCGTTGGCCGCGGCGCTCCGGTTTCCTAAACCGGGCCGACGCAAGCGGAGCCGGGTTGCGGTCGTTCGGACCGGTCCGCCGGCCCCGCACCGGACCGGATTCTTCGCTGCGATGGTGCCGAGCGACCCGACGACCGCCGGCCTGAGCGGCGAACGCATCCTGGTGGTGGAGGACGACTACTACCTCGCCACCGACACCGCCCGGGCGGTGCGCCGGGCCGGCGGCATCGTCCTCGGCCCGTGCCGGAACGAGGCGGCCGCCCGGGCGGCGCTCGGAACCGGGACGCCGACCGGCGCCGTGCTCGACATCAATCTCGGGACGGGGCCGTCGTTCGATCTGGCGCGCGAGCTGCGCGGCCGCGGCGTCCCCGTGATGTTCATCACCGGCTACGACGATGCGGTGATCCCGGAGGACTTCGCCGACGCCGCGCGGCTGCAGAAGCCGGTCGACCTCGCCGAGGTCGTCCGCACGCTCGGCCGGATCGCCCGCGGGCGGTCCGCCTGACCGCCCTCAGCCCTGCTCCGGCCGGCGTCGCAGGATCTTCCACACCCCCGTCGCGGTCGCCACGACCTCGCCGCGGCAGCGCAGGTCGCCGCGCATGAAGGCGAGCGTCCCGGTGCGGCGCACCACCTCGGGCACCAGCGTGACGACGTCCCCCATCCGGACCGCGCCGACGAACTGCATCTCGAACTGGATCGTGACGCAGTTCTGGCCGCCCGCCGCCGCCATGGCGACGACGCCGAGCGCCCGGTCGGCGAAGGTCATCAGCATGCCGCCCTGGACCACGCCGATGAGGTTGGCGTGCTTGGTCTCGGCCCGGAACGCGTAGGCCGCCGGCCCGTCGCCCTCGCGCACCAGGACAGGGCCGACGAGATCGACGAAGCCCGGATCGGTGAACGGGCGCCAGGATCCGTCGGCGAGATCGACGTCACTCATGCGGCAGGACTCATCGGCAGGTTTCCTCCCGGGATTCCCGGGCCCGGGAATCGGAGGGCGCAGTCATGACCGGTGCGGTCGTCCCGGTCCAGAGCGTCGTCCTGGCAGGCCCAGGGTCCGGCCCTACCTGAACCCCCACCAAGTATCCCTCCAAGTCTTGAGCCAAGCGAGGACCCGATGACCGGAACGGCACTGATCGTGGGCGCGAGCGGCATCGTCGGCAGCGCCGCCGCAGATCTCCTGACGCGGGAGGGCTGGTCGGTCGCCGGCCTCGCCCGCCGGCCCGAGCCGCACGAGGGCGTGACGCCCGTCGCCGCCGACCTCCAGGATCCCGCCTCCCTCGACCGGGCGCTGGCGGGCCTGAACCCGACCCATGTCGTGCTGTCGACCTGGATGCGCCGGCCGACCGAGGCCGAGATGATCCGGGTCAACGGCGCGATGGTGCGCAACCTCCTCGACGCCCTGCGCCCGGCCGGCTCGGTGCGCCACGTCGCCCTGGTGACCGGGCTCAAGCACTATCTCGGCCCGTTCGAGGCCTACGGGAAGGGCGCCATGCCGCCGACGCCGTTCCGCGAGGAGCAGGGCCGGCTCGACGTCGAGAACTTCTACTACGCCCAGGAGGACGAGGTGTTCTCGGCCGCCGCCCGCGACGGCTTCACCTGGAGCGTGCACCGGCCGCACACGATCATCGGCAAGGCGGTCGGCAACGCGATGAACATGGGCACGACGCTCGCCGTCTACGCCACGCTCTGCCGCGAGACCGGGCGGCCGTTCCGCTTCCCCGGCTCGCCGCAGCAATGGAGCGGGCTCACCGACATGACCGATGCGCGCCTGCTCGCCCGCCACCTGCTCTGGGCCTCGACCACCCCGGCGGCCGCGAACCACGACTTCAACGTCGTCGACGGCGACGTCTTCCGCTGGAGCTGGATGTGGGAGCGCATCGCCGGCTGGTTCGGCCTCGAGGCGGCGCCGTTCGACGGCACGGTGCAGCCGCTCGAGCGCCAGATGGCCGGGGACGGCCCGGCCTGGGCGGAGATCGCCGCCCGCCACGGCCTCGCCGAGCCGGATCTCGGGCGCCTCGCCTCGCCCTGGCACACCGACGCCGATCTCGGCCGCCCGTTCGAGGTCGTGACCGACATGAGCCGGAGCCGGCGCCTCGGCTTCACCGCCTACCAGCCCACCGACGACGCCTTCTTCGACCTGTTCGCGCGCCTGCGCCAGGACCGGCTAATCCCGTGATGCGATTGCCGGACGATCAGTTCCGAAAATCGCATCACGAGCCCGCGTGGCGCAGAGCAAAGCTCTGCGCGCGCCTGAGAGCCGTTTGACTCTCGATCTAGAGAAAAAGCTCCCCCTTTCCCGGACGACTGGAACGCAGTGGAAGGAGATCCGGGATCCAGCACAACAAGTCGCGAAGCGTCCATACTCAGCGACAGTGCTGTCAGGCGGAGCCGCTTCGCGGCACATCTGACGTCTGGATCCCGGATCTCCTTCCGCTATCGCTCCAGTCGTCCGGGAAAGGGGTGCTTCGCGCGATAAATACCATGGACCATCGCTCAAACAGGCTCTGAGCGAGGCCGATTTTCGTATCACGAAAGCGGCCGCTTGCGGTCGCCTGAAGCGATCCGTCGAAAATCGTATGACCACGATACAACCCGGAAACCGATCGGCAACGGTTCACGAGACCGTCACACCGCGCCGCTAAGCCGCTGCTCGGCTGCGGCCGGGCTCCGGTCCGGGTCTCGCGGCCGGGGCCGACGGCCGGCCTGGGCCGGACCGGACCCGCGACCCGCTTCCTCTGCCGCCGTCCCGCCGTGGGATCGGGGTCTCCGGCCGTGCCGGGGCCGCCGCGCCCCTGCGCCTGCCTGCCGCCAAGGGCCCGCCGCGATGACCTACTCGCTCCAGATCCTGCACGCCTCCGACTGGGAGGCCGGCCTCCTGGCGACCCGGCGGGCCGCCAACTTCGCCGCCATCGTCGACAAGCTCGAGGATGCGGTCCCGAACTCGATCACACTCTCGACCGGCGACGGCTGGATCCCGAGCCCGTTCTTCATCGCCGGCGCCGACCCGCAGCTCGCCGCGACCTACAACGGCGTCTACAACCAGCTCTACGGGCTGAGCGGCACGGGCGCCTATTCGCGCCTCGCCGCCTCGGTCGGCCGGGCCGACGTCACGATCCAGAACATCATCGGCGTCCAGGCCGCGGTGTTCGGCAACCACGAGTTCGATTCCGGCCCGACCGAGGTCGCCAACATCATCGGGGCCAATCTCGGCTCGGCGGCCGGCGTGGCCGACGACACCTGGGTCGGGGCGCAGTTCCCCTACCTGTCGGTGAACCTGAACTTCTCCAACGAGCCGGCCCTGTCCGGCCTCGTCAACCCGAACGTGTCGCCCGCGACCTTCGCGCAGACCGGGCCGGCCTCGACCCAGACCGGCACCGGCGCCGACAAGATCGCCAGGTCGACGGTCATCACCGAGAACGGCGAGCAGATCGCCTTCATCGGCGCCACGACCCAGCTCGAGCCGCTGCTCACCTCGCTCGGCCGCGTCACCCTCGACGGCTTCACCGGCCGCGACGAGATCGCGCTGCTGGCCGAGCAGATCAACGCCGAGGTCGACCGGGTGCTGGCCGCCAATCCCGGCCTCAACAAGGTCATCGTCGGCACCCACCTGCAGCAGCTCGCCAACGAGCAGGCGCTCGCCCCGCTCCTGCGCAACGTCGACGTGCTGATCGGCGGCGGCTCGCACACCCTGCTGTCGGATTCCGACGACCGGCTCCTGCCCGGCGACACCAGCGGCGGCGCCTACCCGCATGTCTTCACCAACGCCAGCGGCCAGCCGCTGCTGCTGGTCAACACCGCCTCCGAATACGCCTATGTCGGCCGCCTGAACCTCACCTTCGACGATGCCGGCGTCGTCATCCCGGGCTCGGTCGACCCGGCCACCAGCGGGGCGGTGGCGGTCGACGACACCACCGTCGCGGCCCTCTACGGCTCGACCGCCGCGGCCTTCACCCCGGGCAGCAAGGGATACCTCGTGCGCGAGGTGATCGAGGGCCTGGACGCCGACAACGACGGCGTGCAGGAGACCGCCGGCATCGCCGACGTGATCCGCCAGCAGGACGGCAACATCCTCGGCCGCACCGGTGTCTACCTCGAGGGCCGCCGCGGCGAGGTCCGCACCGAGGAGACCAACCTCGGCGACCTCTCGGCCGACGCCAACCTCTGGTACGCCCGGCAGTACGACGACAGCGTGCTGGTCTCGATCAAGAACGGCGGCGGGATCCGCGACTCGATCGGCTCGTTCTCGACCGCCGGCGGCGGCACCACCGAATTGCCGCCCGCGGCCAACCCCGAGGCCGGCAAGCAGGCCGGCGACATCTCGCAGCTCGACGTCACCAACTCCCTGCGCTTCAACAACGCGCTCGCGGTCGTCACCCTGACGGCCTCCGAGCTGGAGCGGGTGCTGGAGCACGGCGTGGCGGCGGTCGCGCCCGGCGCGACCCCGGGCCAGTTCGCCCAGGTCGGCGGCCTCTCGTTCTCCTACGACGCCACCCGCCAGTCCCAGACCCTCGACGTCAACGGCGTCGTCACCCGCGAGGGCCAGCGCATCGTCTCGGCGGCGATCATCGATGCCGGCGGCGACGTGATCGACACCCTCGTCCGCGACGGGCAGATCGTCGGCGATCCGAACCGCAGGATCCGCGCCGTCACCCTCGACTTCCTGGCGACCCCGACCAGCACCGCCCCCGGCCTCGGCGGCGACAACTACCCGCTGCCGGCCTACGGCGAGGACAAGGTCGCGCTGCGCACCGCGACCCCGTCGTCACTGCCCGACACCGAGACCTTCGCGGCCCAGGGCACCGAGCAGGACGCCCTGGCCGAGTACCTCAAGGCGTTCCACGCCGTCACGCCCTACGGCACCGCCGACACCGCCCCGGCCGGCGACCTGCGCATCCAGAACCTCGCCACGCGGGCCGACACCGTGCTGGCGGTCCGGCCCGGCGAGCGGATCGACGGCGGCGACGCCGTCGACACCCTCGCGGGCACCGCCGGCAACGACTACCTCTCGGGCCTCGGCGGCGACGACATCCTCGACGGGGCGGCCGGCGCCGACCTGCTGTTCGGCGATGCCGGCAACGACCGGGTCAACGGCGGCACCGGCAACGACAGCCTGCGCGGCTTCTTCGGCAACGACACGCTGTTCGGCGAGCTCGGCAACGATTTCATCGACGGCGAGCAGGACGACGACTTCATCGGTGCCGGCGCGGGCGACGACTACGCCTCGGGCAACGTCGGCAACGACGCGGTCTACGGCGAGATCGGCAACGACACGCTGTTCGGCGATGCCGGCGACGATTATGTCGACGGCGGCACCGGCAACGACCAGATGCGCGGCTATTTCGGCCGCGACACCCTCGTGGGCGGGAGCGGCGACGACGCGCTCTACGGCGAGCAGGACGACGACAGCCTCGATGCCGGCGCCGGCAACGACGGGCTGTCCGGCGGCTCGGGCAACGACACGCTGCTGGGCGGCGCGGGCGACGACCTGCTGTTCGGCAACGCGGGCAACGACGACCTCACCGGCGGCGCCGGCCGGGACATCTTCGCCTTCGGCCGCGGCGACGGCCTCGACCTGATCCGCGACTTCGTCGCCTCCGGCGCCGAGGCCGACGTGATCGCCTTCAACGGCGGCGTGTTCGCGGATGTCGCGGCCCTGCAGGCGGCCTCGCGGCAGGAGGGCGCCGACACGGTCATCACCCTCGACGCCGACACCCGCGTCACGATCCAGGGCGTCTCCCTGGCCTCGCTCGGCGCGGCGAGCTTCACCTTCGGGTGAGCGAAGGGGTTCCCAACCGACTGACCAGCCAAGAAAATCTTGAGCGCGGGATCCCCTCTCCCGAGTGGGAGAGGGGGTAGGGGTGAGGGTGGCTCGGGTTCAGGATTAGACTCGCCCGTCGAGCTGCCCAGCTCAACCATCCTGGGTCATTGCGGAGGCCAAGCCACCCTCACCCCCGGCCCCTCTCCCAATCGGGAGAGGGGAGGCGCGCCCCTTCTGCTCCCCAGCCAGCCTTGCCACTCAGGAAACGGAGACCGGCTTCTTTCAGAAAGCCCCGGCCTTCGGCTGAGAACGCCCCCACGACGACCGCCGCCCCTCCGGGCGGCGTTCGCCTTTCGGCCGAAGCCGGTCCGATGCCCGCCTGCGTCGTCTCGCCGACCTTGCCAGGGCGGTGCCAAGGGTTCCACACTCGCCCTTCGTCCCCGGCCCCGGGCCGGCGGCGAGGCAGCCAGAGGAACCCCGCATGACACAAGGCAGCGCGCCGGCCCCTGCGACGTCCCTCGACGACGGCATCGTCGCCGCGGCCGAGGCGACCCTGGCGACGGTCGGGCGTGCCCGCGAGGCGATCCACGGCGTCATCTTCGGCCAGGAGGCGGTGGTCGACCTCGCCCTCGTGACCGTGCTGGCCGGCGGCCACGGCCTGCTCGTCGGCCTGCCGGGGCTCGCCAAGACCAAGCTCGTCGAGACCCTCGGCACGGTGCTCGGGCTCGACGCCCGCCGGGTCCAGTTCACCCCGGACCTGATGCCCTCCGACATCCTCGGCACCGAGATCCTCGACGAGGACCAGGACCGGCACCGCTCGTTCCGCTTCGTGCGCGGCCCGGTCTTCACCCAGCTCCTGATGGCCGACGAGATCAACCGGGCGAGCCCGCGCACCCAGTCGGCGCTGCTCCAGGCGATGCAGGAGCGGGTCGTCTCCGTGGCCGGCGAGCGCCACGAACTGCCGCGGCCGTTCCACGTCCTCGCGACCCAGAACCCGATCGAGCAGGAGGGCACCTATCCGCTGCCCGAGGCCCAGCTCGACCGCTTCCTGCTCGAGATCGACGTCGGCTATCCCGACCGTGCCGCCGAGCGGCGCATCCTGATCGAGACCACCGGCGCCGACGAGCACGCCCCGAGCGCGGTGATGTCGACCGAGGCGCTGCTGAGCGCCCAGCGCCTCGTGCGCCGGCTGCCGGTCGGCGACGCGGTGGTCGACGCGATCCTCGACCTCGTGCGCGCCGCCCGGCCCGAGGGCGGCGACGCCGCCATCGCCTCGAAGCTGCTCTGGGGTCCCGGCCCCCGGGCCAGCCAGGCCCTGATGCTGGCGGTGCGCGCCCGCGCCCTGATCGAGGGCCGCGTCGCGCCCTCCGTCGAGGACGTGGCCGCCCTGGCCGAACCGGTGCTGAAGCACCGCATGGCCCTGACCTTCGCGGCCCGGGCCGACGGCGAGACCATCCCCGGCCTGATCGGCCGGCTGGCCTCGCGGCTCTAGCCCCGGATGGCGACCACGCGCGTTCTCGAGCCGGCGGCCCGCACGCCCGGGCGGCGCGAGACCGAAGGGGCGCTGACGCTCGCCGAGCGGATGCCGCGCCTGATCCTCGAGGCCCGCCGCGTCGCCGCGACCCTCGCGCACGGCCTGCACGGCCGCCGCCGCGCCGGCCCCGGCGAGAGCTTCTGGCAGTTCCGGCCCTTCGTCGCCGGCGAGGCGGCCGGCCGGATCGACTGGCGCCGCTCGGCCCGCGACGACCGGCTCTACGTCCGCGAGCGCGAGTGGGAGGCGGCCCACAACGTCTGGATCTGGATCGACCGCTCGGCCTCGATGGGCTTCGTCTCCCATCTCGCCGGGGCCTCGAAGGTCGAGCGCGCCCTGGTGCTGGGTCTCGCGCTCGCCGACGCCTTCGTGGGCGCCGGCGAGCGGGTCGGCCTGCTCGGCCTGTCGCGTCCGCGCGCCGCCCGCACCATCGTCGAGCGGATGGCCGAGGACCTCACCGGCGACCGCGCCGGCCTCGCCGAGGACCTGCCGCCGAAGGCGCCCGTCGCGCGCTTCGACGAGGTGCTGCTGATCGGCGACTTCCTCAGCCCCCTCGACACCCTGCGCGAGGCGGTGGCCGGCATCGCGGCCTCGGGCTGCCGCGGCCACCTCGCGATGATCGTCGACCCGGTCGAGGAGACGTTTCCCTTCGCGGGCCAGGCCGAGCTGCGCGACCTCGAGGCCGGGCTGGTGCTGCGGGTCGGCGATGCCGGCGCCTGGGGCGACGCCTATCGCCGGCGCATCCTCGCCCACCGCGACGGCCTCGCCGAGATCGTCCGCGCCCATGGCTGGACCCTGACCCTCCACCGCACCGACCGCCCGGCGAGCGAGGCGGCGATGCGCCTCGTGACGCTCGTCGCCGCCGCCCGCGGCGCGGCCTGAGGAGGGCGCGATGCTCGGATTGCCCCTCAGCTTCGCCGCTCCCCTGGCCCTCGTCGCCCTCGTCGCCCTGCCGGCCCTGTGGTGGCTGCTGCGGGTGACGCCGCCGCAGCCGAAGCGCATCGACTTCCCGCCGCTTCGCATCCTCGCCGACCTGCTGCCGGAGCGCGAGACGCCGGCCCGCACGCCGCCCTGGCTGCTGATCCTGCGCCTGCTCGCCGCCGCCTGCCTGATCCTCGCGGTGTCCGGCCCGATCTGGAACCCGGCCGCCTCGGGCGTCGGCGACGGGCGCACGCCGCTCCTCCTGATCCTCGACAACGGCGCCACCGCCGCCCACGACTGGCGCGCCCGCGCCCGGGTCGCCGCCGACGAGGTCGAGGCCGCCGCCCGCAGCGGCCGGCCGGTCGCGGTGCTCGCCACCGCCGCCCTGCCCGCCGGCCTCGAAGCCGGCGGACCCGGCGCCGCCCTCGACCGGCTGCGCGCCGTGCAGCCCCAGCCGCATCTCGCCGACCGCGACGCCCACCTGCCGGCGATCGCCGCCTTCCTGGAGCGCAACCCCGGCAGCGCCGTCGCGTGGATCGGCGACGGCATCGCGGGCGCGGGCGAGGAGAGGTTCCCCGCCGGCCTCGCCGAGGCGGTGTCGCGCACCGGCGCGGCGCTGACGGTCCTGCGCGCCGAGCGCCCTCCGGCCCTGGCGCTGGCCGGACCCGAGGGCGCCGGCGGACGCCTCGGGGTCCGGGTCCTGCGCGCGGTGCCGAACGGCCGCGACACCGGGCTGGTCCGCGCCCTCGACGCCAAGGGTCTGCCGCTGGCCGAGGCCGCCTACGCCTTCGCGCCCGACGCCACCGAGGCGGAGGTCGGCTTCGACCTGCCGGTGGAGATCCGCAACGGCATCGCCCGGATCGAGGTCGCGGCCGAGCATTCCGCCGCCGGGGTGGTGCTCGCCGACGAGCGCGGTCGGCGGCGCCGGGTCGGCCTCGTCTTCGGCGGCACCAGCGATCAGGCCCAGCCCTTGCTTTCGCCGGTCTACTATCTGTCGCGGGCGCTGTCGCCCTTCGCCGACGTGCAGGAGCCGCGCGGCGGCCGCGGCGTCGCCGAGGCGATCAACCAGATGCTCGACGCCCAGGTCTCGGTCCTGATGCTCGCCGATGTCGGCGCCCTCGACCCGGCGGCGCAGGAGCGCGTCGCGGCCTTCGTCCAGAAGGGCGGGATGCTGGTGCGCTTCGCCGGCCCGCGACTCGCCGCCGGCAGCGACGACCTCGTGCCGGTGCGCCTGCGCCGCGGCGGCCGGGTGCTCGGCGGCACGCTGTCCTGGGATTCCCCGCGCACCCTGGCGCCCTTCGCCGCCGAGAGCCCGTTCTCCGGGCTGAAGCCGCCGGCCGATATCGGCGTGCGCCGCCAGATCCTCGCCGAGCCGGACGGCGAACTCGCCCGCCGCACCTGGGCCGCGCTCCAGGACGGCACGCCGATCGTCACCGCGGCCAAGCGCGGGGAGGGCCTCGTGGTGCTGTTCCACGTCACCGCCGACACCAACTGGTCGAACCTGCCGCTCTCCGGCCTGTTCGTGGACATGCTGCGCCGCACGCTCGCCCTCGCCGGCACCGGCCCGGCCGGCGCCGCCCCCGGCGGCGGGCCGCCGCCGGTCCTGGCGCCGCGCCTCGCCCTCGACGGCACCGGCGCCTTCGTGGCGCCGCCCGCCACCGCCCGCGCCGTGCCGGCGACCTACACCGAGCGGGCCACCGCCGAGCATCCGCCGGGCTTCTACGGCCCGGTCGATGGCGGGCTCGCGGTCAACGCCCTGCGCCCCGACGACCGCCTGCGCCCGCTCGACGTCTCGGCCCTAGCCGGCGCGCGCTTCGCCGGCCTCGAACAGGCCGGGATGCGCGACCTGCGCGGCGGGTTCTTCCTCGCGGCGCTGGCGCTCCTCGCCCTCGACACCCTGGCGAGCCTGTGGCTCGGCGGCTTCCTCGGCCTCGCCCTGGCGCGGCTGCGCCGGCCGGCCGCCGCCCTGATCCTCGCCGGCCTCGCCCTCGCGGCGGCGGGGCCGGAGGCGGCCCGCGCCCAGGCCCCGGCGGCGAACCGGCCGAACGGCATCGAGTCGGCGCTCGCCACCCGGCTCGCCTACGTCGTCACCGGCGACGCCGCCGTCGACGACACCAGCCGGGCCGGCCTGACCGGCCTGACCCAGATGCTGGCGAGCCGCACCGCCCTCGAACCCGGCGAGCCCGCCGGGATCGACCCGGCCAAGGACGAGCTCGCCTTCTACCCGCTGATCTACTGGCCGGTCGTCGCCGGCCGCCCGCAGCCGGGCGAGGCGGCGATCCGGCGCATCGACGCCTTCATGCGCAACGGCGGTACGGTGATCTTCGACACCCGCGACGCGATGACCGCCCGGCCCGGCGGCCCGCCGACGCCCGAGGCGCTGGCGCTCCAGCGCATGCTCGCGACCCTGGAGGTGCCGGAACTCGAGCCGGTGCCCCGCGACCACGTGCTCACCAAGGCGTTCTACCTCGTCGACACCTTCCCGGGCCGCTACGCCAACGGCCAGACCTGGGTCGAGGCCCTGCCGCCGGCCGGCGACGGCGCCGAGCGCCGCCCGGCCCGGGCCGGCGACGGCGTCTCGCCGATCATCATCACGGGCAACGACCTCGCCTCGGCCTGGGCCGTCGGCCGCCGCGGCGAGGCGCTGTTTCCCCTCGTCGGCGGCGATCCGCGCCAGCGCGAGATGGCGTTCCGCGGCGGGGTCAACATGATGATGTACGCCCTGACCGGGAACTACAAAGCCGATCAGGTCCACGTCCCGGCCCTGCTGGAGCGGCTGGGGCAGTGACGATGTCGCGTCCCTG
The DNA here is from genome assembly GCF_004004555.2 of Methylobacterium oryzihabitans. Taxonomy (GTDB): domain Bacteria; phylum Pseudomonadota; class Alphaproteobacteria; order Rhizobiales; family Beijerinckiaceae; genus Methylobacterium; species Methylobacterium oryzihabitans. The sequence continues at coordinate 54,055 of NZ_SACP01000008.1, forward strand.
AGGAGAGTCCATGGTCAGCCTCAGCCTGACGCCCCTGGTGCCGATGCCCGTGCTGTGGGGTCTCGCCGGCCTCGTCGTGGTGCTGGCGGTCCTCGCCGTCGTGGCGCGCGGGCCGGTGGCGATCCTGCGGGCCGTGGTCCTGGCCCTGGTGCTGGCGGCGCTCGCCAACCCGTCGCTGGTGCGCGAGGAGCGCGAGCCGGTGCGCGACATCGCGGCGGTCGTGGTCGACCGCTCGGGCTCGCAGGCGCTCGGCGACCGCACCGAGGTCACCGAGCGGGTCAAGGCCGAGCTGCAGCGCCGCTTCGGCGGTCTCGCCGAGATCGAGCCGCGCTTCATCGAGGTGCCGGAGGCCGGCGGCGACGAGGGGACGCGGCTGTTCTCGGCCCTGTCGACCGCGCTCGCCGACGTGCCGCCCGACCGCCTCGCCGGCGTGGTGATGCTCACCGACGGCGTCGTCCACGACATCCCGGCCAATGCCGCGGCGCTCGGCTTCAAGGCGCCGCTGCACGTCCTCGTCACCGGCCGGCCGGACGAGCGCGACCGCCAGATCCGGCTGATCGAGGCGCCGCGCTTCGGCATCGTCGGGCGCGAGCAGACCATCCGGGCCGAGGTGATGGAGCGCGGCGGCACCGGCTCGGCCCTCGTCACCGTGCGCCGCGACGGCGAGGAGGTGGCGCGCCAGACCGTGCGCACCGGCCAGCCGTTCGGGCTGAGCCTGCGGATCGAGCATGGCGGCCCCAACGTGGTCGAGATCGAGGCCGAGGCCCTGCCGGGCGAGCTCACCACCGCCAACAACCGGGCGGTGCTGCCGATCGAGGGCATCCGCGAGAAGCTGCGGGTGCTGCTGGTCTCCGGCGAGCCCCATGCCGGCGAGCGGACGTGGCGCAACCTGCTCAAGTCCGACGCCAACGTCGACCTCGTCCACTTCACCATCCTGCGCCCGCCGGAGAAGCAGGACGGCACCCCGATCTCGGAACTGTCGCTGATCGCCTTCCCGACCCGCGAGCTGTTCCAGCAGAAGATCAAGGATTTCGACCTCATCATCTTCGACCGCTACGCCAACCAGAGCGTGCTGCCGTCGAGCTATTTCGACAACATCGTCCGCTACGTGCGCGAGGGCGGGGCGCTCTTGATCGCCGCCGGGCCGGAATTCGCCTCCGCGGCGAGCCTCGCCCGCACCCGCCTCAACGCCATCCTGCCCGGCGAGCCGAACGGCCGGGTGGTCGAGCGGCCCTACAAGGCGGCGCTGACCGGCAGCGGCCAGCGCCATCCGGTCACCCGCGAATTGCCGGGCTCGGAGGCGTCGCCGCCGGCCTGGGGCGACTGGCTGCGGGTCGTCGGCGCCGAGGTGCGCCCGGGCGTCACCCCGATCCTGGCCGGCGCCGACGCGCTGCCGCTGCTGGCGCTGTCGCGCGAGGACAAGGGCCGCGTCGCCCTGCTGCTGTCCGACCACGCCTGGCTGTGGGCCCGCGGCTACCAGGACGGCGGCCCGCATCTCGACCTGCTGCGCCGGCTCGGCCATTGGCTGATGAAGGAGCCGGCGCTGGAAGAGGAAGCCCTGCGCGCCGCCACCACCGGCCACGGCCGCGAGGTCCGGGTCGAGCGCCAGACCATGGCCGACACCACCGAGCCGGTGACCGTGACCGCGCCGAGCGGCGCCGTCCGCACCCTGACCCTCGATCCCGAGAAGCCCGGCCTGTTCGCGACCCGGTTCGAGGCGGCGGAACTCGGCCTGCACACCCTGCGCTCGGGCGGCCTCGTCGCCTTCGTCAGCGTCGGCCCGGCCAATCCGCGCGAACTGGTCGACGTGTTCAGCGACACCGAGCGCCTGCGCCCGGTCGCCGAGGCCACCGGCGGCTCGGTCCGCCGCCTCGCCGAGGCCGGCGGCGGGCTGACCGTGCCGCGGCTCCAGATCGCCCGCTCCGGGCGACTGGCCGGCGCCGAGTGGATCGGCTTCCGCCCGAGCGACTCGGCGGTGGTGCGCGGCGTCTCGGTCTATCCGCTGGCGCTCGGCCTCGTGGCGCTGGCGCTGCTCGCGGCGGCGGTCCTGGCGATGTGGCTGGTGGAGGGGCGGCGAGGGCGGGCGTAGCGAACCGTCGCGTGCCGGCGGCCGGCCGCCCGGATCCTTGTTTTGCCGCAGATTTTTGTCGCAGGACCGGCAGCCGCTCTTGCGATGGCTGCCTAGGACCGCGCCAGCACCTTGCCGGGGTTCAGCAGCCCGTCGGGATCGAGCGCCGCCTTGATCCGGCGGGCGAGGGCGATCTCTTCCGGCCGCTTGTGCCGGGCGAGTTCGGCCACCCGGTACTGGCCGATGCCGTGCTCGGCCGAGATGCTGCCGCCGAAGCGGTCGACGACGCCGTGGACGAGGCGGTTGATCGCGTCGGCGTCGTGGGCCGGCTCGACCAGCACGTTGTAGTGGATGTTGCCGTCGCCCATGTGGCCGAAGGCGTTGACCCGGGTGCCCGGGGCGCCCGCCGCCAGCACCGCGCCGGCCTCGTCCAGGAAGGCGGGGATCGCGGTGATCGGCACCGAGACGTCGTGCTTGACGCTGCGGCCCTCGCGGGCCTCCGATTCGGTGACGCTCTCGCGCAGGGCCCACAGCGCGGCCGCCTGCTGGCCCGATTCGGCGAGCACGCCGTCGGTGGCGTCCTCGCGCTCCAGGGCGGTGGCGAGCACGCCCTCGGCCGCCTCGCGCAGGCCCGGCAGCGACGAGGCCGCCTCGATCAGGACGTGCCAGCCCTTGGCGCCGACCGGGCTGGCGAGCCCGTGATGGCGGGCGACGAGGGCGAGCGAGGTGTCGGAGATCAGCTCGAAGCCCTGGATGCTGTCGCCGAGTTCCTCCTGGGCCAGGGTGAGCAGCCGCAGGGCCGCCGCGGGGTCCGGCACGGCGAGCAGCGCGGTGGCGACGTGGCGCGGCCGGGCGACGAGGCGCAGCACCGCCGCGGTGACGATGCCGAGCGTGCCCTCGCTGCCGATGAAGAGCTGCTTCCAGTCGTAGCCGGCATTGTCCTTGCGCAGCGCCCGCAGGCCGTCGACCACGGTCCCGTCGGCGAGCACGATCTCGAGCCCGAGCACCAGGCCGCGGGTCATGCCGTAGCGCACCACGTTGAGGCCGCCGGCATTGGCCGCGATCGCGCCGCCGACCATCGCCGAGCCCTCGGCGGCGAAGCTCACCGGCAGCAGCCGGCCCGCCCGCCCGGCGGCCTCCTGGGCGAGCCGGAGGACGCAGCCCGCCTCGACCGTCATCGTCAGCCCGACCGGGTCGATGGCGCGGATCGCGGTCATGCGGCCGAGCGACAGTACCACCTGCCGGCCGGAGGCGTCCGGCACCGCGCCGCCGGCGAGCCCGGTATTGCCGCCCTGGGGCACCACCGCAACCCCGGCCTCGCGGCACAGCCGCACCACCGCGGCGACCTGATCGGTGCTCGCCGGGCGGGCGACGCAGGCCGGCCGGCCGGGGAAGATCCGCCGCCAGTCGATGGCGAACGGTTCGAGGTCGGCCGCGTCGGTGAGCAGCCCGGCGGGACCGAGCGCGTCGCGCAGGCGCGCGATCAGGTCGGCCATGGCTGCGTCGGTCGGGGAATTCGGGCTCATCGGGCCACACTCCGTCGTGGCCCGATGGCGGGCCGTCCTCGGGGCGGGGTCGCCCGAGGCGGCGTCCGGGTCAAGAGCCCCGCCGCCGCAGGAGGGCCGAGCCGGAACCGCGCCGGTCGAGGCCACGTTGTCGGCGCACCCTGCCGCCCTCGCAGCCGAGCGTGCCCGTGCCCCACGTCCCGTCCCGCCTCGCCGCCCTGAGCCTCGCCGCCGCGCTGGCGGCGGTCGCGCCGGCCGCCCTCGCCCAGACCCCGCCGGGCGAGATCAAGGGGCAGGACGTGATGGGCGACAAGTCGCGCAGCGCCACCGACGGCTGGGTCCAGGCGCCGATCCCGCGGGAGGATTCGGCGGCAAAGGACGCCCCGAACCCGGGCGGCCAGTCGGTGAGCCAGAATAGGGACCGGCCGGTGCCGAACGCGCCGACCTCCTACCCGGCCGGCCAGGAGCCGCAGCAGCCCCTCCCCCACCGGACGCCGGGCCCGTCCGGGCAGAACCCGGACGCCCCGGCGAAGAAGTAGAGGCGTGCCGCGCGCCCCGTCAGCGGGCGCCCTCGGGGAAGCCGCCGGCGACGACCGGCGCCGGCGCCTCGGCCGGGGCGCTCAGCGCCTTGCCGCGGGGGCCGACCCAGGTTCCGACCCACTTGCGCGACCACAGCATGAGGCAGAGCAGCACGATGGTCGCGAAGGCGGCGTAGAGCACGAAGCCGAGGGCGTAGGAGCCGGTATACTGCTTCGACAGGCCCATGGCGTTCGGCAGGATCGCCCCGCCGAGCGCCCCGACCTCGCCGATCATCGAGCCGGCGACGGCGGTGTTGGCCGGCCAGCGCAGGGGCACGAGCTGGAACAGCGCGCCGTTGCCGGCGCCGAGCGCCGCGAAGCAGACCATGAACAGCAGCGTGGTGAGCAGCAGCGACGGCGCCGAGGTGAGCAGCAGGAACGAGCCCACCGCCGCCATCAGCACCACGGTCAGCACCAGCACGCCGCCGATCCGGTCGGCGAAGTAGCCGCCGACGATCCGGATCGCCGAGCCCATCAGCGCCGCCAGCATGGTGAGGCGGCCGGCCTCGACCTTGGTGACCGCGAACTGCTCGTAGAAGAAGGTCGGCAGGAAGTTCGACAGGCCGATGAAGCCGCCGAAGGTGATGATGTAGATGAGGTTGAACGCCCAGCCGTCCTTCTCGAACAGGCAGGAGACGTGCTGGCGCAGGGTCTGGTGCTCGCGGTCCGGCGGCTCCTTGGCGAAGACGATCATCACCGCGAGCGGGATCAGCATGGTGATCCCGGCGAAGCCGTAGACCGCCTGCCAGCCGTAGGCCTGGGCGAGCGGCGGGGCGAACAGCACCGCGAGCACGGTGCCGGAGTTGCCGGCCCCGGCGATGCCCATGGCGAGGCCCTTGTATTGCGGCGGGAACCAGCCCGAGCCGAGCGACAGGGCGACGCCGAACGACGCGCCGGCGATGCCGAGCAGCACGCCCATCGCCAGGACCTCGTCGTAGCTGTCGACGAGGAAGAAGCCGAAGGCCATCGCCACGATGATGAGGGCCATCTCGGTGATGGCGGCGTTCTTGCGGCCGATATACTGGGCCAGCACGCCGAGGGGGAACCGCATGATCGCGCCGGCGAGGATCGGCAGCGAGATCATGAACCCGGTCTGGGCCGGGCTGAGCTTGAACGTCTCGGTGATGAACGGGCCCATCGCCCCGTTGAGCACCCAGATCGCGAAGCAGAAGTCGAAATACAGGAAGGCGGCGAACAGGGTCGGGGGATGCCCCGATTTCATCACGGTCTTGAAGTCGGCCATAGGGATCGAGCCTCGCGCAGCAGCCCCCGCGGGGGGATATTCGTCGCGGTGTCAGGTGAAAGAGGTCAGGGCGGCACTGATGGCTCGCCTGCCCGCTTCCGACTGTCGGACATCCCTGTCCAAGGCTCGGGCGTCTTTGCCCGGTGGCCCAGAGGCCAGCCTGCCCGGGGGAGAGCAGGTTTCGTGCCAGCGCCTCGCTCGTCCCGGCCGGCGGCAGCGCGCGGGCGCTGCCGGTCCTTGCGGCAATCGTCTGCCGCAACGATAGGCAATGCTCAGCCGGTGAGCTGACCGACGCGCGTCAGGGCGGCGGCGAAGCCGGCGAGCGGCACCGAGAAGGTCTCGGCCTCGCCGTTGGGCTTGGTGCCGGTGATCCGAAGCGCCACCGCGGTCTTCATCGCGTCGGTCGCGACGGTGGGGAAGCTGATCGGCGCGAGGCAGCCGGCGGCGACGCAGGTGGTGTAGGGCGCGCCCTTGCCGAGGGTGGCGTCGTCGAGCTTGAAGGTGATGCCGGGTTCGAGGCTGAGGCCGAGGGGCATCAGCACGAGGCCCTGGGCGCGGCCGTCCTGGGGCTGCTGCAGCTCGATGCTGAAGCGGCGGTTGCCGGTCCGGGAATCACCCTGCGCCTGCGAGAGCTGGCACTGCCGCCTGTCGTTCTCGCGGCTGCAACTGATCGTCCAGTCGCCGTAGACCTCGCTCACCGCGCTCGCCCCCGGGGGCCAGCCGGCAGGCGAGGCGGCCGGGGTCGCGGCCGCGACCGGAGCGGCGGCGGGCTTCGGTGCCGGCTTGCGTGCGGGCCGGGCCGGAGCGGCGGGCTTGGCGGCCGGCGCCACCGGCGCGGCGGCCTCGGGGGCGTCCTGGGCCAGGACCGGCAGGCTGACGAGGAGCGCGGTCAGGAAGGCGGCCGTGCGGGCGAGGCGGCGGACGGGCATGCGGGTTCCTCGAAGGCCGCTTGGCGGCGGGACTGGGCCGAGGCTCTAGTCTCCGTGGCCCGGGTTGGGAAGCGTCCCCGGGGCGATTCCCGTCCTGCGTTCTGCAAGTGTGGCAGTGCTTTAGGATGATTCCGAACAAGCCCGCCGCGCCCCCGCGCCGGCCGATCGTAACCGCGACGCAACGGATGGCGCCATCGGCGTGCAATGCCGGCCCGTCAGGGTCCTCGGCACCGCGTCACGAAGCGCCAGGACGGCTCCGCATCCGCCCGGCAGGCCAGGATCACCGCCATGCGCCCGCTCGCCCTCGCCCTCGCCGCCAGCCTCGTCGCGACCGCGGCGGCCTACGCCCTCGCCCGCCCCGGCCCGCAGCCGGATTGGCAGCCGGCCGGCACGCTCACCTGCACGACGAACCCGAACCTGCGCCTCGTCCTCGGCCATACCGGCGGCGCGACCTGCACCTTCGTGGCGGCGCACGGCGACCTGCGCCAGACCTACGGCGCCCTGTTCTCGCAGGGGCGGAGCGGCGGCGAACCGACGGCCGCGACCGTCTCGTGGCGGGTCCTGACGACGGACGGCACCGCCGGCGCCGGTCGGCTCGACGGCCTGTTCGACGGCGGCGCCCGGGAACCCGGCACCGGCGGGCTGCCGGTCTTCGAGGCCCGCTCCGGTACGGTGCGGCTGGAGCCGGCCGCACCGGCCGGGCCGGTGCCCGATTTCGCCGCGCACGATTCCGTCCTGGCGCTGGCGCCGGCCCCTTCGTCCGCGGCTCCCTGACGCACCCGGGCACGAAAAGAAGGGCCGTCCCGGCGGGGGGCGGCCCGAAATCGGGGGAGGCGCCGAGGACGGGCGGGAACACCCCCGCCCCCGCGCATGACCGACCTACGCGTCGCGCAGGAGCTCGGCGATCTCGCGCTTCAGATCCTCGCGCAACTCGTCGCGCTGCAGGCCGTAGGCGAGGTTGGCGGTGAGGAAGCCGAGCTTCGAGCCGGTGTCGTAGGTCTTGCCGCGGTAGCGCAGGCCGAAGAAATCCTGCGTCTTGGCGAGCTTGATCATCGCGTCGGTGAGCTGGATCTCGCCGCCGGCGCCCTTCTCGCCGTTCTCCAGGATCGAGAAGATCTCCGGCTGCAGGATGTAGCGGCCCGAGATGATGTAGTTCGACGGGGCTGTGCCCTTCGGCGGCTTCTCGACCATCCCGGTGATCTCGAAGGTGTCGCCGAAGTCCTGGCCGACGCTGACGATGCCGTACTGGTGGGTCTGGTCGGGCGCGACCTCCTCGACCGCGATGACGTTGCCGCCGTGCCGGTCGTAGGCGGCGAGCATCTGGCCCATGCAGCCGCGGCTGAGCATGTCGGGCAGCAGCACCGCGAACGGCTCGTCGCCGACGATCTCGCGGGCGCACCACACCGCGTGGCCGAGGCCGAGCGGCGCCTGCTGACGGGTGAAGCTGGTCTGGCCGGCGGCCGGCAGGTCCTTCTTCAGCTCCTCGTACATCGCCTGCTTGCCGCGCTCCTGGAGCGTGCGGTCGAGCTCGAACGCGATGTCGAAATGATCCTCTATCACCGCCTTGCCGCGGCCGGTGACGAAGATGAAGTGCTCGATGCCGGCTTCCTTCGCCTCGTCGACGACGTGCTGCACCACCGGCCGGTCGACAACCGTCAGCATCTCCTTCGGAACGGCCTTGGTGGCCGGCAGGAAGCGGGTGCCGAGGCCCGCGACGGGAAGAACGGCTTTGCGGATTCGTTTCATCGTACGGGTCCCGGTGAGACGAGGATGCGATCGACGGCCCGGCCCCCTCGGCGGAGGCGGCGGGCCACGGGCGTTACCCCTACAGCGTAGCTTTTCCGCGAGACAGCTTTATTGACGCTGGCGCAGCACGGTTTACCGATCAACCCCGAGAGCGCGTGGAGGGGCAGATGGCGGTTCTGGTGACGGGGGGTGCCGGGTACATCGGCAGCCACATGGTTCTGGCCCTGCTCGATGCCGGGCACGACGAGGTGGTGGTCATCGACGACCTCTCCACCGGCTTCGACTGGGCGCTGCCGCCGGAGGTGACGCTGGTGCGCGGCGACGTCGCCGATGCCGCGCTGGTCGAGGAGACGATCCGCCGCCACAAGGTCGATGCCCTCGCCCATTTCGCCGCCAAGATCGTGGTGCCCGACTCGGTCGCCGATCCCCTCGGCTACTACCTCGCCAACACGGTGAAGTCGCGGGCCTTGATCGAGGCGGCGATCCGGGCCGGCGTGCGCCACGTCATCTTCTCCTCGACCGCGGCGGTCTACGGCGAGCCGGCGGTCGTGCCGGTGCCGGAGGACCTGACGCCGTCGCCGATCAACCCCTACGGCCGCTCGAAGCTGATGACCGAGTGGATGCTGGAGGACGCCGCCAAGGCCCACGGCATCACCACCGTCGTGCTGCGCTACTTCAACGTCGCCGGCGCCGATCCGCGCGGCCGCTCGGGCCAGTCGACACCCAACGCCACCCACCTCATCAAGGTCGCGACCCAGGCCGCCCTCGGCAAGCGCAGCCACCTCGACGTGTTCGGGACCGACTATCCGACCCCGGACGGGTCGTGCCTGCGCGACTACATCCAGGTCTCGGACCTCGCCGAGGCGCACATGGTCGCCCTCAACCACCTGCGCGGCGGCGGAGCCAGCCTGACGCTCAATTGCGGCTACGGCCGCGGCTACTCGGTGCTGGAGGTCATCGACGTGGTGAAGGCGGTGTCGGGGGTCGACTTCGAGGTCCGGCTGTCGCCGCGCCGGCCGGGCGATCCGTCGCGGATCGTCGCCGGGGCCGACCGGATCCGCACCGAACTCGGCTGGACGCCGCGCCACGACGACCTGCGCGGCATCGTCACCCAGGCGCTCGCCTGGGAAGAGGCGCTGGTGCGGCGCAACCAGCGCTGAGCATGCGCGCCGCCCTCCTCGGCCTCGCGCTGCTGGCCGCGCTCCCCGTCGCCGCGGCGCCGCAGGATCCGCCCTCCGCCGCGGCGAACGCGGAGGTCTCGGCCTTCCTCGCCGGGCTGTGGCCGGCGGCGCAGGCCCGCGGCGTGTCCCGCGCCACCTTCGACGCGGCCCTGCGCGAGGTGCCGGGGCCGGATCCGGCGGTGCTCGCCCGCACCCGGCGCCAGGGCGAGTTCGCCCGTCCGGTCTGGGACTACCTCGCCGGGGCGGTCTCGGGCGCCCGGGTCGCCCGGGGCCGGGCGGAGGCCGCCCGGCGCGCCGACACCCTGGCGGCGATCGAGGCCCGCTACGGCGTGCCCGCCCCGGTGCTGCTCGCGTTCTGGGGCGCGGAGTCGGATTTCGGCACCGGGACCGGCTCGGTCTCGACCCTGCGGGCGCTGGCGACGCTCGCGGCTTCGGGCCACCGCGGCACGCTGTTTCGCGACGAGTTCCTCGCCGCCCTGGAGATCCTGGAGCATCACGACGTCGATCCGGCGCGGATGCGCGGCTCCTGGGCCGGGGCGATGGGGCAGGTGCAGTTCCTGCCCTCGGCCTATCTCAGGGCCGCGGTCGATTTCGACGGCGACGGCCGGCGCGACATCTGGGCCTCGGTGCCCGATTCGCTCGCCTCGATCGCGAACTTCCTCCGCCTCGCCGGCTGGCAGCCGGGCCTGCCCTGGGGCGCCGAGGTGGTGCTGCCCGCGGGCTTCGACCTGTCGCGCTACCGCGCCCCCTTGCGCGACTTCGCCGCCCGCGGCGTGCGGCGGACCGACGGCAGGCCCCTCGCCGGCGAGGGCGAGGCGAGCCTGTTCCTGCCCGGCGGCCTCGGCGGTCCGGTCTTCGTCGTCACGGCGAACTTCGAGGCGATCCGGGCCTACAACACCTCCGACGCCTACGCGCTCGCGGTCGGCCACCTCGCCGAGCGCATCGCCGGCAGCGCCGGGCTGGCGGCGCCGTGGCCGGTGGCGGCGCCGCGTCTCGACGGCGCCGGGATCCGGGCGCTGCAGGAGGGGTTGCAGGGGCGCGGCCTCTACGACGGCCCCCTCGACGGCCGCGCCGGCCCGAGGCTGCGCGAGGCCCTGCGCCGGTTCCAGATCGCCGCCGGCCTGCCGGCGGACGGCTACGCCAGCCCGGCGATGCTGGAGCGCGTGCGCGGCGGCACCCCGTCCCGGTGACGCGCGGGTGCCTTCCCGGGGCCGGCGCGTTACAGTCCCGTCGATCGCCGTGACGGCGAGAGGGAGTTGACGGTGCGGCGGATGAGTGCGGATCGTTGGATGCGGCGTCTCGCCTGCGGCGTGGCCCTGCTGGCCTTCGGCTCCGAGGCCCGGGCCCAGTGGGGCGGCGGCTACGGCGACGGCTACCCGCCCCCGCGGCGCGCGCCCGGCGGCTACGACGAGCGCGCCTATCGCCGCCCGGCGCCGCCGCCCGAGGCGCAGCGCCAGTTCTACTGGCCGTGGGAGGACCGACCCTCGGAGCAGCCGCAATACGCCCCGCCGCCGGCCTCCGGCGGCTACCGCACGCCGCGGCCGCGGCCGCCGCGCGAGGCGCAGCGCCCGCATGACGGCCGCTCGGTGCAGCGCCCCAAGCCGAAGCCCGCCCCCGTCGCCGCCAGGCCGCCGGCGGTGAAGCCGAAGACCAACCCGGCGATCCAGATCGCGGTGTTCGGCGATTCCCTCGCCGAACTGCTCGCGCAGGGGCTCGACAACGCCTACGAGTCGAGCAGCGACGTCGTGGTGATCCGGCGGGCGAAGGGCGACAGCGGCCTCGTGCGCAAGGACGTGGTCGACTGGCCGAAGGCGGCCGAGGATTACCTGAAGCAGAACCCGAAGCTGACCTACGCCGTGGTGATGCTCGGCGCCAACGACCGCCAACCCCTGCGCGACGGCGACCAGTCGGTCGAGGCGATGAGCGAGCGCTGGCGCGCCCTCTACCGCGACCGGGTCGATGCGCTGCTGAAGGTGTTTGCCGACGCCAAGGTGCCGGTGGTGTGGGTCGGCGCCCCGCCGATGAAGAGCGAGACGCTCTCGGCCGACATGACCTCGCTCAACGAGATCTATCGCGACCGGGTGCAGCGGGCGGGGGGCGTCTACGTCGACGTCTGGCCGGCCTTCGTCGACGACGCCAACCGCTACGCCGCATCCGGTCCCGACCTCGAGGGCCAGACCGCGCGGCTGCGGACCTCCGACGGCGTCCACTTCACCGGGGCCGGCGCCCGCAAGGTGGCCCACTTCGCCGATGTCGAGATCCGGCGGCTGATGGAGGCCCGCGGCGGCGTGCCCGCCTCGATGCCCGACGCCGTCGCGGCCGCCCCCTCCCCCGGCGGCGAGGCGCCGCGCCTCGACGACGACGCGGCGATCGACCGGCTCATCACCGCGATGCTGCCGAGCCTGCCCGAGCCGCCCGGCATCCCGGCCCTGCCGGTCAAGCCCGCCGCCGGTCCGGTGCTGCCGCTCACCCGGACCGAGGTGGCGCCGGGCGCCAAGCTCGTCAGCGGCCGGCCGCGGGTCGAGGGCGACGCCGGCTACACCGTCGAGCGCAGCCTCACCCGCGGCGCCGCGCCCCCGCCGCAGCCGGGCCGCGCCGACGACTTCCGCTGGCCGCGGCTGTGACGGCGCCCGCCGTCACAGCTTCGCGGTGATCGTGGCCAGCACCGAGAACGGCGCCCCCGGCAGGTTGTTGACCGGATTGAACGGCTGCTCGATGTAGCGCGCGTCGGTCAGGTTGCGCAGGTTCAGCGAGAACCGGGCGTGCTCGTTGAGGTCGTAGAAGACCGCCGCGTCGACCCGGGTATAGGCGCCGACCTTGTAGGTGTTGCTGATGTCGCCGAAGCGCGAGCCGACATAGGTCACGCCGACACCGAGGCCGAGGCCGCGCCAGAACCCGTCCTCGACCTGGTAGGTCGTCCAGACGCTGCCGCTGAACAGCGGCGCGCCGCCGAGCCGGTTGCCGACCGGGAAGGTGGTGTCGCGCGCCACCCGCGCATCGGTGTAGCCGACGCCGCCGATGATCTTCCAGCCGGGCAGGATCGTGCCGGCGAGGTCGGCCTCGACGCCCTTCGAGCGCTGCTGCCCGGTGATGATCGAGAAGCCCGTATTGACCGGATCGGTGACCGAGACGTTGTTGCGGGTGATGTCGAACACCGAGGCGGTCAGGCTCAGGTCCGGCGAAAAATCGAAGCGGGTCCCGACCTCGACCTGCTCGCCGGTCTCCGGCGGCGGGTTGCTGACGCCGAGGACGTTGTCGGTCTGCGGCTTGAACGAGGTCGTGTAGCTCGCGTAGAGCGCCAGCGGATCGGCCACCCGGTAGATCAGCCCGACCCGCGGCGACAGGCCGGACAGTTCCTGATCCGGCGGGACGGTGCGCGAGGTCGCGGTCCGGCTGAAGTAGAACTGCGTCCCGGTGTCGTAGCGGATGCCGAGGAGAAGCTGGAGACCGTAGCCGAGATCGATCTGGTCCTGGGCGTAGAGGCCGGTCAGTTCGTTCTTCTGCTTGATGTCGTTCAGGAAGGCCAGCGTGCCCGGCGGCGCGAGGCCGGGAACGGGGTTGGCGAAGCTCACCGAGGCGAGCGGTCCCTGCGTCGTGTAGGCACGCCGGTAGCCGTTGAAATACTCCACGCCGACGAGCGCGGTGTGGCGCAGGCCGAGCCAATCGAACTTGGCCACCAGTTCGGTCTGGCTGTCGACCGCGGCGTAGGTCGAGTTCACGCCGCTGGTGCGGCGATTGACCAGAAGGCCGTTGGCCGAGAGGCCGACGGCGCGGGCCGCGAACACGTCGAAGCTGCCGCCCTGGGCGTTCAGCACCTGCCGCAGCATCAGGTGCTCGTTGACGTCGTGCTCGATCTTCAGCGTGCCGAAATTGGCGTTGGCATTGTAGTTCGAGAACGGCGTGCCGTAGAAGCGCGCGATGTCGTCGAGCGGAACCCGCCCGTTGCGGGCGATCAGGCCCTCGTCGTAGGCGGTGTCCTGCCGGGTGAACTCGCCGATGAACGAGACCCGCGTGTCCGGGCTCGGGTTCCAGGTGATCGCGGGCGCGACGAAGAAGCGGGAATTCTCCCGCCCGGCGAGGTCGCGGAAGGTCGAGTCGCCCTGCGACGCGAAGCTCAGTCGCGCCGCCAGCCCGTCGACGCCCGGCACCGGGCCCGAGACCGACCCCTGCACCCGCCGGAAGCCGAAGCTGCCGCCCTGGATGCTGGCATCCGCCGTCGGCACGAGGCTCGGCTGGCGGGTGACGATGTTGATGACGCCGCCCGGATCGCCGCGGCCGTAGAGCACCGAGGCCGGTCCTTTCAGCACCTCGATCCGCTCGACATCGGCCAGATCACGCTGGACCGGATAGAAGTTGCTGGCTTGGTTCATGAAGACGCCGTCGATGGCGTAGGTCTGGGTCCGGAAGCCGCGGATGATGAACGTGTCGCTGCGGCCCTGGAGCGTGCCGCCCGGCTGCACGTTGCTGACGTTGAACAGCGCGTCGGCGAGCCGCGTCTCCTGACGGTCGACCAGGACCTCCCGCGGCACGACGTTGACGGTCTGGGCCAGGTCGCGCAACGCCGTGTCGGTCTTGGTCCCGGTGGCGCTGCGGGTGGCGCGGTAGCCGACCACCGGCCCGTAGGCGGTCTCGGCTTGGCGCGACAGGCCGGCGACGCTGATCGTGTCGAGCGCGATCGTGTCGGCGGCGTCCTGCGCGTGGGTCTGCCGGCACCCGAGGCCGGCGGCGACGCCTCCGAGAAGCGCGAGGGCGAGCACCGATCGATGCCTGTTTGCAGAGACTGACCGCACGGGTGACCTCGACGGCGGGGAGAGTATTGCCGTGGGTAGTTGGGGACCTCTTGCCGATCAACGATTACCCTGCGGTAGAATTTGGAACGATTCAAAGAGCGGTATCATTTGCAGATGGTGTTGCGACGGTGCATCTTCGCTACGTCGGGCTACGAAAAAACCAACGGTTCCGCCGAATCTCTCCCGAGTCTCACGGGCATCGATTATCGTCAGGCGATGTCGTCGGCGGCCGCCGTCTTGAAACGACCACCGAGCCCGCGATCGACGACCGCACGATGCTCCGCGAGCGTGGTAGCCTCACCGCGCCAGCGTGGAGCCCCTGCGCGCCACGGAGTCACGCCGATGGTCAATGCCCTGTTCGAGGACATCAAGACCAGCCTGGAAGAGGCCATCACGATCGCACGGGGCGAGAGGGGCGAGGCACGCCTGCATGTCCGCCCTCGATCGACGTGCGTGGCCTGCGCAAGCGGCTGGGTCTCATACGAAATCCGACTGATCGCTCGGCGATCCCTCCGGGATCGCTTCGCGATGCGGATTTCGGCTTCGCTCAGACGCCGCGTGGGCTGGTGATACGATTTTCGGAACTGATCGTCCGAAAATCGTATCACGCAGGCCCGGTTCGCCGATCGCTACGGCTTCTCGATCGGTGCCGTGCGCGACTGGGAGCAGGGCCGGGTCACGCCGGAGGGGACGACCCGTACATTCCTGCTCGTGATCGACCGCGAGCCGGAGGCCGTCGACCGGGCGCTCCGGGCGGCCTGAAATTCCGCGGGACGACGCGGCTCGGCCACGTCGCCCCGCAGCTTCCCTACCGCGGCAGGGTCGTTGCGCCCATCAGCGCCTCGTCGATCGAGCGGGCGGCCTGACGGCCCTCGCGGATCGCCCACACCACCAGCGACTGGCCCCGGCGCATGTCGCCGGCGACCCAGACCTTGTCGTTCGAGGTGCGGTAGCCGGCATCGTCGGCCTGGACGTTGCCGCGCTTGTCGAGGGCAACGCCCGACTCCTCCAGCAGGCCCTTGGCGAGCGGACCGGCGAAGCCGATCGCCATGAAGACGAGATCGGCCGGCAGCAGGAACTCGGAACCCGCGATCGGCTTGCGCTTCTCGTCGACCCGGGCGCAGACCACGCCCTTGACCTTGCCCTTCTTGCCCTCGATGCGCAGCGTCGCGGCCTGGAACTCGCGCTCGGCGCCTTCCGCCTGGCTCGACGAGGTCCGCATCTTGGTCGCCCAGTACGGCCACACCGTCAGCTTGTCCTCGCGCTCCGGCGGGCGTGGGCGGATGTCGAGCTGGGTCACCGACAGGGCGCCCTGGCGGAAGGCGGTGCCGACGCAGTCCGAGGCGGTGTCGCCGCCGCCGATCACCACGACGTTCTTGCCGGCGGCGAGGATCGGCTCCTTGGCCCCGGCGAGCACGTCGGCCTCGGCGCCGACGCGGCGGTTCGACTGGACGAGGTAGGGCATCGCGTAGTGCACGCCCTCGAACTCCTGGCCCGGCAGTTGCGGGTCGCGCGGCGCCTCGGCGCCGCCGGCGAACAGCACCGCGTCGAACTCGTTGTGCAGGCTGGCGAAGGAGCGGGTGACGCCGACATTGACGCCGTAGTGGAACTGCACGCCCTCGGCCTCCATCTGCCGCACCCGGCGGTCGATGTGGCGCTTCTCCATCTTGAAGTCGGGAATGCCGTAGCGCAGCAGGCCGCCGGCCTTCGGCTCGCGCTCGAAGACGTGGACGTCGTGGCCGACCCGGGCGAGCTGCTGGGCGGCGGCGAGGCCGGCCGGGCCGGAGCCGATGATCGCGACCTGCTTGCCGGTCTTCGCTTCCGGCGGCTCGGGCACGACCCAGCCCATCGCCCAGGCCTTGTCGGCGATCGCCTGCTCGATGGTCTTGATCGCGACCGGCTGGTTCTCGAGGTTGAGCGTGCACGCCTCCTCGCAGGGAGCCGGGCAGATGCGGCCGGTGAATTCTGGAAAGTTGTTGGTCGAGTGGAGGTTGCGCGACGCCTCCTCCCAGTCGGCGTTGAAGACGAGGTCGTTCCAGTCCGGGATCTGGTTGTGGACCGGGCAGCCGGTCGGCCCGTGGCAGAACGGGATGCCGCAATCCATGCAGCGCGCCGCCTGCTTCTTCAGGTCGTGCTCGTCCAGCGGCAGGGTGAACTCGAGGAAGTGCCGCACGCGGTCGCCGGCGAGCTGGTACTTCTGCTCCTGGCGGTCGAATTCGAGGAAACCTGTGACCTTGCCCATCGGGAATGCTCGGTGAGTTGACGGTGATCGGGTCGGCGGCGGGTCTCAGGACCCTGCGACGGCGGGATCGCGCTGCAGGCCGAGGGCCTGCATGCAACGGGTGAGCCAGCCCTGGATCGCGGGCCGGGTCGTGAGGTCGAAGCCGCCCTCGTGGGCGAACTGGGTATAGGCGAACAACGCCACGTCGGCGAGGGACACGGCGTCGCCGACGAGGAACGTCCGCTGCGTCAGGTGACGCTGCATCAGGTCGAGGGCCGCCTCGCCGCCCGCGACCTTCTGCGGGTCGCGGGTCCCGGCCGGCTCGCCGCGGTAGCGCATGTGGAACCGGCACACCGCGATCGTCGGCTCGTGGCTGTACTGCTCCCAGAACAGCCACTCGTCGATCTTCGCCTGGGCCCACGGATCGTCCGGCAGCAGGGCCGAGCCGCGGGCGAGATGGCGGATGATCGCGTTCGACTGCGCGAGGCAGCGCCCGTCCGCGAACTCGACGCCCGGCACCTGCCCGGCGGGGAAGCGCGCGAGATACGCGTCCGTACGGCTCTCGCCCGTCATGATGTCGATCGGGACCCAGGTGTAGGCGAGGCCGAGGTGATCGGCGACGTAACGCACCTTCAGGCAATTGCCCGACATCGTGTCGCCGTAGATCTTCACCGCGGTCTCTCCTCGTCCTCGATCATCGCGCCTAAACCAACCCTCCCCCCTCTGCGGGGGAGGGTGGCGAGCGGAGCGAGCCGGGAGAGGGGATCGCGACGATTCGGGATGTGGCGCCGGTCAGATCAGTCGCGACCTTTCCGGAAGCGTGTTCCCCTCTCCCGCCCGGCCTCCGCCGGGCACCCTCCCCCGCAGGGGGGGAGGGTTCTTCCCGCGCGGATTACTCCGCCGCCACCGGCATCCGGGCCCGCTCCATCTCGCGCAGGGCGCGCCGGTACTCGACCGGCATCACCTTCACGAACCTGGTGCGGTAGACGTCCCACTTGTCGATGATCGCCTTGGCGCGCACCGAGCCGGTATACTTCAGGTGGTTGTTGATGAGCCCGACGAGGCGCTCCTCGTCGTGGCCCGACATGTCCGCCAGGATGTCGATGCGGCCCTTGGTCTCCAAGTCGCCGTCCTGGTGGAAGCGGCGCATGAACTCGTCCTCCTCCTCGACCGGCTCCAGGTCGACCATCGACAGGTTGCAGCGCTTGGCGAACGAGCCGTCCTCGTCGAGCACGTAGGCGATGCCGCCCGACATGCCGGCGGCGAAGTTGCGGCCGGTCTCGCCGATCGACACCACGACGCCGCCGGTCATGTACTCGCAGCCGTGGTCGCCCATGCCCTCGACCACCGCGATCGCGCCGGAATTGCGCACCGCGAACCGCTCGCCCGCCGCTCCGCGGATGTAGGCTTCGCCCGCGATGGCGCCGTACAGCACGGTGTTGCCGACCATGATCGTGCGCTCGGCCGGCGACTTGAGGTCGTCGGAGGGCCGCAGGATCAGCTTGCCGCCCGACAGGCCCTTGCCGACGTAGTCGTTGCCGTGGCCGGTGAGGATCAGGGTCACGCCGGCGGCGAGCCACGCGCCGAAGCTCTGGCCGGCGGTGCCGGTGAGCTTCACCGTCAGGGTGTCGTCGGGCAGGCCCTCGTGGCCGTGGGCCTTCGCCACCAGCCCCGACAGCATGGCGCCGGCGGCGCGGTCGGAGTTGCGGATCACGTCCTCGACGGTCTTCGCCTCGCCGGCCTCGATCGCGGTCCCGAAGGCCGCGATCAGCCGCCGGTCGAGCACGGTGTCGATCGGGTGCTTCTGCGTCTCGACGTGGCGGATCGCGACGTGGTCCGGCACCTCCGGCTTGTGGAACAACCGGGTGAAGTCGAGCCCCTTCGCCTTCCAGTGCGAGATCGCCGCGAGCTTGTCGAGGTAGTCGGAGCGGCCGATCAGGTCGTCGAGCTTCCTCGCGCCGAGCGCCGCCATCAGTTCGCGCAACTCCTCCGCGACGAAGAAGAAGTAGTTGATGACGTGCTCGGGCGTGCCCTTGAAGCGCTTGCGCAGCACCGGGTCCTGGGTCGCGACGCCGACCGGGCAGGTGTTGAGGTGGCACTTGC
Organism: Methylobacterium oryzihabitans; assembly: GCF_004004555.2. GTDB lineage: Bacteria > Pseudomonadota > Alphaproteobacteria > Rhizobiales > Beijerinckiaceae > Methylobacterium > Methylobacterium oryzihabitans. Next base: position 72,419 of record NZ_SACP01000008.1, read on the forward strand.
GCATCATGATGCAGCCGGCCGCGATCAGCGGCGCGGTCGAGAAGCCGAACTGGTCTGCGCCGAGCAGAGCCGCGATCAGCACGTCCCGGCCGGTGCGGATGCCGCCGTCGGCCTGGAGCGCCACCCGGCCGCGCAGGTGGTTGAGCACCAGCGTCTGCTGGGTCTCGGCCAGCCCGATCTCCCAGGGCCCGCCGGCATGCTTGATCGAGGTGAGCGGCGCCGCGCCGGTGCCGCCGTCGAAGCCCGAGATGGTGATGTGGTCGGCGCGCGCCTTGGCGACGCCGGCCGCCACCGTGCCGACCCCGACCTCCGCCACCAGCTTCACCGACACGTCGGCCGCCGGGTTGACGTTCTTGAGGTCGAAGATGAGCTGGGCGAGGTCCTCGATCGAGTAGATGTCGTGGTGCGGCGGCGGCGAGATCAGGCCGACGCCCGGGGTCGAGTGCCGGACCTTGGCGATCTTGGCGTCGACCTTGTGGCCGGGCAATTGCCCGCCCTCGCCGGGCTTGGCGCCCTGCGCGACCTTGATCTGCATCATGTCGGCGTTGACGAGGTACTCCGCCGTGACGCCGAAGCGGCCCGACGCCACCTGCTTGATCGCCGAGCGGCGCGAGCGGCCGTCCGGCATCGGCACGTAGCGCTCGCGCTCCTCGCCGCCCTCGCCCGAGTTCGAGCGCCCGCCGAACGAGTTGACCGCGATGGCGAGCGTCTCGTGTGCCTCCTTCGAGATCGAGCCGTAGGACATCGCCCCGGTGGCGAAGCGCTTCACGATGTCGGCCGCCGGCTCGACCTCGGCGAGGTCGATCGGGGTCCGGCCGATCTCCGCCGCGCTCTTGATCCGGAACAGGCCGCGGATCGTCTTGAGGTGGTTCTCCTGCTGGTTCACCAGCCGGGCGAACTCCCGGTAGCGCTCGGCGGCGTTGAGGCGCACCGCGTGCTGGAGCGTCGCCACGGTGTCGGGCGTCCAGGTATGGGCCTCGCCGCGCAGGCGGTAGGCGTACTCGCCGCCGACGTCGAGGGCGGTGCGGTAGACCGGCGCGTCGCCGAAGGCGTCGCGGTGGCGCTGCACCGTCTCCTCGGCGATCTCGGCCATGCCGATGCCCTCGATCGTCGTCGCCGTGCCGAAGAAGTCGCGGCCGACGAAGGTCGAGTTGAGGCCGACCGCATCGAAGATCTGCGCGCCGCAATAGGACTGATAGGTCGAGATGCCCATCTTGGACATCACCTTGAGCAGACCCTTGTCGATCGACTTGATGTAGCGGGTGACGATCTCGTCCTCGGTGAGTTCCGGCGGCAGCTCGTCCTTCATCGACAGCAGGGTCTCGAAGGCGAGATAGGGGTTGATCGCCTCGGCGCCGTAGCCGGCGAGGCACGCGAAGTGGTGCACCTCGCGCGGCTCGCCGGATTCGATCACCAGCCCGACCGAGGTGCGAAGCCCCTTGCGGATCAGGTAGTTGTGCACCGACGCGGTGGCGAGCAGGGCCGGGATCGGGATCCGGTCCGGCCCGACCGCCCGGTCGGAGAGCACGATGATGTTGTAGCCGCCGCGCACCGCCGCCTCGGCGCGGTCGCACAGGCGGTCGAGCGCCCCGTCCATCGCCTGCGCGCCGGTCTCGGCGGGATAGGTGATGTCGAGGGTCTTGGTGTCGAAGCGGTCCTCGAAATGGCCGATGCAGCGGATCTTCTCGAGGTCCGCGTTGGTCAGGATCGGCTGACGGACTTCCAGGCGCTTCTTGCGCGAGGTGCCCTCCAGGTCGAGGATGTTCGGCCGCGGCCCGATGAACGAGACGAGGCTCATCACGGCCTCCTCGCGGATCGGGTCGATCGGCGGGTTGGTCACCTGGGCGAAGTTCTGCTTGAAGTAGGTGTAGAGCAGCTTCGGCTTGTCGGAGAGCGCCGAGAGCGGCGTGTCGGTCCCCATCGAGCCGACCGCCTCCTGGCCGGTGACGGCCATCGGCTGCATCAGGAGCTTGAGGTCCTCCTGGGTGTAGCCGAAGGCCTGCTGGCGATCGAGCAGCGACACGTCGGTGCGCGATTCCCGCGGCTGGACCGGGCGCAGGTCCTCCAGCACGATCTGGGTGCGCTTCAGCCACTCCTTGTACGGGTTGGCGGCGGCGAGCTCGCCCTTGATCTCCTCGTCGGAGACGATGCGGCCCTTCTCGAGGTCGATCAGCAGCATCCGGCCCGGCTGCAGGCGCCAGGACTCGACGATCCGCTCGTCGGCGATCGGCAGCACGCCCATCTCGGAGGCGAGCACGACGAGGCCGTCGTCGGTGACGACGTAGCGGGCGGGCCGCAGGCCGTTGCGGTCGAGGGTGGCGCCGATCTGGCGGCCGTCGGTGAAGCACAGGGCGGCCGGGCCGTCCCACGGCTCCATCAGGGCGGCGTGGTACTCGTAGAAGGCGCGCCGCTCCTCGGTCATCAGCGGGTTGCCGGCCCAGGCCTCCGGCACCAGCATCATCATCGCGTGGGCGAGCGGGTAGCCGCCCTGGGTCAGGAACTCCAGCGCGTTGTCGAAGCAGGCGGTGTCGGACTGGCCCTCGTAGGAGATCGGCCACAGCTTCGAGATGTCATTGCCGAACAGCTCGGAATCGACGCTGGCCTGCCGCGCCGCCATCCAGTTGACGTTGCCGCGAAGCGTGTTGATCTCGCCGTTATGCGCCACCATCCGGTAGGGGTGCGACAGCCGCCAGGTCGGGAAGGTGTTGGTGGCGAAGCGCTGGTGCACGAGGGCGAGCGCCGACACGAAGCGCTCGTCCTTCAGGTCGAGGTAGTAGTGGCCGAGCTGGTTGACCAGCACCATGCCCTTGTAGACGATGGTGCGCGAGGACAGCGAGACCGGATAGAACTCCTTCAGGCGCTCGTCCTTGAGGGTGTAGACGGCGTTCGAGATCACCTTCCGGCACAGGAACAGCCGGCGCTCGAAGGCGTCCTGGTCGGCGACGCTGGCCGGGCGGCCGATGAAGACCTGCCGGTGGCGCGGCTCGCTCGCCTTCACGCTCACGCCGAGGTCGCTCGAATCGACCGGCACGTCGCGCCAGCCGATCAGGGTCAGGCCCTCCTCCGTGATCGCCTTCTCGACGATGCCCTCGACGAGGCGTGAGCCCTCCTCGTCCTGCGGCATGAACAATTGCCCGACGCCGTACTGCCCGGCCTCCGGCAGCGACAGGCCGAGGCGCTCGGCCTCGGCGGCGAAGAAGGCGTGCGGCATCTGCACCAGGATGCCGCAGCCGTCGCCCATCTTCGGGTCGGCGCCGACCGCCCCGCGATGGTCGAGGTTCTCGAGGATCTGGAGGCCCTGCTGGACGATGGCGTGGCTCTGGCGGTTGTGCATGTCGGCGATGAAGCCGACGCCGCAGGCATCCTTCTCCCGCGACGGGTCGTAGAGCCCCTGGGCGGCCGGCAGGGCCGGATCCCGCACGACGAGGGCCGGGCTCGCCGGGCCGCGGGTGGTGTGCTGGGAGTGGTCCTTGCCGCGCATCGTCTGGTTCTCCCTGCGCTCGCGCACGAGCGTGCTCAATCGGTGGGCAGGCGCTCCCGGACGGGGCACCGTTGACGCAACTGTCGGAGCACGCCCGGCGCCGGCTGGCGGCGCGATCTCGTGCGACCGTTTCGGTCGTGCGACCCTCTGGGTCGTGCGACCGACCCGCAGCCCGCCGCGACGCTGGGTCATCGGGCCGCCGGTTCAACTCTCGTCTGGGGTTCGGTCGCGTCTTGCATCAAGGAGCGCCCGCACCCGCGGGCGCTCGCTGGCCTGGATCAGCCGGCGTGCGCCCGCACTGCCCCGGGGGCAATGCGTTTCAAATCTCGATCGGCCGTCGTGCAAGCCACAAGCCAGCGCCCTTCGTCATCCGGGACGGCTCCCGGAGATGGGACAGCCTTGCTGTCCTAATCATGGACCCTGCCAGATTTCAATGAGTCCAGCAAGGGCCGAGATGGCCGGTCTTTGTTGTTTTCGTGCGCGACGTGCCGCCGCGCCGCAACGAACGAACGGCGAGGCGGCGTTGCCGGCAAGGATTCCGACGCCTCCGCTGCGGCACGCCTCCTGACACGCGGCACCGGCGCCCTTAGACACGGCCGGACCGACGCGGCTGGAGGCGGACCCCGGATGAACTTCGCGAGCGACAACGTGACCGGCGCCAGCACCGCGATCCTCGACGCGATCGTGCGGTCCAATGCCGGCCCGCTGGCCTCCTACGGCGCCGACCCCCTGAGCGCCGCCGTGACCGAGCGGTTCCGGGCGCTGTTCGAGTGCCCCGACCTCGCGGTGTTCCCGGTCGCGACCGGCACCGCCGCCAACGCCATCGCGCTCGCCGCCCTGGTGCCGCCCTTCGGCGCCTGCCTCTGCCACGAGGAGGCGCACGTCATGACCGACGAGTGCGGCGCCCCGGAATTCTTCATGCACGGCGCCAAGCTGGTCGGCCTGCCGGGCGAGGGCGGCAAGATCGCGCCGGCGGCGCTCGCCGCCCACCTCGCGGTGCCGGCCCGGGGCGTCCACCACATGCCGGTGCGGGCGCTGTCGCTGTCCCAGGCGACGGAGGGCGGGCTCGTCTACCGCCCGGACGAGGTCGCGGCGCTGTCGGCCCTCGCGCACGAGCACGGCGTGGCGGTCCACATGGACGGCGCCCGCTTCGCCAACGCGCTCGCGACGCTGGGCTGCACGCCCGCGCAGGCGACGTGGCGGGCGGGCGTCGACATCCTGTCCTTCGGCGCGAGCAAGAACGGGGCGCTCGCCGCCGAGGCGATCCTGGTGTTTCGCCCCGACCTCGCCGAGACCATCGCGTACCGGCGCAAGCGCGGCGGCCACCTGCTGTCGAAGGGCCGCCTGCTCGCCGCGCAGCTCGACGCCTACCTCGCCGACGGGCACTGGCTCGCCAACGCGGCACAGGCCAACCGGATGGCGGCCCGCCTCGCCCGCGGCCTCGCCCGCCTGCCGGGCGTGCGGCTGCCCTGGCCGGTCGAGGCCAACGAGGTGTTTCCGATCCTGCCCGCCGCGCTCGATGCCCGCCTGCGCGCCGCCGGCGCGGTCTACCACCCGTGGCGGACGGCGAGCCTGCCCGCGGGCGAGAGTGTCGGCGAGGGCGAGCGCCTCGTCCGGCTGATCTGCGCCTTCTCGACCAGCGAGACCGACGTCGACGCGCTGCTCGCCGCCGCGGGCGCCGACGGCGCCTGACGAGGGCGTCCGTCAGGCGAAGGTGAAGTTCGCGGCGGTGAGGCTCGATGCCTGGAGGTTCCGGATCGTCACGGTGTCGCCGTCGCCGTAGGCGAACACCGCGTCCGCCCCGGCCTGCCGCAAGGCCGCCTGCACGCCGGCGAAATCCGCGAACGCCCCGTTGTTGAACGCGATCACGTCCGCCTCCGCCCCGCCGGCCACGAAGTCGCGGATCACGTCCTGCCCGTCGCCGCGCCCGAACGCGAAGCGGTCGCGCCCGGCGCCGCCCACCAGTTCGTCGTTGCCGGCATTGCCGAACAGCAGGTCGTCGCCGTCCTCGCCGGACAGCGCGTCGTCGCCCGCCCCGCCCGACAGGTAGTCGTCGCCGCTGCCGCCGGTGAGCAGGTCGTCGTCCTCCTCGCCGAACACGCCGTCGTTGCCGTCGCCGCCCGTCAGCGTGTCGCGGCCGAACCAGCCCCGCACCTGATCGTCGCCGGCACCGCCATCGACCCGGTCGTCGCCGAGATCGCCGAACACCGTGTCGTTGCCGAGGCCCCCGTCGACGCTGTCGTTGCCGGCGAGCCCGTGCAGGTAGTCGGCGCCGCGCCCGCCCCGCACCGTGTCGTCGCCGGCGTTGCCGCGGATCAGGTCGGCGAAGTCGCTGCCGGTGAGGGTCAGGTCGCCGGGGCCCTCGCCGGTGATCGTCTCGAAGTAGCCGACGAGGGTGAAGGCGAGGCCGGCCGGGGCCGAGGCGTTGCCGGCGGCGTCGACCTGCACGACCTCGACCCTGTGCGCGCCGGGACCGAGGGCGGCGGGGTCGTAGGCGGCCACCGCCGCGCCGTCGACGGTGGTGCGCAGGGTTCCGCCGGCCTCGGCCGGGGTGACGGTGAGGCGCGGGTCGGCGGTGACGCGGTCGCCGGCATCCGGGCCGGTGTCGTGGGTCAGCGCCAGACCCGGCGCCGCCGGCGCCACGGTGTCGAGCACGAGGGTTCCGCCGGCCCGGGTGACGGTGTTGCCGAGGCGGTCGGTGATCGTCAGCGTGCCGGTGACGGTGCCGTCGAGCCCCGACAGGTCGAGGCGGCCGGGTCCGTTGCCGGCGAGCGTCAGGCTGCGGCTCGTCGTGCCGTCCGAGAATGTCGCGACGGCGGTGGCGTCGGGGTCGAGGCCCGCGAGGGTGAAGGCGACGGCGCGCGCCTCGGCGGCGTTGACGACGGTGTCGGCGCTGGCGTCGAGGGTCAGCGCCGCGTCGCCGCCCGCGTCGGCCGTGGTGTCGACGGCGAGGCTGCGCGTCGCCCGCACGGCCGGGTTGCCGGCGCGATCGCTGACGTCGGCGGTGAGGACGAGGGGCGTGCCGGCGGTGTCGGGCAACGCCGCGACGTCGGCGCCCGGCACGGTGACGCTCCAGGCGCCGCCCGTCACCGTCGCGACGTAGCTGCGGCCGGCGAGCCCGAGGGTGACGGTGCGGCCGTCCTCGGCGGTGGTGGTGCCGGCGACGACCAGCGCCGTGCCGTGCTCGGCGGCGGAGATCCAGCCGTCGCCGGCGACCGGGCCGATGGTCAGGCCGGGGACGCCGTGGTCGAGGATCGTCGCCCCGCCGGCGAACCCGCCCGCCACGGCGTTGCCGGCGAGATCCTGGATGCCGGTGCCGTCGGCCGCGAGGTCGAGCCGCAGCGTCCCGTCGCCGGTCACGTCGGCCAGCGTGACGGTGTAGGTGGCGCCCGAGCCGCTCACCCCGGCGATGCGCGCCGCGGCGCTGCCGGTGAGGACGAGCGCGAAGTCTGCGGCGTCGAGCCCGGTGACGGCTTCCGAGAGCGTGACGGTCTGGGTCAGAGTGCCGGCGTTGGTCGGCCCGGCCGTGTCCGGCGTGATGGCGACGACGGCCGGAGCCGTGCGGTCGAGGGTGAAGGCGAGGCTCGCCGCCGCCGAGACGTTGCCGGCGGCGTCGGTCTGGGTCACCGTGACGGTGTGGGTGCCGTCGGCGAGGGCGGCAGGGTCGTAGGCCGCCGTCTCCGGCGCACCGTCGAGGCGGTAGCGCAGGCTCGCGCCGGGCTCCGCCGCGACGGCGAGGCGGGCGTCGTTGGTCAGCCGGTCGACGGCCGAGGCGCCGGTATCCGCCGCCAGGGCGAGGCCTGGGGCGGCCGGCGCGGCGGTGTCGATGACGAGCGCCTTGGCGGCGGCGAGCGAGCCGGGGCTGCCCGCGGCCGGCAGGGCGAGGGCGGCATCGTTGCCGGCCGCGTCCCGGATCGTGCCGCCGTTGAGGGCGAGGGTCAGCGCGTCGAGGTCGGCGGCGGTGTCGCCGGGCTGGACGGTGTAGCGGAACACCAGACTGGCGGTGCCCGAGCCGGAGACGTAGTCGACGGCGCGGTCGGTGGCGCCGGTCTCCAGGGTGAGGCGGGGCGTGCCGGTGACGGTGACGGCCTCGGAGAAGCCGACCGCGATGTCGATGACGCCGCCGGCACCGTAGGCGCCGTCGGGGGTGGTGGCCGTGAGGCCGGTGACGGTGGGGGCGGTGGCGTCGACGGCGAGGCCGGTGACGGCACCGCTGGCGGACGCGATGCTGGCGAGGTCGAAGGTGGCGGTCGGGCGCGAGGTGTTGAGGCGCACCGACACCGTGGTGTTGCTGAAGTAGTTCGCGACGAGGATATCCTGCCGCCCGTCCCCGTTCACGTCGGCAGTCGTCACCGAGATGGGACCGCTCCCGGCGGGGACGTCGTCGGCGCTGGTGAAGGTACCGTCGCCTCTCCCCAGACGAACCGACACCGTGCCGCTGTCTCGGTTAGCGACGAGGATGTCCTGCTGCCCGTCCCCGTTCACGTCCGCCGTCGTCACCGAGTAGGGACTGTTCCCGGTGGCGACGTCGGTGGCGTTGGTGAAGGTACCGTCGCCGACACCCAGACGAACCGACACCGTGCCGCTGTCCGCGTTCGCGACGAGGATATCCTGCCGCCCGTCCCCGTTCACGTCCGCCGTCGTCACCGAGTAGGGACTGTTCCCGGTGGCGACGTCGGTGGTGCTGGTGAAGGTGCCGTCGCCGACACCCAGACGAACCGACACCGTGCGGCTGCCGGGGCTCGCGACGAGGATGTCCTGCCGCCCATCACCGTTCACGTCCGCCGTCGTCACCGAGTAGGGACTGTTCCCGGTGGCGACGTCGGTGGTGCTGGTGAAGGTGCCGTCGCCGACACCCAGACGAACCGACACCGTGTCGCTGTTCGAGTTTGCGACGAGGAGGTCCTGCCGCCCGTCCCCGTTCACGTCCGCCGCCGTCACCGAGCGGGGATAAATCCCGGTAGCGACATCGGTGGCGCTGGTGAAGGTGCCGTCGCCGACACCCAGACGAACCGACACCGTGCCGCTGTTGTAGTTCGCGACGAGGATGTCCTGCCGCCCGTCCCCGTTCACGTCCGCCGTCGTCACCGAGCGGGGCAAACTTCCGGTTATGACGTCGCTGGCGCTGGTGAAGGTGCCGTCGCCTCTCCCCAGACGAACCGACACCGTGTTGCTGCTCTCGTTCGCGACGAGGAGGTCCTGCCGCCCGTCCCCGTTCACGTCCGACGTCGTCACCGAGATCGGATAAGCTCCGGTGATGACGTCGGTGGCGCTGACGAAGCTAGTCCCGCCCGGATCCCTCACGGTGCCGCCGTCGAGGGTCAGGCCGATCACCGTCAGGCCGCTCGTGTCCTGCCCGGCCGCCGCCGTGTAGGTGAATCGCGGCCGGCCGCCGCCGTCGGTGCCGCTGTAGACCGCCTGTCCGCCGTTGCTCAGCGTCAGGAACGGCGTGCCGCCGCGCGTGTCGACCACCACCGGGGTCGCGGTGGACAGGGTCAGCACCACCTGCCCGCCGGGCCCCAGCACCGTACCGGCCCCCGCGGAGGCGCCGATCGCCGTGGCGGCGGTGGTGAAGGTCGGCGGGGGCGCCGTGTCGATGACCAGCGCCTTGGCGGCGGCGAGCGAGCCGGGGCTGCCCGCGGCCGGCAGGGCGAGGGCGGCATCGTTACTGGCCGCATCCCGGATCGTGCCGCCGGCGAGGCCGAGGGTCAGCGCGTCGAGGTCGGCGGCGCTGTCGCCGGGCTGGACGGTGTAGAGGAAGGTCAGGGTGTCGGTGCCCGAGCCGCGGGCATAGGTCGCCTCGCGGTCGGTGGTGCCGGTCTCCAGGGTGAGGCGGGGCGTGCCGGTGACGGTGACGGCCTCGGAGAAGCCGACCTGGACCGCGATGACGCTGCCGGCCCGGTAGGTGCCGTCGCGGGTGCTGGAGGTCAGGCGGGTGACGGTGGGTGTGGTGGTGTCGACGACCAGCGCCTTGGCGGCGGCGAGCGAGCCGGCCGCGCCCGCGGCCGGCAGGGCGAGGGCGGCGGCGTTGCCGGCCGCATCCCGGATCGTGCCGCCGGCGAGGGCGAGGGTCAGCGCGTCGAGGTCGGCGGCGGTGTCGCCGGGCTGGACGGTGTAGCGGAACACCAGACTGGCGGTGCCCGAGCCGGAGACATAGTCGACGGCGCGGTCGACGGCGCCGGTCTCCAGGGTGAGGCGCGGCGTGCCGGTGACGGTGACGGCCTCGGAGAAGCCGACCGCGATGTCGATGACGTCGCCGGCGTGATAGGCGCCGTCGGGGGTGGTAGAGGTCAGGCCGGTGACGGTGGGGGCGGTGGTGTCGACGGCGAGGCCGGTGACGGCACCGCTGGCGGACGCGATGCTGGCGAGGTCGAGGCTGGCGGTCGGGCGCGAGGTGTTGAGGTGCACTGACACCGTGCCGCTGCCGAAGTTCGCGACGAGGATGTCCTGCTGCCCGTCCCCGTTCACGTCCGCCGTCGTCACCGAGGCGGGATTGCTCCCGGTGGGGACGTCGTCGGCGGTGGTGAAGGTGCCGTCGCCGACACCCAGACGAACCGACACCGTGCCGCTGTCGAAGTTCGCGACGAGGATGTCCTGCCACCCGTCCCCGTTCACGTCCGCCGTCGTCACCGAGTAGGGCTTGTCCCCGGTGGGGACGTCGGTGGCGCTGGTGAAGGTGCCGTCGCCGACACCCAGACGAACCGACACCGTGCCGCTGGCCTCGTTCGCGACGAGCAGGTCCTGCCGCCCGTCCCCGTTCACGTCCGCCGTCGTCACCGAGGAGGGCTTGTCCCCGGTGGGGACGTCGGTGGCGGTGGTGAAGGTGCCGTCGCCGACACCCAGACGAACCGACACCGTGCCGCTCGAGTTGTTCGCGACGAGGATGTCCTGCCGCCCGTCCCCGTTCAAGTCCGCCGTCGTCACCGAGAAGGGACTGCTCCCGGTGGGGACGTCGGTGGCGGTGGTGAAGGTGCCGTCGCCGACACCCAGACGAACCGACACCGTGCCGCTGCCCGCGTTCGCGACGAGCAGGTCCTGCCGCCCGTCCCCGTTCACGTCCGCCGTCGTCACCGAGATGGGACGGCTCCCGGTAGCGACGTCGGTGGCGCTGGTGAAGGTGCCGTCGCCTCTCCCCAGACGAACCGACACCGTGTCGTCGAATCGGTTCGCGACGAGGAGGTCCAGCCGCCCGTCCCCGTTCACGTCCGCCGTCATCACCGAGATGGGCAAGCTCCCGGTGGCGACGTCGGTGGCGGTGGTGAAGGTGCCGTCGCCGACACCCAGACGAACCGACACCGTGCCGTCGCCTTGGTTCGCGACGAGGATGTCCTGCCGCCCGTCCCCGTTCACGTCCGCCGTCGTCACCGAGCGGGGCAAACTTCCGGTTCCGATGTCGGTGGCGCTGACGAAGCTGGTCTCGCCCGGATCCCTCACGGTGCCGCCGTCGAGGGTCAGGCCGGTCACCGTCAGGCCGCTCGTGGTCTGCCCGGCCGCCGCCGTGTAGGTGAATCGCGGCCGGCCGCTGCCGTCGGTGCCGCTGTAGACCGCCTGTCCGCCGTTGCTCAGCGTCAGGAACGGCGTGCCGCCGCGCGTGTCGACCACCACCGGGGTCTCGGTCGACAGGGTCAGCACCACCTGCCCGCCAAGTCCGAGCACCGTGCCGGCCCCCGGGGAGGCGCCGATCGCCGTGGCGGCGGTGACGTTGGTTCCCAGCAGCACCGACACCGTGCCGCTGCCCTCGTTCGCGACGAGGAGGTCCTGCCGCCCGTCCCCGTTCACGTCCGCCGTCGTCACCGAGATGGGACCTCCCCCGGTGGGGACGTCGTCGGCGCTGGTGATGGTGAAGGTGCCGTCGCCTCTCCCCAGACGAACCGACACCGTGTCGCTGCCTGCGTTCGCGACGAGGATGTCCTGCCGCCCGTCCCCGTTCACGTCCGCCGTCGTCACCGAGTAGGGACGGCTCCCGGTAGCGACGTCGGTGGCGCTGGTGAAGGTGAAGGTGCCGTCGCCTCTCCCCAGACGAACCGACACCGTGCCGCTCAAGTAGTTCGCGACGAGGATGTCCTGCCGCCCGTCCCCGTTCACGTCCGCCGTCGTCACCGAGATGGGACCTCCCCCGGTGGGGACGTCGGTGGCGCTGGTGAAGGTGCCGTCGCCTCTCCCCAGACGAACCGACACCGTGCCGCTCGCGTTGTTCGCGACGAGGAGGTCCTGCCGCCCGTCCCCGTTCACGTCCGCCGTCGTCACCGAGATGGGACCTCCCCCGGTGGGGACGTCGGTGGCGCTGGTGAAGGTGCCGTCGCCGACACCCAGACGAACCGACACCGTGTTGCTCAAGTAGTTCGCGACGAGGAGGTCCTGCCGCCCGTCCCCGTTCACGTCCGCCGTCGTCACCGAGCGGGGATTGCTCCCGGTGAGGACGTCGGTGGCGCTGGTGAAGGTGCCGTCGCCTCTCCCCAGACGAACCGACACCGTGCCGCTCGAGTTGTTCGCGACGAGGATGTCCTGCCGACCGTCCCCGTTCACGTCCGCCGCCGTCACCGAGCGGGGATTGCTCCCGGTAGGGACGTCGGTGGCGCTGGTGAAGGTGCCGTCGCCTCTCCCCAAACGAACCGACACCGTGCCGCTGTTGTAGTTCGCGACGAGGAGGTCCTGCCGCCCGTCCCCGTTCACGTCCGCCATCGTCACCGAGTAGGGGCTGTATCCGGTGGTGACGGGGCCGGCCTCGAAGAAACGGATCGTCATCGGACTCGCCTTTTCGCATTGCCGCCGATGGACGAAGCACAAGGCCACCGCCCCTTCGTGCGCAGGAAGAGTGGTTTCGGTGAATGGATGCTCCGGGCTGGGGACCTGCAGTGGCCGCCCTGGCGTGACACGACGATCGGTCCGGCCATCTTGGATATCCCTTCGCACGCCGTCGGCGTCGACGCTGTCCTCCGCTCCCGGCGCAGCCGATGCGGTTCGCCCACGTGACAGTCCGGTGGGCGAGTCGGAGCCGCTGGACGGATCTTACATCCATCCTGATGACGATCTCGGGTCGAGCGTCAACATCGCATGGTCCCGGTTCGGAATTTCCGTCCCAACAATCGACACTCGTGGACGAATTTTCCGGTTCCGACGACCATTCCCGGCTTTTTCGCCCTCCCTGCGCCGCTCCATGCCCGCTGAATTCCTCGGAAGCGAATTTCGATCGCACAACTCATCACTGCAACGCTGCCATCAGCGCTCGCGAAGCCGCGTCCGCGGCAATTCGCTCGACCGGAGCGCATGAGATTACTTCTGCCGTCAAAGTCAATGTTTCCGGACCCGGATCCGTGCGATCGGGGAACCGGAGGAATACCGAGATATCTGACGCAGGGTTACCGGCAGCGCGACGATCGAGACCGTCGCAAGACCGGGATCGCCCGGCGGACTCCGGATCGACCGCCTCGCGCCCGGTCGCCGTCGCGACGCCGCGTGGCGCCCGGATCGCCGTCCGGGCGTCGCCCCCGGGGATCCGGCGGGTTCACAGACCGTCCCCGCATCGCCGGAGCCGCAGCCCAGTCTTTCCCCATTGCTCCCGCAATCCCGCCCCATTCCTCGGGCTTGGTCCGGCCGTCCGAGCACAAGGGGAATGCGGGGCCTCGGCCGCGACGAACCCCGAAACAAGGGAATGCGGGACATGATCGCCCGGCGATCCATCGCGGGCGCGGCCGTACTGGCCGCACTCGTCCTGGCGGGCCCGGTGACCGGGCCCGCCGCGGCCCAGGTCTACGGCTACACCGTCGAGGAGGTCGACGCGGTGCTGTCGCCGCGCGCGGTGCTGGCCCGCCTCGGGCGCCAGGGCTACGCGCCGCTGAGCCATCCGCGCTTCGACGGCGAGACCTACACCCTCGACGCCGAGAGCCCGGGCGGCAGCCCGGTGCGCCTCGTGGTCGATGCCCGCAGCGGCCGCATCCTCGACCGCGACCGGCTCGAAGCGCCGCTCACTCCCCCGGCCCCGATCCCCTCCGGCCGCCGGCCCGGCTACGGCTGGACCGACGAGGCCCGCGGGTACGACCCCGAGTCCGACCCGCGCCAGGGCCGCGGCGTGCCGCTGCCGCCGGGCTCGATCCCGATGCCGGGCGAGCGCGCCGGTGCGCGGATCCCGGCGGCGCGCCCGCCGGTCGACCCGGCGCCCCGCCTCGCCACCCGGGAGGCGCCGCCGACCGACGAGCCGCGCCCGGCCGTCGCCGCGCCGCCGCGCCCGGCCGGGCCCAATCCTCTCGGCCTCAACCCCGACAGCCCGGCGGCCCGCGGCGCCCGCAGCCCCGACGGCGCCGAGGCGCCGCGCAAGCCGCCCCGTCCGGTCGCCGCCCGCCCGGCCGACAGCCCGGCGGCGATCGACCGTCGCCTCCAGACACCTCCGGCCGAGGCGAAGCCGGCCCAATCCGCACAGCCGCCGGCGGCCGACTCCAAGTCGGCGGAGTCCAAGGCGGCGGAGGCCAAGTCGGCGGAGTCCAAGCCGGCGACCGGCTGGACCACGCCGCCGGAGGGCAACCGCCCGGTGCGGGTGATCGGCGGCGTGACGCAGGTGCCGGCCAAGGACGAGACCGTGTCGAAGGAGTAGCCTGGCCGGGACGGCGCGCCGGGGACCGGCCGCCGGCGAGCCGCGCCGCCTCCCGCGGCGCCCGGAAGCGGAGACCCGCAGATGACGCACGGCATCGTGGTGGTCGGCGGCGGCTTCGCCGGCCTGTGGAGCGCCGCCGCCGCGGCCCGCCTGCGCGACGACCTCGGCCTGTCCGACGCGATCCCGATCACCCTCGTCTCGCCCGACCCGCTCCACGTCGTGCGGGTGCGCTGCTACGAGGCCGACCTCGCGCCGGTCGGGATTCCCCTCGACGACGTGCTCGGGCCGATCGGCGTGCGCCGGATCGAGGGCCGGGTCACCGGGATCGACGCCGGGGCCCGCCGGGTCGCCGTGCAGCCGCGGACCGGGCCCGCCCTCCGCCTCCCCTACGACCGCCTGATCCTCGCCGCCGGCAGCGCCCTGGTCCGGCCGCCGGTGCCGGGCGCCGACGCGGCGTTCGACGTCGACACCCTCGACGGCGCCCGCGCCCTCGCGCGCCACCTCGACGGGCTCGCCGCCGGCTCGCTCGGGCGCGGTGCGGCGGGGCGCTGGAGCGCCGTCGTGATCGGCGCGGGTCTCGTCGGCCTCGAGATCGCCTGCGAACTGCCGGCCCGCCTCGCCGCCGCCCGCGACCGCGCCGGTGCGACCGAAGGGGTGGAGACCATTCTCCTCGACCGCGGCCCGGAGGTCGGCGCCACCATGGGCGGCGCCGCAATGCCGGCGGTCCGGGCCGCCCTGGCGGCCGCTGGCGTCACCGGCCGCGCCGGCGCCGAGGTGAACCTGATCGACGCGGCGGGCGTCACCCTCGGCGAGGGCACCCGGATCCCGGCCCTCACGGTGGTGTGCGCCACCGGGATGCGGGCGAGCCCGCTCGCCGCCGCGCTCGGCGTGCCCTGCGACGCCCTCGGCCGGGTGCCGGTCGACGCGCGGATGCGGGTGAGCGGCCGGCCCGAGGTGTTCGCCGCCGGCGACGCCGCGTCGGCGGTGGCCGACGCCGCCGGCCACCGCACCGTGATGTCGTGCCAGCACGCCCGGCCGATGGGCCGCTTCGCCGGCCACAACGCCCTGTGCGACCTCGCTGGCCGGCCCGACCTCGGGCTCGACTTCGCCGCCCCCGACTACGTCACGGTGCTCGACCTCGGGGCCTGGGGCGCGGTCTACACCGCCGGCTGGGAGCGCGACCGGCTCGTCGCCGCCGGGGAGGAGGCCAAGGCGACCAAGCGCGTCATCAACGGCACCCGCATCGTCCCGCCGACCCGCGACCGGGCCGCGATCCTGGCGGCGGCCGCCCCGGTGATCCAGGCGGCGCCGGGCTCGACGGCCGGGCGCTGATCGCCCGGCGCAGTCCCGCCCCGTCGCCGACCCGAAGGTGTTGGGGCATCTACATCTAAAGGCGCGGTCGACAAGCGCTGCCACTTCCGGTTCCATCCGCAGGTTGACGGCCCGGGTGCGGCCGCTGCCACCAAAGAACGAATCCATCAGGAGGAGACCCCATGCGACTGCCGTTCAGCGTGCTCGCGGCTGCCCTGGTGGGCGCCACGGCGCTCACCGGTGCCGCCTTCGCCGCCGACCCGATCAAGATCGGCGTCTCGGGCCCCTATACCGGCGGCTCGTCGTCGATGGGCGTGTCGATGCGCGACGGCGTCCGCCTCGCCGCCGACGAGATCAACAAGAACGGCGGCGTGCTCGGCCGCAAGATCCAGCTCGTCGAGCGCGACGACGAGGCCAAGAACGAGGTCGGCGCCCAGGTCGCGCAGGAGCTCATCAACAAGGAGAAGGTCGTCGCGACGCTCGGCTTCATCAACACCGGCGTGGCGCTGGCCGCCCAGCGGTTCTACCAGGAAGCCGAGATTCCGGTCATCAACAACGTCGCGACCGGCACCGTCATCACGAACCAGTTCGCCCCGCCGGACTACGACACCAACTACGTCTTCCGCACCTCGGCCTACGACACGCTCCAGGCCGGCATGATGGCCGACGAGGCGATCGCCCGCGGCTTCAAGAAGATCGCGATCCTCGCCGACTCGACCAATTACGGTCAGCTCGGCCGCGAGGACCTGGAGAAGTACCTCAAGGCGAAGGGCGTGAAGCCGGTCGCGGTGGAAAAATTCAACATCAAGGACGTCGACATGACGCCCCAGCTGTTGAAGTCGCAGGCCGCCGGCGCCGACGTGATCCTGGCCTACGGCATCGGGCCGGAGCTGGCCCAGGTCGCCAGCGGCATGTCGAAGCTCGGCTGGAAGGTGCCGATGATCACCTCGTGGCCGGCCTCGATGCAGAGCTTCATCGACATCGCCGGCACCAACGGCGACGGGGTCATCATGCCCCAGACCTTCATCGAGGATAAGACCCTGCCCAAGCGCAAGGCGTTTCTCGAGAACTACTACTCGACCTACAAGGTCGCCAAGATCCCGACCCCGGTCGCGGGTGCCCAGGGCTACGACTCGCTGCTCCTGCTCGCCGCGGCGATCAAGCAGGCCGGCACCACCGACGGGCCGAAGGTCCGCGCCGCCCTCGAGGACCTCAAGGAGAAGGTCGAGGGCGTGGTGACGACCTACGACAAGCCGTTCACCGACAAGGACCACAACGCCATCACCCGCAACATGGTGGTGTTCGGCAAGGTCGAGAACGGCAAGATCGTCTACGCCAAGGAGGAGGACGCCAAGAACGCCGGCGTCGTCCGGGTCAAGGACAAGGCGTCGAACTGATCCGACGCCCGGGGCCCGCGCGCTGCGGCGCGGGCCCCTCCCGCACGAAACGTCCCAGGGCCCGCCATGCAAATCTTCCTGCAACTCGTGGCGAGCGGCGTCGCGGTCGGCATGATCTATGCCGCGATCGCGTTCGGCTACCAGCTCACCTTCGCCACCTCGAAGACCCTCAATTTCGGCCAGGGCGAGGCGCTGATGCTCGGCGCCCTGTTCGGCCTGACCCTGGTGCCGTTCACCGGCTACTGGCTGATGCTGCCCCTCGTCCTGGTGTTCGGCTTCGCGCTCGGCGCGGTGGTCGAGCGCCTCGGCGTGCGCCCGGCGGTGAAGATCAAGTCCGAGTACGGGTGGATCATGGCCACCATCGCGCTTGGCATCATCTTCAAGAACGTCGCCGAGAACGTCTGGGGCCGCGACGACCTCAAGTTCCCCTCGCCGCTGCCCGAGGAGGCGCTGATCGTCGGCGGCGTCCGGGTGCTGCCGATGGAGCTGATGATCGTCGCCGGCGCGCTCTTGATGATGCTCGCGGTCGAGATCTTCAACCGCCGCTCGATCTGGGGCAAGGCGGTGGTGGCGACCTCCAACGACATCGACGCCGCCGGCCTGATGGGCATCAACACCCGCAAGGTCATCACCCTGTCCTACTCGATCAGCGCGATGACGGCGGCCTTCGCCGGCGTGCTGGTGGCGCCCGTGACGCTCACCGGCGCCACGATGGGCTCGGTGCTGGCGCTCAAGGCGTTCGCGGTGGCGATCATCGGCGGCCTCGAATCCGGCCTCGGCGTCATCGTCGGCGGGCTGATCCTCGGCGTCGCCGAGACGCTGACCGGCTTCTACATCTCGACCGGCTACAAGGACGTGCCCGGCCTGATCCTGCTGCTCGCCGTGCTGGCGGTGCGCCCGGTCGGCCTGTTCGGCAAGGCGGTCATCAAGAAGGTCTGACATGATTGTCGGAACGGATCCGTTCCGACAATCATGTCACCAGCCCGCGCGGCGTCTGAGCGAAGTCGAAATCCGCATCGCGAAGCGATCAATCGGATTTCGCATGGCGAGGGCCTGGCCCTCGTCCCCTCCCCCCTCTCCTCAAGGTTTCCTCCGCCATGGCGCAGTCCGCCTCCGCGCAGGCCGTCGCCCGCGACGCCGCCCCGCCCGCCGCCCCGGCGGCGACGGGCCTCGGCCGCTCCGTGGGCGTCATTGGTGCCGCGCTTCTCGTCGTGTTCCTGCTGGCCTTCCCGCACGTCGTGACGAGCCAGTACTACATCCACCTGCTCGTCGTGATCGCGATCTACGCGATCCTGATCCTCGGCCTCGACATCGTGGTCGGCTATACCGGCCAGGTCAGCCTGGGACACGCCGGCCTGTTCGGCATCGGCGCCTACGCGGCCGCGGTGCTGTTCCTCAAGTTCAAGCTCGGCCTGTGGTTCGGGCTGCTCGCGGGCATCGGCGTCACGGCGGCTTTCGGCCTGCTGCTGGCGATTCCGGCGCTGCGGGTCAGCGGCCCCTACCTCGCGATGGTCACGCTCGCCTTCGGCACGATCATCCAGATCTTCATCAACGAGATGACGGAGCTGACCAACGGCCCCCTCGGCATCACCCTGCCGCCGGCCCGGGTCCTCGACTTCTCGCTCCTCGGCCTGCAGGCGCCCTGGGGCGCGGCCGGCCGCAAGCTCGAATTCTACTACCTCGTCTGCGCCTGCCTGCTCGCCACCATCGTGGTGGTCAACCGGGTGGTGCGCTCGCCGTTCGGCCGCGCCTTCGAGGCGCTGCGCGACTCGCCGATCGCCTGCGACTGCATGGGCGTCAGCGTCTACCGCTACAAGGTCTACGCCTTCGTGATCTCGGCGGCGCTCGCCGGCCTCGCCGGCGCGCTGTTCGCGTGGTCGGAGCGCTACGTCGCGCCGAACTCCTACGGCTTCGAGCTGACGGTGCTATTCCTGCTCGCTGTCACCATGGGCGGCCGCAAGTCGCGCGCCGGGCCGCTGATCGGCGCCGCGATCATCGTGATGATGCCCAACATCCTGGCGGACATCGCGCTGGTGCGGATCATGGCCGGTATCATCGCGGCGGTCGCGCTGGTGGTGGTCGGCCTCGCCTTCCTGCGTCGTCAGGAGAACCGCATGACGCTGCTGATCCCCGGCGCGCTCTGCCTCGCGTTCTTCCCCGCGACGCTCGCGTTGCAGTCGGTGACCGACTTCCGGCTGACCGTGTTCGGCCTGATGATCCTGTTCGTGGTCTACTACCTGCCGGAGGGCATCGTCGGCTTCATTCGCGAGAAGCTGCCCTTCCTGCGCCCGGCCCATACCGGCGAGGGCAAGGCGCTGGAGGGCAGCGGCGAGGCGCTGATCCGCCAGGGCGGCCGCACCGGCAGCGATCCGCTGCTGAAGGTCGAGTCGGCGGTGATGCAGTTCGGCGGCCTCAAGGCGCTCGCCGGCGTCGATCTCGACGTGCGTCCCGGCACGATCCACGGCCTGATCGGGCCGAACGGCTCGGGCAAGAGCACGATGATGAACGTGCTCACCGGCATCTACAAGCCGACCTCCGGCGCGGTGGTGCTCGCCGGCGACAGGCGGCTCGACGGGCGTACCCCGTCCGAGATCGCCCTGTCAGGCGTCGCCCGCACCTTCCAGAACGTCCAGCTCTTCCGCGAGATGACGGCGCTGGAGAACGTGCTGGTCGGCCTCCACCACAGCTTCCACGGCACGATCTTCGACGCGATCCTCGGCACGCCCCGGCGGCGGCGCGAGGAGCGCGAGGCCCGCGCCCGCGCCATGGCGATCCTCGACTTCGTCGGCCTCGGACCCCTGGCCCAGGTCGAGGCGCGCAACCTGCCCTACGGCAAGCAGCGCCTCCTGGAGATCGGCCGCGCGCTGGCGCTCGACCCGGTGCTGCTCCTCCTCGACGAGCCGGCCGCGGGCCTGACCGCCCCGGACATCGCCGAGCTGACCACGATCATCCGCAAGATCCGGGACGCCGGCATCACCGTTATCCTGATCGAGCACCACATGGACGTGGTGATGGGCCTGTGCGACCGCGTCAGCGTGCTCGATTTCGGCCACAAGATCGCCGAGGGCGGCGCCCGCGAGGTGCAGGCCGACCCGAAGGTCATCGAAGCCTATCTCGGCAGCCCGGTTGCCGACGCCGCGGAGTAGACCGATGCTCGACGTCACCGGATTGTCCGCCGGCTACGGCCAGATCGAGGTCCTGCACGGCCTCACCTTCTCGGTCCCCAAGGGGCAGGTCGTGACCCTGATCGGCTCCAACGGGGCCGGCAAGACCACGACGATGCGGGCGCTCTCAGGGATGATCAGGCCGCAGGCCGGCTCGATCCGCCTCAACGGCCGCGAGATCGCCGGCCTCGACAGCCACGAGGTCGCCCGCACCGGCCTCGCCCACTCGCCGGAGGGGCGTCGCGTGTTCCCGACCCTCACGGTCGAGGACAACCTGACGCTCGGCGCCTTCCCGCGCCTCACCGGCTCGCGCCCGAAGGGCGACGTCGCCGCCGACCGCGAGAGGGCCTACACGCTGTTCCCGCGCCTGAAGGAGCGCCGGACGCAGCTCGCCGGCACCCTGTCGGGCGGCGAGCAGCAGATGCTGGCGATGGGCCGCGCGCTGATGCTGCGTCCCGAGATCCTGCTGCTGGACGAGCCCTCGATGGGTCTCGCCCCGAAGCTGGTCGAGGAGGTCTTTCGCATCATCCGCCGGCTCAAGGAGGAGCAGGTGACGATGCTGCTGGTCGAGCAGTTCGCGATGGCGGCGCTCGGCGTCGCCGACCACGCCTACGTGCTCGAGAACGGCCGCATCCGCTTCCAGGGCCCGGCGGCGCAGTTGCGCAACGATCCCCAGGTGCGCGCGGCGTATCTCGGCGGGGGGCATTGAGGCGGGTCTGCGCCTCTCACGACGAAGACGGCGCCGACCCTCCCCCCTCTGCGGGGGAGGGTGGCGAGCGGAGCGAGCGCAGCGGGACGTAGTCCCGCCGAGAGGGGAACCACGCTTCCGGAAGCGTCGTGACCGTGGTGCCGAGCGCCAACTGAAGCAGCGCCGCGTTCCCCTCTTGCGGGACTGTCGTCCCGGCCCGCCCCGCATCCGCGGGGCACCCTCCCCCGCAGAGGGGGGAGGGTTCGGGCGGCAGTGCCGCTCGGGGTCGTCGTTCAGAACAGACTACCCTGCCGTGGCACCTCCGGCTCGGGCACCGGCGCCGCCTCGCGCACCGGCACCGCCGCCTGCACCTCCATCAGCCCGGCATCGTCGTTGCGCACGTCGTTGACCCGCGGGCCGACCGGATCGAGGTCGAGCCATGCGTCGGGGCATGGCCGGCACAGGGCGGCGGCGCGGCCGGCATCGACCTCGCGGATGTCGAGCCAGGATCCGACCGCGGCGGGGTCGAGGATCGCCGGCATCCGCTCGTGGATCGCCGCGAGCGTGCCGTTGGCCGCGCAGGTCACGATCGCGGCGGTGTCGATCTCGGAGCCGTCCTTGCCGCTCCAGGTCTCCCACAGGCCGGCCAGCGCCATCGGGCGCCGGTCGGCGCGGCGGATCAGGAACGGCGCCCGGCCGCGACCGGCTCCGCGGCGCCACTCGTAGAAGCCGTCGGCCAGGAAGACGCAGCGCCGGTAGCGCAGGGCGTTGCGAAAGCTCGGCTTCTCGGCGGCGGTCTCGATCCGCGCGTTGATGACGAGGGGAAAGTCCTTCGGATCCTCGACCCAGGCCGGCAGGAAGCCCCAGCGCATCAGCACGAAGCGCCGCCGCCCGTGCTCGGCGGTCACCACCGGCACCGGCTGGGTCGGGGCCACGTTGTGCCGCGGCGGGAAGTTCGGCTGCTCGGGATAGCCGTAGGTCTCGCGAAACACCTCCGGCGGCGACACGACGACGAAGCGGCCGCACATCGGGACCTCCTACAGCCAGCGCTTCCAGCGGAAGAACACGTAGGGCAGGATCGCCGCCACGATCATCATCAGGACCGCCATCGGGTAGCCGAAGCCCCAGTCGAGTTCCGGCATCGCCTTGAAGTTCATGCCGTAGACCGAGGCGATCAGGGTCGGCGGCATGAACACCACCGCCATGACCGAGAACAGCTTGATGATGTTGTTCTGTTCGAGGTTGACCAGCCCGAGGGTGGCGTCGAGCAGGAACTGAATCTTGCCCGACAGGAAGGTGGCGTGCTCCTCCAGCGACTGCAGGTCGCGCAGGGTCGAGCGGACCTCCTCGCGCACCTCGCGGGGCGCCTTGGTGACGCGGTAGCTCGCCGAGAGCGACAGCAGGATCCGCTCCATCGACACGAGGCTCTCGCGCTGCATCGACAGCATCTCATTGAGGCGGCCCAGCGCCCGCAGGGTGTCCTGCAACTCGGCGTTGCGGGCGCCGGGATCGCTCGGCGTCGCGAAGATGCGCCGCGACAGGGCGTCGATCCGGTCGCCCTTGGCCTGGAGCACGTCGGCGGCCCGGTCGATCACCGTCTCGATCAGGCTCGACAGGATCGCCTCGCCGGCGAGCGACACGCCGGCGGGCTTGCCGGCGCGCTGGACGAACATCCGGAACGCCTGCGGGTCCTCGTAGCGCACCGTGGCGAGGCGGTTGTCGCGCAGGATGAACGTCACGCCGGTGAGCTGCGCCTCGTCCTCCTCGACCCGGCACAGCAGCCGGCCGGTCATGTAGCGGGCGCCGTTCTCGACGTAGAGCAGCTCGGACGGCTCGATGTCCTGCATCTCCTCCCGGGTCGGGATCTCGATGCCCATGAACGCCTCGACCTTGTGGTCCTCCTGGCGCGACGGGCCGATGAGGTCGATCCACAGGGCGTCGGCCGGGATCGGCTCGTGGAGGTCGAGGAGACGGCGTTCGAGGAGCGGCTGCCCGGTGCTGGCGCAGGCGTTCGGCTGGTGGACGAAGATCAAGGGGAGGTCTCGAAGCGGAAGGGGGCGGGCTCCGGCCGGTCAGGCCCGAGCCCCGTCGGCCCCGGTGTGACGCGCAGGCTTGAAGTCTCCGTGACACCCTGCCCCGTCGAGACGCCCCCGTCGAGGGCCGGCTTACCCCTTGGCCCGGTCGAGGAAGGCCCGGAACGCGGCCTGCGCCTCCGGCGAGCGCAGGGCGGCCTCGAAGGCCCGGCTCTCGGCATTCATCGCGGCCTCCACCGCCGCAGCGTCGCCCCGGATCAGGGCGCGGCTCGCCGCGAGCGCGCCGCGGGGCTTGGCGGCGAGGCGGGCGGCCTGCGACAGGGCGTGCTCGACCAGCGCGTCGCCGGGCACCACCGCGTTGGCGAGGCCGAGCCGCACCGCCTCGTCGCCGTCGAACGCCTCGGCGAGCAGCATCAGCTCGGTCGCCTTCGGGATCCCGACCCGCCGCGGCAGCAGGTAGGTCGAGGCGGCCTCCGGCACGAGGCCGAGATCGACGAACGGCATCCGGAACCGGGCCGAGGGCGCGACGTAGACGAGGTCGCAGTGCAGGATCATCGTCGTGCCGATCCCGACCGCGAGCCCGTCCACCGCCGCCACCAGCGGCGTGCGGGTCGCGGCGAGCCGGCGGATGAAGCGCAGGGCCGGGCCGTCCCCGGCGTCGCGCCCGGCCCGGGCGACGAAATCCGCGATGTCGTTGCCGGCGGTGAAGGCGCCGGGCAGGCCGGCGAACACCACCGCGCCGATGCCGGAGCCGTCCCGGTCGGCCTCCTCAAGCGCCTCCCGCATGGCGTCGTACATCGCCCCGGTCAGGGCGTTCTTCTTCTCGGGCCGGTCGAGCCGCACGAGGCGGACGCCGCCCGCCTCCTCGGTGATGCGAACGTGCTCGGTCATGCCGGCCCCCTTCAGCTCGCCAGGGCGAGGTCGGCATCCTGCAAGAAGCCGCCGCCGGCCATCACGGTCTCCTCCAGCCCGGCCGCCGCGGTGAGCAGGTTCTCGGCGTAGAACCGCGCGAGGGCGATGCGCCCGGCATGGGCCGGGTCGGTGTCGCCGGCGGCGAGCGCGGCGCCGGCGGCGAGCGCCAGTTCGGCGAGCGCCGCCCCGCCCTGGGCGAGGCCGAACAGGCGCAGGTACGGCGTCGCCCCGGCGAGCGCCTCCTCGGGCCGGTTGGAGCCGAGGGCCTTGAGCAGGAAGCCGGTCGCCCGGTCGAGGCTCTCGACGCAGGCGCGCAGCCGCGGCGCGGTAAGGCCGAGGGCGGGCGTGCCCTCGCGCAGCAGGCGCTCGGCGGTCCGGCGCATCGCGGCGACCTGCCCGCGCACGACGGCGCCGCCCTGGAGCGGCAGCTTGCGGGTAACGAGGTCGATCGCCTGGATGCCGTTGGTCCCCTCGTAGATCGCCGCGATGCGGGCGTCGCGCAGGTGCTGGGCGGCGCCGGTCTCCTCGACGAAGCCCATGCCGCCATGGACCTGGATGCCGATGGAGGCGACCTCGATGCCGATATCGGTCGAGAACGCCTTCGCCACCGGGGTCAGCAGCGAGGCGCGGTCGAGGGCCGCCCGCCGCCCGGCCTCGTCCGGGGCACGGTGGCCGCGGTCGATCTCGGCGGCGGTGAGGTAGCACAGCCCCCGCGAGGCGGCGGTGAGCGCCTTCATGGTCAGCAGCATCCGCTGCACGTCCGGATGGGCGAGGATCGGGCTCATCCCCTCGGCCCCGGCGGCGGCCCGGCCCTGGCGCCGGTCGCGGGCATAGGACAGCGCCTGCTGGTAGGCCCGGTCGGCGATGGCGACGCCCTGGAGGCCGACATTGAGGCGGGCGCTGTTCATCATCGTGAACATGCAGGCCAGCCCCCGGTTCTCCTCGCCGATCAGCCAGCCGGTCGCGCCCTCGTACACCATGGTACAGGTCGGCGAGCCGTGGATGCCGAGCTTGTGCTCGATGCCGGCGCAGCGCAGGGCGTTGCGGCTGCCGTCCGGCAGCACCTTCGGCACCAGGAACAGCGAGATACCGCGGGTGCCGGCCGGCGCCCCCGGCAGGCGGGCGAGGACGAGGTGGACGATGTTGTCGGTGAGGTCGTGCTCGCCCCAGGTGATGTAGATCTTCTCGCCCTGGATCCGGTAGCTGCCGTCGCCGACGGGCTCCGCCCGGCTGCGCAGCGCCGAGAGGTCCGAGCCGGCCTGCGGCTCGGTCAGGTTCATGGTCGCGGTCCACTCCCCCGAGACGAGCTTTTCGAGGTAGCGCTCGCGCAGTTCCGGCGCGCCGTGGCGGCTCAGCGCCTCGACTCCGCCGGCGGTGAGCAGCGGGCCGAGGCCGAACGACATCGAGGCGGCGTTCCACATCTCGACGCAGGCGGCGTTGAGCGCCGCCGGCAGGCCCTGGCCGCCGTACTCCACCGGCCCCGGCAGGGCGTTCCAGCCACCCTCGACCCAGGCGTGATACGCCTCGCGGAAGCCCGGCGGCATCGTGATCGCGCCGTCCTTGAGCGGCGTGCCGTGGGTGTCGCCGATCCGGTTGAGCGGCGCCACCACGTCGTTGGCAAAGCGGCCGGCCTCCTCCAGGATGGTGTCGACGAGGTCGGGCGTGAGGTCGCCGTGCAGGCCCTCGGCGATCGCCCGGTCGAGCCCGGCGACGTGGCGCAGGGTGAAGGCCATCTCGGCCACGGGCGCGCGATAGGTCATGGTCGTTTCCCCGGTTCCGGTGCGGCGTGATTTGACGTTCCGCCCCGCCTGAAGCTAGGCCCGCCGTCATGACGAGCGATCCCTCGGCGAGCGAGACTACGACAGGTTCGGGGCCCGGGGCCACCGCCCCGGCGACGCAGCGCCTCGGCCCGGACGGGGCCGGGATCGCGGAAGCCGCCCGGCTCCTGCGGACGGGCGGCCTCGTCGCCTTCCCGACCGAGACGGTCTACGGCCTCGGCGTCGATGCCGGCGATCCCGCCGCGGTCGCCGCACTCTACGCCGCCAAGGGCCGGCCGCGGTTCAACCCGCTGATCGCCCATCTGCCGGATGGCGCCGCGGCGCGGCGCGAGGGCGTGTTCGGCGACGACGCCCTGCGCCTCGCCGCGGCGTTCTGGCCCGGACCGCTGACCCTGGTGGTGCCGGCGGCGCCGGACGGCCGGGTCTGCGACCTCGCCCGGGCCGGGCTCGACACGGTCGCCCTGCGGGTGCCGGCCGGGGCGCTCGCCCGCGACCTCCTGCTGCGCACCGGCCGCCCGGTGGCCGCGCCCTCCGCCAACCGCTCGGGGCGGGTGAGCCCGACCGAGGCCGCGCACGTGCTCGGCGACCTCGACGGGCGCATCGCCGCGGTGCTCGACGGCGGCGCCTGCCCGGTCGGGATCGAGTCGACCATCGTCGCCTGCCTCGTCCCCGGCGCCCCGGTGCTGCTGCGGCCCGGCGGGCTCGCCCGCGAGGCGATCGAGGCGGTGCTGGGTCGCCCGCTCGGCGCGCCGCCGCAGGGCGCCGCCGACGCCCCGGCGGCGCCGGGCCTGCTGTCGTCGCACTACGCCCCGCGGGCGGCGATCCGCCTCGACGCGGAGGCGATCCGGCCGGGGGAGGCGGCGCTGCTGTTCGGGGGCGCCGCGCCGCCGGGCCTCGACGGCGCCGCCGCGCGGCTCGACCTCAGCCCGTCCGGCGACCTCGCGGAGGCGGCGGCGAACCTCTATGCCGGCCTGCGCCGGCTCGACGCCTCGGGCGCGGCGGTGATCGCCGTGATGCCGCTGCCGGCCCACGGCCTCGGCGAGGCGATCCTCGACCGCCTGCGCCGGGCGGCGGCGCCGCGGCCGGCGGGCTGAAACTTTCTCGGTCGGGTTGCGGAACCAGTCCGGCAATGCAGCGTTTCATCCTCATCGAAGGCCACTTCAAGCCCCCATCGGCCTTCCCCCTCTCAAGGCTCGGACCCGCGTCCGAGCCTTTTTTCTGTGCGCCCGGCAGGGCGCGTCGCTGAGGGCGCGGCTGCGTCCGGCCGCGCGGTCCCGAGCGGCCCGCGGGCAGGGTGTGCGGGAGAGAGAGGACGACAGGATCGCGTCCCGGTCGCGGCCTTCCCGGAGGGCGCGCCTGGGACACGCGCCGCCATTTCTTTCGCAGTGCGGGAACCAAACGCGCTGCCGCACCGTTATCGCAGGCCCCGCGGTGGTCCTAACTCTTTCGCGCGTCCTCGCGGCGTTGCTCTCCGGGTCCATCGTGGACGTGTGCGCGCGGTCAGCAAGCGGCGGAGGCGGGGAATGGCAGAAATTGCAGGCATACGTCGGCAGTTCGTGCGGATGGCGATGGACGCTCCGTTCCTCGAGCGTGACGAGGAGCGCGGCCTGGCCGTCCGCTGGAAGGACGATCGCGACGAAGCCGCCCTGCATCGTCTGATTTCCGCCCATATGCGTCTCGTGATCGCCCTCGCCGGCCGCTTCCGCCATTACGGCCTGCCGATGGCCGACCTCGTCCAGGAGGGACATGTCGGCCTGATGGAGGCCGCCGCCCGGTTCGAGCCGGAGCGCGAGGTCCGCTTCTCCACCTACGCGACGTGGTGGATCCGCGCCTCCATCCAGGACTACATCCTGCGCAACTGGTCGATCGTCCGCGGCGGCACCTCGTCGGCCCAGAAGGCGCTGTTCTTCAATCTCAGGCGCCTACGCGCCCGTCTGATGCAATCGACCGACGAGCGCGTCGGCGACGAGATCCACCGTCGTATCGCCACGGCCATCGGCGTGTCGCGCGAGGACGTGGCGCTGATGGACGCGCGTCTGTCCGGACCCGACATGTCGCTCAACGCTCCGGTCGGCGACGACGGCGAGGCTTCGGCGGAGCGGGTCGACTTCCTGGTCGACAACGCGCCGCTGCCCGACGAGACGGTCGGCGACGCCGTCGACGGCGAGCGCCGGCTCAACTGGCTCCGTCAGGCCCTCACCGTCCTGTCTGAGAGGGAACTGCGCATCCTCCACGAGCGGCGGCTGGCGGAGGATCAGGCGACGCTCGAGGCGCTGGGCCACCGGCTCGGCATCTCGAAGGAGCGCGTCCGCCAGATCGAGAACCGCGCTCTCGAGAAACTGCGACGGGCGCTCGCCGAGCGGTTTCCGCAGGCCAACGGCGCGATGGGCGCCTACATCTGAGTCGTCGACGAACGGGACCCTGGCCCACCAGGGTCCCGTTCGTCGTTCGGGCCTCGCCCGGTGTCGACCGCGAAACGTCGGGCGCACGAGCGCCTCGACCCGCGGTTCCGGGATGGGAGATAATCGATCGGACAGAAGCCGGACACGGATACGGAGCCGGATCGGACCCATTCGATTGGATCACCGCCGGTCTCGTACGATCGTCATGTCGGATTGAATGGTGGGCGCGACAGGGATTGAACCTGTGACCCCTACGATGTCAACGTAGTGCTCTCCCGCTGAGCTACGCGCCCCTCGAAGCCGCTTCGGGTCCCGGCTCCGGTGTGAGGGGCGTATAGGCGGTGCTGAGCGGGGTGGCAAGCGGGTTCTCGCGCCGGCGGCGAGGAATTTCGCCCGGCACCGATCCCGGCGCCCCCGCCTTCCCGTCCCCGCCCCTCTCGGCTACGAGGCTGCGCGACAGGCGGAGGGCACGAGCGGCGTGGCGGAGACGGACACCCGGGAGGCCGGCGGGCCGGCGCCCCTGTACGCGACCATCAGGCCGCTGGTCGGCCGGGCCGTCCGGCGCGCCTTCGCGCCCGACCCGCTCGACGCCGCGCTGTCCGCCCTGCGCCTCGACCTGCGCGGCAGCGGGCTGGCTGGGCGCTGGGTCAGCATCTCGTTCCGCGACGAGGGCAGCGGGTCGTTCAGCCGGATCGAGCTGTCGGCGGTCGCCGACGGCCGGGCCGGGCCGGAGAGCACCGGCCTCGCCGAGCAGGCGTTCGGCAACGGCCGCTTCGCCTGGATCGGCTGGCTGCCGCGCGACCTCGCGGCTTTGCGCCTCACGCCGCTCGCCGGCGAGAGCGCGCTGTCGATCGCCGACTTCACCATCACGGTGCGCAGCCGCGCGGCGCTGACGGTCCGCGCCGCGCTGCGCCGGCCGGACCTGACCGCCGAGGCGCTGGTCTGGCGCGTCGTCGGCAAGCGGGTGCGGGCGCGGCTGCGCCTCGCCAGCGCCCTCACGCCCCCGGGGCTCACCGGCTACGGCACCTGGGTCGCGCTGTTCGACACCCTGACCGAGGCTGACCGTGAGCGGATCCGGACCGAGGTCGCCGGCTGGGGCGACGGGCCGCTGATCTCGGTGGTGATGCCGGTCTACGACCCCGCCCCGGCGGTGCTGGAGGAGGCGCTGCGCTCGGTGCGGACGCAGCTCTATCCGCACTGGGAGCTGTGCATCGCCGACGACGCCTCGACCGACCCGGCGGTGCCGCAGGTGCTGCGGAGGGCGGCCGAGGAGGACCCGCGCATCCGGGTGGTGCGCCGGAGCGAGAACGGCCACATCGCGCGGGCGACCAACACCGCCCTCGACCTCGCCCGGGGGCCGTTCACCGCCTTCATGGACCACGACGACGTGCTGCCGGACCACGCGCTCTACGAGGTCGCCAAGGCGATCCGGCGCGAGCCGCAGCTCGACCTGATCTACAGCGACGAGGACAAGATCGACGCCCGCGGCGAGCGGTTCGAGCCGCATTTCAAGAGCGACTGGAACCCCGAACTCCTCTACGCCCAGAACTACGTCAACCACCTGACGGTCGCCCGCACGGCGCTGATCCGCGAGGTCGGGGGCCTGCGGCCGGGCTTCGAGGGCAGCCAGGACCACGACCTGCTGCTGCGCCTCAGCGACCGGCTGACGCCCGAGCGGGTGCGCCACCTGCCGATGATCCTCTATCACTGGCGCACGGCGATCGGCTCGGGCACGTTCTCGGACAAGGCCCTCGCCCGGGCCGAGTCGGCGCGCCTCACGGCCCTGCTCGACCTCATCGCGCGGCGCGGCTGGCCGCACCGGGCCGAGCGCGGGCCGCTCGGCTTCAACCGGCTCGTGCGGGCGCTGCCGGAGCCGGCGCCGCGCGTCTCGGTCGTGATCCCGACCCGCGACCGGGCCGAATTGCTGCGCGTCGCCCTGCGCGGGCTCCTGCGCGAGACCGGCTATCCCGACATCGAGGTGATCGTCGTCGACAACGGCAGCACCGAGCCGGCGACCGCCGCGCTGTTCGCCGAGTGGGCGGCCGATCCGCGGATGCGGGTGCTGCCCGCGCCGGGACCCTTCAACTTCTCGGATCTGTCGAACCGGGGTGCCGCCGCGGCGAGCGGCGCGGTGCTGCTGTTCCTCAACAACGACGTCGAGGTGATCGAGCCCGGCTGGCTCGCCGAGATGGTGTCGATCGCCGTCGAGCCGGCGGTCGGCGCGGTCGGGGCGAAGCTGTCCTATCCCGACGGCACGCTCCAGCACGGCGGCGTCGTGCTCGGCGCCGGCGGCGTCGCCGGCCACAGCCATCTCGGCATCGGCCGCGACGATCCGGGCTATTTCGGCCGGATGGTGATGGCCCAGGAGGTGTCGGCGGTCACCGGCGCCTGCCTGATGATGCGCCGGGCGGTGTTCGAGGAGGTCGGCGGCTTCGACGCCGAGCACCTCGCGGTCGCCTTCAACGACACCGACCTGTGCCTCAAGGTGCGGCGCGCCGGCTACGTCATCGTGTGGACGCCGCACGCCGCCCTGATCCACCACGAGTCGAAGAGCCGCGGGCGCGACGACACGCCGGAGAAGCGGGCCCGGTTCGAGGCCGAGGTCGCCACGATGCTGGAGCGCTGGGGGCCGCAACTGCGCAACGACCCGTACTACAACCCCAATCTCGCCCGGGCGAAGGCGCAGTTCCGGCTCTGGTAGCGGCCGGCGCCGCAAGGGGACGGCGCGTGGACCGGCCTTGCTGCACTGCATCATGGCCGGTTGCCGGACCTCCTGCCGCCCGCTAGAGCAGGAGACGACGCGAGATCCGTGTCCGGGACCAGCGCGACAGAACGGGGAATGCCGGGATGCGGGTGACGATGGTGGGGACCGGCTATGTCGGGCTCGTCTCGGGGGCGTGCTTCGCCGATTTCGGTCACACCGTCACCTGCGTCGACCGCGACGCGGGCAAGATCGCCGCGCTGCTGGCCGGGCGGATGCCGATCTACGAGCCGGGACTCGACGCGCTGGTGGCCACCAACGTCACCCAGGGCCGGCTCGCCTTCACCACCGACCTCGCCGCCGCCGTCGCCGAGGCGGAGGCGGTGTTCATCGCCGTCGGCACCCCCTCGCGGCGCGGCGACGGCTTCGCCGATCTCAGCTTCGTCTTCGCCGCCGCGCGCGAGATCGCAGCGGCGCTCACCGGCGACACCGTCGTCGTCACCAAGTCGACCGTGCCGGTCGGCACCGGCGACGAGGTCGAGCGCATCATCCGCGACGTCAATCCGCGCGTGCGGGTCGATGTCGCGTCGAACCCGGAATTCCTGCGCGAGGGCGCGGCGATCGAGGACTTCAAGCGGCCCGACCGCATCGTCATCGGCGTCGAAGGCACGCGCGCCGAGGCATTGATGCGCGAGGTCTACCGCCCGCTCTACCTCAATCAGGCGCCGATCCTCGTCACCAGCCGGCGCACGGCCGAACTGACCAAGTACGCCGCCAACGCCTTCCTGGCGACCAAGATCACCTTCATCAACGAGATCGCCGACCTGTGCGAGCAGGTCGGGGCGGACGTGCAGCAGGTCGCCCGCGGCATCGGCCTCGACAACCGCATCGGGTCCAAGTTCCTGCATGCCGGGCCGGGCTACGGCGGCTCGTGCTTTCCCAAGGACACGCTGGCACTGGTCAAGACGGCGCAGGATGCCGGCACGCCGGTGCGCCTCGTCGAGACGGTCGTGGCCGTCAACGACCAGCGCAAGCGCGCCATGGCCCGCAAGGTGATCCAGGCGTGCGGCGGCACGGTGCGGGGCAAGCGGATCGCGGTGCTCGGACTGACGTTCAAGCCCAACACCGACGACATGCGCGACGCGCCGGCGCTGTCGATCATCACCGGCCTCCAGGATGCCGGCGCCGCAGTGGTCGCCTACGATCCCGAGGGCATGGAGCAGGCTCGCCCGCTGCTCGACGGGGTGAGCTACGCGAGCGACGCCTACGCCTGCGCGGAGGGCGCCGACGCCCTCGTCATCGTGACCGAGTGGAACGCCTTCCGGGCGCTCGATCTCGCCCGGCTCGGCCGCATCATGGCGGCGCGGGTGCTGATCGACCTGCGCAACGTCTACCGTCCCGAGGAGGTCGCCCGCTACGGCTTCGCCTATGCCAGCGTCGGCCGTCCGGCCGCGTCACCCGCAGGTTGAGCCCGCCGGGGCGACGATCCGTCCCAGCCCGATCCTCTCGCGCCCGGCCGACCGGCCGCCCGGAGCAAGCCGATGCAGACCTTCTTCGTCGAGATCAAGTGCCGCCTGGGCAAGACCTACACCGTCGCCAGCGCCCTCGCCGACCGTGAGATCGCGTCCGAGATCTACTCCACGGCGGGCCACTACGACGTGCTGGCGAAGTTCCACGTCGATGACGGCATCGACATCGGCCATTTTGTCGCCGAGCACGTCCAGACGGTCGCCGACATTCAGGACACCCGCACCATCATCACCTTCAAGGCGTTCTAAGCCGGTCCGGGCGCTGCAACCTTCGCTCCACACCCCGCCGCAATGCCACCCGAATTTGGGTGTTCATCGCACCCACCGCCGCGCCGAAGCGGCGGCGGATGTTGTGCAGTAGTAAACTTGGCCGTTCCCCGGCAGTCGAGTCGTCCAAACCCTGGCCGGCACGCCGCGCTGCGTGGCGATCCTTCGTCCCGACGACAGGATTCCACTGAGGAAGACATGCCACAGTCCGGCACATCCCGCCGTCGCGAGGCGTCGACGCTCCCCGGTGCGGGTTGGACTCGTTCCAGGGGCGTACTATGGGTGGTCGGAATGCCCGTCCATGGCCTCCGCCGGCCTCCTCTCACCTGAGCGCGTGCGAATTCGAACGTGAAACATCGTCCTGACATCGCCATCATCGGTCGGGCTTGCCGGCTTCCGGGGGCTCCGAGCATCGACGGCCTCTGGCACATGCTCTCGGAAGGGCGCTGCGCCGTGACGCAGATCCCCGGCGACCGCTGGTCGCTGGAGCGGCTCGGCCACCCGCGGGCGCAGGAGCGGGGCAAGTCCTACACCTGGGCGGCGGGCGTCCTCGACGACATCTGGTCGTTCGATCCCTCGGTCTTCGGCATCTCGCCCCGCGAGGCCGAGCAGATGGATCCGCAGCAGCGCCTGCTGCTCGAACTGACCTGGGAGGCCCTGGAGGATGCCGGCCTGCGGCCGTCGGCGGTGGCCGGCAGCCCGATCGGCGTCTTCGTCGGCGCCTCGTCGCTCGATTACGGCAACCTGCGGGTGCTCGACCCGTCCTCGGGCGACGCCTACGCGGCGACGGGCAACACGCTCTCGATCCTGTCGAACCGCATCTCGTACATCTTCGACCTCAAGGGTCCGAGCTTCACGGTCGACACCGCCTGCTCGTCGTCGCTGGTCGCCCTCGACAACGCGGTCGCGGCGCTCGCCTCGGGCCGGATCGACACCGCGGTCGTCGCCGGCGTCAACCTGCTGGCGAGCCCGTTCAACTTCATCTCGTTCTCCAACGCCTCGATGCTGTCGCGCACCGGCCGGTGCCGCGCCTTCTCGGCGGAGGCCGACGGCTACGTGCGCTCCGAGGGCGGCGTGGTGCTGGTGCTCCAGACCGCCGAGGCAGCCGCGCGGGCGAGCGCGTCGGTGCGCGGCGTCATCGCGGCCTCGAAGGTCAATTCGGACGGGCGCACCACCGGGATCTCGCTGCCGTCCGGCTACGCGCAGGGCGCGCTGCTGGAGGAGATCTACCGCGAGGCCGGCGTCGCCCTCGATTCGGTCGCCTTCGTCGAGGCGCACGGCACCGGCACCCCGGTCGGCGACCCGATCGAGGCCGGCGCCATCGGCGCCAAGATCGGCCGCGGGCGCAGCGCGCCGCTGCCGATCGGCTCGATCAAGACCAATATCGGCCATACCGAGCCGGTCTCGGGCCTCGCCGGCCTGCTCAAGGCCAGCCTCGCCCTCGAGCACGACCTGCTGCCGCCGTCCCTGCACGCCGACACGCTCAGCCCGAACATCCGCTTCGACGAGCTGAACCTGTCGGTCAACCGCGCCCTGACGCCCCTGCCGCGGGGCAAGGCGCCGCGCTTCGCCGGCGTCAACTCGTTCGGCTTCGGCGGCACCAACGCCCACGTCATCCTCACCGACCCGGCGCCGGCCGCTGTCACGGCCGCCCCGGCGCCCGCCGCGGCGCCGGAGGTGCTGCTGGTCTCGGCCCAGACCCGGGCGGCGCTGAACGAGCTCGCCCAGGACTACGCCGCGCGCCTCGACGGCGCCGATGCCGGCGACGTCGCCCGCGTCGCCGCCGCCGCCGCCCATCGCCGCGAGCGGATGCCGGCCCGCGTGGCGATCCCGCTCGGCGACGGCGCCGCCGTCGCCGCCACCCTGCGGGCGGTCGCCGAGGGCGAGGACGCGCCCGGCGCGTCGGTCGCCACCGCGGTCGAGCGCAACGCCGGCGTCGCCTTCGTGTATTCCGGCAACGGCAGCCAGTGGGCCGGCATGGGCCGCGACGCCCACGCCACCAGTCCGGTCTTCCGCGAGCGCTTCGCCGCCGTCGACGCCCTGTTCCGGCCGCTCGCCGGCTGGTCGCTGACCGAGGCCCTGTTCGCCGACGACCTCGACGCACGGCTCGCCCTCACCAGCGTGTCGCAGCCGCTGATCTTCGCGATCCAGAGCGCCTCGACCGCGGCCCTGCGCGCCGCCGGCCTGAAGCCCGACGTGATCCTCGGCCACTCGGTCGGGGAGATCGGCGCGGCGGAGGCCGCCGGCATCCTGAGCCTGGAGCAGGCGGTCCGCGTCATCTTCAACCGCTCGAAGCACCAGGAGGCGACCCGGGGGCTCGGCACCATGGCGGTGCTGCTGGCGCCCGTGGAGGAGGTCTCGGCCTTCCTCGCCGACTTCCCCGACCTCGACATCGCCGCCTACAACAGCCCGAAGGCGGTGACGGTCGCCGGCCCGCGCGACGCGATCGAGGCCGCGATGGCGGCCCTGTCGCGCAAGCGCCGCCGCGGCCGCAAGCTCGACCTCGACTACGCCTTCCACGGCCGGCTGATGAACCCGATCGAGGCGCCGCTGCTGCGCGACCTCGCCGGGCTCAAGCCCGCCGCCGGCACGGTGGCGCTGGCCTCGACGGTCACCGGCGACGTGCTGTCGGGCGAGCATTTCGGCGCCGAGTACTGGTGGCGCAACATCCGCGAGCCGGTGCGCTTCAGCGAAGCCGTCCAGGCGGCCGCCAGGCGCGGCGCCCGGGTCTTCGTCGAGGTCGGCCCGCGGCCGACCCTGCTGCCGCATATCGGCGACTGCCTGGAGCCGCTCGGGACCGACGGCGCCACCGTCGGCGTGCTGCTCAAGAAGCCGACCGACCGCGACCCGTTCCGGCAGGCCCTCGCGGCGGCGATGGCCAGCGGCGCGGCGGTGGACGAGGCGGTCGCCTTCGGCGCCGACCCGGCCGGTCCGGTGGCGCTGCCGCACTACGCCTGGCAACGCAAGGCGTACCGCCTCGCCGAGACCACCGAGGTGCTCGGCGTCGCCAGCAGCCGCAGCCACCACCCGCTGATCGGCGGCCGGCTGATGCCCGACGGGCTCGAATGGCACGCCCATCTCGACGTCGCCACGGTGCCGGAACTCGACGACCACCGCATTGACGGACAGGCGATCCTGCCCGGCGCCGCCTTCGTCGAGATGGCGCTCGCCGTCGCCCGCGAGCACCTGCGCAGCGAGACCGTGACGCTGGCGGATCTCGAGATCCAGCAGCCGATGCTGTTCAACGAGGAATCTCTGCGCGAGGTGATGGCCCGGGTCTCGCCCGGCGCCAACCTCGTCCAGATCCTCTCGCGGCCGCGCCTGAGCCAGGCGCCGTGGCAGATCCACGCCGTCGCCAAGCTGGTCGAGGGCGACGCCCCGGTGCCGCCGGCCGACGCGGCCGTGCTGCCCGAAGACACCGCGATCGACGGCGACGACCTGTATCGCCGCGCCGCCGCGACCGGTCTCGGCTTCGGCCCGAGCTTCCGGCAGGTCGCCCGCAGCGCCCGGATCGACGACCTGACCATCGTGTCGGACCTCGTCCCGGCCGAGGCGAACCCGCGCTTCGGCCTCGTGCCGGCGCGCCTCGACGCCTGCTTCCACGGCCTGATCCTGCTGTTCTCCGACCTCCTCGGCGAGGGCGCGAGCCGGGCCTACGTGCCGATCCGCTTCGGCGAGATCCGTCTCGTCAGGCCCGGCGCGGTCATCGCCCGGGCGGTGATCCGCACCCGGCGCTGCAACGAGCGCAGCATCCTGGCCGACTTCACCCTCATGGACGCCGAGGGCGCCGTCGTCGCGACCCTGCGCGACGCCCGCTTCCAGGCGATGCGCGCCAAGGCCGCCGGCGAACTCGCCTCCTACGCCATCGCGCAGGGGACCGAACTCGCCACCGAGCCGACGGCGATCCCGCTGGAGCCGCAGGCGAGCGTCGCGACCCTGGTCCGCCGCGGCGCCGGCGCGGTCACCGCCAACGACAACGCCGCCCTCAGCCCCGGGCACATGCTGCTCGAAGGCTGGGCGACCTCCCTCGCCGATCGCGTCGCCCGCGGGCTGGCCGAGGGCGACACCGTCGCGCTCGACGACCCGAAGCTGCCGGCGGCCCTGCGGCCGTGGTTCCATAACCTGCTTCTCGCCCTCGAGGGCAGCGGGCTGGCCGAGCCGGTCGAGGGCGGGGTGTGGCGCCTGCGCGCCGACGTGACCCTGCCGCCGACCGACGAGATCATGCGCTGGATCGCGGCGGACCATCCCGAGCTGTCGGCCGAGCTGCTGCTCGCCGCCGATCTCGGGGCAATCGTCGACCGCCTGCTCGCCGGGCGGCTGTCGGAAGCCCCTGCCCTGCCGCAGGCGGCGCTCGACGCCTTCCACCTGCGCGGCGCCACCACCCGCGCCTCGGCCGCGACCGTGATGCGGCTGATCGAGGGCGCCGCCGCGGCCCTGCCGAAGGACCGCGCCCTGCGCCTGCTCCAGGTCGGGTTCGGCCCGCTCTCGGCCCAGGTCGCCACCTTCGCCCAGACCCACGAGGCGCGGCTCACAGTGTTCGAGGCCGACCGGCGCCTCGCCGAGCGCGCCCGCCTCGCCCTGCCGTCCTCCGTGACGGTGGTCGAGGATCCGGCGGATCTCGCTCCGGGCAGCATCGACGCGGTGCTCGCCAGCGACACCCTGCACCGGGGCGACCGCGAGCTGATCGGGCGGCTCTCGGCGGCGCTCGCCGGCAGCGGCCTGTTCGCCGCCGTCGAGCCCGCCGCCTCGCTGTTCCGCGACCTCGTGTTCGGGCTGCACGCCGAGTGGTTCGAGACCGCCGCCGACCTGCCGGTCGGGCGCCTCGACGACGTCGCCGGCTGGCAGCGCACGCTGAGCAATGCCGGCCTGGTCAAGGTCGCGGTCGACCGCGCCGCGACACAGACCGGCGGCGACCTGCTGCTGCTGGCCGAGGCGCCGCCGCGGCCGCGGATCGCCACCGGCCAGACCTTCGCCTTCGTCATCGGCTCGGCCGACGAAACCGCCGCCGAGACCGCGTCGTCGCTGGCGACGCTGCTGGTGGCGAGCGGCGTCCACGTCTCGATCATCCTCGATTCCGAGGCGTCGCTGCGGGAGCTGGAGCGCGAGACCCCCGACACGGTGGTGTTCCTCGCCGGCGCCTTCACCCGCGGCGGCGAGCCGGCCGACCGGCTGCGCGAGCGCTGCCTCAGCCTCAAGCGCTGCGTCGAGCATCTCGGCACCCGGCCGACCCGGCTGTGGGTCGTCTGCCCCGGCGCGACCCGCGACCGCGGCGGCGTCGCCTGCGGGGTCGAGACCGGCGTGTGGGCCTTCACCCGCACGCTCGCCAACGAGGCGGCCAACCTCGACGTGCGCCGGATCGACCTCGCCCCGACGATGCCGACCAAGCGCTCGGCCGAGCGCCTGCGCGACCTCATCCTCTCCGGCACGCCGGAGACCGAGATCGTGCTCGACGAGGACCAGACCCGCGTCGTGCGCTTCGCCCCCGGCAGCGTCTCGCTGCGCGAGGCGGGCGGCAGGGCGGCGGAGGCGGCGCGCCTGGAGCGCAGCGTCACCGGCGGCCTCAACGAGATGCGCTGGGTCGCGGCCGAGCGCACGGCTCCGGGGCCCGGCCAGATCGAGATCGCGGTCGAGGCCACCGGCCTCAACTTCCGCGACGTGCTCTGGGCGCTGTCGATGCTGCCGGAGGAGATCCTGGAGGACGGCTTCGCCGGCCCCCGGCTCGGCCTCGAATGCGCCGGCCGCGTCGCGGCGGTCGGCCCGGGCGTGACCGCGTTCAAGCCCGGCGATGCCGTGGTGGCCTTCGCCCAGTCGGGCTTCGCCTCCCACATCGTCGTGCCCGAGATGGTCGTGGCCGCGGCCCCGGCCGGCGTCTCGGCGGAGGCCGCCGCGACGACGCCGGTCGCGTTCCTCACCGCCTATTACGGCCTCGTCACCCTCGCGCGCCTCAAGGCCGGCGAGTGGCTGCTGGTCCATGGCGGCGCCGGCGGCGTCGGCCTCGCGGCGCTCCAGATCGCCCGGATGCGCGGCGCCCGGGTCATCGCCACCGCCGGCTCGACCGAGAAGCGGGCGCTGGTCAAGGCGCTCGGCGCCGAGCACGTGCTCGACTCGCGCTCCCTCGCCTTCGTCGACGAGGTGCGGCGGATCACCGGCAGCGGCGTCGACGTAGTGCTCAACAGCCTGTTCGGCGAGGCGATGGAGCGCAGCCTCAACGCGCTCGGGCCGTTCGGCCGCTTCGTCGAGCTGGGCAAGCGCGACTACGTCGCCAACACCCATATCGGCCTGCGTCCGTTCCGGCGGAACCTGTCGTATTTCGGCGTCGACCTCGACCAGCTGCTGCAGTTCCAGCCCGACGAGGGCAAGCGGCTGTTCCGCGAGGTGATGGGGCTGTTCTCCGACCGCACCCTCAAGCCGCTGCCCTACCAGCCCTTCGCGGCCGAGGAGGTCTCCGACGCCTTCCGGCTGATGCAGCAATCCGGTCACGTGGGTAAGATCGTGATCGCCCCGCCGAAGTCCGGCACCGTGGCGGCGCCGCAGGGCAGGCCCTTCGTCGTCGCGCCCGACCGCAGCCACGTCATCACCGGCGGGCTCGGCGGCTTCGGCATCGAGGCGGCGCGCTGGCTCGCCGATCGCGGCGCGCGCCACCTCGTCCTCGTCGGCCGCCGCGCGCCGTCGAGCGAGGAGGCTTTGTCGACGATCGCCGACCTCAAGGCCCGCGGCGTCAGCGTCCGGGTCGAGGCCTGCGACATCGCAGAGCGCGCCTCGGTCGAGCGGCTGCTCGACCGCGTCGAGGCCGGCGGGCCGGCGATCGGCGGCATCATCCACGGCGCGATGGTGCTCCAGGACGGCCTGATCGCGAACATCGACGCGGCCGCCCTCGACACCGTCGTCACCCCGAAGGTGACCGGCGCGATCCACCTCGACCAGCTCACCCGGTCGCGGTCGCTCGACTACTTCGTGCTGTTCTCCTCGGCCACGACCTTCATCGGCAATCCGGGCCAGGGCTCCTACGTCGCCGCCAACGGCTTCATGGAGGGCCTCGCCCGCCAGCGCCGCCGCCTCGGGCTCCCGGCCCTTGCGGTGGCCTGGGGCGCGATCGGCGACGTCGGCGTGCTCGCCCGCAACAAGGCGGTGATGGAGACCCTCGCCGGCCGCGTCGGCGTCACGCCGGTCGAGGCGCGCAAGTCCCTCGACCTGATGGCCGAGGCGCTGTCGGCGCAGGGGACCGGCTCCGACGACGCCGTGGTGGCGATCGCCTCGATGCACTGGGGCAAGGCGCGCGAGCGCCTCGCCACCCTGCGCTCGCCGAGCTACGCCGCGATGGGGTCCGAGCAGCAGGCCGAGGCCGGCGGCGCCGCGACGATCAGCATCCCGGGCCTCCTGCGCACCCACGACATCGACGAGGTGCGCAAGGTGGTCCAGGACGCCATCGTCGAGGACATCGCCCGCATCCTGCGGCTGCCGAAGGACGACATCAGCCGGGTGCGCCAGCTCTCGGAGATCGGCCTCGACTCGCTGATGGGGGTCGAGCTCGGCGCCAGCCTGCAGGAGCGCTTCGGCCTCGAAGCGCCGCCCGCCGGCGTGTCGAGCGGCCAGACCGTGACGGAACTCGCCGAGACGCTGATCCAGTCGGTCGCGGCGCCGGTCGACGAGAGCGCCGCGGCGGTGCTCAGCCTCGCCCAGCGCCACGGCGGCGGATCCGTCGACGCCGCCGCCCTCGAGCCGTTCCAGGCCCTGGTCGAGCAGAAGAGCCAGGAGATCAAGGTGATCCTGAAATGAGCGCCTCCTCCGACGCCGCCGGCGGCCGCGCGGCGCTGGCCGGGTTCGTGACCGCCCGCCTCGGCAAGGCCCCGGCGCGGCCGGCCGCGCCGCGGCCCGCCCCGAAGGCCGCCGCCAACCCGGCCCAGGACTTCGAATCCCTGCCGGGCTACAAGGACCTGAAGCTGCAGCGCTCGGCGGCCGAGCTGATCGGCCTCGGCAACCCGTTCTTCCGGGTCCACGACGCCAAGGCCGGCGCCACGACGCGCATCGACGGGGCGTCGTTTACCAACTTCTCGTCCTACGACTATCTCGGCCTCAACGGCCATCCGGAGGTGAATGCGGCGGCGCAGGAAGCCCTCGTCGCCTATGGCACCTCGGCCTCGGCGAGCCGGGTCGTCGCCGGCGAGCGCCCGGGCCATCTCGCCCTCGAACGGGCGCTGGCGGCGCATTACGGCACCGAGGCCTGCGTCGTGATGGTGAGCGGCCACGCCACCAACGTCACGACGATCGGCGCGCTGCTGGAGCCGGGCGACGTGATCTACCACGACGCCCTGATCCACAACAGCGTGGTCACCGGCGCGCAGCTCTCCGGCGCCCAGCGCCGCAGCTTCCCGCACAACGACCTCGCCGCCCTCGAAATCCTGCTCCAGGCGACCCGCCACGAACACCGGCGCGCCCTGATCGTGATCGAGGGGCTCTACAGCATGGACGGCGACGCCCCGGATCTGGCCGGGTTCGTCGCCCTCAAGGAGCGGTACGGCACCTGGCTGATGGTCGACGACGCCCACGGCCTCGGGGTGCTCGGCGCGCGCGGCCACGGCCTGCACGAGCATTGCGGCGTCGATCCGAACCGGGTCGACATCTGGATGGGCACGCTGTCGAAGACCCTCTCGACCTGCGGCGGCTACGTCGCGGGCTCCGGCGCCCTGGTCGAGTACCTCAAGTGCACCGCCGGCGGCTTCGTCTACTCGGTCGGCCTGTCGCCGCCGCTGGCCGCCGCCGCGGTCGCGTCGCTGGCGCTGATGCGCCGGGAGCCGGAGCGGGTCGAGCGGCTGCGTCGCAACGGCGGGCTGTTCCTTGCCGCCGCCCGCGAGCGCGGCCTCGACACCGGCATGAGCCTCGGCCTCGCGGTGGTGCCGGTCATCGTTGGCGACTCGCTCAAGGCGGTGACGCTGTCCGACCGGCTGTTCAAGCGCGGCATCAACGTTCAGCCGATCATCCACCCGGCGGTGCCGGAGCGCAGCTCCCGCCTGCGGTTCTTCCTCACCTCCGAGCACACGCCGGAGCAGATCCGCGACACCGTGACGGCGCTGGCCGACGAGCTCGACGAGATCAACCGCGGCGGCTCGCTGATCGAGCGCCTGATGGCGCGCAAGGCCTGAACGAGAACTGGGCGGCGGCCCGCCGCCGGGAGCGGAGAACCCATGCGCCGTCGCCTCGTATCCCTGCGCCTCGTATCCCTGGCGTTGCTGGCCGCCCTCGCCGGCCCGGCCCTAGCCCAGGGCCCCGCCGGGC
This sequence comes from Methylobacterium oryzihabitans, assembly GCF_004004555.2. GTDB lineage: Bacteria > Pseudomonadota > Alphaproteobacteria > Rhizobiales > Beijerinckiaceae > Methylobacterium > Methylobacterium oryzihabitans. The sequence continues at coordinate 113,943 of NZ_SACP01000008.1, forward strand.
CGCCCCGGGTGCCGACCCAGTGGGAGGAGGTGAACCGCTCGATGAGCGAACTGCTCAACGACGGCCACCGCATCGTGGCGGCGGCGGGCCCGTCCTTCACCCTGGAGAAGAACGGCAAGTACGTCGCCTGCGAGGTGCGCTCGGCCGGCGCCGTCGGCGCCAAGCGCTCCACCACCTCGCAGTGCTACCGGTTGAATTGAACGGAAGCGGATCGCTGGCTTCGCGGTCAACAACGCCGGTCGGGTCGAGTGGAAGCTGGCCACGGGTGTTTGTTGCGACGCCCTAAGTTCTGGCGCCTCTCCCCTCTCCCGAGTGGGAGAGGGGTCGGGGGTGAGGGTGGCTCACGTCCAGAATAAGACGCCTAAAGTTGAGCTGCGCGGCTCAACAGTCTGCGCTTGATTCTGCGCCGTTTCCACCCTCACCCCTACCCCTCTCCCACTCGGGAGAGGGGATCCCGCGGCAGGAATGCGACTCCGTTGCTGATCTTACATTGCCGTCGATCGCCTGGATCCTGTGGCGGTTGGACCCGCTCAGGATAGTCATGGCCGCGACAGGCTCAGCGCCTCGCGCAGGTCGCGCCCGTCGACCAGCCTGCGGCCGCGGCGCTTGAGGTCGCGCAACTGCGCCCGGGTCGGGAACCCGCAATAGGGCAGCACCGGCACCGTCCGCCCTTCCGGCAGGCGGCCGTCCTCGCGCACCCGGCGCAGCACCCCGTCGAGGAGCGGCCGGCCGGCCTCGTGCAGCAGCACCGCGGCGCGCGACGCGGTGACGTCGGGCGCCAGCGTCACCGCCTGCTGCGCCAGGATCGCCCCGGCATCGACCGCCGCGGCGAGGCGGTGGATCGTGACGCCGAAGCGCGGCGTCGGCTCCAGCAGCGCGTGCAGGGTCGGTACCGGACCGCGGTGATGCGGCAGCAGCGAGGGATGCAGGTTCACGCCGCCGAGCGGCGCCGCGGCCAGCGCGTCGGCGTCGAAGATCTGGTCGAAGTGGAACGACACGATCAGGTCGGCCCCGTGCCGGCGCAGAACCTCGCCGACCGCGGCGCCGGAGACCGACGTGACGGTGACGCAGGGCAGGCCGAGCCGCCGGCACAGCACCGGCAGCGGCGTCGCCGCCGCGGTGTCGTCGCCCGGGTTCGAGGTCTTCGGCGCCGGCGCGAGCGCCGAGACGAGGTCGGGCAAGCCGAAATTGACTCCGAGATAGGGCAGGAAGCCGGTGCCGGAGCGCAGGACGTGGCGCCGGACCTGCCCGGTGAGCCCGCCGGTGCTCGGCCGGTGCGGGTCCGACAGGGCGACGACCGCGATCTCGTCGGCGTGCTCGGCGACGAACCGGCGCACGGCCCGGGCGTTGGCGAGGGCTTCGAGGGTGAACAGCGCGAGGCGCACGGGCGGGTCCTTCCGGGTCAGGACGGCTGCTGGGTCGCGCGCATCCGGAACGAGAAGCCGCGCATGCCGAGGCGGCGCAGGCGCTCGGGCAGGAGCGCGGCGCCCCGGGCCGCCGCCGCGAGGGCGGCCGGGAAGGCGATCGTGCCCTCGTCGCGGGCGAGCCCGCGGGCGATGCGGCGGGCGGCGGCCTCGGCGCTCATCTCCAGCGGCCGCCAGCCCTGGTAGTCGCCGCCCATCGCGGTGCGGACGTAGCCGGGGCAGACCACGTTGATCCGCACCCCGCGGGGCGCCAGCTTCTCGCGCAGGGCGAGGCCGTGGGCAAGGAGCGCCGCCTTGGTGCCGCTATAAGCCGGGGCGTCCGGCAGCGGCGCGATCGCCGCCAGCGACGAGATCAGGGCGATCTGGCCGCGCCCGCGCGCCTCCATCCGGGTCGCGCAGGGCAGCGCGAGGTTGAGCGCACCCATCAGGTTCACGTCGAGGACCGCGAAGGCGGTCGCCTCGGTCTCGACCCCGCCCTCGGGATGGCCGCCGTTGACGCCCGCATTGGCGATCGCGAGGTCGATGCCGCGGCGGCCGTCGATGTCGGCGACCCATTCGCGCATCGCCGCCCGGTCGCGGACGTCGAGGGGCGTCGCCTCGACCTCGGCGCCCTTCGCCCGGCAGGCGGCAGCCACCGTCTCCAGCCGGTCGGCGCCGCGGGCGTTGAGGACCAGGAGCCGGCCCGGGGCGGCGTAATGCTGGGCCAGGGCCGCGCCGATCCCGCTCGACGCGCCGGTGATGACGATGACGGTGGGCTCGGCCGGCATGAGGCTCCCGATGGTTGTCGTGGCCGTGTAGCACGACCGCCCGCCGTCCGGCGAACGCCCTCGGCGGAGCGCCCACGCTTGACGGAACCGGGGCGATATGGAACGGGCGCCTGCTCCGGTCGGCCGGGCGTTGGGGTTGAGCGAGAGGCGGATGGATCACGGCAAGCTGAAGCGGCTGTGGCCCCGGACCCTGTCCGAGGCGGAGCTTCCCGCCCGGCGGCGGTCGCGGCGTCTCGGCAGCGACCCGACCTCGCGGCGCGTGCGCCTCACCGACCGCTGGGACGAGGGCTTCCTGCGCCTCGCCGGGCCGCGGCTCGCCGAGTCGCCCCTGGCCAAGACCTTGTTGACGAAGTCTCCGCTGACGAAGTCCCTTCTGGCCCGGTCCGGGCTGGCCCGGCCCCGGGGGCGGCGCAACCTGAGCTACATTGTCGACGGGCTCGGCATCTACTACGACGCGACGGCGCCGAGCGAACTCGAGGTGATGATCGAGGAGGGCGGCTGGGAGAGCGAGGAGATCCTCGCCCGGGCCCGCCGCGGCATCGACCGCCTGCGCGGGCGCCGCCTCAGCCTCGACAACGATCCGCGCCGGCGCGACCTCGCCGACCTGCTCGCGCCGGCGAATGGCACAACCCGGGTCGTCATCGTCGACCAGCCGCGGGGCGATCCCTCGATCGGCTTCGGGCTCGCCGGTCCCGTCGGCTTTTCCGGGATGCTGGCGGCGGCGGCGGCGGAGCACCCCGAGGCCGAGCGCATCGTGGTGATGGACCCGGCCGCGCCGCCCGGGCGGCCCGGCCACATCGACGCCGCCGCCGCCGCGGCGGCCGGGGCGCGCCTCGTCGCCGATCCCGTCGCGGCGTGGTCGGTGATCGAGGCGAGCCACCGGCTCTACGTGCTCACCAGCCATGTCGGCTTCGAGGCGGCCCTCGCCGGACGGGCGGTGTCGTGCTTCGGCATGCCGTTCTACGCCGGCTGGGGCTTCACCGAGGACCGGCTCCACCTCGCCCGCCGCACCCGCCGCCGCGCGCCCGAGGAGGTGTTCGCCGCCGCCTACCTCGTCTGCTCGCGCTACTTCGAGCCCTATGGCGGCGAGCCGTGCCGGTTCGAGGAGGCGCTCGACATCCTCGACCTCGTGGTCGCCCGCGAGCGCGAGAACGCCGTGGCGACCCTCTGCCTCGGCTTCTCGGGCTGGAAGCGCCCGTGGATCGGCCGCACCCTGGCCGCCCCGGGCTTCGTGCCGGCCTTCGCCCGGGGCGGCGGCGTCGGGCCGGCCGACCTCGACGGGATCGGCCGGGCGGTCGCCTGGGCGAGCCGGACCTCCGACGAGGCGGTGGCGGCCTGCCGGGCGGCGGGCGTGCCGCTGCTGCGGATGGAGGACGGCTTCGTGCGCTCGGTCGGCCTCGGGGTCGCGTTGCGGCCGGGGGCCTCGCACGTCCTCGACTCCGCCGGCATCTATTACGATTCCACCGGACCGAGCGACCTGGAGCGCCTGCTGGAGGCGGGGGACTTCCCGCCCGCCCTGCTCGCCCGGGCGGCGCGGCTGCGCGCATCGATCGTGGCGGCGCGGGTCAGCAAGTACAATGTCGGGGCCGGCGCGGTGCCGCCGATGCCGCGGCCCGGCCCGGTGGTGCTGGTGCCGGGACAGGTCGAGAACGACGCCTCGATCCGCCTCGGCGGCGCCACCGTGGCCGGCAACGCCGCCCTGCTGCGGCGGGTGCGCGAGCGCCACCCGGACGCCGTGATCGTGTTCAAGCCGCATCCCGACGTCGAGGCCGGGCTGCGGCCCGGCTGGGTCGCGCCGGAGGAACTGGCGCGCTCCGCCGACCTCGTCCTGCGCGACGTCTCGGCCGCCGACGCGATCGAGGCCGCCGACCGGGTCGAGACCATGACCTCGCTCATCGGCTTCGAGGCGCTGCTGCGCGGCAAGCCGGTGACCACCCACGGCCTGCCGTTCTACGCCGGCTGGGGCCTGACCGAGAGCCCGCCCTGCCCGCGGCGCACGCGCCGGCTCACCCTCGACGAACTGGTGGCGGGGGCGCTGATCGCCTATCCGCGCTACGTCGATCCGCGCACCGGCCTGCCCTGCCCTCCCGAGGTTCTGGTGCGCCGCCTCGCCGAGGGCGATCCCGACCTGTCGCGTCGGGTCCACAGCGCCGAGGCGGTGATGAAGCAGGTCTGGTCGCTGGTCTGGCGCCGGGTGCTCGGGCGCGGCTGATCCGATGTCCGGACGATGGCTTCCGGACATCGGATCAGCCCGCGCGGTGGAGCCGGAGGCCCCACGCACGGAAGCGAAGGCGATGTCCGCGTCGCGACAGCGACGGCAACGCAGCCGCCGAGCGATCGATCGACAGTAGGATACGGAATCCGGAAGCAATCTTCCGGATTCCGTATCATCAGCCCGCGCGGCGCATCAGCGACGCCGACTTCCGCATCGCGAAGCGATCGATCGGAAATCGTATGATACGATTTCCGAGCGAAACGGCCGAGAAGCCGGATCACGCGGCCGCGGCGAGGCGCGTCCGCTCGACCGGCATGGCCTGCTCCACCGCCGCGGCGGCGAGCTGCGCGGTCGCGGCGGACAGGGTCCAGCCGAGATGGCCGTGGCCGGTGTTGTAGAAGATGCCGGGCCGCTTGCCGGGGCCGACGCGGGGCAGCATGCCGGGCAGCATCGGGCGCAGGCCGCTCCAGGCCACGACCCGGTCGGTCGCGACCTGCGGGAACTGCTCGCGGGTCCAGCGCACCAGCGGCTCGATGCGGTCGTGCCGGATGTCGCGGTTGAAGCCGTTGAACTCCGCGGTGCCGGCGACCCGGAAGCGGTCGCGGCCGAGCCGGCTGGTGACGATCTTGGTCGCGTCGTCGAGGATGCTGACCGTCGGCGCCGCGTCCTGGCTCTCGGGCGTGTGCAGGTTGACGGTGATCGAGTAGCCTTTGACGGGATAGATGTTCAGGCGGTCGCCGAGGGCGGCGGCGAGAGTGCGGCTGGCGCAGCCGGCGCAGATCACCACCCCGTCGACCTCGACCGGCTCCCAGGTCTGGATGCGGTCGTCGCCGTCGTCGCGGGCCACCGGCAGCCAGCGGATCTGGTAGCCGCCCGCCGGCAGCGGCGCGATCGCCTCGATGGCCGAGTCGTAGCGGAACCGCACGCCCTTGCGGGCGCAGGCCTCGGCGAGGCCGCGGGTGAACTTGTGGATGTCGCCGGTCGAGTCGGACGGGGTGAAGAAGCCGCCGTGATAGGAGCCCTTCAGGGTCGGCTCGATCGCCCGGATCTCCTCCGGGGTGATCGCGCGGCGCTCCAGGCCGCCCTCCTGCAGCAGGGCGTTGACCGCCGCCGCCTTCTCGAACCCGGCCTTGTCGCGGTAGAAGTGCAGGATGCCGCGGCGCTCGAGGTTGAAGTCGATCTTCTCGCGCTCGGCCATCGCGAACATGTGCTCGCGCGAGGCCAGGGCGAGGCGCACCGTCTCGATCGTGTTGGCCCGGTAGTTGCCGATCTGGCCGATGAACTCGGCCATCCAGGAATACTTGTGCCAGCTCGGCTTCGGGTTGACGAGGAGCGGCGCGTCGCGCCGGGCCATCCACTTGATGCCCTGGAGGATGGTCGAGGTCTTGTTCCACACCTCGGCGTTGCTGACCGAGAGCTGGCCGCCATTGGCGAAGGAGGTCTCCATCGCCGAGTAGCGGTTGCGGTCGAAGACGGTGACGTCGTAGCCGCGCTCGATCAGGGCGTAGGCGGTGGTCACGCCGGTGATGCCGGCACCGATGACGGCGATATGGGGCATGGGATCAGGTCCTGAACACGAGAGTCGCCTGTGGTCCGGCTCGGCCGGCCCGCTGCGCCCCATCTGTCACGGTACCTGAGAGCTTCGTCCGCCGGCTCAGGCCCGCGGCGTTCCCCTTCGGTGGACGCCTTGTTTCAGGCGCCTCTCTCCAGATCGTCCGGACGGCACGGTCCTGGGTGCCTGAGAGTTTCCGGGGCGGTTGCTCCGTCGGCGCCGGATGTCTCGCGACCTCCGGTCTCTCCCGTGTCGTCCTGTGGACTTTGGTACGGGTACACCTCCCGGCCGGGACCCGCAACCGGGGCCGTGGCGGGATCGGCGGCAATCCACGAACAAAAATTTGGCATTGGCGGTTGTGGCCGGGGAGAGGGTTCGGAATGCTGGTCTACGGCGACGTGATCCGGGAGGAGCCGGTCGGGGAGGTGATCGACCGGATCGCCGCGGCCCTGCGGGGGCTGCCCGGGCGGCCGGCCGGCCTCGACCGGCACGCGGCCCTGGCCGGCCTCCTGCTCGATGCCTCGGGGCTGGCCCAGGGCCTCGCCGACGCCGCCTTCGCCGAGAATGGCGGCCGCGACGGGACCGGCGGAGCGCCCGAGGCCGCCGGGCTGCTCGTCGCCGGCCTCGCCCGGTCGGTGTGGGCGTCGTGGCGCAGCGGCTTCGCCGAGCAGCCGGCGCCGGGCCTCGACGGTCTCGCCGGCCTCGCCCGCGCGTCGACGCCCGCCACCGTCGCGGTCCGGCTGCCGGAGGGGCACGCCTTCTACGCCGTCTATCCCGAGGGCCACGCCGTCGCGGCACGGGCCTCCGGGCTGCCGGCGGCGACGCGGGTCGTCGGCATCCGCAGCATCGGGACGTCGCTCGGGGCGATGGTCGCCGCCGGCATCAGTGCGGCGCCGCCGGTGACGGTCCGTCCGACCGGGCATCCGTTCGCGCGGCGGCTGAGCCTGTCGCCGGCGGCCGAGACCCGGCTCCTCGGGGCGCCGGGCTACGCCGTCGCCGACGAGGGGCCCGGCCTGTCCGGCAGCTCGTTCGGCGCCGTCGCCGATGCGCTGGAGGATCGCGGCGTCGCGCCCGGGCGCATCGCGTTCTTCCCGAGCCACGGGGGCGCCCCGGGTCCGCGGGCCTCGGAGCGCCACCGGGCGCGCTGGGAGCGGGCCGCCCGGCACTGGATCGGGTTCGACGACCTGATTCTGCACGCCGAAACGCCGGCGCACCGGCTCGCCACCTGGGCCGCCGGCCTCCTCGGCCCCCTCGACGGCCCCCTCGGCGACCTGTCCGGCGGCGCGTGGCGCCGGCGGGTTCTTTCCGACGAGGCCGACTGGCCGGGCACCTGCGGCTGGCAGGAGCGCCGCAAGTTCGTCGCCGCGGCCGGCGGCCGGACCTGGCTGCTCAGGTTCGCCGGGCTCGGGCGGGAGGGCGAGCGCAAGCTCGCCCGCGCCCGCGCGCTGGCGGCGGCCGGGTTCACGCCGGAGCCGGCCGGGCTGCTGCACGGGTTCCTGGTCGAACGCTGGCACGGCGAGGCCCGGCCGCTCGACCCCTCCCGCGCCGATCCCGCGGCGCTGGCCGCACGGGTCGGGGCCTATCTCGGGTTCAGGGCCAGGTGCTTCCCGGCTGCGGCGCCGGGAGCCGGCCTCGACCGGCTGATGGAGATGGCGCGCCACAATGCCGGCGCGGCGCTCGGGGCCGGGATCGTCCGGCGCTTCGACCGCTGGAGCCCCGGCGACCTGCGCCGCCTCGCGCACGCGGTGCGGCCGGTCGAGACCGACAACCGGATGCAGCCCTGGGAATGGCGGGTCCTGCCCGACGGCAGGATCCTCAAGACCGACGCCCTCGACCACCATGCCGGCCACGACCTCGTCGGCTGCCAGGACGTCGCCTGGGACGTGGTCGGGGCCGAGGCCGAACTCGGGCTGCCGGCGGAGCGCCTCGCCGCCCGGGTCGCCGAGGCCGCGGGCCGGGCGCCCGACCCGGCGCTGCTCGCCCTGCTGCGACCGTGCTACCGCGCCTTCCGGCTCGGCGCCCTCGCGATGGCGGCGGACGGCGCCGACCCGGCCGAGGCCGGGCGCCTGCGCCGGGAGGCGGAGAGTCACGCCGCGCGGCTGGCGACGATCCTCGACGGCGGCTGAGCGCCGGCGGGGCGAATTTTTGCCCGCGGCCGGTGTCCGGCGGCGCACCCCGTGCCTAGTTGCGGGGCACAAGATCCTCCTGCTCGCAGCCCGAGGCCCCCGCATGACCGCTCATCCCGCCTTCGCGCCCGGCCGCGCCGCCCTCGTCACCGGCGGCGCCAGCGGCATCGGGCTCGCCGCCGCCTGCGACTTCGCCCGCCGCGGGATGCGGGTGGCGATCGCCGACCTGCCGGGCGAGGCCCTCGACGCCGCCGCGCGGGCGGCCGCCGAGGCCGCGCCGGGCGGCGAGGCGATGGTCCGGGCGATCCCGACCGACGTCGCCGACCGGGCCGCGGTCGAGGCGCTGCGCGAGGCCGCGACCGCCGCCTTCGGGGCGCCCTCGGTGGTGATGGCCAATGCCGGCATCGAGGCGGGCGGGCGGTTCTTCTCCGATCCCGCCACCTGGGAGCGGATCCTCGGCGTCAACCTGTGGGGCGTCGTCAACGTCGTGCAGGCGTTCCTGCCGGCGATGATCGAGGCCGGCGGGCCCGGGGCGGTCGTCGTCACCGGATCGAAGCAGGGCATCACCACGCCGCCGGGCAACACGCCCTACAACGTCAGCAAGGCCGGGGTGAAGGTCGTCGCCGAGGCGCTGGCGCACGAGCTGCGGGAGCGCGGCGCGCCGATCAGCGCCCACCTGCTGATTCCGGGATTCGTCTATACCGGCCTCACCCGCGCCCGCGGCGCCACCGAGAAGCCGGCCGGCGCCTGGACGCCGGAGGAGACGGTGGCGCGGATGCACGAGGGTCTGGCGGCCGGCGAGTTCTACATCCTGTGCCCGGACAACGAGACCACGCGCGCGCAGGACGAGAAGCGCATCCTGTGGGCGGCGGGCGACATCGTGCACAACCGCCCGGCGCTGTCGCGCTGGCACCCCGACCACAAGGACGCCTTCGCGGCCCACATGCAGGCGTGAGCCGCACCCGGACCGCGTTGCCTGGACTGCCTTGGCGGTCCGCTTGCATCAGGCCGACCACGAAGCCGGGAGACCGAGACCTCGCATGCCCAAGATCATTCCCGTCGCGTCCTTCGACGGCGTCGTGTTCGGCGCGACCGGCGACCTCACGATGCGCAAGCTGCTGCCGGCCCTGTACTACCGGTTCCGCGACCGGCAGATCCCGGAGGCGAGCCGCATCATCGCGGCGGCGCGCAGCCGGCATTCCGACGAGGAGTTCCGCGGCATGGCCGCCGAGGCCCTGCGGCGCCACGTCCCCGCCGCCGACCTCTCGGCGGAGACGGTCGAGGGCTTTCTCGCCCACGTCACCTACGTCGCGGTCGACGGCGCCGGCGAGAACGGGTGGGACGACCTGACGGCCCTGCTCGACGAGCGCCCGGACCAGATCCGCTCGTACTACCTCGCCACCTCGCCGAGCCTGTACGGTGCGATCTGCCGCAACCTCAGCGAGCACGGGCTGATCGGCGAGCGCTCCCGGGTGGTGCTGGAGAAGCCGATCGGGCACGACCTCGCCTCGGCCCGGGCGATCAACGATCAGGTCGGCCGGGTCTTTCCCGAGACGCAGATCTTCCGCATCGACCACTATCTCGGCAAGGAGACGGTGCAGAACCTGCTGGCCCTGCGCTTCGCCAACACGATCTTCGAGCGGCTGTGGAACGCCGACGTCATCGACCACGTCCAGATCACGGTGGCGGAGACCGTCGGGGTCGAGGGCCGCGGCGGCTACTACGACACGTCCGGCGCGCTGCGCGACATGCTGCAGAACCACATGCTGCAGCTCCTGTGCCTCATCGCCATGGAGAGCCCGCTCTCCCTCGATGCCGACGCGGTGCGCGACGAGAAGCTGAAGGTGCTGCGGGCGCTGAAGCCGATCCCGGCGCACGAGGTGCCGCACTGCACCGTGCGCGGGCAGTACGTCGCCGGCGCCGTCGACGGCAAGCCGGTGCCGGGCTACCTCACGGATCTCGGCGGCGAGGCCCGCAGCCACACCGAGACCTTCGTGGCGCTGAAGCTCGAACTGATGACGCCGCGCTGGGCCGGGGTGCCGTTCTACCTGCGCACCGGCAAGCGGCTGCCGCAGAAGATGTCCGAGATCGTGGTGCAGTTCCGCTCCTCGCCGTTCAGCATCTTCCCGGCCGGCTCGTTCGGGCGCGAGCCGAACCGGCTGGTGATCCGGCTCCAGCCGCAGGAAGGCATCCGGCTCGAGGTGATGACCAAGGAGCCGGGCCCGGGCGGGATGCGCCTGCGCGCCACCGGCCTCGACATCAGCTTCGAGGAGACCTTCAACCAGCGCTATCCGGACGCCTACGAGCGGCTGCTGATGGACGTGGTGCGCGGCAACGCCACCCTGTTCATGCGCCGCGACGAGGTCGAGGCGGCCTGGGCCTGGGCCGACGGCCTGCTCCAGACCTGGGCCGAGAGCCCCGAGCCGCCCCGGCCCTACGCCGCCGGCACCTGGGGCCCGACCGCGGCGATCGCGCTGATCGAGCGCGACGGGCGGACGTGGCACGAGGATCTCGGCTGAGGCTCGACGTTCAGACCACCCGCGGCGCCCGCAGGGCGGCGAGGATGAAGGCGATCATCGCGTCGAGTTCCGGCGCGAGGTCCTCCGGGCATTTGAGGATCAGCAGCGGGTGGCAGAACCGCAGGATCGCGGTGTGGATGCAGCGGCCCGCCACGTCCGGGTCCTGCGGCGCGAACTCGCCGCGGGCGACGCCCTCCGCCACCACCCGCGACAGCACGTTGGTGATGCGGTCGACGTGGACCCGGCAGACGTCCCAACTCTCGGACATCGCCGCCTCGATCATCTCGTGCATGCGCGGGTGCGTCTCGCACCGCTCCAGCGCGTCGCGGTGCATCACCGTGACGATGTCGCGCAGCCGCTCGGCGGCGCCGAGGCCCGGCCGGTCCGCGATCACCGTGATCCGCGCCTCGGCCTCGGCGATGAGGCGGCCGACCACGGCTTCGTTGATCGCCTTCTTCGACTCGAAGAACCGGTAGACGTTCGCCGGGCTCATCCGCAGGGTCTTGGCGATGTCGGCGACGGTGGTCTTCTGGTAGCCGATCTCCCGGAAGAACCGCTCGGCGGTCTGGAGGATGCGGCATCGGGTCGAGGGCGCGGCCTCCTCGGGAGCGAGGCGGGTGTCGAGAGCGGGGATCATCCTCCGAGCCTATCGTGCCGTGCCGTCCGGGCAAAACGCGGGGCCATCCCGCGACGTCAGTTTCCGGCGGGTGTCGCCCGAGGGCGACAGCCGGCTCACGAACCGAACTGCGACCCCAACTGTTCCAGATACTCGGCGAGGTCGAGGCCGGCGACCTGCTCGCCGTAGTCGAAGCGCCGTCCGGCCCGGATCTCGACGCTGTCGCGCTGCGTCGTCAGCGTGAAACCGCGGGTGCAGACCCAGCCATCCCGGCGGTGCTCGAAGTAGTCGAGAATCTCATGCTTGGCCACGATTGGCTCCCGTCACAATCGTGACGATAACGTGGCAGAGCCGCAAAAGGTTCAGGCCCCCGCCCGGCGGGCGGGAGCCGCGTCGTCTCCGGCCGCGTCAGGCCGCCGGGATCAGGGCGCCGGTGCGGTCGTGGAAGTCGGGGCCGTTGACCGTGCGGGCGACGTGGCCGGCGCGGATCAGGAAGTCGCCGAAGCGCTCGCCCGGGTTGCGGCCCCTGGCGTAGGCGCCGAACAGCGGATCGAGCGTCGCCCGGATCTCCCCGGCCGAGACGTCGTCGGCGTAGAGCTTGCCGAGACGCGAGCCGTCGAAGGCCGCCCCGAGATAGAGGTTGTAGCGCTCGGGCCCGCGCCCGACGAGGCCGATCTCGGCGATGAACGGCCGGGCGCAGCCGTTGGGGCAGCCGGTCATCCGGATGGTGATCTCGTCGTCCTGGAGGCCGTGCGCCGCGAGGCTCTCCTCCAGCTCGCCGACGAGGCTCGGCAGGTAGCGCTCGCTCTCGGCGAGCGCGAGGCCACAGGTCGGCAGCGCCACGCAGGCGAGGCTGTTGCGGCGCAGCGCCCCGGCCCCGGTGGCGAGCCCGTATTCCTCGACCAGGGCGTCGATCTCGGCCTTCCGGTCGGCCGGGACGTTGGCGATGATGACGTTCTGGTTGCCGGTGAGGCGGAAGTCGCCCTGGTGGACCTCGGCGATGCGGCGCAGGCCCGACAGGATCCGCGGCCCGTCCTCGTGGTCCTTGATCCGGCCCGAGGCGACGTAGAGAGTCAGGTGGTGGCGGCCGTCCTCGCCCTCGACCCAGCCGTAGCGGTCGCCGTTGTGCTCGAACCGGAACGGCTTCGGATCCTGGAGCGGCTTGCCGACCCGGCGCTCGACCTCCTCGCGGAACGCCTTCAGGCCGTAGCGCTCGATCGTGTACTTGAGGCGGGCGTTCTTGCGCACCTTGCGGTTGCCCCAGTCGCGCTGGACGGTCATCACCGCCTCGGCGACCTTCAGGGCGTCGGCCGGCTCGCAGTACAGCATCACGTCGGCGGTGCGCGGGAAGGTGTCGGTCTCGCCGTGGGTCATGCCCATGCCGCCGCCGACGGTGACGTTCCAGCCCTTCACCTTGTTCTTCTTGTCGAGGATCGCGATGAAGCCGAGGTCGTGGGCGAAGATGTCGACCTCGTTGATCGGCGGGACCGCGACCACGGTCTTGAACTTCCGCGGCAGGTAGGTCTTGCCGTAGACCGGCTCCAGCACCGCCTCGTCCTCGCCGCCGACGACGCGCTCGCCGTCGAGCCAGATCTCGCGCCAGGCGTTGGTCTTCGGCAGCAGGCCGTCCGAGATGCCCTTGGCGAGGTCGTAGGCCGCCTTGTGGGCGCCGGTCTGGGCCGGGTTGGTGGCGGACATCACGTTGCGGTTGACGTCGCCGCAGGCCGCGATGGTGTCGAGCAGCGCGCCGTCGATCGCCGCCATCGTGCGCTTGAGGTTCGACTTGATGACGCCGTGATACTGGAACGTCTGCCGGGTCGTCGCCCGGAGCGTCCCGTTGGCGTAGGTGCGGGCGATGTCGTCGAGGATCAGCCACTGCTTCGGCGTCACGACGCCGCCGGCGATGCGCAGGCGGATCATGAACGAGAACGCCTTCTCGAGCTTCTTCTTCGTCCGCTCGGCGCGAAGGTCGCGGTCGTCCTGCAGGTACATCCCGTGGAACTTCACGAGCTGCCCGTCATCGTCGGAGATCGCGCCGGTGGCGTGCTTGAGCAGCCCGTCCGCGAGGGTGCCGCGCAGGTAACCGCTGGCGATCTTGATGTGCTCGTTCGCCGACAGCTTGGCGGCGCGGGCGGCCTCGGCCTCGGTGATCGGCCGCTCGGCCGGCGGGGTCTCGTAGGTGCGCTTGGGGGCGGGCGCGGCGGGCTTGTGGTCGTCCATGGTGGTGTCCGTTCGGTCGCTGGGGCTGCGTCCTGGCATCGGGGGGCGGTCCAACCCGGACCACAGCCTTCCGGAAAGGCGCTTCCACCTCTCCCACTCGGGCTTGCAGATTCACACAACGGGTGGTGCGCGTTCTCCTCGCCCCGCTTGCGGGGAGAGGGCTGTGTCCCCCCTTGTTGGGGGACACAGCGAGGCGGCAGCCGAAGGTGAGGGGGCGGTGCCGAAGGAGCCTTCTCCGGATTCGCCCCCTCACCCTCGCCCTTCGGGCTTCCTTCGCCCCCGACAAGGGGGAGTGGGATCGTTCCGATCCCCAAGGCCTCTCCCCGCAAGCGGGGCGAGGAGAGAACCCGCGCCTCTTTGAGAATGTTTGAACGCTGTAGCCCTCTCGGCAGTGGGAATCCCGCGCTGTCTCAATACACGTCCTGCTGGTAGCGTCTGGCCTTCTCCAGCGCCGCCACCGCCGCCTCGGCGGCCTCCGACGAGAGCGCCTTCACGTCGGCATAGGCCCGCACCACGGCGGCGCGCACGTCCTTGGCCATCGCCTTGGCGTCGCCGCAGACGTAGAAATGGGCACCGCCGTCGAGCCAGTCCACCAGTTGGCGGCGATGCTCGAACAGCCGGTCCTGGACGTAGATCTTCTCCGGCTGGTCGCGGGAGAACGCCACGTCGATGCGCGCGAGCGAGCCGTCCTCCAGCGCGTCCTGCCATTCGAGCTGGTACAGGAAGTCGTGGGTGAAGTGGCGGTCGCCGAAGAACAGCCAGTTGCGGCCGGGGGCCTCGCTGGCGCGGCGCTCCTGCACGAAGGCGCGGAACGGGGCGACGCCGGTGCCGGGGCCGACCATGATGACGTCGGTCGCCGGATCGGCCGGCAGGCGGAAGTGGCGGTTGGGTTTCACCCGCACCTTCAGCTTGGCGCCGTTGCGGATCCGATCGGCGACGTGGACCGAGGCGACGCCGGACCGGGCGCGGCCGTGGGTCTCGTAGCGCACCGCCGCGATGGTGAGGTGGGCCTCGTCGCCGACCTCCTTGCGCGAGGAGGCGATCGAGTAGGCCCGCGGCGGCAGCGGCCGGGTGATCTCCGACAGGTGCGCGGCGGTGAGCTTGGCCGGGTAGGTCTCGATCAGGTCGACGAGGTGGCGGCCCTCGATCCAGGCGCGGACCTCGCCGTTGTCGATCAGCCGGCGGGCCTCCTCGTGGCCGGTCGCCTTGACGAAGCGCTCGATCGTCGCGCTCGACAGGGTGGTGATGTCGCGCTCGGCGAGCAGCGCCTGCCGCAGCGCCGCGTCGCCCTCCAGCCCGGCGGCCTTGAGGATCTGGTCGACCAGCGCCGGGTCGTTCTCGGGATAGAGTTCGAGCGAGTCGCCGGGCTCGTAGGCCGGGGCGCCGTCCTCGAAGGCGAGGGCGAGGTGGATCGTCTCCTTGTCGGAGCGCGACGAGTTCAAGTTGACGTGCTCGATCACCTCGGCGGTGACGGGCTCGCGGCTGACCTCGGCCTCGTCGGCGTCCACAGCAGCAGCGCGGGCGAAATCCACCGCCACGACGTTGCCGGCGGGCTCGGCCGGAGCGAGCGCCTTGAGGGCGCCCTTGATCCACTCGGCGGCCGGCTTGTCGAAGTCGAGGTCGCAATCGACCCGGTCGAGCACCCGCTCGGCCCCGAGCTCGGCCAGCCGGGCGTCGAGGCGCTTCCCGATGGCGCAGAACTCGGCATACGACGTGTCGCCGAGCGCCAGGACGCCGAACTTCACGCCGTCGAGGCGCGGCGCGCCCTCGCCCATCAGCTCGCCATAGGCCCGCACCGCCCGGGCCGGCGGCTCGCCCTCGCCCCAGGTCGCCGCGATGACGACGAGGCGCTTCTCGCGGCCGAGGGCGGCGACGTCGAGATCGGCGAAGTCGACGGTCTTGGGCTTGAAGCCGTTCTTGCGCGCGAGCTTGGCGACGTCCCCGGCGAGCTTCTCCGAGTTCCCGGACTCGCTCGCGAACACGATTGTCAGCGGCTCGGCCGCCCGCGGAGGCGCGGCGGGGGCCGCGGCCTCGACGGCGGGCGCCCCGGCGGCGGCGTCGAGCCCGGCGAGGAAGCCGGTGAGCCAGGCGCGCTGGAGCGGCGTCGCCGCGACGAGGGCGGCATCGAGATGGGCCCGCTCGGCGTCGCCGAAGGGGGCCGTGCGGGGAAGGAGCGCGGGGCGTGACATGACGGGCACCATGTGAGGGCGCGATCGGACGGAGTCAATGGGAATGTTCTTTTTGAAGAACGCGACTCCGGGAGATCGTTGTTATCGCGGATGCGAAAGCCAGGAGATTTTTATTCTCCTCCGGCCACGACGCGGAGAGTCGGGCCGGGGGGTGAGGCGGGCAGCGGCAGGGCCGTGGTGCTCTTCACCTTCTCCATCGCGAAGCGCGAGGTGACGTTCTTGAGCGGCAGCGAGGCGATGAGGCGCTTGTAGAAGGCGTCGTAGGCCTGCATGTCGGCCACCACGACCCGCAGCATGTAGTCGACGTCCCCGGCCATCCGGTAGAATTCGAGCACCTCCGGCATCGCCGCGACCGCGGTGGCGAACCGCTCCAGCCACTCGCGGGAATGGTCGCTCGTCTCCACGGAGACGAAGACGGTGAGGCCGAGGCCGAGCTTGACCGGATCGAGCACGGCGACGCGGCGGTCGATGACCCCGTCCGCTTCCAGGCGCTGGATGCGCTTCCAGCACGGCGTCTGCGACAAGCCGACGCGCTCGCCGATCTGGGCGATCGACAGCGTCGCGTCGGTCTGCAGCAGGGCGAGGATCTTCAGGTCGATCGCATCCATGCGCGCCTCCTGTTCTGGCGAGATGATGACCCAGCGGGAACCCGGGCGGCGGAGAAGGACTTTCTTCGCAGGCCGTGTCCGGCCCCCTATCCGGGGGTCGGCGCGCGACGGCGCGGCGGCACGAAAGATGGTGTGCGCAACGCAGGCATGCCTTGACAGTGTTCGGTATAGCGAACAGTTACCCCCTCGGACAAGCAGCCTTCCAGCGTATCTCATGCCTCTCTCCCTCGACCGCGCGGCGCAGGACCTCGCCTCGGCGCTCCTGCCGCTGAGCCTGCCGCAGCGCCTCGCCCTGATCGACCGCACGGTCGCGGGCCGGCTCGTGTTCACCACGAGCTTCGGCCTGGAGGATCAGGCGCTGACCCACTTCCTGCGGATGGCGAAGTCGCGGGCCGAGATCGTGACCCTCGATACCGGCCGGCTCTTCCCGGAGACCTACGACACCTGGGCCGAGACCGAGGTCGCCTACGACTTCCGCATCCGCGCCTACGCGCCGGAGCGCGAGGCCGAGGAGGCCTACGTCGCCGAGCGCGGCATCAACGGCTTCCGCCACTCGGTCGAGGCGCGGCAGGCCTGCTGCGGCTTCCGCAAGGTCGTGCCGCTCGGCCGCGCGCTCGACGGCGCCGCCGGCTGGCTCACCGGCCTGCGCGCCGGCCAGTCGGCCAACCGCGCCGACACGCCCCTCGCCGAGGCCGACGAGGCCCGCGGCCTCATCAAGATCAACCCGCTCGCCGACTGGTCGCGCGAGCAGGTCGCCGAGGCGGTGCGGCAGAACTTCGTGCCCTACAACGTGCTGCACGACCGCGGCTTCCCGTCGATCGGCTGCGCCCCCTGCACCCGCGCGGTGAAGGTCGGCGAGCCCGAGCGGGCCGGCCGCTGGTGGTGGGAGCAGCAATCCAAGCAGGAATGCGGGCTGCACGTCGCCCCGGTCGCCGCCCCCGGCGAGGAGCCTGCCGCCTTCGAGGGCAGCGCCTCCTCTCTCTCTTCCTCGAATCCGGAGCTGGCCGCATGAGCGCCGCCGCCACCCTGGCCGATCCGGCCGACCTCACGACCCGCCTCACCCACCTCCAGCGCCTGGAGGCGGAGAGCATCCACATCTTCCGGGAGACGGTCGCCGAGACCGAGAACCCGGTGATGCTGTACTCGATCGGCAAGGACTCGTCGGTCCTGCTGCACCTCGCCCTGAAGGCGTTCGCCCCGGGCAAGCTGCCGTTCCCGCTGCTCCACGTCGACACGACCTGGAAGTTCCGGGAGATGATCGCCTTTCGCGACGCCCGGGTGAAGGAGCTCGGCCTCGACCTCCTGGTCCACACCAACCAGGACGGGCTCGCCCGCGGCATCGGGCCGATCAGCCACGGCTCCGAGGTCCATACCGACGTGATGAAGACGCAGGCCCTGCGGCAGGCGCTCGACAAGCACAAGTTCGACGCAGCCTTCGGCGGCGCGCGCCGCGACGAGGAGGCGAGCCGGGCCAAGGAGCGCATCGTCAGCTTGCGCACCGCCCAGCACCGCTGGGACCCCAAGCGCCAGCGCGCCGAGCCCTGGCACCTCTACAACATGCGCAAGCAGAGGGGCGAGTCCCTGCGGGTCTTCCCGCTGTCGAACTGGACCGAGCTGGATATCTGGCTCTACATCGCCCAGGAGAACATCCCGATCGTGCCGCTGTACTACGCCGCCGAGCGCCCGGTGGTGAGCCGCGACGGCCAGCTCATCATGGTCGACGACGCGCGGCTGCCGCTCGAACCCGGCGAGACCCCGGAGACCCGGCTGGTCCGGTTCCGCACGCTGGGCTGCTACCCGCTGACCGGCGCGGTCGAGAGCCCGGCCGCGACCCTGCCCGAGATCATCGGCGAGACGCTGGCCGCCCGCACCTCCGAGCGGCAGGGTCGGGTGATCGACAAGGACGGCGCCGGCGCCATGGAGCGCAAGAAGCAGGAAGGCTACTTCTGATGACCCTGCACCAGACTCCCCGCGCCTTCGGCTACGAGGCCTTCCTGGCGACGCACCAGCGCAAGGAAGTGCTGCGCTTCATCACCTGCGGCTCGGTCGACGACGGCAAGTCGACCCTGATCGGCCGGCTCCTGCACGACACCAAGCAGATCTTCGACGATCAGGTCAGCGCGCTGGAGCGCGACTCGCGCCGGCACGGCACCCGCGGCGGCGCGCTCGATCTCGCGCTCCTCGTCGACGGCCTCCAGGCCGAGCGCGAGCAGGGCATCACCATCGACGTCGCCTACCGGTTCTTCTCGACCGACCGGCGCTCGTTCATCGTCGCCGACACCCCCGGCCACGAGCAGTACACCCGCAACATGGCGACCGGCGCCTCGACCGCCGAGGTCGCGGTGCTGCTGGTCGACGCCCGCAAGGGCCTGTCGCGCCAGACCCGGCGCCATGCCCTGCTGGTCTCAATGCTCGGCATCCGCCGCGTCGTGCTCGCCGTCAACAAGATGGACCTGATCGGCTGGTCGCAGGACCGGTTCGAGGCCATCGTCGCCGACTTCGACGGCTTCGCCCGGGATCTCGGCTTCGCCGAGGTGGCGGCCATCCCGCTCTCGGCGGCCAACGGCGACAACGTCGTGCTGCCGGGCGCCGCCGCCGACTGGTACGAGGGCAAGCCCCTGCTCCAGTACCTCGAAGAGGTCCCGACCCACGAGGGCGAGGAGGCGGCACCGTTCCGCATGGCGGTGCAGTGGGTCAACCGGCCCAATTCCGACTTCCGCGGCTTCTCGGGCCTGATCGCCTCGGGCCGCGTCGCACCGGGCGACGCCGTCGTCGAACTCCCCTCGGGCCGCTCCACCACGGTCGCGCGGATCTACACCGCCGACGGCGACCTGCCCGAGGCGGTGGCCGGCCAGTCCGTCACCCTGGTGCTCGCCGAGGAGATCGACGCCTCGCGCGGCAGCGTCATCGCGGCCGCCTCCGCGCCGCCGCGGGTCGCCGACCAGATCGACGTGCGCCTGTTCTGGGCCGGCGAGACGCCGCTGGAGGAGGGCGCGACCCTCGTCGCCAAGATCGGCACCGTGACGACGAACGCCACCGTGACGGTCCGCACGCGGGTCGATCCCGAGACCGGGCTGGCCTCGCCGGCCCCGAGCCTCGCGGCCAACGACATCGGCGACGTGGTGCTGAGCCTCGACCGCAAGGTCGCGGTCGACGCCTACCGCGACAACCGCGATACCGGCAGCCTGATCCTGATCGACCGGATCTCGACCGACACCGCGGCGCTCGGCCTCGTCCTCGCGCCGGCCTCGCCGAAGGGCGGCGAGCCCGCGGCGAAGCCGGAGCCCCGCGCCGAGGCCCCCGCCGGCGGCGGCCTCCTGTCCGGCCTGCGCCGGCTGTTCGGCGGCAAGGGCCTGGCCCTTCTCGCCGGCGCCTCGCTCCTCGGCGTCGCCGGGGCGGCGGAGCCGGCGCGCGCCCAGCAGCTCCTCAACGTGTCCTACGACCCGACCCGCGAGCTCTACCGGGCGATCGACGCCGCCTTCGCCAAGGAGTGGAAGGCCAAGACCGGCGAGGCCGTCACGGTGCGCGCCTCGCATGGCGGCTCGGGCGCGCAGGCCCGCTCGGTCATCGACGGGCTGCCGGCCGACGTGGTGACGCTGGCGCTCGCCAGCGACATCGACGCGATCGCCTCGCGCTCGAAGAAGCTGCCGGAGACCTGGCAGTCGCGGCTGCCGCACAACTCGACGCCCTACACCTCGACCATCGTGTTCCTGGTCCGCCAGGGCAACCCGAAGGGTATCAAGGACTGGGACGACCTGGTGAAGCCGGGGATCCAGGTCATCACCCCGAACCCGAAGACCTCGGGCGGGGCGCGCTGGAACTACCTCGCGGCCTATGCCTACGCGCTGGAGAAGAACGGCGGCGACGAGGCCAAGGCGAAGGACTTCCTCGTCGGCCTGTTCAAGAACGTGCCGGTGCTCGACACGGGTGCCCGCGGCGCGACCACGACCTTCGTGCAGCGCGGTCTCGGCGACGTGCTGGTCGCCTGGGAGAACGAGGCCTTCCTCGCCGACGAGGAGTTCGGCAAGGGCAAGTTCGACATCGTCGTGCCGTCGCTGTCGATCCTCGCCGAGCCGCCGGTGTCGCTCGTCGACGCCAACGTCGACCAGAAGGGGACCCGCAAGCAGGCGGAGGCCTACCTGCAGTTCCTCTACACCCCCGAGGCGCAGCGGATCATCGCCAGGAACTACTACCGCCCGCGCGACGAATCGGCCGCCGCCAAGGAGGATCTCGCCCGGTTTCCGAAGCTGAAGCTCGTCACCATCGACGGCGCGTTCGGCGGCTGGGCCAAGGCGCAGAAGACCCACTTCGACGACGGCGGCGTGTTCGACACCATCCTCAAGGCGCGTCAGTGAGCCCCGCGGCCCTGGCGCCGGCCGCCCCGCGCGCGGGGCGGCCGTTCCTGCGCCCGAGCGCGCTGCCCGGATTCCGCCTCACCTTCGGCATCACGGTCACCTACCTGACGCTGGTCGTGCTGCTGCCGCTCGCGGTGCTGCTGCTGCGTGCTTCCGCCATCGGCCCGGCCGGGCTGTGGGCGCTCGTCACCGATTCCCGCAACCTCGCGGCGCTGAAGACCTCGTTCGGCCTCTCGCTCGCGGCGGCCGCCATCGACGCTGTGGCCGGGCTGCTGATCGCCTGGGTCCTGACCCGCTACCGCTTCCCCGGCCGGCGGCTCATCGACGCCCTGGTCGACCTGCCCTTCGCCCTGCCGACCGCGGTCGCGGGCATCGCGCTCGCCGCCCTCTACGCCCCGAACGGCTGGCTCGGCGCGCCGCTCGCCGAACTCGGCATCAAGGTCGCGTACACGCCGCTCGGCATCCTGGTGGCGCTGGTCTTCGTCGGCCTGCCGTTCTGCGTCCGCACGGTGCAGCCGCTGGTGGCCGAGATCGACAAGTCGAGCGAGGAGGCGGCCGCGATCCTGGGCGCCTCGCGATTCCGCGCCCTCGTCACCGTGATCCTGCCGCCGCTGGTCCCCGCGATGCTGACCGGCTTCGCGCTGGCCTTCGCCCGCGCGGTCGGCGAGTACGGCTCGGTGATCTTCGTCGCCGGCAACCTGCCCTACGTCTCCGAGATCGCGCCGCTGCTCATCGTCATCAAGCTCGAGGAGTTCAACTACACCGGCGCCACCGCGATCGCGGCGGTGATGCTGCTGATGTCGTTCTCCGCGCTCCTGGCGATCAACCTGATCCAGGATTACAGCCGGAGGAGGTTCGGTCATGTCTGAGGGCCTGGCCTCCCCCCGGAGCATCGCGGCGCTCACCGAGCCGCGGCCGGTCCGCATCGCCCTGACCGTCGCGGCGGTGGCGTTCCTCGCGCTGTTCCTGCTGCTGCCGCTCGCGGTGGTGTTCACCGAGGCCCTGAGCAAGGGGCTCGGCTCGTTCCTCGACACCTTCGCCGAGCCGGACGCGCAGGCGGCGATCCGCCTGACGCTGCTGGTGGCGGTCATCGCGGTGCCGCTCAACGTCGCGTTCGGGCTCGCCGCCTCCTGGGCGATCGCGAAGTTCGACTTCCGCGGCCGCAACCTGCTCATCACGCTGATCGACCTGCCGTTCTCGGTCTCGCCGGTGGTGGCCGGGCTGATCTACGTCCTGATCTTCGGCGCCCAGGGCCTGCTCGGCCCGTTCCTCCAGCGCCACGGCATCGAGATCATCTTCGCGGTGCCCGGCATCGTGCTGGCGACGGTGTTCGTCACCTTCCCGTTCGTGGCCCGCGAGCTGATCCCGCTGATGCAGGACCAGGGCACCACCGACGAGGAGGCCGCGTTGACCCTCGGGGCGAGCCCCTGGCGGGTCTTCCGGACGGTCACGCTCCCCAACATCCGCTGGGCGCTGCTCTACGGGGTTCTGTTGTGCAACGCCCGGGCAATGGGCGAGTTCGGTGCCGTCTCGGTGGTGTCCGGGCGGATCCGCGGTCTCACCAACACCATGCCGCTCCACGTCGAGATCCTGTACAATGAATACAACTACGTCGCGGCTTTCGGCATCGCCTCTCTCCTGGCTCTCCTGGCCCTCGTCACGCTGGCCGGAAAGACCTTCCTCGAATGGCGCCACGCGGATTCTCTCGCAGGGCGCGGAGGCCACTGAGATGACCGCCACCCTGGCTCCCGCCGGCGTCTCCGGCCTCGCCCGCGACGACCTGCGCGCCCGCGCCGACAGCCTCGCGTCGGGCGCCGTGCATCACGGCGGCACCGCGGTGCGGGTCGAGGGCATCCTCAAGTCCTATGGCGGCGCCGGCCCGGCGGCTCTCGAGGGCGTCAGCCTCGACATCGCGCCGGGCGAGCTGCTGGCGCTGCTCGGGCCCTCGGGCTCGGGCAAGACCACCCTGCTGCGCGTCATCGCCGGCCTGGAGATCCCGGATGGCGGCCGGGTGTTCTTCGGCCGCCAGGACACCACCGACATCCCGGTCCAGCGCCGCGGCGTCGGCTTCGTGTTCCAGCACTACGCCCTGTTTCGCCACCTCACGGTGTTCGAGAACATCGCCTACGGCTTGCGCTCGCGCGAGCGCAAGCGCCGCCCGCCGGAGGCCGAGATCAAGGCGCGGGTCGAGCGGCTGCTCGACCTCGTACAACTCCCGACGTTGGCCAAGCGCTATCCCGGCCAGCTCTCCGGCGGCCAGCGCCAGCGGGTCGCGCTCGCCCGGGCGCTCGCCGTCGAGCCCTCGGTGCTGCTCCTCGACGAGCCGTTCGGCGCCCTCGACGCCCAGGTGCGCAAGGACCTGCGCCGCTGGCTGCGCGAGATCCACCGCGAGACCGGCCAGACCACGATCTTCGTCACCCACGACCAGGACGAGGCGCTCGAACTCGCCGACCGGATCGCGATCCTCAACCGCGGCCGGATCGAGCAGGTCGGCGCCCCGCACGAGGTCCAGGACCACCCGGCCTCGCGCTTCGTGATGTCGTTCGTCGGCGAGACCGCCCGCCTCGCGGCCGAGGTGCGGCAGGGCCGGGTCTGGGTCGACGGCCGCCCGGTGCTGGCCGCCGAGTCCGGCTGGCCGCAGGGCCCGGTCGATCTGTGCCTGCGCCCGTGGGACCTCGCGGTCGGCCAGGGGGAGAACGCCCTGCCGGGCACGGTGCGCGAGTGGCGCCGCACCGGTCGCGGGACGGTGGCGGAGATCCAGCTCGACGGCGCCGAGGCGCCGGTCGAGGTGGCGGTCACCGAGGTCTACCGGCCGGGCGACCGGGTGCGGCTCGAGGCGGCGGCGGCGCGGGTGTTCGCCCGGGGGTGAGCGGCAGCGGCCGTTCAATCCTCGGGGTCGGCGCAGGCGCGCAGGAACTCGGTCCGCGGAGCGCCCTTCAGCCTTTTCCGGTCCGCCTCGGACTTGCACTGGGCCACCACCGCCGGGTCGACGTCGGTCATCGCGTCGTCGGCGCTCTGTCCGGACGGGGCCGGCTTGGCGGCCGGAGCGGGTTTCGGCGCCTGGGCTCCGGCGAAGCCGGCGCCGGTCGCCAGGATCAGGCAGGCGGCGAACGCCGCAATGGACGTCTTTCCGGTCATCGAGAGCCCTCCGGCATCACACGACTCGACGCGGACGCGACCTCCGCGACGCCTCACCCTCAGCCCGCACCATGGCAAAGGTTCGGCGGCCGGGGTCATACGAGTTCCGATGGATCGCTTCGCGATGCGGAAATCGACTCCCCTCAGGTGCGCGCAGAGCTTTGCTCTGCGCCGCGCGGGCTGATGATACGGAATCCGGAAGCAATCTTCCGGATTCCGTATCACGGGTCGAAGGCGATGCGGGTGATGGCGCAGCCGCGGGCGGCGATCTCGGCGTCGGACAGGTCCGGGAATAGGTCGCGGTAGCGCTCGACCAGCGCCTGCGCCAGTTGCCCGGGCGAGCGGATGTGGGGCAGCGAGTGCGCGAAGAGGTCGGGGCCGATCTCGGCCAGCGGCACGCCCTGGCGGACCTCGAGGCAGGTGCCGATCCGGCGGGGCGCGAGATCGACCACCGGCAGCACCTCGGTGCCGTCATCACGCCGGCACCCCGGCGTCACGATCGGCACGACGGCGTAGCGCTCGCCCGCCGCGTTGGTGGTGTGTTCGAGATTGAAATGCACGAAGTGCCGCCACTCCGGCGGCAGCGCCCGGAAATCGGCCGGATGCAGCCGCACCAGGGCGTCGATCCCCAGTCGCCGCCGCAGGCTCGCGATCGTGACTTCACGGTCGCCGCCGCCGCAGGCGACGCGGATATGCGTGCTCTTCGAGAGCGGCAGGGCGTCGTGGTGCACGCGGCGGATCCGGCTCGGCGGGGACCTGGAGGGTAGGTCCCCGGCCGGTCCGGTCAATGGCCGGCCGACGGCGACAGCCGCGCCCGCACCGCCTGCGCCACCGCCTCGGGCGTGATGCCGAAATGGCGAAAGAGTTCCTCGGCCGGGCCGGAGGCGCCGAAGCCGGTCATGCCGACGAAGCCGCCGTCCTCGCCGATCCAGCGGTCCCAGCCCTGGCGGATCGCCGCCTCGACCGCGACCCGCACCGGGCCGCGGGGGATCACCGAGGCCCGGTACTCCGGATCCTGCGCCTCGAACGCCTCCCAGGACGGCATCGACACCACGGCGGTCGGCACCCCCTCGGCCTGGAGGACTTTCCGCGCCGCGAGCGCCACCGCGACCTCCGATCCCGTCGCGACGATCGTGGCACGCCGCTCGCCGCCCTGGGCGTCGGCCAGCACGTAGGCGCCGCGGGCCGATCGGTTGGCGCCGCCGCCCTCGCGCAGGGCCGGCAGGGCCTGCCGCGAGCAGATCAGCGAGGTCGGACCGTGGCGGTTGGTGAGCGCCATCTCCCAGCACTCCACCGCCTCGACGGCGTCGGCCGGGCGCAGCACCAGCATGTTGGGGATCGCCCGCAGGGAGGCGAGGAACTCGACGGGCTGGTGGGTTGGGCCGTTGCGGCCGATGCCGATCGAATCGTGGCTGTAGACCGTGACGACCGGCAACTCCATCAAAGCCGCCATCCTGAGCGGCGGCCGCATGTAGTCGGAGAACACGAGGTAGGTCGCGCCGACCGGGATCAGGCCGCGATGGGCGACGATGCCGTTCATCATCGCGCCCATGGCGTGCTCGCGGATGCCGTAATGCAGGTAGCGCCCGCCACGGTTCTCCGCCGTGAAGGCCGGCAGGGCCTGCTTGTGCTTCGTCGGGCCTTCGAGGTCGGGGGCGCCGCTGAACAGCTCGGGCATCGCCTCGGAGAGCCGGGCCACGGCCTCGGCCGAGACCTCGATCGAGGCCATCGCGGTGCCGGCGAGACGGTCGCGCAGGGCGTGCAGGGTGGCCTGCCAGCCCTCGGGCAGGCGGGCGTCGTGGCGGCGGTCGAACGCCTCGCGGGTCTCGGGCGGCAGCGCGGCGCGGGCGGCGCGCCAGGACTCGTAGGCCGCGCGGTTGCGCGCGCCGGCGCCCTCGCGCCACGCGGCGAGCACGTCGTCCGGCACGGTGAAGGCCGGATGGTCCCAATCGCGGGCGGTGCGGGCCTCGGCGAGGTCCTGCGCGAAGACCCGGCCGCCATGGGCGCCGCGCTGGCCTTCGAGCCGCGGCAGGCCGCGGCCGATCACCGTGCGGCAGGCGATCAGGGTCGGGCGCGGGTCCTGGCGGGCGAGGAGCAGGGCGGCCGAGACCGCCTCGACGTCGTGGCCGTCGGCGTCGATGACCTGCCACTGCGCCGCCTGGAAACGGGCGCGCACGTCCTCGGAGATCGACAGCTCGGTGCCGCCGTCGTCGGTGATGCGGTTGTCGTCCCACAGGAAGACGAGCTTGCCGAGGCGCAGGTGGCCGGCGAGCGAGATCACCTCGTGGGCGACGCCCTCCTGCAGGCAGCCGTCGCCGACGAGGGCGTAGGTGCGGTGGTCGACGAGGTCGGGCCCGAACTCGGCGGCGAGCCGCGCCTCGGCCACCGCCATCCCGACCGCGTTGGCGATGCCCTGCCCGAGCGGGCCGGTGGTCGCCTCGATGCCGAGATGCGGCGCGTATTCCGGGTGGCCGTGGCAGGGCGAGCCGAGTTCGCGGAAGTTGCGAATCGCCTCGATCGAGATGCCGTCGTAGCCCGACAGGTGCAGCAGGGCGTAGAGCAGCATCGAGCCGTGACCGTTCGACAGCACGAAGCGGTCGCGGTTCGGCCATTCCGGATCGGCCGGATTGCAGACGAGGTGGCGGGTGAACAGCGCGGTGGCGATCTCGGCGCAGCCCAGGGGCGCCCCGGGATGACCGTCGCCGGCCCGCTCGATCGCGTCGAGAGCGAGGAACCGGATCGCGTCGGCCATCCGGCCGGGGGAGACGGAGGGGGTCATGGGGTCGTCCTGGGCTGTCTCGCGGCAAGGCTCCGCCGGGCGCCCCGGGAGGGGCGTCGGGGAGGGCGAGGGTGTCGAAATCTGGGAGAAAGGTTTGATTGTCGTCCCCCTTTCCCGGACGACCGAAACGCAGTGGAAGGAGATCCGGGAACCAGCACACCAAGTCGCGAAGCGTCTGGACTCAGCCACGGTGCCGACAGGCTGAGCCGCTCCGCGGCACTTCTTTCGCTGGATCCCGGATCTCCCTGCGCTGACGCTTCAGTCGTCCGGGAAAAGGGACAGGGTCTTGGGAGCGGCGGGAGCCAAGCTCCCGCCGCCGTCACGGCTCGCCTCAGCCGAGGAAGCCGATTGAGATCCACGGCACAGCGATGACCACGGCGAGGCCGACCAGCAGGGCGACGATGTAGCCGACGATGGGACGGATGCCCTCGTCCGGATGGATCCGGCTGATCGCGCAGGCCGCGTAGTAGCCGACGCCGAAGGGCGGGGCGAACAGGCCGACGCCCATCGCCAGGATCACCACCATCGCGTAGTGCACCTCGTGCACCCCGACCTGCCTGGCGATCGGGAACAGCAGCGGGCCGAACAGCACGATCGCCGGGATGCCTTCCAGCACCGAGCCGAGGATCACGAACGCCACCGCCGACACGATCAGGAAGCCGAGCGGGCCGCCGGGCAGGCCCTTCATCATCACGGCGAGGCTCTGCGAGAATCCGGACTGGGTGAGCGCCCAGGCCATGCCGGTCGCCGCCCCGATGATGAGCAGGATCGCCCCCGACAGCGAGGCGGTCGAGACCAGCATCGGGTAGACCCGCTTGAGGTCGAACTGGCGGTAGATCAGCAGGCCGGCGAAGATCGCGTAGACGATGCCGATGGTCGAGACCTCGGTCGCCGTCGCGACGCCCTCCACCACCGCGGCGCGGATCACGAAGGGCAGCGCCAGCGCCGGGAAGGCGATGACCAGGGCCTTGCCGATCTCGGCGCCGGTGGCGCGCTTGACGTGGCTCAGGTCCTCGTTGCGGTAGCGCCACCAGACGAGGGCGCACAGGGTGATGCCGAGCACGAGGCCCGGCAGCAGGCCGCCGGTGAACAGGGCGGTGATCGAGACGCCGGTCACCGACCCGATGGTGATGAGAACGAGGCTCGGCGGGATGGTCTCGGTCTGGGCGCCGGTGGCCGAGAGCAGCGCGACGAGGTCGCCCTCCTTGGCGCCGCGCGCCTTCATCTCGGGAAACAGCACGGGGGCCACCGCCGCCATGTCGGCGGCCTTGGAGCCCGAGATGCCCGAGACGAGGTACATCGCGCCCACCAGCACGTAGTGCAGGCCGCCGCGGACGTGGCCGAGGAGCGAGGCGAGGAAGCCGACCATCGCCTTGGCCATGCCGGTCATCTCGATCAGCAGGCCGAGGAACACGAACAGGGGCACGGCGAGCAGGATCAGGTGGCTCATCCCCTCGTCCATCCGGCCGACCACCACCATCGACGGGGCGCGGGTGGTGAAGACGAGATACGCGAAGGTGGCGAGCCCGAACGCGAAGGCGATCGGCACGCCGGAAAAGACCAGGGCGCCGACGCCGATGACGAAGAACAGCAGCAGGTTCCAGTTGCCGAGCGTGCGCAGCACCGGCTCCAGCAGGATCAGGGCGACCGCGACCAGGGCGGCGACCACGAGCGCCGCGGCGGCGACGCGCCAGTCGCCGCTCTCCAGCAGGCGCAGGACCGAGATGACGAACATCAGCCCGAAGCCGACCGGCAGGGCGGCGGCACGCCAGGCGTTGGTGATCTCCAGCGCCGGCGTCTGCACGAAAATCTCTTCCGCCGCGAACTCGTAGGCCGGGTGCAGCAGCAGGGTGACGAAGACCAGCCCCGCCGTGAGCGACACCGCGTCCAGGAAGGCGCGGGTCCGCGGCGAGGCGAGGCTGACCAGGGCGGTCATCCGCATGTGCTCGCCGCGGCGGTAGGCCACCACCGCGCCGAGCATCGCGAGCCAGAGGAACAGGATCGAGGCGAGTTCGTCCGACCAGACGATCGGGGCGTGGAAGACGTAGCGGCTGACCACGCCTCCCAGCAGAACCACCACCTCGGCCACCACGAGGAGCGCCGCGGGAATCTCGATCAGGCGACCCAGGAGGTCGTCCAGGGTCTTCAGCACGGCCTGCCGGCCGGTGGCCGGCAACGGCGGCGCGTCGGTCGCGAGTTCAAGATGCATCGGGCTCCTCCCAGAGCGTGATCGGTTGTTGTCAGGCCAGCTTGCCGGAGACCGCCTCGAGCTGGTCCCAGGCGGCGTCGCCGTACTTGGCTTTCCAGTCCTTGTAGAAGCTGGTCTTGCCGAGGGCATCCCGGAACCGCTCGCGGTCGACGTCGATGAAGGTGATCCCCTTCCCCGACAGTTCGGTGCGCAGGGCGGAGCTGAGCTTGACGATGTCGGCGCGCTGGTCGTCGGCCGACCGGTCGAGTTCCTTGGTCACCAGGGCGCGCAGGTCCTCCGGCAGGCGCTGGAGCGCGCGCTTGTTGCCGAGGATCCAGTAGCCGTCCCAGACGTGGCCGGTGAGGCTGCAGCTCTTCTGCACCTCGTAGAGCCGGGTCGTCGCCGTGATGGCGAGCGGGTTCTCCTGGCCCTCGAAGATCTTGGTCTGCAGCGCCGAGTACAGCTCGTTGAAGTTCAGCGGCGCCGCGCCGGCGTCGAGCGCCTTGAACACCGAGGTCAGCATCGGCGAGGGCGGGACGCGGATCTTGAAGCCCTTCAGGTCCTCGGGGGTACGGATCTCGCGGGTCGAGGAGGTGATGTGGCGGAAGCCGTTGTCCCACACCTTCGACACGGTCTGGATCGGCGTCTTGGCGATCTGCTCGCGGACGTAGGTGCCGACGCCGCCGTCCATCGCCTTCCAGACCGCGTCGTAGTCCTTGAACGCGAAGCCGG
Organism: Methylobacterium oryzihabitans; assembly: GCF_004004555.2. Taxonomy (GTDB): domain Bacteria; phylum Pseudomonadota; class Alphaproteobacteria; order Rhizobiales; family Beijerinckiaceae; genus Methylobacterium; species Methylobacterium oryzihabitans. Next base: position 143,371 of record NZ_SACP01000008.1, read on the forward strand.
TGTTGGGCAGGGCGGCGACCGGCACGAAGGTCGAGAGGATCGAGGTCGAGAGGTTGAAGAACTCGACGCTGCCGTTGCGGACCTGCGACAGCAGGTCGGTGTCGGAGCCGAGCTGGTTGGCCGGAAACAGCTTGATGTCGAGGCGGCCGCCCGAGGCCTCGCGGATGCGGTCGAGCGCCTCCTGGGCCCGGATGTTGACCGGGTGGGTCGGATCCTGGCCGGTGGCGAGCTTGTAGTCGAACTCGGCGGCGTCGGCCCGGCGGGTGAGGATGCCGAACAGCGGCATGGCGGCGGCGCCGGCCAGCAGGCTGCGGCGGGTGAACTGGCTCATGGACGTGCTCCCTGGGATGTCGTTGGGTCTTGATGGCGCCCCGGCGGGGCCGCTCCGCCGCAGGGTCTTCCCCGCGGCGGGACGTCGGCCCTCAATCGCCGTTGAGCAGGCGATAGGCGCGAATCACCTGGCTGTCGTCGGCGGCGCCGTCGCCGCGGCCGGAGGTCGACAGGAAAAGCTGGTGGGCGAGCGCCGCCAGCGGCAGGGCCGCCTTCTGGTCGCGTCCGGCCTCCAGCACGATGCCGAGATCCTTGACGAAGATGTCGACGGCGCTCGTCACCCGCGGCTCGGCCTCGAGCATCCGCGGTCCGCGATCCTTGAGCATCCAGCTCGACGCCGAGGAGCCGGACAGGATCTCCAGCACCACGCCGAGATCGACGCCGACCCGGGCGGCGAGGGACAGGGCCTCGGCGCAGGCGGCGATGTGGACGCCGCACAGGAGCTGGTTGACCGCCTTGACGGTCGCTCCCTGCCCCGCCTTCGTGCCGACCACGAACACCTTGTCGCCGAGCGCGTCGAGGACCGGGCGCACCCGCGCCAGCACCTCGGCGGGCGCCGCCGCCATGATGGTCAGCGTCGCGGCCTCCGCCCCGACGACCCCGCCGGAGACCGGGGCGTCGACGAAGCGGCGCCCGCCCGCCTCGACGCGGGCGGCGAGGCCCGCCACCGCGTCCGGCGGGCAGGTCGCCATCAGGATCACGGTGGCGTCCGGCGCGAGCGCGGCGAGCGCGCCCTCGCCGAACAGGGCGGCCTCGGCCTGGGCGGCGTTGACCACCATCAGGATCAGGACGTCGGCGCCTTCCGCCGCCGCCGCGACCGTGCTGGCGGCGGTGCCGCCGCGGCCGGCCGCCGCCTCGAAGGCGGCCCGTCCCTCGGGCCGCACGTCGTAGCCGCGGACCGGGAAGCCGCTTCGCACGAGGTTGCGCGCCATCGGCACGCCCATCGAGCCGAGGCCCGCGAAGGCGACGCTCAGAGCCACTCGCGGATCCTCCGCGCCACCGCGTCGGTCGAGATGCCGTAGCGGTCGTGAAGGGTCGGCAGCGCGCCGGCGTCGAGGAACTCGTCCGGCAGGCCGATCTGGCGGAAGCCGGGCGGGATGGTGCCCGAGCGCAGCAGCAGCCCGGCCACCGCCTCGCCGAGGCCGCCGATCACCGTGTGGTTCTCGGCCACCACCACGAGCCGGCCGCCCTTGGCCACCTCGCGCAGGATCGTCGCCTCGTCGAGGGGCTTGATCGTCGGCACGTGCAGCACCGCGACGTCGACCCTGTCGTCGGCGAGCTTCTGGGCGGCCTCGAGCGCCCGCATGGTCATCAGGCCCGACGAGATGATGAGCACGTCGTTGCCGTCGCGGATGGTCTTGGCCTTGCCGAGCTCGAACGTGTAGCCGTACTCGTCGAGGATCAGCGGGACGTTGCCGCGCAGCAGGCGCAGGTAGACCGGGCCCTGATGCGCCGCCATGGCGGGCACGACCTGCTCGATCTCGTGGGCGTCGCACGGGTCGATGATGGTCAGGTTCGGCATGCCGCGGAAGATCGCGACGTCCTCGGTCGCCTGGTGGCTCGGGCCGTAGCCTGTGGTCAGGCCCGGCAGGGCGCAGGCGATCTTGACGTTCAGGTTCTCCTCGGCGATCGCGAGGCAGATGAAGTCGTAGGCGCGCCGCGCCGCGAACACCGCGTAGGTCGTCGCGAAGGGCATGAAGCCCTCCCGCGCCATGCCGGCCGCCGCGCTGATGAGCAGCTGCTCGGCCATGCCCATCTGGTAGAAGCGGTCGGGATGCGCCTTCGCGAAGATGTGCAGGTCGGTGTACTTGCTGAGATCCGCGCTCAGCCCGACGATCTCGGGGCGCTCCTCGGCGAGCTTCGCCAGGGCGTGCCCGAACGGGGCCGCTACGGTGCGCTGCCCTTCGGCGGCGAGCGAGGCGATCATCGCCGAGGTCTTCAGGCGCGGACCGTCGCTCGCCTGCCCGAGATGCGCGGGCCGTTCGTACTTCGAGCGCCTCATCACGCCCTCCCCTCGGTGCTGCGGTAGCCCTGTTCGAGGACGTCCAGGGCCTTCGTCCACTCGTCGGCCTCGACGCGCAGGAAGTGATTGCGCTCGCGCTCCTCGAGGAACGGCACGCCCTTGCCCATGCGGGTGTCGCAGATAACGATGCGGGGCTTCCTGCCCTCGTAGCTGCGGGCGGCGTCGAACGCCTTCACCACCGCGTCGAGGTCGTTGCCGTCGACCCGCTGGACGAACCAGTTGAACGCCTCGAATTTCGGCGCCAGCGGCTCGAAGTTGAGGACCCCGGTCGAGGGGCCGTCGGCCTGCATGCCGTTGACGTCGACGATGCCGATGAGGTTGTCGAGGCCGTAGGAGCCGGCCGACATCGCCGCCTCCCAGGTCGAGCCCTCGTCGAGTTCGCCGTCGGAGAACAGGTTGTAGACGAACGCCTTGGAGTTCTTGCGCTTGAGCCCCAGCGCGAAGCCGACCGCGAGCCCGAGGCCGTGGCCGAGGGAGCCGCCGGTGATCTCCATGCCGGGGGTGTAGGCGGCCATGCCGGACATCGGCAGGCGGCTGTCGTCGCCGCCATAGGTCTCCAGCTCGTCCTCCGGGACGATGCCGGCCTCGATCAGGGCGGCATAGAGCGCGATGGCGTAGTGGCCGATCGAGAGCAGGAAGCGGTCGCGGCCCTCCCATTCGGGGTCGTTCGGCCGATAGGTCATGGCGTGGAAGTACGACACCGCCAGCACGTCGGCGATGCCGAGCGCCTGGGCGATGTAGCCCTGGCCCTGGACCTCGCCCATGCGCAGGGCATGGCGGCGGATGCGGTAGGCGCGCTCGGCGAGCGAGACGTTCGAGCGGTCGTGCGGAGAGGCGGCCGGTTCCGGCTGCATGGTGTCCTCCCGGGTTGTCTGGGTGATTCTGGGAGGCGCGCCGCGCGGCGCGCCCGGCGGGGGTCAGTGGATCAGCATGCCGCCGTTGACGTCGATCACCGCACCGGTGGTGTAGGACGACAGGTCGGAAGCGAGGAACAGGCACGCCTTGGCGACGTCGTCGGCGACGCCGAGGCGGGCGAGCGGGATGCCCTTGATGATGTCGGCCTTCAGCTCGTCGGTGAGCTTGCCGCCGGTGATGTCGGTCTGGATCAGGCCGGGCGTCACCGAGTTGGCGCGGATGCCGTCGGGGCCGAGTTCGCGCGCCATCGCCTTGCACAGGCCGAGCACGCCGCCCTTGGCCGCGCTGTAGTGCGGACCGCCGAAGATGCCGCCGCCGCGCTGGGCCGAGACCGACGACATGCAGACGATCGAGCCGGATCGCTGCTGGCGCATCTGCGGGATCACCGCCTGCGACATGTACAGGGTGCCGCGCAGGTTCACGTCGGTCACCGCGTCGTAGTTCTCCGGCGCGATGTCCATGATCTTGAGCGGCTGGGTGATGCCGGCGTTGTTGATCAGCACGTCGATGCGGCCGAGGCGCGAGACGATCTCGTCGGCGGCGGCGAGGCAGGCGGCCTTGTCGGTGACGTTGCAGGCCAGCCCGAGATGGCCGGGGCCGAGGTCGCGGGCGGCCTCTTCGGCCTGACCGGCGTCGAGGTCGAGGATCACCACCTTGCCGCCGTGCTCGGCGAACAGGCGGGCGGTGGCCCGGCCGATCCCGCGAAGGGACGCCGCACCGGTGATGACGCAGACCTTGTCGGACAGAAGCATGACAACCTCCCTGTCGCCCGTTCGGGCGAGGATCCTTGATCGCGGGAGGCGGTGGGCCACGCACGGCGCGGCCGTCGCCGGCAGGAGGCTCGTCCTGCCGTCACCCTCCGGCCTTGGCGGCCGGGCGCTTCCTCTCGCTTTCGTTGGGGGCACCCTGCCATCCGGCCCCTCAGGGAACAAACGCGATGTTTGCACGGGGGTGATGAATCGGATTCACGTCGCGGGCGGCTTCACCGGGGATCAGAGGTCCGGGAGGTTGAGTTCGATTCGCAGCTCCCCCGCCAGCCACTCGGCGAACAGCCGCAGCGGCGCCCGCCGCCGGGTCGCGGCCGGGAAGACGAGGTGGTGGCCGACATAGGTCACGTCCTGCGACCGGCCGGCGAGCGGCGCGACGAGGCGGCCGCTGGCGATCTCGGCCTCGGCGAGCAGGGTCGATTCGAGGGCGACGCCGAGGCCGTTGGCGGCGGCCGCGATGGCGAGGAAGCTGCGGTCGAACCGCACCCCCTGCGGGCGCGGCGGCGGCAGGTCGTTGCGGGCGAACCAGAGCGGCCAGCGCACCTGCTTGTTGTCGCTCTGGATCAAAACATGGTCGGCGAGGTCGGCGGCCCGGCGGATCCGCGCCGCCCGCTCGGGGTCGCAGAGCGGCGTCACCGTCTCGGTGACCAGCGGCAGGACGACGAGTCCCTGCCCCCGCGGCGGCCCGTAGACGATGTCGGCGTCGAACTCGTCGGTGGTGAAGCGGGCATAGTCCATGCCGGCGGCGAGCCGCACCTCGAAGCCCGGATGGTCGGCGAGGAAGCGGGCGAGCCGCGGGGTCAGCCACTGGGCGGCGAAGCTCGGGGCGCAGTGCAGCCGCAGCAGTTGCGAGCCGCGGGCCGCCACGAGGTCGAGCCCGCGATGCAGTTCCTCGAAGGCGCGCCCGACATGCTCCAGCAGCGCCTCGCCGGCCGGCGTGAGGGCGACGCCGTGGCCGCCGCGCTCGAACAGCGCGACGCCGAGGGCGTCCTCCATCTTGCGGATCGCGTGGCTGACCGCGCTCGCCGTGAGGTTCAGCTCGACGGCCGCCGCCTTGAACGAGCGCCGCCGGGCGGCCGCCTCGAACGAGCGCACCGCGGAGAGGGGCACCGGCAGGGACATGCCGTAAGGAATGCACGGGCCCGGGGGCGGTTGGCAATCCGGGCGGGACCCCTCACCAGGGCAATCGGGTTCGCCCGATTGCCCTGGACCCCTCACGCCTCCGCCGGGGTGCCGGCCAGCCGCCGTCCCGCCTGGGCCTGGAGCGCCCCGCCGTCCAGGCTGTCGAACTGCAGCGCGGCGAGCTGGGCGTAGAGCCCGCCGCGGGCGAGCAGCCGCTCGTGCGTGCCCTGCTCGACCACCCGGCCGTCGTCGAGCACCAGGATGCGGTCGGCCGCCCGCACCGTGGCGAGGCGGTGGGCGATGACGAGGGTGGTGCGCCCCTTCATCAAGAGGTCGAGGGCCGCCTGCACCGCCCGCTCGCTCTCGGCGTCGAGGGCGGAGGTCGCCTCGTCGAGGAGCAGGATCGGGGCATCCTTCAGGATCGCCCGGGCGATGGCGATGCGCTGGCGCTGGCCGCCCGACAGGGTGACGCCGCGCTCGCCGATGAGGGTGGCGTAGCCCTGCGGCAGGGCCCGGATGAACCCGTCCGCGTGGGCGCGCTCGGCCGCGGCGATCACCGCCGCCTCGCCGGCCTCGGGGCTGCCGTAGCGGATGTTGTCGAGGACGCTGCCGCTGAACACCGTCGGGTCCTGCGGCACCAGGGCGATGCGGCGGCGCAGGGCATCGGGATCGGCCGTGTCGACCGCCACGCCGTCGATCCGCACCTCCCCCGAATCCGGGTCGTAGAACCGCAGCAGCAGTTGCAGCACCGTGCTCTTGCCGGCGCCCGAGGGGCCGACGAGGGCGACCCGCTCGCCCGGCGCCACCGTGAAGTCGAGGTCGCGCAGGGCCGGGCGCCCGGGGCGGGTCGGATAGGTGAAGCCGACCCGGGCGAAGGCGATCTCGCCGCGGGGCGGCTCGGGCAGCGGCAGCGGCCGGGCCGGCGGCTCGATCGCCGGGCGGGTGGCGAGGATCTCGGCGAGGCGCTCGGCGGCGCCGGCCGCGAGGGTGAGTTCGCCGTAGACCTCCGAGAGCTGGCCGAGCGCGCTCGCGCCGAACACCGCGTAGAGCACGAACTGCGAGAGCTGGCCGGCGCTCATCGTGCCGCCGGCCACCCCTTGCGCGCCGTACCACAGCACGCCGACGACGCTGCCGGAGACGAGGAAGATCGCGACGCCGGTGAGCAGCGCCCGCGCCCGCGCCGAGTCCCGCGACGCCGCGAAGGCGGCTTCCGAGGCCTCCGAGAACCGTGCGGCGGTGGCCGGCCCCATGCCGAAGGCCTGCATGGTGCGCACGGCGCCGACCGCCTCGGTGGCGTAGGCCGAGGCGTCGGCGAGGCGGTCCTGGGCGAGGCGCGAGCGCCGCCGCACCCCGCGGCCCGACAGGATCAGCGGGAAGACGATCACGGGAATCGCCGCGAGGACCAGCACCGAGAGGCGCGGGCTCGTCCACACCATCATGGCGACGGCGCCAGCGAACAGGAAGACGTTGCGCAAAAGGATCGAGAACGAGACCCCGAACACCGACTTCACCTGCGCGGCGTCGGCGGTGAGGCGCGAGACCAGCTCGCCGCTGCGGGAGCGGTCGAAGAAGGCCGGGTCGAGGCGGGTGAGCTGGCCGAACACCGCGGTCCGCAGGTCGGCCACCACCCGCTCGCCGAGGGTCACGACGAGGTAGTACCGGCTGGCGCTCGCCACCGCGAGCACCGCGACGACGCCGATCAGGCCGCCGAAATAGGCGTCGATCATGCCGAGCCCGGCCTCGGCGCTGCCGTGGGTGAAGCCGAGATCGACCACCCGCCGCACCGCCACCGGCACCACCAGGGTCGCGGCCGAGGCCGCGACCAGCGCCACCACCGCGGCGGCGATCCGCCCGCGGTAGCGGGCCGCGAAGGGGACGAGCGGCCTCAGCGCGCCGAGAGCGGCCTTGGGCCGGTTCGCGTCAGATTCGGAAGGCATGTGGGCGGTGGGATCCGTGTACGCTTGTTCGTGGTCGCGAGGTGGGGTATAGGCCCCCGCTCATCCGATTACGCGCGATCAATGGCCGCGGCCCGGCGGTACGCTGTCGGACGGGTCGCATCAAGGAATTCGTCATGGCAAAGAACGCTGCCGCCAAGAAGGCGACGGAGCACCCCGACTACCACTTCATCAAGGTGGTGATGACCGACGGCACCGAGTACGTCACCCGGTCGACCTACGGCAAGGAGGGCGACACCCTCAACCTCGACATCGACCCCAACACCCACCCGGCCTGGACCGGCGGCGAGCAGAAGCTGATGGATCGCGGCGGCCGCGTGTCTCGCTTCAACTCGCGCTTCGGCGCCCTCTCGTTCGGCAAGAAGTGAGACCCGGGCGCCCTCGGGGCGCCGGTTCTCCGACGACGCGAAAAAGCCCCGGCCGCGAGGTCCGGGGCTTTTTCGCGTGCGCCATCTGGTGCCGGACGCTCACGCCATCCGGCCGGATGCCTACGCCATCCGGAACGCCTGCCGCAGGCGGTCGTGCTGGGCGACGACCGGGCTCTCGCGCGGCTCGGGCGTCGGGCGATCGTCGGAGATCAGGGTGTCGAGGTGCAGGATCCGGGCGTGCAGGCGCTTCGACTGCCCGATCAGCGCCTGGAGCGACAGCGGCAGCTCGGCGACGAGGGACGGCGCGGTGCCGGCGGGCTCCTGGTTGGTGAGGCGGACCCGGGTCTTCTCCTGCGCCGCCTCGCTGAGGGTGAGTTCCCCCTCCGAGACCGCGCGCTGGACGAGCAGCCAGGAGGCGATCTGCATCAGCCGGGTGGTGAGCCGCATGCTCTCGCTCGCATAGGCCAGGGAGGCGTGGCGGGCGAGCAGCCGCGATTCCTCGCGGCCGGGACCGTCGAGATAGGCGGCGGTGTCCTCCACCAGGGTCATGCCCTCCCGGAACAGCGTCCGGAACGCCTCGGACGCGACGAAGGTCTCGCCGAACCGCACGGTGCCGCGGGCTTCCCGGAACATGACATCCATCTCGACCATGGTACCTCCTGAGCCCGTCTCGCACCGGCGGCCGTCCCGATCCGGGCCTCGCCGCCTGCCTCTGGGCCGATGGTGGCAACGATAGCGCCAACCGGGCGTCCCCGCGCCGGCAACCGGTTGTTAACCTTAAGGGGGGAACGCCGCAGGGGGCCGGCGCGATCCGGGGACCGGCGGCGGGAGGGCGAAAAAAGAAAGCCGCCCCGGAGGGGGCGGCTCGAAAGTCGTACAGGGAGGCATCAAACAGAGTGGACAGGACCCACTCGACATCCAGACGACTGGATGGGTTGGTTATCGCGCGGAAAGGCTAACGAATGATTAACGCGCCGGGTCGACCGCTCGAATCCGGCCGCCCCCGCGAGGGCTTGCCGCCGGCGCCTCAGCGCTTGAAGAACGCCTCGGCGGCCTCCTGCGAGGCGAGCTTGCGGCGCCGCGCCTCCTCCAGCCGGTCGATCTCGCCGCGCAGCAGGACCAGCCGCTCGTCGAGGTCGGCCACCGACAGCGTGACGAGATCCTGGCCGATCTCGTGCCCCGTCCGCCGCGGCGGCGGCCGGTCGTTCTCGTCGAACATCGCGCGTGTCCTCCCCTGCCCCGTCCCGGATCGGAACGGGCCGGCGCCCGGCATGGCCCGGTTCGGGACCGGGCTCAAGGGCGCGCCGGCCGGGACGGCGAGCGCCAGGGCCGTCGCTTCAGCGCGGTTGCCCTGCGGGCGACCACCTGCCGCCGCGATTGACTTGGGGGGACCGTTCGGCCATACACCGGCCCGACGCGAGACGGCGCCCCGCGCGGGTGCCGATCGTCTATTCGCCCGATGACAATCGATCCACGAGGGCTTGCGGCACCGCACGGGCGTGCGGCGCGGCCCCGGCCTTCGGAGAGTGAGCCGTGAAGAGAACCTATCAACCCTCGAAGCTCGTGCGCAAGCGCCGCCACGGCTTCCGCGCCCGCATGGCCACCGTCGGCGGCCGCAAGGTCATCGCCGCCCGCCGCTCGCGCGGCCGCAAGCGTCTCTCGGCGTAACCGCCGGTCCGGCATGGCGGTCGGCGGCGACGACGTCGCGCCCGTGCCGGCGCTGGGGCGCGTCACGCGGCGCCCGGACTATCTGGCGGCGGCCGAGGGCCGCCGTTTCCATACCGGGCGCCTGTCCGCCCAGGGCCGCGTGCGCGAGCCCGCCCCGGGGGATGCCCCCGCGCCGGAGGGGCTGCGGGTCGGCTTCACCGTCACCAAGCGGGTCGGCCACGCCACCGAGCGCAACCGCATCCGGCGCCGGCTGAAGGCCGCAGTGGCCGAGGCGGCGGGCGGGCATCTCGGGCGGGTGGCCGATGTCGTCCTGATCGGACGGCGCGACGCCCTCGCGGCGCCCTTTCCCCTCCTCGTCGAGGACATCCGCCGGGCGCTCGACGTGGTGACCAGGCCGGGCTCGCCGCGCGGCGGCCGGCGCGGCCGTCCGGGTGGGGCGGAACGTCAATCCTGAGGCGATCCCGGTTTCCGGAATCGCCTCTTCGTGTTGGTCGCAGGGCCGGAGGGGGACACGCCGTGATCCCGCGCCGGCCCCGCTGTTGAGGCGGCAGGCGTCGCGGATCCACCATGGGCAACGACAAGACGAACATGATCATCGCCGTGGTGCTGTCTCTGGCAGTGCTGCTCGGCTGGAACTACTTCGTCAGCGCGCCGCAGGTCGAGCGCCAGCGCCAGCAGCAACTGGCGCAGCAGGCCGCCCAGCCGCGCCCGGCCACCAGCCCGCAGGAGGGCGGACCGTCCGCCCCGCTGCCCGGCACCCTGCCGGGCGCCCCCGGCGGGCAGGCGAGCGCCGCGCAGCCGCGCGATCAGGCCGTCGCCGCCTCGCCGCGCATCCGCATCGACACCCCGGCCCTGTCCGGCTCGGTGGCCCTGCGCGGCGCTCGCATCGACGACGTGTCGCTCAAGAACTACCACGAGACGGTCGACCCGCAGAGCCCGCGCATCGTGCTGCTGTCGCCGGCCGGCAGCGCCAACCCGTACTACGCCGAATTCGGCTGGGTCGGGCAGAATGCCGGCCCGCTGCCCGGCTCCGACACGCTCTGGACCGCCGACGGCGACGCGCTGTCCCCGGGCAAGCCCCTGACCCTGACCTGGGACAACGGCGCCGGCCTCGTCTTCCGCCGCACGCTGGCGGTCGACGACAAGTTCATGTTCACGGTCACCGACGCGGTCGATAACACGGGCACCGCCCCGGTCACCGTGCATCCCTACGGCCTCGTCTCGCGCTGGGGCAAGCCGCACACTCAGGGCTACTACGTGCTCCACGAGGGCATGATCGGCGTCCTCGGCGACCAGGGCCTGCAGGAATACACCTACGACAAGCTCGCCAAAGAGAATCCCCTCGGCGGCGCCGGCAGCCGCGGCCACAGCTGGACCGGCGTCACCGGCGGCTTCGTCGGCATCACCGACAAGTACTGGGCCGCGACCGCGATCCCCGATCAGGCCCGCCCCTATACCGGCGCCTTCACCGAGCGCGACGAGGGCGCCACCAAGGTCTATCAGGCGAGCAGCCTCGGCGATGCCCAGACCATCGCGCCCGGCGCCTCCGCCCAGGCCACCCAGCGCCTGTTCGCCGGCGCCAAGGAGGTCGGCACCGTCGACGGCTACGAGAAGTCGCTCGGCATCAAGAGCTTCGACCTGCTGATCGACTGGGGCTGGTTCTATTTCATCACCAAGCCGATGTTCAAGGCGCTGGACTTCTTCTACCGCCTGTTCGGCAACTTCGGCGTGTCGATCCTCGTCGTCACCTTCATCCTGAAGCTGTTCTTCCTGCCGATCGCCAACCGCTCCTACGTCTCGATGGCCAAGATGAAGGCCGTCCAGCCGGAGATGACCGCCATCCGCGAGCGCTATCCCGACGACAAGGTGAAGCAGCAGCAGGCGATGATGGAGCTGTACAAGAAGGAGAAGATCAACCCGGTCGCCGGCTGCTGGCCGGTGCTGATCCAGATCCCGGTCTTCTTCGCGCTCTACAAGGTGCTGTTCGTCACCATCGAGATGCGGCACGCGCCGTTCTTCGGCTGGATCCGCGACCTCGCGGCGCCGGATCCGACCTCGCTGTTCAACCTGTTCGGCCTGCTGCCGTTCACCCCGCCCGACCTGCTGCATCTCGGCATCTGGCCGCTCATCATGGGCGTGACGATGTTCGTGCAGATGAAGATGAACCCCGCCCCGCCGGACCCGGTCCAGGCCCAGGTGTTCACCTTCATGCCGATCATCTTCACCTTCATGCTGGGCTCGTTCCCGGCCGGGCTGGTGATCTACTGGGCGTGGAACAACACCCTGTCGGTGCTGCAACAATACTGGATCATGCGGCGCAACGGCGTGAAGGTGGAGCTGTGGGACAACATGCGCTCGACCTTCTCGCGCCGGACCCCCGCCAAGGCCACCAAGGGCTGAGGACGATCCCGATGGAGTCGCAGGAGGACAAGGACGCCGCCCTGCGGGAGGCCGGGCGGCTGCTCTTCGCGGGCGCCGCCGACTTCCTGTCCTCGGCGCCGTCGGTCGAGACGCTGCCGCCGATGCGCGGCCACGAGATCGCCTTCGCGGGGCGCTCGAACGTCGGCAAGTCGAGCCTCGTCAACGCGCTGACCGGGCGCAACACCCTGGCGCGGACCTCGCACACGCCCGGCCGGACGCAACTGCTCAACTTCTTCGACATCGGCGGCAAGGTCACCCTGGTCGACATGCCCGGCTACGGCTACGCCGCGGTCGGCAAGGCCAAGGTCGAGGCGTGGACGCGGCTGATCCACGACTACCTGCGCGGGCGCGCCAACCTCGCCCGGGTCTACGTGCTGATCGACGCGCGCCACGGCATCAAGGCGAACGATGCCGAGGTGCTCGACGGCCTCGACACCGCGGCGGTGTCGTACCAGATCGTCCTGACCAAGGCCGATGCGTTGAAGAAGTCCGAGATCGAGGCGCGCCTTGCCGCCACCCGAGCGTCGCTCGCCCGCCGGCCGGCGGCGTTTCCGGAGATCATCCTCACGTCGAGCCGCACCGAGGAAGGCATCGCCGACCTGCGCGCCAGCATCGCCCGGCTCCTCTCCGAGCGGGCGTAGGCGGATGACGGCGCCCGCCCCGCTGCCCTGGCCCGAGCGGCTGGTCCTCGCGCTGGCCGCGCTCGCCGGCTTCCTCGGCGTGGTGCTGTCGGCCGCCGCCGCCCATCTCCAGGCCGGCCCGAGCCTCGCGACCGCGGCGCAGTTCCTGCTGTTCCACGCCACCGCCCTGACCGGGCTCGTGGCGCTGGCGGCGTCCGGCCGGCTCCACGCGCGCGTCCTGCGCGCCGCCGGGATCGCCCTGGTGCTGGGTCTGGTGCTGTTCTGCGGCGACCTCGCGGTGCGGTCGCTGGCCGGCATCGCGCTCGTCCCGATGGCGGCGCCGACCGGCGGCGTGCTGCTGATGGCGGGCTGGGTGCTGGCCGGGCTCGCGGCGATCCTGCCGCGGCGCTGATCCCCTATTCCAGGGTGACCCGCAGGAACTGCACCGCGGGTCCCTGGCTCTCGGTGAACACGCCGGCGGTGAGCGCCCCACCGAAGACCGCGCCGGTATCGAGGTTGGTGCGGTGGCGCCGGACCTCCGGACGGCCGCAGGCGATCGGGGTGTGGCCGTGGACGACGTGACGGCCGAAATCGTGGTCGGCCTTCAGGAACGGCTCGCGGATCCACAGCCGCTGGCCCACGTCGGGATCGGGCGCCGGCAGGGTCGGCCGGAACCCGGCATGGACGTACCAGTGCAGCGCGTCCCCGTGCACGGTCGGCAGGCCGCGGATCCAGGCGATCACCTCGGCCGGCAGGTCGCAGGCCCGCCGCACGCCGTAGGAGGCCAGGACGGCATCGCCGCCGTTGATCCGCCAGATGTCCTCGCCGCGACCGTCGGCGGCGGCGAGCAGCATCGATTCGTGGTTGCCCATCAGGCAGACGACCCGGTCCGGCTCCCGGGCCTGGAGCGCCCGCAGGGTCTCGATCACCCGGGCCGAGCCGGGCCCGCGATCGACGTAGTCGCCGAGGAGGACGAGGTTGCGCGGCCGGCCGCCGGCATGCTCGGCGATCCCCTCCAGCAGCGCGTCGAGATGGGTATCGCAGCCGTGCACGTCGCCGACCACGTAGGTCACGGTCTCGTCGACAGCGATCCGCTCGCTCGGAGCGAGGCCGCTGCGCAGCCGCGACAGCACGGTCCGGATCATGGGCGGCTCTCCCGGCGTGACGGGCCTCCGGCGGCGCTCCGGTCCCGTTCCGCCGGAGGCCCCGACGTCAGATAGAGCACCCGAACTTCAAGGAAGGCTTACGGGCCGTCCCCGGGACCGCGAAGTCCCGGGGGCGGGTGCAGGTCAGTTCAGCGTGACGCCGGCCGGGCGGCGCTCGGTCGCGACCTCGCGGTCGCCGATGACGAGCCCGCCGGCGCCGAGGCGCACCGGCACGGTCTCGCCGTCATGCACCGCCCCGGCCAGGATCTGCTCGGCGAGCGGATCCTGCACCGCCTTCTGGATCACCCGCTTGAGCGGGCGGGCGCCGTAGGCCGGGTCGTAGCCCTTCTCGGCGAGCCAGCCGCGGGCGTCGGCCTCAACGTCGAGGGCGATCTTCCGCTCGTCGAGGAGCCGCTGCAGGCGGCCGAGCTGGATGTCGACGATCGCTCCCATCTCCGAGCGCTTCAGCCGGTGGAACAGGATGATCTCGTCCACGCGGTTGAGGAACTCGGGCCGGAAATGGACCCGCACCACCCCCATCACCTCGTCGCGGACCGCGTCGGTGTCCTGGCCCTCGGGCTGGTTCACCAGATACTCGGCCCCGAGATTCGAGGTCATGATGAGCAGCGTGTTGCGGAAGTCGACCGTCCGCCCCTGCCCGTCGGTGAGCCGGCCGTCGTCGAGAACCTGGAGCAGGACGTTGAACACGTCCGGATGCGCCTTCTCGATCTCGTCGAACAGCACGACCTGATACGGCCGCCGCCGCACCGCCTCGGTGAGCGCCCCGCCCTCCTCGTAGCCGACATAGCCGGGAGGCGCGCCGATCAGCCGGGAGACGGAGTGCTTCTCCATGTATTCCGACATGTCGAGGCGCACGAGGGCGGTCTCGTCGTCGAACAGGAACTGCGCCAGCGCCTTGGTCAGCTCGGTCTTGCCGACGCCGGTCGGCCCGAGGAACATGAACGAGCCGATCGGCCGGTTCGGATCCTGCAGGCCGGCCCGAGCCCGCCGCACCGCGGTCGCCACCGCCTCGACCGCCTCGCCCTGGCCGACGACGCGCTTGGCGAGCGCCGTCTCCATGCCGAGCAGCTTCTCGCGCTCGCCCTCGAGCATCTTGTCGACCGGCACGCCGGTCCAGCGCGACACGACCCCGGCGACGTGGCTCGGCGTCACCGCCTCCTCCATCATGCCGGATCCGTTGCCGCGGGTGCCGTCCTGGCCGCGGGCCTCGATCTCGGCGAGCTCGCGCTCGAAGCCCGGGATGATGCCGTAGGCGAGTTCGCCCGCCCGCTGGTACTGGCCCTGGCGCTGGGCCGCCGCGAGTTCGTTGCGGGCCTCGTCGAGCTTCTTCTTCAGCTCGGCGGCGTGGCCGAGCTTGTCCTTCTCGGCCTTCCAGCGGGCGGTGATCGCCGCCGACTGCTCCTCGAGGTCGCCGAGCTCCTTCTCCAGCCGGGCCAGGCGGTCGCGGGAGGCGGCGTCGGGCTCCTTCTTCAGCGCCTCGCCCTCGATCTTCAGCCGCACGATCTCGCGGTCGATGTTGTCGAGTTCCTCGGGCTTGGAATCGACCTGCATGCGCAGGCGCGAGGCCGCCTCGTCGACGAGGTCGATCGCCTTGTCGGGCAGGAAGCGGTCGGTGATGTAGCGGTTCGACAGAGTCGCGGCGGCGACCAGTGCCGCGTCCTGAATCCGCACGCCGTGGTGCTGCTCGTACTTCTCCTTGATGCCGCGCAGGATCGACACCGTGTCCTCCACGGTCGGCTCCGACACGAAGACCGGCTGGAAGCGGCGGGCGAGGGCGGCGTCCTTCTCGACGTGCTTGCGGTACTCGTCGAGGGTGGTCGCGCCGACGCAGTGCAGCTCGCCGCGGGCGAGCGCGGGCTTGAGCAGGTTGGAGGCGTCCATCGCCCCGTCCGCCTTGCCGGCGCCGACGAGGGTGTGCATCTCGTCGATGAACAGCACGATGCCGCCCTCGGCCGCGGTGACCTCGGAGAGCACGCCCTTCAGCCGTTCCTCGAACTCGCCACGGTACTTCGCGCCGGCGATCAGCGCGCCCATGTCGAGGGCGAGCAGGCTCTTGTCCTTGAGGGATTCGGGCACGTCGCCGTTGACGATGCGAAGCGCCAGCCCCTCGACGATCGCGGTCTTGCCGACGCCGGGCTCGCCGATCAGCACCGGGTTGTTCTTGGTGCGCCGGGACAGGACCTGGATGGTGCGGCGGATCTCCTCGTCGCGGCCGATCACCGGGTCGAGCTTGCCCTCGCGCGCCGCCTCGGTGAGGTCGCGGGCATACTTCTTGAGCGCGTCGTAGGCATTCTCGGCCGAGGCGTTGTCGGCGGTGCGGCCCTTGCGCAGGGCGTTGATCGCGCCGTTGAGCGACGCCGCGGTGACGCCGGCGGAGGCCAGGATTTTTCCGGCCTCCGAATCCTTCTCGACCGCCAGCGCCAGCAGCAGCCGCTCGACCGTGACGTAGGAATCGCCGGCCTTCTCGGCCGCCTTCTCGGCGGTGTCGAACAGGCGCATCAGCTCGCGCGTCGCCTGCGGCTGCGCGGCGCCGCCCGAGACCGTCGGCTGCTTGTCGAGCCACGCCTGGACCTGGGCCAGGGCGACCCGCGACTGGCCGCCGGCGCGGTCGACCAGACCGGCGGCGAGGCCCTCGGGATCGTCGAGCAGGACCTTCAGGACGTGGCCGGGCGCGAGCTGCGGATGCCCCTCGCGCAGGGCGAGCGCCTGGGCGGCCTGGACGAAGCCGCGCGCCCGCTCGGTGTACTTCTCGAAATTCATTCGCGTCTCCCCTTCTCGTGCGAGCCCGCCCGCCCTCGACGAGGCGCGAACGGTCACGACAGGTGCCCGGCGCCGAAAGGGCGCCCGGGCCCGGCTCTTCGCTGGAAGCGGCCGGCTCCGCTGATGTGGTGTGACAAATCGGTTACACAAGGGGCTCGTAGCACGACGGCCTCGTGACACGGAGGGCATGGGGCCTGCGCCGGGCGCAACGCTCACGGGGCGGAGGGCGGGCAGAGGCGGCTCGCCGTCCCGCCTTCGGCCCGCCGGTTATAGGCATTCTGCAGATTGCCTATAACCGCGCCCCGGCCGCATTGCCGCACCAGCCTGACGATCGCGGCTTGACCGACCGCCCTCCCTGGGGCCGAAGCTGCGCCCGACGCCCCGGGAGCCCCCATGACCGAGACCCTGCGCATCGCCGCCCTGCACCGCTATCCGGTGAAGGGCCTGTCGCCCGAGAAGCTGGACAGCGCCGCGCTGACCGCCGGCGACTACTTCCCGGGCGACCGGCTCTACGCGGTCGAGAACGGGCCGAGCGGCTACGACCCGGCGGCGCCGGTGCATCAGCCCAAGATCAAGTTCCTGATGCTGATGCGCAACGAGGCGCTGGCCCGGCTCGCCACCCGCTACGACGACGAGACCCGGACTCTGGTGATCCGCGAGGGCGACCGCGAGGCGGTGCGGGCCGATCTCGGGACCCGGGAGGGCCGGCTCGCCGTCGAGGCGTTCTTCCGCCGCTTCATGCCCGGCGAGCTGCGCGGGCCGCCGAAGGTGCTGACCGCGCCCGAAGGCTTCCGCTTCACCGACGCGCCGCGGGGCTACGTCTCGCTGGTCAACCTCGCCAGCGTCGCCGCGGTCGAGGACATGGTCGGGGCGGCGGTCGATCCGCTGCGCTTTCGCGCCAACCTGCACGTCGAGGGGCTGGCGCCGTTCGCCGAACTCGACCTCGTCGGAGCGGAACTGGTCTCGGAGGCCGGCCTGCGCCTGCGGGTCACCAAGCGCACGGTGCGCTGTGCCGCCACCAACGTCGATCCGGCGACCGGCGCGCGCGACCTCGCGATCCCGCCGGCCCTGCAGAAGGCCCTCGGCCACGCCGATTGCGGGGTCTATGCCGAGGTCGTGACGGGCGGGACCGTGGCGGCCGGCGACCGGTTCCGGATCGAGCCCGCGGCCTGAGGGGAGCGGGCGTCAGCCCCGGGCCGCCAGCCAGACCGGCTCGGGCTCCTCGGGCGGGAGGACCGCCGCGAGGGCATCGAGGTCGATCGTGTAGGTGTCGGTGAGCAGACGCCAGAGGTCGCGGCGGTCGACGGCGCTGCGGCCGAGCGAGGCCACGGTGGCCGCGAGGAGCGAAGGACTGGTCAGCGCAGGGCGCGGAAGCAGGGACTCGGCTGTCGGCATCGGTCTGGCTCCCTGAAGAGGCAGTCACCGGAGAGTCGGACGACAGGGTTAAAATTTCCCTAACGTAACCCTGCGGACATCCGGAGGGACGGATCGCGCACCGGCGGGTCCGGGCGTTTTTTCCGCCCTGCCCGTGTGACAGCGGGCCGTTTGATGCTTAGAAGCCGGCGCCCGCCTCAGCCGGGCCCGAGCGAGAGGATCCCCGCGGCGATGAGTGACTCCGGAGCGGACAAACTGCCGAACGCCCACGTTCGGGCCGAGGTGCTGGTCCAGGCGCTGCCGCACATGCAGCGCTACGACGAGGAGGTCGTGGTCATCAAGTACGGCGGCCATGCCATGGGCGACCGCGCCGCGGCCGAGGATTTCGCCGAGGACATCGTGCTGCTCGAGCAATCCGGCCTCAAGCCGGTGGTGGTGCATGGCGGCGGGCCGCAGATCGGCCGGATGCTCGACCGCCTCGGCATCAAGTCCGAGTTCCGCGAGGGCCTGCGCGTCACCGACGAGGCCACCGTCGAGGTGGTCGAGATGGTACTGGCCGGCTCGATCAACAAGCAGATCGTCGGCTGGATCTCGGCCGAGGGCGGCAAGGCGATCGGCCTGTGCGGCAAGGACGGCAACATGGTGCGGGCGCGGCGCGCCACCCGCACCGTGGTCGATCCCGATTCGCACATCGAGCGCCACGTCGATCTCGGACTCGTGGGCGAGCCCGAGCACGTCGACCGCTCGGTCCTCGACGCGGTGCTGAAGGCCGAGCTGATCCCGGTCCTGGCGCCGGTCGCGGCCGGCGCCGACGGGCTGACCTACAACGTCAACGCCGACACGTTCGCGGGGGCCATCGCCGGAGCGATGCGGGCCAAGCGCCTGCTGCTGCTCACCGACGTGCCGGGCGTGCTCGACAAGAACAAGAAGCTGCTGCCCGAATTGACGATCGAGGATTGCCGCCGGCTGATCGCCGACGGGACCATCACCGCCGGGATGATCCCGAAGATCGAGACCTGCATCTACGCCCTGGAGCAGGGCGTCGAGGCGGTGGTCATCCTCGACGGCAAGGTGCCGCACGCGGTGCTGCTGGAGCTGTTCACCGATTACGGTGCCGGCACGCTGATCCGCGCCCAGAAGAGCGCCTGAGGCCGCGAGCCGCCCGCCTTCCGGCGGGCGGCTTCCCTTCCGGCGCGGCTCGCCTATTGTATCGGTCCGGGGGCCGTGGGGCCCCCTCGTCGTCGGAACGGGCCCGATCTTGCTGCTGCCAGGCGAGAGCCACCTCACCGCCGCCCATGCCCGCGGCTTCGACGGGATCGACACCTGGATCTTCGATCTCGACAACACGCTGTATCCGCACGACGCCCGGGTCTGGCCGCAGGTCGACGAGCGCATCACGCTCTACGTCATGAACCTGTTCGGGCTCGACGGCCTGTCGGCGCGGGCACTCCAGAAGTACTTCTACCACCGCTACGGCACGACCTTGCGGGCGCTGATGGCGGAGTGGCAGATCGACCCCTACGACTTCCTCGACTTCGCCCACGACATCGACCATTCCGGCATCGCGCTGAACGCCGCCCTCGGCGACGCGATCGAGGCGCTGCCGGGCCGCAAGCTGATCCTCACCAACGGCTCGCGCCGCCACGCCGAGAACGTGGCGCGCAAGCTCGGCATCCTCGACCATTTCGAGGACGTGTTCGACATCGCGGCCGCCGACTTCGTGCCCAAGCCCGAGCGACCGGCCTACGAGCGCTTCCTCGACCGCCACGGGGTCGACCCGACCCGCTCGGTGCTGTTCGAGGACATCGCCAAGAACCTCGTGGTGCCCCACGACCTCGGCATGGCGACGGTGCTGGTGGTGCCGCGCACCATCGACCCGTTCCGCGAGGCGTTCGAGCAGGAGGCGGTGAAGGCGCCGCATATCGACCACATCACCAACGACCTCGCCGGCTTCCTCGCCGACCGGGTCTCGCCGGCGCTGGCCGCGTGAGCCCGCCCGACGATCCGGTCGAGGTCTGGGGCCGGCGCATCGGCCGCGGGCTCGGCCTCGTCGCCGTGGTGGTGCTGGCGCTGATGCTCGGCCGTCAGCTCAAGCTGTGGTGAGGCTCGTGGAAGCCGTCGACTGGAGCGGCCTGAAGGCTCCCGACCTCGCCGCCTTCGAGAGACTCGCCGAGGCGGCCTTCGCGCGGCTGCCGGAGGAGTTCCGTGCGCTCTGCGCCGGCGTGGTGGTGCGGGTCGAGGATTTTCCCGACGACGGCACCCTCGCCGAGATGGCGTGCGAGAGCGAGTTCGACCTGCTCGGGCTGTTTCGCGGCGTCGGCCTCGCGCAGGGCGGCGGGGCGCTCGCCACCGGGCAGTTCCCCAACATGGTCTGGCTCTACCGCCGGCCGATCCTCGACTACTGGGCCGAGCACGACGAGAGCCTCGGCCACCTCGTCACCCACGTCCTCGTCCACGAGATCGGCCACCATTTCGGGCTGTCCGACGACGACATGCAGGCGATCGAGGACGCCGCCGAGGCGTGACCCGTCAGCCCAACCCAGCGGGTGGGCCGAGCCGGCCGCGGAGCCCGTCGAGCACGCCCCGGCCGAGGCGGGCGAGCACCGCCGGCCGGTAGCCGGAATCGGCCCAGTACAGCCCGGCCTGGAGCGGTAGGTAGGCCGCCTGCCGCAGCCGCCAGCGCCACGGCACATGAGCGAGGCGCCACGCATAGACGCTGTTGCGCAGGTAGGTCGCCATCCGGGGCAGGCTCTGGCGCGGCATCGCCACCGGCAGGAACCGGGCGCGGATCGTGCCGCCGCCGACATGGTGGACGATGCCGGTGTCGCGGTCGGCCCAGCACGACCAGCCGCGGGCCCAGGCGCGGAAGCACCATTCGAGATCGACGCCGTCGATGAAGAAGTCGTCGCGGAACGGCCCGACCGCCCGGAACGCGTCGAGGGCGATCAGCGAGCCGGTGGTGGCGAGGAAATCGACGGGATCGAGGGAGCCGACCGGCACCACGCCGGGCCGGGCCGGGTAGCGCGGCGGCTTGTGGGCGCCCTCCCCGGCCCGCGGCTGCGGCCCCACCACCGCGACCCGCTCGCCGTCCGCCGCCAGCCGCTCCAGGGCGGCGACGAGGCGCGCCGGCAGGTCGGGCCCCGGCGTCGCGTCCTGGTCGAGGAGCAGCAGGTGCCGGCGGCCGTCGGCCAGGGCCGCCTCGGCGGCGGCGTTGAGGCCAGTCGCGATGCCGGCGTTGCGACCGTCGCCGAGGAGGCGCAGGCCCGGGATCGCCGCCAGCCGCGCGCGGTCCACGGCGCCGAGGCCGCCATTGTCGTAGAGGTAGGCGGCGGGAGCCCGCGCCGCGAGACCTGCCAGGGTGTCGAGGTGGGCGGGCGTCGGCCGGTACAGCACCGCCGCGATCGCGGGGCCGGTGGGAAGATCGGACATCCGGCGGCTCTACACCATCCGGGCGCGGCCGATCACACCTGATCGAAATCCACCGTCACCCGCCCGCTGGTCGGCCGGGCCTGGCAGGTGAGCACGAAGCCGGCCTCGATCTCCCAGGGTTCGAGGGAGTAGTTCACCTCCATCTCGGCCTCGCCCTCCACGAGCTTCGCCCGGCAGGTGCAGCACATCCCGCCCCGGCACGAATACGGCAGGTCGAGCCCGGCCCGCGTGGCGGCGTCGAGCACCGTCTCGCCAGGGAGCACCGGCACCCGCGTGGCGATGCCGTCGGTGATGACCGTGGCCTCTGCCGCCGGGGCCGTGCCGGCCGCCACGGGACGGGCGGCGCGCGGCCGGCCGTCGCCGGCCGGGGTGAACCGCTCGGCGTGGATCCGCTCCGGCGCGACCCCGGCCCCGGCCAGCGCCGCCGTCACGGTGTCGATCATGTCGGCGGGCCCGCACACGAAGGCGCGGTCGATCAGCCGCGCCGGCACGACGGTGCGCAGGAACAGCCCGGCCTTCTCGCCGTCGAGGCGGCCGTTGAGGATCGCGATGTCCTGGCTCTCGCGCGACAGGACGTGGAACACCGACAGCCGGTCGAGGAAGCGGTCCTTCAGGTCCTCCAGCGCCTCGCGGAACAGGATCGAGCCGGTCGCGCGGTTGCCGTAGAACAGGAAGAACCGGCTTTGCGGCTCGCGCGCCAGAACGGTGCGGATGATCGACAGGATCGGGGTGATGCCCGATCCCGAGGCGAAGCCCGCGAAGGTGCGGGCCTCGTCGGGCTTGGCTTCGTCCGGCTTGGCTTCGATCGGCTTGGCTTCGATGCCGAAGCGGCCCATCGGCGGCATCACCTCGATGGCGTCGCCGGCGCCGATCGCCTCGTTGGCGAAGCACGAGAACAGCCCGCCCTCGACCCGCTTGACGGCGATGCGCAATTCGCCGTCGTCGGCGCCCGAGCAGATCGAGTAGGAGCGCCGCACCTCCTCGCCGTCGAGGGTCGTGCGCAGGGTCAGGTACTGGCCGGGGGCGAAGCCGAAGGCGGCCCGGTCGTCCTCCGGCACCGCGAAGGCGATCGACACCGCGTCCGGGGTCTCGCGGCGCACGTCCCGGACGGTGAGGCGGCGGAAATGCTGGCTCATCGGACGCCTCGTCAGATGCACTTGAAGGAATCGAACGGCTCGCGGCAGGCCCGGCAGCGCCACAACGCCTTGCAGGCGGTCGAGCCGAACTCGGAGATCTTTTCGGTGTTCGCCGAGCCGCAGAGCGGGCATGCGACGCTCTCCTCGCCGAACAGCGCCCGGCGCGAGGCGCGGCCCTGGGGCGGGGCGATGCCGTAGGCGCGCAGCTTCTCCTTGCCCTCGTCGGTCATCCAGTCCGTGGTCCAGGCCGGCGACAGCACCAGCCGGACGCGCGCCGGACCGATGCCGGCTTTCGCCAGCGCCGTCTGGACCTCGATCCCGATCACGTCCATCGCCGGGCAGCCGGAATAGGTCGGGGTGATCGTCACCTCGACCGTGCCGTCCTGCACGGTGACGTCGCGCAGCACGCCGAGATCCGCGATGGTCAGGACCGGGATCTCCGGGTCGCAGACCTCGGCCGCCGCGGCGCGGGCGGCCTGCGCCAGGGCCTCGTCGGTCACCACGTCGCCCCCGGATGGGCGCGCTGGAGGTATTGCAGGTCGGCGAGGATGAAGCCGAGATGCTCGCTGTGCCGGCCGACCCGTCCGCCGCCCTGGCGCCAGGGGGCGGCCGGCGCCGTCAGGGTCGCCTCGCGCAGCACCATCGCCACGGTCGCGTCGAAGGCCGGGCGGATCGCCGCCGGATCGACGGCGATGCCGGCCCGGACCAGTTCCGCCTCGGCGTCGTCGCTCTCCATCAGCTCGCCGGAATACGGCCAGAGGTCGTCGAGGGCGGCCTGCGTCCGTTCGTGGCTCTCGGGGGTGCCGTCGCCGAGGCGGATCAGCCATTCGGCGGAATGGCGGAGATGGTAGGCGGTCTCCTTCTCGGCCTTGGCGGCGATCGCCGCCAGCGTCGGGTCGGCCGAGGCGGTCATCGCGCGCCAGTACGGATCGAGGAAGGCCGAGGCCAGCACCTGCCGCACGATGGTGGCGGCGAAGTCGCCGTTCGGCTGCTCGACCAGCAGGCAGTTGCGGTACTGGCCGACGTCGCGGCGATAGGCGAGGTCGTCCTCGGTCAGCCCGCGCCCGTCGAGCGTCGCGGCATAGTCGTAGAGCGACCGCGCCTGCCCGACGCAGTCGAGGGCGATGTTGGCGAGCGCGATGTCCTCCTCCAGCATCGGCCCGTGCCCGCACCATTCCGACAGCCGGTGCCCGAGGATCAGCGCATCGTCGGCCCGCCGCAGCACCAGGGCGAGGAGCGGGGTCTCGGCGAGGGTGATCGAGGTGGTGGTCATGGGTTGGCCCGGGTTGGGTCGAAGGAAGCGCCGCCCCGACCCTCCCCCCTCTGCGGGGGAGGGTGGCGAACGAAGTGAGCCGGGAGAGGGGAACGCGACAGTGCCGGATGGGGCGTATGTCAGTTCAGTCGCGACCTTTCCGGAAGCGGCGTCCCCTCTTGCGGGACTTCGTCCCGGCCCGCCCCGCATCCGCGGGGCACCCTCCCCCGCAGAGGGGGGGAGGGTTCGCGTCGGGTCTGTCTGTGCGAAGCCGGAAATCCCGACCCGCCCCCGTCCCCTCACATGTGCCCGACCTCGTCCGGCACCTCGTAGAAGGTCGGGTGGCGGTAGATCTTCGAGGCGGTGGGCTCGAACAGCACGTCCTTGTCGGCCGGGTCGGAGGCCGTGATGGCGTTGGACGGCACGACCCAGACCGACAGCCCCTCGCCGCGGCGGGTGTAGACGTCCCGCGCCGCCTGGAGCGCCATGGTGGCGTCGGCGGCGTGCAGCGAGCCGACATGCTTGTGGGCGAGGCCGTTGCGGGAGCGGATGAACACCTCCCACAGCGGAATGGTCTGGACCGTGGTCATCGTCCCCTCCCGGCTCACGCCGCTTCCGGCAGGGCCGCCGCCTCGGCGGCCCGCCGGGCGCGCTTCTGCGCGTGTGCCATCGCGGCCTCCCGCACCCAGGCGCCGGCGGCGTGGGCGTCGCGGCGCTGCTTCATCCGCTGGCGGTTGCACGGGCCGTTGCCGGCGAGCACCTGCTTGAACTCCTCCCAGTCGATCGTCCCGAAGCGCCAGTGGCCGCTCGCCTCGTCGAAGGCCAGCTCGGGATCCGGGAAGGTCAGGCCCAAATACCGGCCCTGCGGCACGGTGGCGTCGACGAATTTCTGGCGCAGCTCGTCGTTGGTGAAGCGCTTGATCTTCCACTTCGCCGACTGGTCGGAATGCTGACTCTCGGAATCGGGCGGGCCGAACATCATCAGGCACGGCCACCACCAGCGGTTCAGGGCGTCCTGCGCCATCGCCTTCTGCTCGGGCGTGCCGCGGCAGAGGGTCAGCATGATCTCGTAGCCCTGGCGCTGGTGGAAGCTCTCCTCCTTGCACACCCGGATCATCGCCCGGGCGTAGGGGCCGTAGGAGCAGCGGCAGAGCGGGATCTGGTTCATGATCGCCGCGCCATCGACGAGCCAGCCGATCGCCCCGATATCGGCCCAGGTCAGCGTCGGGTAGTTGAAGATCGAGGAATACTTGGCCCGGCCGGAGAGCAGTTGCTCGAACATCTCCTCGCGGCTGGTGCCGAGGGTCTCGGCCGCCGAGTACAGGTAGAGGCCGTGGCCGGCCTCGTCCTGGACCTTGGCGAGCAGGGCCGCCTTGCGCTTGAGGCTCGGCGCGCGGGTGATCCAGTTGCCCTCCGGCAGCATGCCGACGATCTCGGAATGGGCGTGCTGCGAGATCTGGCGGGTGAGCGTGCGCCGGTAGCCCTCGGGCATCCAGTCGTTCGGCTCGATCCGGTCCTCGGCGTCGATCCGGGCCTGGAACCGCGCGCCGCGCGCCTCCTCGGCCGGATCGACCACCGGGCGGCCATGGACCTCCTGAGCGTTGAGAGCCTGGGTGTACATGGCCGTTCCTCCCTGACTTGTTGCCGCTCAATATGTCACGAAAATCTCAAAGTGCAAGATTTTTCGTAACACGATCGGCGAAGCGATCGCGAAAGTCCGGTCCCGGCGGCGGCAGCGGGCCGGCCTCGCCGCGGGCGTGGCACGACAGCCACCGCTCCGAGGCCGGCACCAGCGCGCGGTAGAGGCCGGCGCACAGCGCGCGGGCGGTGGTGCCGGGCCAGTCCTCCGGCAGCAGCGCCGCCGGCAGCAGCGGGTCCTTCAGCACCGCCCGGCGATAATCGTGCAGGGCGAGCAGGCGGATCACCAGGGCGTCGAGGTCGCCGGGCCGGGCGCCGGCGGCGACCGCCTCGGCGGTCTCGCGATAGGCCGCGACGAAGCGCCCGTAGCGGGCGGCGAGGTCGGCGAGCGGCCAGGCGCGGGCGGCGAGGCGGCGGGCCGTCGCCGCGTCCTGCGGCCGGGTGGCGAGACGCAGGGCCGCGCCAGCGGCGGCCAGGGGAGAGGCGGCGAGGTACAGGTCGGGCCCCAGCGCGCCGTAGCCCGCGGCGGTCAGGCCGGCGCGCTCCGCCGGCCGGTCGCCGTCGCCGTCGAGGAGCAGCAGGTCGAAGCCGCCGTCCCAGTCCGGCGGCGGAGCGCCGTAGATCCGCCCGGTCGCCGCCGCGAAGGTGGTGCGGCCGTGCGGCGTCAGCCGGTAGAAGCTGTTGCGCCCGACCTTCCAGCGCTCGAACCAGCCGTCGGCGACGAGGCGCGACAGGGCGGTGCGCACCACGCCGTCGCCGATGCGGCACGCCCGGGTGATCGCCAGGAGCGATTCGAGCGACAGCACCCCGCCCCGCGGCACCACCGCGTCGCCGAACACCGTGACGACGAGCGACCCGGCCCGGATCGGCGTGCGGGCGTGGAAGCGGTCGAGCAGGGCATCGACGAGGGGCATCCGGCAACCTGTGCGCTGGCGGGGAGAGATGGCCGGGTAGCAGGTCGCGCCGGCCCTGCCGAGACCGGCCGGCGCCTTGACCAACCGGCCGGTCGGTCAATAATCTCGCCGCAAGAACGAAGGCAGGGAGGAGCCCGGATGAGGCTCGACAGCTACGTCCAGGGCGCGTGGTCGGTGCCGGGCGGCGACTGGCGCGCGATCCGCAGCGCCGTCACCGGCGAGGTGGTGGCCGAGGTCGCGGGCGGGACGCTCGCGATGGACGCGGTGCTCGACTACGCCCGGCGGGTCGGCGGGCCGGCCCTGCGGCGCCTGACCTTCCACCAGCGCGCCGACCTGCTCAAGCGCCTCGCCCAGCATCTCAACGCCCACCGCGAGGTGCTGTACCGGCTGTCCTTTGACACCGGCGCGACCCGGAGCGACCACCTCATCGACATCGACGGCGGCATCGGCACGCTGTTCGTCTTCGCCTCGAAGGCGAAGCGCGAGCTTCCCGACGCGACCTTCCTCCTCGACGGGCCGGTCGAGGCGCTGTCGAAGGGCGGCAGCTTCGTCGGGCGGCACATCCTGACCTCGCTGCACGGGGCGGCGATCCACATCAACGCCTACAACTTCCCGTGCTGGGGCCTGCTGGAGAAGCTGGCGCCGGCGATCCTGGCGGGCATGCCGGTGGTGACCAAGCCCGCGACGGTCACGGCCTACGTGGCGCACGCCCTGGTGCGGCTGATCGACGAATCCGGCCTGCTGCCGCCCGGGGCGCTGCAATGCGTGGTCGGCCCGACCGGCGACCTGTTCGACCACCTCACCGGGCAGGACGTGGTGTCGTTCACCGGCTCGGCCGCCACCGCCGAGATGCTCCAGCGCCACCCGGTCGTCGCCCACGAGGCGGTGCGCTTCGTCGCCGAGCGCGACTCGCTCAACGCCGCGATCCTCGGGCCCGACGCCGCGCCCGGCACGCCGGAATTCGACCTGTTCGTCAAGGAGGTCGCCCGCGAGATGACGGTGAAGGCGGGGCAGAAATGCACCGCGATCCGCCGGGCGCTCGCCCCGCGGGCGCACCTGCCGGCGGTGATCGCGGTTTTGTCGCAGCGCCTCGCCGGGGTGACGGTCGGCGACCCGCGCCTCGACGGCGTGCGGATGGGCCCGGTGGTCGGGCTCGACCAGCGCCGCGACGTGCTCGCCCGGGTCGAAGCCCTGAAGACGGAAGCCGACCTCGTCTTCGGCGATCCCGACCGGGTGACGGTCGAGGGGGCGGATGCCCGCACCGGCGCCTTCCTGCCGCCGCTGCTGCTGCACTGCCCCGATCCGATCCGGGCCGAGCGGGTCCATTCCGTCGAGGCGTTCGGCCCGGTCTGCACCGTGATGCCCTACGCCGATCCCGACGAGGCGGTGGCGCTGGTGCGGCGCGGCGGCGGCAGCCTCGTCGCCTCGCTCTACAGCCACGATCCGGAGGCGGCCTTCGCCCTGGCGCACGGGCTGGCGCCGTTCCACGGCCGGCTGCACCTGGTCGACCGCGACTGCGCCCGGGAGCAGACCGGCCACGGCTCGCCGCTGCCGCACATGGTGCATGGCGGCCCGGGCCGGGCCGGCGGCGGCGAGGAACTCGGGGGATTGCGGGCGATGCATCACGGGATGCAGCGCACCGCGCTCCAGGGCTCGCCGGCGATGATCGCCCGCCTGACCGGGGCCTGGACCAAGGGCGCGCCGGAGATCGTCGCCGACGCGCACCCGTTCCGCTGCCACTTCGAGGACCTGGAGATCGGCCGCAGCTTCCACTCCCGCGAGCGGGTGGTGACGCTGGAGGACGTCGAGCACTTCGCCCACTTCACCGGCGACACCTTCTACGCCCACATGAGCGAGGAGGCGGTGCGCGGCCACCCGTTCTTCCCCGGCCGGGTCGCCCACGGCTACCTGCTCCTGTCCTTCGCCGCCGGCCTGTTCGTCGATCCCGATCCCGGCCCGGTCCTGGCGAATTACGGGCTCGATTCCCTGCGCTTCCTCAAGCCGTTGCAACCGGGCGAGGCGATCCGGGTGCGGCTCACCGCCAAGCAGAAGTCGCCGCGCAACGCCCAGTACGGCGAGGTGCGCTGGGACGTCGAGATCCAGACCGGGGGCGGCGAGACCGCCGCCACCTACGAGTTGCTGACCATGAACGCGATGCGGGGGAGTTGAACTCCCCGCCCCTCACGCGAACAGCCGCTCCTTCTCCAGCCCCTTGTAGAGGTCCGCGACCTGCTCGCCGTAGCCGTTGTAGATCCTCGTCGGGATGCGTTCGTCGGTGCCGAGCACCCGCTCGCTCGCCTGGCTCCAGCGCGGATGCGACACCGCCGGGTTCACGTTGGCCCAGAAGCCGTATTCCGACGCCTGCAACCCTTCCCAGAAGGTCTTGGGGCGCTCGGCGGTAAACGAGATCCGGTTGATCGACTTCACCGACTTGAAGCCGTATTTCCACGGCACGGCGAGCCGCAGGGGCGCGCCGAACTGGTTGAGCAGCGGCTTGCCGTAGACGCCCGTGACCATGAAGGCGAGGTCGTTGTTGGCCTCGGCGAGCGTCAGCCCCTCGGTGTAGGGCCAGGGGTAGAACGGGCTGCGCTGGCCCGGTGCCATCGCCTTGTCGAGGAAGGTCTGCATCTGGATGTACTTCGCCCCCGAGGTCGGCCTGGCGAGCGCCACCAAGGCGGCGAGGGGGAAGCCGGTCCACGGCACGGTCATCGACCACGCCTCGACGCAGCGGTGGCGGTAGAGCCGCTCCTCCAGCGCCATCTTGCGCGCGAGATCCTCGAAGCCGATCTCGAACGGCTTCTCCACCAGCCCGTCGACCTTGATCGTCCAGGGCTGAGCCTTCAGCGCGTTCGAGGCCGGCGTGACGGTCTTGTTGGTCCCGTACTCGTAGAAGTTGTTGTAGTCCGCGCTCTCGCTCTCGGGCGTCAGCGGGCGCTCGATCGCGTAGGCGGCGTTGCGCTTGGCCGGGTAGAGGTCGGCGGTGCGGGTCGCCCCGGTCCCCTCCCCCGGCACCGCGGCGGCGGCGCCACCGGCGAGGGAGGCCGCGGCGAGGCCGGCCGCGCCGCCGAGCAGCGCCCGACGGTTCAGGAAGTGGGCTTCCGCCGTCGCGGCGGATTCCGGGATCTCCCAGCCGCGCTTGACCTTGATCAGCATCGTCGAACTCCTCGCCTTCCGCGCCGTCGTCTCCCGGTGATCTGGGAGGCCGGCGCCCGACCGCCATCCCCTTCGTTCGACGGGCCGGCGCGGCCGGTTACAGCGCCGGGCGCGACACAGCGCTCCACCCGTGCCATAGACGGACCATGCCCGCGAAGAAGCCGAAGCACACCGCCTTCACGGTGGCGGTCTCCGCCATGGACGAGACCTCCGGCAGTCTCGTGCTGAAGGTCTACGTCGCGATGGCGCCCGACCCGAACGCCGCCCTCGACGCCGTGCGGGCGGTGGCGGCGCCGGACGCGGCGGCGGAACTCAGCGGCACGCTGTCCGACCGCCTCGCGTCCCGGCTGAAGCTGCGGGCGGGCGAGGTCCGGCCGATTTAGGTCCGAACTGAATCCAAGAAATTGATTTTACGTTGGATTTTTGGAGCGCAGGATCCCCTCTCCCACTCGGGAGAGGGGAGTCGCGCCAAAGCAAAGGCCGCCTTCGACGAGTACAACGGGCGCAGACGACCGCCACCCCGCTCCATCCACAAGGGACGGCCAAGCCGGTGAGCAACTGAGACGGCTCACGCCCCCCGCAATTCGCGCCGCAGCACCTTGCCGACATTGGTCTTCGGCAGGCTGTCGTGGAAGACGACGCGGCGGGGCACCTTGTAGCCGGTCAGGCCCTCGCGGGCATGGGCCCGCAGGGCCTCGGCGGTGAGGTCGGGGTCGCGGCGCACCACGTGGGCGACCACGACCTCGCCGGTCTCCGGGCTCGGCTCGCCGACCACCGCCACCTCGAGCACGCCCGGATGGGCGGCGAGCACGTCCTCGACCTCGTTCGGGTAGACGTTGAAGCCCGAGACCAGGATCATGTCCTTCATCCGGTCGACGATGCGGACCTGCCCGTCGCGCTGGATCACCGCGACGTCGCCGGTGCGGAAGAAGCCGTCCGGCGTCATCGCGGCGGCGGTCTCCCCCGGCCGGCTCCAGTACCCGGCCATCACCTGCGGGCCGCGCACGCACAGTTCGCCCGGCTCCCCGTCCCCCGCGGCGGCGCCGTCGGCCCGGCGGACGCTCACCTCGGTCGAGGACAGCGGATAGCCGATGGTGCCCGACCATTCGGGCAGGTCGCGCCGGTTGACCGTGACCACGGGCGAGGTCTCGGACAGGCCGTAGCCCTCGATGATGGTGCGGCCGGTCCGCTCCTTCCAGCGTTTCGCCACCGCCGCCTGCACCGCCATGCCGCCGGCGATGACGTAGTCGAGGTCGCGCCACTGGATCCGGTCGAAATCCGGATGGGTCATCAGGGCGTTGAACAGGGTGTTGACCCCCGACAGCAGGGTGAAGCGGTTGCCGCGCAGGGTCTTGACGAAGCCCGCGATGTCGCGCGGGTTGGGGATCAGCAGGCAGCAGGCGCCGACCCGCATCATGTAGAAGAAGCAGCAGGTCAGCCCGAAGATGTGGTAGAACGGCAGGGCCGCCACCATCACCCGGCCCGGCGCCTGCCGCTCGGGCAGGGCGAACCACGCCCGGCACTGCTCGACATTGGCCGCGACGTTGCGGTGGGTCAGCATCGCGCCCTTGGCGATTCCGGTGGTGCCGCCGGTATATTGCAGGAAGGCGAGGTCGTCGGGCGAGACCGCGACCGGGCGAAAGCCGGATTTCGCGCCCGCGGCCAGGACCGCCGGATAGGCGATGCGGCGCTCCGCCGGCAGGCTGTAGGGCGGCACCGCGCGCTTGACGTGGCGCGCCGCCAGCGTCACCAGGCCCCCGCGCAGGCCGAGCCCGTCGCCGGCGCCGGCCACCACCACCCGCTCCAGCGCCGGCAGGTCGGGCAGGGCCTGCGCCACCGTGGCGGCGAAGTTCTCCAGGGCGAACAGGATCCGGGCGCCGGCATCGGCGAGCTGGTGGGTGAGTTCGCGCGCCGTGTAGAGCGGGTTGACGTTGACCACCGTCGCGCCGGCGATGAGCGCCCCGAACAGCACCGCGCCGTAGGCCGGCACGTTTGGCATCATCACGGCGACGCGGTCGCCGCGGCCGATGCCCTGCGCCTGGAGCCAGCCGGCGACCGCCTCGGCGTCGCGCTTGAGCCCGGCGAAGGTGACGGTGCCGCCGAAGCAGCGCAGGGCCGGCCAGTCGGCATAGCGGCGCGTGCAGTCGGCGAACAGGTCGGCCAGGGTGCCGACCCGGGACGGATCGATCTCGGCCGGCACGTCGGCGGGATAGGCGGCGAGCCACGGGCGCGCGGCCGGCGCCAGCACGGAATCGACCATTCACTCCTCCCGCGGGGCCGTTGGTCGGCCGCCTTTCCCGAGCAGGTTTCGCAAAAGTGGCTGCCGCTTTTGCGAGGAAAACCTGCGACACAACAGAAACCGAAGCGGACGAAGCGTTGGCCTGCCAACGCAAGTCTGCTGAGGCGTTAGCGGCTCCGCACGACGGTTTCAACGCGACGGCGTCCGGGCAGGAGAGCCAGCGCGCCGTGCGGCAGGAAGGCCGCCGCGACGAGGCCCGCGACCAGCGCGGTGGCGGCCGGATCGAGCGCCCGGCGCGGCCAGGGGTCGAGGCCGAGGGAGCGGGCGGCGGCGAGCGCGGCGAGCGCCCACCACAGGGCGGAAAAACGCGCGAGCGCGAGGCCGAGCCCGCGCAGGCGATGCCCCTTCCCCGGCCACGCCCCGCCGGCGGCGAGCGCCGCGAGGCCGAGGATCCCGGCGAACAGGAAGGCCGCCGCGAGGGCGCCGAGGGCGTGGGCCGCCGGCAGCGGCTGGCCGGTCATAAACGCGAAGCTTCCGACCGCGAAGCCGGACCGCGCCAGCAGGCCGCCATAGGTCGGGTAGAGGACGAGGGCGGCGAGCAGCCCGGCGCCGGCGAGCCCGGCGGCGAGCCGGCGCGGCCACCCCGTCGGCGCGCATCCCGCCACGACGGCGACCCGCGCGACGCCGTAGACCAGCGCCAGGGCGGCCAGGGGGAACAGGTCGAGGAAGAAGCCGTAGAACCACGCGCCGAGGCCGAGGGCCTCGGCCTGCGCCCGATCGAAGCCCGACGCGGCCAGCGCTGCGACGGCGGCGAGCGCGGCGGCGAGGGGCGCCGCCGCGGAGAGCAGCCGGCTCACGCCTCGTAGTGGTCGCGCACCAGCCGGTCGAGCAGGCGCACGCCCCAGCCCGAGCCCCACGAGCGGTTGATCTCGCTCGACGGCGCGCTCATGCCGGTGCCGGCGATGTCGAGATGCGCCCACGGCACGTCGTTGACGAAGCGCTTGAGGAACTGCGCCGCCGTCGCCGAGCCGCCGTGGCGGCCGCCGGAATTCTTCATGTCGGCGAACTTCGAGTCGATCAGCTTGTCGAAGCCCGGGGCGAGCGGCATCCGCCACACCTTCTCGCCGGTCGCCTCGCCGGCGGCGATCAGCCGGCCGGCGAGCTCGTCGCTGGTGCTGAACAGGCCGGCATATTCCTGCCCGAGCGCCACCAGGATCGCCCCCGTCAGGGTGGCGAGGTCGACCATGAAGCGCGGCTTGTACTCCTGCTGGATGTGCCAGAGCACGTCCGCGAGGACGAGCCGCCCCTCGGCGTCGGTGTTGATGATCTCGATGGTCTGGCCCGACATCGAGGTGACGATGTCGCCCGGCCGCTGCGCCTTGCCGTCGGGCATGTTCTCGACGAGGCCGATGGCGCCGATGGCGTTGACCTTCGCCTTGCGGGCGGCGAGCGCGTGCATCAGCCCGGTGACGCAGGCGGCCCCGGCCATGTCGCCCTTCATGTCCTCCATGCCGCCGCTCCCCTTGATGGAGATGCCGCCGGAATCGAAGCACACGCCCTTGCCGACGAACGCGACCGGGGCCTCGCCCTCGTTGCCGCCGTTCCACCGCATGACGACGACGCGGGCCTCCTTGGCCGAGCCCTGCGCCACGGCGAGGAGCGCCCGCATGCCGAGCTTCCTCATCGCCTTCTCGTCGAGCACCTCGACGGCGACGCCGACCTTCTCCAGCGCCTCGGTCCGGCGGGCGAACTCCTCCGGGTCGAGGACGTTCGGCGGCTCGTTGACCAGCTCGCGGGCCATGATGACGCCGTCGGCCACCGCGTCGGCGGCGCGGGCGGCCTTCTTCATCGCGCCGCTCTCCGGCGCGAGCAGGGTGAGGCGGGCCGCCCCGGTCTCGTCGCCGTCGCCGGCCTTGCGGCTCTTGTAGCGGTCGAACTTGTAGGCGCGCAGCCGCGCCCCGAGGGCGAAGGCGGCGACGTCGTCGGCCGACGGGGTGGAGCCCGGCCAGTCGAGCACGACCTGGGCGCGGCGCCCGCCGAGGCGGCCCGCCGTGGCGCCGCCGAGCATCGTCCAGTCGAGCCCGGCCCGGTCCTTGTCGGAACCGAGGCCGACGACGATCAGCCGGTCGGCGGCGAGCCCGGACGGCGCCACCACCGTCAGGGCGCCGTGGAGCTTGCCCTTGAACCGCTCCGCCGCCGCCGCGCGGGCCACGAGGTCGGCCGCACCCGCCCCGGCGATCTCGGCGGCGCGGGGCGAGAGCGCGAGGTCGTCGCCGACGAAGAGAACGAGGTCCCCGCCCTGGGCCGAGGCCGCGCCCGCCGATCCGAGGGTCTCGAACTCGATGCTGATGCCGTCCGCCATGGCGTTGCCGTCGTCCCGTCTCGGTTGTTGGCGGGAGGCCGTCCCGCCGCTTGGCTCCTGTGTAGAGCGGGCCGCCGGCAGAACGCAACGCGGCGCCAGAGCCGGTCTCCGGCGGCCGCTCGACGGGCGATGCCCTGTGCCGGGCGCGAAGAGCGCCCCGCGGAGCGGGTTCGAGGGGGCGAACGTCCCCTGGAACGCGCAAGCGGAGCGAGAGCCAAGTGATCGGATGCGAACGCCGGCGCCTGAGGCCAAGCACGGAACAAGGCCATCGCTCTGAAGCGATGGCCCTGCATGCGGCGGCGACCAGGGTTGACGGCCGCCGGCCGCGGGTTCACCTCTGCCCGGCGATGCCCCCGCTCCTCGCCCTCCCCTTTCCGGCCATCGACCCCGTCGCGATCGCGCTCGGGCCGGTGCAGATCAAGTGGTACGCCCTCGCCTACATCGTCGGGCTGATCGGCGGCTGGTTCTACGCCCGGCGGCTCATCGCCCGGCCGGGGCTGTGGGGGGCGGTGCGCCGGCCGGGCGCGGCGGAGATCGACGACCTCATCGTCTGGGTGGCGCTCGGCGTCGTGCTCGGCGGGCGCATCGGCTACGTCCTGTTCTACAATCTCGGCGCCTATCTCTCGAACCCGGCCGAGATCCTGGCGATCTGGCGCGGCGGCATGTCGTTCCACGGCGGCTTCCTCGGCGCGATCCTCGCCCTGGTGCTGTTCGCCCGCTCCCGCGGCCTGAACGCCTACGCGATGCTCGACCTCGCCGCGGTGGTGGTGCCGATCGGGCTGTTCTTCGGCCGCATCGCCAACTTCGTGAACGGCGAATTGTGGGGCCGCCCGGCGCCGGACTTCGCCTACGCGATCGTGTTTCCCAACGGCGGCCCGGTGCCCCGCCACCCGAGCCAGCTCTACGAGGCCGCGACCGAGGGGCTGCTGCTGTTCCTCGTCATGGCCGTCGCGGTTCACCGGTTCGGCTTCCGGCGTCCCGGGCTGCTCGGCGGCCTGTTCGTCATCGGCTACGCCATCGCCCGCACCGCCTGCGAGTTCTTCCGCGAGCCGGATCCCCAGCTCGGCTTCCTGTTCGGGCGCGAGGTCGGGGCGCTCGGCGGCGGCATCACCATGGGCATGCTGCTCTGCGTGCCGATGCTCGTCGTCGGCGTGGTCTTCGTCGTGCGCGCCGTCACCGGCGCCACCCGGCCGCGGCCGCGCCTGGAGGCGGACGAGCCGGAGGCCGAGGCGCGCTCGGCGTGAGCGCGACGCCCCTCCTGGCCGAGTTGCGCGAGCGGATCGCGCAGGACGGCCCGATCACCGTCGAGCGCTACATGGCCCTGTGCCTCGGCCATCCGCTCCACGGCTACTACCGCACCCGCGATCCCCTCGGGGCGGCGGGCGACTTCGTCACCGCCCCGGAGATCAGCCAGATCTTCGGCGAGCTCCTCGGCCTGTGGACCGCCCAGGTCTGGCACGATCTCGGCCGCCCCTCCCGCCTCGTCCTCGCCGAACTCGGCCCCGGCCGCGGCACGCTGATGGCCGACGCGATGCGCGCCATCCGGGCCGCCCTGCCCGATTGCGCCGGCGCCCTCGACCTGCACCTCGTCGAGACGAGCCCGGTGCTGCGCGCGGCCCAGGCGCGCAGCCTCGCCGGCACCCCGGCGCAGTGGCACGACGAGGCCGGCACGCTGCCCACGGGCCCGGCGGTGATCCTCGCCAACGAGTTCTTCGACGCCCTGCCGGTGCGCCAGTACCAGCGCACGGCGCAGGGCTGGTGCGAGCGCCTCGTCGGCCTCGGGCCGGACGGCGCGGCCCTCGCCTTCGGGCTGAGCCCCGAGCCGAGCCGCGAGATCGCGGTCGAGGGTCGGCCCGGCGCCGTGCTCACCGTGCCCTCGGCCGGGCTCGCGGTGGTGCGCGACCTCGCCGCGCGGCTGGTGCGCGACGGCGGCGCGCTGCTCGCCATCGATTACGGCGAGGCCCGGCCCGGCCTCACCGACACCCTCCAGGCGGTGTCGCGTCACCGCTTCGCCGACCCGCTGGCGGCGCCCGGCGAGAGCGACCTGACGGTGCAGGTCGATTTCGGCGCCCTGGCGCGTGCCGCCGGCACCCTCGGGGCGGCCGCCCACGGGCCGGTGAGCCAGCGCGACTTCCTCCTGGCCTTGGGCCTCGCCCCGCGGGTCGAGCGGCTGACCGCCCGGGCCGCCCCCGACCGGGCCGCGGCGGTGCGGGCGGGCGCGGAGCGCCTGATCGACGCCCAGCCCCGCGGCATGGGCAGCCTGTTCAAGGTGCTGGGGCTCGCCGGCCCCGGCCAGCCGCCGCTGCCGGGCCTGCCGCCGGCCACTCTTCCCGCCTGATCCCCGCCGGACCCGCCATGCCGATCGAATCCCCCGCCCTCGCCGCCCTCCCGGGCATCCGGCACGCCTACTTCACCCGCGAGGGCGGCGTGTCGGAGGGGCTGTATGCCAGCCTCAACGGCGGGCTCGGCTCCGGCGACGACCCGGCCGCGGTGGCGGAGAACCGCCGGCGGATGACCGCCCGCCTCGGAGTCGCGCCCGACGCGCTGGCGAGCGTCTTTCAGGTCCACTCGGCCGAGGCGGTGATCGTCGAGGCACCGTTCGCCGAGCGACCGCGGGCCGACGCGATGGCGACCCGGGTGCCCGGGCTCGCCCTCGGCATCCTCACCGCCGATTGCGGGCCGATCCTGTTCGCCGATCCTGCGAACCGGGTGATCGGTGCCGCCCATGCCGGCTGGAAGGGCGCGCTCACCGGAATCATCGAGGCGACGCTCGCGGCGATGGAGTCCCTCGGCGCGACCCGCCGCGAGATCACCGCGGTGCTGGGGCCGACCATCTCGGGAGCCGCCTACGAGGTCGGGCCGGAATTCCGCGACCGCTTCGCCGCCGCCGATCCCGGCAACGGGCGCTGGTTCGCCCCGAGCCCGGAGCGGCCCGACCACAGCCTGTTCGACCTGCCCGGCTACGTCGTCGCCCGCCTGGAGCGCGCCGGGGTGGGGACGGTGGCCGATCTCGGCTGGTGCACCTACGGCGACCCGCAGCGGTTCTACAGCTACCGTCGCACCACCCATCGCGGCGAGCCCGATTACGGGCGCCTCGTCTCGGCGATCGCCCTGGTGCCCTGACCATCGCCGATCGTCGGCATTTTAACGAACGGGTCAGAACTCGCTTAGCGGCAGCCCGGTATTCCTGTCTCATCGGAGAAGGACACCGGACGATGCCGCAGATCTGGCTCACCTACGACGAGATGGCCGACCATTTCGGCTGCTCCGCCACCGAGGCGCGGTCGGGCGCGATCAGCCAGGGCTGGCGCCGCCGCCGCTGCGGCGACGGCGCCACCCGGGTCAAGCTGCTGCCGGACATGGCCCTGGACTACATGCGCGCCCAGGTGGTGAAGCACAGCGCCGGCATGGTGCGCGACCTTCAGGCGCGGGCCTCGTCGTTCGAGCGCGGCCCGGCCGCCGCGCCGCTCGCCCTGCCGGCGGCCACGGCCGAGGCCGCACTGCCGCCGCCTCAGAGCAAGGTCGCGTGATACGGTTTTCAGACGATCAGTTCCGAAAACCGTATCACCAGCCCGCGCGGCGCTCGAGCGAAGCCGAAACCCGCATCGCGAATGCGATTCCGCAGGGATCGCCAGAAGCGATCAATCGGAAATCGTATGACGCGGGACCTGATCGGCCGGTCCGCCTGATGGCGGCTCGGCGGGGCCGAGCAGCACCGGCAGCAGGTCGCCGGCCGGGAGCGGCCGGCCGATCAGGTAGCCCTGGACCATCCGGCAGCCGGCCCGGCGCAGCTTCTCCAACTGCTCCGGCGTCTCGACGCCCTCCGCGGTGGTCGTCACGCCCAGCCGCTCGCCGAGCCGCGTGACCGCCTCGACGATCGCGGTGGCGTCGGGACGGGTGTCGAGGTCGGCGACGAACGAGCGGTCGATCTTGATCTTGTCGAACGGAAACCGGCGCAGATAGCTCAGCGACGAGAACCCGGTGCCGAAATCGTCGAGGGCGATGTGCACGCCGAGGCGCTTGAGCCGGTGCAGGACCGCGAGGGTCGCCTCGGTGTCCTCGAGCATCACGCCCTCGGTGATCTCGAGTTCGAGGCGGTGCAGGTCGAGGCCGGCCTCGCGCGCCGCCGCGATCACCGTGGCGGCGAGGGTGCCGTCGCGGAACTGCACCGGCGAGAGGTTGACCGAGACCTGGAGCGCGTCGGGCCAGCGCATCGCCTCCCGGCACGCCTCCCGCAGCACCCACTCGCCGAGGGTATCGATCATCCCGATCTCCTCGGCGATCGGGATGAACTCGGCCGGCGGTACCGCGCCCCGGGCCGGGTGGTGCCAGCGCACCAGCGCCTCGCAACCGGCGATCCGGTTGGTCGCGAGCGCGAGGAAGGGCTGGAAGTGCAGCGCGAATTGCGGTGAGCGTGCGAGCGCCTGCGGATCGAGGGCGGCGCGCAGGTCGACCTCGATCGCCCGGCGGGCCTGGATCGCGGCATCCATCTCCGGCTCGAAGAAGCGGCACAGGCCGCGTCCCTCGGCCTTGGCCCGGTAGAGGGCCATGTCGGCGGTCCGCAGCAGAGCCTCGGGATCGCGCCCGTCCTCCGGCGCGAGGGCGACGCCGACGCTCAGCCCGACCGTGACCGCCTTGCCGTCGAGGCGGTAGCCCCGGGCGACGGCCTCGATCAGCCGCGCGGCGAGGCGGGCCGCCTGCTCCCGCCCGGCCCCGGGCACGACCAGCGCGAACTCGTCGCCGCCCATGCGGGCGAGCAAGGCCCGCTCTTGGCTGAGGTCTTGGGCGAGCAAGGCCCGCCCTTGGTGGGGGTCTTGGGCGAGCAAGGCTCGCCCTTGGCTGAGGTCTTGGGCGAGCAAGGTTCGCCCTTGGTGGGGGTCCTGGGCGAGCGGGGCTCGCCGGTCGGGGTCCTGGGCGAGCGGGGCTCGCCGGTCGGGGTCCTGGGCGAGCGAGGCTCGCCGGTCGGGGTCCTGGGCGAGCGGGGCTCGCCGGTCGGGGTCCTGGGCGAGCGGGGCTCGCCGGTCGGGGTCCTGGGCGAGCGGGGCTCGCCCCTGGCCGGTCTCCCGGGCGAGTTCGGCGGCGAGCCGGGCGGCGACCTCCCGCAGGAGCGCGTCGCCGGTGGCGTGGCCGAGGGTGTCGTTGACGGCCTTGAAGCGGTCGAGGTCGAGGCAGAACACCGCGGTCGCGGCCCAGGGCCGCGCGAGCGCCGCCGCCAGCGCCTCGTGGAGCATCGCGCGGTTGGGCAGCCCCGTCAGGGCATCGTGGCGCGCCATGTGGACGATCTGCGCCTCGGCCCGCTTCGAGGCGGTGACGTCCTCGTGCACCGTCACGAAGCCGCCGTCCGGCGTCGGCGCGTAGGTGACCGCGATGGTCCGGCCGTCGGCGTGGGGCTGGTCGAGGCGGTAGGCGTGGTCGCTCACGACCCGCCGCGCGGCCTGGGCCCAGGCCTCGTCGGGCGTCAGCCCGGGGAACCCGCCGGCGGCGGCCCGGGCGTGGATCACCTGCCGGGCGGTCATGCCCGGGCGGACCGCGTCGGGCGCCAGGCCGTAGAGGTCGAGGAACTGCCGGTTGAGGACGGCGACCCGATGGTCGGGATCGAACAGGACCAGCCCGTGCGACATGTGCGCGAGGGCGGTGTCGAGCCAGCGGTTGCGCTGCGCCAGCCGGTCGTCGACGAGCCGGCGGTCGGTCGTGTCCTCGTGGATCGCGACCGCGCCGCCGTCGGGCGTCGGCGTCATCGTCATCGCCACCGCGCGGCCGAGCCCGAGCCGGTGCTCCATCCGGCAGACGGTGCCGGTGGCGAGGCTCCCCCGCACGCGCTCCCACACCGCGTCGGCGGTCGTGTCGGCGAAGCCGCCGTGGCGCACGGTGCTGCGGATCAGGGCCTCGGCCGGCATCCCGGCCCGCAGCGTCCCGGGCGGCAGGTCGTAGAGGTTGCCGAAGCGCTGGTTGAACGCCGCGACCCGGTGCCGGGAATCCAGGATGAGCACGCCGTGCGGCACATGGCGCATCAGCAGGTCGAAGTGCGCCTGCAGGTCGCGCAGCGCCCGCTGCGGCGCGTCGTGCGGGGCCGTCGCCGGCCCGGGGCCGTCGGCGCCGCAGCGGCCGCGATAGCCCAGGAAGGTGCCGTCGCCGCCCAGGACCGGCTCGCCGCTGAAGCGCAGGAGGCGGCGGCGGCCGTCGGGATGGTCGTGGGCCAGGACGAGGTCGCGGAACGGCAGGCGGGCGGAGAGCTGCGGCCAGCCACCGCCCGACCCGCCGGCCGCCGGAACGGCGTCGGGCAGGTCGATTCCGGGCCAGGGCAGGCCGAGTCCCCTGGCGATCGGCCGGCCGGTCAGGTCCTCGTAGCGCCCCGACAGATGGATCAGGCGCAGAGCGGCATCGGTCTGCCAAAACCAGCCGGCGACGACCTCTGCACCATCATCCGAACCCATGGACCAACCTCGACGGCTGGGACAGCGTTACCATTCCTCAACGCTCACTTCCCGCAAATTGTGTTGAGATCGCACGGCGATCCCAAGGTCCGGTGATCGCGCACCCCGTCCCGTGCCGCAAACCCCTTCATCCGATTTTCGATCAATCGCTTCGCGATGCGGGAAACGGCCTCGCTCAGGCGTGTGGAGCCTTCGGCCCCGTCGAGCGAGCGGGTGATACGAAATCCGGAAGCCACCGTCCGGATTTCGTATCACCCGGTTCCCGAACTCCGGTATCGCCCCGCCATGACCCCTCGTCCCGCCCCGTCCGTGCGCTCCGCCACCCTCACGGGTGCCGGGGCGATCCTGCTGTGGTCGCTGCTGGCCCTGTTCACCGCCGCCTCCGGCACGGTTCCGCCGTTCCAGCTCGCCGCCATGACGTTCCTCGTCGGCGGCCTCGTCGGAGCGGCGGGCTTCGTCGTCCGGCCGGCCCGCCTGCGCGCCCTGCGCCAGCCGGCGCGGGTGTGGTTGCTCGGCGTCGCCGGCCTGTTCGGCTACCACGCCCTGTACTTCGCGTCGCTGCGCCTGGCCCCGCCGGCCGAGGCTGGTCTCGTCAACTACCTGTGGCCGCTGCTGCTGGTGCTGTTCTCGGGCCTGCTGCCCGGCGAGGGCGGGCTGCGGATGCCGCACCTCGTCGGCGCGCTGCTCGGACTCGCCGGCATCGCCGTGCTGATCGCCGGACGCGGCGGTCTCGGCTTCGAGGCGGCGTCGCTGCCGGGCTACCTCGCGGCCCTCGCGGGCGCCGTCGTCTGGGCGGCCTACTCGGTGCTGTCGCGCCGGGTCGGCGCGGTGCCGACCGACGCGGTCGCGGGGTTCTGCCTCGTCACCGCGGCGCTCAGCCTCGCCTGCCACCTCGCGGTCGAGGACACGGTGTGGCCGGCGGGTGCCGCGCAATGGGCGGCGGTGGCCGCCCTGGGCATCGGGCCGGTCGGTGCGGCGTTCTACCTCTGGGACATCGGAATGAAGCGCGGCGACATCCGCCTCCTCGGCGTCGCCTCCTACGCCGCTCCGGTGCTCTCGACCCTCGTGCTGGTCGCGGCCGGCTACGCGCCGGCGACCTGGAGCCTCGCCCTGGCCTGCGGGCTGATCGTCGCCGGGGCGCTGGCGGCGACCCTGGGGCCGTCACGCATAGGGGTCGAGACCGACGCCTAATACCAACGGCCCAGGATGCCGACGCATCGGGCCGTTGAATTTTCTCAAAATTTCCGACGCCAAGCCAGAGACTTAGCGGAAATTCGAGAGCGGAACCAAAGGTCATTTTCAATGACCGTTGGTATAAGAGCCTGTTTGAGCGACGGTCAATCGTATTGACCGCGCGAAGCTCCCCTTTCCCGGACGACTGAAGCGATAGCGGAAGGAGATCCGGGATCCAGCACAGGAAGTGCCGCGAAGCGGCTCAGACTGACAGCACTGCCGCTGAGTATGGACGCTTCGCGACTTGTTGTGCTGGATCCCGGATCTCCTTCCACTTCGTTCCAGTCGTCCGGGAAAGGGGAGCTTTTTCTTTAGATCGAGAGTCAAACAGGCTCTAACACACCTACCGCGGCATCGGCCGCCAGCCCGGCGGCGCCAATTCGAAGCCCTCGAACCGGAAGCCCGGCGAGACCGTGCAGCCGACGAGCGTCCAGGCGCCGAGGCTGGTCGCGGTCTGCCAGTGGCCGGCCGGAACCACGAGCTGCGGGCGCTGGCCGCGGGCGAGGTCGGGGCCGAGATGGCGCGCCTCGGCGTCGTGGCCGTTGGGACTCACCGTGATGACCAGCGGCGCGCCGGCATGCCAGTGCCAGATCTCGGCCGCGTCGACCCGGTGCCATTCCGACGTCTCGCCGATGTCGAGCAGGTAGTAGATCGCGGTGCCGGCCGAGCGGCCGTCGATCTCGCGCGGATCGCGAAACGTCTCGCGGTAATGCCCGCCCTCGGGATGCGGCGCGAGGTCGAGAAGCCGGATCACCTCGGCGGCGGTCAGCGCGGGGGACAGGGTCATCGGGGCGGAGATTCCTCGGAAGCGGCGAGCCAGCCGCGATACTGCACCAGCGGCCCGACCAGCGGCAGGTCGACCGCGACGTCGAAGCGGAAGCGCCCGGCGGCATCGACCGATTCGCGGGCCCGCGCCGCCGGCGCGAGGGCGACGGGCAGCGGCAGCCGGCCGAGCCGCCAGCCGGCGATCGTCATGCCGAGCCCGTCGCGACCGGGTTCGAGGCGGAAGCGGAGCGCGAGCGGACCGAACCGCTCCTCCACCGCCCCTTCCCCGGCCGGCCCCATGCGGCTGCGGAAGCGCCGGCCGGCGAAGTCGCGGGTCCAGACCTCGCCCTCGCCCTCCGGGGCGATCGTGACCCGGACCGGCACCTCCGCGCTGGCGGGCGGCAGGCCGAGCAGGCGGCCGACGAGCCGCGACACCGGGTGACGCCCGCGCACGACCCCGGCGCGCCCGCCGAGGACCAGCCCGGTCCCCGGCCGGTGCACGGCCCGGACCGCCTCCGGCAGGACCGCGAAGCCGGGTCCGAGGGCGCGGCCGAACAGCGGCGATCCGGGCGCGTCGCGCCGGATCGTCGCGCGGATGCGGTGGGGCGCCATCTCGGCGGCGAGCGCGTCGAGATCGACGAGCCCGACGCAGGCGCGGGCGCCGGGGGCGAGCGGCGGCCCGGCGAGCCAGCGCCGCGCCAGGGCCAGCGCCGCGAGCGTCGGGACGACCGGGCCGTCGCCGGCCTCGGCGACGAGGGTCCAGGTCGCGGTGACCGGGCGACCATCGCCGTC
Source organism: Methylobacterium oryzihabitans (assembly GCF_004004555.2). Lineage (GTDB taxonomy): Bacteria > Pseudomonadota > Alphaproteobacteria > Rhizobiales > Beijerinckiaceae > Methylobacterium > Methylobacterium oryzihabitans. Next base: position 186,207 of record NZ_SACP01000008.1, read on the forward strand.
GAGGCCGGAGACCCGCACCATCATGCCGCCGCGGTCGCTGCCGAGGCCCTCGACCACGACCGCGAGCCGCAGGAACAGGCGGGCGAACGGCTCCAGCGACGGCAGCAGCCGGGCGCGCACCGGCAGGCTGGCGAGCCACAGCCCGAGATGCAGCCCCGGAAGCTCCAGCCCGGCCCGGAACACGGCCGCGGTCGCATCGGGGAAGCGGGCGGGCAGGATGTCGAGGTCCGGCGTCTCGCACAGCGACAGCCAGCGCCGGCCGAGCCCCGGGATCGCCTCGCGGGTGGTCAGGCCCCAGCCCGGCCGGGTCTCCCAGGCGCCGGCGCGCCACACCCGCACCGGCCGGCCGGCATAGGACAGGATCGAGCGCATCACCGCGAGGCCGCGCGGGGCCCGGTTGCCCGGGCTGATCGCGGCCTCGATCGTCTCGACCCGGCGCCAGCCCCGCGTCAGGTGGTCGAGCACCGCGTTCGACAGGGCCGGCGTGGTGCTGGCGCCGGTCACGAGGGACACCCCCGCCTCCCGGGCCGCCGCGTCGAGGGCCGAGAACCCGGCCACGTAGGCACGCCCGTCGGCGAGGTCGCAATACGGCAGCCCGGCACCGATCGCCGCGCGGGCGAGGCGATGGGCGCCCTCGCCCGCGTGGTAGGGGCCGGCGGCGTCGATGACCCCGGCGAGGTCGAGATCGCGCAGCATCGCGGGAGTCGCGGTCGCGGCATCAAGGACGGTCGCCTCGACCGGGACGCCCGGCGCCGCCCGTGCCAGGGCGCCGGCGGCGCCCTCGGTGCGGGCGCGGTCGCGCCCGGCCACCACCACGGCGCAGAGCCCGGACGCCGCGAGGCCGCGGGCGAGGCGCGAGCCGAACACCCCGGCGCCGCCGACCACGAGGATGCGCGGGAGGGCGGTGCTCACCCGGCCGGCTCGTCGGTCAGTACCCGCGCGGCGAGGCCCGGCGGCGGCAGGGAGCAGGATTCGGTTCGGCCGAACAGCCGGTAGCGGTTGCGGGCGATCCGGTCGTAGCCCCAGTTCCGCACCGGCCGCGGCAGCAGCCGGGCGAGGCGGGCGAAGCCCCAGCCCGGCATCCCGTCGAGCACCGCGAGGGCGGCGTCGAGCTTGAACGCGGCGCGGCCGTCGCGGATCACCGCGTTGGTCTGCGGCGCCTCCGGGTCGATCCCGAATCGTTCGGCGAGGCGGCGGCCGTAGGGCGACTGGACCGGCACGAAGCGCCAGCGTCCCTCCGGGTCGCGGGCGGCGACGAAGCGGATCATCCGCGAGCACAGCACGCAGACGCCGTCGTAGAGGATCAGGCGGTCGGGCAGGTCCGCCGCCGGCCGGGGCTCCCAGGCCATCGCGCTCAGAACCGGTTCTTCCACTCGCGGAGCGCCACGAACACCGCCGCCGGGTCGGCGCCGGGTTCGAGGCCGACCGCGCGGGCCAGAGCCGGCTCGCCGGCGCGCAGGAACGGGTTGGTCGCCTTCTCCTCGCCGAGCGTCGTCGGCACCAGGAAGCGGCCCTCCTGCGCCGCCCGGGCCGCGACTCCGGCGCGGGCCTTCAGGTTCTCGTTGTCCGGCTCGGCCGCGAGGGCGAAGCGGGCGTTGGACTGCACGTAGTCGTGGCCCGAATAGATCGTCGTCTCGTCCGGCAGGGGAAGGAATCGCGACAGCGAGCGCCACAGCACCTCCGGCGGTCCCTCCAGCACCCGGCCGCAGCCGAGGGTGAACAGGGTGTCGCCCGCGAAGGCGACGCGCTGGCGCTCGAACCAGTAGGTGACGTGGTCGGTGCAGTGGCCCGGCGTCTCCCACACCGCAGCCGTGAAGCCGCCGAGCGTCACCGCGTCGCCCTCCCCGACCCGGCGGTCGACCCCCGGCACCGCGTCGCCGGCTCTCGCCGGCGCGGTGACCCGGGCACCGGTGCGGGCCTTGACCTCGGGGATGCCCTCGACGTGGTCGCCGTGGCGGTGGGTGACGAGGATGTCGGTGAGGCGCCAGCCGGTCTCGTCGAGGGCGCGCAAAACCGCGGCGGCCTCCGGCACGTCGATCGCCGCGCAGGCGCCGGAGGCGGGATCGCGGATCAGCACGCCGATGTTGTCGCTCCGGCACAGGAAGGTGCGGATCTCGGGGACGGGGGTTTCGGCCATCGCGGCACCTCGGCGGCTGGACTCCATCGCCGGAAGGTAGGGCGCTCCGGGACCGGCGGCAGCCGGGGAATTGCGGGCACCGATCGATCCCCTCGCCTTGCCGCAGGGACCGACAGTGCCCATTGATGCGCCCTGAGGGCCGCACTGGGCCCGCCCGACGAGGACCGCCCCGCTTCCATGAGCCTCGACGTCACCGATCTGCGCGCCTTCTACGCCAGCCCGCTCGGCACGGTGACGCAGCGGCTCGTCGGCCGCACGGTCCACCGCCTGCTCGGCTCGGTCTCGGGCCTGCGGGTGCTCGGCCTCGGCTACGCGGTGCCGTATCTCGGGCCGGTGCGGCACGCGGCCGAGCGCACGCTCGCGCTCATGCCGGCGGCGCAGGGCGTGGTGAACTGGCCCGGCACCGGCCGCTCGGCCTCGGTGCTCGCCGATCCGACGATGATGCCGCTGCCCGACGCGGCGGTCGACCGCGCGATCCTCATCCACGCCGTCGAGGGGGTGGAGAGCCCGGCCGAGCTGATGCAGGAGGTGTGGCGCGTGCTCACCCCCGGCGGCCGGCTGATCGTGGCGGTGCCCAACCGCCGCGGCCTGTGGGCGCGCCTCGACACCACGCCGTTCGGCCACGGCCAGCCCTACAGCCGCTCGCAGCTCGGCCGGCTGATGCGCGAGACCCTCTTCTCGCCCGAGCACTGGGCCGAGACGCTCTACGTGCCGCCGATCGAGGGCTGGCTCACCCTGCGCACCGCCGCCGCCTGGGAGCGGCTCGGCACCGGGCTGGCGCTGCCCTTCGCCGGGCTGCACGTCGTCGAGGCGACGAAGCAGCTCTATCGGCCGGTGACGGTGCAGGCCCGCCGCGCCGCCCGCCTCGCCCCGCGGGTGCTGGTGCCGGCGGCCGCCCCGGCGCCGGTTCCGGGCGGGGTCTGAGCCGATGGCACTCCCCTGGCACGAGGCCGCCCTGAACAGCTTCCTGCTGGCGCTGCCGGCCCTGTTCTCGATCATCAACCCGCTCGGCGGGGCGCTGATCTTCGCCCAGGTGACGGCGAGCCGCAGCCACACCGACCGCGCCTGGCTCGCCCGCCGGATCGGCGTCTACGCCGCCCTGGTGATGCTGGTCTCGCTGTGGACCGGGGCGGCGGTGCTGAGCTTCTTCGGCGTCTCGCTCGCGGCCCTGCGCATCGCCGGCGGCCTCGTGGTGGCGGCGAGCGCCTGGACGCTGCTCTCGGCACCGGGATCCCGCGAGGCGGTCAAGGCCGATCAGGCCAGGGACGTGCCGGCGACCGACGACGGCGCCGCCGGTCGCCTCGACGAGATCGCGTTCTTTCCCCTCACCCTGCCCTTCACCACCGGGCCGGGCACGATCTCGGTGGCGATCGCGCTGGGCGCCAGCCGCCCCGCGGACAAGGCCGCGCATCTCGGCTCGCTGCTCGGCGACACGCTCGCGGCGCTCGCCATCACGGCGATGATCGTGGTCGCCTACGCCTCGGCCGACTGGGTGGTCGAGCGGCTCGGCCATGCGCGGGTGCGGGTGCTCGGGCGGCTCGCCGCCTTCCTGCTGCTCTGCGTCGGCATCCAGATCACGGTGACCGGGGTCACCGACGTGCTGCTGTCGATCCCGGCCTTCCGGGGCCGGTGAGCGGCACGGCGCCCCGGCAGCTTGGCAGCGCCCGCCCCGGCCTGTAGACGCGGTGCGGCATGAGGATGGGAGCGGGAGCGATGCGTCTCGTCGTGGTGGGCGCCTCCGGGCGCATGGGGCGCATGCTGGTCCAGGCGGTCGCCGCGAGCGAGGGCTGCACGCTTGCCGGCGCGATCGAGCGCGAGGGCGCGCCGGCACTCGGCGAGGATGCCGGCGTGCTCGCCGGGCTGCCGCCGCTCGGCGTCCCGGTCACCGACGACCCGCTGACCGCCTTCGCCGCCGCCGACGGCGTCCTCGACTTCACCGCCCCGGCCGCAACGGTGTTCTACGCCGAGCTGGCGGCCCAGGCCCGCATCGTCCACGTCGTCGGCACCACCGGCCTGTCGCCCGACGACCTGAGGAAGCTCGACGCCGCCGCCCGCCACGCCCGCATCGTGCGCTCGGGCAACATGTCGCTCGGGGTCAACCTGCTCGCCGGGCTGGTGCGCAAGGTGGCGGCGACGCTCGGCGAGGAGTTCGACATCGAGATCCTCGAGATGCACCACCGCCACAAGGTCGACGCGCCGTCGGGCACCGCCCTGCTCCTCGGCGAGGCGGCGGCGGACGGCCGGGCGGTGGCGCTCGCCGAGCGCAAGGTCGCGGTGCGCGACGGCCAGACCGGTCCGCGCGAGCCCGGCACGATCGGCTTCGCCACCCTGCGCGGCGGCAGCGTGATCGGCGAGCACAGCGTGATCTTCGCCGGCGCCGGCGAACGGCTCGAACTCACCCACCGGGCCGAGGACCGCGGCCTGTTCGCCCGCGGCGCGATCCGCGCCGCCCTGTGGGCGCAGCCGCGCGAGCCCGGCCTCTACGGCATGGACGACGTCCTCGGCCTCTAGATTTACCCCCGAAGCCCCCGCACGGAGCATCCCCGATCATGGAGCGTCTTCTCGTCCTCGCGCGTCACGGTCAGAGCGAGTGGAATCTGAAGAACCTGTTCACCGGCTGGAAGGACCCGGGCCTGACCGATCTCGGCGTCGAGGAGGCCCGCGCCGCCGGCCGCCGCCTCAAGGCCCGGGGCGTGCAGTTCGACGTCGCCTTCACCTCGGACCTGACCCGGGCGCAGCGCACCTGCGCGCTGATCCTCGAGGAGCTCGGCCAGTCCGGCCTCCCCACCATCGCCGATCAGGCGCTCAACGAGCGCGACTACGGCGACCTGTCGGGCCTCAACAAGGACGACGCCCGCGCCAAGTGGGGCGAGGAGCAGGTCCATCTCTGGCGCCGCTCCTACGACGTGCCCCCGCCCGGCGGCGAGAGCCTGAAGGACACCGTGGCCCGGGTGCTGCCCTACACCATGCGCGAGATCATGCCGCGGGTGCTGCGCGGCGAGCGGGTGCTGGTCGCCGCCCACGGCAACTCCCTGCGCGCCCTCGTGATGGTGCTCGACGGCCTCACCACCCAGACGATCCCGGGCCTCGAACTCGCCACCGGCGTGCCGCTGGTCTACCGGCTCAACGCCGACACCACGGTTGCCGACAAGGTCGTGCTCGACCGCGACTGAGGCTTGGCTCCGAGCGGCTTTGCACAGGGCAACGCCGCTCGGATGTCGGCACGAACGGTGGCACGCGGTCCCGCCCCCTATCGCGGAGCCTCCGTACTTGTGGGTCGCGTCATACGGCGTCACATCTGTCGGGGCGCGCCCGTCCGACAGGAGTCCACCGTGAGCCTCGCCCTACCCTACTTCCGTATCACCGAGGAAGTCCGGCGCCTCCCGCTGGACGAGCTCGACGTGGTGGCGGTCGGTCCCGGCGTGGTCGACGAGGACGAAGGCCGCGAGATCCCGGCCGGCTCGGTTGGCACCATCGTGGCCGTCTACGGCGAAGGCGAAGCCTTCTGCGTCGAATTCGAGGAGCCGTTCCACGCCCTGGCGACTGTCGGTCGGGACAAGATCATTCGCGTCGAGGCGGCGTCCAGCGCGAAGGCCGAGTAGGTGCCCCCTTTCATCTCGTGGCCGGCCGGGTTCGTCATCCCGCTTCCGAAGCTGACCCGCTACCTGCTCGACCCGAACGGCAGCGGCGCGAGCAAGGCCCGATTCTTCCTCGGGCATGGGTTCACGCAAGACGAACCGCACGTCCTCGCGCACGAGTTGTTCCAGCACACGACCCTCGCCAACTTCACCGGCGTCCGGATCGTGCCCCATGGCTTCAACATGGGCTTCCATGGTCCGATCGATACGCCGAACGGAGCGCAGCCGTGCGTCCGGTCCTATTGGCACGTCTCGTCGGGAAGCGCGGCGGGCGAGGCGAGCTTCGTGACCGCCTATCCCGGCTGAAGAACGTGAGACGACCGGGGCGGGACGGTCCCGGGACAAGATCCGCCCCGGGGACCGTTCGAGGGAGCGATGCCGACGGCTACCCGACCTCGACCGCGATGTTGGGCAGCCGGATCGCGAAGGTCGATCCCGCCTCGGGCGCGTGGCTGTCCACCGTCGCGCGCCCGCGGTGCAGTTCGGCGATGCGCTTGACGATCGACAGGCCGAGGCCGGTCGAGCCCTCGCCGCCGGTCGGCTTGGCCGAGAGGCGCTGGAAGCGGCCGAACACCCGCCCGGTATCCTCCGGCGACAGGCCCGGGCCGTGGTCGCGCACGGCGTAGACCGTGTCGGCCTCGTCGCGATGCACCGTCACCACGATCTCGGCCCCGACCGGGCTGTACTTGATCGCGTTGGAGATCAGGTTGTCCATCGCCTCGCGGAGGCGCTCGCCGTCGGCGCAGATGTAGAGGCTGTCGGGGATCTCCGAGCGCAGGGTCTGCGCCTTCGTCTCGGCCAGCGGCGCGTTGGTCTGCGACACCTCGCGGGCCAGCGCCGCGAAGTCCACGGTCTCGCGCCGAAGCGAGATGTCGAGGGCGTCGTTCATCGCGTCGGCGATGAGGCTCTCGATCATGCCGGTGAGGCGCCGGGCCGAGTCGCGGATGTGCCCGACCTGGGCCTGCATCGCCTCGACCGGCTGCGGCAGGGTGCCGATGAGGTCGCCGAGCATCTCGGTGCGGCCGAGGATCACCGCGAGCGGATTCTTGAGGTCGTGCGCGACGGTGCCGAGGATCTCGGTCTTGAGCTGGTTGGCTCGGCGCAGGTCCGAGCGCTGCATGGCGAGGCGGCGGTTCGCGCGCATCAGCTCGGCGGTGCGCTCGACCACCCGCTGCTCCAGCCCGACATTGGCGCGCTGGAGCTGCTCGTACAGGATCACGTTGTCGAAGGCGATCGACAGCCGCGAGGTGAACAGGGTGATGAGCGCCCGGTCGGTCTGCGACAGCGAGCGGTCGGCCCGCAGCAGCGCGACGATCTCGCTGCCGCTCGCCGTGTGGACGTAGAGGGTCGACCAGCTCTCGCCGAAGCTGTGGCAGCGCTCGGCGAAGGCGCGGGCGACGACGCTCTGCACCTCGTCGTCGAGGGGCCAGGCCGGTTCGCGGGCGACGAGGTGGTGGTAGCAGCCCGAGCCCGCCAGCACGCAGAACCGCTCGGCCGGGCCGGTCTCGCGCAGCACCAGGATGCCGGTGCAGGCGACGTTGAGCAGCGAGGCGACCTGGGTCAGCACGCCCTCGGCCAGCCGCTGCATCGACTTGTAGTCGAGCAGCATCGGCGCGGCGTCGATGATGATCTCCAGCCCGCGCCGGGTCTCCTCCAGGCGCTTGAGCTGCTGGTAGGCGCGCAGGGCCGCGGTGAGGCTGGTGAACAGCTTGTCGGCGGTGAGTTCGGTCTTCGCCTTGTAGTCGTTGATGTCGTAATCGACGATGACGCGCCGCTCCGGCGCCTGCCCAGGCTGGCCGGTGCGCAGGATGATGCGCACCGTCTCGTCCTTCAGCTCGCGGCGGATGTAGTCGACGAGGCGCAGGCCCGCATCCTCGGTCTCCATCACCACGTCGAGCAGGATCACGGCGACGCCGGGCCGGGCGGCGAGCAGGGTCCGGGCCTCGGCGGCGGACGTCGCCGACAGGATCTCCAGACCGGCCCCGTCGAGGGTGTAGCCCGACAGGGCGAAGCGGGTGCCCTCGTGCACCGCCGGGTCGTCGTCGATCACCACGACCGGCCAGGTCACGGCCGGCCGCTCGGCCTCGGCCTCGTCGTCCGGCAGCAGGAACAGCAGGTCGTCGTCGCTCATCGCCCGTCCGTACTCGATCCCACTTCGCGAGCCGGCAGTCTCTCCGCCTCTCGGAGGAGTCAACTCACAGGACATCTGGACGAAATCAGGACGGCGGGGCAGTTCTCGGCGTCGAGGACGACGACGGCGACGGTCTCGCCCCCCGGCACTGGAGCGATCCCCGACGCCGATCGCATCGCGCCATGTGCGCCGCCGCACCGCGCCGCCCGTCCCGCGGGAGAACACCGGCCGAGGAACCGCCCGGCCCGTTCCGGGACACCCGACCCGAGACTCCCATGACCACAGACGCCCTGTTCCAGCCCCTGCGCCTCGGCGCCCTCTCCCTCGGCCATCGCGTCGTGATGGCGCCGCTGACCCGGATGCGCTCGCGCCAGCCCGGCGACGTTCCGCGCCCGCTCAACGCCGAGTATTACGGCCAGCGGGCGAGCCGCGGCGGGCTGCTCATCGCCGAGGCCACCGACATCCGCGACGACGCCCGCGGCTATCCCGGCGCGCCCGGCATCTACACGCCCGATCAGATCGCCGGCTGGCGCGGCGTCGCCGACGCGGTCCACGCCAAGGGCGGGTTCCTGTTCGTCCAGATCTGGCATTGCGGCCGGATCTCGCACTCGTCGATGAAGCCGGACGGCGCTCTGCCGATCGCCCCCTCGGCCGTGGCCGCGCCCGGCAACCACATGGACGCGACGTTCCGGCCGGTGCCGTTCGAGACCCCGCGGGCGCTGGAGGAGAGCGAGATCCCCGGCCTCGTCGCGGCGTTCCGGCAGGCCGCCCTCAACGCCCGCGAGGCCGGGGCCGACGGCGTCGAGCTTCACGCGGCGAACGGCTACCTGATCGACCAGTTCCTCCAGGACTCCACCAACCGGCGCCAGGACCGCTACGGCGGCTCGATCGCGAACCGCGCCCGGTTCCTGCTGGAGGTCGTCGACGCGGTCGCGGGCGCGATCGGGGCCGACCGGGTCGGCGTGCGGGTGTCGCCGTGGGGCAGCTTCAACGGCATGCGCGACAGCGATCCCGGCGCCCTGTTCGATCACGTCACGACCGAACTCGGCCGGCGCGGCCTCGCCTATCTGCACCTCGTCGAGCCGCGGGCCGACCAGAGCAGCGACACCAACGCCATCGACCCCGACGCACCGGACGCCGCCTCGCGGTTCAAGGCCCGGTTCGGCGGCCCGCTGATCGCCGCCGGGGGCTTCACGCCGGAGAGCGCCGCCGCGGCGATCGAGGGCGGCAACGTCGACGCGGTGGCGTTCGGCCGGCTGTTCATCGCCAACCCGGACCTGCCCGAGCGCATCCGCCGCGCCGCGCCGTTCAACCGCTACGACCGCGCCACCTTCTACGGCGGCGACGCCCGCGGCTACGTCGATTATCCGACGCTCGAAGCCGCGGAGTAACAATCAGGGCAATCGCTTCGGCGATTGTTCTGCGGTCGCCCGCAGGGCGACGCTCCATGGCGGGCGCGAGGAGCGCCCCGCGGAGCGGGTTCGAGGGGACGAATGTCCGCTCGAACACAGAGCGGAGCGAAAGCCAAAGTCACGGATGTGACTGCCGGCGCCTGAGGCCGAGCAAGGAACAAGGGCAATCGCTCCAGAGCGATTGCCCTGGAGTAACAACGACGAGGCCCGCGGCACCGGTGGGTGCCGCGGGCCTCGAGGGCGGGCCGGGACCTACCAGCTCGGCAGGACCGCGCCGCCGAACTTCTGCTCGATGAACGCCTTCACCTCCGGCGAGCGGTAGGACTCGACCAGCGCCTTGACCCAGGGCTTGTCCTTGTCGACCGTGCGCACCGCGATGATGTTGACGTAGGGCCCCTTCGGATCCTCGCGCAGGATCGCATCCGACGGCTTGAGGCCGGCCGGGGTGGCGTAGTTGGTGTTCACCGCCGCGGCGTCGACGTCGTCGAGGGAGCGCGGGGTCTGGGCGGCGTCGACTTCGAGGAAGCGCAGCTTCTTCGGGTTCTCGACGACGTCGATGACCGTCGGCTTGAAGCCGACGCCGGGCTTCAGCTTGATCGCGCCCTTGTCCTGGAGCAGCAGCAGCGAGCGGCCGCCGTTGGTCGGGTCGTTCTGGATCGCCACCGTGCCGCCGTTCGGCACCGCGTCCCAGCTCTTGTGGCGCTTCGAGTAGATGCCGAGCGGGAAGTTGACCGTCTGGGCGACCGCGTCGAGCTTGTAGCCGCGGTCGGCCTTCTGGTTGTCGAGATAAGGCTGGTTCTGGAACGAGTTCGCCTCGATCTCGCCGGCCGACAGCGCCTCGTTCGGGATCACGTAGTCCGAGAACTCGACGATCTGCAGGTCGATGCCGTTGCGGGCCGCGACCGGCTTCACCGCTTCGAGGATCTGGGCGTGGGGGCCGGGCGTAGCGGCAATCCGCACGCGCTGGGGCGCCTGGGCCAGGGCCGGAAGGGTGCCGAGGGCGAGGGCCGCCACGACGGTGAACGCACGCAACATAGGGAAGGTCTCCGAGGGGGAAAGGGACGGGCGGCTCAGCCGTGGCGCAGGCGCTTGTTGAGCCGGCGGGCGAGGCGGTCGCCGAGGGTCTGCACCGCCTGGACGAGGACGATCAGCACCACCACCACCGCCAGCATCATCTCGGGCATGAAGCGCTGGTAGCCGTAGCGGATGCCGAGGTCGCCGAGGCCGCCGCCGCCGACCGCCCCGACCATCGCCGAGAAGCCGAGCAGCGACACCACCGCGAGCGTCAGGCCGAGCACGATGCCGGGCAGCGCCTCGGGGATCAGCACCTTGAGGACGATCTGGAGCGGCGAGGCGCCGAAGGCCCGCGCCGCCTCGACGAGGCCGCCGTCGACCTCGCGGATCGCCCCCTCGACGAGGCGGGCGATGAACGGGGTCGCGGCGACCGTCAGCGGCACGCAGGCCGCCGCGGTGCCGATCGAGGTGCCGGCGATCAGCCGGGTGAACGGGATGATCGCCACGACCAGGATGATGAACGGCGTCGAGCGGGTGGCGTTGACCACCGTGCCGAGCACCCGGTTGAGCCACGGCGCCGCCAGCAATTCGCCGCGGCCGCTGGTGGCGAGGAAGACGCCGAGCGGCAGGCCGAACAGCGTGCCGAGCCCGGCGGCGATCGCCACCATGGTCAGGGTGTCGCCGGTGGCCTGGAGGATGAGGCGCAGCATCTCAGGCGACATGGCGGGTCTCGCTTCGCGGCGCCGGCCAGGCGTCGGCCGGCAGGGTGCCGAGGAACTCGGCGTCGAGGCCGCGCTCGCGCAGGAAGCCCTGCGTCCGGGCGACGATCTCCGGGTGGCCGTCCACCGACACGACGAGGGTGCCGAAGGGCTTTCCGGCGATCTCGTCGACGGTGCCCGACAGGATGCAGGCGACGATGCCGGCGTCGCGCACGAGCTGCGCCAGCACCGGGTCGGTGGCGTGCGGCCCCCGGAAGGTGATGCGCAGAACCGCCGAGTCGCCCTCGCCGGGCTGCCCGGCCCGCAGGCGCTCGGCGAGCACCGGCGGCAGGGCGCGGCCGGTCTCGTGGTCGAGGAAGGTGCGGGTGATCGCGGCCTGCGGCCGGGTGAAGACCTCGAACACGTCGCCGCTCTCGGCGATGCGGCCCTGGTCGAGCACCGCGACCTCGTGCGAGATCGCCCGGATCACCGACATCTCGTGGGTGATGAGCAGGATCGTCAGGCCGAGCTCGCGGTTGATGCGGGCCAGCAGGTCGAGGATCGACCGGGTGGTCTCGGGATCGAGGGCGGAGGTCGCCTCGTCGGAGAGCAGCACCTTCGGGCTGGTGGCGAGCGCCCGGGCGATGCCGACGCGCTGCTTCTGCCCGCCCGACAGTTCGGCCGGATAGCGGTCGCGCTGGGCGGTGAGGCCGACGAGGTCGAGCAGCTCGTTCACCCGCGCCCGGATCGCGGCGCGGTCGTAGCCGGCGACCTCCAGCGGCAGCGCGACGTTGCCGGCGGCGGTGCGGGCCGAGAGAAGGTTGAAGTGCTGGAAGATCATGCCGATGCCACGGCGCTCGCGGCGCAGCTCGGCCTCCGGCAGGCGCGAGATCTCGGCCTCGCCGACGATCACCCGGCCGCCGGTCGGCCGCTCCAGGCCGTTGACGAGGCGGATCAGCGTCGACTTGCCGGCGCCCGAGCGGCCGATCACGCCGAGGACCGAGCCGCGGCGGACCGCGAGGTCGATCCCGTCCAGCGCCGTGAACGGCGCCGCGCCGCGGCGGGCCGGGAAGGTTTTGGTCACGCCCTCGAGGCGCACCAGGGCGTCGCCGGGAAAGTGCCGGCCGAGGTCCTGCGGCAGGGGAACACGCACGGGCGCCGTCATGGCCGGGCGCTCCCCGGCGCAATCTGGGGTGGCAGAATCATCGCGTCGTCCATCGTCGCGGAGGGGTCGTTCTGGCCCGGACAGAAGCCCCGGCGCGGCCGTCCTGTCAACCGGAATGTTCTTTTTGCAGAACGGTACGGTGGAGAAAAGCCTTCCCGGCGCGGGTCGCGGACCTATTCGCCGAACCGCTCGGTGCGGATGCGCGCGGCGGGAATCCCGGCATCGACCAGGAGGTCGGCGGCGGCGCCGGCGAAGCGGTTGCTGCCGCAGACGAAGGCGTGGGCGGGGTCGCCGAGCCGGGCCAGGGCCTCGGCGATCCGCGCCGCGTCGAGCCGCCTGCCGCTGGGCTCGCGGGTGAGGACGAGGTCCAGCGAGAAGGCCGGCTCGGCGGCGGCGCGGGCGAGGAGTTCGTCGCGGGCGACGACGTCCGCGGCCGTGCGGGCGGAGTAGAGGAGCAGGGCCGGCACGTCCGGCGTCGCCCCGGCGCGGTGGCGCAGCATCGACAGCAGCGGCACCACGCCGGAGCCGCCGGCGACGAGCAGCAAGGGCCCGCCCATCGCCGGCTCCCAGGCGAAGGCGCCGATCGGGCCGCGCAGCTCGATCGCGTCGCCGACCTGCGCCACCGCGTCGAAGAAGCCCGAGACCTCGCCGTCGTCGAGGCGTTCGATCATCAGGTCGATCGTCGTCGGGTCGGCGGGCGGGGACGCGATCGAGTAGCTGCGCTGCGCCCGGTAGCCGTCCGGCGCGGTCAGCCGCACGTCGACGTGCTGGCCGGCGCGGAACGGCATCGGGCGGCCGAGCGCGAGGCGGAACCGCTTCACCCGCGGCGTCTCGGGCGCGATCCCGACGATCGTCGCCTCCTGCCAGACGTTCGCCACGGCGTCAGTCGTCCGAGAAGCGCTGCTCGCGCCAGGGATCGCCGTACATGTGGTAGCCGCGCAGCTCCCAGAACCCGGCCTCGTCCTTCGCGGTGAAGCGCAGGCCCTTCACCCACTTGGCGCTCTTCCAGAAGTACAGGTGCGGCACGAGGAGCCGGGCCGGGCCGCCATGGTCGGGCGGGATCGTCTCGCCCGCGTAGCGGGTCGCGACCATGCCGCGGCCGCCGGTGAGGTCGGCGACCGGAACATTGGTGGTGTAGTCGTCGAAGCCCTCGGCGAGGAGGTAGGCGGTCGGCGCCGCCTCCAGCCCGGCCGCGGCCAGGAGATCGTCGACGCTCACGCCCTCCCAGGCGGTGTCGAACTTCGACCACTTGGTGACGCAGTGGATGTCGCCGGTCCAGCGGGTGCGCGGCAGGGCGTCGAACTCCTGCCAGCTCCAGCTCTTCAGGGGTTTGGCGCCCTCGCGCAGGACGAAGCGCCAGCGGGCGAGGTCGATCCGCGGCGTCGGCCCGAGCTGGAGCACCGGGAAGTCGTCGGTGAGGTACTGTCCGGGCGGCAGCCGCTCCGCCACCGGCTTGTCCGGCCGTCGTCCCGTGAACCCGCGCGTGACCATGCGGAACCTCTCGTCCGTGCCATCCTCCGGCGCCGGTGCTGCGCCGCGGCAGGACGTATAACCCACTCGGGGCGCGGTCGGCTCCCTCGCGGCGCGGTCAGCGCACCAGCGTGAAGCCGGGCGGCGCCGCGGTCTCCCGGTGCTCGGGATGATACATGTCCATGAAGAGCATCGCGTCCTCGGAGATGCCCGGGCAGACGACGCGGTAGCCGTCGATGATCGAGTCGTAGGGGCCGGGTCCGAACGAGCCGATGCGGCCGAAGGTCGGTCTGGCGCCGTTGGAGCAGCGCAGATGCGACAGGTAGGCGTGCTGTCCGCTGGGCAGGGCGACCCGGACGGGGTTGTCCTTGCTGCCGAGCGGGAACGCGCGGGCGGCCGAGATCCGGCGCGCGAGGTCGTCGCCGGACGCCCGGCCGCCGGTGGCGACGAGGGTCTCGACGTCGAGCGCGAGGGCCGGCGAGGCGGATGCGCCCAGCAGAGCCGCCGCGATCAGCGTGGTGATGCGGGTTCGGCTCGGGGCCGGATGGCGCATTCCGGACGGTCGCGGTTCGCGCATGGTGGTGGCCCCCGACTTTGCTTGACGCGAGGGAATAACACGGCGCCGAGCCTCCTGCGACCAGGGCTGTTCGTGGATAAGAATTGGCGCATCTCCCCTCTCCCGAGTGGGAGAGGGGCCGGGGGTGAGGGTGGAGACGGCTCAGGATAAGGCGTCAACGTTAGAGCTGCGCAGCTCTAACGTTGACGGTCTACTTTGCAGCCGAGCCACCCTCACCCCTACCCCTCTCCCACTCGGGAGAGGGGATCCCGCGCTTGATTCTTCAAGGATTTTTCCCCGGACAGCCTGCACTGCGGCAGCGCGACGATCACGCCGCCTCGGCATCGATGACCCGCGCGATGGCGTCGAGGAGCGCGGTGTCCTCCCCGGCCATCCGGTCCATGGCGGCCATGCGAGCGATCACGGTCGCGGCGACCCGCTCCTCCACCGTATCCTCGGCATAGGCGAACAGGATCGCGGCGCGCTCGCCGTCGCGGTGGCAGCGGCCCTCGATCTGGCTGAGCTGGATCGCGCTGTGGCGCATGTCGTGGACGATCAGGCTGCGCGGCCGCCCGCCGCCGGGCAGCTCGTTGCGGTGGAGCGAGATCGATTCGGTGACGGTGAACACCACCGCATCGAGTTCGCCGCGCTGGAAGGCCACGCGCACCGCCTCGTTGGCCTCCGGCGTCTGCGTGCCGTTGATCGCGCCGGCGCGCCAGCCGCGCCGGCCGAACGCCTCGACCAGGGCGGCGCCGGTCTCGAGGAACGCCACCGAGACCGCGACCTGCTCGCCGGCCTGGAGCAGATCCTCGGCGAGGTCGACGGTGCCGGCACTGCGGATCAGGCTCGCCTTCTGGCGGAAGCGCAGGTCGGCGGCCCAGCCGGCGGCGCGGCGGGTGCCGCCGCCGGCGAGGCCCCATTCGCGGCGGAACTCGCGCCACGTCGCGTCGTAGAGGCGCCGCGACGGCGGATCGAGGGCGATCGGCGCGAGATCGCGGCTCACCTCTGGCCAGCCGGCGATGTCGGCCGGGCGCCGCCGCAGCCCGATGGCGTTCGGGCCGCGATAGAGCAGGTCGGCGATCACCGCCCGGTCGCGCTCGTTGGGCTCCCACGACCAGTTCTGCCAGCGGCCCTTGGCCCGGCCGATGCCGAGCCGGCGCATCAGGTCGCGGAAGTCGGCGGTGGTCTCGGTCGGCTGCCCGACCGCGTGGCCGAGCAGCGCGCCGAGATACGACAATTCGTGCGGCGCTTGGCCCGCGGTGGCGCTGGCATAGATCGCAAAGCGCGCCGCCTGCGCCATCCGGCGGCAGGCGAGCCCCTGCTGCGAGGTCGGGTTGCGCAGCCGGTGGGCCTCGTCGAACACCACGACCGGGTAGACGCGCTTCGGCTCGCCGAGCTTGGCCAACTCGTTGTTCTTCGCCCGCACCGAACGGCGGGCGCTGGCCTGCGGCAGGGCGAGGAGCGCCTTGGTGCGCTCGTAGTTGGTGAGCGTCACCGCCTTTCCGGCCGAACCGAAGTCGCGGATGGTGCGCCGCCATTGCGGCATCGCGCCCTTGGGGCAGACGATCAGCACCTCGCGCTCGGGCATCGCCGCGACGGCGCTCCACACCGACAGGGTCTTGCCGAGCCCGGTCATGTCGCCGAGGAGGAAGCCCGGCCGCCCCGCCGCGCGGGCGGCCAGGATCGCGTTGCGGGCCGCGACCTGATGCGGGCGGGGGACGAGGCGGGTCGGTTCGGGCAGGGCGTCCGGCATGCGGCCTTGGACGCGATGCCGGCGGGGCTGACAAGCCCCGCGGCCGGGGCTGGCAACCCCCGCGCGCGGATCCGGCAAGCCCCGCGCGGATCACGAGGACCGCGGAGACCGCCGCCGGACGCGCGCGAGGAGCCGCCCGTCGATCGCCGCGAGGCCGCAGCCGATGAGCGCCATGCCGAGATAGTGCCGCGGATCGAGCCGCTCGCCGAGCCCGAGCGTGCCGAGCAGGATGGCCGAGACCGGGATCAGGAAGGTGACGAGGAGCAGGTTGGTGGCTCCGGCGGTGGCGAGGATGCGGAAATACAGCACGTAGGCGAGCGCGGTGGACAGGATCGCGAGTCCGGCTACCGCACCCCAGACCGGCAGGCCCGGGACCGGCAGCGTCCACGGGCGATCGACCAGCAGCGCGACCGGAACCAGCATCAGCGTCGAGGCCGTGACCTGCCCGGCGGCGGTGGCGAGCGGCGCCACGCCCATCCGGCGGAAGCGGCGGCCGAACACCCCCGCGAAGGCGTAGGAGACGGTCGCGGCCAGGACCGCGAGCTGGGCGGGCAGGGCGGCGCCGACGCCGGCGAGGACCGAAGGCCCGACCATCACGACCACGCCGGCGAGGCCGACGAGGACGCCCGCGAGCCGGTTGCCGGTCATCCGCTCGTCGCGGGTGAGACAATGGGCCACCACCACGCCGGAGAGCGGCGTGGTGGCGTTGAGGATCGCGGCGAGGCCCGAGGCGATGTGGGTCTGGCCCCAGACGATGAGGCAGAACGGCACCGCGTTGTTGAGCAGCCCCATGCCCAGGAAGGCGACCCAGACCCGCCGGTCGCGCGGCATCCGCGCTCCGCTCGCGACGACGACGAGGTTGAGCAGCAACGCCGCGAGGCCGACCCGCAGCACGACCAGGGTGACGGGCGGCAGGGCCGCGAGCGCCACGCCGCTGAAGAAGAACGAGCCGCCCCACAGGACGGACAGGACGAGCAGCATCGTCCATTCGAGCGGTGTCATCGGTCGTTGGGTCATCGGGTGGCTCCGTGGCGGGACGAAGCCTTAGAGTGACCCAGCGGGAGGCCGCATCCCGATCCTTGCCGCCGAATCCCGCACCCCCTCAGCAGACTTGCGTTGGCAGGCCAACGCTTCGTCCGCTCAGGTTCTTGTTGTGTCGCAGATTTTTGTCGCAAAACCGGGCGCCACTTTTGCGGAATCTGCTTAGCCGGCCCGCGCCTCCTGCGCCCCGGTCTCCGCCGCCAGCACGCCGAGATAGGTCTCGACCACCCGGGCGTCGGCTTCGAGCACCCGGCTCGGTCCCTCCAGCACCACCGCGCCGCCGTCGAGGACGTAGCCGTAATCGGCGACCCGCAGGGCGGCGCGGGCGTTCTGCTCGACCAGCAGCACCGACACGCCCTGGTCGCGCAGGGACGCCACGGTGCGCATCACCTCGGCGACGATCAGCGGGGCGAGGCCGAGGCTCGGCTCGTCGAGCATCAGCAGGCGCGGGCGGCCCATGAGGGCGCGGGCCATGGCGAGCATCTGGCGCTCGCCGCCCGACAGGGTGCCGGCGAGCTGGCGCCGGCGCTCCTTCAGGCGCGGGAACAGCGCGAACATGCCGTCGAGGGAACCGCGCTCGCGCCGGCCGAAGCGGAACGCGCCGAGGCGCAGGTTGTCCTCGACCGTCATGGTGGAGAACAGCTCGCGCCGCTCCGGGATCAGCCCGAGCCCGGCCCCGACCCGGGCCTCGATCGACAGCCGGCCGATCGGGCGGCCGTCGAAGGTGACCGCGCCGCGGGCGGGCAGAACCCCCATGAGGGCGCTCAGCAGCGTGGTCTTGCCGGCGCCGTTGGCGCCGAGCACGGTGACGACCTGACCGGGCTCGACCCGCAGGCCGACGTCGCGCACCGCCTCAATCTTGCCGTAGCAGACGGTGACGCCGGAGGCGTCGAGCAGGGCGCTCACGCGGCGCTCCCGAGATAGGCCTCGACCACCGCCGGGTTGGTGCGCACCACCCGCGGCGGGCCCTCGCACAGCTTGGCGCCGAAATTCATCACCACGAGGCGGTCGGCGAGGCCCATGACGAAATCCATGTCGTGCTCGACGAGCAGGATGCCGAGCCCCTCCCCGCGCAGGCGGTTCAGGAGGTCGGCGAGCGCCGCCTTCTCCTGGTGGCGCAGGCCCGCCGCCGGCTCGTCGAGGAGCAGCAGGGCCGGGTCGAGGCACAGCGCCCGGGCGATCTCGACGATGCGCTGCTGGCCGAGCGCGAGGCTCGCCGCCGGCCGGTCGCGGAGGGCGCCGAGGCCGACCCGGTCGAGCTGGCGCTGCGCCTCGGCGAACAGGGCCGCCTCCTCGGCGCGGTCGAGGCCGAGCGCCCCGCGCACCGCCCCGGCCGAGCCGCGCAGATGCGCGCCGAGCGCGACGTTCTCGATCACCGACATCGTGCCGACGAGCTTGACGTGCTGGAAGGTGCGGGCGACGCCGAGCCGGGCCACCGCCCGCGACGGCAGGGCCGAGGTGTCGCGCCCGAACAGCCGCACCGTGCCGGCCGACAGCCGCGCGACGCCGGTGACGAGGTTGAAGGTCGTGCTCTTGCCCGCCCCGTTGGGGCCGATCAGCGCCACGACCTCGCCCGGTGCGACCGAGAAGTCGATGCCGTCGACCGCGACGAGGCCGCCGAAGACCTTGCGCAGGCCGCTCGCCTCGAGCAGCGGGCCGGAGACTGCGGCGCGGCGCGGCGGCAGCGGCGGGGCCGCGACCGGCGCCGGCGGCGGCGGCGCGCCGGTGCGGCGGGTGAGGAGCGGCCACAGGCCGTCCGGCGCGCGCTGGAGCAGCAGCACGAACAGCACGCCGAACACGATCGCCTCGAAGTTGCCCTCGGCGCCGAGCACCAGCGGCAGCACGTTCTGGAGCTGGTCCTTGAGCAGGGTGACGAGGGTGGCGCCGAACACCCCGCCCCAGACCGAGCCGGCGCCGCCGAGCACCGCCATCAGCAGGTATTCGATGCTGGCGTTGAGGCTGAACGGGGTCGGGTTGATGGCGCGCTGGACGTGGGCGTAGAGCCAGCCCGACAAGGCCGCGAGCAGGGCCGCGTAGACGAAGGCGACGATCTTGATCCGCCCGGTATCGACCCCGAAGGCTTCCGCCGCGACCCGTCCGCCCTTCAGCGCCCGGATCGCCCGGCCGGTGCGCGAGCGCATCAGGCTCAAGGTCAGCACCACCGAGAGCCCGACGCAGCCCCAGATCAGGTAGAAGACCTGCTCGCTGGCGAGCAGCGGCGTGCCGAACACGGCGATCGGCGGCAGGCCCGGCAGGCCGTCGTAGCGGCCGAGCCAGTCGGAATTGCCGAGCACGTAGAAGAACGAGATGTTCCACGCGATGGTGCCGAGCGGCAGGTAATGCCCCGACAGCCGCAGGGTGATGGCGCCGACGACCCAGGCGCAGGCCCCCGCCACCGCGAGCGCCGCCGGCAGGCCGAGCCAGGGCGACACCCCGAGATGCAGGGTCAGGAGCGCGCTGGTGTAGGCGCCGATGCCGACGAACATCCCCTGACCGAACGACATAATGTTGGCCATGCCGGTGAGCACGACGAGGCCGACGACGACGATCGCGGCAAGGCCGGCATAGTTCAGCAGCGTGAACCAGAACGGCGGCACGCCGGGGACCAGCGGCAGGGCGAGGATCGCGAGACCGGCGAGGAGCGGGGCGAGCCGGGACATTCTATTCGTCGTCCTCGACCGGGTGCGAGCGCAGGGAGCGCCACAGCAGGACCGGGATGATCGCCATGAACACGATCACCTCCTTGAAGGCGCTGGCGTGGAAGGACGAGAACGCCTCGATGATGCCGACCAGCACCGCCGCCAGTGCGGCACCCGGATAGCTCGCGAGGCCGCCGATGATCGCCGCGACGAAGCCCTTGAGGCCGATGAGGAAGCCGGTGTCGTAGTAGATCGTGGTGAGCGGCGCGACGAGGATGCCCGACAGGGCGCCGATGAAGGCGGCGACCGAGAAGCTGAGCCGTCCGGCCATCGACGGGGCGATGCCCATCAGGCGGGCGCCGAGGCGATTGACCGCCGTCGCCATCAGGGCCTTGCCGATGAGCGTCAGGCCGAAGAACGTCCACAGGCCGAGGATGATCGCCGCCGTGAGCGCCAGCATCCACAGCGACTGCCCGCTCACCACCAGGGGGCCGGCGGGGATCATGGCATCGGAGAGCGGCGGGGTGCGCGAGCCCTCGGCGCCGAAGAACACGAGGCCGAGCCCGGTGAGCGCGAGGTGGCAGCCGACCGAGGCGACGAGGAGCACCAGCACCGAGGCGTGCTCCAGCGGCCGGTAGGCGACCGCGTGCAGGTAGGCGCCCATCGGGGTGACGATGGCGAGCGTGAGCAGGATGCCGACGAGGAGGCCGGGCTTCTCGGGCACGACGAGGGTCGCGCCGGCGATGGCGGCCGGCAGGACGAGGTCGCGCAGCGCGATGGCGCCGAGGCTGCGGGCGTCGAGCGTGTGCCGGCCCGCCGCGAGGTCGGCGACGAAGGCGGCGGCGCCGAGCGCCAGCAGCAGCCCGACGGTGCCCGGCCGGTGCCCGGCCTCGAACGCCGCGAGGGTGAGGGCGCCGTAGGCGACGAACTCGCCCTGCGGGATCAGGATCACCCGCGTCACCGTGAAGACGAGCACCAGGGACAGGGCGATCAGCGCGTAGATCGCGCCGTTGACCACGCCGTCCTGGACGAGGAGCAGAAGGATGGTGGAATCCACGGGGCGGGGGGTCCGGCTGGTGGGTTCGGGGGGTGCGCTGTGGCGCGTCCGGATGGTCTTCGACGGCACAGCCGCCCCGACCTTCCCCCCTCTGCGGGGGAGGGTGGCGAGCGCAGCGAGCCGGGAGAGGGGCAGCGCGACGCTGATCCAGGGGGCGCCTGTCATGCAGGTCGCGACCTCTCCGGAAGCGGCGTCCCCTCTCCCGCCCGGCCTCCGCCGGGCACTCTCCCCCGCAGAGGGGGGAGGGTCAGGCGCGCGGTCTCGTCAGCGGGCCCGGAACTTCCGCCCCGCCCTCAGTTCGTTGCCGAGAGCAGCTTCCACTTGCCGCCCTCGATCGTCACCATCACGCGGGCGCGCTGGTCCTGGCCGATATGGTCGGTCGGGGACATCGTGGCGACGCCGTGGGTGTAGACGACCTCCTTCAGCCCTTCGAGGGCGTCGCGGAGCGCGGCGCGGAAGGCCGGGGTGCCGGGCTCGGCGCCGCTCTTGAGCGCCACCGGCAGGGCGGTGGCGAGCAGGATCGCGGCGTCGTAGGCGTGGCCGCCGAAGGTCGCGAGCGAGCCGGCGCCGTTCTTCGCCTCGTAGGCCCGGGTGTAGTCGAGCGCGACCTTGCGCACCGGGTTCGATTCCGGGAGCTGCTCGGCGACCAGCAGCGGGCCGGCGGGCAGGATCGTGCCCTCGACGTCCTTGGCGCCGACGCGCAGGAAGTCGGCGTTGGCGACGCCGTGGGTCTGGTAGATCTTCCCGGCATAACCGCGCGACTTCAGGGTCTTCTGGGGCAGGGCGGCGGGGGTGCCCGATCCGGCGATCAGCACCGCGTCGGGCTGGGCCGCGGTCAGCTTGAGGGTCTGGCCGGTGACGCTGGTGTCGGTGCGGGCGAAGCGCTCGGTCGCCACGAGCTTGATGCCCTTGGCCTCCAGCCGCGGGGTGATCTCGGTGAGCCAGCCGTCGCCGTAGGCGTCGTTGAAGCCGATGAAGCCGACCGACTTGATCCCGGCCTTGACCATGTGCTCGACGATTGCGTCGGCCATCAGGCTGTCGTTCTGGGCGGTCTTGAACACCCAGCGGCGCTTGTCGTCCATCGGGCTGATGAGCTTCGACGAGGCCGCGACGGTGATCATCGGCACCTTGGCCTCGGCCGCGACCTCGATCATCGCCAGCGAGACCGGCGTGGTCGAGGAGCCGAGGATCGCGTCGACCTTGTCGTCGCTGGCGAGCTTGCGGGCGTTGGCGACGCCCTTGGTGCTGTCGGTGGCGTCGTCGAGGACGATCCACTCGATCTTGTGTCCCGCGACCTCGGTCGGGAACAGCGGCACCGAATTGGCCTGGGGGATGCCGAGGGAGGCCGCCGGCCCGGTCTTGGCGATGGTGACGCCGATCTTGACCGGCTCCGCCGCCAGGGCGGGAAACGACAGGGCGGCTCCGGCCATCGCCAGAGCCAAGACCATCCGCTTCATCGTCACGTCCTCCCTGCGGGCCCTTCATGGTGGGGCCTCGTCGCGCCGTGCCGGACCGCTTCGGGACCGGCGGCGCGTTGCGGGCTGTATGATTGACCGGACGGTTGGTCAATGCAAGCGCGGCGGACGTCCAGGGCAATCGCTCGAGAGCGATTGCCCTGGCCATTTCTGTTCGGCCTCAAGCGCCCGCGGCCGCCTCCGCGGCCTTGGCTTACGCTCCGCTCTGCGTTCGAGGGGACATTCGTCCCCTCGACCCCGCTCCGCGAGGCGCTCTTCGCGCCCGGCATCGAGCGTCGCCCTGCGGGCGACCGCAGGACAATCGCTTCAGCGATTGTCCTGACGCCTCCGCATGCCGCCACGAAAACCTTCCGCCGCCACGCTTGACTGCGGGGCGCGACGGTGCGAGTGGCGCCGCCCAATCGTTCCGCACACCCCCAGGGCAGGACCATCGCCGTGTCGCGCGCCTTCATCTTTCCGGGCCAGGGCAGCCAGGCCGTCGGCATGGGCGCCGGCCTCGCCCAGGATCACGCCGCCGCCCGTTCGGTCTTCGCCGAGGTCGACGAGGCGCTGGGCCAGAACCTGTCGCGGCTGATGTTCGAGGGCCCGGCCGACGAACTGACCCTGACGACCAACGCCCAGCCGGCGCTGATGGCGGCGAGCCTCGCGGCCCTGCGGGTGCTGGAGGCCGAGCGCGGCCTCGATCTCGCCCGCGACGTCGCCTTCGTGGCCGGCCATTCGCTCGGCGAGTACAGCGCGCTCGCGGCCGCCGGCAGCCTCACGGTCGCCGACGCGGCCCGGTTGCTGCGCCGGCGCGGCGAGGCGATGCAGGCGGCGGTGCCGGTCGGCGCGGGCGCGATGGCGGCTTTGCTCGGCCTCGACGTCGAGGCGGCGGCGGCGGTCGCGGCCGAGGCGGCGGGGGCCCAGGTCTGCGACGTCGCCAACGACAACGGCGCCGGACAGGTGGTGGTGTCGGGCCACCGCGAGGCGGTCGAGCGCGCCGTCGCCCTGGCCCAGGGGCGCGGCGCCAAGCGCGCGGTGATGCTCAACGTGTCGGCGCCGTTCCACTGCGCCCTGATGCAGCCCGCCGCCGAGGCGATGCGCGCGGCGCTGGCCGAGGTGCCGCTCGCCCCGGCCCGGGTCCCGGTGATGGCCAACGTGCTGGCGGCGCCGGTGCAGGACCCCGAGGCGATCCGCGACGCCCTGGTGCGTCAGGTCACCGGCACCGTACGCTGGCGCGAATGCGTCGCCGCGATGGCGTCCGCCGGGGTCGACCGGTTCTGGGAGATCGGCAGCGGCAAGGTGCTGTCGGGCCTCGTCAAGCGCATCGCCGCGGGCGCCACCGCCGCCACGGTCGGCACCCCGGCCGAGGCGGCCGCCTTCGCGGTGTGATCCGCCCTCTCCTACTTCAGTGGAAGCCACCACCATGTTCGACCTCAGCGGCCGCAAGGCCCTCGTCACCGGCGCCACCGGCGGGCTCGGCGGCGCCATCGCGCGGGCGCTGCACGCCCAGGGCGCCCACGTGGCGGTCTCGGGCACGCGCCGCGACGCCCTCGACGCGCTGGCGGGAGAACTCGGCGAGCGGATCCACGTCGTCGAGGCGAACCTGTCCGACACCGCCGCCGTCGAGGCGCTGGTGCCGGCGGCGGAAGCAGCCCTCGGCGGGCTCGACATCCTGGTCAACAACGCCGGCATCACCCGCGACAACCTCTTCATGCGGATGAAGGACGAGGAGTGGGACGCGGTCATCGCCGTGAACCTGACGGCGGCGTTCCGGCTGTCGCGGGCGGCGGTGAAGGGCATGATGCGCCGCCGCCACGGCCGCATCGTCAATGTCGGCTCGGTCGTCGGCTCGACCGGCAATGCCGGCCAGGGCAACTACGCCGCCGCCAAGGCCGGCCTCGTCGGCCTGACCAAGGCGCTGGCCGCCGAGGTGGCGAGCCGCAAGATCACCGTGAACTGCATCGCGCCGGGCTTCATCGCCTCGCCGATGACCGACGCGCTGACCGACAAGCAGCGCGAGGGCATCCTCGGCACCGTCCCGATGGGCCGGCTCGGCGAGGGCGCGGAGATCGCCGCGGCGGCGGTCTACCTCGCCTCCGACGAGGCGGCCTACGTCACCGGCCACACCCTGCACGTCAACGGCGGCATGGCGATGCTGTGACAGGCGGCCCGGGGCGGATCCGTCCTCCGCGGGCGGCGCTGAACTGGCCCTGAACCGCCCCTCGCCACGATCAAAACGCTGTGTTAAGCACCCGCCGGCCGTGCAAGGAGGGTGGCGGTTTCAGCCGGGACACGGCGTCACCACCCGGCCGCTGGCCCGCGGCGGCCTTCAACCATCCCACGACGAAAGAGACCGAGGACCGAACGATGAGCGATATCGCTGAGCGGGTGAAGAAGATCGTTGTCGAGCACCTGGGCGTGGAGCCCGAGAAGGTGACCGAAGGCGCGAACTTCATCGACGACCTCGGCGCCGACAGCCTCGACACCGTCGAGCTGGTGATGGCGTTCGAGGAGGAGTTCAACGTCGAGATCCCGGACGATGCCGCCGAGACCATCCAGACGGTCGGCGACGCCATCAAGTTCCTCGAGAAGAACTCGGGCTGAGTTCCTGCGTTTGGACTGAAGAACGGATCACGAAGCGACATGGGATCGGGTCGGGATAGCGCGATGCGTCGAGTCGTCGTCACGGGCCTCGGGATGGTGACGCCGCTGGGTGGCGGCGTCGAAGTCACGTGGCGCCGCCTCGTCGCGGGGCAGAGCGGAGCCTCGAAGGTCACGGCCTTCGACGTGTCCGACCTCGCCTGCCGAATCGCCTGCTCGATCCCGCTCGGCGACGGCAGCGACGGGACCTACGATCCCGACGCCTGGATGGAGCCGAAGGAGCAGCGCAAGGTCGATCCGTTCATCGTCTACGCGATGGCGGCGGCCGGCCAGGCGCTCGACGATGCCGGCTGGCATCCGACCGCCTACGAGGACCAGATCGCCACCGGCGTGATGATCGGATCGGGCATTGGCGGCATCGGCGGCATCTACGACGCCTCGGTGACCCTGTACGAGAAGGGCCCGCGCCGGATCTCGCCGTTCTTCATTCCCGGCCGCATCATCAACCTCGCCTCCGGGCAGGTGTCGATCGCCCACGGCCTCAAGGGGCCCAACCACGCGGTCGTCACCGCCTGCTCGACGGGGGCGCACGCCATCGGCGACGCGGCCCGCCTCGTGGCGCTCGGCGACGCCGACGTGATGCTGGCCGGCGGCGCCGAGTCGCCGATCAACCGGCTGTCGCTCGGCGGCTTCGCCGCCTGCCGCGCCCTCTCGACCGGCTTCAACGACGAGCCGACCCGCGCCTCGCGCCCCTACGACAAGGACCGCGACGGCTTCGTCATGGGCGAGGGCGCCGGCGTCGTGGTGCTGGAGGAGTACGAGCACGCGGTCGCCCGCGGCGCGAAGATCTACGCCGAGGTCGTCGGCTACGGCCTGTCGGGCGACGCCTACCACATCACCTCGCCCTCGCCGGACGGCGACGGCGCCTATCGCAGCATGAAGGCGGCGGTGAAGCGCGCCGGGATCGACCCGGGCGAGATCGACTACATCAACGCCCATGGCACCTCGACGCCGCTCGGCGACGAGCTCGAGCTCAAGGCGGTCGAGCGGCTGATCGGCGACGCCGCCAAGACCCCCGCGACCCCCGTCGCGATGTCCTCGACCAAGTCGGCCACCGGCCACCTGCTGGGCGCTGCCGGCGCGATCGAGGCGATCTTCTCGATCCTCGCCATCCGCGATCAGGTCGTGCCCCCGACCCTCAACCTCGACAACCCTTCGGTCGAGACCGCCCTCAACCTCGTTCCGTTCGAGGCGCAGCGGCGCAAGGTCGACATCGTGCTGTCGAACTCCTTCGGCTTCGGCGGCACCAACGCCTCGCTGATCCTGCGCCGGGTCGGCTGAACCTCGCCGGACGAGAGCGGAGCTGCGCGGCGCAATCGTCGCGCAAGCGAGGGGCGTTCCACTCGGTCGCGAGAGCGGCGGGCCGTGCGCGAAACTCCATTTCGCCATAAAAACCGCTCATCTCTCGCTGCAGACCGGACCCGTTCGCCGGGTCGGCGCGCCGGTGACCGGCGCGCGAGCACAGGACCGCCATGTTCCGCAGACGCAAGAACGAGGTGCCGGCCGCGCCGCCGCAGGGGCCGGATCAGCCGAACCGCCTCTCGCCCCGCAGCCCGAGCGAGGCGATCAAGCCGACCGCGGTGCCGCCGCCGCCCTCCCCGCCGGTGCGCGAGCGCGGCGGCTTCCTGTCGGCGGTGAGCGGCTTCCTGACCCTGTTCGTGATCCTCGGCATCGGGGCGATGCTCGGCCTCGTGGTGCTCGACCGCCAGACCAACGAGCCCGGGCCGCTGGCCACCGACAAGGTGATCGTGGTGCCGCGCTCCAGCGTCGGCGAGATCGCCCAGGCGCTCAAGCAGGAGGGCGTGATCGAGCACCCGATGCTGTTCGAGCTCACCGCCCGCTTCGGCCGCAAGCAGGCGCTGAAGGCCGGCGAGTTCAACTTCAAGGCCCATGCCAGCATCGACGAGGTGATCGACACCCTGATCCAGGGCAAGCCGGTCCAGCACGCGGTCACCTTCCCGGAGGGCCTGACCAGCGAGCAGATCGTCGCCCGGCTCAACGAGAACGACATCCTCACCGGCGAGCTCAACGAGATCCCGCCGGAAGGCTCGCTCTTGCCCGACACCTACAAGTTCGAGCGCGGCGACACCCGGCAGAAGATCCTGAACCTGATGCGCGCCAAGCAGCGCGAGGTGCTCAACCAGATCTGGATGCGCCGCTCGGCCGAGGTGCCGATCCGGACGCCGCAGGAACTCGTCACCCTCGCGTCGATCGTCGAGAAGGAGACCGGCCGCGCCGACGAGCGGCCGCGGGTCGCGGGCGTGTTCGTCAACCGCCTCCAGCGCCGGATGAAGCTGCAATCCGACCCGACGATCGTCTACGGCCTCGTCGGCGGCCGCGGCACCCTCGGCCGGGGCATCATGCGCTCCGAGATCGATCGGATCACCCCCTACAACACCTACCAGATCGAGGGCCTGCCCCCCGGCCCGATCGCCAATCCGGGCCGGGCCGCCCTGGAGGCGGTCGCCAACCCGTCGCGGACGAAGGAGCTGTTCTTCGTCGCCGACGGCACCGGCGGCCACGCCTTCGCCGAGACCCTCGACGCCCACAACCGCAACGTCGCCCGCTGGCGGCAGGTCGAGAAGGCCAAGGCGGCGACCGATCCGGCGGCGGCCGGCGTCGACAAGGTCGAGCCGCCGGCCGATCCCGCGGCGGCCCCGCGGCCTGGCGCGGCGGTCCCGATGGCGCCGCTCGCCTTCGACGGCGCCGCCGAGACCGGCGCGGGGCGCAACGGCCGGGCGTTCGACGCCTCCGAGGGCACCGCCCGCGATCCCTTGCGCAACCGCAGCTACGACCTGAACTCGCCCAAGACCGTGCCGGTGCTGCGCGCGCCGCAATAACCGACCGTCGGGAAAAAAGCCCCGACGGCGAAGGAGACGCCCGTGGCAGCGATCGCGAGCATGACGGGCTTCGCCCGCGAGGCCGGCACGAGCGGGCCGGTCCAGTGGGCCTGGGAGGTCCGCAGCGTCAACGGCCGCGGGCTCGAGGTCCGGGTGCGGGTGCCGCCGGGCCTCGACGCCCTCGGCGAGGAGGCGCGCGCCCTGATCCAGCGCCGCTTCGCCCGCGGCCAGTGCCAGCTCACCCTCACGATCAACCGCGCCGAGACGGCGCCGCGGGTGCGCCTCAACGAGGCCCTGCTCGCCGCCCTCGGCGAGGCGCTGGCCCGGGTCCGGCTGCCGGACGGCATCGCGCCGGCCTCGGTCGACGGCCTGCTCCAGGTCCGCGGCGTGATCGAGGCCGAGGAGAGCGCGCCGGACGACGCGGAGGGGCTGCGCCGCGACCTCGCCGCCGCGGCCGGGCGCCTCGTCGAGGCGCTGGCCGCCGCCCGCGCCGG
>NZ_SACP01000090.1 GCF_004004555.2 Methylobacterium oryzihabitans
CAGCCTCGACCTTGCCCCTGAACTATCCGTCGCCAGCACCCACCCCGCTTCCAGCCTGGTCGGCATTGCGCCGGAACTGGCCCTGAGCCCGCGCCTGCACAACCGCGACCTTGCCCCGACACGCACC
The DNA here is from genome assembly GCF_004004555.2 of Methylobacterium oryzihabitans. Lineage (GTDB taxonomy): Bacteria > Pseudomonadota > Alphaproteobacteria > Rhizobiales > Beijerinckiaceae > Methylobacterium > Methylobacterium oryzihabitans. Next base: position 128 of record NZ_SACP01000090.1, read on the forward strand.
GAAGGGCGTCGCTGGGGTGGCTATAGTATCTTCGCGTTGTGGACAAACGATGTGCACAATATTGCCAATTACTCGTTCGCCATGGGCTTGTTCGCCCTTGGCCTGGGTGGCTGGCAGATTTTGCTGTCGCTGGCCATTGGCGCGGCGCTGGTGTACTTCTTCATGAACCTGTCCGGCTACATGGGGCAGAAAACCGGGGTACCGTTCCCGGTCATCAGCCGCATTGCCTTCGGCATCCATGGCGCACAGATACCGGCGCTGATCCGCGCAGTCATTGCCATTGCCTGGTTCGGCATCCAGACCTACCTGGCCTCAGTGGTGCTGCGCGTGCTGCTTACAGCCGTGTGGCCGCAAATGGCGGCCTACGACCACGACAGCATCCTCGGCCTGTCGAGCCTTGGCTGGGTGTGCTTCGTGTCGATCTGGCTGGTACAGCTGGTGACCCTGGCCTACGGCATGGAGATGGTGCGCCGCTACGAGGCCTTTGCCGGCCCGGTAATCCT
>NZ_SACP01000091.1 GCF_004004555.2 Methylobacterium oryzihabitans
GGCATGGCGGCGCTCGCCGGCGCCCTCGCCCGCGCCCATGCCGAGGCGCTGGCCGCGCCGCTGCGACCCGACCCGCCCCTGGCCCCGGCACTGGCGAGCGCCCAGGCGCTGCTGCCCTCCGGCGGCCACCTCGTGCTGGCGAGCGCCCTCGACGCACCGGGGCCCGATTTCGAGGCGGCGCTGTCGGCGCTGGCCGAGCGGGTCTCGGTCAGCCTGATCCTGGTCAGCGACGCCTTCGAGCGCGCGGCCCCGCCCGGCCTCTATCCGTTCGCCACCGCGGATGGCCGGCGCGGCACCGGCCGGGTCGGGCGCGTCCCGCCCGCCGGGGACGACCGGCTCGGTCGCTGGGCCCGGCTCGGAATCGAGGGCGTGCGCATCGACGTCGAGGGCGGGCCGGATTCGTTCGCGCCCCTGATGGAGCGGCTCGATGGCCTGCTGTGACGGCGCCCCGGCCGCCCTCGCGGGCTTGCGCGGCCTCCACCCGCCGCCCGCCGACCCGCCCCATCTCGACGCCCTGGCGGGGGCCGGCCTCGGCCTCGCCCTCGCCGCGCTGGCGATCCTCGCCCGCCGGCACCGGCGCCGGCCGCTGCGCGCCGCCGCGCTCGCCGCCCTCGC
>NZ_SACP01000092.1 GCF_004004555.2 Methylobacterium oryzihabitans
CGAGGTCGCGCCCCGGCAGCCAGCGGCGCGCCTGGAGGACGAGTTGGCGCCCGACCGCGAGCAGGGGCTTGTGCCGGCAGCCCCGCTCGCGGCAGGCGCGCTCGGAGGGCACGAGGGCGGTGAGGAACGGCAGGGCCCAGACCCGATGAGCCCAGGGAACAGGGGCCAGCAGCATCAGGCTGAGCCAGCGCAGGCCGCTGGTCTTGACGAAGTGGCTGTCGGAGGAGCGGACCGGATCGCGATAGATGCCGCGGGCGCTGATGCGCTTGCCCCAGCGCCGTTCGATCGTATCGTCGAGGCCCAGGACCACCGGGCCGCGCGGCGCGAACGCCGTGATCAGGTGCCCGAGCAGGAGGCGGGCGCCGGCGCGGGGCGACCAGGCGGCGCGGTTGAGGACGCGGTGGAAGTTGACGAAGCGGCGCTCGTGGGCGCGGCCCATGATGCGTAGGAGGCTGGCGACCGTGCGCCGGCCTGGGGCCAGGATTGCGCCGAGAAGCAGGACCCGGGCGTGGCACCAGGAGCGGTGGACGAAGAGCGGCGCGAAGGCCAGGATGAGCCCGGCGAAGCGGGCGGGCAGGCCAGGCATGGCGGTGTCTCTTGGTCGAAACAGCGC
>NZ_SACP01000093.1 GCF_004004555.2 Methylobacterium oryzihabitans
TCGCCACCACGCGCCCCCCCCCCTCGCCGCCGGTCCCCGAGGCGTCGAGCCGCGCCCCCGGCGCCACCCGCACCCCGCCCTCGTCCCCCGACAGGGTGATGCTGCCGCTGCGCCCCGAGACCGAGCGCGCCTCCACCACCCCCGACAGGTTCACCGCCTGCCGCGCCATGTCCCGCGCCGCCGCCGCGGTGAGCGTCACCGAGCCGCCATCGGCCGAGATCGTCCCGCTGTGCCGCACCAGCGCGCCGCGGCCCTGCCCTCGCGTCGGCACCGCCACCTGCAGGAAGCCGTCGCCGGAGAGATCCAGCGTCGCCCGCTCGCCCGCGCCGAGCCCGACCCGGCCCATCGGCACCGAGATCGTCCCGGTGTTCGTCACCTGCCCGCCGATCAGCGCCGCGTAGCCGCCGCGCCCGATCGTGATCGTGCCGTGGTTGGCCACCCGCGCCGAGGCGCCCGAGCCGCGGAACTGCCGCCGCCCGGCCCGAAAATCCTCGTCCGAGATCGCCAGCGACGAGGCGACGAAGCCGGCCGCGTTGACCTGCCCCGTCCGGGTGATCGTCACGCCGTTGGGGTTGACCAGATACACCCGCCCGTTGGCGTTGAGCTGGCCGG
>NZ_SACP01000094.1 GCF_004004555.2 Methylobacterium oryzihabitans
ATGGCCACGCTACTGGCGTTGCTGTTCACCGTGAGCATCTTCAGCGCCGGCTTGTACGCCTGGTGGCGTGGCTTGCGCGTGGCGCGCTGGTTCATCATCGCCTGGACGGCGTTCCTGCTTGGCGGGCTGGTCAACACCCTGATGGTGCTGGGCCACCTGCCAAATGTGTTCATCACCATGTATGCCAGCCAGCTCGGTTCGGCGCTGGAGGTAGCATTGCAGTCGCTGGCGCTGGCCGCCCGTATCAACAGCCTGCGTGAGCAACAGGCGCAGACCTTGCGCGAGACAGGGCGCACGTTGGAGCAGCTGAACCTGCAACTTGCCAGGAGCAACCGCCTGAAGGACGAGTTTCTGGCCAGCGTGACCCATGAGCTGCGCACCCCGATGAATGGCGTGCTGGGCATGCTGCAGCTGCTGGAAACCACGCAGCTAAGTACCGAACAGGCCGACTACACCGCAGTGGCCAGCGAATCCACCGGGCATTTGCTGAAAGTCATCAACGATATCCTCGACTTCTCGCGCATCGAACTCGCTGCGCTTCAGCTGGAACACATCAATTTCAACCTGGGTGAGCTGATTACCAGCAGCGTCCTGTCGTTCCAGC
>NZ_SACP01000095.1 GCF_004004555.2 Methylobacterium oryzihabitans
GGATATTGGTTCTCGTACGTCGATCGTTGGGGTGCGTAAAGATGGGCGTCCCGCTGGACAGTGGGATATCGCTCAAACCCCTGCTGGTCGTAAGGCAGCGGTGAAAAAGCTGCAGGCGCTCAAGCCCAAGTCGATCGTGATGGAGGCGACCGGAATCTATTACCTGGACCTGGCCCTTTAGCTGCATGCTGCGGACCTTCCTGTTTCGGTGATCAACCCCAAGAGCTTCCATAATTTCGCCAAGCTGATGCTGGTGAACAGTAAAACTGACTCGATAGATGCTCAGTTGCTGTCCGAGTACGGTGAACGTATGACACCGCGCTTGTGGACACCGCCAAGCTCCGTACAGCTTGAGCTGAGGGCTCTTGGCCGGCACATCAATCGTCTGGTCGGGCACCGCACCAGGGCGAAGAATGAACTGCATGCATTGCAGGCGACCGCTACGACCGTGTCGATGCTGATCGAAGATCAAGAGGAAGCGATTGCCACTTTGGACAATCGCATTGAGCGTTTCCGCAAGGCCGGACGTGAGTTGATCGCTCAGTGTCCGACGCTTAACCGGCAGTACAAGCAGTTACTAGCGGGCCCGGGAATGGG
>NZ_SACP01000096.1 GCF_004004555.2 Methylobacterium oryzihabitans
CGCTCGGCACCGGCCTCGACCTCAACTCGCCGACCGGCCACGGCGAGACCCTGTACTTCCGCGCCTCCGGCGCCCCGTACAGTGGCGGCGAGCGCAGCTTCTTCGCCCAGGAGCCGAGGAACCGCGCGCTCGCCGTCGGCCTGATCCTGCCCATCGGCCTCGACGGGCTCGTCCTCAACCTCGAAGCCACCGACGCCCGCACCGCCCCGCGGGCAGGCCCCGGCACGCTCGGCATCGCCTCGGACTTCTCGCGGTATTCGGCCCGCCTGCGCTACCCGCTGATCCGCTCGCGCGCCCTCGGGCTGGGCTGGGACGCCGCCTTCGATGCCCAGGAGGAGCGCGTCGGCGTCCTCACCCCGGTCGTCGCCCCGCTCACCCTCGACCGCCTGCGCATCGCCCGCACCGGCGCCGACCTCGTGTGGTTTTCCCCCACCGACGCCGTCGTCACCGCCCGGCTCGGCGCCGCCTTCGGCCTCGACGGGCTCGGCGCCCGCGACGCGCCCCCGCCCGGCTCGGGCCTCGCCCCGCTCTCGCGCCAGGGCGTGCGGCCCGAGTTCCAGAAGCTCGAAGCCGCGCTCGCCGTCACCCAGCCGC
>NZ_SACP01000097.1 GCF_004004555.2 Methylobacterium oryzihabitans
CTGGGTGCCGACGTCGCGGCCGGCGAGCCGGCCGGTGCCCGACAGCGTGACGACGTCCGCGCCGACGCGGTCGGTCACCGTGAGCAGGCCGCCCGCGATGGCGGCGGTGGCGTCGTAGGCCCGCGTGCCCGCGAGCGTCACCGGGCGCGGCGTGACGGTGAGGCCGCCGCTGCGCGGCGCGTAGGTGATGGCGTAGTTCGCCAGCCCGGTGCCGACGGCGTCGGCGGCCGCGAGGTCGTAGGTCCCCACCCCCGACCGGGCGTCCGCGGGCGAGCGCAGGCCGACGCCCACGACGCCGTCGCCGTTGACGAAGCCGTCGCCGCGGGCGCGGCCGCTCGTCGGGTTGGCCTCGCCGTAGACCCGGGCGAGGGCGTCCGGGGTGATGGTCGCCGGGCGCCGGGCGATGGTGAAGGTGCCGTCTTGCCTGGCCGCGAGGCGGTAGTTGGGGTTGGCGAGCGTGCCGGCCACGGCGAGGGGGTAGGCGCCGGCGGCGCTGGCGGCGTCGAGGGCGAAGCCGCTCGACAGGCCGGTGAGCACGCCGATCCCCTCGCCGGGGGCGAGGCCTGTGGCCGACAGGCCCGGATCGAC
>NZ_SACP01000098.1 GCF_004004555.2 Methylobacterium oryzihabitans
GCTGATCCCGGAAGATCACCTCGTACGGGTCATTGACCTGTATGTCGCCAGGCTCGACCTGGGCCAGCTCGGCTTCGAAAAAGCGCAATCCAAGGCCATAGGGCGCCCCGCCTACGACCCCGCCGATCAGCTCAAGCTCTACCTCTATGGCTATTTTCAGCGCATCCGTTCCTCGCGGCGTTTGGAAGCCGAGTGCCAGCGCAACATCGAGGTGATGTGGCTGATCAACCGGCTCAAACCTGACTTCAAGACCATCGCTGACTTTCGCAAGAACAACAAAGCCGCTTTCGTTGCGACGTGCCGGGCGTTTGTACAGTTCTGCCGAACCGCCGGTTTGATTGCTGGTGACTTGGTTGCCATCGACGGCAGCAAGTTTCAGGCGGTCGCTTCCCCCCGGCGCCATTTGAACCTGAGTCAACTCAAGCGTCAGGATGAGAAACTGGACAAGCGGATCGCCCAATATCTGGCTGATCTGGATGCCGCTGACAAGTCTGAGGGCGAGCAAGTGGTCGATCGCACTGCGATCAAAGCGGCCTTGGCGAAGCTTGAGGCCAAGCAGCAAGACAACCGCACTTGCCAGGC
>NZ_SACP01000099.1 GCF_004004555.2 Methylobacterium oryzihabitans
ACAGGAATATTAACCTGTTTTCCATCGACTACGCTTTTCAGCCTCGCCTTAGGGACCGACTAACCCTGCGTCGATTAACGTTGCGCAGGAAACCTTGGTCTTTCGGCGTGCGAGTTTTTAACTCGCATTGTCCTTACTCATGTCAGCATTCGCACTTCTGATACCTCCAGCAAGCTTCTCAACTCACCTTCACAGGCTTACAGAACGCTCCTCTACCGCATCACCAAAAGGTGATACCCGTAGCTTCGGTGCATGGTTTGAGCCCCGTTACATCTTCCGCGCAGGCCGACTCGACTAGTGAGCTATTACGCTTTCTTTAAAGGGTGGCTGCTTCTAAGCCAACCTCCTAGCTGTCTAAGCCTTCCCACATCGTTTCCCACTTAACCATGACTTTGGGACCTTAGCTGACGGTCTGGGTTGTTTCCCTTTTCACGACGGACGTTAGCACCCGCCGTGTGTCTCCCATGCTCGGCACTTGTAGGTATTCGGAGTTTGCATCGGTTTGGTAAGTCGGGATGACCCCCTAGCCGAAACAGTGCTCTACCCCCTACAGTGATACATGAGGCGCTACCTA
>NZ_SACP01000009.1 GCF_004004555.2 Methylobacterium oryzihabitans
GTCGATATCATAAGGTTTTGTTGGTCGCCAATCCGCAGGAATCGACGGCAGGAAACGATCAACGAGGCTTTTGGTGAAGGCGTCGAAGGTCAGCGATGTGAACCTTTCGGCCTGACCGCGCTTACAGCGCTCGCGCACACGCGCCGCAAGGTTCTCGGCGGCGGCGGTCTTGAAAGAAATGGCCAGAACGAGGTGAGGCGCAGGGCACGCGCCAGTCTCGAGGAGGTAGGCGGCGCGCTGAGCCAGGAACTCGGTCTTGCCGGCGCCGGGTCCAGCCACCACGCACGTATTCCCCTGCCGGCGCAGCACATACCAAGCGTTAGGCTCTAGATCGCCAATGCCGCGCGGCCGCCAAGCTTCGGGTGTGACAAGCGGCATGGATCAGCACGCCCCTTCCGCCGGTACGATCGCTATCGCAGCGATCACATGATCGAGGAGCGCTTTCAGCTCTTCTGGGATTCCGGTTTTCAAGGCTTCTGTCTCAAGCCGCGCCAGGACACGCACATGCGTACTCGGCTTGCCGCGGCCGAGAAAGAGATAGCGATACCAGAGGAGTACGATATCAAAGCCTGCATCGTATAGTTCTGGCTGGCCTTCATCGCCGAGCACCGCGGCGCGAGGGTCGCCGGGGCGAGGCCCGCGCATTCCGGGCTCGAGTCGCTGATATGCGGCCAAGAAGGCGGTCAGCATAGAAAAGTCGAGATCAAGGGGCGCGGAGAAGAAGACTCCGAACCCGCGTAGCGCATTCATCCATGCCTGCAGCCCAGCGGTGTCGCGCTGATCGCCAGCGCCGAGCCCCGTCAGCCGCACTGCGATCTCAGCAGGGCCGAGCTCGGCGCCGAAGACCTCCATCGGCAATCGTCCGAGGGCCAACAATTGCTCGCAGGTCGTCTTGATCCGCCCCCACCCCCCGCCGTCGCGGCCCCAGTCGAGATCGAGCAGGGTCGCATAGGGAATGGCAAGATCGCTCAGCAGCCGCCAGAGATGGTTCACGTGGCGTCCGCCGAGCGGCACCATCGCCACGAAGGACCGATCGATCGGAAGATCGAGCGCCTCCGCCAAACGAGGCAGCACCACCTCTTCGGAGGCCCCTTCGCCGAGGATGACGAACCGCGCGAAGTAGAGCTCGGGATAGGTCCGAACCGCCTCACGGACGAACTTCGCGGCGTCCTCGTCACCCACAGGCAGGCGAATGCCTTTTACACGAGCCGTCCTGTCGGTGGGTTCGAGGCGAAAGTGCCGGACCTGCTTGGGGTTCACGCGTGCAAGGATGCTGGCGGAATGGCTTGAGACGAAGGCCTGGGCACGCCCCGTCGCGGTCAGCTCCTCGATCTGACGCACGATCCGCGACAGGTAGAAGGGCGCGAGGTTGTTCTCGGGCTCCTCGACCGCAATGAGCGTCAGGGCCGGAAGCGTCACGCCGCCAGCTTGAAAAGCCGCCCCGGCCGAGCCGTCGGCAATGCCTCTCTCGACGTCGAGAGCTGCGGCGGTCATCGCGAGGTGGAAGAGCGAGCGCTGACCGTCGCTCAGATCCTCGAGACTGCGATCGCGACCCTCCTCATCAGGGTGGAACACCACCTCGACCCTGCGGATGAATTCCTGGAAGCGCAGATCGACCGGACGAAAAGCTGGCTTGGTGTCGGTGCCGGCGCTATGCACCTGCTGCCAGCGCCGCTCGACGGCCTTTGAGACGAGATCAACGGCCGCCTCACCACCGAAGGCATTGTTCAGGCGGCCGCCTGCATCGAGAAACACATCCCTCATCGCCTGCGACCAAGTTATCGCGCGCCAGAGGCGGCCGCGCAGGAATGCGGTGAGTTGCGAGGTGCCGTCGCGGCTGGCAGGCACATAGATCATCTGGATGCGGGCGCGGTCTGTCGGCCGCAGGTCCGATCGATCGCCGTCCTCAAAGGGACCAAGCGCGCGAACCGCTTGGTATTTCTGCTCGATCACGCCCTCGAGCGAGCCATCATCCGTCCATCGGGCTTCGAACCGCAACCGGCATTTCAGCTGGCCATCCTGGTCACACGCCATCTGGTGGAAGAATTCGGGGACAGCGGAGTGGCCAGCTGCGCCGTCAAGCTCAGGAAACGAAAGGATCGCCTCAATAACGAGTTCACGCTCCGCGGGCGGCGCCGCCTCGGCGCTGGGCACGTGGAAATCCTGGCGGCGGATACGCCGATGGTCGGGGGTCACGCCGAACAGCCGCAGCAGCGCCTGCATCATGGCCGTCTTGCCAGTACCATTGACGCCGACGAACACGGTCAGGCCCGGAGGCATGTCGATTGTCGTGGTCTGCGGCCCGAAACACCGGAAATTGGTCAGCAAAAGTCGTTCGAGGTACATGGCACATCCGCATTGAAGGAGCGCACCGGGCTTCCCGTTCTGACCCGGGACAGCTCGCTCAAAGAGTGGCGAACATGGTCGGCCAATCTGCTATGACGGGGGCTCCGGACCGTAGGCCCGGCGCGCCTTGTGGTTCGTCGACGCCCGCCGCGGCCGGTTCGGGGGCTGATGGATAAAGAAGTTGAAGAACCCGGGCAGACGCTGGTAGGCGACTTCGTCACCGCCGATGAGCTGTTGTTTTCGGCCGCCAGCGGTGACCTCGCCGGTTTCGGTGCGTTGCGCGTCCAGCGGTCGGGCCTCATCGGACCCTTGATTGAATTGGTGCGCGGACGGCAACGTTACCGAGACGCCTTCGCTGCAGTGACGCTCGAAGCCCCGTTCGTCGCCACCATTGAGGCCGCGCTCGAGCACAACGTGGTCAGCGGGACCGATCAGGGCGCGCGGGCCGGAGTCTTTCCGCTGCGGAGGCTGAGCGCGGATGGCGAGCGATCGGACATATGGCGGCTTTGGGCCAGCCGGGCCGACCAAGCAGCGCTCGCCGCCGGTTTTCCGGCGCGGATCGCAGCCGAGATCGTCGGGGCGTTGGGCGAACTTCAGGACAACGTCTTCCGCCACAGCGAGGCGTCGCCGACCGGGATCGTCGCCTTCGCCGCGCGGCAAAGCGCGTTCGAGGTCGTGGTGAGCGACTGCGGCATCGGCGTGCTTGCCAGCCTTCGCTCCCATCCTGACTATCAGCGCCTCGAGGACGCCGGCGCAGCCTTGTTGGTCGCGGTAGCCAATGGCGAGTCCCGCTTCGGCCGCGAGAGCGGCTGCGGCTTCGGCCTGGGACAAATGTTCCGCGCACTGGTCAATCACGATGGCGACCTACGATTCCGCAGCGACGACCATGCGCTGGAGGTCCGCGGGCACAGCCCGAGCCTGCAGGGTCGCGTCCAGCTGCGTCAGAAAGCTGCCCTGTCCGGTCTCACAGTCAGTGTGCTGTGCAGGCCGGCGAGCATGCCGGGCCGAACGCTCTGATTGCGCCGGCGGTGCGAAGTCGGACAGCAACAACGCGGCGCGCTTGGTGACGATATTGTGGGCCAGCAGCTCGTCGATCGGCGCGCCCTTCGGGGTGGAGATCCGCGGCCAGCGCAGGCGGCCCGCTTCGGTCAACTCGGCGCGACGTCGCTTGAGGGTGCGGGTGAAGGCATCGGTTTCGATCAGCACGACCTGCGCGAAATGCTGCCTGAGGCGCTGCAAGACCTTGGCGCCGCCGCGCACCACGAGGGTCAAAGGACGACCCGCCGCGTCGGCCAAGCGGCAGAGGCGGTCGACATGCCAATCAACGCGATTCGGCGCGCCAGCGCCCGTCCCGAACTCGAAGGCGACGATCTGGACCTCCGGGCGCTGTCGGACGAAACGCATCCACCGCGCATAGTCGCGATCGGTCCGAGCGTTGAGATGCAGCGCCGACGGGACGCCAGCAGCCATCAGCTCGGCCCAGCCAAGCGCGATGCGCTTCATGCTGTGCAGATTGTCGGGGCGCGGTACGTTGAGGAACAGGCTGAAGTTGGGGGCTGTGACCAGCGCGATCCCGAGGTCTCGCAGCGTCGCGTGGATTACGTCCCGATCTGCGAACGCCCACCAGGCTTCGAGCTTGATGTCGCGGTCGACTCCCGAGGCGATCACGACCGCCCCCTCGGCTATGCGGAAGCGGGCCGCCAGCTCCGCGCGCGTTCGCACCAAGGGTTGGCCGGACCCCATGTGGAAAAGCTCGTAGAGCGGAACCGCGACCACAGGCTCATTCAGCACGGCCTGACGGCTATATTTGTGGCCGATAAGGGGGATAACCGGCGGCAGATTCGGTGACGGAAGGGCAGCGACCTGCAGCGTCGACTCCAGATTGAAGCCGCCGATCTCAAGATAGCGTTCGAAGAAGGTATCGGGCTTGTTTCGGCAAACGGTGTCGCACAGGGCGGGGTCGCCACACGAGCATAAATCGTTGCAGTCGAACACGTCGGCGTCCGTGTGGAGACCTCCGCAAGTCTCGAAGTCGGGACAGCCGCCGCAGCCAAGCGAAGGCGCGTAGATCGTGGTGTCGTCGCGGAGTCGGTATGACGGCTCGAAGCGACGACTGGGCTCTTGCGGAGCGCGACGGGTCATTTGAGCTTGATCTCCGCCGTCACGCCGAGGACGCCGACACGCTCGACCACGGCCGGCGCCATGCCCTGGCGCGCCTCAACCGCAGCTCGCACGCTCGCCGGGGGATTGGCTATGCTGGCTACTTGGCGCAGCCCGTCGAGGACAACCAGTTCGGGGCCCTTCGACTGCACCAGAACCGTCGCGCCCTGGCGCGTCGCTCCTTTCGCGGCCAGCTTGGCGGTGAGGGTTCGACCCTCCTCCGACAAGCTGACGTCCATCAAAGTCGGCGACTTGGTGCGATCGAGGCCCTTCGCCCACCGCTTGGTGTAAGGCTTACCGCTAGCGTTGCGGATAAAATCAATCCCCATCAACAGGCCTCCAGAACCGGAGCAAAGGTCTTTGTTTTCCCTGAACGGCGCTCCATCAACAGGCCGCGGGCGGCGAGACTGGAGAGGCGATTGTTCCAAGCGGTCGGGGCAAGCCGTTCTTCGCTCTGTGCGGCGAGGCTTGGCGCGCTCGCCGTTCCTAGGCGCGCCACCAGTTCAAAGGTCGAGCGATGCGCCTCATCGAGCTCGCCGAGGATCTTGGGATCGCGTGGCTCGCCTGCACGGGCGAGACGACAAGCCCACATCGCGTCCTTACGGTGGCGTAAGAAGAACTCCAGCTCCTCAGTCACCGCCGGAGACGCATTAGCGATCACTGGATAGAGCGCCGGCAGGGTTGTTCGAGCGTAATCACGAAAGGCGATCACGCCCTCACGCAGGAAGGATGCGGTGGCGACCTCAACTCCATCGAAGTCAAGGTAGGCGGGCTCCGGGTCGGCCGATGGTCGCGCAGCGGCCACTAACTTTCCTAAGAGCTGACGACCGGCCTGAACCCCGCTGAGCACCTTCTGACCGTCCTCCAAGTCGATGATCGACAACTTCACTCTTTCGTCCTCACTGAGCTCAGTGAGGATGGCAAAGCTGTCTACTTTTGTCAAGCGCCGCCGTGCCTACCCAGCAGCCCTCCGACCGGTGCAGGCCCAGTCCGGAGACAGGAGGAGCGCATGGGACTCTTGAAAACTCGATAAACATATGCCATTTCGTCGCTTCATACGTATGAGGTTTCGAAATGGCGTACATATCACCAAGCGCGGTCGTGTCGCCCAAGGCACACTGGAAGCTGTTCACGGTCCTGCTCGACAAGGGACCGGGACAGGTCGCCTATGCCTTGGGCGAGTGGGATGGAAAGCCGCGTCTCGGCTTCCGCTGGAACGGGACGGACGACAATCCGATTGGGAATCCGCAGAGTCGCGGGTTGCCTACTTGGACGATGCTCGACGAGGACATGCACCTCGCGATCATTCAACAGCTCCCCGAGGACAAGCAGACGATCATGTGCTCGATCCTGGGGATCACCATCCCGCCGATGGTGGAGTTCAAGGTCGCGGTTCATCCCTCCGGCCGTCACACGCTCATGGCGCGCGCGAGCGGCCAGCGCATGTTCGAGGATGGGCAGGGTGATCTCCTGGCCAACGACGACGCTGGCGGCTTCTACAAGGCCGTCTGCGAGGAGATCCGGAGGCATCTGCACATGGGCACCAAGGTCGTCCTCGGTGAGCTATGAGCCGATGACGTTGGAGGAGCTCCGCGAAGCGCTGGCGGATAAGGCCAAGGATGCCGAGACCGAGCCGGACGAGTTCGAGCGCCTAGCGCTGCGGCTCGTGCTGGCGATGCCGGCCGATGTGCGTAAGGAACTCGTATCGTCGATGAAGGACTCCGACGAGGGCGAATGGAGCTTCATCGCCGAGCGCGCCGGACACGGCGCCAGGCTCGCAGCGGCCCAGAACCGGCATAACGAGGCGATTAGGCCGCCGAAAGTTCCGCCGCGCGTCACCTCGAACCCGCGCATTCGCGAGCTGTATTGGTGCGACATGCCAGAGGACGCCCATCTACCGGAGCTCTGGAAGCGGCGCCCGGTCATCATCGTCTCGTGGAAGCACCGCTATTATGGTGCCGTGACGGTGATCCCGTGTTCGTCTCTCGATCAGGACGCGAACGATTGGTCGGTCCGGATCGAGAAGGGCATCAACGGCAATCCGAGCTGGGCCATCTGCGATAAGCCGATGACGGTGGCGGTCAGTCGGCTCACGCCGGGCAAGGGCCGCATCCCGCGCCTCGGGGAAGCGGATTTCAACGCCGTCTTGCGGAAGGCCTTTGCCTGGCTTCCGAAGCTCCCACCAGAGCCGGAACCAGAGGCGCAGAAAGGCACGGTTAGGACCACCAACAAGCCAGGGAATTCCGACGGCTCACCGAACGGCTCTTGAAAAATTACCGAGATCGCGTATATCTGGAACCGCGATGGCTCGGTTATGAGACCGATGTCCACTTCCCGCAAGGGAGCGACAAGGCGAAGGGAGCGGGTCAAACCGTTCCCTTTCGTCGTTTTAGCCGGTTGCGCCGCACCTGCCAATCCGTCTTGGTGCATCGCGAGGATCCGCGCCGGATCTCAATCACAAGCGCGCATCGGTCAGCATAGATTGATTCCGAATGCTTATTGGACCCAGATCCTGAATCGCGGAATACTTTCCGCTATGATCGTTCAGCCCTATCAGCTTTACGTCGAACGGTGGAATGCGGCGAAGAACATGGCGCGCTTCTACGCCATGTCGATCGAACCGTCACTGTTCGGCGATGCATGCATCGTCCGCCGCTGGGGGCGGATCGGCACGCGCGGCCAAGCGATGACGCATCATTTCAAGAACGAAAGGGAGGCGGTTGACCTCTTCCTCGCCTTGCTTCGACAGAAGAGACGTCGTGGCTACCGCTCGCCTGCCCAGCGAGTTAGCGAGACGTCGAATACCGCGTGAGTCTCAGTGCGGTTATATAACTACGTTTCAGTAATCGGGCATCCTCGTCAAGCGCCACCCCACGCTGCATCTGCCAACGAGCATTTTGTGGTACGAAGCGGAAGGGCATATCTTGGTCGCCCAAACGCTGAAGCCGTGCGGGAGGATAATTTTGAATATCAACATGTCTTTGAAGTGCAATGAATGCTTAAATCAGACAAATTGTCGCGTTGGCATGAGCAATCGTGACGTACAGCCGTTGAAGTTTTCTTGCAATAAATGTGGAACCGTCATCGAAATTCATGTAACCGCCAAAGGAGCGAACACGCTCGATGATCGCGCCATCGCAGCAATCGCACTGGGGAAAAAGTCGCAAGAGCTTTATTTAAATCAAGGAGTCAAGTGGACGGTTACAAACGCATCTGAGGTGGCCTTAGAAGGAATGTTCGATCCTACGCTAGATTTTGTAGATTTACATTTGGACTTTCCAGTTGTGTTTGGAACCTACGTCCCAGGGAATACGCCGTACATGCAGGCGGTTGGTCGTTCGGGCAATCGCTTAGCTGTTTTTCATCGGGAGAGGCTGGGCATTATCAACGAACAGTATAAAAAATATCCAGAGGTAACTGAGTTAATCTCTAAATACATCAAGGGCTTCTATGGCCCTTTTAGCGATTACGCGAAAAAAAGATTCAAAATAACAGTAAAATCAAAGAAAATGGAGGACATAAATGCGACACTCTATAAGGTGGTCAATCATTATGTTTTGCCATTCACGTTGCCTCATGATAATCGGGAAATCGTTCAAAAATATACAGCAACCGTTATTGATCTAATGCAGAACAAGACGGGCGCAATGGCTGCTTTCCTGCAAGAGCTCTATGACACGAATTTTTTGGCAAATCTCCAGCGTGATTGTCTGAAGGTCTATAAGCCGATCTTTGACGCCGAATTGCCGCTGCGGCCTGCGCTCTTCCTGGATGTGGACAAAACGTACGCCGCCGCGAAGACGGCGATGCGCGTCAGCTCTCAGGATTTCATAGAGTACCGTGAGGTATATAAGGATATGGCGGAGGTGTTGAATCGACAATTGGTGCTGGTGGCCGGTATGGGCAATCTCATCGAACGTGGGGATCATAACGCATTCGCGGTAAGGACCAGTAAGAACGGAAGGCGGCTATCACCCGCGTCACTGAACGATTATTCCGATGTAGCATTGGGAAGCAAGCTGCAGGACCTAGACAGCGGATGGTATATAGTTGACCCGCTCGCTCATGACAACGAGCTGAGGAATGCGATTGCGCACAATAAGATTGACTACGACGATGCAACACAGATTATCACCTATTATCCGAAGCTGGAGGGAATGGAGCGGGAGAAGAAGCAAGAAATTCAGCTTCTCGATTACATGCACCGCCTGCTTGTGCTCTTCCGCGAAGTGCATCGTATTCATCATCTCGTAAAATGCCTCAACTACGCGCTGCTGATCGAACCGGGCGCTAGCATGGTGAAGCGTTAATAGACACCCGATGGAATGCATCAGAAAGAGGCACGCTGAAACCCCCATGGCCAAATATCAGCGCTTCATACGGACAATACACGCAGATCGCGGCATGAATGGCAAAATTGCTGGCAAGCAAGCACGCTTGAACATCTGAAATTCAACATGAAGAACGATCAGATAATACATCTTGTCGCTCCGTGATCGTAGAGTATACTGAAACCGAGAGGGACCGCAATGCGAATAGTAGCCGCAGCGACAATTGCCGCGATCACTCTGACCACGCAGGTCGCGAAAGCGGACATGCGGCAGGCGATCGCGGATCAATTCGGCATCGAACGCGGTTCGTTCGTACTGAATTTCCCGCCTCGACCAGGTTGCCTTCCAGCGTCCATCTTCACGGATGATCTGAAAATTCCTCTGAAGCGCACGGCGCGGGACGACCCTGCGCTCGATCGGGGTCCCGCATTCGATTTTTCAGCAGACCTGTCATTCGACGCGGGCGCCGAGGCGAATGCAGGCGTGGCCTCGTTCTTCGGTGTCAAAGCTGACGCCTCCAAAGCGTCGGATGCCAAGCTGGAGTTCAGGAATGCGCACGCCGTCGAGATGCTCGGGCCGGAAATGAAGAAGCGGGTGCTTGCCGATCCCGATGCGAAAGCGGCGGCTGAACGGAAGGTTTCTCCGTTCATGGTGTCTCGCGCCTTCGAGGGCAAAGTATCGCTGCGTCTGACCCGCAAGGCCGGGATGAGCGCCGAGGCTTGGGCTAATCTCAAGGCTCAGCCTGTGGAGGTGAAAGCGGGCGTCCACGTCAGTGCCGGGGATGAAGTCGTCATCACCGTGGACGATCCCGTCGTGTTCGCGTTCGAAGTGGTGCGGACCAACTACGTGACCACGCACCTTGCACCCGGGAAAGACCCAGACGACGTCAGGTTCGTGCCGATCCCCGAAGATCTCTTCGTCCGATGAGATCGCGCCAGCTCCGCCTGCGCCTGCTTCTGGTGGCCTTTCTGGCCATCGGCGGACCATCCGCGCAAGCAGATGACCTCGAACAGTTCTTGCGCACGGCAGTGGGAGCGCCCGTGGAGGCGCGCGTGGCCTGGCCGCCGGTCGCTCGCCTCTCCCCGGGAGATCGGGTCGGGCCTGACGGCCAAGTCATCGAGATGGGCGCCGCGGAGGCGAAGGTCGAAAAGCAGGCTGCCACCGCGGATCGCCATCCGATCACGCCGGACAAGCTCGACATCGGTGCCTTCTGGCCTTGGCGGTTCCTCGCTGAGGACCTGCGCCATCTCTCGCTGGCATTGACCCTCAAGGACGTCGTTCGCGAGACAGTGCAGGGAGGCGACCAGTCTGCCGCACCGGAACAGGGCTTCCGGGTGGGGACTGTGTGGCGCGCCCGGTTCTCGATCACGGTTTCGAAGGGTCCAGATCTTACCGAGGAGCGGTGGCAGGCACTGCGTGCCGCCGCGCTCAACGACGAGTCCGAAACCGTCAAACCCGGGGTGTCGACGATCCGGCTCGAACCGGCGCAGCAAGTTCCCCTCGTGTGGCTTCCCGCCGATGATCGTCGCGCCTCCCCCGCAAGCACGAAGGAGCGGCTTGTCGCTCCAAAACGATGGGCGCTCCTGACGGTTGCCTCGGGCGTCTACAGCTTTCTCCCTCCAGCCATGAACCAGGATTGGAATGCGGAGAACGCGCGTCTGGTGCGAGATGCGCTGAGCGAGTGGTCGCCTGCCGTGGTCAGGAGCCTCGACGCCAGGCCTGGCGATGGCCTGACGCGGGACAGAGTTCTCGCCTTCCTCGCAGACGGCGCTCGGCAGGCGAAGAAAGCGAAGGCCTCTCTCTTGGTTGTCTACTACGTAGGCCATCAGGCCCGCTCCGGGACCGGTGGCCTTACCATTTTCATGTCGGACGCTCCCGCCGAACCAGTCAGCCGGCTGCCGGCGCCAGCGACGAGCGTAGGCAACCTGCGGGAGCTCATGCAGGTCATCGATCAAGCGAAGGCGGAACTGGTACCGGACGCCGGGACCCTCGACGTTGGAGTTGTGCATAGACGTCTGTCGGAAAGCGGGATCCCGTTTGTCCTTCTCGTCGATGGATGCCTAGACGACCGCGCCTTCGCGGCCGGGCGGGACCGTCTCGGCATCGTCGTCGATCCACACGGCGGCGAGCCGTTCTATATCGGTCCTGGCGACGGCGGCACCGCGCTCCGGGCCATCGTTCGGAAACTGGAAAATTACGCGGCGGATTTCCCGTGGCTGCGATCTCGCAACGCCACTGTGCTCGGGGCGACACCGGGGACGCTGGCGTTCTCTAAAGCGAGCCCGAAGTGGCTGCTCGGAGCACCGGTGGCGCCGATTGCGCAGAAACTGATCGGCATCGTGGCTCGAACACGTGGCGCAGCGGACCGTCCCAGCCTCATCCGCACCCTGAGCTATGCCGCCGACCGCAACACCATCGGGCCGCAAGAGCTTTCCGGTACGGTCTCGTGGAGCGATTGGCTGCCGCACCTGAAACGCTTCGATCCCGACAGCTTCCGTTAGAATGGGCTGAACCACTCCGGGTTTTCCGGAGGCTTGTTGCCTTGGGTCAGGCGACCACGGCCTCATCTCCAACGTGGGTTTGATAGCGCGTCTGGGCCTGGGCGGGATGGACGTTGCCGATCGGTGCGAGCAGGCGGCGACGGCTACGGGGGCCGCCGGCCGACTTGTATGGCTTGTTGTCAGGCCTCCTCACCGGACAGCCCCAGCATGGCGTCGAAGGGATCGGATGGCGCGTCGCCCGACATGTTGGGGTCGAGCAATCCGGCTTCCTCCAGCGCCTCGATGTCGGGCAGATCGCGCAGCGAGGTGAGGCCGAACCGGGCGAGGAACGTCGAGGTGGTGACATACGTCAGCGGCGCGCCGGGCTCCGGCGCGCGCGGCCCGGCTCCAACGAGATCGAGCCGCTTCAGCCGCCCGATCACGTCCCGGCTCACCTCACGGCCGAGCACCCGGGAGAGGGCCATCCGGGTCACTGGCTGAAGGTAGGCGATGGTGGCGAGCACCAGCTGCTCGCCCGCCGTCAGCGTCCCTCCCCTCGCCTCCTCCGGGACGGTGCCGGCGGCCCGGATGGCGGGGGCGAACTCTGCCCGCGTGCGCAGCTGCCAGCCGCCGGCGACCGGGACGAGCTCGTAGGGCCGGGCGCGCAGCTCCTCGCGGATGTCGGCGATCAGTGCGTCGAGCCGGCATTCCGGGCCGACGACCCGGGCCAGGGTCTCGCGCGGAACCGGCGTGGGCGAGGCGAACAGCACGGCCTCGACGTGCCCCATCCAGGCGCGCCAGCGCGCCTCGGGCGGCAGGCCGGCGAGAGCGGGATCGAACGGGCGGGATCGCGCGCGGGCCACGTCAGAGGCCGTACAGGCGGAACGTTGCGCGCCCGGTCTGCTCGCGCACGACCCCGAGGGTGGCCAGGCGGTCGAGGAAGCGCCGGGCGGCCCGTTCAGAGCCGAGGCCGGCAAGGTGGCTCGCCGCGACGACGTCGTCGGCGAGCAGGGCGGTGAGGCCGTGGTTGGCGCCCTTGGTGCGAACGACCCGCATCGCACTCGTCAGCGCGTCCGCGCGCCGGGCGAGGTCGACTGCGCGAGCGTAGGTCTCGGCAAGTGCGGCCGCGTAGCCGGCCTGACAGGCGGCGATCCAGTCCGGATCGCTCACGGACGCGCGGCTGTGATCAAGCCGGGCGCGGAGCGCGGGCTGCGCCAGGGCGGTGGCGAGTAGCGGGACCGGATTGGCCCAGCCGAGGCGGGCGGCGAGAACGAGGTCGGCGACCATCAGGCCGAGGAGCACACCGTCCGGGCCCGGCATCGCGATCCGCAGGCGCGCGGCGGTGGTCGCGGCGGCGACGACCGGATCACCGGCGTCGTGGTCGCCGACCGTCAAGAGGAGGTGCTCGGGAGCGACGGCGGGGGCCATCAGGCTGCCGAGGCGAGCGAGACTGCCTAAATCGAGCCGCGTGGGCTGCGAGGCCAGGCCACGCCAGGCGCGGTGGAGATGCCCGGCCGGACCGGGATCGTCGGTGGGCCGGGTGAGGTGATGGGCGTCGCGGAACGCGGCGAGGTCCTCGCGCAGGCGGAGCAGGCGGCCGGTCGCGGCGGCGGCAACAAGGGCTTGGCGCAGGCGCAGGGTGCCGAGCCAGGGCGGCGCGACGCGCAAGATCTGATCGAGGCCGAGGAGGGCCGCGCCGGCCGCCAGCGCTGCCCCGCCCTCGTCCCGGCCGTGCCGGACCCAAGCCGGCAAGGGTTGCAGGATCAACGGGTTGGCAGACGGAGCCGCGGTCGTTCTTGTCGCGCGGCGAGCCGGTCTGGCGGGTGCAGCAGCTGTCTGATCCATACGCCACCCTAACTCGCACACGGCGGTTTGTCCGCTCTGATACCGGTCGAACCGCCGCGGGTGTCGTGTCAATTGTCATGTCCGGTAAGATTGCATTATCGGACGTTCCAAGCCATGGTTCTGGAAGCATGGCTGATCCCCCCTCCCCGCCTTCACCGGACACCTGCGCGCTCGCAACGGAGGGCTCGTTTGGGCCCCTCACCGTTCCTCCCGACGCGGGCACGGTATTGGGAACGGCGGCGCCGGACGGGCACGCAGGATCGCTGCTGACGCTCCAGCCGCTCGCCGAGGCCGCACGCGCCTACGCCGCCCGCAAGGACAGCCCCAACACCCGCCGCGCCTACGCCGCCGACTGGCGTCTGTTCGAGCGCTGGTGCCTGCGCCAGGGACTGGATCCCCTCGTCCCCGATCCCCGCATCGTCGGGCTCTTCCTCGCGGCTGCCGCCGACGGACACGGCCTGCCCCAAGTGAGCGTCGCCACCCTCGAGCGACGCCTCGCCGCCCTCACCACCCACTACCGCTCGGATGGAACGCCGCTCGCCCGCGGTGATCGCCACATCACCGACGTCATGGCCGGCATCCGCCGCAGCCACGCCCGCCCGCCGCGCCAGAAGGAGGCAGTGCTCGGCGGCGACCTGCTCGCCATGGTGGCGACGCTCGAGGCCGACCTGCGGGGCTTGCGCGACAAGGCGATCCTGCTCGTCGGGTTCGCGGGGGGCCTGCGCCGCTCTGAAATCGTCGGGCTCGACTGCGGCCCGCGCCAGACGACCGACGGCGCGGGCTGGATCGAGATCCTGGCCGAGGGGGCGCTGCTGACGGTGCGCGGCAAGACGGGCTGGCGCGCGGTCGAGGTCGGGCGCGGCTCGTCGGAGCGCAGCTGCCCGGTGGCGGCGCTTGAGACGTGGCTGCGGCTGGGGCGGATCGCCCACGGGCCGGTGTTCCGGTCGATCGCTGGAGCCAAGGGCGTCGTCTCGGCGGCCCGGCTGTCCGACAAGCACGTCGTGCGGCTGGTCAAGCGCACGGCTTTGGCGGCGGGCCTGCGCGGCGATCTGCCGGAGGGCGAGCGGGCATTGGCCTTCGCGGGTCACTCGCTGCGGGCGGGCCTGGCGAGTTCGGCTGAGGTCGAGGAGGCGCTGGTGCAGCGTCAGCTCGGTCACGCTTCGGCCGAGATGACGAGGCGATATCAGCGGCGGCGCGAGCGCTTCCGGATTAACTTGACCAAGGCATCAGGGCTGTGACGCCCGTCTGGAGGCGGAGAGGTCAAGAATAAATGGAGCGATGCAGGCGAGAAACAGGAGCTTTCCGACATTCGAGATTGCCGCTGGGACGAGCCTGCTGCCTGGGCCAGCTGGTGCAAGGCTGGTAAGCAGCTGCCCCCTCGTCTTCACTTCCGGACGCGAAGCGACCCGGCCATATGATGGAAGGTCGCGTGGCCGTGGGGTTGACGTTCCGCCGACCCGAGGGCGACCGATCGAGCCGGCGCCGGTGAACGGGCAACCCCGTGCGCGAGTTCGCGCCCGCGTTGGCGCAAGCTCGCCGGCCACTCCCCATCACCTCCCTCCCCTACTGCGACCCGAGGACCGTCGCCTTCCTCACCTCGGCGCAAGGGGTGCTCAGCGAGTCGCGAGACCCGACACCGCGATGCTGAACGCACCGTCGGCGTGACGGTGGATGCTTGCCGTCACGCCGTAGACATCCGCCAGAGCCGTGGGCGTCACCGTGGCCTCCGGGGGACCATCGGCCACGACGGCGCCATCGCGGATCAGGATCACGCGGTCGGCCCAGTTCGCCGCGAGGCCGAGATCGTGCAGAACCGCGACGACCGTGACGCCCTCCGTCGCCAAGCTGCGGAGGACGCTCAGAACAGCATGCTGGTGGTGCAGGTCGAGGGCGCTGAGCGGCTCGTCGAGCAGCAAGAGCCGCGGCCGACGCACGAGGGCCTGGGCGAGGCTCGTCAACTGCCTCTGGCCGCCCGACAGGCGGTCGAGCAGCACGTCGGCCAGGGTCACGAGGCCGAGCCGATCCAGGGTCGCGGCCGCACGCGACACTGCTTCATCGATCGTCGGCGGCCGTGCCACGCCCGACCGGCAGGCATGCAGCACAGCCTCCAGCACCGTGAAGCCGAGATCCTGCGGCAGGGTCTGCGGCATGTAGGCGACGCGCGACGCGCGGTCCGCCGGCCGGGCGCCGACGAGCTCGCACCCGTCGAGCCGAAGAGATCCCTCGACCGGCATAAGCCCCGCGAGCGCGCGCAGGAAAGTCGACTTACCGGCCCCGTTCGGCCCGGCCACCACCGTGAGATGGCCCGCCTCGATCGGCGGCAACGACAGGTCCGCCAGCACGATCCGGCGGCCATAGCGGACGCGCAACCCTTCGACCACAAGGCCGTTCTCCGGCTCACGCATCGCGACGACCTCGGCGCAGGATGAGAGCGAGAAAGAAGGGCACGCCGATCAGGGCCGTGACGATGCCGATCGGGACCGTGACGCCCGGAACGACGAGCTTGCTCACCGTGGAGGCCAGGGACAGGAGCAGCGCCCCCGTACAGAGGCTCATCGGGAGCAGGAGGCGGTGGTCCTCCCCCGTCAGCAGCCGGGCGAGGTGCGGTCCGACCAGGCCGACGAAGCCGATCGTCCCGACGAAGGCCACCGCCACGCCGGTCAGAACGCTGATCCGCACCATCGCGCCGAGACGCAGGCGGTCGACATCGACCCCGAGCGTCCGTGCCCGCTCAGCCCCGAACCGGAGCGCGGTCAGGCCCGGGGCGGCGCGCAGCGACAGCGGCACGGTTCCCCCCAGGACGAGGGCCAGCACCGTGATTTGCGGCCAGTCGGTTCGAGTCACGTTGCCCATGGTCCAGAACACGAGCTGCTGCAGCGCCTGCTCCGTCGCGGCGAATTGCAGGAGCGCGACCAGCGCGTTGAAGGAGAAGAACAGGGCGATCCCGAACAGAACGACACCGTCGCGACCGCCCCGCAGCCGCGACAGCGCCTGAAGGAGCAGGGCTGCCCCGAACGCGAACGCGAACGCGTAGGCCGGCAGGATCCAGCTCGGCGGCAGGTTCGGGAGCGTCGTGCCCAGCACGATGCAGAGGGCCGCCCCGAAGGTCGCGGCGGAGGACAGGCCCAGGGTGAAGGGGCTCGCCAGGGGATTGTCGAGCACCGTCTGCATCTCCGTCCCGGCCAGCGACAAGGCTGCGCCGACGAGGATCGCGGTCACCGCCGGGGGCAGCCGGAGCGCGCGCACGATCGTCGCCTCGGCGACCGTCACGCCGGACGGGTCGAGGAGCGCGCGCAGCACACGGTCCGGCGACAGCAGGGCGGGACCGGTGGCCAGGTCGAGGAGGAACGCGAGCCCGACGCCGAGGACGGCGAGGATCAGCCATCCTTTGCGCCGAGCCTGCCTCCGGCGGTAGCGCGCGGCGAGATCCTCTTCCGTCTCCCGGGACGCGGAAGGCTGCGTGGTGAGGGCGGTCATCGCGGGCCGATCCAGTAGGTGCCGTCCATCGGGACCGCGAGGAAGCGGGCATTGAGCTCGGCGAGGGTCGCCTCCGGATCGAGGTCGCCCGTCAGGTCCGGGTGCAGCCACTTGGCCAGGACCTCGACCGCCAGCACGTTCACCGGGGAGGTACTGAAGCCCTGCCAGAGGCCGTACGCTCTTCCCGAGCGGATCGCGGAGAGCTGCGCGAGGCCCGGGCTCTGAAGCACCGTCGCGAGGGTAGTCTGCGCCGTGTCACGCGCGACGCCCGTGCCGAGCACCACGCCGCCCCGGCCGGAAAGGTGGCTTCCCCCGGTCGCGACGTAGACGGGTGGATCGAGGCCGAGCAGCGCCTCGGCGCTGACCTGGCCTGCGGCACCGGGCAGGAGCGAAGCCGCCGCGTTCAAGCCCCCAGCGGCCAGGATGTCGTCGGTGAAGGTCCCCTGGCCAGGGGAGAAGCAGCAGGGCGTGGCCCCGGCATGGGCGTGCAGGAACACAGCGGGCGTCGCTGCCCGAGCGGCCAGGCTGGCCGCCACGGTCGAGAGATGCGCCTCGATGAAGCCCGTGAAGTCCTCGGCCTCCCGTTCCCGGCCGAGCAGACGACCGAGCAGGCGCATCACGGGGGCGGTATCGCGCAAAGGGTGACCGTGAAGGTCGATCACCGCGACCGGGATACCTGCCGCAGCGAGCGCGCCCAGCAGCGGATTGCCGCCGTCGGGCCCGGTCGCGCCGGCCTGGGCGCGGTCGAGGATCACGAGGTCGGGCGCGAGGGCGATCGCCTGCTCCGCCGGAAAGCCGCCGGGGCCCGCCTCGATCACCGGCAGCGCGACGAGGCGCGGGAAGCGCGCCACATAGGCCTTGTGGATGTCGGGATTCTGCCGCGGAAGGTCGCGGCCGACGGCGACGAGGCGATCGACCACCGCATGGTCGAGGATGGCGAGGGCGGGCAGAATGCGGCCGGCGGCGAGCAGAATGCGCCGGGCCGGCGCTCCCAGCGTGACGGCGCGGCCGAGACTGTCCGTGGCCGTCACGGGCTCCGCTCTCGCGCCATGCGACACGATCGGGAGGGTTGCCGCGAGCATGAAGGCTCCGGCCGCGAACGCGCGCGTCAAACGGTGCATCGAGTGGCTCCGGGAGGGGCGAGGAGGAAGGGCAGCGCGCGGCCGAGCGCGACGGGGACCACCGAGGCGTGGTTCTCGTCCTCGAAGACGTGGAAGCGGATGTCGGCCCCCGTGCCCCCTCGCCTCCGCAGGGCTTCGGCGGCGGCCCGGGCATTGGCGACCATGGCGCGGTCTTCGAGGCCACCCTCGGCGGGCAGGGCCGACCGCGCCGAGGGCTGCTCGAGGGCACCGACCGCGATCATCAGCCGGACGGCGTGCGAGATCGGCGCCGCGCCCCAGGCCCGCACCAGGGCTCGGTCGTCGAACCACAGCGACGGGCTGGCGGCCGCGTAGGCAGCGAAGGCCGAGGGCCGGGTCAGGACCGCGTGGAGGACGAAGAGGCCGCCGAGCGAGTGCCCGAACAGGGCACGGCGCTGGCCGGAGAGGTGGAAGCGAGCCTCGACCATCGGGGCAAGTTCGCCGGTGAGGAAGTCGAGGAAGGTCTCCGCTCCCCCGGTCTCCCGGTCGTTTCCCGCCTCACTGGTGCGCAGGGGCGTGAAATCGTAGAGGCGCCGCGGCACGTCCACCACATCGTCCGTCGGATAGCCGATGCCGATGGCGACCGCCGGGCGCACGCCGGTGACTTCAGGCCGGCGCGCCCGCATCCGCAGGCTGTCGACGAGCGTGCCGAACCAGGCATTCCCGTCGAGGAGGTAGACGGCGTCCCAGCCGTCCCGCGGCATCGGCGTGTCGGGCCAGGCGAGGAAGATGCGGTAGGGTCGGCCCGACCGCGAGCGGATGTCCCACCGCTCGGTATTGGGCAGTTGCACGGGAGTCGGGAGCACGGGCTCCCCGCATGTCGACATGGTTCACCAGCGATAGGACACGGTGGCGAGGATCGTGCGGCTCGTCCCGTAGAAGCACTGGTTGGCCGAGGCGCAAGCCGAGACGTACTGCTTGTCGAACAGGTTGGTGGCATTCACGGCGGCGGTGAGCCCCTTCAGCGACGGGTTCACGGCCCCGAAATCGTAGTGGACCTGGGCGTCGGCGAGCAGGACGCCCGGCACCTTGTAGGCGGCCGAGTTGATCGCGTCGCCGAACGAGGAGCCGACGTAGCGCAGGCCGCCGCCGAAGCCGAAGCCGCGCCATTCTCCGCTCTGGATGGTGTAGTCACCCCAGCCGCTGATCGTCCGGTCCGGCACGCCGACCGGGCGCTTGCCCCGCACCGCGACCCCGTCCGTCACCACGGAACTGCGGGTGACGGTGACGTCGGCGTAGCCGTAGGCGGCGATCAGCGCGAGGCCGGGCAGCGGCGAGGCCTTGGCGCTGAACTCCACGCCGCGCGAGTTGATCGTGCCGGTCTGGACCTGGCAGACGGTGGCGCTGCATCCGGTGACAGCCGTGTTGGTGCCGGT
The DNA here is from genome assembly GCF_004004555.2 of Methylobacterium oryzihabitans. Lineage (GTDB taxonomy): Bacteria > Pseudomonadota > Alphaproteobacteria > Rhizobiales > Beijerinckiaceae > Methylobacterium > Methylobacterium oryzihabitans. The sequence goes on from NZ_SACP01000009.1 coordinate 19,155, forward strand.
ATGTGCCGTGTCGGTGGTGAGGACGTTGTACTGCGTGAGATCGAAGGCCGCGACCTGCAGCAGGGCATCGACGCCCGGCGGCTGGTACTTGAGGCCGGCCTCGACCTGCTCCCCGGTCGTCGGCCGGAACGCCACGCCGCCGAACCCGGTCCCCGCCTGCGGCTCGAACGATGTCGCGTAATCCGCGAACGGCGCGAGGCCGTTCTCGAACTGATAGAGCAGGCCCACGCGCCAGGTCGTCGCCTCGCTGTCCGTCCTGGCGAGCGTCGTGCGTCCGGTGGACAGGGTCGTGGTCTGCGCCCGGTTCCGTGCCCAGTCATGGCGCAGGCCGACCTGCAGGTTCCAGTTGCCCCACTGGATCTGGTCCTCGCCGTAGAGGCCGAGCTGGCTGTTGTCCTGGCGCTGCTCGGTCGTGATGGTCGGCACCGTGAAGGCGCCGTAGGCCGCGGTGAGGTAATTGACGTAGCTTGTCGTTCCGGTGCCGTAACGGGCGCTCGGACCGGTCCAGAGATAGCCCAGCCCGGTCAGCACCGTGTGCTTGAGCGGCCCCGTCCAGACATGCGCCTCCGCCTCGTTGTCGAGGGCGACCGCGTCGAGGCTCTCGACGTAGGCCTGCGGCGTGCGGGCAAGGCACAGGTTGGTTCGGCCACCGCAGAGGGAGGCGGCCGCGAAGGCGCTGCCGCCCGCGGGCACCGAGAATGCCTTGAAGTCGGTATCGAGGTGGAAGTAGCGGAAGTTCTGGCGCAAGGTCAGCGTGTCGTCGACAGCGTGCTCGAACTGATAGCTGAAGGCCGATTGCTCGCGCCGGAAGCTGTTGTAGAGCGGATTGCCGCTCTGGAAGGTGTAGGGGATCTGGCCGTTGGGGTTGCGCAGCAGGGTCCCGAGAGCCGGCATCCAGTTCGACTGGAAGCTGTTGGGATCGCGTTGGTAGAGGCCCTGCACCGACAGGGTCGTGCCGGCATCCGGGCGCCAGGTCAGCATCGGGGCGATCATCATCCGCTGGTCGGCGCTGTCCTTGACCGCGTTGTCGGTGTCGCGCCCCAGGCCGATCAGCCGGTATAGCAGGCGCCCTTCCGGGGCGACCGGTCCGCTCAGGTCGAAACCGCCCTCGACGTGCCCGAAATTGCCGATCCGGGTGAGCACCTCGTTGTATGGCACCGAGAGCGGGCGCTTGCCGACGAGATTGACGAGGCCGCCGGGATTGGACTGGCCGTAGAGCACGGAGGCCGGCCCGTGCAGCACGTCGATGCGCTCGAGGAGGTACGGCTCGATCGACGGGATCGCGTAGTTCACGCCCTTGGGCAGGCGCAGGTTGTCGAGGAACTGCACGTAGCTGGCATTGCCGCCGAAGCCGCCGAAGCCGCGGATGAAGACGCTATCCGAGCGATTGCCGCTCCGGGTCTCGGACGCGAGGCCGGGCTCGTAGCGCAGGGCCTGGCTGACGGTGAGCGAGGCCTGCGCCTCGATCTGCGCGCGAGGCACCACCGTGATCGACTGGGGCGTGCGCGCGATCGGCGTCGCGGTCTTCGTGCCGGTCGCCGTGACGGCCGGGGCGTAGGCCCCCGGAAGGAGGCCGCCCGCCCCGTCCACCGAGATCGCGTCCAGCGCGATCTCCCCGACCGGTGGGGCAGGCTCGGCCCGGGCAACTGCACCGGGAAGCGAGGCGAGCGCGCCACCGAGCAGGAGAAGTGTCGGCCAAGCCTCGCAACGAGCGTGTGACCCGCGGCGCGGATGTGAGATGTGCGGCACGTTCGTCGTTCCCGAATGGGGCCTCGCAGGTTCGCGCGTCGTCGAATTCCCGCAGGGCGCAGGGCCGCTCATAGGAAACGAGGGCCGATGCCGACAATTGCTGCGACTTTCGGGATCCGGACTTTCCCTTTCGGTCTGAATCGGAACAATTCCGATTTGACCTCAGCGCAAGTCGCGCGGCGAGACGCCGAAACGACTGCGAAACAACGTCGAGAAGTAGGCTGGTGTGTACCCGACCCGGTAGGCCGTCTCGGCGACGCCGCTCTCACCCGCTGCCAGCAAGGTGTAGGCGAGCTGCAGCCGGTATTCCTGAAGGAATTCCGGGATGCCCGTTCCGAACAGGCGCCGGAACGCCAGACCGAGGGCCTTCGCGTTCAGGCCCACCATCGCGGCGAGCTGCGACACGACGAGGGGCTCGGCGTAGCGCTGCACCAGGATGTCCCGTACGGCGGTCGCGCGCTCGACCTCGCTCGCGGACAATCCGCTTCCGGCCTCCGACAGGCCGTCGGCGGGCAGGCAGATCTCGATCGCGCAGGCCACGAGTTCCAGGCCCTTGCCGAGGAGGAACAGGTCGCGGGCCATGCCCTGGATCGGGCATACCATGATCTGCGCGGCGATCGATCGCACGACGGCATCGGCGCCCGCAGTCAGGAAGGCAGGCGCGTGGCCACCGGCGTGCTGCGTTGCGCGCGCGAGCAAGGCGTCGAAGGGGATGCCGGTATGGGACTGGGCGGCCCCGACCGACAGATGGACGAGGGCATATCGGAAGGTCTGCTTCGGCGGAAAGACCTGCTCGCGGCGATGCGCCGAGCTGCTGAGGATGAGGCTGACGGACGGCGCCTTGACCCGGATTGCGGGACGATCGTCGATCCGGCACGACATGCGCCCGTCGAGGGTCACCGCGACAGTCAGGCCTCTCTTGAAGGGTTCGATGACGCGCCGCTCTTCGACGAACTCGTTCTCGCCAGTCGAAATGACGAGTTCGCCGCCGAGCAACGGCATGAAATTTCTCGGCAGCAGGATGCTGTTGATCGGGGTCGACATCGCGTCACGGTCTTCATCGGCCCGCCCTTGTCAAGGAGGGTCAGGCTCGACTTTGAATGATATGAATGTGCAACACCGATCAGCCTACGGATTGATCTGCTCCGAGCTTTGGACGCTGCGCGTGTGAACCTACCGCATGGCGGGAACGGTCGATAGCCTTGATCTTCGACCTGCGTCTCCCGAGCCGGGCGCCGGTCCCGCGCGTGTCGTCGGGCGTAGGGCTGACGGCGCAGGGCTGCTGCCGCCACGTTGACGGCTCGTTAACGGCAACGCCTTCTCCCGTCGGCTTCTCCCACATCCCCCGGGCACGTCAGAGGCCCCTACGCCCTCAGCGGTGTACGCGCCGCCATCGCGGCGGCGATCGAACGGTTCGTCGCCATCCCTCGCTCCGAATTTCGGACAGTCGATATCTCGCGCGGGACAGACCGCCGACGCGGCCCGAAAAGGGCGGGACTTGCGCCGTCTCGCCTATCACCAGCGGTAGCTCGCACTGGCGATCACGCGGCGCGCATCGCCGTAGTAGCAGGCATTCGCGGAGATGCAGGCGCTGACGTACCGCCGATCGGCGACGTTGGTCGCGTTGATGGCGAAGCGCCAGCCGTCGCGGACGTAGTGCACCTGCGCGTCGAACAGGACGAAGTCGGGCACGGTCAGGGAATTGTCGACCGTGGCGTAGGACTTGCCGACGTAGCGCACGCCGCCGCCGAAGCCTAAGCCGGCCAGGGGCCCGGTCGGGATCGTGTAGTCGGCAAACAGAGACGCGAAGGTCTGCGGCACGCCGGCCGGCGTGCGGCCGATGCGGGCGGCTGAACCGTCGGCGACCGTTTTCAGTTCGTATTTCGTGAACGACGCCGTGACGGCGAAGTCGGGCGTGATGGTGGCCTGCAGCCCGAGCTCGACGCCGCGCGAGCGCACCGCGCCGATCTGGATCGTGTTGTTGATGTTGGCCGGGTCCGATGTCGAGACGTTGGTGCGGATGAGGTCGAACACCGCGGCGGTGGCGAGCAGCGGCAGGCCCGGCGGCTGGTACTTGATGCCGGCCTCGTACTGATCGCCGGTCTCTGGCTTGAACGGCTGGCTGTAGAAGTCGACGCCGATCACCGGGTTGAAGAAGGTCGCGTAGCTCAGGTACGGCGCCAGCCCGAAATCGAAGTTGTAGATCAGGCCGTAGCGCTGCGTCCCGGCGGCGGCGTGCTGCTCGGTCGCGCCCCGGGTCAGCTTGTTGAAGACGTCGTTCTCGGTGAAGTCGCCGCGACCGCTGGCGACGAGGGTGAGCTCTGGCGTCAGCTTGATCTGGTCCTGCGCGTAGACGCCGAGCTGGTTGAAGAAGCTGCGCGTCACGGAATACGGGACCGCGAGCGGGGTCGGAACCCCGTAGACCGGCGACAGGATGTTGAACCGGAGGCCGGGCAGGTTCGCGGCGGTCGAGCTGCGCGCGTTCGTGCCGTCGAGGTCGGCCTGCTTGTAGTCGAGGCCCATCAGCAGGGTGTGGTGGAACGGGCCGGTGTCGAAGCGGGCCTCGATCTGGGTGTCGACGTTGAACACGCCGGCGCGGCCCGAGGATTGCGAGCGGTAGCGGTTGAGCACCGTCTGGTTCGTCCCGGTGACGTAGCTGCCGAAGATCAGCGTATTGTCGTAGGCCTCGGTGAAGGCGTAGCGCAGGTTCTGCCGGACCGTGAACACGTCGTCGAAGCGGTGCTCGAACTCGTAGCCGGCATAGGCCTGGGTGCGCCGGTAGCGGTTGGCCTCCGGGTCGTTGACGTTGAGGTTGAGGGGGATGCGCAGCCCGAGCGCCTGCGGACGGACCGTGCCGACATAGGGCAGGAAGCCGCCGATGCGGCCGCTCTCGTCGTGCTGGTAGCTCGTGAGCACGGTGAACGTCGTTGCGGCATCGGGCCGGTAGGTGAAGGACGGGGCGATGTAGCCGCGGTTGTCGTCCGTGCCGTCGAGCTGCGTTCCGCCGTTATGCCCGATGCCGGTCAGGCGGTAGAACCAGTGGCCGTCCGCGTCGGCAGGGCCGCCGAGGTCGATCCCGAGATATTTCTGCCCGAAGGAGCCGCCGCCGGTCTCGATGTAACGGAGCGGCTCGAGGGTCGGACGCTTGCTGATCAGGTTGACGAGGCCGCCGGGACCGCCCTGCCCGAACAGCACTGCGGCGGGGCCGCGCAGGATCTCGATGCGCTCGAGCCCGAACGGGTCGACCTGGAAGCCGGCAAAGCCGTAGTTCAGGAGTTGCAGCGAGTTGAGATAGAGGCCTGTGTCGTTGGCGGTGAAGCCGCGGATCAGGAAGAAGTCCTGGCGCGTCCCGGGCCCGTAGGTCCCGCCGTAGACGCCGGGCACGTAACGCAGGGCCTCCGCCACGGTGAGGTCGCGCTGGGCGTCGAGCTGCTGGCGGCCGACGACGCTGATGGATTGCGGCGTCTCGATCAGGGGTGTGTTGGTCTTCGTCGCGGTCGCGGAGCGGGTCGCCACGAAGCCGTCGAGCGGGCCGCGCGGATCCTCCACGGCCGGGCCGCCGGCCCGGGCGGGGCCGCCCGTACCCGAGCCGGCCACGGTGATCTCCTCCAGCGCCACGACCGGCTCGGACGATGCCGCCTGCGCGTGCGCAACACCGACCGGGGCCGCGAGGGCGCCAAGCGAAACGCCGGTGAGCGCAAGGCGGCGCAGGATGCGCGACGGCATCGGAGAGTCCTTCATGATGTCACCCCTCGTGCATGACGCGAACCGGCCACGCTGTTATTCGATATTATTTCGATAGTTCTTGTTAGCCCGGGCATCACCGCTCGGTTGATTTGGTTCAACTGGGTCTGACCGTTGCTACCGGCCCTTCTCGCGGGACGGATGGGAGGCGGCGGCACTCAGCATCGCGGGCCCGCTTTGCGCAGGACGGCGCCGATCAGGTACGGCGCGCCGATCAGCGAGGCGAAGAGGCCGACGGGCATCTGGTAGGGGTAGAAGACGAGGCGCGAGAGCAGGTCGGCCCCGGCCATCAGCCCGCAGCCGATCGCGACCGAGCCGGCGAGATGCCCCCGCGCCCCGACGAAGCCCGCGGACCGGGCGAGGTGCGGCGCCATCAGCCCGACGAAGCTCACGGGCCCGACCGTCAGGGCGCTCACGCCCGTCGCGAGCGCGGCGATGGTGAGCAGGACGAGCTTGGCGCGCCCGAGCGGCAGGCCGAGGGCGAGGGCAGCGGAATCGCCGAGCGGCAGCACGTCGAGCCACCGCGCGAGCAGGGCCAGGGCGGCGATGCTGGCGAGCGCCCCCGCGACCGCCAGTCGCGCGAGGGCCGGATCGACCTGCGTCGAGGCGCCGGTGATCCAGGCCAGGATCATCGCGGCCTCCAGGCCGCCGCGGGTCATGATCACCGTGAGGCCGGCACCGGCCAGGGCACCGAGCGCGATGCCGCCGAGCAGCATGCGGCTGCCCTGGAGCGCGGCGCGCCGCGCCACGGCGAGGAGCGCCGCGAGCCCGATTCCGGCGCCGAGAGCGGCGCTGCCGACCTGCGCGGCGAGGCCCGCGGCCGGCGCCGCGAGGATGCAGGTGGCGAGGCCGAAGCTCGCCGCGCCGCTGACGCCGAGAACCTCCGGGCTCGCCAGCGGGTTGGCGGTCATGCGCTGCAGGACGCAGCCGGACGCGGCGAGCATGGCTCCGCCCGCCATCACGGCGGCGAGGCGGGGCAGCCGCCAGGGCAGGAGGAGCGCGAGGTCCGAAGGACCGGCGAGCACGAGCCCGGTGCGGTCGCGCCCGAGGACCAGGCCGGCGAGGACGAGGACGACGACGGCACCCGCGAGGAGGATCAGCGAACGCCACGGCTTGGCGAGGCTCCGGGGAGCATGGGTCGTCCCCGACGCGATGGGGCGCAGGCCGGAGAGCCGGGGCAGCAGCAGGAGCAGGAACGGACCGGCGAGCAACGCCGTGACGGCGCCGGTCGGCAGGGCGAGACGGCTGCCGCGGTCGATCGCCTGCACGATCCCATCGGTCAGGAGCAGGATCAGCCCGCCGAGGACGGGCGCGGCGACGAGGAGGGCGCGGGGCGTGCGCAGGCCGAGCATCCGCGCGAGGTTCGGGGCGGCGAGGCCGACGAAGCCGATGACGCCGACCTGCGCCACCACCGATCCCGCCAGGACGACGGCGAGCAGCAGCAGGGCGGTCCGGATCCGGGCGATGGGCAGGCCGAGGCCGCCGGCGCCGGCATCGTCGAGGGCGAGCAGGGCAAGGGGGCGCAGGAGCAGGGCGGCGAGCAGCCAGGCCAGGGCCAGCCGGATCCCGAGGCTTTCCGCCGGTCCCCAGTCCTGCTGCGCCAGCGAGCCGCCGCCCCAGAGGAACAGGGAGGTCAGGTATTGCCCGCCATACAGGACGAGCGCCGCGCTCGCCGAGGCGCAGACGAGGCCGACCAGCATGCCGGCGACCACGACGCTCGTCGGCTCGAAGGCCTGCCGCGCTGTGAGGCCGAGCACCAGGGCCGCTGCGGCGAGCGCGCCCGCGAAGGCGACCGCCTCGCGGCTTAGCCCGCCCAGATCCGGCGCGAAGGCGAGCGCGGCGACGATCGCCAGATGCGCACCCGCCGCGACGCCGAGCGTCGAGGCATCGGCGAGCGGGTTGCGCAGCACCCGTTGCAGCAGCATCCCGGCGAGGCTCAAGGCCGCCCCGGCCGCGAGCGCGACGATGGCCCGCGGCAGCAGGCTGTGGAGCACGACTAGGTCGCGCAGGGGGTGGCTCGCATCGTCCAGCATGGCCCGGATGCCGAGGCCGTGCAGAAGGGCGCCGAGCCCCGCGAGCCCGGCGCAGAGACAGGCGAAGCGCAGCGCGTGCGCCCGGTCGCCTGGAGGCGAGGCGCACCCGGCTCGGGAGGGATCGGCGACGGTGCCGGCGCGGGACCCGGGGTCGCAGGTCATGCCAGCGCCTCTGCGAGCAGGCGGGCGAACCGCGCAGCGGTGGGCAGGGCGCCGAAGGGGTTGACCGGGGCCAGTAACCGGACGCGGTTCTCGCGCACCGCCGGCAGCGCGTTCCACAGGGCGCTCTGCGGCAGTGCCCGGGCGGCGTCCGGTGGCAGCGGGCCGACGATGACGATGCTGGCTCCCGGATCCTGGGCCAGCGCCAGGATGTCGACCGGAGCCTGGGCGAGGTAGCGGGTGTTGCCGGTCCAGGCGCTCGCCAGGCCGAGCCGGTCGAGCACGGCACCGTGCATGCTGTCGGGTCCGAAGGCCCGGAAGTGGCGTGGATCGCCGACGCTGATCACGAAGACCCGTTCCCCGCGCCGGGATGCGAGCCGCTGCGCCGCTGCGGCGAGCGCCGCCTCCGCCTCGGCGACGACCCGCTCGGCCTCGCCCTCGCGCCCGACCCGGGCGGCGGCGATGCGGGTCGCCTCGATCGCCGCCGCGTAGGGTGGACGCCCGCGCTGGTCGATGCGCAGCGACAGGACCGGGGCGATGCGGCCGAGCTGGCCCTCGATGCGGCCGTACCAGGGGGCCGACAGGATCAGGTCGGGCGCGGCCCGCAGCAGGGCCTCGAAGTTCAGGCTGCCGCGCAGGCCGAGATCCGCGACGCGATCGGGGACCGGCGGCTCCACGACGAGCCTGCGGTAGAGCACCAGCTCGGCGCCCGCCACGACCTCCGCCCCGAGGGCGAGGGCCGTCTCGAGCATCGCCCAGTCGATCGCGGCGATGCGGGGCGCCGCCGCCCCGGCGGCGCAGGCCGGGGACCGGGGGAGCACGGCGCCGGCCGCCGCGGCGAGCAGGGCCCGCCGCGTCGGGAGGAGCGCCCCGGATGTGGGGCCGCACCGGCTCACAGGGGATATCCGACGACGTCGCCGGTCCCGGGCAGGCGGTGGATGCCCATGCGCAGGCCGTAGATCCGGGCCAGCACGTCCTCCCGCATCACGGCATCCGGCGTTCCTTGCGCGACGATGCGGCCATGGCCCAGCGCCACGATGTCGTCGCAGAACCGCGCCGCCATGTTGATGTCGTGCAGGATCACGATCACGCTGAGGCCGCCCTCCCGCCCCAGCGCCCGAACCAGGGACAGCACGTCGATCTGGTGGGCGATGTCGAGGGCGGAGGTCGGCTCGTCGAGGAGCAGGCAGGCGGCGTCCTGGGCGAGCAGCATGGCGAGCCAGACGCGCTGGCGCTCGCCGCCGGAGAGCGAGGCGACCACCCGGCCGCGGAAGGCCCCGGTGCCTGTCCGGCGGAGCGCCTCGTCGACCTTCTCCCGATCCCGCGCCCCGAAGCGGCCGAGCAGGCCGTGCCAGGGAAAGCGGCCGAGCGCGACCAGTTCCTCGACCCGCATTCCGTCCGTCGGCGGGGTGAACTGGGGCAGGTACGCGACCTGCCGGGCGAACTCTCGCGGGCTGATCGCGGCGAGGTCCTCGCCGTGGAACCGGATACGGCCCAAGCCGGATGGAGCTTGCCGGGCGAGCAGGCGCATCAGCGTGCTCTTGCCCGAGCCGTTCGGCCCGATCAGCCCGCAGATCCGGCCCGGTGCGAAGCGATGGGTGATCCCGTCGAGCAGGGTCCGTCCGCCGGCCTCGACACGGATCCCGGCGAGCTCGAACAGGGCGGTCGCGCTCCGATCAGCGTGCCGCCGCATCGTCGTCCTGCCGGCGCCAGTAGGTGACGATCCGCGCCTGCGCGCTGCCGAGGGCGAGGCGCTCGCGCATGACGGCGGTGAGGTCGCGGGCCGTACCGGCTTCGACGCCGGCATAGAGGAAGGAATCGCGACCCGCGTCCCGGGCGAGGCCGGCCGCCGCCCGAACGAGCTGCGAGCCCCGCCCGGAGCGGTGGAGAAAGTCGAGCCGCGCGCCGGCGCCGCAGGCCACGGCCTGCTCCTCGTCCCGGTCCGCCACCTCGACGAGCGCATCGATGCGCCGGCCGGGCGCCGCCTCCTCGATCAGGCGGCCGATCACCGGCAGCGCGGTCTCGTCGCCGACGAGGACGAGGCGGTCCATCGGCGGAACGGGACGGCCGAGCGGCCCGATCAGTCCCACACGGTCGCCGGGACGGGCCCGGGCGCCCCAGCAGGAGCCGGGACCCGCGGGCGCGTGCAGCACGACGTCGATGTCGATCTCGCCCGCCTCCGGCCGGACGAACCGCACGGTGTAATAGCGCGACGCCGCCGGCGCTCCGTCCACGCCGCGCAACGGACCGCAGGGGCATGGGACGAGGAGGCGGGCATGCATCGCGGGCCCCGCGAAGGACGCCGCGTCGTCGCAGGCGAGGGTGATCCGGCGCAGCCGCGGCGTCACGGCCTGCCTTGCCAGGACTCGAAGCGTGCGCGGGGTCTCATTCGGGCCGGAGGAAGGCAATGGGGCAGCACGAACGACAGTCGGCGGGGCCGAGGGAGGCAACGACATGATCCGGTTCCCGACGGGTGCCGACGCGGCGCAGAACAGCCGTCCGGGTACGGGCTTAGCCGAGCCGGGTGCCTAGGGTCCAATAATCGGCCCATGCGATTTTTAGAAGTGAAGCTTATGATAGGAGGAGCGAGATTGTTTGTAATTATTAAAATTTCAGGCCCGACTTGCTCGTGAGGGCCTGCGGAATCGCGGATGCGAGAGGGGGATCATGAGCGTCAACAAGGCGACGGGCGCGTTCGAGCTGCGGCACCTGCGCTACTTCGTGACCCTGGCCGAGGAGCGGAACTTCAGCCGCGCCGCGGAGCGGCTCGGCATCGCCCAGCCGGGGCTGAGCCAGCAGATCCTCAACCTGGAGGCGCTGGTGGGCACCGCTCTACTCGATCGCAGCCGGCGCTCGGTCCAGCTCACGCTGCCCGGCCAGGTCTTCCTGCAGGAGGCCCGCAAGACGCTTCTCCAAGCCGACACGGCTCTGGCCGCCGTGCGCCGGGCCGGGCGGGGCGAGACGGGCCGGATCTCCATCGGCTACGTGGCCTCGGCCGCCTATGCGGGCGTGCTCACGGCGTCGCTCGCCGGCTTCCGGACGACGCATCCGGAGGTGGAGCTTCAGCTCACCGAGATGGAGATGGGCCTGCAACTCGCGGCGATCGCCGGCGGCGCCCTCGATTTCGGCTATGTCCGCCCCCCGGTGAAGGTCCCCGACGGGGTCGCGACGACCTGCGTCCTGCGCGAGCCCCTCGTCGTTGCGGTCGGCGCGGCCCACGCGCTCGCCGATCACGAGACGATTCCCCTGGCTGCCCTCAGCGAGGAGACCTTCATCGCGCCGCGCCAGGCCGTCGATGTCGGCTTTCACCACAACGCCGTCACCGCCTGCCGCGAGAGCGGCTTCGAGCCGACGATCAGCGCCACCGGGCGGGACTTCACGACCATCGCCAGCATGGTCGCGGTCGGGCTCGGGGTAGCGCTCGTGCCGCGATCCCTGACCTGCCTGCAACTGCCCGGCCTCGTCTACCGCCCGGTCACCGGATCGACGACGACGTCGGATCTCGCGGTGGCCTACCGCCGCAACGAGCCGGCGCCGGCGGTGCGGGCCTTCATCCGCCACCATCATCGGGCGGACCCGGCCGGGCGCGACGCGGCGACGTGATGCGCCGCCGGACCGACCCGGACGGGTCAGGCCGACGGAGCGTCCCGGCGCGGGTCGGGCCAGAACGAGGTGCCGGCGCGGGCGAGCCCGCCGCCGAGCCCCGCCGGCGAACCGTCCGCCCGCCAGCAGGCCGCCCCCGTCATCGTGCCGTCGGGCTCGAAGCCGACCGCGCACATCCCGCCGCCGACATGCGCCACCGGCCGCACCGGGTGGCCGCGGGCGGCAAGCGCCGCGCGCACGGTCTCCGGAACGCCGTCCTCGACCTCCGCCTCCTCGCCCCAAGTGAAGACGCGGGGCGCCTCGACCGCCTCCTGCAGCGACATGCCGTGATCGACGAGGTTGAGGACGGCCTGGAGCGCGCCGGCGGGGATCCGGTGCGCGCCGGGAAGCCCGAGAGCGAAGACCGGCCGGCCCGCGCGGCAGCCGATAAGGGCCGAGATGCCGCTCGTGATCCGCTTGCCGGGCGCGAGGGACAGGGCGTGGCCGGGATGCGGATCGAACAGGTACATGTAGTTGTTCGGCACGATCCCGGTTCCGGGGATCATGATCTTGGCGCCGAACAGGCTGTTGATCGTCTGGGTCGAGGTGACGATGGCGCCGTCGGCATCCGCCACGGTGACGTGGGTGGTGTTCTGGGACTCGTTGGTGCTGACGCCCGGCGCGTAGCGGCCGGCTTGCGCCGGGTCGATCTCCGGGCGGCGCAGGGCGGCGTAGTCCTTCGCGGTCAGCCGGGCCACCGGCACGTCGACGAAGGCCGGATCGGCGGTGGCGGCGCGCCGGTCGACGGCGGCGATCTTCAGGACTTCCAGCAGGAGGTGAAGCGTGTCCGGCGTGCCGAAGCCCATGGCGGCGAGATCGTAGGCCTCGAGCAGGTTCAGCATCTGCACGATGTGGACCCCGCCCGAGGCCGGCGGCGCCGGGCCGATGATCTCGACGTCGCGATAGGTCCCCCGCACCGGTGTGCGCTCCACCGTGCGGTAGGCCGCGAGGTCGGCGGGCGCGAGGTAGGAACCGGCGGCCCGGAGCGCCGAACCGATCTCGCTGCCGAGGCTGCCGCCGTAGAGCGCGTCCGGCCCCTCGCGGGCGATGGTGGCGAGCGTCTGCGCGTAATCGCCCTGGACGAGGCGCGCCCCGGCCGCGACCGGCTCGCCGCCGGGCAGGAAGATTTCTGCGATCGCGGCGTCGCGCGCCAGGAGCGGCGCGTTCTCCGCCGTGCAGGCGGCGAGGTAGGGCGTGACCGTGAAGCCGCGCCGGGCGTAGCGGATCGCCGGCTCCATCACGTCGGCGAGCGGCAGGCGGCCGAAGCGGGCGAGCGCCTCGCACCAGCCCTTCAGCGTCCCCGGCACCGCGACCGCGGAGGCGCCCATGAAATTGCGCCGCCCCCGCGTCTCCATGTAGTCCGGCCAGGTGTCGGAGACGGGCTCGTAGGCGTCGGGCCGGGCGGCGGCCGGCGCGGTCGCGAGGCCGTCGATCGTCGTGGTCGTCCCGTCGGCGAGGCGGATCACCGCGACGCCGCCGCCGAAGATGCCAACCATCATCGGCTCGACCACCGTGAGGGCGAAGAGCGCCGCGACCGCAGCGTCGATCGCGTTGCCGCCGGCGGCCAGCATCTCGAGGGAAGCGGCCGAGGCGAGAGGATGGTTCGTCACCGCCATCCCGCGCCGGGCCGCGACCGGGGCCTTCTCGCACGCGAAGGGCGTGCCGGCCCGCGCCCGCCAGTCGTCATGAGCCATCAGTACAGCCTCGTGCGGTAGCCTTCCTCCATCGTCCGCTCGGCCGCCTCGACCGTCACGGAGGCGGTCTGCTCGGCGATGATGCGGCCGAGCGTCGGGAAGCTGCTGCGCTCGACGTGGAGCGAGGGATCCCAGAGCTTCGAGCGCATCAGCGCCTTGCCGCAATGGAAGAACGTTTCGTGCACCTCGACGAGGAGGCCAACCGGCGGGACCTTGCCCTGGGCGGCGAGGGGCGCGAGCAGGTCCGCGTCGCGGGCGAGGCTGGCGCGGCCGTTGACCCGCAGGGTCTCGTTGATCCCCGGCACCATGAAGATCAGCCCGACGGCCGGATAGCGCAGGATGTTGGCGAAGGAATCGACCCGCTTATTGCCGAGCCGGTCCGGGATCAGCAGCGTGCGCTCGTCGAGCACCGCCACGAAACCGGCCGCGTCCCCGCGCGGGCTCGCATCGGAGCGCCCCTCGCCGTCGCTCGAGGCGAGCACGAGGAAGGGCGAGAGCGCGATGAAGTCCCGGCAGAAGCCGTCGAGGTATCCGAGAACCTTCTTCTCGGCGAGCGGGTTGATCGGCCCGTACTCGGCCCGCAGCTCGTCCTGCGTCCGGATCGGGGGTGTCTGCCCGGGTGTCTCGGTCATCGCGTCCCTCCGGTGATCGGCGCCACGCCGCACCAGCCGGCGACGAACAGCGCGACGGTGCGGGTGAGCTTGCGCAGCGACTCGACGTTCGCGCGCTCGTTGAAGGCGTGGGCGTTCTCGATCGTCGCCCCATAGCAGAAGGCCGGGATGCCGTAATCGAGGCCGTAGAAGCGGGCGTCGGTCAGCCCCGTGAACAGCGAATCCTCAAGCGGCCCGCCCCAGCCGGCGCCGTGCGCCTCGGCGAGCACGGCCTCCGCCGCCTCGGCCCCCGTCACCTCGTAGCCTGGCGAGAGGAAGCCGGACCACACCACCTCGGGCGGGCTCTGGGCGAGGAAGGGATGGCTGGCTGCGGCCCGCGCCACGCAGGCCTCGATCTCGCGCTGGCACTCGGCCACGCTCCAGCCGGGCAGGAGGCCGATGCGGCAATCGACGTCGCACCAGGCCGGCACGCTCGAGGCCCATTCGCCGCCGCGGATGATGCCGACATTGAGGTTGAGCGGGTGCGTGAGCGTGCCGAAACGGGGATGGTCCTTCGCCCGCTCGTTCCACTCCGCCTCCAGGCCCTCCAGGGCCTGGATCACGTGATAGGCCGCCTTGATCGCATTGAAGCCGACCGCCGCATGGGCCGCGTGGGCGGGCTCGCCCCGGACCTTGAGGCGAAACCAGATCACCCCGGTCTGCGCCCGCATCAGGCGCCCGTTCGTCGGCTCGACGATGAAGCAGGCCTCCGCCCGGTAGCCGCGCTGCAGCGTCGAGAGGGCGCCGAGCCCGGTGCTCTCCTCCTCGATCACCGACTGGACGTGGATGCGGCCCTGGGGCGCGAGGCCCGCGGCCTCGAGCGCGTCGAGGGCGTAGAGCGCCGCGATGGTGCCGGACTTCATGTCGCCGACGCCGCGGCCGTAGAGCCAGCCATCCTCCACGACGGGCTGGAAGGGCGGGCGCTTCCACATGTCGAGGGGGCCGGCGGGGACCACGTCGCAATGGCCCTGGAGGATGAGGGAGCGGCCCTGCGCCCGCTCCGGCCGGTAGGTCCCGACCACCGTGCGGGCGCGGGAGAAGTCGGTCTCGACCGGGCCGAAGCCGGGCAGGTGGCGCAGGTCGTCTTGGTCGATGCGCCAGTCGTCGACGGCGTAGCCCCGCGCCCGCAGGAGGTCGGCCATCATGTCCTGGCACGGGCCCTCCTGGCCGCGGGTCGAGGGGATCGCCGCGAAGGCGATGGTGTCGGCGATCTGGCACTCGAAACCGGCATCCACCGCCGCAAAGAGTGCGTCGCGCTCGGGGCCGGTCAGGGTCGTGCGGGGTTGCGTCTCGTCTGTCATGCGACCTCCGGCGCGACGGGCTCGCGCGTAAATCCGGGATGTTCGAAAAATCGCCGCCCCGGAATCGCGTCGAGGAGGGCGCGGGTATAAGCCTCGCGCGGCGCGGAGAAGACGTCGCGCGTCGCCCCCTCCTCGACGATCCGGCCCTTCTGCAGGACGATCACCCGGTCGGCGATCTCGGCGGCGATGCGCAGGTCGTGGGTGATGAAGATCATCGCGAGGCGCATCTCGCGGCGCAGTTCGGCGAGCAGCGCCAGCACCTGGGCCTGGACCGAGACGTCGAGGGCCGAGACCGCCTCGTCGGCGATCAGCACCTGCGGCTGCAGCACCAGCGCCCGGGCGATGCAGATGCGCTGGCGCTGCCCGCCGGAGAATTCGTGCGGATAGCGCTCCGCCGCTGCCGCTGTGAGACCGACACGCTCCAGGAGCGTGCGGGCGGCCGCCATCGCTTCGCGGCGCGGGGTGCCGTACGCCATCGGCCCGCGGGCGACCGCGTCCCCGACCTTCTGGCGTGGGTCGAGGCTCGCGAAGGGGTCTTGGAACACGATCTGGAGCCCACGCCGGGCCCGGCGCAGGGCCTCGCCTTGGAGCGAGCGCAGATCCTCGCCGCCGAGCCGGATCGCGCCGCCGTCGGGCTCGGTCAGGCGCATGATCATCCGCCCGAGGGTCGACTTGCCCGATCCGGATTCGCCCACGACCGCGAGGGTCTCGCCCTGGTGCAGGGCGAGCGAGAGGCCGTCCGCGGCGACGACCCGGCGCGGCGGTTGGAACAAGCCCCGTCGCACCGTGAAGGTCTTGCGCAGGTCCTCGACGGAGAGGACCGGCGCTCCCTCCGGCCGGGGAGCCGGCGGACGCAGCCGCGCGCGGGGCACCGCGTCGATCAGCGCCTGGGTATAGGGATCGCGGGGCCGGCGCAGAACCGCCTCCGCGCTCCCGGTCTCGACCACGCGCCCGCCCCGCAGCACCACGACCCGGTCGGCGACATCGGCGACGACGCCGAAATCGTGGGTGATGAGGAGCACGCCCATGCCGCGCTCGCGCCTGAGATCGTCGATCAGCCGCAGGATCTGCGCCTGGGTCGTCACATCGAGGGCCGTCGTCGGCTCGTCGGCGACGAGGAGGGCCGGCCGGTTCGCCATCGCGATGGCGATCATCACCCGCTGGCGCTGGCCGCCGGAGAGCTCGAACGGGTAGGAGCGGGCGAGAAGCCCGGGCGTCGGCAGGCCGACCTGGGCGAGCAGGCCTTCGACCCGGGCCCGCATCTCGTCGCGCGGCAGCCCGCCCTGGTGGGTGCGGATCGTCTCGGCGATCTGGGCGCCGACGCGCTTCAGCGGGTTGAGGGACGACAACGGCTCCTGGAAGATCATCCCGGCCTCGCCGCCGCGGAAGGCCCGCAGGTCGGGGCCTGACAGCCGCGCGGTGTCGCGCCCGTTCACCGCGACCGCGCCGCCGGCGACGCGCACCCCGGACGGCAGCAGGGAGAGGATCGCGTGCGCGATCATCGACTTGCCGGAACCCGACTCGCCGACGAGGCAGACCACCTCGTTGCGCTGGATCGCGAAGGAGACGTCCTCGACCGCGTAGGCCCGGTCGCCGCCCCGCGGCAGCGCGATGGTGAGCCCGTCGACGGCTAGGACGGGAGCCGTGGATACGGGAGCTTTGGCGTCGGTCATGGTCGTCAGCCCCGGCGCCGCGCGATGCGCGGGTTGAGCACGTCGCTCAGGCCCTCGCCGAACAGGTTGATGGCGAGCACGGTGACGAGGATGGCGAGGCCCGGGAACACGCTCGCCCACCACGCCTGCCGGATCGAGCTGCGGGCCGAGCCGACCATGAAGCCCCAGGACATCATGTTGGGATCGCCCAGGCCGAGGAAGGAGAGCGCGCTCTCGATGAGGATCGCGCTCGCCACAGTGAGCGAGGCCGTGACGAGGATCGGCGAGACCGTGTTCGGCAGCACGTGCCCCAACACCACCCGCCCGGCGCGCTCGCCCTGGCAGATCGCCGCCTCGACGAATTCCCGGCGGCGCAGGCGTAGGAACTCGGCCCGGGTGAGCCGCGCCAGCGGCGGCCAGGATACCGCGCCGATCGTGGCGACGATGGTGGCGAGCGAGGGCGTGAAGGTCGCGACGAGCAGGATCGCCAGCACGAAGGCGGGGATCGTCTGGAACAGCTCGGTCATGCGCATCAGCGCCGCGTCGAGCCCGCCGCCGGCATAGCCGGCGAGCGCCCCGACCGTCACCCCGATGACGAGCGCCGCCAGCGCCGAGGCGATGCCGATGAGGAGCGAGACCCGGGCCCCGTGGGCGATGCCCGCCGCGACGTCGCGCCCGAGGGTGTCGGCCCCGAGCCGCATCCCGTCCTCGCCGGGCGGGGCGAAGGGCGTCGCCACCATCTCCCAGGGGGATTCGGGGTAGAGGAAGGGGGCGCTCGCCGCGAGGACCAGCACCGCCAGGATGAGCACGAGCCCGGCCATGCCGCTCGGGTGGCGCAGGAAAGCCTTGAGCGCGTCCATCTCAGGCGCTCCCCGCCCGCATGCGCGGATCGATGAGCCGGTAGGCCAGATCCGTCGCGAGGTTGAACAGGATGACGATGACGGAGAGGATGAGGAATACGCCGAGCATCACCGGGTAGTCGCGCTGGAGCAGCGCGTCGAAGGTGAGCCGGCCGAGCCCCGGCCAGGCGAACACCGTCTCGACCACGACCGCGCCGCCGACGAGGGCGCCGGCCTGCATGCCCGCGACCGTGACCACCGGCACGAGGGCGTTGCGCAGCATGTGCCCGACGACGATCTGCGCTCCGTTGAGGCCCTTGGCGCGGGCGGTCTTCACGAAGTCCTGCTGCGCCACCTCGATGATCGAGGCCCGCATCAGCCGAGCGTAGATCGCGAGGTAGATGGCCCCGAGGGAGGCCGCCGGCATCGCGAGGTATTTGAGGAGATCGAGGGCCTGGCCCAGGGGGCCGAGCCGGGCGTTGATCGTGCCGTAGCCGAAGGGCGGCAGCCAATCGAGCCAGACCGAGAAGACCAGGACCAGCATCAGCCCGAGCCAGAACACCGGCATGGCGTAGAGCACGAGCGACAGGACCGTGAAGGCGGTGTCGGCGGCGCTGCCCGCCGCGAGGCCGGCCATCACGCCGAGGGTCGAGCCGAGGAGGAGCGCGAGGGCGAAGGCCGTGACCGTCAGGAGGAGGGTGGCGGGAAGGCGCTCGCGGATCAGGTCGAGGACCGGCCGGCGCTGCTGGGTCGAGGTGCCGAGATCGAGCCGCACCACCCGGCCGAGATGGCGCGCGAGCTGCACCGCGTAGGGCTGGTCGAGGCCGTACTCGGCGCGCAGGTCGGCAAGCAGCTTCGCGTCCGCGCCGCCCGACTGCCCGGCCATCACCTGCGCCGGGTCGCCGGGCGCGGCCCGCACGAGCGCAAAGTTGAAGGTCGCGATCACCAGGACCACGGCCACGAGCCGGACGATCCACGCACCGAGCGCGATCCCGATTTCGGCGGCACGTCTCATGCCGGTCACGACCTCGTCACCGCGCCGAAGGTCTCGTGCGAGCCGATCGCCGTCGTCACGACGTCCTTGAGGCTATTGTCGTAGATGATCGGGTACTCGATCTCGAGCGTCCAGGCTACGGGCACGTCTTCGACCAGGATCTGCTGGACCTTGGTGTAGAGCTCCTGGCGCTTCTTCTCGTCCAGCGCGCTCGCGGCCTCGTCGAACAGCCGGTCCACCTCGGGGTTCGAGTAGCCCTGCGTGTTCGAGAACAGGATGCCCTTGACGATGTTCGAGGTCACGTAGGTGCGCGAGACGCCGAGCGCCGGGTCGCCGAGCTGGTAGAGCAGGTTCGTCGTCATCTGGTAGTCCCAGTTGCCGATCCGCGACGCCCAGCCCGCCATGTCGGTCGCTTCGAGCACGAGGTCGATGCCGACGCGGGCGAAGGACTGGCGGTAGAACTCCGCCGAGCGCTGATAGGATTCGCCGTAGGGCGGCACCAGGAACTTGACCTCGACCCGCTTGCCGCCGGCGCCGGGTTTCAGGCCCATCTCGTCGAGCAGAGCCTTTGCCTTGTCGAGGCTGTACTCGTACTTACGGACGTTCGGGTCGTAGAACTTCGTCTTCGAAGCGATCGGCCCGGTCGCGACCTTCGCCTGCCCGAAATAGACGCGCTTGGCGAGCGCCTCGCGGTCGAGAGCGTACATCACCGCCTGGCGGAAGCGCCGGTCGTTCAGCGGCGCGACGCGGTTGTTCATCTCGAGCCACTGCAGCGGCGCGAAGTATTCGTAGCCCGCGGTGGTGACGGCGAGATTCGGGCGGGCCTTGAGACGGGCGACGTCGTAGAACTCGACGTCGGACCATTGCGCGAGCTGCACCGTGCCGTTCTCGAGGGCGAGCGTGCGCGAAGCCGCGTCGGGAATGACCCGGTAGATGATCTCGTCGAGGTGCGGCTCGTCCTTGCGGTAGTAGCCATCGTGGCGCACGAGGTGGACGTGCGAGCCGCGCACCCATTCCTTGAGCTTGAACGGGCCGGTCCCGATGGCCTTGTCGTTCATCGGGTTCTTGCGGAAGTCGGTCCCCTCGTAGACGTGCTTCGGGACGATCGGCGCGGTGGTGCAGTCGAACGAGCCGAGGAACGGCGCGAAGGGCTCCTTCAACGTGAAGACCACGGTCAGGGGATCGGGCGCCTCGGCCCTCGCCACGCGTCGGAAGGTGTTGCGCGCCCGTGGATGGGTCTCCATCAGCAGGGTCATGCACGAGAACACGACGTCCTGCGCCGTCATCGGCGTGCCGTCGTGGAAGGTGATGCCCGGAAACAGCCGGAACGTGTAGGTGAGCCCGTCCGGCGAGATCTCCCAGGACCGCGCCATGCCGGGCATCGGCTTCAGGTCGGGGGCGTATTTGAGCAGGCTCTCGTAGATCTTGCCGCCGAGGGTCAGCGTCGGCTGCTGCTGGTTCAGGGCGGTGACGAGGATCGGCGGCTCGGGCTGGATGATGACGTTGAGCGTGCCGCCGCGACCTTGCGCCGCCGCCCGTCCCGCGCCGAGCGGCAGGGACGCGGCGCCGGCGAGCAATCCCCCGGTGAACTGGCGGCGATCCATCCCGGCCTCTCCCGATCGTTGAGCGATCGTGAGAGCCTAGCCGAGCGAATACCGGCCCGCCGTCGCATCCGGGCCGCCGAGTATCGCGATCGGGCCAGCCGGCGGGCTGCGATGGCAGCCGAGCGTGGTATGCAGGTTGCCTCCCCCGGCCTGGTCGATCGTCCGTCCAAGGAGCGCAGGATGAGGAAGCCGTTCCCGCTTGAGGCTGAGCGGTGCGAGACGATCCCGCAGGGACGGCGGGCCGCCGACCCGCGGGCGGCCCGCGCGCTCTCGGCCAGCCTCCAGGCCGTGCCGCGCCGGGTGGGCGGGATGGGGGCGTTCTACCCCGATACCAGCACCAGCACCCGGCACGCCCACGCGCGCGGGCAGTTCATCCTCGGCGTCACCGGGGTCACCGCGATGCTGACCGACGAGGGGTGCTTCGTCGTCCCGCCGGATCACGGGCTGTGGATCCCGCCGGGCGTGGTGCACCAGTCCCGATCATGGGCGGATGTGGAGGTGCAGACCCTCTACGTCGAGGCCGACGCGATGCCGGCCGGTCACGGCGCCTGCCGCCTGGTGCGCACGACGCCGCTCCTGCGGGCGCTCCTCGCCGAGGTGCTGGCGATGCCGGTCCTCTACGACGAGCACGGACGGGAGGGCCGGCTCGTCGACCTCCTGCTCGCGGAGATCGGTCGGATGCCCGCCTCCTCGCTCCACGTCGCGGTGCCGCAGGACGACCGTCTCGGCCGGATCTGCGAGAGCGTGCTCTCCCGCGCCGGCGAGACCCGGACCCTCGACGAGTGGGCGCTCCTCACGGGCTTGAGCCGCCGGACGATCACGCGCCTGTTCCGCCGCGAGACCGGGATGAGCTTCTCGGCCTGGCAGCAGCGGGTGCGCCTCATGGAGGCGCTCGCCCGCCTCGGCGGCGGCGCCTCCGTCACCAGCGTCGCCCTCGATGTCGGCTACGACAGCCCGAGCGCCTTCACGGCGATGTTCAAGCGGGTCCTCGGCACCTGCCCGCGGACCTACCTCGACTGGGCCTGAGGGCCGGGCTCCGCGAGGCCATGGTGGGACAGGGCCGCCTTCAGGATGGCGGCGGTCTCGGGCCGCCGCGCGAGGCAGCGCGAGGTCGGCCCCGCGACGACGATCGAGAGCCGGCGGTCGCCGAGGGGGAGCGGGAGGGCGACGCCGGCGAGGTCGGCGATGTACTCCGAGTCGCTCTGGTGATAGCCGCGCTCCTCCGCCTCCAGCAGCGCACGCTCCACGTTCTCCACGCCCAACGGCGTCGTGTCGGAGAAGCGCTCGAACGCGACCCGGCGGTAGATCGCCTCGCGCGAGGCCGCAGGATACTGGGCGAGGATCGCCCGCCCGGCGGAGCTGGCATGGACCGGAACCCGGTCGCCGACCCGGGCGTGGTAGCGCACTTGGTGCCGGGATTCCGCCACGACGAGGAACAGGGCGTGGATGCCGGTCAGGGTGCCGACCGCCGTGGTCTCGCCGGTGGCGGCCGCCACATCGGCCACGAGGTCGTCGACGACGCCCGGCAGCGGCTCGGCCTCAGCCACGGTGAGGGCGAGCGTGAGCCAGCGAGGGGTCGGGTAGTACCCTGCCCGCGGCCGCGGCTCGTAGAGATAGCCCCTCTCGACGATCGTCCCGACAAGGTTGAACGTGCTCGAGCGCGGCCAGCCGAGATCGTCCGAGATCTCGGCGAGGGTGGCCGGCCGCCGCCGCTCGGCGAAATACTCCATCAGTTCGAGAACGTTGGCTGCCTGCTTGACCTGCATCTGTCCCGTCGCCCCGTGCCGGTGCGGGGGTCGACCGCCGCCCGGGTTCATGGCTGCGCAACCTAACGGCCGGTGCTTCGGGGCACCACACGCATCCCGTCACCCCCGTACCTCCAAGGGCCCTTGACTTATTCATAAGCAGGAATGAAAAATTCCTACATAAGAATTTGGCGGACCGCGACGATCGGTGCCGTGATGCGGACGGCCGCGATAAGTCGGCCCGCCGCAGGGAGGAATGCATGTCGCTTCGCCGTACCCTCGGGACGCTCGCCCTCGCCGCCTCGACGATGCTGTCTTCGGGCGCCCTGGCGCAGGTCCCGGTCAAGATCGGCGTCCTCGCCGATATGTCCGGGATCTTCTCGGATATCGGCGGCGCCGGGGCCGCCGAGGCGACCCGGATGGCCGTCGAGGATTTCGCCAAGCTGCCGGAGGCGAAGGACCTGAAGGTCGAGGTCGTCGCGGCCGATGCGCAGAACAAGCCCGATATCTCGAGTACCATCGCTCGCAAGTGGTTCGACTCGGACGGGGTGGACGCCGTCGTCGACATGCCGACGAGCGCAATCTCTCTCGCCCTCGCGCCGCTCGTGCGGGAGAAGAACAAGGTCGCACTATTCACCGCATCCGGCTCCTCGGACCTGACCGGCAAATCCTGCACGCCGAACTCCGTCCACTGGACCTACGATACCTGGGCGCTCGCCCACGGCACCGCAGAGGCGATCACGAAGGCCGGCGGCAAGTCCTGGTACTTCATCACGGCCGATTTCGCGCTCGGTCATGCGCTCGAGCGCGACGCCAGTGCCGTGGTGAAGGCCGAGGGCGGCCGGGTGGCGGGGACCGTGCGCCATCCCACCGACGCCAAGGACTTCTCGTCGTTCCTGCTCCAGGCCCAGGCCTCGCAGGCGCAGGTGATCGGCCTGACCAATGCGGGCGGCGACACGATCAACGCCATCAAGCAGGCGGCGGAATTCGGCATCGTCCAGAGCGGGCAGCAGCTCGCCGGCATGCTCTTGTTCCTCTCCGACATCCATTCGCTGGGCCTGCGCACCGCCCAGGGCCTGCGCCTGACGACCGGGTTCTACTGGGACCTGAACGCGGCGACGCGGGCCTTCGGCGAGCGCTTCGCCGCGCGCAACATCGGCCGCTACCCGACCATGAACCAAGCCGGGGCCTATTCCGCCACGCTGGCTTTCCTGAGGGCCGTCGCGAAAGTCGGATCGGCCAAGGACGGGGGCGCGGTGGTGAAGGCGATGCGGGAGGCGGGGACCTTCGACGACCCGCTGTTCGGCAAGACGATGTTGCGCGAGGACGGCCGCGTGCTGCACGACATGATGCTCGTCGAGGTCAAGAAGCCGGACGAATCGAAGAGGCCCTACGACTACTACAAGGTCCTGGCCACCATCCCGGGCACGGAGGCCTTCCGTCCCCTCAAGGACGGCGGATGCCCGTTCGTGAAGTAGCGGGCGCCGCCCCGACGGCATCTACGCAAGCTAAGGATCAACGACCATGCGACTGGCCAACAAGCTCGTGGTGGTGACGGCCGCGGCCTCTGGGATGGGACGCGCCGGCGTCGAGCTCTTCCTGCGCGAGGGCGCGCGGGTCGCGGCCATCGACGTGAACGCCGAGGGGCTCGCGCGGCTTTCCGCCGACATGGCGGCGCAGGGCCATGACGTCGCGACGGTGCGGGCCGACCTCTCGCAGCCCGAGGAGATGCGGGGCTCGATCCACGACGCCGCCGCCGCGCTCGGTGGGATCGACGTGCTGTGGGCCCATGCCGGCATCCCCGGGCCCGGCGGCATCGAGAACCTCGACGTATCGGCCTACCGGCTCGCCATCGACCTCAACGTCACCTCGGCAGCCCTCGCCGCCGGCGAGGCGATCGGGCACATGCGCGGGCGCGGCGGCGGGTCGATCGTGTTCACCGCCTCAGTCTCGGGCCTCGTCGGCTCGATGTGGAGCCCGATCTACTCGGCTGCCAAGTTCGCGGTGGTCGGGCTGACGAAGTCCCTCGCCCAGACCTTCGCACCCGACAACGTCCGGGTGAACGTCGTCTGCCCGGGCCTCGCCGAGACGCCGATGAAGCTCGGCTTCACCGGCCGCTCGGGCGATCCGGCGGAGGCCGCCGCCGCCGAAGCGCGCATGGTCTCCGCGGTGCCGATGGGGCGCCTGTGCCGGCCGGAGGAGGCCGCCCACGCGGTGCTCTGGCTCGCCTCGGACGATGCCTCCTACGTGACGGGCGTGGCCCTGCCCGTCGATGGCGGCTTCACGGCGCGCTGAGCGCCGGGGCCCGCGCAACGATAAGGAGAAGTGGCATGCCGGGTCCGCTCGCAGGCATCAGGGTCGTTGACCTAAGCACGGTCGTCGCGGGCCCCTTCGCGACGCAGATCCTCGCCGAGCTCGGCGCCGAGATCGTCAAGGTCGAGGGACCGGGCGGCGACATCCTGCGCGCGCCGGGTCCGGCCCGCTCGCCCGGCATGGGGGCGGCGTTCCTCAACTGCAATCGCGGCAAGGACAGCGTCGTCCTCGACCTGAAGCAGGAGGCCGGCCGTGCCCGGCTCGACGACCTCGTCCGGGGCGCCGACATCCTCGTCCACAACATGCGGATGAAGGCCGCCGCGCGACTCGGCCTCGACGACGCGCGCCTGCGCACGATCAATCCGGGGCTGATCACCTGCGCGATCGTCGGCTTCGGCCAGGACGGGCCCTACCGGGACCGGCCGGCCTACGACGACATCGTCCAGGCGGCGTCCGGCTGGGCCGATCTCGAGCGGCGGGCCGGGGGCGAGCCCCGCTACGCGCCGACCATCGCGGCCGACAAGACCGCGTCGCTCTACGTCACCACGGCGGTCGCCGCCGCCCTGTTCCACCGCGCCCGCACGGGAGAGGGACAGGCAATCGAGGTGCCGATGTTCGAGACCATGGTGTCGTTCCTCGCCGTCGAGCACCTCGCCGGCCTCACCTTCCGACCGCCCCTCGGCCCGTCCGGCTACGCGCGCCTCCTCTCGAAGCACCGCCGGCCCTACCCGACCCGCGACGGCCACATCGCGGTCCTGCCCTACAATGCGAGCCACTGGCGCGCGGTCTTTAGCGCCGCCGGCCGCGAGGATTGGGCAGAGGAGGCGGCCCTCGGCTCCGACGCCGCCCGCGCCGCGATGATCGACACCCTCTACGAGCGCCTGGCCGGCTGCCTCGTACAGGACACGACGGAGGCGTGGCTCTCGCGCCTCGCACCCCTCGACGTGCCCTGCACGCGGGTCAACCGGATCGAGGACCTGCTCGACGATCCCCACCTCGCGGCCACCGGCTTCTTCGAGGCGATCGACCATCCGACGGAGGGACCGCTCCTGGCGACGCGGCCGCCGGTCCGGTTCTCGCGCACGCCCAGTGGCGCGACGCGGCCCGCGCCGCCCCTGGATACGGGCAACCCCTGAAGCCGGCATCAGGAGGGCGCGGGCCGCCGCGGCATCACCGCGTCGCGAACTTGATGCTGAGCGCGGCCTTGGCCGTCAGGCCGGGGCTCGGCAGCAGGTTGAGGTACTGCGTGTAGCGCTTGTCGAAGGCGTTCTGCACGATGACGTCGGCGCGGATGCGATCGTCGAAGCGGTAGGAGGCGAAGAAGTCCACGAGCGCGTAGGCCTTCGTCGTCAGGATCGTGGTGCCGGCCGGCACGTCGAGGCGGCTGTCTACGAAGGTGAGGCGGCTCCCGACCGTGACGCGCTCGTCGAGGAAGCGCAGCCCGAGCGTCGCGCTGATCCGATCCGGGGGAACGGTCAGCAGCGTCTCGCGGGTCGCCTTGTTGCGCCCGTCGGTGTGCGTGGCGGCGAGCGAGACGAAACCCCCGCCCCAGTCATACGCACCTTCGATCTCGACGCCGGACAGCTCGGCCTGCGCGATGTTGAGGTACTGGAGCGATTGCACCGGGATCACGCACGGAAACCGTCCGGGGAGCCGCGTGCAGATCGACGCCGGTATGCCGGGTATGGCCGGGACGAAATAGGTCGGTCCGACCGGCGAGATGTTGATATAATCGTCGATGATAGTGTTGAAGACGTTGAGCTTGGCTCGCAGAACGTCGCCCGGCTGGAGCACGTCGCCGTATTTCAGGTTGACGCCGCCCTCGATGGTGTGGGCCACCTCCGGCCGGAGCGTCGGATTGGGCAGGATGTTGAAGGCCGGGAACGGATGGATGCCCTGCACCAGCGTCTCGGTGATCGACGGCGCGCGATAGCCCTCGGCGTAGGTGGCGTAGAACTCGATGCCAGCGAACGGCGACACGCCGACGGTGATCTTGGGCGACAGGCGATCGCCGCTCGATCCGTAGGCGCCGCCGGAGAGATCGTAGCGGTCGTAGCGCAGCGCGCCGATCACGCGCAGCCAGGAGGCGTAGCGCACCTCGTCCTGGACGAACGCGCCCGCGAGGTTGCGCTCTCCCGAAGGGGTGAAAGCGGATCCGAAGCCACCGGCCCGGTCCGTCGTCCTGACGCTGTCGAAGACCATGTCCCCGCCGAGCGTCAGGGCATGGCTCGCGCCCCAGGTGTCGAAACGGGCGGTGTTGTGGATGTCGAACCCCGACGTGTCGATATCGTAGTTGATCTGGTTGCCCGCCCGCACGCCGAGATTGCCGTAGAGGCCGCTCGCCGTGTCGCTCAGGAAGGTCAGGGTGTTGTGCGTCGTGGTGTAGTAGCCCTTCGCGCTGAGATCGATCAGCGGCACGTCCGGGCGGGCGAAACGGTAGCCGAGGGTGTAGGTGTCGGCCTGGACGGCGTTGGCGAAGCGGGCGCCGGCGTTGCTGGAGCCGTTATTGGCGAAATCGAAGTTCTGGATCAGGGCGGTGCCGCTGACCTCGTGGCCGTCGGCGGGCCGGACGTTGAACTTGGCGAGGCCCGAGGTCAGTTCGTTGCCGGTATCGCGCACCAGGTTGCCGAGGCCGTCGCGGTAGGGCGTGTTGTTGCGGTAGACGAACTGGCCGAAGATGTCGGCGGCGGTGCCGACGCGCGCGCCGAGAGCGGTCGAGTTCAGGAATCTCTGCCCGTTGGTGCCGAACCCCCATTTCTGCACCGCACCGGCCGTCTCGTCCGGCGTCAGGATGTCGTCGATCGAGCGCGTGCGGAAGGCCACCACGCCGCCGATCGCGCCCGAGCCGTAGATGGTCGAGGTGGGGCCCCGCGTGATGTCGATGCCGCCGACGAGTTCCGGGTCGAGGTAGAAGACGCCGTTGGCGCTGTGCCCTGAGGTCTGGAAGTCCTGGCGAGCGCCGTCGACCAGCACGTTGACCCGCCCGAAATCCTGCAGGCCGCGGATGTTGATGGCTTGGGCCGGATCGTTCTGGTTCTCCTGCGTCGTCACGCCCGGCACGTCGCGCAGCACATCGGACAGCCGGCTCGGCTGGAGGCGCCGGATCTGCTCGCGCGTGACCACGCTCGTGCCCGACAAGACGTCGATCGCCGATTCCTCGGTTTTCGTCGACGTCACCGTGATCGTGTCGAGAGCGATCGGCGCCTCCAGAGGGGCCGCCGGTGGCGGTGCCGCGGTCTGCGCGTGGGCGGAGCCGAGGGAGAGAAGCGAGACACCGATCAGGAGACCGGAGCGGCACGACAGGATGGGACGGCGGGAGATCATCACCAGTTCCGCGAGGCAGGGCGCAACGTCGAAGGGTTGGCTGGCTGGCGGAGAGCTGGCTGGCTGAGGCTCGTCATGCGAGCCCGGCCGCCTCGGCGTCAATGCATGAAGAGAAGAACCGGATTGTTACAGCTCGAAGTTACGGTGGCGCGCGTTCATAAGCATTCCAGACAGATCGTCTAACCTGTCGGCGAGTTGCCGCCGAGCAACAGGCGGGTCGGCAGGATGAACGGCTTGCCGCCTGGCGGAACCCGCCCGACGGGCCATCGCACGCCGAAGACGTCGGAGATCAGGTCGTCGCGCAGGATCGCACCGGGGGCACCGCGCGCCACGAGCCGGCCGCCGTCGAGCACCAGCAACGTGTCGGCATAGACGGCCGCGAGATTGAGGTCGTGCAGGATCGCCACCACGCCGACCCCCGTGCGGCGCAGATCGTCCACGGCGTCGAGGATCGCGCTCTGGTGGCGCAGGTCGAGGCTCGCCGTCGGCTCGTCGAGGAACAGCACCTGTCCCGCGGCGACCGTGCGGCCGGCCGCCAGCTGGCAGAGCACGCGCGCGAAGTGTACGCGGGCCTGCTCGCCGCCCGAGAGGCCAGGATAGGAGCGCTCGGCAAGGTGCAGGATGTCGGCCTGCTTCAGGGCCTGCACCAGGATCGCCTCCCGGTCGCGGCGGGTCAGCCCCCGGCCGATTCCGTCGAGGCCGATCCGCGCCACCTCGGCGACCGCGAACGGGAAGGCGACGCGGGCCTGCTGGGGCAGCACGGCGCGCAAGGTCGCGAGACGCCAGGCCGGGATCCCGGCGACCGGCTCCCCGGCATAGGCCACGCTGCCCGATGTCGGGCGCAGCTCCCCGCAGAGGAGACGCAGCAGGGTGGACTTGCCGGCGCCGTTCGGCCCGATCATCACCTGCAGCGTGCCGGGCTCGACCGTCAGCGAGACGCCCTGGACGAGGATCTTCCCGTCCGTCGTGAAGCCGAGGTCGCGGCAAGCGAGGAGCGGCAGCTCAGCCATCGAAGCCTCTCTGTCCGGAGAGCAGCAGCCACAGGAAGACGGGCGCCCCGACGAGCGCGGTGACGATCCCGATCGGCAGCTCGGCCGGGGCGACGACGAGGCGCGCCGCGACATCGGCCAGGACGAGCAGCGCGCCGCCCAGCAGCGCGGCGGCGGGCAGGAGGCGGCGGTGGTCGGGGCCGATCACGAGGCGCAGCGCGTGCGGCACCACGAGACCGACGAACCCGATGACGCCGGCCGCGGCGACGCCCGCGCCGACGGCCACGGCGACGAGCAGGATCGCCGCGCGCTTGAGGCGCTCGACCGGAATGCCGAGGTGGAAGGCCTCCGCCTCGCCGAGGACCAGGGCATTGAGGCCGCGCCCCAGGAAGGGCACGGCGAGGAGGACCGGCAGGATCGCCGGAGCCGTCGCCGCGACCTTGGTCCAGCTGGCGCCCCCGAGGCTGCCGAGCGACCAGAAGGTGAGGTCGCGCAGCTGCCGGTCGTTGCTGGCGAAGACCAGGAGGCCGGTCATCGCCCCGGTGAGCGCTCCGAGGGCGATGCCGGCCAGCAGCATCGTCGCCACCGAGGTCCGCCCGGACCGGGTCGCGACGAGGTAGAGGCCGAGCGTCGCGGCGAGCCCGCCCAGGAACGCCCCGGCCGGCAGGGCCGCGTAGGGAAGAGGTCCCGGAAGGCCGAGGCTCCGCAGAACGCCGTCGCCCAGCACGATGATGGTGGCCGCCGCGAGGCCCGCCCCGGCCGAGACCCCGACGAGGGCCGGGTCGGCCAGGGGGTTGCGGAACAGCCCCTGCATCAGCGCGCCGGAGACCGCGAGGCCTGCTCCGACCATGAGGCCGAGGAGGGTGCGGGGCAGGCGGATGTTGAGGATGACCAGAGCGTCGCGCGCGGAAGCCGGATCGGCAC
Organism: Methylobacterium oryzihabitans; assembly: GCF_004004555.2. Lineage (GTDB taxonomy): Bacteria > Pseudomonadota > Alphaproteobacteria > Rhizobiales > Beijerinckiaceae > Methylobacterium > Methylobacterium oryzihabitans. The sequence goes on from NZ_SACP01000009.1 coordinate 48,511, forward strand.
TCGCGTGCGCCACCAGTTTCAAGATGCGTGACGGCGGGATCGGGACCGCCCCGACACCGACGGAGAGGATGGCAACCGCGGCAACCAGCAGGGTGAGAGCGGCGAAGATCAGGCCGCTCCGCCGCCGTGCCCGCATCGGCGCGTGCGCCCTAGTCACGGGGCAGGTCGGGATAGATCGCCCGCATCAGGTCCCGCGCGGCGTCCGGGGTGCGCGGGCCGAACCCGAGAAGGGTGAGGCCGTCCATCGCCACGAGCGCGCGCCTGGCGGCGGCCGGGGTCTGTCCGAGCGCCGTGCCGGGCGCGAAGACGCCGTCCGGGCTCGGCGCGTCGGCCCCGTTCTGCATCATCACCACGGCGTCGGGCGCCGCCGCGAGGATGGCCTCGTCGCCGATCGGCTTGTAGCCGTCGAAGCCCGTCACGGCATTGTCGATCCCGGCGAGCGCCAGGATGCCGTCGGCGGAGCTGCCGCGACCCCCGACCATCATGCGGCCGTTCGCGACGGACAGGATCACCAGGGCCCTGGCCCGCCTGTCGACCCGAGCCCGCGCTCGCGCCAGTTCGGCGAACCGGGCGCCGACCTCCGCCGCCAGCCTCTCGGCCGCCGGCGCGAGGCCGGCGAGGTGGCCGACGGTCAGGATCTTGTCGAGGACACCCTCGGGCGTCGGCGGCTCCCTGACGATCGACACCGGGACACCGGCCTCCCGCACCAGGGCGAGCACCTCCGGCGGCCCGGCGCCCTCCGCGGCGATGACGAGGTCCGGGCCGAGGGAGAGCAGCCCCTCGGCCGACAAGGCCCGCAGGTAGCCGACATTCGGCTTCTCGCGCAGGACGTTTGCCGGGAAGAGGCTCGTCGTATCGACGGCCACGACACGTTCGGCGGCGCCGAGCCGGTAGAGGATCTCGGTGACGGCACCGCCGAGCGAGGCGATGCGGGCCGCCGGCTCGGCCGCTCGCGAAACCCTGGGAACGACGCCGATAACGACGCCGGCGAGGAGGGCGCGGCGGCTCCAGAGCCGCGGAGTGGAACGGTCGGTCATTTCGTGAGGATCAGCTTGTTGTTGGCGGTGATCCGGAGCCGGTAATGCTCGCCGGCATGCAGGATCGTCACCTCGCGGGCCCCATGCATCAGGACGGTCGAGGCGATCGTGGTGGGCAGCTCCGGCCGCCGGTTGCGTGCCAAACCCTCAGGACCACCGCTGTTGCCGGCGGCGACATCCTCTCGTTTTGTCATGGCGTAGACTTTGAGGCGTTCCGTATGTTTGAAACATTCTATTTCAAACATGGGAAAATTGATGACAACCCGTCCTAGGAGATCGTCCTCCGCTGCACAAGATGCGTTGCATCGGAGCGGTTGACGTGGCGCGCTTCGAGTGATCGGAGATCCTCGACCCTTATAGCGGCGGCGCTTGCCGCCCAACAGGAGAAGCCGTCGGCGCCCCAGGAGCGAGCGGGCAGTCAGCGATCCTGACGCGCCGGACGCGAGTGTTCCAGCCGGCCTGCAGCAACCGGCGCTCGGGTGGCGTCGATTTCGCGCGGTGCCAAAAATGCCGGATCGGTGGTGGGACGCACCGCGCCGCTCACGAGTCCTCCCCTCTCGTGCGACCGCCGGCTCCTACCCAGGCCGGCCGATCCCAAGGTCCCTCCCGGAGATCCACCGTGAGCACCGTTTGCGGGCCGCCGCCGTGGCTTTGATCGATCACGACGACGAGCGAATGCGCGACGTGCCCGCGCCGCGGCACAACCGAGCCAAGTCTCGATGCACGCGCTCTTGTGGATGACTGTGAGAATGCAGCGAGACCTGAGCCGCAAGTGGTGCTGACAGTAAGTGATGCTGACAGTTCCGCAACTGCTTCGGCAGGGAGACTGCTTACCTTGTCCCAATCGATCCAGCGGCGCTGTCTCGAGGCGATTATCGAACTCGACAAGGCGAGCCACAAGGCGTTCAAAAACTAGCTATTCAATCTATTCCTGAAGAAAGGAGCAACTCCATGTCATCCGAATCCCGTCGAAATCATAATCCAACAATCGACGGAAGCGACAGCAGTGTAATGGCGGCGTGAAGCGTCCGGCAGGAGCTGAGCGTCGTACAGATGCTTTGGTACTTTGGTGCTTTGGCAGCAGGCCAGGTTGCAACGGGAAGCTGTTCAGACTGCGCCAACCCGGCCTGCCCATCACATGAGATCGCTTGGGCGATTCTCGCAGCGACCCGCTATCATATCATGAAGTAGGACCAAGGGAAAAATCGGCAAACAGGGGAGACGGGGTATAAGAGAAAAATGAGTAGATCGCCAATCTTTCGGGCTCGCACACCTAGAAATATAAGACAATTATGAGAAATTAGAAATGAGAGGCTTTTTCTGTCCGGCCGCTTGACGCCTCGTCCCCTTGGCGTAGGCCGGACTGCTCTCATCTTTCAGCGCTATCAGACCTTCAACTGTTTGGTGAGAAGTTGTCATGGGCTTCTCGCCATTTTTTGTTTTGGCGACATCTGCTGAAGACTATTCAAGATGTCTCGATCATATCAATCTGATATTGCAACCTCGATGATATGATCGGTTTTTACTCATTCGCTGCAAATTCCTCGCAATTTCAGGATAGTGATAGCCGTATCGAGAATAGTCTGCAATGGGCCATGCTAGCACATTGCAAAGTAAGGCCATGATACTGACAATTGCATTTGGCGCATGACGAAAAATGTCTTGCGACCTCGATTATTGACGCAATATTCGTCAATCTGTAATTAAGTAAAAAGATAAACTGTACCGCGCGAAAGTCGCACATAATACGAACTTCACGCAGTGCATTTTTTAAGTCGTCCGATTGACGGGCATCTGACGTCTACGATCTATTATTACGTCATTTGATGCCACTGCCTGTCTCTGCCCGTTTCCCGGTCGCTTGGTCATCTTCGACTGCGAAGACCCAAACGGTCCCACCCTGCGGGATGTCCTTCTCCCAGCCGTGCTCGTCAGCCATGATGCCTTGAACCAGCGCCGAGTCGACACCCCACCCTGAGACGATGGCGATATATTGCTTGCCGTCGACCGCATAGCTGATGGGAGGCGATATGATACCAGAATTGGTCTTGAAGCTCCACACCTCCTTGCCGGTCTTGCCGTCATAAGCGCGGAACATCCGGTCGCTCGTGCCACCCGTGAAAATCAGATCGGTCGCCGTCGACAGGATCGAGCCCCACATCCATGACTTGGCGTAGGTATCGCGCCATATTTCCTTGTTGGTGTTAGCGTCGATCGCCTGGATACCGCCGATATACTTCACGTCCTTATCGATGAGGAGCTTGATGTCGGTAATATCGACGCCCGCGGACCACTGCCCCGGGATCCGCTCCTGGATCTTGCCTTCATATTTCATGCAATGGTTGTCGTTGAACGGGACGTAGAGCATCCCGGTCTTCGGGTTGAATGACTCGTACGGCCAATCCTTGCCGCCCCAGACGCTCGGGCAGTAAGTGCCGGCCCGGCCCGTACCCGGAACGCCAGCAAGATCATAAGTCGGCCGGCCCGTCTTCGGATCGACGCTGGTGAAAACCGTATTCTTCACGAAGGGCCGGGCGTCGAGAAAGCTGATTTGACCCTCATTGGAGCGGCCGAGGCGATAGAGATAGCCGTTGCGCTGCGCGCTGATCATCGCCGGCACCTTCTTGCCGTCGCGGTCGAGTTCGATCAGGGTCGGCGCGTTCATCGCGGCCCAATCCCACGAATCGTTCCAGTGATACTGGAAGTGGCTCTTGATCTTGCCGTCCGACGGATTCAGTGCGACGACGGAGGCGACGTAGAGGTTGTCGCCCGGCCGCTGGTCGCCGAGCCAGGGCGAGCCGTTGCCGACGCCCCAGTACAGGACGTCGTTCTTGGTGTCGTAGTTCCCCGGCATCCACATCGTGCCGCCACCAATCTTCCAGGCATCCTTCCAGCGCCCGTCCTTCGGCCAGGTCTCGGATCCCGGCTGGCCGGGGGTCGGCACGGCCCAGAAGGTCCAGGCCTCCTTGCCGGTCTCGGCGTCGAACGCCTTCAGGAAGCCGCGGACACCGAACTCGCCCCCGGACGGGCCGATCATGATCTTGCCGTTGACCGCGACCGGCGCCGAGGTGATGTAGGCGCCCTGCGTCCAGTCGCAGACCTCGACGTCCCACACGACCTTGCCGGTCTTGGCATCGAGCGCGACGAGGCGGCAGTCGAGGCCGGCGACGAAGACCTTGTCGCCCCAGAGCGCGACGCCGCGATTGGTATAGTGGAAAGCGCTGAAGCCCTCGGGAAAATCGCGCTTGTAGCGCCAGACCGAGTCGCCGGTTTTCGCGTTCATCGCGATGACCTGGTTGTAGGGGGTCGCGACGTACATGACGCCGTTGTTCACGATCGGAGGCGCCTCGTGGCCCGACGTGACGCCGGTCGAGTAGCTCCAGACCGGGCGGAGGTTCTTGACGTTGCTCGCCGAGATCTGCTCGAGCGGGGTATAGCTCCAGCCGGCGTAGTTGCCCTTGGCCATCAGCCAGTTCTCAGGCTCCGGGTTGGACAGCCGTTCCTGAGTAACAGGGCTATAGTTTTTCAAAGGCTCCGCCAAACCGAGTGTCGGGATCAGGACGGTCGAGAGCAAAGCCAGGGACAGCGAGCGCAACATGGCGTCTTCCTCCGATATCGCACGGTTCCCGTGCTGAATTTTTATTGTGAGGTGGCTGCACCGAGCGCGCCGGTGAACGCGCCTGCAACGGTGACGAAACCGTCCGCGACGGCCACCGGCAGGCCGGCGAGACGACGGGTGGCAGGACCAGTCAGGACGGCACCGTTGTCGGCCAGATCGAAACGCGAACCGTGACAGGTGCAGACCACCGAGCGGTTGTCGCCGTCGAGCAAGGTGATCGGGCAGCCATTGTGGGTGCAGATCGCCGAGTAGGCGACGATGCCCTCTGCCGCCCGCGGTGCCGTGGCAGGCGTGAGGGCGGAGGGATCGGTGCGGATCAGCAGGACTTGGTTGACGCGCGACCCGCTGCGGATGGTCTCGGTGGCCGGATCGACGGGATAGGCGAGGCGAGGCGGATCGCCGATCTTGATGTCGGCCGCCATCACCGGCTTGTCCTTGTTCTCGCCGCTGAGATACGCGAAGCGGTCGCCGGGTTGAGGCCGCAGAGCTTTCGGATTGGGCGCCCTGGCGGGGGGCGCGCCAGCGCCCGGCTCTCCTGCCGCCAGGACCGTCGCTGTCGGAGCCATGAGCAGCGCGATGGCGGCCGTGAGAATGTCCCGTCGCGGCCAACCCGTGGCGGCACACTCGCACGGACACGGCGCCTGCGTGGTCTCGTCACTCATGATGATCTCTCTGGGACGTGGCGTGTAGGGCGGATCCGGCCTGCCGTTGCGACCGGACGCTGATGCGGCCGCGCAGCGTGCAGACGTTCATGCGGTCCCCGCGCGACTTCGGCGCATGGAGAGCCCTCCTGTTTCCTCACAATTTTAGTTATCGTGCAGGCGACAAGCTTACTGCCGACGCTTTGACGAACGGTAGCACCACTAATTTCCAGATTGCAACGGCTCACATACGAGAAATCGAACGAAACATTATGATAATAATATCATAATAAAACTATCACAGCTCGTTTTTGTTTGCACGCTGCGGCCGGCCATGAAATATCTTTCGGAAGCGCGCATGAACGAGACTAACCGTCTTGCATCGAACGCATCTTTGTAACGGCCCTGCCGTCCGGCAGCCTGTCAACTGGCAAGGATCGCTGTGCCGGCCCTTGTTCATGGCGTGAAATACAGAACTCGCTCGACGTGAATAACCGGCATCATCGATGCTCATGTCTCACAGCTGCGATCTCGTCCCGAGGGACGAGCGTCTATGAGCCTTGAAGAACGTTGCCCGGTTGGACAGGGACATCCTACTTCGATCTTTGAAGCTGGCGGTCCTCGATCGCCCGCCCCGGGGACGAGTTGGCCGATGGCAGAAACCAGCGCTCATCAGAAATCCGCATCGATATATGCAATTTATTCCTTGAGAGAAAAGTTGCACACATAGACAATCAGGATAGCCCTTTGTCAATTCTCGCCCGGGCAAACATCGGAAGGTTTCAATATGGAGGTGACATGTTACTTCGAAACATGATCCCAGCACTCGTCTTGGCATTCTGGTCGACCGAAACCCGAGCCATCGATTGGGAGAGCCACGCTTTGCTCACCGAAGCCGGTCGACCGCTGCTCGTCTCGACATCGGACGGCTCCATCGACGCTCAGACGGTTGGAGAGACCTCATCCTTGTTCAGGCGCATCACGGCCGATGGGACGGAATGTGAGGCGAAGGACGGCAAGACGAGGCGCATCCGAATCGTCTGCACGGCAAAAGGAACGCATTCAGTGTCGGTCTATATCGGCAAAATCGTCGGCGCCGGCCAGTTTCTCATCCAGCAGGTTGCGATCAACACCCGCATGCTCCCAGCTGCCGAGCGGGTCGCGCACGTCAGAAACCTGGTGTCCCACGAGTGATTCCGCCACGCCGCGTCACTGCTCCCGATTGACGCTTCAGCACCGGGCATTCTTCATTGGCGTTAGCTGGGCTGAGATATCTCGGCGCCGGATTTTGTGCAAGACTTCGAGGCGGTCGCGGCCATGACCCATTCGGGACGATGCATCTTGGCTGCGGTCGCGGTCGGCACCGCCCTGTCCGGACCGGCGGCGGCCGGCGATGGACGGCTGGCCGCGCTCTATCCGCAGGATAGCCGTCGGGCCATGACCGGCGCGGATTTCGCCAGGTTCCCCGGTGCAGGAATCCTCTTCTGCCGAGATGCCTCGGGCGTGCCGAAGCGGGCCGCCGCCGCCTGGCTGATCGCCGGGCCGCGGGTCGTCATGCTCAACGCCCACAATTTCCGGAGCCGGCGGCTCGAGGTCACCCGCGCGGTGGCGGATTGCTTCTTCCAGATCGCCGGCCGCAACTACGATTTCGAGCCGGACAGCCTGCAACTCGGGGTCCGGCCCGGCGCGGAGGCGCTGCACATCACGGACGACTGGGCGCTGCTCCACCTCAAGGAGCCGGTCACGACAGCGGTCGCGCAGCCGATCCCGGACGCACCGGCCGGGCTGCGAACGGGCAGCGAGGCCATCGCGGTGACGATGGTCTCGCCGGCCGGCCACGAGAATTTCGGCAGCGCGACCAGCCTCGAGGCCTGCACCATCCGGCAGATCGACCCGCCGGGCGAGGACGGCATCCGGCAGGCCCGGCACGATTGCAACAACGGCTATGGCGGATCCGGCTCCGGGCTGTTCGATGCCGGTGGCCGCCTGATCGCGATGCAAAGCGCGTCCCTGTCGATGAATTCCCGCCGCCCCTACGACGGCGAGTTCCATTACGGCTCGGCCCTGCTGCTCGAGGGCGCCTTCGTCGATGCCCTGCGCGACGCGGTCCGCCGCACCCGGTGAGCAATCGGCCCGATCAGCCGGGACCGAGCAGGCCCGGCACCACCGTTCCGTTCGGACCGAAACTCTCCTGCGCCCGCCGGCAGCTCGCCTCCGGGTCCTTCTGGTAGGCCTGGGTGTAGGCGGCCGAGCGGATCAGCGCCTCGCCGTGGGACAAAGCCGCGAGATCGGTGCCGAGCCGCTCCACCACCTCGCGGAACCGGGCGTAGTCGGGCGTCGTGCCGGGACAGGATTCGGCCACGAACCGGACCAACCCGGCGAGCTTGACGGCGTCATTGCTGACCGCGACCTTATCGGCTGGACTCACGCCCTCGGCGGCTTCGGCCGCCGTGAGGACGAGAGCGAACAACGAAATGGCATGGAGGATCAAGACAGGCTCCGTGTGTGGTGGCGGGTATCTTGGCGGATATCTTGGCGGAACCGATGTGGCATCGCTTCTCGTCGCGCGATGGCGAGGCGATGGTCGATCGATAACATCCCTGCGCGCACCCGATGGAAGGCCGCCAGCAGGTCGGAGGTCGTGGTGTCCTTGAGCAGGTAGCCGGTCGCCCCGGCGGCCAGAGCTCGGGCGACGACGGTCGGATCATCGTGCATGCTGAACACGAGAATGCGCGCCTCCGGCGCGAGGGCGCGGATGCGCGCGATCAGCGCGAGCCCGGAGAGGGAGCCGTCGCGATACGTTAGGTCCGCCACGACGACGGCGGGCCGGTTCGCAACGAAGCAGCGATAGCCTTCCTCGACATCGCTCGCGCAGTAGACGGCCGCATGGGCTTCCTCGAACACCATGCCGCAAGCCCTTAAAATGACAGGGTGATCGTCGACGACGAGGACGCTGCTGTCGGGCATGGCGTTCATCTCCCTTGTGCGTGATGGGCAGACATCCGACCCGCAGGCCAGTCGTTCACCGGGCCGTCGGCACGCCGGTGGTTTGCGTCCCGTAACTTCTCCGGAGGCGATCGAGGGCCGCGTCATGGTCGGCTCCGCCGGCCCGCAGGGTCACGTATTGCTGGCACAGACTGCCGTAGAGTTGCCGACGCCCGGTGGGAGCCGCGACCGTTGTCAGCCCGGCGATCAGCGTGTCGGGCGCCGGCGCGTTCGTCATCATGCTGGCCACCTGCGCCGTGCGGTTGGCGATCATGCGCGGATCCTCGATGAAGTGCGGCCGGGCCCGCGCCAAGGCCGCCTGCAGGCTCGCCACGGCCGCATCGCCCGGCGGCGACGTCCGCCCGGCGGCGCGGGCAGCGAGCCAGCGGGCGGGATCGGTGCGGTCGTCCGGCGTCAGCCAGTCGGACCGGGCGCCGTCGTCGCGACGGGCGACGATGGCGGCAGGAGGCTCGTCACGGGCTTCCTCCCGGGCCGGCTCGTCGCCGCACGCCGCCAGCACCACGAGGACGAGGGCGGCGGATCCCCTCTCGGCGGCCGATCCGAGACTCATCGGAGGGAGACCGCGAGGCCGCGGGGGCCGTCCGCCAGGGGCAGCCGCGCCAGTTCCCGGCGTGAGCGAGGATCGACGAGGGAGAGATCGCCCGAGAACCAGTTGGCGACGGCGACGCGGCCATCCTCGAGGGCCAGCACGCCCTCGGGGTAACGGCCGACCGCGACCTCGCCGTCCGGTGCCAGGCGGTCGACCGACAGAAGGGCGACGCTGCCGGCATGCTGGCGGCTCACCACGACCGTGCGCCCATCCACCGTCACGGCAACGCCGTAGGGCATCGTCCCGACCGGCACGGTGGCGATTTGGGCGAGCGTCCGGGCGTCGATGACGGTGAGGTCGTTGCTGCGCACGTTCGCCACGTAGAGCCGCGCCCCGTCGGGGCTCAACGCCACGGCGAAGGGACCCTCCCCGGTGGCAGCGGCGCCGAATACCCGCATCCCGGCCGTGTCGATCGCGACGATCCGGCGATGCTCGCGGTCGGCGACGTAGAGGCGGGCGCCGGTGCGGTCGAGGACGAGGCCGGCGGGATCGGGGACCGGCACGGCCGGGCCGGCGGCCTCGCCGGTCCTGGGATCGCGCCGCACCACCTCGCCCCGGCGCCAGTCGCCGACGTAGAGCGCGGATCCGTCGGGGGCGGCGGCGATGCCGAAGGGCGAGCCCGGATGGTCCAGGCGGGCGATCACCCGTCCGGCGGGCCCGTCGATCACCGAGATCGCCTTGTGGTCGGGATGGGTGACGTAGACCCGTCCTCCCGGCCCCGCCGCAAGCCCTGCCGGGCCGGGCCCGACCGGGATGGTGGCGATGACCCGGGGGGCAGCGGGATCGATGCGCGACACCACCCCGCCATCCTGGCTCGCGACGTAGATCTCGGCCGCGAGAGCGGTTGGCCCGAAGGCCGACATGGAGAGGAGTACGGTGAGGAGGAGCGCCCTCACGGGCCGCCCTCCACCTTGGCCTTCAGCCCGGCGAGCCCCGCCTCGAAATAGGCCTTCATGGCGGCCCGGCCGGCCGCATCGCTCAGTTCCTCCGGCGGCTCGTTGCCGGTATCGCCGCGGTAGAAGCGCCCGAACCAGGCGACCTTGCTGCCCGCACCCTCCGGCGTCACCGTCAGGGTCGCCGAGTAGGACGAGACCGGCAGGGCCTTCAGGTCCGGATCATCGAGGCGGTACGAGTAGCTGCGCCGGGCCGCGTCGTATTCGTCGAGGCTCTCGTGCAGGACGCCGCCGTTCTTGAGCGTCAGGGTTCGGGTGTCGCCATTTTTGGTGCCGTCGCCTTTGCTCGTGCCGCTCGCGACGAGGGGGTTCCAGCCAGCGATCCCCGCGAATTTGCCGGCGACCGCCCAGACCTTGTCGGGTGGGGCCGCGATGGTGACCGTGGCCTCGATCTTCTGCGGGGTCGGCCCGTGGGCAAGCGCCGCCGGCGCAACGCCGAACGTCGCCGCGACGAGGAGGCCGCCGAACAGGGAATCGTGGAACCGACGCATGCTTTACGCTCCGTGACGAAGGCGGGAGACGGTCTCGCGCAGGCGGGCGTGCCAGGGCAGAAGACCGAACAGGACGAGGAGGGCGGCGAGCGCCGCGCCGCCGAGGGCGGGGCGCAGGTCGAGCCGGACCGGGCGCGTCCGCGGCGTCGCCGCCGCCGTGAGGGCGCCCGCGAGGCCCCCCGGCACGTCGAGGGGCGCATAGGCGAGGCCGGTCTCGGCCGCGAGCCCGCGCAGGTAGGACTCGCGCACCGAGGACAGGTGCTCCTGGCCGGGAGCGGCGGTGGCGCCGAAGGGGGCGTTGCGTGGGTTGTAGCCCTCGCGCGTCTCCGCATCCGGCGGTGGTGGGCCGAACCGGTTCTCGTGCGGCACGTCGTCGGCCCCGTAGAAGCCGATCTCGCGGCCTCGGTCGTCGTAGCGCGGGATCGGCGACGGGGCATGGCCGCCGGCGCCGACGATCAGCCCGCGCACCGCGCCGGGCTTGCCCTCGAAGGCGGGACCGCCGCGGGCCGGCAGAGGCGGCGCCTCGTGGCCGTCGGTGACGAAGACGAGGTCGCTGCCGAGATCCGCCGCCAGCCCGATCGCCCGGAACAGGCCCGCGGCAACCCGGCTGTCCCCCTCCCAGCCCATGCGCCAGTCGAGACCCGCGAGGGCGCCGTCGAGGGCGGCGAAATCGGCGCAGGTCTCGATCGGCTCGAACAGCAGGAAGGTGCGCCGCTCGGCGAACAGGCCGAGGCCGAGGCGCGAGCCGCAAGGGAGAGACGCCGCGAGGTCCCGCAAGGCCGCCTTGGCCTTGTCGAGCCGGCTCACGGGCTTTCCTCGAAGGCGCTCGTCGCGGGTGTTCATGCTGCCGGTGATGTCGATCACCACCACGGCCTCGACGCGCTGCCCCGTGATGGAGAGGTGCGGCGCGACGCCCGTCAGAGCCGTGAGGGCGAGCGCACCGGCGAGCAGCCGCTCGCGCGTATGGCCGAGTAGCCGCACGAGGGGAGCCCGAATCACGGCAGCCCCCGCGGCTGGCCCGGGATGTCGGTCCAGATCTTCTTCGGGTCGGCGGGCATCTCCTCGCCCTGCTCGCGCCCACGCTCGGGGAAGTCGCGCACAAGGCGCGAGGCGACGTCGAGATTGAACTTGGCATCCCAGGCCTCGGGCCGGAGCGTCAGCGCGCGGCGATAGGCCTGCCGGGCGAGCCCAACGAGCGGCGTGGCCGGCTCCAAGTCGCCCGCTTCCAGCTTGGCGAAGGCCTGCCGCAGCCGCGCGTTGCCCAGCGCGATCTGCGCCAGCGCACGCAGGGCCGGCGAGCCACTGCCGTCGAGGGCAGCGATCAGCGGCTCGGCCTCGTCGAGGCGTTCGCGGGCGGCGAGGAACCGGATGCGGGCCAGCAGTAGTTCCGGGACGGCATCGGCGGCGACCGGACGGTCGTGGCCGGCCTCGAGCGCCGCGATGGCGCGGTTGGCGCTCCCGTCGCGCCAGACCAGGCCGGAGCAGGCGAGCGCGCCTGCCGCGCCGGCGAGCGGCAGGGCGACGAGCAGGGCCGGCCGAACGGCCCCCCAGGCCCGCCGCAGGACGCGCGCGAGGGAACGACGAGTGGCGGTCATGCGGCGCGCCTGGTCTCGCGGGAGGCCGCCGGGCGGGACGCGGACGTTCGGGTCGCCAGATCGGTCTCGGCGAGCTTGCCCGCGATGAGCAGCCCCATGGCCAGGGCGGCGAGGCCGTAGGCGAACCCGGTGAGATCGCGCTGCGGACGCCGCTCGGTGTAGGAGATGGGCTTACGCTCCTGGCGGTCGATCTCGCGGATCGCCTCCTCCACCGCCTGCGCGCTCTCGGCCTCGAAGGCGCGGTAGGGCACGCCGAGGCTCTTGAAGAACAGGTCGAGATGACGCTCGGGCGCCGCCTGCGGCGTGTCCTCACCTCCCGGACGGTCGCCGAGGCCCGGCGAGCCGGCCGTGCGCAGGAAGAGCCAGTACAGGGTCGGGTGGGTCTTCGCGAACTCCTCCCGCAGGAGGGGCTGGACGCGCCGATCGATGACCGCCGCCCCGTCGGAGACGAGCAGCAGCACGCGCGCGGCCTGCGGAGCGCCGGGGCCGAACTGCGCCAGGGCCAGGCCGAGACCGCGGGCGACGTTGGTCGCCTCCAGGCCCGGCCGGTCGATCGCCCGGATCGCCGCCCGCACGGCGTCGTGGCGGTCGGTCATCGGCAGCACCGCCATCGGCGAGGTCGAGAAGGCCGAGACCGCGACGAGATCGTGCGCCCGGCGGCCGACGAACCCTTCGAGGATCCGCCGCGAGGCGGCAGCCTTCGACTCCTCGGGCCCGGACGGCTGCCTGCCGGCGAAGGTCTCATTCATGCTGCCGCTGCGGTCGATGAGGAGCGAGATCTGCGCGCCCTCCCCCGTCCGAACCAGGTTCTCGCCGACGAGGTGCGGTCCGGCGAGGGCGAGGACCAGGAACCCGATCGCCGCCACGCCGGCGAGCGTCAGTACCGCATCGACGAGGCGCGACAGCCCATCGGCCGGGACCATGGCGAGGGAGGGCACCGGGATGCGCCTCTGCGCGGACGCGGCAAGCGGCAACAGCGCCAGCGGGAGCAGCCACAGCCAGGCCGGGGCCGTCACCCCGAAGCGGGAGACGAGAGCCGTCAGGGAGTCGGTCATGAATGCCCTCCCGCATTCGCTGCCCGCTCCGCCGCGGCGAGGCGGCGGGCGGTCGCGACGAGGTCGGGCATTGGCCAGTCGCGTTGCGCCAGCGACGGATCGCGTCCGAAGAAGACCTCGCGGGAGGCCCGGAAGAACCGGTCGAGCGGTTGGGTCAGGGCGGCGTAGGCGGGATGCCGGACGAGGAAGCCTGCCAGATCCTCACCCATCACCCGCCGACCATCCGTGCGGTCGAGGCCGCGATGGAGCGCCAGCAACGCCTCACGGTAGGCGGCCTCGGCGTCACGGCGGACGGCCTGCCGGCGCACCTGCCTCCAGGCCGCCGCAAAGGCCCGAGCCGGCCGATGCCGGAATGGCCACCACGCCCGGTCGCGGGCGAGAGCTAAGAGGCCCGCCAGGCCCAAGCCCGCGAAGGCCCAGGCGAGCGCACCGGGCAAGGCCGGATCACGGCGGGGATTCGGGCTCTCGGGCCGGAGATACTCCACCGGATCGGCGACCGGCGGGGGCTGGATCTCGCGCAAGGGCGACACGCCGATCGGCCAGCTCGGCACCTCGGCGACAGCGCTGGTCGTCGCGCGCGGAGCCTCGCTGGCGAAGGTCACGGTAAAGGCCGGGACGTCGAGGCGTCGTACGTCGAGGGCCGCGTAGAAGGTCTGGTAGGTGAGCGACAGGCGCCAGAGCCGGTTCCCGTCCCGCGCCGGCCCGGGCGCGACCGAGACCGCGGTGAGGTCGAGCCAGTAGGTCAGCGGCCCCGGCTTCGGCAGCGAGGCGGCTTGCGGCGCGAAGCCGTCCACGGCCTCGATCTCGACCGTGGCGCCGAAACGGTCGCCGACGAAGAGTCCGAACGGCCGCGGAGAGCGCACTACCACCGCCCCGATCTGAGCCTCGGCCGGCAACGGCAAGAGACCGGAGAGGAGAACAGATAGGAGTCCGGCCATCGCTACGACCGGGCTCTCCCGCGGAACCCGTGGCGGCTCGATTGCGCGCGTCCTCATGCGGCGGTCCAGAGCAGGTGGCGGGAGAAATCGTCGCCGTCGAAGCGGTCGGCGAGGCGATAGGGCGGTCTTCCGTGCCGGAGGGCGAGGCGACGAAAGGACTCCCTTCGCTCGGCCTCGCGGGCGAGCCAGCGCGTGCGAAGCGAGGGCCGCATCATCACCCGCCGTCGTCCGCCTCCTTCCAGGTCCTCCAGCTCGATCAGTCCGAAGGCCGGCAGGCCCTCATCGAGAGCGCCATCCTCAATGGCGACCGGGACGACGTCGTGGCCCTGGAGCCGCGCGAACAGGGCGCCGATCAGCGCCTCGGGCAGGCGGAAATCCGAGACCACCATCACGAGCTTGCGCCGTCCGGCGAGAGAGGAGGCCGCCGTAAGGAGGCCGTCGGCGCTCGTCCCCCGGGGCCGGATCGCCGCGAGCCTGTCCGCGACCACGTCGGCGGTTCCACGCCGGCGCGAGGCCGGAAGCATCAGGTCCGGCCCGGCACCGCAGCCGATGAGCCCGAAGGCGTCGCCGATCCGGGTCGCCGAGCGGGCGAGCGCGATGCAGAGTTCCGTCACCAGGTCCCAGGTCACGCCCGTACCGCGAAAGCGCATCGAGGCCGAGAGGTCGACGAGCGCCCAGACCTCCAGCGCCCGGCGCTCCTCGAACCGGCGCACCACCGTACCCTCGAACGGATCGCGCAGGGTCGCCCGCAGATCGATGCGGCGGGCATCGGGGTGGCGCCAGAACGGCACCTGGTCGCGAAAGACGCCGATGCCACCGATCTCGCGCGAGCGGTGGGCGCCGGGGCCCGGACCGGCGGCAGGGCCGCGCAGCCGGTAGAGGATGTCCCCGGTCACGGTGCCGGCACCCTGTCGAGCACCGCCCGGCACAGGGCCGGCAGAATGCTCTCCCGCCGCATCTCGTAGACCGGTTCGAGGAAGATCCGGTGCGCCATCGTCTCGGGAAAGACCGCGCGCAGATCCTCGGGCAGCAGCATGTCGCGGCCCTCGAGCCAGGCCCGGACCCGGGCGGCGCGAATCAGGAAGGCGACGCCGCGCGGACTCGCACCACCTTGGACCAGGGCGTCCATGGCGACGTCCGGCAGGGCGATGCCGGCCTGCCCCGGCTCCCGGATCGCCGACCACAGCCGGACGACGTACTCCTCGAGCGCCGGGCTCGCATGGATGCCGTGCTGGATCGCCGCCGCGATGCCGGCGACCGATGCCTGGTCGATCACGTCCTGGGCGACCTCCTGGATCAGTGCATCGGTGTCGTGGAAGAGCGGATCGAAGGCGAGGCGCCGGCGCATCCCCGGATCGGTCGGCGCCTCCATGCCGATCTCCATCAGGAACCGGTCGCGGGCGGCCGCCGGCAATTCGAAGGTCTCCTCGCGCTCGACCCGGTTGCGGTCGGCGAAGACCTGAAGATAGGGAAAACGGTACTCGCGGTTGAAGGCCGACACGCTGCGCTCGGCCATCAGCCGCAGGAGCAGGGAATGGACCTGGGGCCGCGCCCGGTTGATCTCGTTGAAGAAAAACACCGAGAGGTCTTCCGCCCGGCGCAGCACCGGGCCAGGCTCGATCCGTGGTCGGCCATCCTCCGCGAGGTAGGTGTGGTAGATGAGGTCGGCCGGCATCATGTCGACCGTGCCCTCGACGCGCTCGTAGGCGCCGCCGAGCGCCCTTGCCACCGCCCGCAGCAGGGTGGTCTTCCCGACGCCGACATCGCCCTCGAGCAGGACGTGGCCGCGGGCGAAGATCGCGATGGTGACGAGCCGGATCGCCCTTTCCTGGCCGATCACCGCCTTGGCGATCTCCGCTTCAAAGCGCAGGGCGACCTGGCGCCAGTCGGTCAGGGCCGCATCGGCCGGCCGGATCTGGTTCATGCGGATCGACGACTCCGGGACTGTCGCAGGCAGGGGGGAGCGCGGCGCGAGACGGCGCCGCGCTGACAGGGATCTACTGCGCCGCGATCTTGCTGACGTCGTATTCCCACTTGCCGGTCTTCTTGAAATTCTCGACGCGCTTCTTGTTGCGCTCCTCCATCGCCTTAATGGAATCGGATTGCTTGTTCAGCTCCTTGGGATCGTGCTTGGGATCGTACTTCGTCCCGGCGATCTTGTCGGGGAAGCCGGGCTTGGGCTCCCAGCAATCGCCGGCGGCCTTGCACTTCGTGCCGTCATAGGCGAGCGCGGGAACGGCCGCTCCGGCGAGCAGGGCGAGGGTCGCGGCGGCAAGGGTCAGGCGCATGGTTTTCCTCCTGTCGTCATCGTGTTCGAGGCGGGGGCCGGCGCACGGATCCGGCGGTGACACCCCGAGCCGCGCCCGCGGCCCGGGATCGGACGCCGTCAGGACTTGCCGCTTTTGGCGCACATCCCGGGCGGATCATCGGGGAAAGTCTCGCCGAGCTTGTAGGGGGTGTACTTCTTCTTCTGGTCGTCGTTCAGCCACTCGGCGTCCTTGACCGGTCCCGTGTAGAGGTGACGGACCCAGGCGGTGACCTGGAGCATGTCGTCGATGGTCAGGCTCTCGTTGTGCGGCCCCATCTGACCGTTGGCGCCGCCGAACACCGTCGAGAACAGACCGGCATCGGTCGTGTTCTGGGGATATGTCCAGTAATTATCGGCGAGGCCGGGGCCGATCTTGCCCTCGCCAATGTGGCCGTGACAGCCGGAGCAAGCGGCGAGGAAGGTCTGCTCGCCCTTCTTCAGGCAGCTCGCATCGGTGATGTAGGGGTTGTGGCCGGTGGAGAGGAACTGCTTCACGCCGGGCGTGTCCTTGCCCTCCGGCAGCACGTCGCTCAAGTCGAGCTTCTCGCCGGTGACGATGTTGCGCAGGTCGACGGCACTGCTCTGCGCCGTGGTGGCGCGCGGCAGGGCACCGAGGCCGGCGATGAGGATGACGAGCCCGAGACTGGCGCCGAGGGCGGTCCTACGCTGGATCATGAACGCTCGCTTCAAGTCGAGGGACCGCGCCGGGCGGTCCGAAGGATGAGATTGGGGACGAGGCTCAGGAGCCGGTCGGAACCGTCGGCACGCCCTCGTCCTTCAGGATCGCGTCGATCGCCGGGCGGGCCTTCACGAGGGCCTGGTCGAGGGCGGCGAGCAAGGCCTCGTTGCCGCGCCGCACGCCCATCGACTGGTCGAAGCGCATGGCGACCTTCTGGCCGTCGCTGCGGGCGGCGTCGTCCGCCACCAGGGTCATGCGCAACGGCACGGTCGATGCCTTGACGAAGCGGGCGACGTCCGGAGCGAAGGGCGCGGCGACGTCGGCCTTGCCGCTCGCGACCTCGCCGACGAGGCGGGCCGGATCGATCTGCGTGTACTGGTTGCGCGGCGAGCGGAAGTTCACGAGCGAGTAGAGGTAGGCCATGTCCTCCTCGTAGCGCCCGATGTTCTTCAGCATCGCCTCGCTCGGCGAGCCGAACGGCACCGCGACGTGGTTCACGTCCTTGAGGCGCGGGTCGGACCAGGAGGAAAGGTCGAGCCCGTCCTGCACCCGGGTCACGAAGACGTAGCCGCTGCGGTAATAGGGCTTGGTCGTCAGCACCCGCGGGTCGCCGGTATCGAGACCGGCAACGACGTCGCAGAGCTTCTTGTCGAGGAAGTCGCGCACCAGGTAGATCGCGGGCTTGTCCGACCACACGAACTGCACCTTGCGCCCCATGGCCTCGGCGACCGCACCGGCGATGCGGTTCTCGAGGCCGGTGCCGTCCTTGAGCGACAGCGGCGGCTGAGTCGCAGCGCAGACCCGCAGGACGGTGTCGTCTGGGCGCGCCGGAGCCGCGGCGGGCGCCTGGGCGGAGGGTGTCTGGGTGATCGTCTGTGCGAGGGCCGGAGTGGTCAGGCCGACGGCGGCGAGCGGCGCACAAAGGAGGGACCGGCGCAGATGTCCGAGCGATCTCAACATGATTGGATCCGTTGTCACGAGAGGCAGCGGGTCGCTCCTCCCCAAGTGGGGAGGAGCGCAAGTCGACGGCTCAGTTCGCCGAGTACTCGCCGACATTCGGGTCGTCGTAGGGACCCTTGCCGTCGAGGGAGAACACCGTCACGCCGCCACCCATCTGGGTGTAGTTAGCGAGCTTCTTGAAGGCGCCGACGGCACCGAGGCCGGCGGTGGGATCCTGCAGGTCGAAGACGAGGCCGACGCCCGGCCAGCCGCCGACGCCGTAGTAGATCGCCACGTATTGCGTGCCCTTGTGGGTGTAGGTCATCGGATAGCCGATGGCGCCGGACGGCAGCTTCGACTTCCAGAGCAGCTCGCCGGTGTCGGAGTTGCGAGCCTTGATGTAGCCGTCCAGCGTTCCGTAGAATACCAGATTGCCGGCCGTCGCCATGGTGCCGCCCCAGACCGCGAAGCGCTCCATCTTCTCCCATTTGAACTTGCCGGTGATGGCGTCGTAGGCCTTGATCTGGCCCAGACCCTCGGCGTTCTGGCGGTCGCCCTTCGGACCCGGATACATGTTCAGCGTCGCACCGACGAAGAACTGGCCGGCCCGGTAGGGCAGCATGAAGGGCTCCCAATCCATGCAGATGTGGTTGATGCCCATGAAGAAGAGCTTGCGATTCGGATCGTAGGAATCGTGGCCCTGATTGTGGTAACCCATCGCCGAGGGACAGATGTCCTTGGCGAGGTGGTCCATCCGGGTACCGTATTCCGGATCGCGCACCGGCAGACCGGACTTCAGATCGACGGTCTTGAAGACGTTGACGGTGTCGTCGATCTTGTGCGCCGAGACGAGGTCGCCGTTGGTGCGGTCGAGGGTGTAGACGATGCCGTTGCGGTCCGGGTGGGTCAGGAGCTTGCGCTCCTTGCCGGCGAGATCCTTCTGGGTCGACAGCATCATCACGTTGACGCCGGCATAGTCCCATTCGTCGTGCGGCGTCTTCTGGTAGCCGAACTTGGCCTCACCGGTATCGGCGTCGCGGCCGAAGATCGTCATCGTCCACTTGTTGTCGCCTGGCCGCATCGTCTCGTTCCACGGCGCCGGGTTGCCGGTGCCGAAGTAGATCAGGTTGGTGCCCGGGTCATAGGCGTACCAGCCCCAATTGGTGCCGCCGCCGATCTTCCAGGCGTCGCCCTCCCAGGTCGAGGTGCCCAGACCCTTCTGGCCGTAATGGGCGTTGTGGATGTTGAAATCCTTGGCCAGCAGCAGGTCGGGATCCGGGCCCGTGGCGTAGGCGCGCCACTTCTGCTCGCCGGTCTTGACGTCGTAGGCGGTGAGATAGCCGCGCACGCCGAGTTCGGCACCGGACGAGCCGATGATCACCTTGTCCTTGACCACGTAGGGGGCGATGGTGAGCGTCGAGCCGACCTTGATGTCGGAATTCTCGATCTTCCACACCGTCTCGCCGGTCTGGGCGTTGAGCGCCGCGACGTGACCGTCGAGCAGGGTCTTGAGGATCAGCGGCGGGGTCTTCCCGTCGCCCGGCCAGTAGGCGAGCCCGCGGTTGACGAGGTCGCAGCAGGCCACCGAGCGCGCGGCCGGGTTCTGCTTCGGCTTGTCCTGCCACAGGATCTTGCCCGGATCGTCGAGCCCGAGCGCGAAGGTGTTGTTCGGGAACGAGGTGTGGACGAACATCTTGCCGTCGACGACGAGCGGCGCGCCCTCGTGGCCGTTGAGCAGACCGGTCGAGAACTGCCAGGAGACCTTGAGGTTCTTGACGTTCTTGTCGTTGATCTGCGTCAGCTTGCTGTAATTGTCAGAGTCGTAGTTCTTCCCCGGCATCACCCAGTTTTCGTCGCTCTTCGACAGCTCGTCGAGCTTGTCGTTGGCGAGTGCGGCGTGCGGCACCGCGAGCGGTACCAGCGCCAGCAGCGCGGCCACCGAAACGGAATTCACGAACTTGCCCATGCTCTGCGTCTCCGGTCAGCGTTTCACGTCTCTGCGGCGCCCGGGCCGCGAGTCCGAACGTGTTCGCGTGATGAGGAACGGCAAGCTAGTGAGATCACGGCCAATTTCTCTTAATTTGGCCTTATATAATCCTCACTTCGCTCTCTTATAAGGAATTTATTACCTTCACTCACCGCAGTCACGTTAGCATCCGCAGATCTGGATGTCTTCAGTCTGTCGTTCGCACGTTTCGGGACAATGCGGCAAATGATCTGGATGTCATTCTTAGTGCAAATGCGAAATCAGATATATTACAATATGTAAATAAGAAACTTATTATTTTACCAAGTATTTGATTTTTACGTTGTATATCGCCACATCATCAATTATTGCGCCGCAGCAACGAACGCGCTACGACCGACCTTCAGCGAATTTTTCATCAAAACGCGATTGCGCAGACTTGAGGGCTATTGACTTAGTATGGCAATCGGTGCGTAGATGTTCGGCTGGTAGCTATTTTGGACCTATATTTCTAGTTTGGCATCGCCTATGTCTGCACAGCGCAAAAATTTCAAATCCTGCAATGTGCCAAATTTATTTATATCGTAAATCACGACAAATCTGCAAATACCATGTAAATGTGGCGCTTATAGGTGATCTAGATATTCAAATTTATGTTTTCAGCATGGGAGATATGGTGATAACTTCTATCGTTTAAATATCGATACCGTTTGTAGAAATATCTCTGCCAGTCCATAACCCGCTGGATCGGCCACCATGCCATCGTGTGCGCTCAGTTCTATCCATTTCGATAAGGTGTAAGATCCGGTGACTGCTGATGCGACACCGCGTCATAAAGTTCGTTCGCGCACACGTCTTCGGGGGCGACGCGCTGTGTCAAGCTACTCTCCGAAGCTACTCGCCGGGGCGGCCTTTCGTTCGAGGACCACGCCTGCCCGGCGCTGGCAATGGTCACGCGGCTTCACCGCCCCAACGGCGAACTGGAGCAGGAAACCGAGGCATATGGCATCCGCAGCTTCGTGTTCCGGGCTCGCCGCCCCCTGCATCCGCGCAAGTTCCACGATCTGGTTGCGCGGCTTCCCGGGCGTGATCCGGGCCTCGGGACCTTTCTGAATCGTCTCGCGCCCAGGCTGGATTGGCAAGCTCTCGATCACCGGACGAATCACCCGCACCGAAGGCCTCGGCTCCCGGTGGGCCGCCGTGCCGAAGGCGCGTTGGCCCACCAGCGAGGACTTCGCGTTCCTGATGCGCCGGCACTGAAGCCCGAGTCGGGGCGACCTGCGCCAGGAGAGCGTGGTCATCACCGGCCCGGACATGGCCGAGGGCGCGATCCGCGCCGCCCTCGATCCCTGTCTCGTCGGCAGCGTCACGACGGGGCTGACGAAGGCGCAGCAGTGCCTCGACGATCCATTCCCGGTCTGGGGATCGTGAGCGGAGGAGACGATCGCCCAGGCGTCTCCGACCTGTGCGCATGGGACCCGGCACCGTTCCGGGGCAGACACGGTCTGTCACACGATGGCAACAGACGGTATCCGATCCGGCCCGTCATCCGTTGGGACACGCGACCGCGATTGACAGCAGGGTGGACGATCCCCGACGACCGACAACGGTCAAGGTTCCCGTCATCCCCTGGATGGCGGGCTAAGAGGGAATCCGGTGCGGCGCGCCATGCGCTCAGGCCGGAGCTGTCCCCGCAACTGTAAGCGGTGAGCCATCCGTCGAGCAGGGTCACTGGTGCGCGAGCACCGGGAAGGCCGGACGGATGGCAGCGACCTGCGAGCCAGGAGACCTGCCCTGACCCTGTTTCGTCTCGTGGGCGGGGTGTCCCGGCGGGTCGCGCACATGCGCTGCCGGTGCCCGGCCGCGCATGCCTCGCGTCCTCGGTCATCCCCCTGCGATCCTCTCTCATGACGGTTCGGGGAAGGACCATCGGACTTGGAACGCAACTCGGAAAAACCTGGCGGGCCATCGCACCCGCCAGAGGTCGTCGATGACGGGATCGACCCGCTCGAGCTGTATGCCTCCGGCATCGATGCGTCTGACTACGTCGAGCGGATCGCCCCGCTGCTGCGGGCCGCTCTCCTGCGCGTCGGCGATCTCCTCGATGTCGGAGCCGGCGGCGGCCAACTCGGCGCAGCCTTGCGCGACCCGGACGCCGCCTGGACCGCGGTCGAGCCGGCGCCGGCCATGCAGGCCCGCCTGCGGGCGCTCGTGCCGCCGCCGGTCCTCGTGCCGGCGGCGTGGCGGGATGCCGGCCTGCCGGCCGGGGTCGCCGACACGGTGCTCGCCGCCAACATGCCGGGCCCCCTCACCGAGGCAGCCCCGTTCTTCGCGCGCTGCCGCACCTGGGCGCGACGCAACGTGGTCTGGCTGCTCCCGGCGCAGAACGGTCCCCGCGGTCTCTGCCTCGCCGGATGCCTGCCCCGCGAATGGCACGGCGAGGACGAGACCCCGGGCGTCGACATCGTCCTGAGACACCTGCCGAGCGCCGACCACCCGGCGATCGTCGCCCGGGTCGACTGGACCTTCCGGGCGATCGTGCCGAGCGTGCCGGGGATCGCCGCCTACCTCGCCGGCCGTCTCGGCTGGGAGGCCGACGACCCGCGCCGGCCCGCCTTGTCCGACCATCTCGCCGCCCAGGCCGAGCCGGCTCCCGGCGGCCATCGCCTCAGCGTCCCGCGCAGCTCGGACCTTCTCCTGTGGAGGACAAACTCGTGATGCCCCGCCATCTCCGGATGCTCGCGCTGGCGAGCGGATGCGTGCTGCCGGCTCTCGCCTTCGCACAGGACCAGGCCAATCTTCGCCTCGACGAGATCGTGGTCACCGCCACCGGCCGGCCGGAGCCCCGCTCCGAAATCGCCGGCACCGTGCAGGTCATCGACCACACGATGATCGAGAACTCCACGGGGAAGTCCGTCACCGACGTTCTCGCCGAGAACGCCGTCGGCTTCTTCTCGGAATGGACCCCGGGCCAGACCTCGATCAACATCCGTGGTGGCGCCACCGACGGCCAGGGCAAGGATTTCCGCAGCCAGGTCCTGGTGCTGATGAACGGCCGGCGCGCCGGCACCGCCAACCTGTCCAAGCTCTCGATCGCCGATGTCGAGCGCATCGAGATCGTGCGCGGTCCCTCCTCGGTGATCTACGGCAGCCAGAACATCGGCGGCGTGATCAACATCATCCTGAAGACTGGGCGGACCGCGCCCGGCACCCTGGTCGAGGGCATCGGCGGCGTCTGGGGCCTCGCTCAAGGGCGCGCCCAGACCGGCGGCGTGGCCGGGCCGTTCGACTACTATCTCGGCCTTTCGGGCGCCAAGCGCGACGATTACTATGCGGGCTCCGGCGACCGCATGGCCAACACCCAGTGGAACCGCATGGGGATCGCCGGGGCGTTGGGCCTGCAAATCGATCCGAACCAGCGCGTCGAGTTCACTTTGCGCACGGACGGGATCTACGGTGTCGGGTTCCGCGGCTCAGGCGGCAACCTCTACAGCCGCGACGACCGGATCAACGGCTCCTTCGACGCAAGCTATACCGGGCGGACCGAGGATGGCCGGGCGAGCCTGTTCGCGCAGGTCTACAGCGTCACCGACGAGGACCGCTTCAAGTGGGCCTCGCCGATCCAGCGCGGCGCCACCGGGCTGCCGGTGCCGGGCACCCGCGCGGATTTCAACACCCGCGACCTCGACATCCTCGGCACCCGCTTCCAGCCGCGCTTCAACCTGTTTTCCGGCAACGACGTGCTGCTCGGCTGGGATTGGGAAACGAGCCGGCTCCGCTCGGACCGCTTCCGGGCCGGCGTGCCGGGCAATCCCCTCGCCCAGGTCTCACCGCAGGACAACAACCAGACCGACCAGTTCCACGCCCTCTACCTGGAGGACACGCAGCGCCTGCTCGACGACCGGCTGGTGCTGCGCGCCGGCGTGCGCCAGACCTACGGCACGACAAGCTTCGATTTCACTCCCTACCTGACCGGCCAGATCAACGGCGCGCGGCCCTACGAAGCCACGACCTACTCGGTCGGCGCCACCTACAAGGCGACCGACTGGGCCGCGTTCCGGGTCGGCGCCTCCTCGGGTTTCCGGGCGCCGACGGCGACGGAGATCGCGGCGGACTACAACACCTTCGGCGGCGGCCGGATCTTCGGCAACCCGGCCATCCGCCCCGAGACGAGTGAGCAGGTCGAGGTCGGCACGACCCTGACTCATGGCGCGTCCCGGCTCGACGTGGCGCTGTTCCAGAACGTCATCTCGGACCGTATCACCACCCGCTCGCGCGGCGCTAACTCCAATACATCGGACTATATCAACAATCCAGGCGACGTCGTCATCCGGGGCATCGAGGTCCAGTACGAGACCGACATGATCCGGTCCATCGGCTGGGAGCCGGGGGTGTGGCACTGGCAGGCTTATGCCAATGGCAACTACAACTTCGACATGAAGGACGAGGGCGCGCGCGCCGTGCCGACGGCCAACACGTATCGGGTCGAGCGGGTCTACGAGTACCAGCTCGCGCTCGGCACCCGCTTCGGGCAGGCCGGCATCCGGTATCCCTGGACGATCCAGGTCCAGGGCGTGCTGAACGGCCCGGTCTGGTACAACACCGAGGAGAACCTGCGCGTGCCGGCGGCGGAGCCCTACCGCGACTACATCTGGCGCAAGGACCCGTTCGTGCTGGTCAACCTGCGCGGCGAGGTCGACGTGATGCCGGGAGTGAAGCTGTTCGCGCAGGTGCGCAACCTGTTCGACGTGAACTACCACCCGCTCTTCATCGCCATCGCCGGACAGCAGCCGACGCTGGCCGACCTGCGCTTCTACAATGGCGGCGGCGGCACCTCCGCGCCGGGTCGCGACGTGCAGATCGGCCTCCAGGCCCGGTTCTGACCGTGCGCGCCGCGATCCTCTGGGGCCGAAGCAGATTTCGCAAAAGTGGTCACCGGTTTTGCGGCGAAAATCTGCGACACGACCACCAACCAGGCAGACGAAGCGTTGGCGTGCCAATGCAAGTCTGCCTCGTACTCCTCGGCCTCGCCGCCACGCTCGTCGCGGCGCGCCCCGCCAGGCCCGAGCCGATCCACCTCGTCGATGCGCTGGGGCGGCACGTCGTCCTGCCGGCGCCACCGCGCCGGATCGTGACAATCTTCTCGTCGAACACCGAGCTGGTGGCCGCCCTCGGGCTGACCGATCGGATCGTCGGCATCGACGCGCTGACCCGCTACCCACCGGAAGCGGCGGCGAAGCCCGTCGTCGGCGGCCGGCTCGGCTTCTCGGTGGATGCCGTGGTGGGCCAGGAGCCCGATCTGGTTCTGGTCACACCGGCGCGCCAGGCGGCCCATCTCCTGCTCGCTCCGATGGAGCGGCTCGGCGTGCCCACCCTCGTCCTGACGAGCCGCACCCTCGGCGAGGTCCTCGACAACATCCGCCTCGTCGGACGGGCGACCGGGGAGCCGGCGCGCGGGACCGCCGTCGCCAACACCCTGGCGGTCCGTCTCGCGCGAGTCGCCGGGGCGGTCGCGGGGCGGCCCTGCCCGCGCCTCGTCCTGGTGACGGCGCGGCTCGGGAACGGGCTCGTCCTCGCCGCGCGGGCGGGCACCTACACGGCCGACGCCGTCGCCCGGGCCGGGGGCTGCCTGGCGCTGACCGGATCCGGCAGTCTCGCCCAGGTCTCGCCGGAGGCCCTGCTCGCCGCCGATCCGGACGTCCTGCTCCTGGCGGGCCGCGACGCCGAGCTGCGCGAGCTGACGGCCCGGCCCGGCTTTCGCGACATGCGCGCGGTTCGCGAAGGCCGGGCGCATGTCGTGCCCCGCGCCGAATTCCTGATCCCCGGGCCGCGCACCGTGGACGGGATCGAGCGCCTCGCGGCGCTCCTGCACCCGAACCCCGAAGGGCATCCATGAGCGCGCTCCATCCATGAGCATCCCCTTGCGCATCGCGAGCCGGCTCGTGCCGCTCCTCGTCCTCGCGCTCGCCTTCGGCATCGCGGCCGGGCACGACTGGGCCGGGCCAGCCAGGATCGTCCGGGCGCTCGGCGGCGCCGACGACCTGCGCTCGCGCCTGCTCCTCGAGTGGCGGCTGCCCCGCGTCCTTGCCGCCGCTGTGGTCGGCAGCCTCTTGGGGCTCGGCGGAGCGATCTTCCAGGGCGTGTTCCGCAACCCCCTCGCCGAACCCTACCTGCTCGGCTCGGCCGGCGGCGCGGCGATCGGGGCGACAGTGGCGCTGCTCGTTCCCCTCGGCCTGCCCTCCTCCCTGGCGCTCGGCGGGTTCTCCTTCCTAGGGGCCTGGGGGGCGACTCTCATGGTCCTTGCCGTCGCCCGGGGCGCCGGCACGCGCGATGCCGCCGGCCTGCTGCTCGCCGGTGTCGCGGTCGCGGCGATGCTCGGGGCGGTCCGCTCCTTCCTGATGCTCGCCCTCTCCGACGAGAGCGTCAGCCTCCAGGTCGTGCTGAGTTGGACGCTGGGGGGCGTCCAGACGCCGACCTGGGAGGGGCTGGCCTGGCTCGCCGGACTCTCGGGCCTCGCCCTCGGGGCAAGCCTGCGCCTTGCGCACGGCCTCGACCTCCTCGGCCTCGGCGAGGATCAGGCGCAGGCCTTCGGCCTCGACACGGCACGCTTCGTCGCCCGGGCGATCCTGGTCGGCGCCGCCATCGTCGCCCTGGCGGTAGCCTATGGCGGCCTCGTCGCTTTCGTGGGATTGACCGCGCCGCACGTGGCCCGTTGGTGGGTCGGGCCGCGCCATCGCGGCTTGCTGCCGGTCTCGGCGGCCATCGGCGCGCTCCTCGTCATGGTCTGCGACGGGCTCGCCCGCTCGGTACTGCCGCCGGCGGAGATCCCGCTCGGGCTCGTGACGGCCGCCGCGGGTGGTCCCTTCTTCCTGTTCCTCCTGCGCCGGCGGATGCGGGCATGACCCGGCTTCGCGCGGACGACCTCGTCGTGACGGCCGGCCCTCGCCGCCTGCTGGACGCCGTATCGGTCGATCTCGCCCCGGGGAGCCTCGTCGGGCTGATCGGGCCGAACGGAGCCGGAAAGTCGACGCTGCTGCGCGCCCTCGCCGGCCTGCTGCGTCCCGCCGCCGGCCGCGTCACGCTCGACGGGGCGCCCCTCGCAGACCTTCCGCTGCCCGAGCGCGGCCGCCGCATCGGCTACCTGCCCCAGAGCTTCCAGCCGGCCTGGGACTACACCGTCCGGGAAGTGATCGAGCTCGGCGCAAGCCGCCGTCCCGGCGCCTCGCTCGCGATCCCGGATATTCTGCACGACCACGATCTCGCCGGGCTCGCCGAAAGCTGCTGGTCGCAGATCTCCGGCGGCGAGCGGGCCAGGGCGCTGCTCGCGGCCACCCTCGTCGCCAGGCCGGACGTCGTCCTTGCCGATGAGCCCGGCGCGAGCCTCGATATCGGCCATCGCCTCGACCTGATGCGCCGCCTGCGGGACTGGGCCCGGCACGGGATCGTGGTCGTCGTCCTGCACGACCTCGACCGCGCGGTCCTCGATTGCGACCGGCTCGTGCTGCTGGAACGCGGCCGGATCCTATGCGACGGGGCCGCCGCGACGGTCGCGGTTTCGCCGGAGCTCGATCGTGTGTTCGGCGTGCGCTTCGAGCGAGGCCATCTCTCTTCGACGATGGATTCCTACCTGCCGATCACGCGCCGAACGTGATTCCCCTGAAGCGCGGCCGTTTCGCCCGAGCCGACGTCGCCTCGCTGTGTGTCGCGAGATTCCATCGTCCTGATGCCATGAATGCTGACCCGTCCGCGAGCATCCGGACAACCAGAGGCTCGCGCCGATCAGGCCCCCGATTCAAGCCCGGGTAAAGCTCAGAGGATTGGATCAAGCCGCCCGGCGGCCGTGGGCCTTGCCTCGGCGTGAGACCCCGAGGCCCTTGCGGGCATCACACTTGAGACCGTGGCTATGCCAGCCCTCGACAGGCGCCTGTTGCCAGCCGCGATGGCAGCCGTGAGCCGCAGCCGGGCCGATCCACAAAACCGTCAGCAGGCCGATCGAAGCAGCAAGGGTGCGCATGAGGTAATCCTTTCAGGCGAAGGAGATCGGGCGTCAGAACCGGCCGGCCAGGGTCAGTCGAACGGCCGTCGGCTCAACCGGGTGGAAGTGCCGGTCGGCAACGCCGGCAGCGTCCTCTCCCGGCAGGCGGGACACGTAGTAGTAGGTGATCTGGTCGGCTTTGGCGTTCGTCAAGTTCAGCACGTCGAGGGAGAGGCTGACGCCATTGTCGAAGTTGTAGCCAACCCGGCCGTTGAGGAGTGCCGTCGGCTTCGAGCGCACCGAGTTGTCCTCGATCAGGGGACGCGGTCCGAAGTAGCGGAAGCGCAAGGATCCGAACCAGCCCAGGCCCTCGCCGAAGGTGATGCCGGCCGAGGCGATGGTCGTCGGCGCCTCCGGCACCCGCTGGCCGACCGGATCGCGGTCGGAGAACCGGGCATTGGTGATCGTCAGGTCGCCTTCGAGCGCCAGCCAGGGCGTGACGGCGTAGTGGTTGCTCCACTCGATGCCGAAGCGGCGGGTCGGTCGGCTCGGCTCGGTGGTGCCGGTGTCGCCCTGGAACAGGTTCTCGGAGGCGAAGTCGAGCCGGAACAGGGCGAGACTGGTCTCCAGCCCGGCGATCGAGCGATTGCGGATCCCGACCTCGTAGCCCGTCGAGGGCACCAGGAACGGCGAGCGGGAGACGTTGAACAGCGGACTGACCGGATCGACCGTCGCGGTGACGCCGCGTGCGTCGTTCGAATGGAAGCCGCCGCCATAGTTCACGTACAGCTCGGTGTCGCGCCACGGCCCGAACACCGCCCCGAGCTTCGGATTGACGATGCCGTCGCGGGCGCGACCCGAATTCGCCGGTGTGTCGGAGCGGACATCGGCATAGTAGCCGTCGGCCCGGAAGCCGACGCTGGTGCGCAGCCAGTCGGTCCAGCGCACCCGGTTCTCATAGTAGAAAGCGGCGCTCGCTTCCAGCACCCGGTCGTCCAGTACCGTCGAGCGATACTGCCGCGCCGTCGTGTTGAACAGGCCGACCCGGATGTCGTCGGTGCGGGTCTGCACGCCGAACTCGTTCTCTATGGCGAGCCCGAACAGGTCGCCCTGGAACACGCGCGAGATTTCACCGCCGCCGAGCACGCGGCTGTCGCGCTGGCGGAATTGGTCGCCGTTGACCGGATCGTTTAGGAAATACGTGAAGTTGTTCCAGAGGTTCATCTGGTATCGGATCACGTAGGCCGAGGCCCGCGTGATGCCGCTGTCATCCGACTGGCTCCAGCGCCCCGACAGCGAGAAGCGCCCGGTATCGCCGCCATCGCTCGGGTCGAGGGTGCCGTAGCGACCGATGATCCCCTCCGCCACCGCCCGCTCGGGAATCTGATTGGTGGCATTCCACTTGGCCCAGTAGGCCATGCCGGTGACCGCAAAGCCGTCGAGCGGCGTACCCTGGCTGTAGCGCACCACGCCGTTGAACTTGCGGAGGGTATCAGGCACCACCCACGGGCCGTCATAGGTCTGCGCCTCGCCCGCCACGAGCAGGTTGCCCGCGCCGAGCGGTGCCGACGCGGCCGAGAGGGCTCGCTTAAGACCGAAGCTGCCCAACGTCGTCAGCGCGATGTTGCGGTTGAGCTTGTCGAGATAGTCGATCCGCACCGAGCCGGCCGAGGCGAAGTCACCGTCGCGCACGAAGTACGGGCCCTTGTGGAACTCGACCGCGCCGACGAGCTCGGGGATCAGGAAGTTGAGATCGGCGTAGCCCTGGCCGTGGGCATGGGTGCGCATGTTCACCGGCATGCCGTCGACGTTGATGGCGATGTCGGTGCCGTGGTCGAGGTTGAAGCCACGCAGGAAGTACTGGTTGGCTTTGCCCTCACCCGAGTGCTGCGTGATGATGAGGCCCGGCACTTCCTCCAGCACCTCGCCGGGTCGGGTCACCGGGCGGCTGTTGATCTGCGCCCCCGTGATGATGCCGGCACTTGCAGCATCAAACGGTCGAAGCGCGCCGCCGATGCCGGTGACGCCGCCGACATAGCCGGCGCTGGGGTTAGGTGTGCCCGATGACGTGGCGGCCGGTGCTTCCGGTGCGACCGTGATCTCGGAGAGCGCGATGGTATCTGCGGTCTCGGTCACCGCCGGCGCGGCCCAGGCGTGGGAGGCGACCAGCAGGACGCTGGCGGAGCTGAGCAGGCTGTATCGACGCACCCTGTGGGCAGATGACAAGGTAGAGCGGGCCAACGACGTTCCAGAAGCGGCATCGAGGCGTGCCCCTCGCACGTCCCGCGTATGAGAAATCTACGCAAAGTTCACACCGCCGGCTGTGGCCGGCGGTCCTCAGTGGCCAGCGTTGTCACCGTGCGGGTGCGGGTGGTTGGCCGGTTCGGCGCTGTTCTCGGGAATGAGGTGCAGGTGGCCGTAGCGCACACCCCGCTGGGTGATGATGCGATCGGCGTAAGCCTGCATGGCCGGCACAGATCCATGCAGCACCGCTACTTCCAGGCAATCGTCCCTGGTCAGATGCACATGCATGCTGGCGATAGACACCCCGTGGTGGTGTCCTTCATCGGTGAGACGGCGTGCCAGGTCGCGGGTGCCATGATTGTAGACGTAGCTCAGCGTCCCGTAGTAGGACGCAGCGCCCGCCTGATCGCCCTGGGATGGGGCGACCGCATCGCGGACGAGGTCACGCACGGCCTCCGAGCGGCTACCATAGCCGCGTTCGGTACACAGACGATCCATCGCCGCCAGCAACTCGTCGTCAATGGTGATCGTGATGCGCTGCATGCCCGCTCCGTCAACTGCTCGATGGCTTTGGTAGGAGCATGGCGAGCGCGTGAACAGCTAGGGGAATGGCGCGCCTTCGCGCGGCTCATGCCCCAGCGGTCATTCCATCACATGAACTGGCATGTAAGAAAAACGACCTGTTCCTGACAGCCAGAAGAGCCTTCGGCGGTGACGCACTTGACGCCAGAGCCCGGCGACGCAGCGAATGTCAAGGAGCCTGTCATGAAATCAAATGTCTGGAAAATCCTCGCGACCGGACATTCCTGACATAGTTTGCGAGGAACCGCTTTGGGTCACTGCCGGACCCTCCCCTGCCCCGGCAGATATCCTGCCGTAGCACGCAGGGCCTCGACGATGTCGCGGTGAAGCAGGAGCATCCATCCCACACAAACCTTCGAAGGCGCCGACCGAACCGCCCGCATAGTGTCGAAGTCGCACCTCGGTTCGTTCGGCTTTGCGCATTGCCGGACGCCCTTGTCGTCGTCGGCCCCCTCCCCTACCCCCGTAGGAAATCTGCCGTCGCACGCAGGGCCGAGGCAAAGCAGCGGAAGTCGAACATAGTGACGCTTTAGAGACGCAAGGGGGTGAGCCTTCGATGGCGTTGATTAGGCGGTTGGCAGCGGATCGGTGCCTTCGCTCAGGATAGCGAGGTAGCGGCGATAGCCGAAGACGCGGCCGCGCCGGCGGCCGGTCACCTCTTCGACGATGCCGAGCCGCTGTAGATCAGCGAGCGCCGCGTTGACTGTCGGCGAGGACAGCCCCGTCCTTTCGACGAGCTGATTACTCGTGACATACGGGTTCTGCTGCATGAGGTCGTGGATTCGCAGCGCCGAGCCCGCTCGCTCACTCTGGGCTGTGATGAGCTCGCGGTCCTGCTTGAACAGATCAACGATGCGCCTCGCCGCATCGAAGGCTTGATTGGCCGTCTCGGCGACACCGTCAAGGAAGAACTCGAGCCAAGCCTCCCAAGAGCCGTGCTCGCGCACCTCTTGCAACAGGCGATAGTAATCGGTTCGCCGAGTCTTGAGATACAGGCTTAGATAGAGAAGTGGCTTCTGCAGCACGCCGTGCACGCAGAGGTAAAGCGTCACGAGTAGGCGGCCGATACGGCCGTTGCCATCAAGGAATGGGTGTATTGTTTCAAACTGAACGTGAATGAGCCCAGCTTTTATCAAGGCGGGAAGCCTCGACTGGTTCTCGTGCATGAAGGCTTCCAGCGCGCTGAGTGTCGCGTCGAGCTCGGTAGCGGGTGGTGGAACGAAGAGGGCGTTGCCCGGTCGGCTGCCACCGATCCAGTTCTGAGAGCGACGAAACTCGCCTGGGCTCTTGGTGCCGCCGCGCCCGCTTTGAAGGAGGCGGGCGTGCATCTCGCGGATGAGCCGGAGCGACAGCGGCAGTTCGTCGAGACGCTCGAGCCCAAACATCATCGCGTCGACATAGTTTGAAACTTCACGGATATCATCGATCGGCTCGCCGGCCTGCGCTTCGGTTTCGAACCGGAGCAGGTCCGAGAGCGTCGACTGCGTACCCTCGATCTGCGACGAAAGAACCGCTTCCTTCCGGACGTACATGTAAAGGAACAGTTCTTGGCGGGGCAGGAGCATGGTGATTCCGTCGAGCCGCCCCAGTGCTCGTTCGGCGACGCTCAGGCGCTCAAGGAGGGAGAGTACGTCGATTGGCGGCTCGGGCGGGAGTGGCGGCGGCACAAAAGCACGGACAACCTCGCCGGCGACGGGCGTGTCAAGGAACCGGCCGAGCCGACGGTTGGTCTGAGAGATGTCAGTCATGCCGCCAATCTTGGCCGATGAGCGTTATTAAAGCAATTCGGGGTTTTTTTAAATAAGATGGATGCTAAGGTAGGCGCCCTTAAATAAGGGACGCGCAGCTGTCGAGTCACTCCCAGAGAGGCAGGAGTCGCACTCTGTGGCGGTCGATTGGCGGCATGCTGTCTGCTCCTTCCGCAAAGTGGCTCGTCAACTGGAACACCTTCCATAAGGAAGTGCCGCTTAAAGCCTGCGAGTTCTAGGGCAGCAGGGGAATTGGCGCAGCTTCTCAGATCAGTCAGACGGCCTTACCGCGGTATGGAGGCTTGGGCTTCGAGTGACGCCAACCGAGCGGCCAACGGCCGGCAGTCTGGTAGCTGTCAAGCAATCGCCTTAAACCAGAGCCGCTCCTCACTTATGACAGGCGACGTTGGCCCCCTGCCTGTTACGGGCACCAGTACGTGGCGCGCTGCTGGTAGGCCCGGAAACCCGGCTTGTATGGAATGGCGAGCACTTCCCGTATCAGGATATAAGCCACGTTGCCGTTGGGCGATGCGAGCGACGCAAGGGTACAACGATAGCGATCGGTTCGGCCAGCCCGTTCAATCCAGACCGGCCCCTTTACGAGTTGGTGCAAGCGTCCAGAAGCAAGCAGGCCTTAGGCCAGTTCGGTTTTGCAGCGGGGTTTCGAGATCTCCGGCGCGTCCGGCTCGTTTAGTGCCCTGCGGCTGAAGTATGCGGCAGAGGAACGCCTGCTGGAAGGTGCCGATGGCCTAACGCGTGCCCACCATCTTGGAGTTGCGCGAGGAGGGACGAGGCGAGCTCAGAGCTGGGCTCTTCGGCGCAAAACTACTCAGGGCCTGACCTTGAGAGCCAGGATCGTGGTGTTGGCTGCCGACGGTCTAAGCAATACCGCCATCTCGGCCACCTCGCCGCTGGCAAGCATACGGTTGGCGAGTGGCGCCAGCACTTCGCTACTCAGCGAGTGGATAGCCTGCTCGACGAACCCCGCTCCGGTGCACCGCTTCGAATCGGCAACGAACAGGTCGCCGAATTGATCGACCGCACGCTCTACCAGCGGTCGCGGGGAGCCGTTCACTGGAGCCAGCGCAGCATGGTCTAGGCCAATGAGGTGTCGGGCACGACGGTTAGGCGAGTATGGTGAGCGTTCGGCCTGCAGCCGCACCGGTTCGAGACCTTCAAGCTGTCGACCGATCCGCTGTTTGCCGAGAAGGTGCGCGATATCGTGGGGCTCTATCTGGCTCCGACTGCCCGCGCCCTGGCTCTCTGCGTGGACGAGAAATGCCAGATTCAGGAGTTCGAGCGCACGCAGCCACTGCTACCGCTCTGGCTCCATCAGGAGGGTCGGCACACTCACACTTATGCCCGGCACGGTACAGCCCTTTATTTGCCGCTCGCAACGTAAAAGCCGAGACCGCCATCGGTCAGTGCTACCTCCATCACCGATCCAGCGAGTTCCGCTGCTTCCTGGATGAGATCGAGGCGGCGGCACCTGCCAACCTCACCGTGCATGTGGTGATCAACAACTCGGCAGCGCACAAGAGCAACCTGATCCGCGCTCGGCTGCCAAGCGCGCGGGATACCACGTGCACTTCACGCCGACATCCGCCTCGTGGATCAACCAGGCCGCGCAGTGGTTCGGCCTTTTGACCTAGCGCGCGATCCGGCGCGATGTTGATTGCTCGGCGCCGGAGTTCGAACGCGACATTCACACTTTCGTTTAAACCGCGAACGCTGGTTCAAAACCGTTCCAGTGGGTGAAGTTAGCGGACGCCACCCTGGCCAGCGTCAAACGCTTTGCTTGCGGGTACTCGACGCTGAGCCAGGAGAATCCTCTTTGCCACTAACCCCATACGCAGGCCACTAGTCCTTGCCGGCCTTGAAGTCAGCGAGGAGTTCAGGAAGCCGACCGAGCAGATAGTTGCCGAAACTCGGCTCTAGCTTCTCATCCAGCGAAAGGATGAAGCGCTGATCTCCCCGCTCGACGCGAGCGAGTTTGCGACCCGTCTTGTCCTTCCAGACCTCAACCTTTTTCACATCTGCTTTTGGGGCCAATGCCTCGAGTAATTCGGCGAATCGCTCATCGGTCGGCCGTCCCTGGAAACTCGGGTCGCCAAGGATGCGGTCCACCTTGTTCGGCGGCGCCGTCCTAATTAGCTCGGCGAGTGCACGCCAGCGCGGACCGCCAGCTTTTGGTGCCGGCCCAATGGCGGCGACTACGTGTTCTGGGACCGTACGTGCAACAGTGATGTAGTTGGAAACGTCCGGCTTATGGACTCCCATCGCCGCGCAGATCACGTCTCGCGTGAACGTTAGAGCCTCGAGCCGAAAGGCGAAGAAGGCTCGCTCGATGTAGCTGAGATTTCGGCGATCGAGGTTCTCTTTGCCCTGGGCGACAACCAGTTCCGCGTCGGTGAGCGGTCGAACGACTGCGCGGACAGGCCTTCTGAGAGCACGGCAGGCCCTCGCGCGACGATGTCCGAAGGCAATCTGGTATCGGCCTGGCTTCGACGGGTGCGGGCGGACAAGGATCGGTACCTGCTGACCGCTTTCGCGAATGCTCTCGACCAGGGTATCGAGCGTTGGATCGGTCGCGTCTGACACTCGATCGGCGACGAAGGATCCGTCGAGCAGTTCGGCATCGAGCTCAACAATGGCGGAACCGGTTTCGATCTGCTCGGCGACCTCCGCGCGAGACGCAAGGTGCTCAAGAGCCGATCCCATGGCCGCCACGGCTCCGCTTCGGATGCGAGGAGCGGGTAGCGGGTTAGAAGCTTCTAATGGTGGATTGGAACCATCGCTCGGCCCGTTAGAAGCTTCTAACGACTCAACCGGGGAGGGGACCGCCGGCAGCGGTCCCGTCTGGAAAATTGCGTCGAGGCTTGATTTCCGGCTCATGCACGCCCCCACGCGCGACGGATGGTGGCTTCGATTTCAGCGTTCACGGCTTCGAGAGCTTCGATGGCTCGATCGTAAGTCGAACGTGTCATGGTCTCCCGCCCGATTTCATAAAGGGTCTGCTTGGATAGGCCGGCATCCGATACCGCTGAGGACTTCAGCATCGGTGCATTCAGTACGGCCTCCCCAAACAAGTTGCGCAGCAAAGCAACAATGCGGTTCTGAGGCCCATCCTGTGGTTCGTATCGCGTGATGAGATAGCGCAACGCATCATACTCGATCTTCCCTCCGGCATCTCGCACGACGGAGAGAAGGTCGTTTGCCATCGCGAGGAACTGCGACATCGACGAGACATCGAGCATTTGCGGGTGGATCGTGATGAGGAGCGACGTTGCCGCGCAGAGAGCTGAGAGCGTCAGGAAGCCGAGTTGCGGCGGGCAATCGATCACAACGATGTCGTAGCGGTCATCGACTGTGCTGAGGGCCTGAGCGACGCGGGTGAAGAAAAGCTGGTCGGTGCTCCTACGCTTGGCCAGCGCTTTCGGCGTTTCGTGCTCAAATTCCATCAGCTCGAGATTGGCCGGCACAACGTCGAGGCCAGTAAAGTAGCTTGGGCGGATGATATCGGAGAGAGGGCGATCTCCCTCGTACCTGATTGCGCCGTAGAGCGTATCGTTCGGCTGTACGTCGAGTTCAGGTTGAACACCGAGGAGGGCAGACAAACTGGCCTGGGGATCTAGGTCGATGGCGAGGACGCGATAACCGCGAAGCACTAGAGATTGTGCAAGGTGTGCCGCCGTTGTGGTCTTGCCTGAGCCCCCTTTGAAGTTCACCACAGAAATGATCTGAAGGTGCTCCCCAGGTCCACGCCAGGGCTGATACTTGCGACCCGAACGATTAATCTCGTCCAGATGCGTGCGAACGCCGTGGATATCGCCGAGCGAATATGATCGGCGACCGGTCGCGGAAACCTCGGGCTGGGGTCCTGCTCGATCGATCGAGAGTTGCCGCAGCCGACTGTCCGAAACGCCAATGATTTTGGCAGCCTCGCCGGAGGAGAACCGACGGAGGGTCTTAGCTGCACTCGGTGGATAGAGCGCAGCTGACATCCTTTGCAACTGGGTACGCAGGATTTCGGCGTGGTCGCCGATCATCTCGCTTTGGGTGGCCACTGACGGTCTCAACGTCTGGTGCGGCATGGCATGCTGGTTCACAGCCTCGGCTCTCGCTCACGGTAAATCGGCCGAATGGACGTTATAACCGTGAAGATTACCGATTTGCTACGATTCGTAGGGAGTGTCGAGTCCGGAATCTGGGCGAGGCAAGCGCGCAGGAGGATCGATCCGGGTTGCCCTCCAAATTCACAACAAGAGGGCTCGATCGCGTTGAAACGGATGTGGTTCCGCCAGGAACCATATCCGTATTGTTGGTAATAGCTAACCGCACTCGCGCCGGGCCCGCCGTCAATCAATCCAGACAATAGGTGGCAGATCGCGCTGAGGCTTGATCAACGCCCCAGCCACCGGGCAAGTGGGTCGGGGCCCCATTCGTTGGAATGAACGTCGATCGAAGCTCCGGGCAGCAGTCGATCAGGGCCTCACAGACCGCGATAGGGGGAGACGCACCACGCTGGATATGTCGTCATAAGAGGGGAGGGGAGATGGATGCCACCAGCTTCGGCTGTCCAACGACGAGCTTGAGGGTGATGCCCACGCGGCTTCTCGTGCTCGCAAACCTGGAGGCCAGCGCGAAGGGGGCGAGGAACGGCTATAGCTGACGCTGGGCCCGCAGGAGCGCGACGCCACCGTGGCTGTCGTGTGGGTCATCCGGGGAGGCTGCGGCCATCAGCAGGCTGTCGCCCGTAGGGCAGTGCATTGCGCTTGCGGCCGACGATGCGCTTGGGGAGACCGGACCCGCGTACGCCCTCGAACCTGACACCGCCCGAGCGCACAGCCTGCGCATCAAGGATGGCCCCCACCGGACCGGCCTAGCGCCAACCCGCTCGCGATCCGCCAGGATCAGGGCGTGCGCCAGACGCTCGAACACGCCGGTCTCGGCCCAGCGCTAGAGCCGGCGGTACACCGTGTCCCAGTGCGGGAAGTAGAGCGACGGCTGGCGCACGGCGCAGCCGGTACGCGAGGCACAGAGGATGCCATCGAGCACGGCGCACTACGACCACAGCTACGGGCAGCCTGTTCGAGGTGGGGCGGGCAGCAGTTGCGCGAGTAAGACCCAATCGACGTCGCTCAGGCAGGTTACGTACAGCAGGGTTTCGCGCAAAAGCTCTGCGCGAGCGGCGAGCGTCCACATCGGGTCTTTCGGTTGTGCATTAGACACTCCCTCCACGCCCGTGACGCGTGCCACTCACTCAACCCTCAAGCTTGCATGCCAGTTCTGAAACGGATTCTCACACTTCCTCCTATGATTGAGCCGATCAGGCAGGGTTGCCCTTTTCGGGTCACAGTAGCCGCACGATCTCGCTGTATGGCTGTCGGCTCGCGACCTTTTCAGCATCCGAAGTTGACTAGTTTGGGTCGGCGCTGTCGCTCCACTGCTGAATGTCCCCGACACATGTACCTTGAGCCAAAATCGGCATTAACGACGTAAGTAGCGATCGGCATGATAGAGCACTCCTGAGCATCCATACGTTCTTTGTCGGTCACGTCATCCGCCGCCGGCGCATGGTCATGAGTTCAGCGGCCACGCTGTAGCGGCCATCGAGGCATAACCGCACGAGATGCCGGAAGTAGCCGCCGGGGTTCCGGATTTCGGACTTGCGCCTGCCCGTCGTTTCGTCGTCGTGCAGCTGGGCGACCATCACTACGAGCGCCGCGGCCTGAACCAGCCCCAAGCTTTCGCAGGCCTCAGTCCAAGCGCTCGGATGGGCACCAATTGAACCGCGAAGTGAGCGCCCAGCGTCGATGAGCTCCGGCTCGGTCAGAATCTCGAACCCGAGCTCAGCTGCGACGGGGCAGGCGGCCGCCACCAGAGCAGGGTGAAGCACTGCCCTGGCCCCATCACTCCTCGAAGAGACCTTGTTACAAGACTTACTAAGGGGTTCGTTGTCTGTTTCTATGTGGCTGCACGATTTGCCGGCACAGGCGGCTTGGTAGAAACGATCCTCAGCCAGCTCCCGCAACTCACTCCACGCTTCGACGACCAGGCTCGGGTCTTTCGAGGATCGCGACCGCATGGGAGAGGACTCTTCCAGGGCATCACGCGCCGCGGCGAGATCGGTAATCGAAACTCCAGGGTACTGCGTAGCGAGCCCATGCAGCGCTTCCGAAACAGCACGGCGACAGACGGTTAAAAGGTCAAAAGAACGCCGTCTGTGCTCAACCTCGGCGGTCAACGCGCGCAGTCTCTCGGCCCATTCCCCAGCCCGTGCGACCACAGGCAGGAGATCGAACCCGAAGGCGTCTACGATCGAGCCGTCGGGTGCCCGGATGGCGTAGCGCTTGCCGTTGGCAGAGTCCTTCGGGGCGATCAGCTCTAGGGCTACGAGATCGCGCAGGGCGTAGCGGACGGCGCGCTCGGAGAGTCCCGTCTTTTCGCAAAGGCGCTCGTTCGAGGGCCAGACCAAGAGCCGGGCCCATGGCTGTTCGCCCCAGGCCGCAACCAACGCTTCGAGCACTTGGCGCAGCGAAGGACGCAAGGCCAGTGACTTGGCGGCGTCACGAGCGTGACCCGCGAGTTCGCGCCTGGAGACCGCGCGGCCCTCGTCGAGCGCACGTCTCCGGCCGGCGAGAGCGGCACGCGTCAGCGGCCGTCCACCGGTATTAACCCTCTCCACTCGAACCCTCCATGGCGGAAGGCAAAGCGGGATCGTTCACCCGTTAGGGTGTCATTGACCGCTGATGGGAGGGAAGCTACAACAGGAGTGCGAATCGGGTCGCAGTCCCTTCCCCAAGCGGATATGTGATCCAAAGGCCCTGGTGCTCCCCAGCACCGGGGCCTTTTGCTTTGCCGCTACGACATTGCTCTCTCCTTGCCACCGTAGACCGTGGACAGGGCGTGATTGATCGCCTCGGACCGGTTCTTGAACCGTCCAGCCTCGATCTCCTGATCGAGCAGGGCGCGGATCTCAGGCATGAGCCAGACGCTCTGCGTGGTCATGCCTTTCTCTCGCAGCGCTTCGCGGCGACGCGCCTGCCGGCGACGATCGCCGGCCGTGAGTTCCGCGAGACGTTCCTCTGCCGATTTCATCGGACCCCATCCGATTCAGCCAACGTGACAGCCCATGTGGGCCGATTCGGATGAGCGGAGCAATAGGAGTCATTAAGCCGGGCCGCTTACAGTGGGCATTGGAACGCAGTTCCGTGTGGATGGAGCTGATTCACAGGTTTAGATTCTGGCTCGCGTGCCGAGGTCATACACCGTCGCTGCGACTGCCACGAAGGCCGCTCCAGAGATATTCAGGGCGGCCTTCGGCCCATATCGACTGGTCCGTTCGCACTAGGTTTATGGGTGAAAACACTATCTTCCCCCTAAGTTATTGCGTGCAATCGAAATTCGACCAAGAACGCGCTGAGTTTCGCGGCAAAGACGTAGTAAAGCACGGGTACCGCGATAAATAATTTTGGTAGAAAACCACATATTAATACCTGTAGTTGCATCTCCGGCCCCCCGGCGGAGATTGTCAACCCGAATCACGTCCTGGATATGATTCGAAGGTATTTTCAACGTAGATAGGCCGTTGTTAGGCCCTTTGCGGGTTAGACGCTCGATCATGCGGGCATCTCAATGTCGAGCGTGAACGAGCAGTCCTTGATCGTTGAGATGACCTTTGCGGTGCCGATGGCTCCTTCGGGGTTCCAGGCGCTGCCCTGAATGCGAACGGCAGTGATTTTCCGGGTGGCCTTGTGGATGTGCCCGGGCGGTCTCGCCGTGAGGGAAAGACTCCCGATCGCTCCTGCCCGCACTGCTGCGGCCCGGAAACGTCGCGCTAACGTGCCTGACAGTTCCTCGTGGTAGACCACGTGGATGAGGTTGTCCGCAGCGTGGCCCGGCTTGCCATCCATCAGTGCCTCGACACACCGTGCGATCACCAGCGCGGTGGTGAGAGGAGAAGAAGGGCGGATGCAAACGATACCCCGGGCGGAGATGGCAGAGCACAATTCAAGCCCCTCGGTGAGCGAGACGCTCTTGAGGCCGGCGATCTCGGAGGCGTGAGCCGCAAGGGCTATGCGACCGGTCTCGCGAATGGTCTTTGGGATCGCGCGGATCGGATCGATCGCCGCCTGGAGAGCAGCGCCGTCGGCCGACGTGATCTCGTCGGCGCTCACTTCGTGCAGGTCGATCTCGTACTTGCCCGCGACGAGGCGATCGAGCGCGACCGCGTCAACGAAGGCGGCGTAGAGTTCGAGCGGGTTCTTCTTGCGGCGTTGAGCGACCATTTCGATGAACGGCATCAGCGCGCCGTGCAAGGTCTCGGCCTCGGGTCCCAGGCGCATGTCCGCGATGGCAGCGGCCAAGGTCGAGGCGGTGATCCGCAGAGGTGGTCGCGGCACGGCGTCGAGATCGATCGAATAAACCTCGTTGTCGCGGCCGAAAGGCCGCGCAAGTTCGGCGAACTTC
This sequence comes from Methylobacterium oryzihabitans, assembly GCF_004004555.2. GTDB lineage: Bacteria > Pseudomonadota > Alphaproteobacteria > Rhizobiales > Beijerinckiaceae > Methylobacterium > Methylobacterium oryzihabitans. The sequence goes on from NZ_SACP01000009.1 coordinate 89,348, forward strand.
TGGGCCAGCATTTCCTCCTTCTCGTCGGCCTCCTGGTCGTCGGGGTTGGCGTCATCCTCAGGGACGGGCCGGACAATGCCTTGGACGACGATGGCGCCCATTCGATTGATGCAGGCCCCGAACACGAGGTTGTTGATCGCCAAAGTTTGCCACTGCGGGTCGTCGCCTTCGATCGCCACGCCCTGGACCAGGTCCTCGCGCCGCAGCCAGACCTGACCGGTCTTCGCCAGGCCGATCGGCCAGGTCGCATCGCCGCGCCGGCGCGTAGTCTCGTCGCGGTAGCCGCGGCGTCCGAGGTGGTGCGGCACACGCCCCGGCGCGCGCCAGTTGCGCCAGCCGTAGGTGAAGTGGCGCAGGAAGCGGTACCCGGCGTAGGCCAGGATCGCCTCGGGCACGAACGGCGCGGCGCACAGCGACACTGAGAGCGCAGTCGCGATCCCGAAATGCCACGCGACCTCTTTGGGGGTGTCATCGTTCATCGATCACACTCCCGCTTTATCCTTGCCACGGATCATCGACCGCATGGTCTTGCCGCCGGCAACGAGTTTGTTACCGGCCCTGGTAGCGGTGCTGCCTAGGATCTGGTTCGGCGAACTCGGCATGATGATGCCGGCCGCGGCTGTCGCAGTGCTGCTGCCGGTGCGTCGCTCGATCTGTGCCCCGATCCAGGACAGCACGGTCTCCGGCAGGGCACTGATCTGACCGGCCGACAGCATAACGATCGAGAACAGGATTACGGCGTAGACGAACAGCCCGGCGGTCCCGACCATCGCGTAGGCGATGGTGCCGTCGGGCGAGAGCATCGCGAGCGCACCGCGGAAGAACACGTTGGTGATGTCGATGCCAACCCGCATCAGCAGGAGCGAGACCAGCAGCCCGACGACGATCAGGGGAGGGCGAAGCAGGATGCCGAGGAAGAACATGTAGCCCTGGCCGCTGTTGCCGACGAAGCTGTCGGAGCGGGCTGGCATGAACTTGGTGAGGAGCCAGATCGGCACTGCGATCATCGACTCGGCGACGACGAGAAACCAGTTGAAGGTGCTCATCAGAAAATGGACAATGACCACGAACGGCACCAGGCCGACCAGCATGAAGGCGGCAGCAAAGAGGATCGTAGCTAGAAAATGAAGAAAGCTCGAAACCTTCTGGAGGCCTTCACCAGCGAGTTTCCCGATTGGGTTTTTTAGCTCCCCCAGCCCCCAACCAACGAAATCCGCCCCCACACCAGCTCCCGTGGCTATAAGACCATAGTTGGCGATGGTCTGGCCGATCTCCTGCACCTCGAGGATCGGGTCCCTCCAGGTCGTATTCTCCGGCCGGCTGATGACCCCGAGGACGCCCGAGTAGATTGCCGACAGCGCCCTGGCGAACACGCTCGGCGGGTCGGCCTGGGCCACCGGGTCGTCGCTGGCGATGCGCCCGACGCTGCCCGTGCCTTGAGCGGCGATGAAGCCGCTGAAGGTCCCGACATACGTGACGTTGCGCTGCGCTTCCTGGGCGAGCGGCCAGTAGGCGCTGTGGCCGAGCGAGGGCATGTAGGTGGCGATGCTGGCCGGGGGCACCGCCGTCACCGAGGCGCTCGGGCCGGCGGAGGCGGCGAGGAGCTTGGCCTGGACGAGGCTCATCGAGCGCTGCCACATCGCGGCCGACAGCCACCCGCTCTCCGTCGAGTTGTCCAGGTAGTTGCGCAGGACCTGGTTGAGCTGGGCATTGTCGCCCTGGGTCAGGCTCTGGCTGACGCTGGTATAGGCCGCGTCGATCGCGTCCTTGATGCGGCCCTGGATCGCCTCCTCGTCGCGGGTGCCGGACATGATGGTGGTGGCGATCCCGTTCGCGGCGCCGTCGAGGCTGTTGATCGCGGCCTGGAACGCGCGCTGGCTCTGCTGCTCGGCCAGCGCGATCAGGAGCGATGTCGTCGAGGCGTCCTTCGTGTCGGCGAGGTTGACGTTGATCTTCTGGTGCTCGTAGACGACCGAGCCGCACAGGTTGTTGGACTTGCGGAAATACCCGTTCGAGTCGGCGAAGTAGTAGGTCGTCGTCTGCGGGCTCCACGATCCGAAGCTGCCGGTATCGGTGACGATACGTGAGACGATCGAGGCGGCATTGTCGCGGCCCGACACGTTGTTGGCATATTGCTGCAAGGACTGGGCGCAGACGTGGCCGTAGAGGCGGGCTTCGAGCACCTTGGCGAGCTTGCCGCGCAGGGCGAAGTCGCCGAGCGCCTGGGTCGGTTGGGCAAGCGTGCCATACATGCCGGTGAGCTGGGTGCCGGCGACCCGCGTCCAGAGGGTGTCGCCGAAGCCCGATCCCCAGACGGCGATCTGCACCACCAGGATCTGCACGAGCGACAAGCCGGACTTGATCGGCAAGCTGAGGATCGCGCCGGTCATCACCCGCAGCAGGGTGTACTTGGCGGAGGATCCCCGGCCGAAGGCCTGGCCGTCGTTCGCGGTGTCGGCAACGAGCGAATAGAGCAGGTAGCAGGCGAGGATCGTCGAGACGATCAGGCAGCCGACGTTGAAGTAGCCGAGCGCCACCGTGAGCGGGCGATCGTCCGAGCAGGTCGCGGCGGTCCACACGCCGTCGACCACGCAGCCGAGGAGCTTGCGCAGGTTCACCAGCGCCAGGTCGTTCTGGACCGGGGTGAAGATCTCCTTGCCCGTCGTCTGGGCCTGGGCGGCGCCGGCCGCGGCGAGGGCGCCGAGGCTGCCGCCGGCGGCGATGATCCTGCGGAGCATTGGGGGGATTCCCTAGAAGTTGCCGCCGGCCTGGGTGGCCAGGATGGTGCCGAACAGCGCCGATGTGCGGGCCTGCTGCTCGATGAGCTGCTGGCGCAGGCTGAGCGACATCGAGCGCATCCGGGTGAGCTCGATCAGCAAGCCGTGCTCGGACTGACCTGCGAGCCCGGCCGACCACGCCTCGAATTGCGGCCCGCCGCCGTACTGGCTGATGAGCGCGTCGAGCTGCGCGAGCGGCGAGCCGGCGGAGGTGCCGGTCTGGTGGTCGTCGGTGGACGACATCGCCCGCACGGCGCTGAGCGAGACGAGTGCGGGCGAGCGCAGGGCCTCGACGCGGCGGGCCCGCAGCATCATCACGTCGGCCTCGGCACCCGGCATCGCGGCGGTGGGTTTCGGCATCGGCAGGCCGGCCATCGCCTCGATCACGGCCTTGCGGTCGTCGTCGCTGGCGGCCGGATCGAACAGGACCGCGCTGTCGGTCTTGGTCGGGTCCTGCAAGCGGTTGCGGGCCGCCTCCTGGACCGGGGTGTTCTTGCCCGGCGCCACGTCGAGGCTGCGATAGGTCTCCCGGCCGCTCTTCGCGACGTTGCCCATGGAGCGGCTCGTCGAGTTCATCAGGTCGATCGAGCCGCAGGCGTTCACGCCCTGGCCGGTGTCGATCCCGTACTGCTCGCGCGCGTCGACGAGGGCGCGGCGCTGCGCGACCTGGGACAGGGTCGAGGCGACGGCCTGCTGGGTGTTGCTGACGAGGTTGACCTCGCGCTCGCCGTTGGTCGAGGTCTGGGCGGTCTGCACCTTCATGGCGGACAGCAACAGCTCGAGGGTGAGGCTGCGCTGGGTCGCGATGTTGGTGCCCATGGTGGCCACCCGGGTGGTCAGGGTGGCGGTCGCGCTGTTGTGGCCGGCGATCCAGATCGGATCGGCGACGAAGCAGGTCTGAGCCGCCGCCGGCGCGGCGAGGCTGGCCGCGAGGGCGGCGGCGGAGACGGCGAGGAGGACCTGTTTCATCACGGTGCCTGGAAGCTCGCGGGGGTGAAGGGGCCGCGCGCAGGCGCGGGCACGCTGTTCGTGAGGCGGGCGTTGACCATGGCGAGCAGCAGCGCCGCGGCGGTGGCCTCGGTACGCATGCCGCGTTTGATCTGGTGGGCGAGGAGCGCGAGGTTGGCCGCCTCCATCCGCACGGCGTCCTGGATGATGCCGCGATCGTGCTGGCCGGCGACACCGGCTGCCCACGCGGCGCCGCCGTCGTTGCCCTGCCAGTGGGTCGAGAGGGCCCGCGCCTGTGCGATCGGCCCGTCGGGCCGGTAATCGGCCGCGATGTCGGCGAGCACCACCGCGGTCATCGACCGGTAGGTGTCCTTCCCCGTCTTCTCCAGGCGATCGCGGTCGCCGGTGGCGGTCGCGGTCGCGGCAGTGCCGCGAGGCCGTTCGTCGGGCGGACCGACCACCGTGTTGATGAACTTGGCCGCCGCCTGCGCGTCGCCGCTGTAGAGGGCGGCGCCGTCGGGGGTGGCGCCCGAGCGGACGTCGGCGACCCAGTCCTTCGGGTCGGCGTAGCGGCCGGGCTGGGCGCGAACGGGCGTGACGATCTGCCGGCGGGCGGCGGAGGTCCCGGTCATCGCCGTGTAGAGACCCTGCGCCTTCGTGTTGGATCCGCAGGGGTCGTAGCCGACCGAGCCGTAGCGGTGGGCGGCCAGCGCCACGGCCTGGCGCTGCTCCTGGGTGACGACGGTGGTGGCGAGCGCCTCGCTCGAGGCCCGGAAGCCGTTCGAGACCTGGTCCGAGCCGGCCGCCGACTGCGCGGTGAGGACCTTCACGGCCGAGAGGAGGCGGGCGCGCTCTGCGATCTCCTGCGTGATCAGACCGGCCTCGGTGGTGGTGATCGCGCCGGTGATCGCGGTGGTGAGGGTCGAGGTGGCGATGTTCACGCGGGCCTCGACGCCGAAGCAGGTCTGGGCACTCGCCGGGGTGACGGCGCCGATCGCCGCGGCGGCAAGGCCCGAGAGGAGGATGCGACGGGTCATGGGCTGCCTCCCTGGCGGCTGTCGCCGCCCATGCCGCCGAGGATGACGCCGACGAGGCTGGCACGAGCCCCGCTCATGATCGCCCCGTAGCGGCGGGCCATGACGAGGGCGGCATCGTCCTCGACCGTGGTCGGGTTGGGCTTGACGGTGGGCAGGGGAGCGACGACGTCGAGGTAGTCGGCGGCGGTCATCACCTCCTCGGCGCCGTAGTCGCGATTGAGCAGCCAGGGCGCGGCGTCGGAGTCGCCGGCGCCGAAACCGCCCTGCTTGGCACCACTGCACCAGCCGGTCGCCTGCTCGGAGGGCGAGCAGTAGAAAGTGCGACGCTGCTCGAGGGTGATGCCCATGCGCTCGGCCGCGTCGCCGCCGCTGGTCAGCCAGCGCTGGTCGGCTTGGCGGAAGGACTGCCGGACCCTCTCGGCCGAGGCGTGGCTGTCACGCTCTTGGCGAATGGCGAGTGACACGTCGCAGGCGGCGTAACCGGTACCGGTGTCGTAGCCGTACTGATGCTGGGCGCGAGCGAGGCGCAGGGCGTTGTCCTGGCTCACCAGGGTCGATGCAGCAGCCTCGGCGGCAGCCTTGTGACCGTTGGTGGTCTGAAGAGCCGTGGCGCTCGACTGCGCGCCGGAGACTTTCATGGCGGAAATCATCCGCTGAAGGGAGATCTCCCATTGCGGGAACAGCCCTTGCGCCTGGGCCGGAGATGCCAGGGCGACGGCAACGACGACGCCGGCCGGAAGGAGGAGGAACCGGCGCGTCATGGCCGGACCTCCACGGGGCGGGCATCGAGGGCGTAGAGGGCGACGAGCTGGGCGAGCGCGGCATCCATCTGTGCGTCGTAGTCGAAGGTGTTGGCGGTCAACTCGGTCGCGTTGGTCCGCGCCAGCTCGATGAAGAGGCTGCGGTTGGGTTGGTTGGCGACCTTGACCGCGTGATCCTCCGAGCCGGTCGATCGCTCCGCTGCGGCCGAGATGGAGGCCTGCCGGGACTGGGTATCGGAGCGGGACACGGTCTCCGAGGCTGCGCCTTCGTTCGCACCGGGTGAGCACGTCTTCGGCAAGGTGGTGTCACGCGGCCCGCCGGCCATGTCCGGGTACTTGGTCGAGATCGGGATCTGGCGCGGCAGGAACGGCTCGGGGTTGACGTAGTACCAGGCCTGCGGGAGGGCCGACTTGATCGCGTCGGCAGTCATCGGGCTCGCGCCCTTGCCCGACCCCATCTTCCAGGCACGACCGTTCGTCCCCGTCGAGGAGAGAGCGCTACCCTTGAGGAGCGTTCCGAGATGGAGGTGAGGAGCGCACTGCCTCATGCCCTCACAACCCATGGTCCCAACCTGATCTCCAGCAGCGACCCGACCAGACTGTCCTTCCTTGAGCGTTGTTGTGTTCATGTGAAGATACAAGAAGCGTGTATCTCCTGAAATTACATCGGCAATTACGCCCCCTCCTCTGAATTCATAATATGAGACCGGGCCGGCCGAACCCGAAAATATCTTCGTTCCGGCGCCCTGACTGTTCACGATATCCATACCCTGGTGGTAACCCGCAGAAGCTCCCGGGCGGCCGGTTCTGTTGACACCGTACGGCGAGGAAACCCGTTGCCCGCCCGGGCTCATAATATCTGCGGTCAAGCACGTCCCGGCGAGAACCGAGCTGCCGGAGAAAACGGCAGAGGCCGCACCAAGCAATAAGAGCGGTAGCGACCTCATCGCACACCTCCCTGAACATTCTGACAAAGCTCGTGTGGCGTGTTGTTGAATAATATCCGAGTTGGACTCTGTATAATAAGAGAAAATGAGTCGTCATCATCATCTCCTTGAATAAGATATTTTTCATGTGTTGATTTATCATAGGTGCACTTTGCGTCCACCATTAGATATTTACCCTCTTTCTTGATTTTTGACATGGGGCAGCGCCCTTCACCGCCGCCAAGACGTTTGACGATACGGTTAGGCTCGATTTTTAGAAATGGAGGACTGCAATTCAGGCCATGATTAGATGATCTCCCCCACTCGCCGACGGGAAGCGAAAGCTTCTGGGCGTGCGCTGAAACAGCACCGATAAACAAACCCACAATAGACAGAATGACTAAACGACCCATCATCGCATGATCCCCTCAAATCCGGTGCCGGTCGTAGTGCCGGAAGACGGAGGAATGACAATCGTGGAGGAGGACGATTGTGACGTGTCCGGCTGCACCACAGGGGTCGAGGTTTGCGTCTGGGTCAGGTTGAGCGCCGAGCCAAATGCCGAGTTCTGGACGTGGTTGTAGGAGCCGATGTTGGTGATGCTTGGCAACGAGATCGGCGAGATCGAGCCGTTGAGCTGCCGGAACAGGTCGCCGGTGATCGAGCTCTGGAAGCTGTTCATCTGGCGATTGATGCTGCCGATCGTGTCCTGAAGCTGATTGTCGAGGATCTGGCATACCTGGCGCTTGGCCTGGTCGATCACCGACTGCACCAAGTTCGTCGCCGCGCTCGTGAGGAAGCCCGAGAGGTCCGGGATCAGGTTCGAGAGGTCGAACCGCTTGAGCAGGTCGCCGGCGATGCACGAGTTCGGCCCGTTGAAGAAGCTCGACGGGTTGACCTTGGCGGCGTCGATCAGCGCGATCTGGCGCTGCACGGCCGCGTCGGCGGCTTGGCGCACTAGGCAATTATTGCCGGTCGACTGCGCGTGAGCCGGCGCTGGCACGGCCAGCGCGAGCCCGCCGGCGACAGCGGCGAGGAGGAGGAAAGCCCGCATACGCGGGATCCGATCTAGAACGCCGGCCATTTTCCACCTTCGATAAATTTCGCCCAAACGTACTTGAGGAACCGCATCGGGGTCATCTTGCGGTGATTGCAGTACGCGAGGAACGCCGCGTACAAACCCATCGCGATGAATGTGTAGCGGCTCAGACCCGTGATGATGAGCAGCGGAAAGAACGCCGCAATGCTTCCATGAATGCCGAAGAACTGGAGCGGTACGGCGGACCAGCGCCAGGGGAGGTGACCGTCGCTCATGCGGGCTCCTTCGGTTGGGTGATCGGGGTACCGGGCGTCGGCTGGCCAGGCGGGCTCTTGCGTCCCCGGCCCCAGATCCGGGCCTCGCCGATGTCGAGGTGGCAGAAGTTCGGGTAGATCCCGACGCCGCCGCGGCCGCAGAGCGCTCCCGCGACCGCAACCGCGTCCGGGGCGTAGCCGAAGGCCTTGAGGTCGACGGCGCGGCCAGCGAGATGCAGCGAGCCGCGCGCCGCTCCCTCCAGTCCGGCATTGTGCTTGGGCGTCCGGTAGCCCGAGGTGACGATCAACGGCACGGCCGAGCCGTGGACCGCGCTCATCGCGCCCTGGACCGCCGCCAGGAGATCGAACAGGCGCGGATCGATCCACACGGCCGAGCTGCCGTCGCCGACGTCGCGCAGCAGCCAGGAGAGCAGGAGGAGATCGCGCCCGTTGTAGCCGTCCGGAGTCCGGACGATCGCGCTCACCTCCTCGCGGGTTCCCTCCCGTCGCAGCCACAGCCGCACCGGCGCGGCGGCCATGGGGACTGAAGCGCCGGCGAGCGCGGCGGCGTATGCGCGGTCGAGCCCTGGCAGGGTGGCCGCGAGGGCGCCGGCAAGGCCGGTGAGGAGGCTACGCCGCGAGACGGGCATCGCGGTATCCGTAACGATCGAGGACGCGGCGGGCGGTGGTGACGTCGATCACGCCCCGCTCGAGCGCGGACATGACGGTGAGCTTCATCGAGCGGCCGTCCTCGCCGCGCGCGATGATGGTGCGCAGCGTCTCGACGGCCTCGGCCATGCCGGCACGTGCCACCTCGCGCCGGATCGGATCGGTGAGGACCTGCCACTCGCGCAGGCAGACCCGGCCGCCGCCGACCTTCGGCACCAGGAGCTGAGAGACCAGAAGGTGGGTCGATGACAGGACGTCGTGGAAGGCCTGGACCTGGAGGTCGGCCGGAAACTTGAGGGTGAGGCGCCGCAGGATGTGGGCGACGTCGTTGGCGTGGGTGGTGGTGTAGATCGGGTGGCCGGTCTGCGCCGCCTCGACGCTCGCCAGCACCGTGTCCATGTCGCGCAGCTCGCCCACCATGATGAGGGCGGGCTTGCGTCGCAGGCTGTTGCGCACGCCGGCGGCGAAGGACGGCAGGTGCACGCCGATCTCGTGCTGCATGATGGTGCAGGTCGAGGACGGTACGTTCTCGAACACGAATTCGATCGGCGCCTCATAGGTCAGCACGTTGCCGTGGATCGGCGTCGGCTGCTCCAGGATGCGGCGCATCAGGGCGGCGATCGTCGTCGTCTTGCCCGAGCCGGTCTCGCCGGCGATGATGACGGCACCCTGCGCCGGGGTCGACTCGGCTACGATCTCGGGCTCGACGCCGAGCCCCTCGACCGTGGGCGGGTCGGCCGGGATGTAGCGGTTGACGATCTGCACGCCGACGTCGCCCTCGTAGTAGCCGGCAGTGACGTTGATGCGGAACCGGTGGCCGACCGGCTCGGCGTTGCGGTCGCCCGCGTTCTGCTCCAGCACCGTGATCGCGCGGTCGAAGTCCTGGCCCGAGTAGAGCTTCGACATGATCGACTCGGTGGTGGTCAGCTCGGTGGCGATGCGCGCGAGCGTGGTCGGCTGGAGCCAGACCTTGGTCAGGGCACAGAGATGCCCGTGGACGGAGGCGAGCACCGGCCGGCCGGACTGGAAGATCACGTCCGAGGCGCCGATCGCGACGGCGTGGATGAGGAGCCGCGTGACCTCGGCGCGGCCATGCACGACGATCGGCTCCTCGGGGTAGCTGGTGGCTCCCTTCCACTGCATCGGCCTACTCCGCGGCCACAGCGGCCGGGCCTGCGGCGCTGACGAACTTCGGGGTGACGACGATCTTGAGGAGGCGCTGGTCGACCGCGGCCGAGCGGCCGTTCCGGCTGATCTTGAGGCCGGTGGCGCGCACCTTGACGATCGGCAGGCTGACCGCGCCGGCCGTGGCGAGCTCGCCGTAGCGGCGCATGCCGAGGAAGTCCCGGTCGAGGCGCGCCAGGCCATCGTCGAAGGCCGCCCGCGCCTGGGCGATCCCGACCTCGAGCCCGCCCTTGTAGCCGATCTCCCAGTTCGCCTTCTCGGCGTCGCCTTTAGGGAGGGTCCAGGTGGTGCGGCCCTCCGGCGGCGGGGTGACGGTGAGGTAGTCGCGCCAGTTCGGCGGGATCACGGCGACGCGCGCATCGCGCACGATCTCGAAGGATCCAAGCGTCGTGACCAGCAAGGTGCGGGTCGGGGTCTGGCGCACGTCGCGCAGCTCGGACACCACCGGGGGCACGATGTCGCCACCGATCATCACGGCAGTGAAGGGATAGCGGGCCTCAAGGCGCGCGGCGATCGCCGGCGTGTCGAGGTAGGCGGCGATGCGCCTCGATTCCTCCAGGTAGCCGTCCTGGATCCCGGCCGAGCGGCCGGTGCGCTGGACCACCTTGGTCGGGCGGTTGGCGTCACCGAAGACCCCGGCCGAGTAGCGCTGGAAGTCGGGGTTCGACGGGTGCGGCGGGGCAGGGGCAGCCGAGTTGTCGCCGACATTCGGCGGGAACGGCTGGCTGTCACCCCCGGGCAGTCCCCGCGGGCCATTGGCGATCTGGTTGAGGACGTTGGCCTGCGCCACGCCGCCGGGACCGTAGTAGCCGGGCGGAGGATAGCCGCCGTAGCCGCCGTAGCCGCCGCCATAGCCCGGCGCGCTGTAGCCCGCGCCATAGCCGGCCCCGTACCCAGGCGCACCGTAGCCCGCACCGTAGCCGGGAGCCGCGTAGCCGCCGTAGGCGGGTTGGGCGTAGCCGCCCCCGTAGCCGCCGTAGGTAGGTTGTGTGTAGCCGCCATAGGGCACGCCGTAGGCGCCCGCAGTCGCGACGGGCGCACAGGCCGCCGGGGTCTGGGCGCAATAGGTGTTCGCGACCTGGGCCGTGGCCGGGAAGGGCGCGATACCGAGCGAGGCGGAGAAGATCCAGCGCGCGAGACGCATGGTCAGACCCCGCGCTCGCGCAACTTGGCGTCGACGTGACCCGAAGTGCTGCTGCCAGTACTGACGCAGGCAGGCAGCAGAACGGACATGCCGAGAAGCACGATCGCCAATCGAACTAGATATCGAATGCGAGAATGGTCCATGTCGAAGCCCCGATATTTTTTACTAATATTTGTATTGCCGTTACGACCCCGATTGCTCCACAAGCTCCATCCAAGAAACACCCTTGATGGACTGGATCGATGGGGATCGGATCGTTTCTCTCGGCGCGGCTCGCGCGTCGGGTCGGGCCGGAGCACCGCACCTTCGCGGCGATGACCGGGACCGTTCTCGGCGGCGCCCACGCTGCCTGCCCGGTGTGCCGGCGCGGGCACCTGATCGGGGATCCCGAAGCGCCCAACCTTCGCAAATGCGACGACCCGACCTGCGGGGCGACCTTCACGCTCGCCGAGATGGGTCGCACCTTCGCGCTGGAAGGGGCCGACGTCCGCGACCTGGCGCACGAGGCGCGCCGGCAGGCGTTCGTCCTGTTCCTCGCCGCGGTCGGGATCGGCGTCCTGGCGGCGGCTTGGGCGATCCTCGCCCATTCCTGGCTCACGCTGCTCGGCGCCATGCTCCTGTGCACCGTGGTGCTGGCAAGCGCGCTCGTGCAGCGCTACCGCGCCTGGCAGCTCGAGCGAGGTCGGTTGTTCGAGGCCCGCGCGCCACTCGGCGCGTTCGTGGCCGCCGAGCTGAGCGGCCTGCTCGGCCGCGATCGGCCGTGAGAGGAGGGGCGGCATCGTCTCAGGCCCCGCCGATCATCGTGCAGACGTTCGACAGCGACACGTCCATCTTGATCGTGTTGCCGACGAGGCTCGCCACGTCATTGATGAAGAAGGCGAGTGTCCCACCGACAAGATACAGGGCGGCGGAGCCGGGGCCGGCGCCGTGCTGGCCGGACGTGGCGTTGTAGAGCCGCATCCCGGCGATCAGCCAGGCGAAAGAGCCCAACATCATGAAGAAAAATGTGATCGCGCTCTTGATATCCTCGCAGGTCGAGGACCGTGGCGTCGAGCCGTAGTTGAACATGCTGTAGGTGATGTCGCCGCCCAAGACGAACGAGTTGGCGAATTTCCACAAAAGGACCGGCGCGACGATCATCGCGCTGCCGAGCGCGAGCTTGCCCATGGCGCCGTCGATGGTGACGGGGCGGTTCGTGAACTTGTGCTCGCCGGCGGCGACGCCGTAGAGGCCGTAGAGGCCGACTGTTCCGTACACGACCCCGAGGAGGGCGATCAGCAGGAACACCAGGTTGACGACGAGCGGGAACACCTCGCTCAACGAGACGAGGACGCTGCCGAGGTCCGGCACAGCCATCACTGAACCCTTTTCGAAAACTTTGACTGATATTCCAGCGCCTCAAGCCGCTCCTCAAGCGCGTTGATGCGCGCTATCAGCTCCTCGTATCTTAAATTCGTTGGGTCAACGTCGGGATTTGGCCGGCGATATGGCCGCTTCTCCTCAGCACTCCCATCGTGATACTCGAATTTCGATCTGTTTCTTTTCTGTTGCTCGGGAGCTGCTGCGGCATCGGGCGCGGCGACCACCAGGCTTGGCATACCGGTTGAGAGTACAGCCGCGAGGGTTGCATTTCTTAACCAGTTCCTAACGAAGCTTTTCTCGGCCATTTCTGCTTAACCCTTTCGATCTAGCCGGGACGCTTGCCTGGGCCTTACTGCAACCCCTGACGCCGAGTATTACTCGATAACATGCGGCATGTTACAGCGTACCACGACGAATAACAGTCATTATCACACGAATGAGCGTGTCTGGCGCGCCATGGTTCTCCTCTATCGGCATCGTTTAGCTACGATAGGCTCGGGCCTTAATTGACACGTCGTATCATTCTTCGCAATAAGAGCTCCAACACGAACGTCAATGACTCTGGTGGGGCGGTTCTGGCATGGAGAACGCAGTAAAACACTTGGCCTGGGCCGGATCTCTCGTTGCCTGTGTCTATCTTGCAACGTCTAACAACTGGCAGCCTGTCTCGCTTCAGATCGTGGCACGGGAACAAAATCCCAGTTTGGCAGCGCTTTCACAGAACAATTCTTCTCCCGCCAATCCTGCTAATTCTGCCAATTTGTTAGCTCCTGCGCCGCCGCCCGCCCCACAGGTTGCGTTAGCGCCTGCTATCACACCCCCTACGGTTGCTCGGACATATGTCCCGGCAGCCGTGCCTGCGCCCGTGCCGCAGCAGGCTGGGACCGTGAGTTACGCAACGATCGAGGATCCCAAGGCTGCGAGGCCGGTCATGGAGCTTCTGGCCAAGCTCGCCGCAGTCGTCGATGCGCCCCCGGGCACGCCGGAGGGTCAGTTCGCGACGATCTTCTTCGATCCGCGCTGCCCGTACTGCCACGCTGCATTCACGGCCCTGCATGGGCAGATCGCGGCGCGCTGGGTACCGGTTGTAGTCCTCGGCGATCCCGAGGGCGGCAACCGCATGGCGGCGGGCATCCTCTCGGCCACCGATCGGGTCGCGGCGCTCAAGGCCGCGTTCGAGACGAAGGGCGGCAAGGCGGGCGAGGTCAGCGCCGAGACCGCCGCCAAGCTCGCCGAGAACAGGGAGGCGTTCGCCTCGATCTTCGCGGCCTCACCGGCCCTGCGTCCCGGCGTACCGACGATGTTCGTGCCGCGGCCCGACGGGCGGCTCGCGATCATGGTCGGCTACGAGGCTGGCGACGACGCCAAGCTGCGCGCCGTCCTGGCCGGTAGCTGACGGATGGCCCGCCGAGCTTCCATCGGGGCGTTCAGCCTGCCCTCGGCGGGCGGGTGCCTGTCGCCCTCGGCCCTCGCCGACCGGATCGAGGGTTACTCGCGCGCCTCGTCGTTCCTCGCCGGCGCGGTCTTCGCCTCGCTGATGGCGATGATGTGGCTCGCCTACCTGTCGATCAAGCGGGCCGAGGTGATCCCCTACGTCGCCGATGGCGGCGTGTTCGGCTGCGAGGTGAAGATCGTGGCACCGCCGACGGCGGGAAAGCCGCAGTCATGAAATCGGCCGATCACATCGCCCAAGAGGTCGACGCCGGCCGGATGATGTTGCGCAACCAGTGGCAGTGGATCCTGCTGCTGTCGCTGTTCCTGCTGCTGTCGCTCACGGTCAACGCGCTCCTGTTCTACAACGCGTTCATCCGGTTTCCGGTCAAGCAGTTCATCTGGACTTCGGACGCGCAAGCCGTCTGCGAGGCGATCCCGCTTGCCGAGCCGAATATCAGCCAGGCGCGGCTGAAGGAGTTCGCGGTCTCGTCGGCCGTCCAGTTGAACTCCTACGACTACGCGAACTGGCGCGCGCTCATCAACAACGCGCTGAGCCAGTCGTTCACGCCGAAGGGGCGCGACCGCTACCGGGCGGCTCTGCAAGAGAGCGGCATCATCCAGAAAGTCGTGACGGGCTACCAGACCGTCTCGGCCGTGACGACCGACCCGGCCAATGTGGCGGAAGAGGGTAAGCTCGCGGGCCGCTACTACTGGCGCGTCGAGGTTCCGCTTCAGATCTTCTATCGCACGAACGTCGAGACGCGGGTCGAGCGGCGTCTTCTGACCATGACGATCGTGCGGATCGACCCCTCTCCGATCAACCCGAATGGCATCGCGATCGACTCGGTGATCTCGACGCAGCAACTGACCAATCAGGTGGGGCCATGAAGCGCGTTTTGGCCTCTGGCTTCGCCGTGGCTGCCGTCTGGGCGACCGCCGCGGTGGCGCAAGCCCCCGGGCAGCCGGCCCCGCCGAACTTCCAGCCCCCGGGCGAGACGGTACGCCGGCCGGCCGGGGTGCCGCCGGCCACTGCGGCTAGTCCCGTCGTTGTCCCCACGCAGGCCCCGCCCCCCGTCCCGCGCGCCCTGACCCCGGCCGAGCTCGAAGAGCTGCGCAAGCGCATGATCGGCGGCACCCAGGGCATGATCCTCAAGCCCGGCGAGATCCAGGACGTCCGCCGGGCGGTCCAGGATGCGCAGGGCGCCGGCAACTTCCCCGGCCGCGACGGGCGCATGCCGCGGCCGGAGCCACGGCTCCTCACCGTCACGCAGGAGGTCAGCCGCTCGGCGCCCGAGACGCTGCATCTCGCCTACGGGGTCGTGAGCCCGATCACCTTCGTGGATGCGAAGGGCGCGCCCTGGCCGATCGCCTCGGTCGCCTACGATCCGCGCCTGTTTGCGCAGGACGGCACCGGCTGCGGCCAGGATACCACGTTGGGGGCGACGCAGGTCCCGGCCGGGGCGGGCGCCGACAGGCCAACTTCGATCAACCTGATGCCGTGCCGGTACGACACCTGGGGCAACATCCTCATCCGCCTCGAGGCCGTGCCCTACCCGATCCCGCTGATGGTCCTCTCCGGCCAGAGCGAGACGGTGGACATTCCGGTCACAGTGCGGGTCGCCGGCACCTCGCCGCTCACCCCGGTCAAGGTGGTCACGGCGAGCGCCCCTGTTCGCAAGGCCGGTCCGCCCGGCCCGCCGCGGGGGCCAGCCCCGATCGACACCACGGCGCTCCTGCACCTCTTCGGCGCCGGCACGCCGCCGACGGGCGCGCAGAAGCTCGTTGCGACCGGTGGGGCGCAGGCCTGGCTCTACCGCGAGCGCATGTACGTGCGCGTCCAGGGCGACCTCGTCAGCCCGCAGCCGGTCGCCTCGGCCGACGCGTCGGGGGGCTACCGGATCTACGAGTTCCTCCGCCCGGCCTCGCGCCTCGTCGCCGAGCGCGGCGACGGAGCCGAGACCGCCATCACCATCGAATTCTAGGAGGGGATAATGGCCACGCTGTCTCCGAAAGCGACCGCTGCACTGGGTGGGTCGCTCCTCGTCTTCGCCCTCGGCTCGGCCGCCTTCGTTCTGAAGGACACGCCCGGCACGGACCAGGGCGCCGGGCTGGCCTCCGAGATCCGCGGACAGACGCCTAGTCCACAGAACGACATGATGCGTCCCGTCGGCAAGGTCGAGGCCGACCGGCGCGCCGGCGTCAACCGCCAGGCGGCGGACGAGAAGGACAGCGCCGGGAAGCCCTACGTGGCGCCGACGGTGATCGCCGAGAAGCGCGGCGCGACGATGGGCGATCTGCCTGACGAGAACCCGGTCCCGAAGGCGCCGGAGCCGCCCCCGGAGCCCAAGGTGGTGGAGAAGATCATCTACCAGGATCGTCCGGTCATCCAGACCGTGTACCGGGACGTGCCGGTCCAGCCGACGGCGGATCCCGAGCAGGTCGCGGCGATCAACGAGCAGATCAAGGCGCTGTTGAAGCCAACCCCTGGCGGGTTCCTCGTGCGCTCCTTCGGCAAGGGCGACCGGCCAAAGCCGCCTGAGCCGCGCCCGGCCGCTGCGGCAGCGCCGGTGCCGGTCGGCCCGTTCGGCCCCGGCATCCGGCACGCGACCGTGGCGCGCGCCGGCGACGTCGCCTACGCGGTGCTCGATCGCGGCTTCAACTCCGACGACCCGGCAGCCCCGATCTTCGCCACCATCGTCGACCTCGACGAGCGCCAGCAGCCCGGGCCGCTTAACGGCATCCGGCTGCTCGGCCAGATCGTCTACTCGCAGACGCAGGCCTCGATCCGGTTCTCGACCATGATCTTGCAGGACGGCCGCCAGGGGCCGATGCAGGCGCTCGCGATCACGGTCGACCAGGCCCGTACCGGCGTCGCCGAGGACGTCGACAACCACGTGCTCGAGCGCTACGGCGGCCTCGTCATCGCCGGCCTGATCCAGGGCGTCGGCCAGGTCGGCCAGCAGCTGACCCAGCTCAACACCCAGACGGTGGTCGGCAACGGCTTTGCGGTCCAGTCCGGCCGCAACGTCGATTACCTGACCGCGGGCCTCGGCGCCGCGCTGCCGGTCGGCCAGGCCCTGACCGCGGCGGCGGCGCGCAGCTTCAGCCGGCCGCCGACACTGTCGAGCCCGACCAACTTCCCCGTAGGCATCGTCTTCCTCCAGCCGGTGGTGGTGCCGCTCGACGCCGCTCGCGTCTTGGTCGGCGCCGGCACCGGTTACGGGCCCGATCCGGCCTTTGGTCCGAGCTACCGGCCCGAGACCCTGCCTATCTCCTACGTGAGGAAGCCGTGATGGGTGGCTCGAAGGGAGTCGCGGACGTCCTGCGCGGCCTGATCGACCTCGTGCCGACATTGGCCTGGCTCGTGGTCGTGCTCACGGCCGTCACCGGCATTTTCCTGACCGGCTACGCAATGCTGCGGGTCTACCAGGCCAACAACTCGGGCGACGGCACGGCGGGTAACTGGATCGTCGCCGGGGTGATCGGCTGCGCCATGACGATCCCCACGATCATCATCGCGCAATTCTCCTTCTACTTCGCCGAGTGAGGGAGGACCTGACGCGATGAACGACGGATCCTGGCACCTCATCGACAACCTGACCGTCAACGCGGCGGCCTACCTCGACCATTATCCTGTGGTGAGCAAGGCGGCCATCGCGCTCACCCTCGCGGCGGGCTGCTACGCGGTCGTGGCCGCGCGCGCCTGGTCGGTGTCGGTCTGCTCGGACCGGAGCTTGCGCCGGATCCTGCACCTCTGCGGCGTGGCGGGCGGCGGCTGCCTGTTCCTGACCGGGCTGCTCTACGACAGCCTGACGCGCGGGCTCGACGGCGCGATCACGTCCCTGCCGCTGATCTACGCCTACTACCCGGCGTCGATCATGCTCTCCTGCGCCGCGATGGTGTTTGCCCTCGCGCAGGTCTTCTGCGCTCTGCACGTCCGCCCGGCGCCACTCATGCGGGGCATCATCCCGGGACTGCTCGGAGCCTGGCTCTTCGCGCTCGCTGTGCCCGTCTACCAATTCTCGGTCATCCTGCGGGGTGTCCAATGAGGACGGCCGACAAGTTCTGCGACTTGGCGGGCTTCGACCCGGAGCGCGAGGAGGCGGTGGTCTACGCCCATGACGGGTCGCAGCTCACCCTGATCGAGATCGACGGCATCCGCTCGATCGTCTCGGCCGAGGATTACCTCGTCAACGTCGTCGAGCGCTTCGCCGGCGGGATCGCGCAGATCCTCAAGCGGCCGGGGCACCAGATCACGATCTCCTACGAGTCCTCGCTCAACACCGCCAAGGTCATCGATCCCTTCGTCGAGCGCCAGGGCCGGCGCTCCCGCCAGAAGGGTTTGTCGGTCGAGGCGCTGATCGAGGAAGGCCGGACCGTCCTGGAGGAGCGTGCGCGCTCCGAGACGATCCTGCTCGCCGCCTGGACCCGCCCGACGGCCGGTACGCCCGAGGAGGTGCGCCGCGAGCGACGTGACAACCGCAAGGCCTGGCAGGAGCTGCCCCCGGCCCGCGACGCGCAGAACCCCTACCTGCGGCTCGGCGCCCTCGACGGCGTCCACGCCGCGTTCGTACGTCGGGTGGTGGAGGCGCTCGGCGAGGCCCGCCTGCAGGGCCGGATCCTGGCTCCCGACGACAAGGGGCGTCGGCGCGACCTCGAGCAGATCCGGGCGGCGGTCCTCTACCACGAGACCCCCGACGGCTGGACGCCCTACGGACCTGGCACCCGGCGCTACCCGGGCGCCAAGGAGCGCCACGACGATGACGTGAGCGAGTTCTTCACGCCGACCGTCGCGCGCCAGATCATGACCTCTAACGCGCAGGCCGCGAGCAACATGCGGGCGCTGGACATGGGCGGGCGCCGCTACGCGCTCGCGGTCATGCGGATGTTCCCCTCGACCATCCTGCCATTCAACCGGCTGCTCGACTCGCTGCTGGAGAGTTCGTCGCGCTCCGCCGACATGCCGTTCCGGGTCTGCTTCCACCTCGAGGCTTTGCGCGATGCCGATGTCGGCTTCCGGCTCAGGAAGGTGTTCGCCGGCCTCCTCGCCTTCGCGAGCCCGAGCAACAAGAACCTGTTTCGGGCGCTGCGCCAGCTCGAGGAAGTGGTTCAGAAGGACGGCGAGGCGATCGTCAAGGGTCGGGTGATCGCCACGACCTGGACTGAGCCGGGCGAGGATCCGGGGCTACTGGAGCGGCGCCGCTCGTACCTGATGAGCGGGATGATGACCTGGGGCGAGGCGGTGATGACCGATGCGCCCCACAACCCGCTGCGGGCTCTGTGCGAGACGGTGGCCGGCATGACGGTCCAGGCCGAGGTTCCGCCGGGCTCGATCGCGCCGCTCGGCGACCTCGCCGCCCTGCTGCCGTTCCACCGCACGGCGCCGATCTTCAAGCAGGGCCAGAGCATGCTGGTCACGCCCGACGGCAAGCCGGTGCCCTACGAGGCGCTGTCGCCCGAGCAGTTGTTCTGGCTGACGCTGATCTACGCCACGCCCGGCTCGGGCAAGAGCGTGCTGATGAACCGGCTTAACGTCGAGTTCGCGGCGTTCTCGGCCGGCGCGGCGCTGCCGTTCCTCGCCGTCATCGACGTCGGCGTCAGTTCGTCGGGGTTCATCGAGCTGGTGCGCAACGCGCTCCCCCCTGAGCGGCGGCACGAAGCGTACTACGTGCGGCTCCTCAACACGCCGGATTACGCGGTCAACTTCCTCGACCTCGGGCTCGGCCGGCGCATGCCGCTCGAGCGCGAGAGGAGCTTCATCGAGAACTTCCTGACGACGCTCCTCAACGTGTCGAACCCGGAAGTAGCGCTCCTGGTCCCGCGCCTGATCTCGCGGGTGTTCCAGCTCAAGAGCGACCTCCAGTTCTCGTCCTCGCCGGCGGTCTACCAGCCCGACGTCGACCCGGAGCTCGACCGGATCATCCACGACTTCGGCATCGCTGTTCCCGACAAGGCGCGGTGGTGGAGCATCGTCGACGCGCTGGTCGAGCGCCGGCTCTTCAACGCGGCGCAGCGCGCGCAGCGCTACGCGATGCCGGTGCTGGAGGACTTCGCCCGGGTACTCGCCGAGCCGATCATGGTGCAGGATTTCCCTGCCGAGCTGATCCGCCACGTCCAGCGCTCGCTCGAGTCCGCGATCGAGAAATTCCCGATCTTCGCCCGGCCGACGAGGCTCGACCTCGGAGAGGCCCGGGTGGTGTCGATCGATCTCCAGGATGTGGCGCAGCGCCACAAGTCGCCGGAGGCCGAGCGCAACAACGCGCTGATGTTCATGATCGCGCGACACGTCTATCTCTCGAAGATCTCCGGCTTTGCCGAGGAAATTGCGAAGATGGATTTTCCTCCCGAGGACAAGATCAGGTCGGAATACGTCCGGTACTGGGAGGCGCGCTACGCCGAGGTGGCGGAGACGCCCAAGCGGCTGTGCATGGACGAGTACCACCTGACCGGCGGCGTCGAGACGATCGCCCGGCAGGTGAAGTCGGACGCCCGCGAGGGCCGCAAGTGGGGCCTGGAGCTGATCCTGGTCTCGCAGCTGCTCGCCGACTTCGACACGCTGGCCGACATGGCCTCGACCGTGCTCGTGCTCAACGCCGACTCGAACGAGATCCGCGAGCAGGCGCGCAAGACCTTCGGGTTCGATCAGGCGGTGAAGTCCGCGCTCGAGCGCCAGGTGCACGGCCCGCAGGGGCGGCGCGGCGCGAACCTGCTGGCGCGGTTCAAGCTGCGCGAGGAAGAGCGCTGGATCATTCTGAACAACTCGCTCGGGCCCCGGATGCTGTGGGCCCTGACCACCAAGGCGGAGGACCGCCTGGTGCGCGACGAGCTGTACCGCCGCATGGCGGTCAACGATGCGCTGCGCATCCTCGCTTCCCGCTTTCCCGATGGCACCGCCATCGAGACGTGGAGCCGGATGTCCGCGCTTGCGCGGTTCGGTGAGGACCGGATCGCAAAGACGATCGTCGATCAAGTGTTGGGGGAAATCATGAGCGAAGCTCAGCCCCAGATCGGCCGATCCAGAACCGCAGCATGACGATGGAGGCTTCCATGAACTTCAAGGATATGTACTACCACGCGCTCGCGACCGCGACGGTCATGGGCTGGAGCACTGTCTCGGCCCTGGCTCAGGCGACGGGCGGCACCTCGGGCGATCCGTCCGCGCCGATCGAATTTCTCAAGAACTCGCGCTCGAAGGCGGCGAGCTCGTCACTCAACGCGTCGTCGATCGCCACGGGCGGCAACAACGCCGGCATCGTCATCTCGATCATCTTCGCGGTGATCGGCATCGGCCTTGCCGGCATCTCGGGCGTGAAGCTCTACAAGTCGTCGCAGGACGACAACGCCCGCGAGGATAGCGGCCGGTCGATCGCCGGGATCGTCGTCGGCTCCGGCGTCACCATCCTGGGCGTCATCATCGGCGTCGTCACCACATACATGACCGGGTCCGGCACCTGACCTGACGGTCGACCCGGCCGGTACAGCGTGACACGACGACAGCGCCGAGCGGGCCCACCGCTCGGCGCTTCTTATTGAGCGACCTCAGTAGGTCGTGATCGCAGACTGCAAGTTTGGATCGACGTGGCGAAGCCACGTGTAATCCGGGAAATGCAGCCTGTGCGCCGCGAGGGCCGCGGCAGCGAGCGCCGAGACGACCGAGGCGAGGTCCTCCTTTTTCTCGAGCACGGCATGAACCTGGAAAAGCGGAGCGTCACTCCGGCCGGGCCGTTCGGTGATCGCCTGGAGCAGGGCGCCGTACAGGGTCGGCAGGAGGGCGGCAGGGTGCTCTGCCAGGGGATTCACGGCGTGGCGGTCTGCGGCAGCCCTGACGGCCTTCAGGACGGCTTCGCGGGCCTTGCGATCGGCGAGGGGAGCCACCGCGTCGATCGTCAGGAAGAGGGCGCCGGCGAGGTGCCAGGGAATGTCGTCCAGCACCGTCTCCACGGCCCTGGCATTGAGGAGGTCGCGGACCCCCTTGAGAGGGTTGGAAACGTCCGGCTGGGCTGGGAACGTCTCCTGGTCCGGGTCGACCAGCGGCACCGGCCGCACCAGCCGGTCGGCCGGAACGAACCGACTGATGATTTCCGCCTTTCCGAAGCCCTGGCGCGGAAGGGTGATGAGCTTCTCGATGTGGTCCCGGCTGCGTTTGCGCCACGCGAGGAAGCCGATGAGCGCCGTGAGCAGGGCGGCCACCAGGCCGAAGGGAGCACTCGACTGGTAGATCGACACGAACGCGAACGGCTCGCCCGCCGGCGTGCCGGTGAAGTACCGGCCCCAGCCCGTGAACCGCCACAGGGTCGCGCTCTCGAGCAGCCGCAGGGCGGCATACATCCGGCCGAGGACCGGAGAGAACGTCCACCATAGCAGGCTGAGAACGCCCATCGTCGAGAGGGAGACGACGGCAAGGGTGATGATCGGTCCGGCCGAGATCGACTCGACCGGCTTGCGATGCAAAGCCTTCATACGGACCGTCCGAGCTGAGGCTCTTCCTGGCCGAGCGTCTTCTGCTGGGCGAGTGTCTGCTGACGATCGTCGGCCACCAGGACGTCCATCATGGGCTTCAGGACGGCGCGGATTTGCTCAAGATCCTGACCTTTCGGCAGGAGGCTCTTGGCCTCGGTGTCGCTGCCCTGGACCAGGATCGCTGAGCCCTCGCGCCCGAAGCGCTCGATCAGGCTCTTGTCGATCTGGCGCACCTCGGCGGCCAGCCCCGGGTCGGCGACGATCTCCCGGGCCGGTCGGGTCTTCAGCGCTTCGGCAAGCGCCGGGCTCGGACCCGGGATCTCGATGCGGTTGCGCGTCACGTCCTCGGGTCGCTGGCCGGAGAGCATGAGGTAGCTCGCCGGGATCAGCACCCGGCCCACGACCTGGCTTCGCGCGACCTCCTCGCGCGGCTGGTTGCGGTCCAGGCCCTCGTCGCTGCGCAGCACCCGCACGTCGACGCGCGCGTTGTTCTCCGGCATCACCCGGAACGAGGCGAGCGGCACCGCCGCAATCTCGCGGTCCTGACGCACCAGGGCGTGGTGGTAGCTCGTGGCGACCACCTGGCCCCGGACCTGGGTGCCGGGTTCGGGCAGGACGATGCGCGGCGCACCCATCAGCCGCGTCGCCTCGAACGCCTCCGCCGACAGGCGGCCGAGGACCGGATGAGCGCGCTGCTCCTCCGAGTACCGCGCATTCCGCACCATCTCCGCCAAGGGCTGGATCTGGCCGCGGGTGGCCAGCACGAACTTGTCTCGGGTCTCGCTCGGCACCCGGTTGATCAGGGCCTGGTCGAGCGGCTGCTTATGGTGGCGGGCGTACTGCTCCATGAACGCCAGCAGCGTGCGCGTGTTGCCCTCCCGGAACGGGTGGGCCTGGAACAGCGTCGCCATGTTCTGGGCCAGGCGGATCGCCGGCCGGCTGTCCTTCAGGTTCCCTGGCTCTTCGCGTGCCAAGCTCGACAGGGCCGACCGCATCAGGCCGTCGATCTGCGCCGGCGGCGCGTAGGCGACGCTGCGGCCGTTCAGCACGATCTCGGGCTTCCAAAGCTCGACCGTGCGGGTCTCGCCCGCCCACGGGTAGACCTCAGCGAACAGCCGCTTATGGATCGCCGCGAAATGCGCCTGGTCGAAGTTGCCGAGCACCGGCTCCTTGAGCATCTGGCGCAGGGCCTGGAACGAGACGATCTGCTCGCGCTCGGCCAGGGCCTCGGGATCCCGGATGCCGGCGTTGTTCCTGAGGGTATCGGTGCCCTCGTAGACGTAGGGATCGCCGCTCACGCCACCGCTCCCTTGGCTCGGGCCCGGCGCGCATCGAGGGCCTGGAACACCTCGTCGTTGGTCACGAGGCCGGCCCCGGCGAGGAGCGCGCCGAGCTGGACGCGCAAGGACATCCCGTTGCCCGATCCGAGCATGATGGCTGCCGCCTGCTCATCCTCGGGGGACATCAGCGCGATGACGAAGGGGGCGAACTCACGCTCGTCGACGCCCGTGGCGAGAGCCTCGAGCAGGGTGAGGGCGTCCTGGCGTTGGGTCACCAGCGCCGGCAGGTCGCGGAAACTCATGGGTGCGGTTCCTCGGTTCTAGCCCGGCCGGTCCGGCTCGCAGGCAGCGACTCTCGATCCGTCCTTCAGACGGCCAAAACTCTCGGCTGTCCTCTCTCTCCTACCCTTACCCATAGTCGCCGCGGCGCCAATACGGACCGCGTGTCGTAGGCGTCACAGCGGAGACCGGAGATAGTTCTAACGGGCAAGTTTCAGGAGCCGATCCAGGAAATAACGGGGCCTCAGACCGTCAACCCGAGATCAAGGTCACGGTCGAGCTCCTTGCCCTGCTCCAGGGTTTGCTGAGGCTGCACGTCGAGGCGCTGGTCGAGCTCGCGGCGCAGGACCGTGGCGATCAGGTGATCCAGGCTCCCCTCCTTGAGGTAGGAGGCGACGAACCCACCGCCCGACAGGATCTCGCGCTCTTCGCTCGAGAGCCACTGCGCCGGGCCGAGGCCCTTGTCCGGCGAATGCCCGATCGCGCCGGTGGCGCCGAACCGGCGGGCAACGGCGCTCGCGAATGCCTCGATCTCCGCCCGCTGCTCGGACGTCGCAACAGACCGCGCGACGACGGCATCGAAGGCCCGTGGGTCCGAGCCCGGTGTACGGGCAATCTGAGCCAGCGCGGCCGAGGCGGCCGGCGACAAGCCGGGCACCTCGATCGCGATGCGTCGGCGGTATCGCACTTCCTCCGGACGTGCGTTCTCGATTTCGGCGGAATACTGGTTTTTGAGGTTGATGGCGGCCCCTCTGATGGCGTCATACGACGCCACGGCTTTCTCGCGTTCCTCCTTCTCCGGCTTCGGCACGAACCAGCCCTTGCGGCCCCGCAGACCGCCATAGGTTTCCGGGTCGGCCAGCAGTTCGTCGATGCGCGAGGTGTAGCCTTTTCCGGGCGTGCGAAGCTGGGCGTAGATCGCCTTGAATAGGCCTGCGGGATCCTTGACCGCCGTGCGGATCGAGGATCGCAGCGAGGCGAGTTCCTGCTTCAGATCTCGCTCCGGATCGACGCGATATGCGAGGGCTGCATCGACGGCGGTCTTGTCGAAGGGAACGGCAGCGAGGAATGGCTTGAGCGGGATCGCTTGGGCGGCAGGCTCTCGGGTCTTCAGCGGAACGTTCTCGACGACGGCGGGCCGGGTCGAGGCGAGTGCCTGCCAGGCGGCGGCAAGACGAACGGCCGCACCATGCAGGCGGCGCCAGCGCACCTGGACCGTCACGATCATCGACCGCGCGCGCTTCACCAGCGCGGGTGTGAGGGCCGCGTGACCGTTGAGCCCGCGGCGTTCCGCGAAGGCCGAGGCGAGGGCACGCAAATCCTGTGGCCGCACCCGGTCGGCGACGTCGGTTTCCGCGTTCTCCAGCCGGGCGAGAGCCGCATCGAGCGCGGCCAGGGCTGGCGAGCCGGATGGGTCGGTGACGCTGGCATCGGGCTTCCGGTCGGGGCCGATCGCAGCCGCGTCACCGTCTGCCTCGAGGCGACCCGCGAGCGCCGAGAGATCCCTGGCGATCCCCTTGCCATCAAGCAGCGGGAGATCGCTCGCGCGGCCCCGGACCGCCTCGCCGTCGATCGACTCCGGCGGCCGCGTCAGCGCGACAGCGGCCTCACGGAAAGCGGCCTCGTCGACGTAATCCAGGGTCGAGGCTTTCGAACCGTCCCGCGACAACCGGCGCGACAAGCCGTCGAGCGCAGCCGCATCGAGAACGCCCCGTGACGGCGCCGCTCCGAGCTTGGCTTTGCGCCAGTCCGGAATGAAGTCGGCGTGCGCACCGTGGAGGATGACGGTGTGGCGGTGACGCGTCATCGCCACGTATGCCAGATGCTGATCCATGCCGGGCGTGGCCAGCACGTGGACCCGATCGAGCGTCGCGCCTTGGCTCTTATGGACGGTGGCCGCGTAGCCGTGATCGAGGTTGCGATAGACCTCGGCGTGGACCTCGATCCGCTCGCCGTCACCTCTGCCGGCCCGATCGAGCTTGACCGTGAGCCGGCCGCTCGACGCGGCCTCGACGGTTGCGAGCATCCCGTTCTTCACGCCGAGCTGGCGATCGTTCTCGAGGAACAGCACGCGGTCGCCGGGAGCGAACATCCGCTCGCCGCGTGCCGTGATGAACCGGGCCTCATTCTCCAGCATCCCGTCGGCCTTGAGCGCCGAACGCGCCAAGGCGTTGAGGTCCAGAACGTCGACGTTGGTCTGGGCGAGGATCAGCGTCTCGGCCGGCCTACCGTCAGGCTTGAGGCCAAGGTAGTCCGGTTTCCAGGCCGCGATCAGGGCCTCGCGCGCGCCCTCGCGATCGGCTGAGAACCGCACCATCCCGGCTTCGCTGTAAACGCCGAGTCCCGCGGCCGCCTCGCCTCTGGCAAAGGCCACGCTTGCCCGCCGCATCGCCGGATCGACCTGACGCCAGATCTCGGAGAGCTCGGCGTAGCCGATCGTCTCGGTGATCGCCCGGAAGCCGGCGCCGGCCTCGATCGGCTGGAGCTGCTGGGCGTCACCGACCAGGACCAGCTTGGCGCCGCGCCGCTCCACCTCCTGGACGATCCGCGAGAGCTGCTCGGAGGCGACCATGCCGGCCTCGTCGAGCACGAACACGTCGCCGGATTTCAGCAGGTCGCGCTCGTGCTTCCAGGCGAGTTCCCATGATGCCAACGTGCGGCTCGCGATCCCTGCACTCTGCTCCAACCCCTCAGCCGCCTTGCCGGCGAGCGCCCCGCCGACGACGGCGTGACCGGCACCGATCCAGGCCTCACGGGCAATGCCGAGCGTGGTCGATTTGCCCGCGCCGGCAAACCCGACCACGGCCGCGATCCGCTCGGGCGCCGTGACGTGGCGGACCGCCTCACGCTGCTGCTCGGACAGTTCCGGGCGGGCCGCAATGGCTCGTTCGAGCGCCTGCGGTGACACCCTGTGACCGGCATCGGCGTAAAGCCGGCCGGTCGCCGCCTGCATTAGGATCTCGGCTTGAAGCAGAGCCCTCGTGGTCCAGCGCGCCGGCGACACCACGTGCCCGCTCTCGGGATCGAACACCTCCTCGGCGACCGCGACGAGTTCGGGGGATTGGCCGAGCCTGAGCCGCACCGCCTCGAAGGCGGCCGGGTCGTCGATGTAGCGGAAGACGGCGCGGGCGATGTCGCGTTCGTCGAAGACCGACTTCTCGCGTGAGAGGATCGGCAGCAGCTTGTCCGGATCGGCGATGATCGCCTGTGCATTGCGGATGCGCTTCTGCTTCTCTTCCTCGACCCGATCGGAGACGGTGCCGCGCAGGTTGGAGGCTTGGACGCCGATGTGCTCGGTCGGCTCGATCCGGATGCCGGCCTCGACGTGCGATCGATGGTCGATGCGCAGGTCCAAGCCTGCGGCTGCGAGGTGGGTGTTCGTCACCTCCGCCCACGAACGGCGCCAGGGGACGAGGTGCTTCATCGGCCCGGCTAGGCGCTCGTAACGAGGCTTGCCGTCCTCCCGGTAGAGCACGTTGCCGGCGCGATCGCGGGCGAAGTCGAACTTCGCACCGAAGCCGTCCTCGGTCAGCATCCTGAGCGGGACCATGACGTGGATGTGCGCGTTGCCTGGCGCGTCGTGCAGGGCCCAATCCGCGACGTAGCCCTTCGCCGTGATCTCCGCCTCGACCCAATCGCGGGCAAGGGCGACGTTCTGATCCAAGGTCAGCTCATTCGGCAGCGCGATGTTCATCTCCATCGCGAACCCGGTGCCCTTCAGCCCCTCCTTCCGCTCGACGGCGTTCCAGAGATAGGCCGAAGCTCCGTTCTCGCTGCGGCCGTCGATGCCGGTGCGAAACCAGGCTGGAACCTCTGCGGGCAAGCTCAGCTCGGTATGGGCGACGAACTGCTTGCCCTCGTAGGTAATGACCTTGCCGTCACGCTCGCGGGTCATGGTGGCCGCGCGCCGGTAGGCGGCGGAGGCGACGGCACTCCGGCCGGCGCCGCTGCTGATGACCTGAGCCGAGAGGTGATAGATGGCCATGCGAGGGTTACCCGAGCTTGGCCATACCAGCTAACGCAGGGAAATGCAAATTTCCCCATAAGTGCGCCCATTCGTAAAACTCAGGGGACTTTGCGGAGGCGCTTCGCGCCGTAGTTCCGCTTAAGAGAGGCCCCTGCGGGGCCGGAACCTGCTGCCCGGCAAAGCCGGCCAGCGCGCCCTTCCTGCGGGCGCGATCGCCGGAGGTATCAGGGCAACGGGAACGGGAGGCCCGATCGAACTGGCCTCCGCGCTCCGGCGAAGGTCGCGCCGCCGGAAGGGGAGAGGAGAGGCCTGAAGCTCGGCCATAACCTTGGCCGCCGAAGGTCAATCGTCCGGCTCATGATCGGCGACCCGACTGGGCCACCCCACGCCATTCTAAGTCTAACATCGCGGAAAGTGTGACGTTGGGACCACGGGTCCTCGCGTCCCGAGCCTGATAACGCTTCGGCGTTCTGACGCAGCGTTTCCCATTCATTTTGCGGATGTTAACCAGTGCTGTCCAACCGAATGGGAACGGAGCATCCATGGCCAGACCAAAGTCGCGCGAGGCGATCCTCGGCGAGATCCAGCAGCTCACCATTTCGATCGATGCGCTGAAGAAGAAGCTCACCGAACATGACAAGGCCGAGGCCGCGCGGATCGGTGGCCTGGCGATGAAGGCCGGTCTCGGTTCGATCGCCATTCCCGAGGAGGTTCTGACCAAGGCCTTCGAGGAACTGGTGGCGCGATTTCGTACGGAATACCCGGAGGTGGCGCAGCCCACGGCAACGAGAGGTCGCAGAGCTCGAACGGCTCCAGAGAATGCTGGTGCTGAAGCGGAGTGAGGAGCGCACGCGGGACGCGCACCAGAAGATCAAGCTCGGCGGCCTGATCGTCAAAGCCGGGCTCGCCGACATCCCGACCAACGTGCTGCTCGGTCTGCTGGTCGAGGGCCGCGAGCGCATTCGCGACCCTGCCGTCGAAGAGCGGCTCGCCCGCCTGGGGGATAAGGAGTTCACGAAATGAAGTGGATCAACGGGGTCATCGTCGTCGCGATCGGCCTGGCGCTGCACCTCACGTTCAGCCTGTTCCTTGCCCCGCTGGTCGGCGCCTTCTACGTCATCGAACCGGGCCACACGATGATGGCCCACGCCATGCGGGTGGCCGCCGTGGCGTTCCCCGCACTGGTGCTGTTTGCCGCTTCGGGCCTGACCCGGGCCGGCGACAGCGGCCGCGTGGTCGCAAGCTTGTCCTCGCTGTTCCTGATCGCTCTTTGCGCTTGGACGGTCCGCGAGGAAATTGCTCGTCTGAGCGCGCTCAACCCGCGAGCCGACGCCCGCGCACTGCTCCGCCAGGCTGACATCCCGCTGTTCTGCGCGGTGTGCTTTGCGGGCTTCGTCGCCTTCATCGCGCCGGTCGTGTCACTGGTCCGGGTCCGAAAAACTACGCGCGGCTACAGCAAGCCGGTCCGGTCGAAATCCGCAGCCCATGGCGACGCCGAATGGGCGCCGATGAAGCTCGCCGGTGAGCTGTTTCCGGAGGATGGTGCGCTGGTGCTCGGAGAGCTGTACCGGCCCGATCTCGACCCCAGGAACACCTCGCGGATCTTCAAGCCAGGCGATCGCAGGACGTGGGGCTCCGGCGGGCGCAAACCGCTGATGGGGTTCAATGCCGATCTCGGCTCTGGGCACGGGCTGATCTTCTCGGGATCGGGCGGGTTCAAGACCACCGGTACCGTGATCCCGATGCTGCTGTCGTGCCCCTGGAATGCCGTCGTCCTCGACCCCTCGACCGAGTTGCATCCGATGCTCGCCGAGTATCGAGAAACGATGCGTGGTCCGAGCAACCGTCGGCGGGTGTTCTGCATCACGCCGACGGATCCCAAGAGCGGGTTCAACGTGCTCGACTGGATCGGGCGGGGTGAGAACTCAGCCGAGAAGGACATCGCCGCCGTGGTCGGCTGGATCGCCACCGGCCAGGTCAAGCGCGCCGATCCCAACGACTTCTTCCGAAACTCGGCGCTCCAACTCATTCGCGGGGTGCTCGCCCATATCTGCCTCAACCGGGGTTTCGATGCGACCCGGCCGCGCACGTTGCGCACCCTGCGCGAGCTGATCTCGCAGGCTGAGCCTGACTTCCTGGAGTACCTGAGCCGGATCCTCAGGGCCGAGGAAAAGGACTCGTTTGCCGCGCTGGCGCTGGGCCCGTTCAAGTCGATGACGCCTCAGACATTCTCCGGCGTTTACGCCACCGCGGCCGATCTCACCAACTGGTTGTCGTTCAAGGAATACGCCGCCATCGTTTCGGGCGGGAAGTTCTCCAGCCTCGACCTTGTCGAGAGCGATATCGACGTGTTCGTCGCGCTCGACCTTCAGACGCTTCAGGATTACCCGGGCCTTGCCCGGGTCATCATAGGTGGGCTGATGAACGCGCTCTACCATGCCAACGGTGAGGTGAAAGACCGCGTCGCATTTATCCTCGACGAGGCTGCACGGCTCGGCAACATGAGCCTGCTCGAGGTCGCCCGCGACGCCGGCCGCAAGTACGGCATCGTGCTCGTGATGGTGTACCAGGCGCTGGGCCAGCTTCGCCAGCAATGGGGCGACAAGGATGCCGTCTCGGCCTGGTTCGAGTCGACCTCGTGGCAGAGCTTCTCGGCCGTCACCGACGTCGAAACGGCCAAGGCGCTGTCGGAGCGCTGCGGGTACTTCACGCAGGAGACCATTTCGTTCAGCCAGCAGGCTCGTTCGGGCGGCAAGGGCTCGGGCGGAGTGAGCGTGTCGGCCTCGACCTCGCTCCACAAACGGGCGCTCATTATGCCCGATGAGATCATCAACACCATGAGGCGCGACGAGCAGATCCTGTGCGTGCCGGGCATCGAGCCGATCCGCTGCGGACGCGCGATCTATTTCCGACGCGACGACATGAAGAAGCTCGTCAAGGAGAACCGCTTCTTCGCTCGTGAAAGCCAGGAAGCGGATGATTACCGAACCGAGATTGAGGCGAGCCAACAGGCGGCCTGACGGGCCGCTCGCCGCGTCGCCGGACGCGGCGAAACCCGTCCAATCGGACGGTTCGGCGGGCGCCCGAACGGGTGCCCGCCGAAGGCTTGTCCCGCGCGCTACGAACCAGGGTAAGGCACCCCGATCTCCGGGGTAGAAGGCCGCCCGTTGGGCGGCCCTGGAGGAGGGGGTTTTAGCCCTCCGGGGTGAGCTGGGCGACCCGGGTCTGGGCGGCCTTCAACTCGGCCTGAATGGTGCGCCGCTCGCGCGGGCAGGAGATGGAGGCCAGCTCGGCCTGGAGTTCCGCAACGTGGGTCACGAGGGCGTAGCGGGCGTGGGCGGGGAGGGTCGAGGTGGGGCGCGGCATAGGCTGGGTTCCTGTGGCGCTCGGGACCGTCCCTGCGCGATGCGACCCCCCAAACAGGCGGCGGCTCCGCCTGCACCCCGCAGGGGCCGGAGCGCAGCGGAGGACCGGCCGGACTGACGATTTTGTTTCGCGAGGAATGACGCGAAGCGGCAGGGGAAAATCGTCTGGCCGGACGGTTGCGGGCGGAGACGCCGTCTGTTCCCTTGTCGCCATCGTGTAGGGACGGTCCGACGCTGTGGCGAACGTCGGCGCCGCGCTTCACCGCCGGTTCCGCTTGGGGCGGATCGACCGGACGCCGGGCTTGCCGGATGGGGCGCGGTGGCCGGCTCGTGACCCTCGCCGCTGCTCCAGTTTGGCGCGGGAGGGCGCCTTCCACCGCGCCGCCGCCGCTCGTGATGGCGCCCACTCCGGACGCCTCCAGCCTCGCGGCCTGACCAGGAAGGCTGCCCTCGCCGGGGAGGAGCGCTTCCAGCCTGACGCCGATACCTCCACGATCCGGTTACCGCTTAAAGCCGAGCTTCTCGTTCTCCCGAAAACGGCGAAGGGTCAGCTCATGCCGACCCTCGTGGCGGCTCGTTTAGGCCCCCGGTGGGAGGTCGTCGTTCGCGGCCTGGACCTCCTCGAGGCATTCCGCCACGACCCGCCGCGCGGCAAGGTCGGTGAGAGAGTTCATCTCCGCATTCATTGAGGCCAGGATCGCCTGGAGGTTCGCGCGAAGACCTGTCTGAGGGATTTTGGTGGAGAGGAGCATCGGGTTGGTCTCCCTGGCGCTCGGGACCGTCCCGGCGCGATGCGCCCCCCCAAACAGGCCACGGCGCCGCCCGCACCCCGCAGGGGCCGGAGCGCCGCGGAGGACCGGCCGGACTGGCGATTTTGTCCCGCGAGGAATGGCGCGCAGCGACAGGGGAGAATTGTCCGGCCGGACGGTTGCGAGTGGAGACGGGGTCTGTTCCCTCGTCGCCATCGTCGTTGGACGGTTCGGCGCCGTCGCGAACGACACTGCCGCGCCTCCTCGCACGCCATCCGCAAGGGGTGAATCAGCCGTATGGTGGGCTTCGACGGATGGGGGGTGTGATCGTCTCCCACCCCTTGCCGTTGCTCTGGATCTCCGGATTGTAGTCGGCTGACGCACAGCACGGCGTCTCGCATCGCGCCGGTTCCGGACCCTGCGAGCCTGGCGGCTTGACCAGGCGCTTGGCTCTCCTAGGGGAGGGGCTGTTCAGACCCGGCATTGAGGGGCTTGGCTTCAGTGCTGACCCCGCCGTCTCGGCGTGCTACCTTGCGGCATACCGGCACAACTCAGGGGCAATCGTGGCCGCCAACCCACTCGCGCCGTTCACCTCCCCCAAGGCCTCCACCGCGCCTCTTCCGGGGTCTTCCTGGATGACCATCAAGGCGATTTTTGAGGGCTCCACCTCGCTTCGGTTCGAGGTCGGCGAGCCCACGGATCTCCGCCTTACGCTGACCTTCGGGGCAGGGTTCGTCTCGGCCACCGGCATCGACGACATCGGGGAGCTGATCGAGGGTTTCCAGCTTGACGGTAAGGCCATCGGGTTTTGCGACCGCTCCAGCTTCACGTTGGTCCAGACCGGTGACACTGTCATCCACCGTGACCCCGATCAGCTGATCCCCATCCCCCGCGGGGCCTACGATCGCCTGGCTGCGCTCGTGACCGATCTCATCCGGGATCGGTGCGTGCAGGACGTCTTCGAAGAGGCCTGTCTGCGGCTCGCCAAGGAGGCCCGGGAGGCCGCCTGGCTCCCGAGCCACGACGGGGGATAGCGGCCCGATCACGGACCGCCCGTCCGCGGGGACCGGCGCTCACGCGCCGGCCTTCACGTTCCGCTGGACGGGGATACCCTTCGCCATCGCCTTGTCGGCGAGGTTGTCGGAGATCCCGCCGCCCGGGAAGTGCACGATCCCGATCGGCGCCTGCTCCAAGATCTGGTCGTTGCGCCGGAAGGGCGCCGCCTTGCTGTGGCGCTTCCAGTCCGGCTTGAACACCACCTGGGCGACCTTGCGGTTCTCCGCCCACTTCGCGGCGATCAGCTCCGCGCCTTCGCCGCCACCGTGCAACAGCACCATGTCGGGGTACTTGGTCCTGACGCGGTCCAGGGTGTCCCAGATCACCGACACCTCCTGGAACTGCTTGCCGCCCGTGAAGGCGATCCGGGTGCCCCGCGGCAGGTGGATCTCGGTCTCGGCCCGGCGCCGGGCGCTGATGAAGTCGCGGCTATCGATCATCGCCGCGGTCATCGTCGCGCGGTTGACCTGCGAGCCGGAGCGCGGGCGCCACAGCGACTTGGTGATCCGGGTGAACCGGTGGGCGGCGGCGTCGCGGGCGTACTCGAAGGCGTTGCGGCGTTCCGAGAGCGTCATTCCAAGGGCGACGAGCCGCTCCAGCTCGACCGACAGCACCTCGCTGCCGTCCTGCTCCCGCTGGCTCTGGCGCTGCGCCTGCTCGTTCTCGTCGAGCTTGCGATCGATCGTCTCCACGCGGCGGTGGAAGACGTTCACGACCCCCCACAGCACGTCCTCGAGGTCGTCTTCCAGGCGGGTGCCGGCGAAGGCCTCCTCGAGCGCCGACATCCCGATATAGAGGGCATGGTTCAGCTTGCCGGAGTGGGGCAGGGGCCGGGGATCGTCGTGCTCCTCGAACGGGCGGTAGGCGGTGGCCGCGAGTTCCTCGAGCAGGGTCGGATCGGCGGCCAGGTCCTCGTCGAGGTCGGGGGTGAGGTGGTCTAGCATCGGAGGCTCCTCTGGGATCCGGAGGGCTCGCGTCCATCGCGGCCTTCATGGCGACCCAAGGCCGGGCTCGGGGGCCTGGCGCACCCGCGCGACGAGGATCCGCATCGCACTCTGGCGATGCGGCCGCGCGGGCCGGAGCGGAGCGGAGGACGGCTCTACGGCCGTCGATTTTGTTTCGCGATGCAAAGCCGCCCTCGGGCGGCGGCGGAAAATCGTCGGATGCCGGCCGTTGCGCCCAAGGTCCCCCGACCTGGCACCCGTCGCCCTCTCAAGAAGGCCGTGGACGCTGGCGCTCTCGCGGCCCGTGACTGCCTCTCGGGCTGGTTCACACCAAGAGGGAAGCGGGTCACGCCGCCAGGGCATCCTCGAACTGGAGGTGGGCCACTGCGTCATTCGGGTCGAGCTGGGGCGCGAGATGCAGGGCGAGATCCCGCGGGCCGATGTGGCAGAGGTCGGTGTTGAAGTCGTCCTCGCGGGGATCCAGCTGGCTCACCAGGATACCCGCAGCCTCGGCGCGCCGGCGCAGGGTCGCGGCACCGCTCTCGCCGGCTGGATCGGCGTCGCGGGCGATGTAGAGGTGGCGCAAGCCCCGAGGAAGGACCAGGGCGGCGAGGTGAGCCCCCGACAGGGCGGCGACATGCGGCACGGCTGGCAGGACGCGCTGGACCGACAGCACCGTCTCGACGCCCTCGCCCGCCACCATCAGGTCGGACACCGTACCGGGGAAGCGCACTCCGTGGCCGAGCTGGTTGCCGAGGGTCCGCCGCGGGTTGCGCACCGCAGCCTTGCCCCGGCCGTCCGGAGCGAGCCAGGTCCGGCCGACCGCCGTCACGGTGCCCGACAGGTCGGCGACGCTGGCCAGCAGGGCCGGATGATAGGTGTCGGGGCCCGGGGGCTCCTTGGCTGAGGCCGGTACAGGCATCGCGGGTGGAACCGCAGGGCAAGCTGGTCGACCGCGTGCTCGAGCCCGCGTGAGCGCAGGTAGGCCGCCGCAACGGTGCCGGGAACAGGCCGCCGTAGCCAGCATGCGGCGAGCCGGCTCGACCGTGTCGCGCGCCTCGGGGAGCGGGCGTGTCCGTTGCGGCACAGGCGGCTGGGTAGGGTGCCGGTGGCTTTGACACCATGGAGGCCGACTGCGCCGTCTCTCCGGAACTTCCTCGCCCTCGCATAAGGGGGGCGTATGGAACCAGGAACTGGTATACCGCTGATGTAGCCGGCGCCTCCGATGCAACAGAGATCTACGAGAGCGCGATCGTGTCGGCGATCTTGGTCGCCGCTGGTGAAGCTCAGGACTGAGAAGAGGCTAACAGGGCATTGGCGGAACTGGTATTGCAATATTACGTTTTTTTGTGGCCGAGTTTTTGATCTCTTGCTATTTCTGAGCGTCTTGCGGCATAATTAAGAGGAACCATGGGATAATCATCGGGTAGACCCCATTTCGCACGATACTGATCCGGTGAAAGATTTCTGCTCGCAAGATGACGCTTAAGTAGTTTGTAACGTTTTCCATCCTCTAGGCTAACAATATAATCAGAATTTACCGTATTTATTGATGATAAAGAATGTTTATTTTTCGTATTATAGGAATTTATAACGCTGATATTATTTAATGCTACATAAATATTTGCTATAAGACATGGCAAATCGGATGATTTTATATAATGATTTTTTACATAGCTGACTATTATTTTCATCAGACCATTCATCTGCTCTTCGTATCGATCAGACTTTACATTATCATAAAACATGAGAGATCCTGCAAAATAATTTACATAATATCATGATTGCTATCAAGATTTGATCCACTCAGGCTCATCTACGGGATCAATATTAAGATTGACAACTATTTCTTCTGGACCGCTCCGGACAAGCGCGCAACGCAGATCCTCCTTGTCAGAGGCATTGAGCTCTTGATGCGGCAACCACGCTGGCACTTGCAGAAAGTCACCAGGACCAGCTTCGGTGATGAACTCTAGCCGCTCACCCCAACGCATAAGCGCACGTCCGGAGATAACGTAGATCACGCTTTCCAGCGGTCCGTGATGATGGGCGCCTGTGATCTCGCCAGGTCGGATATGGTTGGTTCCGGCCCACAGCGCCTGCGCGCCCGTCCGACTGCCGCTCAGGGCAACCTGGCGGTTCATGCCCTTGGTTTCGGGGGTGTCGCAGCTCTGCAGGGCGGCCCGGACAACACGAATGCCCTGATTGCGCCAATCGGGGGAGAGGGTCGGCGGGCCTTCATTAGCGGGCATAAGATCCTCCTTGACGCTCTGGTCTCCGCTCTATGGTCTGCGGCTCCAGATGGAACTGGCTCAGGGGGTACGCGTGCAACGGATCACCATCACGATCGAGGATGATCTCCTAGGCGAAATCGACAAGATTGTGGAAGGTCGTGGCTATAACAGCCGCTCGGAAGCCGTGCGCGACATGGTTCGCGACCACATCGCCCACCGCAAAATTACAGAACTTTCCGAAATTTCCTGCTATGCAACACTGACTTACATTTATGAGCATCACGTGCGTGATCTACCGAACCGGCTCGCCGATATTGGGCACCATCATCAGGGTCTCGCGATCTCCACGCTTCACCTGCACATCACCCATGAGAGCTGCCTCGAAGTCGTGGTCCTGCGCGGGACCGTCAGCCAAGTCCGTGCGTACGCCGATGAAGTGACGACCCAACGCGGGGTCACCCAAGGAAGGCTTCACATCATGGCGGCGGAGTCCATACTCCATGCACATTAACTAGGCAGAATGCCCACGATCTGCGCGGTTCAGTATGATCTTTTCAGTTTTCCTCATACCGCCCTGTGTTACCAAAGGCCACCCCTGCTGGAAGGAGTGGCCGCATGCATCTCGCCCCCCATGAGGTCGACAAGCTCACGCTCATGTCGATCGGTCTGTTAGCGCAGCGGCGGCTCGCGCGCGGCTTGCGCCTGAACCATCCCGAGGCCGTGGCGCTCATCGCTTTGGTGGTCCTGGAGCTGATCCGAGACGGCAAGCACTCGGTCCCAGACCTCATGGAGATCGGTGGCAAATTGCTGGGCAGACGTGAGGTGCAGGCAGGCGTGCCCGAGCTGCTGGGTGAGGTACACGTTGAGGGGACTTTCCCCGATGGCACCAAGCTCGTGGCTATTCGTGCGCCCATCACGCAGGACGAAGGCGACCTCGTCTTGGCGTTGCATGGTAGTATGCTGCCTATCCCTGATGCGTCGTTGTTCGGTCCGACCATGCATGCGATGGTTGGAGAAATCACGACGCCGGACGGAGTGCTGATGCTCAATGCCGGCCGGCATACACTTACGATCAGCGTTACCAATACGGATGAGAGGCCGATCCAGGTCGGCAGCCACTTCCATTTCATCGAGTGCAATCCGCGCCTGAAGTTCGATCGGGAGCAGGCGTACGGCAAGCGTCTAGATGTGCCTGCCGGGACGGCAATCCGTTTCGAGCCCGGCGAAACCAAGACGGTGGCGCTGGTCGACATTGCCGGCAACAAGGTGATCCGCGGCGGCAACAATTTCGCGAACGGCACCGTGGGCAGCAGCAACAAGGCGGGCACGCTGGCGCGGATCAAGGCGCGCGACGCGGCCGTCCAAGGCTGAGGGGGCAGGCATGGCTTACGAGATCAAGCGCAGCGACTATGCCGCCCTGTTCGGACCGACCACGGGTGACAAGGTGCAACTTGGCGACACCTGCCTCACCTTGGAAGTCGAGAAGGACTTCACGGTCTACGGCGACGAGTGCGTGTTCGGCGCGGGCAAGGTTATCCGCGACGGCATGGGCCAAGCGTCAGGCGTCGACTCGTCTGTGGCGCTCGATTGCGTCATCACCAACGTGCTGATCGTCGACTACAAGGCTATCGTGAAGGCCGATGTCGGGATCAAGGGCGGACGCATTGCCGGGATCGGCAAGGCCGGCAACCCGGACGTGATGGCGGGCGTCGATCCGGACCTCATTATCGGCGTCAACACCGAGGTGATCGCGGGCGAGGGGCTGATCCTCACGGCTGGCGGCATCGACACGCACTTCCATTACATCTGCCCGCCCCAGCCGTACAGCGCGCTTGCTAGCGGCGTCACCACCCTGGTTGGCGGCGGCACGGGGCCAGCCACGGGCTCTTTGGCTACCACCTGCACGCCCAATCCGAACTACCTGCGTCTGATGATGCAGGCGACTGATGCGATCCCGGTCAACTTCGTATTCACTGGACGAGGCAACTCGGCCAAGCCGGACGGCATGAGGGAACAGATCCTGGCTGGTGCCGGCGGCCTCAAGCTGCACGAGGATTGGGGCACCACGCCCGCTGCGATCGATACCTGCCTGTCGATGGCCGATGATCACGACATCCAGGTCACGATCCACACCGACACGATCAACGAGAGCTGCACGGTCGAGGACAGCATCAAGGCTTTCGGCGGCCGGACGATCCACACCTACCACTCGGAAGGGGCCGGCGGCGGCCACGCGCCGGACCTCATGCGTGTGTGCAGCGTACCGAACATCCTCACCAGTTCAACCAGCCCGACCAACCCCTACACCATCAACACGGTGGCCGAGCATCTCGATATGCTCATGATCTGCCACCACCTCGACAAGCGCATTCCCGAAGACGTGGCCTTCGCCGCGAGCCGCATCCGCGCCAATACGATCATGGCAGAGGGCTGGATGCACGACATTGGGGCCATCAGTATGATGACCTCGGACAGCCAGGCGATGGGCCGGGCGGGTGAGGTGATCACGCGCACCTGGCAGATCGCCGACCAGATGAAACGTCAACGCGGCAAGCTGCCGGAGGACGCGCCCGGCAACGACAACTTCCGCATCAAGCGTTATATCGCTAAATATACTATCAATGGGGCGATCGCCCACGGCATGTCCCATCTGCTCGGCTCGATCGAGAAGGGCAAGTTTGCGGACCTGGTGCTTTGGAAGCCGGCGTTCTTCGGGGCGCGACCCGAGATGGTGCTGAAAGGCGGGTTCATCGCCTGTGCGCAGATCGGCGACGCCAACGCTTCGATCCCGACCCCGCAGCCGCAGTTCATGCGGCCGATGTTCGCCAACGTCGGCAAAGCGGTAGGACCCAGCTCGATCCTGTTCGTTAGCGCGGCCTCGCTGAGCGAGGGCGACGTCAAGAGCTACGGGTTGGAGAAGCGCCTCGAGCCGGTGCGAAAGTGCCGGGGCCTTAGCAAGGCGGATATGAAGCTGAACGATGCGCTCCCAACGATTACGGTTGATCCCAAGACATACCGCGTCACGGCCGATGGGGAGGATATCGTGACGGAGCCGGCAACGGTGGTGCCCCTGGCGCAGCGGTATAGCATCTTCTAATTGCCGCCCGTTGCACAATTGATCGTGTTTGAAGGGCGACGCGCATGATGACCCGGTTCTAAGCGTGAAGGCGCCCTTCGATGACGGGGCGCCGCTGGTCGCTGAGGGCCCGTTTGACTAATTGCGACGGTCGCGCGTTGTCTTCGGCAGGAGGAGCCGATGTGGACGCAGGCCGATCGCGATCTTTACGGACGACGGTCGTCCCTACGGCTACCTGCACCCGATCCCCGAGGAGGTGACCCGCCGGCCGAGCACGAGCACGAGCACAAGATCATCCCGTTAGTGTGATCTTTTCGCATCTTCATCATACTGCCGGTGTGCGACAAGGATCGGGACTGCCGCGCTCCCCGACGACGACTATGCCGCCTCGCTCCTCCAGCCGACCATTCCCGCTCCGAGACCGCCTCGCGCTGTCCATGCTCAGCCCGCTGCTGATCGGGGCTCCGTGCGCCTGGGCGGCGCCTTCATCGACGACGGCACCGAACCAGAACATCGATCTTGCCGAGATCGAGGTCGCTGCTGCTCCCGCCAGACCCGGAAACCCAGGCGCCAGCGCGGGCTACGTCGGAGGCGTCAGCGGCATCGGCGGTGGCCTCCGCCCTGTCGATGCCGCCAGCGCTGGGATCATCTCGGGGGCGCAGATCAACAGCCGCCCCGTCACCCGTCCCGGCGAGGTGCTGGAGGAGGTACCGGGCCTCATCATCACGCAGCACTCGGGAGAGGGCAAAGCCAACCAGTACTTCCTGCGCGGCTTCAACCTCGACCACGGCACCGACATCGCCATCCACGTCGACGGCATGCCGGTGAACATGCGCACCCACGCCCACGGCCAGGGCTACGCCGACCTCAACTTCCTGATCCCCGAACTCGTCGGCGCGGTCGAGTTCCACAAGGGCCCGTACTTCGTCCGCGACGGCGACTTCGCCTCCGCCGGCTCGGTGCGGATCGACTACCTCGACAAGCTCGACCGCAACCTCGCACTGACGACGCTGGGAAGCTTCGGCTTCAGGCGCGGGCTCTCGGCCGCCTCGGTGCCGCTCGGCGCGGGCAATCTCCTGGTGGCGGGCGAGGCTCAGACCTACGACGGACCGTGGGTCGTGCCCGACGCTCTGCGCAAGCTCAACGGCGTCGCCCGCTACAGCCAAGGCACCGCGACGGACGGCTTCGCCGTCACCGGTATGGCCTATTGGGCGAAGTGGAACGCTACCAACCAGATACCCGAGCGGGCGGTAGCGGAGGGGATTATCGGCCGCTACGGCACGTTGGACCCGACCGATGGCGGCGATACCGGACGCTTCTCTCTCTCCGGGCGCTGGAGCCAGTCGGATGCCGGCGGCATCACGCGGGCCTCGGCCTACGTGATCCGCTACCAGATGAACCTCTGGAACAACTTCACCTACTTCCTCAACGACCCCATCAACGGCGACCAATTCCGCCAGCGTGATGCCCGGGTCCTCGGCGGCGGCGAGATTTCACGGGTCTTCCAGGGCGACCTGTTCGGGTTGCCGATGGAGAACGAGATCGGCATCCAGACCCGCACCGACGACATCCGGGTCGGCCTGTTCAACACCACGGCGCGGCAGTACCGATCGACCGTGCTCGACGACCGGGTGCTGGAAGCGAGCGCCGCTTTCTACTACGAGAACCGGGTGCGCTGGACCGACTGGCTGCGCACCAGCGTCGGCTTCCGAGCAGACGGCTACTATGCGAACGTCCGCTCCGACACGCCGGCGAATTCGGGCCGCGCCCGCGACAGCATCGTCAATCCGAAGCTCGGGGCGGTGTTCGGGCCGTGGGCGGATACAGAGATCTACCTGAACTATGGCGGCGGCTTCCACTCGAACGACGCCCGCGGCGTCACCGCGACGGTCGATCCAGCGAGCCCGTTGTTCAACATCAGCCGCTCGCCCTTCCTGGTGCCTTCGACGGGCTACGAGGTCGGCATCCGCAACCGCTCGATCGCCGGGCTGGAGACCAGTCTCGCCCTGTTCCGTCTCGACTTCGCCTCCGAGAACCTGTTCCAGGGCGATACCGGCACCACGGAGCCGAGCCGCCCGACTCGCCGCTTCGGCATCGAGTGGAGCAACCACTACGCCGTCACCCCCTGGCTGCGGCTGGAGGGCGACCTAACGATCACAAACGCGCGCTTCTCCGACCGCGATCCTGTCGGCCAGCGGGTGCCGGAGGCGCCGACCACGATCGCGTCGGCGGGCATCACGTTCGGCGAAGGTCAGGGCTGGTTCGGCTCGCTGCGCTTCCGGTACTTCGGCCCCCGGCCACTGATCGAGGACAACTCGGTGCGCTCCAAACCGACCGCGCTCCTCAACGGCAGGATCGGCTACGCTTTCGATAACGGCGTGAGCCTCGCGCTCGACGTGCTCAACCTGACGAACGCCAAGGCCGATCAGATCACCTACTACTACGAGTCCCGCTTGCCCGGAGAGGCCGCGGCCGTCGCCGACCGGCATTTCCACCCCGTCGAACCGACAGCGGTGCGTCTGACCCTCGCGGGGCGGTTCTGACGGGCATTCCTGGCTGAGACGAGCCCTACCATCCGGAGTGGATCCTTGCTGCCCAATCCCTTCGACGATCAGCCCGCCCATCTGCGGGCGAAGGTCGGGCTCGCCTACGCCGTCCTGATCGCCGCCAACATCGCGGCCTGGATCGCCGCCTTCGTGGTGTTCGCCAACCAGCCCATCCTAATGTCGACCGCGCTCCTCGCCTACAGCTTCGGCCTGCGCCACGCCTTCGACGCCGATCACATCGCGGCCATCGACAACGTCGTGCGCAAGCTCATGCAGGAGGGCAAGAAGCCCTACTCGGTCGGCCTCTTCTTCTCCCTCGGCCACTCGACCATCGTCATCCTGGCCTCGGGCCTGATCGCCGTGACGGCCGCGGCGATGAAGGACAGTCTCGAAGAGTTCCATGGCCTCGGCGGGTTGATCGGCACGGCAGTCTCGGCGACCTTCCTGATCGTCATCGGCATCGCCAACCTGTTCATCCTGCGCGGCGTCTGGGCTGCGTTTTCCCGCGTGCGCCGGGGCGGTAAGGTCGTGGACGAGGACCTGGATGCGCTGCTTGCCGGGCGCGGGCTGCTGGCGCGCGCGTTCCGCCGGGTCTTCGGCGTCGTCTCGCGCTCCTGGCATATGTATCCGATCGGCTTCCTGTTCGGGCTTGGCTTCGACACCGCGACAGAGGTCGCCTTGCTCGGCATCTCCGCGACGCAGGCCACGCAGGGCTTGTCGTTCTGGGCGATCCTGATCTTCCCGGCGCTGTTCACCGCGGGCATGACGCTCATGGATACCACCGACAGCGTGCTGATGACCGGCGCCTACGGCTGGGCGCTCGACAACCCGATCCGCAAGCTCTGGTACAACCTGACCATTACTGCGGCGTCCGCGACGATCGCGCTGTTCATCGGCGGCCTGGAGGCCCTGGGCCTGATCGGCGATAAGCTCGGGCTTGAGGGCGGCCTGTGGCGGGTAGTAGGCACGCTCAACGACAACCTGGGCGAGGCTGGCTTTGCCGTCGTCGGGATCTTCGTCCTGGCGTGGATCGCCTCGGTCATCGTCTACCGCGCCAAGGGGTACGATCGGCTCGAACCAGTCCGGTGAACGCCGCCGAGATCGCGCACGGGCTGGCGGCGCCCGGGGCGCGGATCTAGACGAGCATCGGCGCGAGCTATGCGCGGCGGATCACGTTCGTATGGGTATACCCTAACGGATTTTGAACGCCGTTGGGGGGCCGCTTTCGACCCTTTGCCGACCCTTGAAAGGTCCGCTTTCGGGCTGCTGGGCCAGACGCTAACGGCCG
Source organism: Methylobacterium oryzihabitans (assembly GCF_004004555.2). GTDB lineage: Bacteria > Pseudomonadota > Alphaproteobacteria > Rhizobiales > Beijerinckiaceae > Methylobacterium > Methylobacterium oryzihabitans. Next base: position 132,128 of record NZ_SACP01000009.1, read on the forward strand.
GCTTAGGTGGATTGTTGCCATTCCGCTTTCGGGTGACAATCCACAGAAGCGGACGTCATCCCCGTGCTGCTGCTCCAGGACGTCTGAGGTTTCGGAAGCTCTTCCTAACGACGCGTCTATCGGCCGAAACTCCAGCGCCTGTCACTCGTTGGCGCAAGACGCCGCGTGGCAAATGCCGCGATGAACGGTAAAGAAGGACGAGTGGGAACGCGGTGGCCTGTGGCCGCGCCCCGTGCCCCGTGCCCCGTGCCCCGTGCCCCGTGCCCACGGTACAGATCATTTGACCAGCAGTTCCATCCTCGACCCAGAGCGCCTCGCTTCGCTCGACAGCTACAGCGTCCTCGACAGCGCGCCGGAAGAGGGTTTCGACGATATCGTCCGGCTTGCCGCGCGTCTGTGCGAAACGCCCGTCGCCCTCGTCAGCCTCGTCGCGCACGACCGGCAATGGTTCAAGGCGAAGGTCGGCTTCCCCCAGTGCGAGACCGAGCTCGACCGCTCGGTCTGCAAGTTCGTGCTCGTCGAGCCGGACCTCCTGGTCATTCCCGACCTGACGCGCGACGCGCGCACGGCGACCAATCCCCTGGTGACGGGCGAACTAGGCATCCGCTTCTACGCGGGCGCGCCGCTGCGCATGACGGATGGGGCCGTGCTTGGTTCGCTGTGCGTGATCGATACCGCCCCGCGTCCAGGAGGCCTCACCCCCGAGCAGGCCGATGATCTGCGCGCCCTCAGCCGCCAAGTGTCCAGTCTTTTGGCGCTGCGCCGGACCGCTGCGAGCGAACGTCGCGCCCAGGATGCCGCTGAAACCAATGCCGCGCGTCTTGAACGGATAAGTGCGGCGCAGGAGGCGAGCGAAGATCGCTACCGCGTCCTGTACGAGAACATCGATGCCGGCTTCTGCATCTGTGAGGTAAAGTTCGGCGAGGACGGCCGGGCGGTCGATCACCGCGTCTTGGCGGCCAATCCGGCCTTCGAGCGTCACACCGGATTGTCGAACGTGGTCGGACGCTGGGCCAATGAGATCGCCCCCGGCATCGAGCAGCACTGGCACGATGCCTACGGACAGGTCGCCAAGACGGGCGAGCCGCTACGGTTCGAGGGCGAGGCGGCCCCGCTCGGTCGCTGGTACGATGCCCATCTCTTCCCGGTCGGTGGCGGTCGCGTCGCCATGCTCATCGCGGACACGACGGCACGGCGTCAGGCCGAGGCCGCCCTCCGTAGCAGCGAGGCACTCGCCCGTGAGAACAGCCAACGCGTCCAACTCGCGCTGGAGGCCGGTGCCATCATCGGCACTTGGAACTGGGACATCCCCTCGGACCGCTTCACCGTCGATGAGGCATTCGCTCATTCCTTCGGCCTCGACCCCGCCCTCGGACGCGAGGGGATCCCGCTCGCCCAGATCGTCGCGACCGTGCATCCCGATGACAAGGTCGGCTTGGCAGACGCCATCACCAAGGCGATCCTTCGCGGTGGAACCTACGCGCATCAATACCGGGTCCGCCGCCTCGATGGCCGGTACTACTGGATCGAAGCCAGTGGGCGCGTCGACATGGCCGACGATGGCACGCCGCTGAGCTTCCCCGGCGTACTCCTCGACATCGAGGCCCGTCGCGCAGCGGAGGCGGCCCTGCGAACCGCCGAGGAGCGCCTTCAGATGGCGCTGACCGCCTCCGGCGCGGTCGGCCTATGGGACTGGATGGTCGACAGCGACCTTCTTCACGGCGATGCGCAATTCGCACGGCTGTACGGACTGGACCCCGACCGGACGGCGGCCGGCCTCACGATGGAGCAGTACCAAGGATTCGTTGTCCCAGAGGACCTCGCTCCCTTGCGCGCGGCGATCCGCGAGACGTTCGACCACGCCGCGCCGTTCCAGATCGAGTATCGCCTGGCGATCCCCGATCAGGCGCTGCGCTGGGTCGAGTGCAAGGGGCAGCTGATCCCCGACGAAGCAGGGCGGGCCGTGCGGTTCTCCGGCACCGCCGTGGACATCTCCGAGCGCAAGTTAGCTGAAGTCCTTTTGGCTGATAGCGAAGCGCACTGGCGCGGTCTGTTCGAGCGCCTGAGCGAAGGCTTCATCGTCGGCGAGGTCGTCCGCGGTAGCGATGGTGCGATCACCGACTGGCGATACATCGACGTCAACAGGGCATGGGGCGAACTCGTCGGCATCGACCCCTCCACCGTCCTTGGACGGACGCTACGCGAGGTCCTGCCCGACGTCGAGGACGTCTGGGTGGATGAGTTCGCCGAAGTGGTGCGGACGGGGCGCGGGGTCACGTTCACACGCCAAGTCGGCTCACTGGCGCGCTGGTACGAGGGACGCGCCTTCTCCCTCGGGGCCGAGCGGTTCGGCGTGATCTTCCTCGATGTGACCGAACGGTTGCAGGCGAGCCGACAGCAAGACGCCCTCCTGCGGCTCGGCGAGGTCCTGCGCGACGTGAGGACCCGGTCCGAGATCGCATCAGCGGCCGCCGAGATCGCCGGCTTCACGCTCGGCCTCAGCCGCGCCGGCTACGGCAGCGTCGATGTAGGTCGTGAAGAGATCACTGTCGAACAGGACTGGGCGCTACCCGGCCTCGACAGCATCGCCGGCCCACATGCCTTCCGCACCTACGGCAGCTACATCGAGCTGCTGAAACGCGGTGAAACCGTGATCATCGGCGATACGGCCCGCGATCCCCTCACCGCTGACACCGCCGATGCGCTCCTGCAAGTGCAGACCCGGGCCCTCATCAATCTGCCGATCCTGGAGCACGGGCAGTTCGTCGCCCTGTTCTTCCTCCTTGCAGCCGAACCGCGAGACTGGAGCGAGGGCGAGTTGTCGTTCATTCGCACGGTCGCCGACCGGACCCGGTCGGCCGTCGCTCGGATCGAGGCCGAGGAGCGTCAGGACCTCCTCAACCGTGAACTCTCGCACCGGCTCAAGAACACCCTGGCCGTGGTGCAGAGCATCGCCAGTCAAACCCTGAAGGGCGTCACTGAGCGTGATGTGGTCGAGAATTACGAGCGGCGCATCATCGCCCTGTCGCGCGCGCACGACGTCCTGCTGCAGGGCAACTACGCCGCCGCCTCCCTCCGGACGGTCATCGGCACGGTCCTCGGTCTGCTCGCCCCCAAGGACCAGTTGATCGTCGAGGGGGAGGACGTGCCGCTCGGCCCCCAAGCCGCCCTGTCGCTCTCGCTGCTCCTGCACGAGCTGGCGACGAACGCGTCCAAATATGGGGCTTGGTCGGTCAGTGGCGGCACGGTCACAGTGACGTGGCATACCGAGCCCGGCCCGGAGGCGACGTTCGTGCTGGACTGGCGGGAACGCGGCGGTCCGCCAGCTATGGAGCCGACCCGTCGCGGGTTCGGCTCGCGACTGATCCGCACCGGCCTCTTGGGAACCCGACAGACCGTTCTGAACTATCTCGGCTCGGGCTTCGAAGCGGAGTTCCGCGCCCCGGACGCACAGGTGAGATCAACGTAGCAATGGCTTCGTTCCGTGACCCCGACGAACGCGCCGCCGCACCGCCGCCGGTGTTGCTGCTGGAGGATGATCCGATCCTCGGCATGATGCTGTCCGACCTGATCGAAGAGGCGGGCTGCACGCCGATTGAGGTGCGCACCGCCGAGCAGGCCATCGCTATCCTGGAAGAGCGGACAGATATCCGCGTCGTGGTCGCGGATCTCGATACCCGCGGATCGATCATGGGCCTGAAACTCGCGGTCATGATCCGCGATCGCTGGCCGCCGATCGAATTGGTCCTGACGGGCTCGGTGAAACCACGGCTCGACCTGATCCCGGCCCGCGGGGTGTTCTGCGACAAGCCGTTCGAAAACGCCGTCGTCACTGCGGCCGTGAGGCATTTCGCTCGATCTTCGGGTGCTTAGAATCGCCCGCTTACAAGGGCGACACGGAGTGCGTTGCGTTGCGTCTCGCCTCTCCCGTCACAGGCTTCGCGACGAACCCTTCGCACGATCAATCCCTGCGAAGCCGTTTGACTGAAACCGATCTGTCCAAGAACGGGCCCATATTCCAAGCCTAATGTCACCCCACGGCGAAACCACCGGGTGACCGCTTTCGAGCGCGCCGATGCGCGGTCTGCACGGCCGCGTCGGGTCGGAAGCAGAACGTCCGCTTGCGGTCAGCGAGCCAATCTCCGCTTCCCACCCGTAGCGGACCGCAGCGCGGCGCTCCGAGGTCTGTTCGTTATTCCGGCCGTCCATAGGGGCATGCCGCAGTGGACACTGCCACGGCCCGCCGAATATGTCCGCAAGGGTTGGAAGAGCCAACGGACAGGCAAGCAAACGGACATCACCCGAGCGGACGGCGCGGCGCAGCCGGGAACTAAGTCCTCTTCTATCCTGCACACCCTGCGAGTATGCGCGGAAAACCTCTCAAACTCCGTTTCCGTACATGGCATCAATCCGACAGAGTTTGTCGCATATTTCTACGATGAAGGTCGATGCGCGTTGCTGTGACATTCAGCGATAAATGACGATCTTTCTTAAGGACTTGATAGCTGATCCCCCGCTGCGGGCGGGATGCTGGGGCGGTCAGGACGGCACGGTTGCGTCCTTGATCCGCAGGATGGTCTGCCGGCTGGTCTTGAATGCCCGTGCCAGGGCCGACACGCTCGTACCCTCTCCGAGCTGGCGCGCGACCTCCGCCCGCTGTTCGCCGGTGAGACTGGCCGGCCGGCCGAGCCGCCGGCCTTCCGCCCGCGCCCGGCTCAGCCCGGCCTGGGTCCGCTCGATCAGAAGATCGCGCTCGAACTCCGCGACCGCGTTGATCACGGCCATCGTCAGCTTGCCCGTCGAACTCGTCAGGTCGACTCCACCCAGCGCCAGACAGTGGACCCGCACGCCGAGTTCCTCGAGCTTGGCGACGGTCGCACCCACGTCCATGGCATTGCGGCCGAGCCGGTCGAGCTTGGTCACCACCAGGACGTCACCTGCTTCGAGCCTGTCGAGCAGGCGTGCGAACCCGCGGCGCTGCCCGACCGCGGTGGATCCCGAGACGGTCTCGGTCACGAGGCGGCGCGGCTCGATGGTGAACCCAGCGGCCTGGATCTCGGTGAGCTGATTGTCGGTGGTCTGGCCGGGGGTCGAGACGCGGAGGTAGGCGAAGGTGCGCGGCATGAAGCAGTTTCGTCCGAAAACCATGACCGGAACTGGACACCTGTCCGGAACTTGCAGAAGCTAGGTTTTGAACAGGATGGGCCGTCCTGTCCAGAACCGGTCGGTTCCGGACAGCGCTGACCAGTACTCATCTCTGATCATAGAGCCTCATAGTAGTGTAATATATAGCTATTGATAAAATACAATATTTTCGATTTACTCAAGAAAAAAACTTGCGGATAGCTCATTTCTGATACTTCCCGCATCAACCGAAAAAGACGCCTTTGTATTTCTCGAATATCCCATAATTAATTCTACTGTCTCACCAGCTTCCATTGATCCTAACTCAAAAACCTTGTTGGCTTTGCCTCTAAGCCATACAGCATCAAGCTCTACCTGCTTGCCATCATTTCTTATCATTGTTAAAGGCTTAAAATATGTGTAATATGGTACGAAGGGAGCGTTCAACAAACTCACAGAATAATTATCAACATCGTTTATTTGCATTTTTAGCTTTTTAACAAAATCAGATCGATTTGCGAGTCGGATTTTTACGTCGCTGCGTGTGCTGGAAACTACATCTGCATATATATTTTTATGTCCATGTACCAATATTTCACCGTCTCTCTCAACATCAAACCAGCGTTCTCCGGGGGTTGTATGGTATAAACTCACAAATTCTACTTGATTTGTGATAGGATTTATAATAGCCTTTGTACTGCCTGCAACATCAGCGGGTGCCATTCCTTCTTTGGAAGCCCGATCAGGTGCCTCATAGCTTAGTCTTAGTAAACTATCTTCGTCGGTTGTTTGTTTTTGAATGGGTTCGGAATTTCTAATTCTGGGATATATACCGACGTTAGTAACAGAATTATGTTTATTTTCAAGCATTACAAGGTCTCTAGTGCATTTTTTGATTTCTAACAGCTCTTGCTTATCAAAAAAGACTCCCCCAAAAGCCATATCCCCTTGTTTACTTATGTTTTGTATGCGTTCGATTGTGTTGTTTCCACCAAATGTCGCTTCAACAAGTCCTTTTCCAAGTGCAATATCAAGAGAATATTCAGCATTATTTCCTTCTTTAATTTTTAATTCTAGATTTTTTGCGATTAAAATTTCTTTTATTATTTGATTGTCGCTGTTTTTTATAAGATCAACACACGATTGTCTCACAAAACAGCTACCTATCGCATCTTTTAAAGGGGTTGTTTCAATGTTGAAATGCCTTGCGCCATCCGAAGAAAGTGAAACAGACAGATTTGAGCTAGCCTTTGGTCCCAATTTTATCTCTACACCGCCAAAAGATTGAGACGAAACTCTAGGGCCAAATGAAAAGCTCCTGCTCAGGCTTACTGTCTGATTAGGAAATCCTACGGAATTTTTTGTATCATCCTTAAATTTTGCAAAAGATATATTTGCTCCCGGTAATATACACGCATCAGAAAGAATATAGTTTTGGGCCAACGGCGTAGTTTTATTATTCTTTGTCTCTTGCGTTTGTCTAATTATAGCACCCCGCTCATAAGTCTCGGGAGATGCTAACGTTAGACATCTCATATTTCGTTCATTTGCAAATTTGCAAAGTGGATCAGTATTATCGTTCCATGTCAAATTCCAAATTAATACTCCGATAGAGGCTGCACCACCTAGGAACACTGTTCCCGCTAGTAGGCGATTGGTCACAGTTTCAGTCTCCTGTCCACAAGCTCGGAGGTATCAAGGCGTTACGGCGCTTGAAATTATAAGGTAGCTGTCATCAATGGCATTGGCGACCTTAATTGCTACCTTATTGGCCGATCTCGTCCGACCATTAGCACTTGGAGGCGAGGCCTTGTTGAAACTCGATCCAAGGCGATCAGGCATGGTCTCAGGTTGGGTCGCTCGGCTCGTGATCTTCGGTGCCGGCAAACACATGTTTTCCGACAGGGAAACGTAGCTGCGTGCACACGCAGCCGGGGTTTGCTTTTGCCGTCTGAGCCGTTAGCACGATCATGGAAAAGACAAGGAGCGTTAGTTGATTTCGAGCGAGTAACCAGTATTCACGGCAAATACCTACCTGCAGCCGGTGAATAAATTGGCGCATTCTTGTTTATTGTGCAAGAGTTTGAGCCGGAATACGATATTATATCTCAACTAGCCGCGATCCGCGCTTGATGAAGTTTAGTATGTCGCTGACCTATGTAATCACTACAGCGCTTCTGGCCCAGTCCAACTTGGTATCACCGCGCGAACTGCTCCGTATCAAAGATTTGGGAACTCTTCACGTCAAAGATTTCGGTTGAAGCATCTGTTGATGTCTTCGACGTGATACAAAGACAGCCTGGCTGAGGGGCTTAAATCTAACGTGGGGAGGCTCTTACTTGAGCGAGTAATGCATTAACACGCTGATCGCCATCGGCCCATTGTGTGCGAAGAGCTGCTATCTTGGCAGTAATATCCCGCTCTCGTTTCACACCCATAAGATCTGCCTTGTTCAATGCGGTGATAGCTTGTTCACAGATGTACCAGCAAAGTACCGACATGCATATAGTAGAGACTATGCCTGAATAAGATCCAAAAATTCGCCCTAAACTGTGATGTAGATTGTGCTCTGCCGCGATACAGGCACCTATGATACCGGCTTGTACAAATAATTTCAAAGCCAGATCAGCAGACTCGCGGCGGGTCATCCCCTTTTCCTTGAGTAAAAGAATTTTGATGGCTTTCAATGTGGGAAACATCGCATGACGAAACGCACGCATTAGGCGACAAAATATGGTGTGAGACTCTCTCATTAACCACCCAACAACCTCTACAGCTAAATCTGATAATCCAGCTAGAGCAACATCTTTACCGATTTCAGGCGCTTTAGATTGCAGCGTAGACGCAAGTGCGTGGCGTAAATTGTCCTGATACAGTTCAGATACTGGTCTCTCTTGAGACCGACTCTCTCGCCATTGTGCGATAACAGGGGCGCACGATATCGCCAGCGATGTAAACAGCTGGATCGCCGCCTGCTGGAGGGGGCCGGGAAGGTACTTGATGGCCTCGAAGCTCTTGATGCTCTCACTCATTGCTGTTTCACGTTCGGGACAAGCCATAGCAGATATTTGTGGCTTAAGATCGTTTGCTGGAGCACACAGCTTGGCAGCAACAACTTCGAAAGGCGCGACACCCATTAGGAAATGGTGAGTGATCTCGATCGCGGCATGCGCATGATTATTCAAGTGGAAATTTATTGCGTGAGTACCCCCAGATGATAAATTTGAGACTGGGTTTGGTTTATTCCTTAATAAATTATCGTCAGCAGCTTCGGCGTTTAGTTCGCGCTGAAGATTAGCAAGCGCAAGATTGTATCTAGCTTGATCGTGCATATTACCCTCCTCTTCACGCAGTGGTCGTTGAGTTAGTGCCGGAGAGCACATCCCATGCAGTTAAAAAATTGATTTCGCGCTGATGTAGTGATGCAGAGTCGGCATCACATGTCATAATAACATCTAGAAGAGGTCGAGCTAACCTGCGGTAAGATGCAGAGCCAATTTGCCGAAAATGGGAAAATGCACTTTCTAAATTTATTTCTTCATTAAGTAAGTGATTTATCTCATCTCTAGTTGTTTGTGGGAGGCCTAGGAATGAAACGCCAAAAACTTGATTGCGAATACAATTTGCTTCCGTAGCATTGATCTTAGAGTCGGCACAGGCAGCGCCAACTAGAACACCAGTCAGATGCATAGCATCAGTTTTATATAATTCCCATTTTTTCAAATCGGATCGAATGGATTTGTTGGTCTCTGTTAATTCAGCTATAGCATCCCTGAGTTCTTTATCTTGTTTAGCTGCATCATCTAAAATTTTTTTTATGTCTGGTTTTATATCCTCTTCGCTGATTGCTCCGAACGTGAAACCGAGAATGCTCATGCCCCCACTGATGCCGAAGCCCACTTTCGTGCAGACTCCGAATGCCCCGAGAACGCCAAGTGCCACCCCCGCTGGTGCCAGCGTTACGACGCCAACCGTTGCGAGACCTGCGCCCGTACCAACCACGAGACCACGCTTCACGCTGTTCCAGTTCATGGCGGTGCCGCTCCTACGGACATGCGACACGAAACGCTAGGTTCGACCTCCTGGTTCCAATCCGGTTAACCAACGGGCAACCATGGTCGCTAAACCGAGTGTCGGAAAACACCTGTTTTCCGTATACCCGGCCTTGAAATGCCGATGACCGCATGGGGTCGGATGCAGACCCATGAAGCGCTCCGTCAGTATCCGGCCGGCATACTTTGCTTCGGGCTGCGAAGCCGCCTTCCGGGCGGCGGCGGAAAATCGTCGGATGCGGGCCGTTGCGCCCAAGGTCCCCCGACCTGGCACCAGTCGCCCTCTCAAGAAGGCCGTGGACGCGCGCTCTCTCGGCCCGGGCCGGGCCATGGGTCGATCCTCAACCTGGGCCTCGGCAGATCAGGCCACCAGGGCATCCTCGAACGGGAGGTGGGCCACCGCGTCGTTCGGGTCGAGCTGGGGCGCGAGATGCAGGGCGAGATCGCGCGGGCCGAGGTGGCAGAGGTCGGTGTTGAAGTCATCCTCGTGGGGATCGAGGTAGCTCACCAGGATGCCCGCGGCCTCGGCGCGCTGGCGCAGGGTCGCGGCACCCCGTTCGCCGGCTGGATCGGCGTCGCGGGCGATGTAGAGGTGGCGCAGGCCGGGAGGGAGGATCAGGGCACCGAGGTGGGCCCCCGACAGGGCAGCGACGTGCGGCACCGCCGGCAGGACGCGCTGGACCGACAGCACTGTCTCCATACCCTCGCCGGCCACCATCAGGTCGGACACAGTGCCGGGGAAGCGCACGCCATGGCCGAGCTGGTTGCCGAGGGTCCGCCGCTGGTCGCGCACCGCAGCCTTGCCCCGGCCGTCCGGAGCAAGCCAGGTCCGGCCGACCGCCATGACGGTGCCCGACAGATCGGTGACGCTGGCCATCAGAGCCGGATGGTAGGTGTCCGGGCCCTCGGGCTCCCTGGCCGAGGGCCGGTACAGGCAGCGCGGGTGGAACCGCAGGGCAGCCTGGTCGAGCGCGTGGCCGAGCCCGCGTGAGCGCAGGTAGGCCGCAGCGACGGTGCCGGGCACCGGCCGGCCGTAGCGCAGCATGCGACGGGCCGACTCGGCCGTATCGCGGGCCGCAGGGAGCGGGCGGTCCCGCTCCGGCACGGGCTGGTGAGGTATGCTCAGGAACGCCCGCGCTTCCGCGAGGGCCGCCTTCCAGTCCTCGTTGTTCTGGAGCCGGATCACGTCGAGCAGGTCGCCGTGCTCGCCGGTCGCGCTGTCGGTCCACTTGCCCCGGGCGCCCTTGCCGGTGCTCGGCCCTGTCAGCCGCACGTACATCGATCCGCCCTCGGTGTTGAAGACGTCTCCGACGCACCACCAGCGGCCGTTCCGGTGGCCGTTCGAGAGGTAGCGCCGGCAGAACGCCTCGACGTTGTCGGCGAGTTGGCGGGAGAGATCCGCGGCGGTGGGATGGATCGGCATGGTCGGCCTCCGTCGGGTTCGTGCATTAAGCGTGAGCGTGAGCGGCGACGCAACGTAACAGTGCATAGCGCTCGATGACGGCGGCCAGGATGGTGGCCCCATTCTCTCCGACCGGGATGAACAGACGCGTACGAAACGAAATCACTTCTGAGAACAGGCCGATGGTCTTCAAGGCCGCCCGCGCGCTCTCGCTCACCCCGATCAACTCGATGCGGTGCTCGCTCATCACTCGGACTCTCTTCACCTGAAGCCCGCCGGTGAGCTGGAGGCTGGCCCGGCCCCCGAGCACGGCCGCGTAGGCGTCGGCCGGGGCCATGGCGGTACCGGCGCCGAGGTTGAGCTTCTCGCGGGTGACGTGCAGGTCCTGCGGGTCGACCACGCGCCCGACGATGCGCTCGCCGGCGTCGGTCACGAGGCGGAACACCCGCATGTCGATGCCGGGCAGGCGATCCCAGATCGGCAGGAGCAGACCGGTGACCACGTAGAGGGTGCGCTCGTCGAACTCGGGCAGGCTGGCGAGCTCGGCGCTCCAGGCCGCCGCGAAGGCCTCGGCCGATACCTCCTCGAACGAGGAGCGCGCGTACTGGTCGCGGTCGAGGAGCTGGCGCTGGAGCGGGCGCACCAGGCGGACCCGCGCCACCACCGAGCCGTCCTCGCGCGTCTCGCTCGCCGCCTTGCCCATCAGCGCCGGCCGGCCGGATTTTGCGTTCACGACGGGGCGGTAGCCGTCGGCGATCATGTCGAGCGCCGCGGCAAGGTCAAGCGGCCGGAGCCGGCGGCGCTCGGAGATGGTCAGGAGGTGGGTGTGCGCGCCGCTCGCCGGGTGGGTGTACGCCACCTCGCGGTCGGTCACGGTGAAGGATTCAGCCGTCAGCACCTCGACGCCGACGTCGTAGACCCCGGCCGAGATCGCGCCCTCGATCACCAGGGCCAGGCGCTCCTCGAACGCCTCGAAGAGGCGGTTCTGCATATCGATGCGGAGCGCGAGCACGCGGTTGAGGAAGCGGCCGATCGGCGGCAGCTCGTCAAGCAGCGCGCCGCTCTCCGTGGTGAGGGCGAGGCCGGTGGTCGCTTCGAACACCTTGAGCGGGCAGCCCTCGATCTCCCCGCGCATGATTGCCCAATAGAGCTGGCGCAGCGCGGTGGCCGCGTACGGCCCCTCCAGATTGTCCTCCGGCCGGAACAGGCCCTGACCACCGGTCTGGCGCTGGCCGCGGGTGATGGCGCCGAGCGTGTCGAGGCGGCGCGCGATGGTCGAGAGGAAGCGCTTCTCGCCCTTCACGCTGGTGGTCACCGGGCGAAACCGCGGCGGTTGCGCCTGGTTCGTCCGGTTGGTGCGGCCAAGCCCCTGCACGGCGGCATCGGCCTTCCATCCGGCCTCGAGCAGGTAGTGCACGCGCAGGCGCTGGTTCTTCGCGCCCCGGTCGGCGTGGTAGCTGCGCCCGGTGCCGCCGGCATCGGAGAACACAAGGATCCGCTTTTCGTCGTCCTGGAAGGCCTGCGTCTCGGACAGGTTGGCGCTGCCAGGGCGGTTCTGGAGCACGAGGCGATCGATCCCGTCCTTGCCCGCCTGGCGCACGATGCGGCGCGATCGCCCGGTCACCTCGGCAACGACGTCCGTGCCGAAGTGGTGCAGGATCTGGTCGAGGGCCGACTGCACGGGTGCGAGCCCGCACAGGTGCTCGATCAGGGCGTCACGGTTCTCGACGGCCTCACGGCACAGGACGGGCTGGCCGTCGGCATCGATCACCGGCCGGGACTCGATGTTACCGTCAGCGTCGCTGTAGGGCTCGTAGAGCTGGGTCGGGAAGGCGTGCTTGAGGTAGTCGATGACGTACTCGCGCGGCGTGACGTCGACGTGGAGGTCGCCCCACTCCTCCGAGGGGATCTCGGCCAGCCGCCGCTCCATTAGCGCTTCGCCGGTCGAGACGATCTGCACGACCGCGGCGTGGCCGGCCTCGATCCCCGCCTCGATCGCCGCGATCAGGCTCGGGCACTTCATTGCCGTGAGGAGGTGGTTGAAGAAGCGCTGCTTGCTCGACTCGAAGGCGGAGCGGGCAGCAGACTTGGCCGCGCGGTTCAGCGTTCCGGATGTGCCGGTGACGCCCGAGGCCTTCAGCGCCGCGTCGAGGTTAGTGTGGATGACCTGGAAGGCGTCGGCGTAGTCGTCGTAGATCGCCGTCTGCTCCGCCGTCAGCACGTGCTCCAGCATCTCGACCTCGACGCCGGCGTAGGACAGCGAGCGGGCGGTGTAGAGGCCTAGCGCCTTCAGATCGCGCGCCAGCACCTCCATGGCGGCCAGGCCGCCCTGGTCCATCGCGGTGATGAAGTCCGACCGGGTGGGGAAGGGGAAAGCGCCCCCGCCCCACAGGCCGAGCCGGTGGGCGTAGGCGAGCTTCTCGACCGTGACCGCGCCGGTCGCGCTCACGTAGATCACCCGGGCATCCGGCAGGCGGTACTGAAGCGCGAGCCCGGCGCGGCCTTGCTGCGAAGCCTCGACCACACCGCGGTCGCCCGAGCCGGCCGCCGCGTTGGCGAGCGCGTGGGCTTCGTCGAGGGCGATCACGCCGTCGAAGTCAGGCCCGAGCCAGGCGAGGATCTGGTCGAGGCGCGAGCCGGACCCGTTCCGCCCGGCGCCGCGCAGGGTCGCAAAGGTCGTGAACAGGATGCCCTCGGCCAGCGTCACGGGCTTACCCGGCGCGAAGCGCGACAGCGGGACGATCTGGAGCGGCTCCTGGCCGAGGTGGCGCCAATCCCGCTGGGCATCTTCCAGCAGCGCCTCGTTCTTCGAGATCCAGAGCGCCTTGCGGCGACCTCGGCACCAGTTGTCGAGGATGACGCCGGCGACCTGGCGCCCCTTGCCCGCGCCGGTGCCGTCGCCAAGGAAGAAGCCCTGGCGGAAGCGCACCGCCCCCTCGGCGTCCGCAGCCGCGGCCGAGAGGAGCGTACCGGTCTCATCGACGGTCCAGTGACCGGGCAGGTGGCAGGCGTGGGCGGCGCCGGCGTAGATCACTGTCTCAAGCTGGCATTCCGAGAGCAGGCCGGCCGAGACGACCGGTGCGGGGAGGCGCGGGGCGTAGCCCGGTCGGGGCAGGCGCACCGAGGCCATGGCGGTCGACTGGACCAGCGGGGTCGGATGGGCGTGAGCGCCCTCGATCCGCAGGGTCTCCAGGGCGTAGGCTTCGTAGAGGGCCGCCTCGGCGGCGAGCGTCGCGGGCAGCTCCTCGATCACCTTGTAGGCGATCTCCGAAGCGGTGACGTCGGCGGCAGCCGCCGAGGCGACCTGGGGCGAGGGGAGGGAGCGCGGGGCCGGCCCCGGCTTGCGGGAAAGCCCCGGGATCGAAGCCCGGCGGGCCGGTGCGGCGGCCGGCTCCAGGCGGGCCGGGACATGAGCCAGAACAGCGGCCAGCAGCCCGGCCACATCCTCCATCAGGCCGAGCGGAGCGACGTGCGTACCCGTCTCGCCGGCGGGCAGGCGGTCGAAGACGTGGAGGCGCACGTCGACGCTGGTGCCGTGCTTGGCATAGGCCCGCCCTGACAGGCCGGCGGAGAACACAAGCCGCCCGCCGCGCTCGCCAAGCGCCGCGAAGGCCTTGGCCGCGCCCGAGCGATCGGGCCGGAAGCTCTCGCCGGTGATGGCGACCAGGCGCCCGCCGCGGGGGAGCCGCGAGAGGGCCGAGCGCAGGTGATCGCCGGTCGCGTCGCGATACCGGCCTTCGACCTGTGCCGCGACCGAGAAGGGCGGGTTCATCAGGACCACGCTCGGCGCCAGGTCCTCGGCCAGGCGGTCGTGGATCTGCGCCGCGTCGAGCTGCGTGACCGAACCGGCCGGGTAGAGCGCCGCGAGCAGGCCCGCCCGGGTCGCGGCGAGCTCGTTGAGGTGGAGGCGTGCGCCCGCAAGCTCGGCGTGGACCGCGAGCAGGCCCGTTCCGGCCGACGGCTCCAGCAGCACCTCGCTCGGCCGCAAGCCGCAGGCGAGGGCCGCGACGTAGCCGAGGGGAAGGGGAGTTGAGAACTGCTGGAGCGCCTCGCTCCCCTCGCTGCGCCGGGTGTGGGTCGGCAGCATGCCGGCGATCCGGGCGAGCATCGCGAGCCGGCCGGCCGGGGTCGCGGCCTTGGCGCGGATCGCCGGCCAGAACCGGCGCAGGAACAGCACCTGGGCGACCTCGCCGGCCTCGTAGGCGTCCTTCCATAGCCACAGACCCGAGACGTCGCTGCCGCCGCAGGCGGCCTCCATCGCCGTCCGCAGGGCGGCGGTCTCGATCGCCCGGCCCTGCGCCAGCGCGTCAGCGAGGCGGGTGCCGGCCTCGACGATGGCGGCCGGGCTCGGGGTAAGGGCGGTGCTCGCCTGGAAGTCCTTGGCGCTGATCGAGAAGTTCATTGGCGCGGCTCCTGTCAGATCGTGCCGGACCGCGTGGCTCTCTCTCGTCCTCGCGTCGGCTTAATCCCCGACAGGGCTCCTCTTCCTCTCAACTCGCGGGACTTTAATCCCGCAGTGCAGTATCGGGGACACACCAGGCCCCCTTCCACACAGTCACTTCCTTTCGGAATGGTTAAGACCATTGACCGATGGCCGAGTCATGCGCTTGCATGGAACAGTCAGACACAGCGGAGGGATTCGTCGGTTGAACCGGCCGCAATCGAATGGAGACGCCGAGATCGTGCGCTGCACGGCTCGGATCGTGATGGGATACGTCGCCGGCAACCGCTTGCCGGCCGCTGATCTCGCCACGCTCATCACGACGGTGTCGAAGGCGCTCAGGTCTCCGCACGACTTCGAGGTCGCCACGGCGACGCCCGTGATCGCCCAGGCCGTACCCAAGGTGTCCTACGTCGCATCGGACTATCCCCGCCCGCAGGTCCCGGCGCGCCTCCTTTCGCTCAAGGAGATCGCGGACTCGGTCCAGGAAACCTACCTCGTCTGCTTCGAGGACGGCGAGCACTACCGGATGCTGGCTCGGCATCTTCGGCTGTTCGGCCTGACGCCCGACGCCTACCGTGAGAAGTGGGGCCTGCCCGACGACTACCCGATGATGCCGGCGGCCCACCTCAAGCATCGCGCCGAGCTCGCCCGGCAGCGCAACCTCGGGAAGCACGATCGCAGCACGGCCAAACCGCGAAGGAAGTCCGCCATCACCGCGAAGACGCAGACGCGGGGCGCTGAGGACCCACCCAAACCGAAGCCCTACAGCGTGGGTCTCACCCGAGGCGGGTGGCGCCGGCAGGGCGACGTGGGACAGGGTGCGAGCCCGGGCTGATGCCCGGCCCGGTGCGGATCTTGGGCGAGATCAGGCCGCCGCCTTCACCCCGCGCCTCCACGCGATGCGTGCGTCGCGGCTGGCGTTGGCGAGGGTCTTGAGCAGATCACCGTGGCAGGCCAGGGGCGCGCACCAGCACACGAGATCGCGCCCGCGCAGCTCGTCCAGCGCGCGCAGCAGCAGGTGCTGGTCGGCCAGCCACCGCCCGTACTTCTCGATCACCTCGGCGCGGGTCCCGTCCTTGCCGATGACGAACGGGTTGCCCCATTTCGAGCCGCGGCCGATGTAGACGGCCCCATCGTGGGTTCCGGTCCGTTTGTTCAGAACTCGACACATCGTCCTGCTCCCGATCGCTGATGCGTCGTGGCGACCGCGGTCGAGGGGGCGGGGTCACGCGAGCCTTCAGGCGAGCGGGAACGGCCTGCCCGTTGACCCCGACCCCGCCGCGGTCATGCAGGACGCTCGTAGCGAGCGGGGATCGGGACGGGTCCGAGCGCAAGGCCCGCACCCGTCCATGGCCGCTCACTCGGCGGCGATGGCATACCCCATGTTGCCGTCGGCCGAGCCGTCCTCGCCGTTGAGGAAGGGCGGAAGCGGCTCGCTCGGCTCGGACCCGGCCTCCTCCGCAGCGTCGCCGAGGAACGCCGGCAGTGCGACCTCCGCGATCGCCGTCGCCTCATCGGATTCAGCGGTCTTGGCCGGGGCCGTCGCCCCCTCGGCACTCAGGCCGGGCGTGCGCAGCAGATCGGGCAGCCAGCCGCTGTCGGCCATCAGCCGCTCGGCTTCGCGCGCCATATCGGCCTTCTTGAGGTGGTCGAGGAGCTGGGCCTTGTCCTCCCCCTTGGCCTCGCGCACCGCGGCCAGGATCTTGCCCTTCGTCACTCGCGAGAAGTAGTTCGCCGCCGTCGGATGCCAGTCGCGGGTCATGTCGAGTCCGACGAGTTGGGCGAGCTGGTCGGCGTGCGGCATCACCTCGGCAGGCCGCCGATCGTATTGCGTGTGCATCGCGTTGATGCTGAGGCCCGCGCAGAGCGCGAACAGGTCCGTGCGCTGCTCGGGGCCTAAGTCGACCAGGAAGTCCCAGATTGCGCGGTGGTCGGCCGGCAGGCGCCGCGCCCACGCCTCACGCTTGACGCCGAGGGCACTCGCCGGCCGGTAGGCGTCGAGGCCCTGGACGGTGTGGTCGGGCCGGGCCGAACTGGTGGAGACCTCCAGGCACGACGCGGCGCGGTAGCCGGTGACGATCACCCGGATCACCATGGCGTGCACGACCGCGATGAAGGCCGCCTCGGGGTCGTCGGCCAGCGCCTCGCGCAGCGCGATCGTGCGGTAGGTGGTCAGCTCGATCCGGTGCTGCTCGGAGAGCGGGCGCTCGACCTCTTCCGGCTCGGGCGCAGGGGCAGACGCGGGCGTGCCGCCCCCGATCGTGATGACCGTGCGCATCACCGCCGGAGCCGGGGCAGCGACACTGCCCGAGGGGGACGCGACCGGCTCGCTGATCGGCGCCGGCGCCGCTCCGGCCGCGACCGCGGCGGAGTCCGTTCCCGGCGGGGTCTCCGTCTCCGCCCGGGGCTCGTCCTCGGGCCGGACGTAGCCGCGGCGCACCTTCGGCGTACCGTCGTAGTCGAGGGTGACGAAGGCGCCGGCGATCGCGATGTCGGCCGGGTCGTAGATCTCGGCACGCGCCTCGAACGCGGCGATGTCCTTCTCCAGCTTGGCCATCCGATGCGCGGCGTCGGCGGGCCACTCCTCGTCGCCGTAGCCGTGCTCGTTGTCGAGCTGCTCACGCTCAGCCAGAGCCGCCTCGAACGCCTCGGCCTCGGCTTCGCTCAGGTCGGAGCGGGTCGGCAGGGCACGCAGGCCGTAGACGCGGCTCGCCATCAGCGAGAGCGACACCTCGATCCACTTCCAGCCCTCGGCCGCCACGGTGGCGCCGAACTCGGCCAGCTTCGCCTCGGCCAAGCGGTCGAGCAGCGCGGGATCCTGGAACCACTCGTCGCCGCGCTCCGTGAACAGGTCGCGCAGGACAACGCCGCCAGCGGCCTCGTAGGCGTCCTGGCCGACGAAGATCGCCCGGGGCTCGCCCATGCTCACCGTGCGCTCGGTCAGGGCCTGCCGGATCCCCCAGTTGCTCAAGGCGCCTCGCTTCTTCAACGCCTCCCAGACCTGGACCTGGCGCGCCTGATCCTCCGTGACCGAGAACGCCATCAGGCATTCCAGCGTCATCTCGCCAGCGCCGTAGGCCTCGAGCAGGACCGGGCTGATCCCGGCGAGCCGCAGGCGCTGACCGACGATCCGCTCCGTCACGAAGAACCGGGCCGCGATATCGGCGTGGGGCATGCCGGCGTCGGCGAGCGCCTTGAACGCGCGGAACTGGTCGAGCGGGTGCAGGGCCTCGCGGTGGGCGTTCTCGGCCAGCGAGTCCTCCTCGGCACTGATCGCGCTGTCGGCTGCGCGCACGATGCAGGGCACCTTGACGCCCTTGGCCATGCGGCGGGTCTTCACCAGATGCTCCAGCGCCCGGAAGCGGCGTCCGCCGGCGGGCACCTCGTAGCGGCCGGTCTCCTGACCCGCCTCGTCGAGGATCGGACGGACGTTCAGGTTTTGCATCAGGCCGCGGTGGGCGATGTCGTTCGCCAGATCCTCAATGCTCTGCCCGTGGGCGATCCGACGCACGTTCGCCTGGCTCAAGACGAGCTTCTCGAACGGGATCGCGACCGCCTCGGTCAGCGTGATCTTCGCAACGGCCTTCGTGCTAGTCTTCGCGCTGGTCATGGTCCGTCATCCCTGGCTCGGGCGGCCGGGCTCTCTGTCCGACCTCGAAACCCTCACACAGGCGGAGCCCCCCTCTGACTCCAGAAGGGGGCCGACGGATCGAAGTACGCCGGATCAGGCGGTGACCTGCCGGGCGGCGCCAGCGGCCACGACCAGGGTCAGCGGCGGCACGGCGGAGGCCTCTGCTTTCTCAAGCCGGGCCATGACATCGGATAGGGTCTCGCCGGCCTCGTGGCAGTTCCGGAGGGCCGCCAGGGTGATCATCGGCTTGCCGCCGTCGTCGGCCGACTCCTCCACCGGGCTCGCCATGCCCGGCTGCCAGAACTTCACGCCGGCATCGAACACGCCGGGACGGGCGATCCAAGCGCGGTGGTAGGACAGTCCGTGGTTCCGGCAGAATGCGTCGAGGCCCGGGGTCAGGCCGTAATCCTGCGCGTCCTCGAAGGTCAAACTCGTGCCGTTGGCCAGCGCGTCGCGCACGAGTGTGTCGGCCTCTGCGAAGTACACGCTCGCCGCTGCGACCAGTGCTGTGACGGCCCCAGGGCCCACCATAGCGCCGCCGATGGTCACGGTGGTCATCACGTACTCGCCCATGGTGCTCGCTCCTTCACCGCGGATCCGCCGGAAGCCGGCGGTCCTGCACGGGCGAACGGCCCCCCTCAGGCGTGAGGAGGGCCGGCATGGGCGGCGTCAGGCGTCGAGGCCGGGCGAGGACGGTCGGCAGCGACAGGCCCGACCGGGACGGGATCGGCTCGCTCGATCCGGACACGATCCGCAGCACCACCGCGCCGGCCGAGGCGAGATCGTGAAGCTCGATCAACACCACGAGCGCCTCCGCCACGTCTCCGGCGAGGACGCCCAGAGCCTCGTCGACCGAGGCAGCGAAGCGGCGGCCGACCAGCTCGAGGGATGCCGCCTCGAGCACCCGGTCCGTGTCTTGGACGGAGATGTCGAGGGCCAGGGTGTAGGAAAGGGGGTCGGTCATGTGCGCTCGATCGGCCAGAAGGGGCTGAGAGCCTCTCTCCCAGCTTGCTGATCCCTCGTCGGAGACGCCGGCTCCTCTGCCTCTCGTGAGCTGAAACGCTGGATCGAAGCGGAGCGAGCGCCTATGATCTCTCCGGGGCGGTACGCGCCGCCCTGGGGCGTGGAAACCCCTCATTTGACGGTTTGGTGCCGGCCGTCACGGCGCCGATCCTCTGGCCATGCGGCCGGGGGCCTGTGACTATGTCCAGGCGCTCCGGTGCTAAAGGTCATGGGGACCGTTCAAATGCGGTTTTCCAACCCCCGGCTTGGGATGGTCGAGGCTCGTTAGCGGGGGCGTACCGCGGACACGGGCCCGTCCGGGGAGCGACCGATGGGGCGACCACGCGATCCCGACGAGGGTGCGCGCCGAGATCTCGATGAACTCGGCCGTGCATACACCGATGCCCTGACCCAGCGCCGCGCGCACGTGCAGGACGGGCTATTCATCCAGCTCACGACCAACCTCGGCATCATTCTCACGTTGCTCGGCTGGCGTGCGGATCGAGCGCGCGCCGTGATGCCGTCCAGTCCTGCGACGGGCCCCTGACTCTCGCCGAGGCTCATCCTCAATGTGCCTGAGACGACGAGCCAAGCGGTGGGCCCGGGTGCAGGCCCGAGCCCGGATCATGCACCGCCACTACGGCGATCAGGCCTACTTCATCGCGCGCGAGCGGGCTCGCCTGCCGGACGGGCGGCGGGTCCGGTTCTGGACCCGCGTCGCGATCGAGCTGGCGCGCCTCGAGGCCCGGGCGATCGGCCTTGGCACCGGCGACCGCTGGCGATAGGCGCCCGGTCCGGGAGGCTCGACACGGATTTCGGGAAACGGAAGGCGACGATGACCGACGACATCGGGGCGCTGCTGCAGCACCTCTGGATCCTGAACGACAAGGACGACGTCCGACAGGCGCGAGAGGAGGCCTGCGATCCGGCATACGGGATCGCTGCCCTCGATCCGGCGACCACGCTGGCGATGAGCCCGATGCTGCGGGCCCGCTACGCCTTCGCGGATGCCTGGCACGGCGCGGCGTACGGCCAGACCTGGCTGGCGTTGGGTGCTGTCGCGACCGCCTCCGCCCAGCTCCGCGAGCGCGCCTGGCACCACGCGCAGATGGAGACCCTGGCTGAGACCTTCCCGAGGGGCATCGACCCGGCCCGGATGGCGCTGTTCGGGATCGACGAAGACAGGGGCGGGGCGACCTACCTGATCTGGCGCCCCGACGGTACGGAGCCGATGGTGTGCGCCTTCTACGGTGGCGGGCTCGACATCTTCGCGAGCCTGGGCCGCTACCTCGAATTCCTGATCGGGGAGCGCGTCCACGACGACAGCGCGGAGCTGCTCGCCGCGGCGGGGGTTCGGGTGCGGCCCGTCGCGCAGAGCCTGGTTCCGGACAACATCCCTTAGAGATCGGGCCGGCTGGCCATCGCGTCGAACCGCCGGACGATCACCGGCCGGGTGTCCTCTCCTTGAGCGAGGCGCTGGATCAGGGCCAGTTCGGCGTCCGAGCAGGGGCCCCGCACCGCGATGTCGACCCAATGCCCGCTGCGACCGACATGGCTGTCGCGCAGGCGGTGGTCGGAGGAGGTGTAGAACGACTCGTTCGGCTCGATCAGCCGCACGCGCGAGGTCAGGAACAGGATCCCCGAGCCGAGATTGCCGCAGAACAGGCGCTCGTCGGCGGCGACGGTCTTCGGCCCGCCACCCACCGTGCGCTGGCCGATCTGCCGGAAGGCCTCCCCGAACGTGCTCGGGTTCGGGGTCGTCCGGGGGGTGAGTGTGTGCCGACCGCCCCACGGAGGCCGCGCCGGGTCGATCCGTCCGGTCGCGATTTCATGCAGCAGGGTGCCGAGGTAGCTCGGGTCGGCCGCATACGGGCAGATCCGCCACAGCGCCCGGATCGCCCTGCGACTGCCGGCCGGGTACTCGAACAGGCGCGCGCGGACCCGGCGCCAGCCCTCGGCCCGCCGCCGCCGGCCGTCCCGCTGCTGGCGCTCCCACTGCCCGGTGCGCCGAACCATCTCCTCGTCGACGTCGAACTGGCGCTCGGCGATCGCCGCGGCGAAGAGGGGGAGGGCTGCCTGCTCGCGGACCTGCCTGCGCCGGTACGCCGCGCGTTTGCGCGACGTGTCCTCGAAGGCCGTCGGCCGCGGCCAGCGCTTGAAGCGCATCACGCCGCCTCCCGCTCGATCGCCGGCGCCGCATCCTCCTCGTCGCCCTCGTCCAGCCCGCCGGCGCCGTCCACGGCGAGCTCGGGCGGCAGGTGGCCGAGCAGCCAGTCTGCGGAGCGGCTGGCGAGGCTCGCCGCCTGCACGATGGCTCGCGGATCCGAGCGGAGCACCTCGAGCCAGTTCGCGATGTAGTCGGCGTGGCGCACGGTCGGCACGATGCCGAGGCTGGCGCAGACGTAGGCCGCCGAAATCTCAGCTACGAGTTCCTCGCGGGCATACCCTTCGCTACCGTAGCGGCCGGTGAAGTCGCGGGCGAGCCGATGGGCCGCGCCTGTCGCGTGGCTCATTTCATGAGCCGCGGTCCTGTGGAAATTGATCGGCTCGAAGAACGACTGCGGCGGCGGCAGCACGATCGCGTCGTCGGCCTGGCGATAGAACGCCCGCTGCCCGCCGAGATGGATCGTGAGGCCGGTGCCCTCCATCAGCGCGTGGAAGCGCGGCTCGATCAGGTCCTCGCGCGGCGGCGGCGGCGGCACGTAGAGGCCGTCCGGCAGCCCGTCGCACTGCGCGGCGTTGAACACGGTGTATTGCTTCAGGAAAGCGATCGAGCGCGCCTCCTCGCCCGCCTGCGAGGCCCGCGCGCGCTCCTGCTCGGGGGTGAAGCGGTTGGCATACACGACCGGGGTGCCCTTCTCGCCCCGGCGCACGCTGCCCCCGAGGGCGCGCGCCTGGCGGAAGGTGAGCCAGCGCTGGGTCGGGTAGCCTGCCGCCATGCCGCTTCCCCACAGCAGCATGACGTTGATGCCGGAATACGCCCGCTCGGTCAGGGCGTTGCGCGGCATCCCGACTGCGGCGGCGCCCGGCAGGTCGCCCCAGGGCTGCACCCACGGCACCCGTCCCTGCTCGAGCTGGGCGATGATCGTGTCGGTGATGCGCTGATACAGGTCGGGGCGCTGCTCTGGAGCGGCCTCGGTGCGGCGGGCGGTGGGTTTCCGGGAGGAGGAGGGGCGGCGGGCCATCGGGATGCCTTCGCGACAGGCGCCGGAGCCTCTCTCCGGCCTGATCTCCCGTCATCGTCCTCCAGGCCTCCTCTCCCTCCCGCGCGACCGCCCGGCCGGCCCGCCACGCAGGACGAACGCGCTCAAGCGCGGCTGGCAGCAGCAACCACACGGTTACGCACTCATAGGTTGCTGGATTGCGGAAAAACCATCGCCTAGGATTGCAACTGGATCGGCGGCTTCCCTGCGGCAGGCTCGGACCGGAGGCGGCTGTTGCATTGCTCAAGTGGCGAAGGTGAAACCCTGGAGCAGCACGTCCGCGAGGTCCACTGCGTCTACCTCACGGCGCTGATGCGGCTCGAGGCGCTGGAGGACGAGGACGGGCGCGCGGCCGGCGCGAGCGAGGTCGAATACGCGGCCGCGCAGGTCGACCACGAGTTGCACTTCCGGATCTTGCGAGTGCTGCTGGCGCAGCTCGGCTACGTCCCGAGGGACCTGACCACGCGCTCCGACATCGAACGGGACATCTCCGCCGGGCTGGCGGTGATCGCGGGCCGGGCAGCGTCCCGACCGGGGGGGACGACCCGCGCGACGACGCGGGCCGGGACGTCGATCAGGTCAGCTTGATGAGGGCGGCGAGCGCTCCGAACATCGCCACGAAGCCGGCGGCGATCAGTCCTCCGAGGCGGGCCGTCATCTGGATCGTCTGAAGCTCCAGCGCGACGCGCAGGTCCTCCTTCGTGACGAGATCGACCATAATGAACTCCCGGGCCGCTCTGGCGTGCGCATCGGCGTGCTCGGTGGGAATGCCCGCCTCGCGCAGAGCCTTAAAATATTCGAGCGTGTCGAACGCGTAAGCCATCGTGTGGGCTCCCTCTGTCGCAGATCCGGCCCCGCCTGGCAGGCGAGGCCGTGAGGCTCAGGCTTCAGTCCTGGCGGCGGCCGTTGGAGCGGGTCCAGATCAGCGAGTGGGTCTTGCCGTCCTCCT
Organism: Methylobacterium oryzihabitans; assembly: GCF_004004555.2. Lineage (GTDB taxonomy): Bacteria > Pseudomonadota > Alphaproteobacteria > Rhizobiales > Beijerinckiaceae > Methylobacterium > Methylobacterium oryzihabitans. The sequence continues at coordinate 155,935 of NZ_SACP01000009.1, forward strand.
CCGCGAAGAGGCGGGCGTAGAGGGGACCCGTCAGGCTCGGGTCGTCGATCTTGACCGAGATGTAGTCCCGCTCGCCCTTCGACACCTTGGCCCATCCGGCGCCGATCTCAGCCTTGCCGAGGTAGATCCGGTGGGTCGGGGCGTTCTCGGCCGTGCGCTCCGTCTCCGCCACGATCGCGACCTTCTTGGCCTGGATGGTGAGGGTGGTGATCTCGCCGGAGAAGCCGTTCTGGGTCTGGGTGAAGCTGCCGATGGTCGCCATGGTCGTGATCCTCTTGTCCGGTTGCTCTTGGCCGCGCCCCTGCGGCCTCGATGGCGTTCGTTGAGCCGGAGGCGACCGGCGCCGCACCTGCTTGCAGGCCGCAGCGTGAGCGGAGGACGGCGAGGGACGGTTTTCTTGATGCGCGAGGAGACGCCGTGAGGCGGCGGGGAAGAACACCGGCATCCGCCGTTGCGGTGGTCCCGGGCGACCCGGATAGAACCGCCCATCTCTGAGGCCTCTGGGCTGCGGCCATGCTCTCCGGACTGCGGGAACGCCTCCTGGCCGGCTCGGGTGACGCGCCTGACCTCGACGGTTCCGGGTCCCGCACCCCGCCCTGGCTGGAGGCCCGCACTCAGAGGACGATCTGCGCGCCGCTCCCCGCCGACCCTGGCTCATCCGCGAAGGCCCGGCGATGGCCGGTCCCGCCTGAGAGGGAGGCAGGAGGGGGCTACAGGCTCAAGCGCGCGGCTCGAGCTTCTGCAACAGCCGACGAGCTACGCCGCCGCGATGTCGGTCAACGGAAAGCCACTGCCTTTGAACAGCAGCGGCATGCGGTAGGCCTGGGCGCACGCATAGGCGAAGCAGTCGGCGTGCGTGAGTCCGGCCGGGTGACGGCCCTTGCCGTAGCGCTCGAACGCCTCGATCGCGCCGTCGGCCGTCTTAGGCGACACGGCGACGACCTGGATGACCGCCAGAGCGAGATAGTCCAGCACGGCCTCCCGGGCGTCGGGCAGGGGAAGGTCGAGGATACGCGAGAGGCTGATCGTGGTCTCGTAGACCGCGTAGGGTGAGGTGAGGCGCTGGCGCGCGCGCTGGAGGCGCGCGACGAGGGCCGCAGCGTCGGCCTCGCCGGCGAGGATTGCGATCAAGGCGGAGGTGTCGACGAACATTACGGGTTGCCGTACAGTTCGTTGCGCGAGGTCCTGTCATCGGGCATCGCGTTGGGGCCGGCACGCTTTCGGAGGTTACGGGCGAAGGCGAGGGACTGGGCCACGAGGTCGAGTCGGTCCTTCTCGCGACTGATCTCTGCGCGAAGCGCCTGGCGCACGGCCTCGGTCTTGGTCGTGCGCTTGAGGGACGCCAGCTCCTGGGCAAGCGCGTCCACATCCGGATCCTTGACGTAGAGAGCCACGGATATCCCTGTCGAATATACCTAATATCGCAATCAGGATATCCCATGGGTGATTCGGGGCAAGCCCGCTGCTGCGGGATGGGATGGGGGTCGGGAAATCGACGATCACGGCGGCCGGGTCGCGGCCGTGATCGATGGAGCGCCCCGGTCTGGGTGAGGGCGCTCCAGTGCGAGGATCACTCCTCCCCGTAGGGGTCGAACTCGGAGATGATGTCGGCGGGATCGCCCTCGAACTCGTCGCTCGTGACGACGCCGTAGCCGGCCTCGGAGCGGAACACGGTGACCGGGACCATCAGGGAGGCCGCGAGGCTGTGGGCGTAGCGGTTTGCGAGGGTGAGATCGGTCGCCATCGGGGTCTTCGCTCCTGCTGGAGCGGGGGCGATCCCCGCTCGACAGCGGCCCCAGGAGGCCGAGAGCGGCCGCGATCACCGCGAAGGCGAAGCCGTAGCGGCCGCCCGCTTGCGGAGCGGACCCCTTGCGGGTTGATCGTACAAGGCCGCGACGGCCTATCGGGGTTGATGCGAGAGAGCGGGGTCGTCCACACCGGCTGAGCCCGATCCCTGAGAGGGGATTCGCCCTTAACCCGACCGTGCTAGCGTGGCCGCACCGTGCCGATCCGCCCCGAACATCGCCACTTCTACCCGATCGACTGGCCGCAGCTCTCGGCTGTGATCCGCTTCGGCCGCGCCGGCGGGCGCTGCGAGGCCTGCGGGCGTCCGCACGGGCAACTGATCGTCTGCCTCGATGATGGCACCTGGTACGACGCCGAGGCCGGGCATTGGCGCTCCGGCCGGGGCCGGGGGCTTCGCCGCGAGCCCAGGATCGCGGCGCTGGCGCGGGCCCGGTTGACGGTGCCGATCCTGGCGACCTGCCACCGCGCCCACGACACCAGCCTCAACGGCGATCGGGATCTCGCGGCTTGGTGCCAGCGCTGTCACCTGATCCACGACCGGCCAGAGCATCTGCGGCGGCGCCGGCTGACCTACCGGCGCAGGCGAGCGCTCGGCGACCTGTTCGAGGGGCCCTATCCCCTCACCTGAGGGGCCGGGAGGTCGAGGTGGCGACCTGATCCGGAGCCACAGGAGTTGACCTGGGGCTCAAGATGCCAAGGCACAGCCGAGTGAACCGCTCCGGGTTTCCCGGAGGCTCCCCCTTCTGAGAGGATGGAGCCATGACGAAGCGAACAATCCCGTTTTCCCCTGAGGTGCGCGAGCGCGCTGTGCGGATGGTGCGCGAGCACGCGGGCGAGCACGGCTCGCAATGGTCGGCGATCCAGTCGATCGCGGCCAAGATCGGCTGCTCGGGCGAGACGCTGAGGAACTAGGTGCGCCAGTCCGAGCGTGATCAAGGTGTGCGACCCGGCCAGACGACGGACGAGCGCGAGCGGATCAAGGCGCTGGAGCGAGAGGTTCGCGAGCTGCGCCAAGCCAACGAGATCCTGCGCAAGGCCAGTGCGTATTTCGCGATGGCGGAGCTCGACCGCCGGTCTCGGCCATGATCAGCGTCATCGACGATCATCGGGACGTCTACGGGGTCGAGCCGATCTGCAGGGTGCTGCCGATCGCCCCGTCGACCGACTACGCGCATGCCGCCCGGCGCGCCGATCCGGACAAGCAGCCGGTTCGTGCTCGCAGCGACGCTGCGTTGATGATCGAGATCCAGCGCGTGTTCGAGGCGAACTTCTGCGTCTACGGTGTGCGGAAGGTCTGGCGGCAACTGGCCCGGCAGGGGATCGTGGCCGCGCGATGCACGGTGGCGCGGCTGATGCGCCGATTGGGCTTGGCGGGGGTGGTGCGTGGCAGGACCGTACGCACCACGATCCCCGATCCGGCCTCAGCTTGCCCGCTCGATCGGGTCAACCGCCACTTCAAGGCTCCCCGGCCGAATGCCTTGTGGGTGAGCGACTTCACCTACGTGGCGACGTGGTCGGGCTTCGTCTATGTGGCCTTCGTCATCGATGTGTTCGCCCGGCGCATTGTCGGTTGGCGGGCCTCACGTAGCGCTCATGCGAGCTTCGTTCTGGATGCTCTGGAGCAGGCCCTGCACGAGCGTCGTCCTGGTCAGGGCAGCGGGCTGGTGCACCACTCGGACCGCGGCTCGCAAGACTTGGCTCTACGGGACACCGAGCGCCTGGTCGGTGCGGGCATCGAGCCGTCGGTCGGCAGCGTCGGCGACTCGTACGACAACGCCTTGGCGGACACGATCAACGGCTTGTTCAAGGCGGAGGTGATCCATCGGCGTGGCCCGTGGCGCTCCTTCGAAGCGGTCGAGTATGCCACTCTGGAGTGGGTCGACTGGTACAACCACCGTCGCCTCCTCGCGCCCATCGGCAACGTCCCTCCCGCCGAGGCCGAACTGCGCTATCATGCCAACGTCGGCGACCAAGCCTTGGCCGCCTGACCCAAGCCAATCAGCCTCCGAAAAACCCGGAGCGGTTCACTCCGGGGGTTTGGTGAGGAAATCGTCGGCACCGCTGTCGAGGACCTCGGCGAGCGGCCGGTCGTCGCGCGCGGCGGACATCACCAGGATGGTAAGGGGATGGGGCTTCGTCAGGCTGTGAGGGAGGCGGGGCCGGGGCTGTAGCCCTTGGCGCCCAGGACTTCCATCAATAGCCGGCCTCGCCCGGCTGCATCTCGGGATGGGCAGCAATGATCCGTGCGACTTTGCCAACGCTATCGATCGGAACGCCCCGCCCCGTCATTGCGTGATCGAGGCATTCCAGGATGGCCTTGAGTTTCGGCTTCGGCGCGGTCGGTATGCTTGCGCTCGTCAAGGTCTTGGGCTGTTTCTGGAATTTTCGATTGAAGAGGCGGTCATGATGGGCGCAAATGTTGCGCAGGTCGACGAAGCTCGCGACCCAGCTCTCAAACACCTCGTCCGAGCCTACTCCGAAGTCGGCTGCTACGGCTGTCCTGAGCGGACCAGAAAGACACTTGTAGAGGTTGGAGGCCCTGCCGAAGGTCAGAAACTCCTTCACGGTCCAGATCGCAGGAAGGTACGGATCACTGTAGGTTTCGCGGTAGTGCCTCGCCCGTCCGTCGTGGGACTTCTCGTACGCGTCGGTCATGCTCCTGATCGCCTTGATGTGGGAGGCGGAGTCCCTGAATGCCGCTGGGTTCAAGTAGGGGTGGCTGCCGTAGGTCTGGCTGACGGCCTCGGAGATCGCATTGCGAAAGAGGATCTCGAACTGGCCGACAGCGTCGAAACACACGTCCCGCAGCAGCGTGTCGCATTCGTAGAGACGGATGATGTCACGGTAGGACGTCCCGGGCACGAAGGGCCGGTTGGGAGCATTCAACTGGCGCCGGGCCAGGAAGTAGATGCGGAGCCGCTCGTAGCCGATCAGCTCGATTTTCCGAGCAGCGACATTTGGACGGGGTATGTCCAAGCCTTTTGCGCGCAGATGTGCAACCCGCTGGTTTGCGGACGCATGCGGCTTCGTGAAGGGTGTGCGGGCCATTCCAAATAGGAAGGGCCGCCCTTTTGCACGCCTCCCGAAGGAGATGTGTGGCGGCCCGTGACAGACCTAAGATAGGCAATGCCGTCTGAACCGGCAAGGGGCATCGATCGAGGGATCGTTGGAGCGTGATGCTCCGTCGAACCTCCAGCGTGTGAGACCAGCCAGTCAGGGCTGTGTCTCCTCCGCCTCGAGCGCACGGTAGACGCTGGTGCGGGAAATACCGAGCGCTCGGGCTATGGCAGCGGGCCCTTCCCCTGCCGCATCTCGGCGCCGGATTTCGCCCACGGGCACGGATTTCGGCCGGCCCTTGCCGGCGTAGACGCCGGCCGCCTTAGCGGCCTCAATCCCGGCGCGCTGGCGCTCAAGGATGAACTTGCGTTCCATCTCCGCGACCATACCGAGCACGGTGACGACGATCCGGCCGACATCGCCACCTGTGGTCAGCTCGGGATCGAGGATGCGCAGAGACGCACCCTTCTGGTCGAGTTCGTGAACGAGGTTGAGGACGTCGCGGGTGGAGCGGCCGAGTCGATCGAGGCGGACCACAACCAGCTCGTCGCCATCGCGCAGGAACTGCATCACGGTGGCAAGTTCCGGCCGGTCGTCGGTGGATTTGCCGGACAGCTTCTCCGAGCGGATCACCGTGCAGCTTGCCGCCTTCAGCTTCTCGAGCTGGATGGTGAGGTCCTGGTCGGTGGAGGAGACACGTGCGTAGCCGAACCGGGCCATTCTGGACCTCAAACGTACCAAAAGGTTGGCTTTGAACGGAGCTATGTAACATAAAACGAAAACGGCCCTTTTGGAGCTCATGAGGGCCGTACCACGAAGCCGTACCAGAACGGTATACCTATCTGCGACACTGCACCCGTGACTTGGAATCTGGATTGGGAGTTATCCCACCGCTGGCATTTTCGCCTTGCCGCGGCCGATTGGGGCGGCCATGCTCGCTCCGCAAGGGAATGTGGGCGGACAAAAAACGATGGCGGCTCACAACGATTTCTTCACGTGGCAGAGCCTGACGACATTCGCCGGAACGACCATGGCGACGACCGCCATCGTCAATGGCGTATGCAGTGCCTTCCCCGGATTTCGCCACCCTGCCGCCCTGGGATTATCTGTATCGATCGTTTTGTGCCTCCTGTTTGCGATGGTCGATCCGAGCACGGGGGAGATCGTCCTCGCTGGGCCGTTCGCGACCTATCTGATCGCCCTCGTGAACGGCTTCTTCGTCTTCACGTCCGCGTCTGGCATCTCGGCCGGCGGGGCGCGGGCGGCGGGGGCCCCCGCCCGAGGCGCGCGACGGACGCGGGGAGGTGCGGTCACACCTGGCGGAACTCCGCCGGCGCCCGGTCCCGCACCGCGCCGGTTCTGGCGCTACTGGCTTTGACAGCAAGGCCAGCCGATGGCCGTCTCCACCGCCAATCGCTTCTCCGAGACGATCCATGCCGTTGTCGTCGGAATCAGCGCCTATGACGGGTCCGGGCTGACGGACCTGCCGGACTGCGCCCCCGAAGCGGCAGAGCTTGCCAGCGCCCTATCGGCGTCCCGGATGTGCGGCGTTCCGGCGTCGCAGGTCCACCTGATCCCCGATCCGCAAGCGTCGCGGACGGCGATCCTCGGCACGCTCGCGCAGGTCGCTGCGCAGGCCAGAGCCAGCGACATCGTCATCTTCTACTTCGCCGGCCACGGCGAGGCGAGCGACCAGGGCTTCATCCTGCGCACCGGCCCGCGCCTGGCGGATCCCGCGCTCGGGCTCAGCCGGGAGGATGTAGCGGGCGCGCTCAAGGGTACCGCGGCCCGCGGCATCTTGGTGATCTTGGATTGCTGCGGCGGCGCCGGCTTCGCCGAGAACGCGCCGGATCTCTTCAACCTGGCGACGCACGACTTCCGTTTGCTCGTCAGTGCGTCGCGCGCCGGCGAGTCGTCGTGGGAATTGCCGGACCGGGGTTCGCTGTTCACGCGACGGCTCCTGAGCATTCTGCGTGGAGAGACGGTGCTCGACCGGACCGGCGGCATCTTCTTCAACGACCTGTTCGACGACCTCAAGACGACCGTTGTGGACGAGGCCCGGCGGCAGCTGCCGCCAGGCCAGACCCAGACGCCGGTCTTCGCCGGCACACATGCCGGGGATCCGCTCCTGTTCCTCAACCGGGACCTCACGCTGGAGCAGGTCCGCGTCCGCACCGTGCGGGTCACCCGGCAGACGCTGCGCCGACGCGTCCTGGCAACGGCAGCTGGCCTGGTCGGGGGAGGGGGCCTCGCACTCCTGCTTTACTGGGCGTTCCTCGACTCGCACCACTACCTCGACCTCACGGACAACAGGGTCAGCCTCGTCCACGGCTATCCTGGGCTGACGGGGTTCGGCCTGCCGCGCACGGAATGGATCTACGGCGAGGAGCCTTCGGATCTCGCCGAGAGCGCGTTGGCGCCGCGGGAAGGCAGGCCTCTCGTCCTCTCCCGCGAGGCTTCGCCTGAGGCCGCGCTCCTGACGGTGCTCCGACCGCCCGGCCGGGCACGCCTTCGCATCTGGGCCGGCGACCGGGCCGGCGCGCGGCGCGACCTCCTCGCCGCCGCCCAGGAGCGACGGCCGAGTGCGGCGAACGACCTTGAGTTCCTGCCTGAGACGGTGGTGGCCGAGGATGCAGACGAACTCGACCGCATCGTGCGCGCCAGCCGTCCCGAGGAGTCCGTCGAGCCGGTTCTGGCCCTCGCCGCTCTGGATCCGAGCCGAGCCGTAGCGGCTTGGCGGGCGTCGCCGGCAAGCCGGGGAGGGGGCGGCCTGACCCTGTTGTCGAGCTGGCAGGGACCCTGCACCGCGGCTGTGCAGGACTGGCTCGATGCCGCCCTGTCCGACGGTACGGACAGGATCACGTACCTCACCGCCGTCCGGGCGATCGTCCGGACGAAAGGCTGCCGGCTCGATCCGGCGAAGGCGTTCGCCGCCCGTCAGCCCTCCGACATTCGTGATGTCCTGTTCGCCCTGCGGATGTCGAACTCCGCCGGGGCCGAGGCCATGCGGACCACACTGGCCGCAATGCTCGGTCCCCCTGACGCCCTTGCACGGTCGGCGCAGGTGCACGGTGAGCGCCTCGCGGGATTTTGGCGCTACAGTGGCGGGGCGGCGTGCGGGGCTTGGCTGCTCGATCCGTCGCGCGGGCTCCCGGAGGAGGCTCGGATCGACGCCGCTGTGGCGGCGGTGCGGGATTGCCCTGGCGCCCGGCTCGATGCAACAGTGGCCGACGGCCGGCTCAGGCTCGCCCTGAGGCAGGGCGACACTGCGACGGCGATCGCCGCCTATCCTCTCGACGGGAGCCCCGGTGCCCGGGTGCTTAAGGGTGTCGACGCGCTGGTGGAGGCGCGAGCGGAGGGGCGCGATTCCGCCCTGCGCGCCATCCTGGGAGCGTCGCGGAGCTCCGAGACGCGTCGGATCGTCGCCAAGGCGCTGCTCGCGGTGGGCGCGGATGGGTCCGAGGCGCTCGCCTACGCGCTTCCCGCCTCGCCGCCGCTCGATCGCGAGTTGCTGCGCTGGCTGTCACGGATCGATCAGCGGCGCGCGAGCGCAGCATGTGCCGAGCGGATCCTGGCGGGGCAGGTCGAGAGCCCGCTTATCGAGGCGCTCGCGCTCATCCCGATGGAGACAATTGACCGGGAGCGCCTGCTCGCCTTCGCGGCGACGCAGGACTTGCTGCCGCGCACGATCATCTCGGTCCTTCTCGGAAGCGCGGACGAGGCCACCGCCCTGCTCCTCGCGCCGCAGCCGGAGGTGCGGACGCACGCCCAGAGCTACGCCCTGGCCCGTACCGACGCCATCGCCGTGTTCGCTGCCGCGCGCCGTCGCTCCGTCCGCGCAGATGCGGGCCTCGAACGGGGCGCGTCGCGCCTGCGCCGCCTCGCGGCGATCGAGGCCGAACTCGCGACCACGCCGGACTTCGCCCTGGAGTGGCGCGCTGGCGGCATCGATACGTTCGAGAGCGCCGATGCCGGGCTGTCCCTCGCCATCGAGCAGATCCTCGAGCGCCGCCGCGGCCGTCGCTTACCCGATACGGGGGCCTCCACCCGTAAAGCCGCGCCGTGAGACGGCAGTGTGAGGCTGTGGCGATGCGGATCCCCAGACGGCTGGCCGCCTGCGCCGCCGCCCTACGCCGAGATCGGCCGGCACAGGCCCTCGCCTACCTCGACGGTGCAGCTTTCAATGGGCCTCGCTTCAACGGAGCTTGGCGGGTGGCGGAGCGTGGCCTGCGCGCCCGCGCCATGAAGGCCTCCGGCGCCCCGATCTCCGCATGGCGGCCCCTCCTCGACGAATGCGGACGCGTGTTCGACCGACGGCTTGCCCGGGCTCGCGAGGATCTCGCCTTGGGAACGCCCGAAGGGCTCAATGCGGCCATCGCTCGGTGTGACGACCTCGTCGCCGCCACGGCGTTCCTCGGCGCCGACGCGATCGAGGGGCAGGCGCTCGCGCGCAACGTTCGGGCGACGGCCCTCTTCCACCAGGGCCGGTCCCGGGACGCACTGCGGGAGTGCGAGCGGATGCTCGCCCTGCTGCCGTCGTCACCCGAGACGGCGTCGCTCTGGTCCGGCCTGTCCGTCAACGCCGCCTCGATCGCGTGCGAGCTCGACGAGGACGCCGCCGCGACGGCGTTCATCGCCGTCGGTCTCGCGTCGATCCATGGCCTGGGCGATGATCCCGATCGGATCTGGGACGTGTTGCGTATCGCCGCCGACCTCGATGTCAGGCATGGTCACTTCCTCGACGCTCGGCGAAAGATCGTCACGGCGGTCGCCGTCTTCGAGGCGCTGGGGATTATCCGGAGCCGAAACCTCGCCCGGGCGCGAGCACGGCTCGCGACCCTCGAGCGCGAATTCGGCCGCAGCGATCTGGCGGCGGAACTCGGCCGGTCGGCCCTGGCGGCGTGGCCGCGAGAGGACGGGGCGGCTGACTACACGGTCGAGGCTGCTCATCTATGGACCGAGTGGGCGCACGCGCGGAACTGGATCGAAGCACGCCCGCGCCTCAGGCGGCTCGCCCGCCTCGCGGTCGCGGACTCCTCGTCCCGAGCTGATTTCCTGATCGGTCTCGGCATCGTCACCCTCGACCGCGGCCGGTTCCCCACAGCCGACCGGCTGCTCGGGCGTTTGGTCGCCTGGCTCGACGCGACCGCACCCGGCGCGGTCGTCGCGCGGATCGAGGCGCGCCGACATCACGCGCAGGCCCTGATCGGGCGCGGGCGGTTCGAACAGGCCTCTCTTCGCATCTCGGAAGCCGCAGCGCTCGTCGCGGCCAGCGGGGAGGGGACGGCGATCTACCGGCACGTGCTGGCCCGCGAACGGGGCCTGCTCGCCGAGCGCCAGGGCGATCCAGACGGCGCCGTCGCGTGGTATCTGCGGGCTATCGTGGATGAGGCGTGGCACGTGACCGCAGGATCCGCCGGTACCGAGTCCTCGCTGTCCGAGGCCATCGGCGGTCGCGACGCGATCGACGCGGTCTCGGGCCTGCTGCGACTGGTCGCGACCACTCCGACGCCGGAACGGGTGCGGCACGCCCACGAGGCAGTCCTCGCATCGCGGGGCCGTGCAACGAATGCCGTCGGAACGCGCCGGATCTTCCATTCCGAGGAAGCCCGCACGATCGATGAGGTCAGGTCCGAACTGTCACGGGTGGTCGAGTGGGGTGGCCGGCTGCAGGCGGCCGGCCATCCGCCCGCTGATCTAGCAGATCTCGCCCTCGCCCTGGCAGCTCTCGACGGTCAAGCAGTTCTCGCCGCGCCCCGTCTCGGCGAGAAGGCCGCACTCACGCCGGGTCCTCGTCCTCCGTCCCGCACTCTCAAGGCTGGCGACGCGGCCATAGACTTCGTCGTCGCGATCGAACGGGGGGTGATCGAAGAGGGTCGCTTGGGGCGCGACGTTCGGCTTTACGCCTTCGTCACCACGGTGGAGATGCCCCATCCCGCTCTTGTCGCGTGGCCCAACGTGGCGGGGCAGTTCCGCGACCTCGACGCGCTCCGGCGGGCGATGGCGGAGGCCGAGCCGGAACCGGAACTCGCGCGCCGCCTCAACGACCTGTCGCGGGCGTTATGGTGGCCCCTCGCGGCGCATCTGCCCGCCGGCACGCGCCGGCTCTTCCTGCGCGCCGACGGCAACCTCGCTCACCTGCCGTTCCCGGCGTTGCCGGACCGCGACGGGACCCCGCTCTGCGAGCGGTATGAGATCGTCCTGGTCGGGCCGGACTTGGCGACGGCGGCGCCCGACCGGCCCCCGCGCGACTTCCTCGTCGTCGGCGATCCCGCGCCAGCCGTCTCGTGGCGGGACCGGATCGCCGCGATGGCCAGGGAGGACGAGTCCCGCGTCCTGCCGACTGGCCGGTTGCACGGCAGCCGGCGCGAGGCCGCCGCCGTCGCCCAGTTCCTGCGCGACCGCGGAAGGATGGACGGCACGTTCCTCGTCGGCAAGCATGCGGCCCGCCAAGCCATCATCGAGGCCCTTCCGGCGCGGTTCGTCCACTTGGCAATGCATGGGTTTGCGGTCCCGCGCGGCGTGCGGGGGAGTAGGCCGCGGGAGGATGCCGTCGTCGGTCACCCGGCTCCGGACTGGAGGGCGGGTCTGGTCTGCGCTGGAGCGGAGGCGTGGCTCACGCGCAATGGGCCGCTGCAGGGCGACGACGACGGGCTACTGCTCGCACGGGACGTCGCGGCTCTGCCGCTCGCCGGAACGGAACTCGTGGTCCTCGCGGCCTGCGACACCAGTGCCGGCGAGCCTGTACCTGGGGAGGGCATCCTGGCCCTCGCCGACGCCTTCCTGGCCGCCGGCGCGCGCACGGTCGTCGCCTCGGCCTGGGCGATCGACGACCACGAGACCACCCGGTTCATGCGGGAATTCTATGCCGCCCATCTGGACGGCGCGGCGGCACCGACGGCCCTACGAGCTGTCCAGTCGGCTTGGTCCCGGGCCCAGCGCAATCCCCGGTTCTGGGCCGGCTTCTGCGTTTATGTCCACGGAGAGACCTAGACCGCTGGGCGGTCAGCCGGATCCCGGCTGACCGACGAAGAGCCCCTGGCGCATCTGGATGATCGGCCCGGCGGGTCCGCTCCGCGGGTGGTCCGGCCCGCGTCCGGGCCGGGTCGGCGACCGGCCCCAGAACGCTTCGAGGCCGCCCGCATCGGCGCCGAAATCCAGGTAGTCGCCCGTCCGGCTGCGCCGCGGGGTCGACACAGTCTCCTGCCGCGCCCGCGGATAGGGGCCGTAGCGCAGCATCAGCGTGCCGAGTTGGGCTCGCGACCGGCTGAGGTAGGTGCACCGGCAGGCGGCGGCGCGCCGGAGCTGCTCGGTGATCGTCATGTCCCAGGCGAGGCCGTCGTCGCCCTGCACGGACCGGGCCCAGGCCATGAGGAGCCAGCTGTCGGCGACGTCGGGCAGGATCCAGTTGAGGGTCCGCAGCCAGGGCAGGGGCAGGCGGAGCGGGGCGAAGCGGGCGAGGAAGACCGCGCCCAGGACGGCGGCCGCGGGATCGCTGAACTTGCCGGCGAGGTGGTCGAGGGCGGTCGACGCATCCTGGCCGCGGCCGGCCGCGAGGATCTCGGTCGCGTTGGGCAGGATGCCGGCATTCAGGCCCAGCAGCAGGTCGGCGAGGCCCGGCGCCCGCGGCACCGAGAGGGCCACGGGCACGCGCACGGCCGAGGGATTGTTCGCGCGCTCGGCGCTGCCGACCATCGCGACCCCCGAGGCCAGGAAGGTGACGTCGACGCCCTGCGCGAAGGGCGGAACGATAACGATCGGCCCGAACCCGTCCTGGCCGAGCAGGCCGAGGGCGACGGGCGCGGAATGCGTCACGGCGACCTGAAGGTAGTCGCCGGTCGGCTTCGGCGGCTCGCACGGCCCCGGCCGCCAGGCTCCCTCGACGTGGTGCCAGCACGCGAGCGTGTAGCGGGACGTGCGCGTCGCGCTCCGGGCACCGCCGGCGGCGAAGGCGAACGACAGGCCTGCGGCCGGGGGGGCCAGCTCGTGGCTCAGCAGGGCACTCGTCGCGCGGGACGCCGCGTTGGCGGCTTGCGGCGAGGCGAGGGACGTGACCCGGAAGTCGCTCTCGCCGGGCGTCGCGCTCGCGTAGGTCAGGCCGAGCCGCGCGGCCCCCGTGAGGAAATCCTGGGGAGGGCGGCCGGACATCGCGATCACGGCGTTGCCGCCGTCCGGCCCGATCGTGACCGGCGAGACGAGCCGCTCCCCCGACGGCCGCGTGGCGACCACCGTGTAGTCGCCGGGGGGGATCGCCCGGACGACCGCCTGCCGGGCCAGGGACGACAGGGTCAGGCGGCCGCCCACGCGCTCGCCTCTCTCTCCCAGCACCTCGACGGTGAGAGGGCCGAGCGCCGCCTCGGTCGCGATCGTCAGATCTGCCATGGCGGCCTCACAGCTTCACTCTGGTCAAGGGCGGCAGAGCGCGCCGCGTCCCGGAGAAGGCCGGGACCGCGAGCTTCTCAGGCCATTCTGCCTCGACCTGGTAGAGAGCGTAGGGATCGACCGCCCGCCGGAACCGTTCCTCGGCCAGGGGGCCGGGCTGCTGGCCGTCGATCCGGAGCCCGTCGTGCAGGATGTCCAGCCGGCATTGCGTCAGCTTGATCGGCGGCTCGCTCGTCACCAGCAGCGTGCAGGGCGCCGGTGCGGGCCGGGCCATCAGGATCGGCGGCACCTCGGCATCGGTCGTGGTGAGGCGGGGGAACGTGTAGTACGGATCGTCCTCCCGTGCGGCGACCCGGAAGCGATAGCTCGCCATCGCGTCCTCGAGGCTCTGGACGTTCAGCTCCCAGCGGCCGTCCTCGCCCTGGCCGGTGAAGCCGGGACCCGTGCAGGCTTCGATGAACACGTCCATGAAGCGCGAGCGTCCGTTCTGCCGGCCGAAGGCCGGGGCGCCCTGCGAGGCGGAGTAGACGATCGCTTGCGACAGGGACCCGTGGGTGTCGGCCATTGCCTTGCGCCTCCCGGAGACCGACTCGATCAGGGGCGACACGGCGGGCCGCGCGTTCTGGAGTCCCGGCGGTGCCTGGTTGGCGCAGCAGTCGAAGATGAGCCACTGCTCGCGAGGCTTCTGCTCCGCCATCCCCCCGATGAACAGGTCGATCGAGACCGCGTTGGGCCAGACGAGCTCCGGATCGAAGCCGAAGTCGCTCGCCAGGAACGTGTTGCTCACCGACGGCAGCCAGATGCCGTGCCCGGAGCAGTAGAAGACGAGCGTGTCGTTCGCTCCGGCGCCGTCGAGCCAGTCACTCCTGGCCCGCGGGATGTTGCGCATGTCCGGCGCATCGAGCTTGCGCGCCGCGACGCCCTCGCAGGCGAAAGTGAGGCCGTCGGGAGCGGTCGCGTCGTTGATCAGCAGGTCGACCGACGCGAGCGGCCTGCGGAACAGCGTCTGCCAGGCGGTGAGCGCCTGCGTGGCGAAGTCGACGGCGCTCCGCGCGGCGCTGGCGATGTCCGCGAGCTTCGGGACCTTCGCTCGCGAGGCCTGCGCGAAGGGGTAGTGGCCCGCCCCGAGGACCAGGAGCCGGGTCCCGCCCCCTGGCTGTGCGGCCTCGTAGACCCGCGTCACGCCCGATCGAGCTCCGCGAGGCGCGCCCTCATCCGGCCGTAGAAGCTCGGGCGCAGGAAATAGGCGCCGTGCGCGCGCAGCAGGTCGGTGACCGTGTCGTAGCCGAAGTCCCGCACGCCCTCGAACGCCTGGCCGCACTGGAACGAGAAGACGTCGGTGTAGTCGAAGACGTTCATCCAGTGCCGCACGCCCTCGGGCATCGGCAGCTTGACCCCGTCCGAGGGCCGACCGCCGGGGTAGAGGCCGAGATCGGCGAAGAAGCCGGGTTGGGACCCGACAGTGAACAGGGCGTCGATGCGGATCGGGGCGCCGATCGCCTCGGCGAGCTCGGCCCGCGCCGCGTCATCGGTGAGGAGATCGTAGAGGATCACGCCGCCGAGGCTGTGGCCCACGACCACGAACGGCTCGCCGGCCGCCCGCGGGGCGGTCGCCCCCGCCACCAGGGCGGCCTGGATCGGCGCGAAGATGCGCGCGCGCGTCCCCTGGTCGCCGGGCGTGTCCCGCTCCCGCAGGTAGACGAGGATGTCGCCCAGGAACAGCGACACGGCGCGGCTCAGGTCGCGGCGCGTGGCCTTGAGCACGAGATCGCTGACGCCGTTGCCGACGAGGCCCACCAGATGACCGATCGCACCCCGCACGGTGTCGCCGATCCCGTATGCCTCGACGGGTCCGCCGGCGCGGGCGAGTTCCACGTCCAGGGCGTCCGCGAAGGCACCGTTATCGGCGGCGGCGAGCGTCCCGATTCCTGTCGGCCCATCCTTCCGGCCAATGCCCTTCGCCTCGAGCAGGGCGGCGCTCGCTTGCGCGAGACGCATCGCATCCCCGGTCGCGGCGGCGTCCGGGTCGTTGAACTGCAACGCCGCGTCCCGGATCGCCGCGTCGAGCGCCGCCATGGCGACGAGGTCGATGGCCTGCTCCGCGTCGGTGCCGGCGATGGTGCCCAGCGCGAGCCGGCCGTCCAGCGCCTCTGGCCCGAGCCCGCCAGGCGGCCCGCCGTCGCCGACGTCGAAGATCTCGTTGCCCCTCGGCGCGGGCAGCCAGGGAAGATCATCGCCGAACTTGGCGGCGAAACTGCCCCAATCCGGATTGACGATCGTCAAGTCGTCCCGCTTGAAGACCAGCGAGCGGAACAAGGCGTCGCGCTGCTTGACCATCGCGGCGTGTTGGGCGGACGGCCGCGTCGCGACTCCGTGCACGAAGACCAGCGGCATCGCGACATCCTCCCGGTGAGTGTATCACTGCATCCGGAACAGCAGACCTGCTCGCGGTCGGGGATCATGGAAGAGTTTCGGCGGCCGGTCCAGAGCGAAACATCTCGGCACGACGCCTTCGCGGTGCGACGGTCGGCCCTCGCACGGTCGTGATGCTGCGGCATGCGAGGAGGGCTCTGGTCTCCACGCCGGAGCGGGTGTTACGCTGCCGGGCGAGCATGTCCCGGGAGGCCGTCTGTCATGGATGCCGAGGGTAAGCGGCCGGACTACGAGGACACGGCGTGGCTCTCGGCCGCGCTGCGCACCTACTTCTCCGGTCAGGTGCTGCTCAACCTCGTGAACCCGATCGACGGCGTCAGCGTGTCGGGGGACACCGATCTCGCCTTCAACGCCAGCGTGACGACGGCGGATTTCACGACGTTCCGGATCGTCCTCAACGACGGATGCCTGGCGCAGATCTACGAGGCGCTGGACGTTCCGCGCGGACGCGCCTTGGAACCGTTGATCGACGTGGCGTCGTCGCTCTTCCGGGGGCGCGGGGATTACGACCTGGTCTGTCGGACCGTGCTGAACGTCGCGGTCGTGTTCATCCTGTTGCACGAATACGCCCACGTCGCGGCCGGGCATCTCGACGCGCGGCGCTCCGCCGGCGGAGTAGCGGCGACGGAGACGACGTATCGATGGGACGAGGTGCCGGGACCGGCGAACCGCCCCGATCCCGCCCTGTCGCTGGCGGGGGTCGGGCCGGAGCAGGTCGGACGGGTCTTCGAACTCGAAGCCGACGCGACGGCCTACGAGCTTCTCCTGGATTTCGCCGTCGACATCCTCCTGGCCACGGACGAGGCGCGGCGTGCGCTGCCGTCGATCGCCCATGCCGACGACCTCGATCCCGCCCAGGCGGGCAGCCTCCAGCAGCTGATCTTTTACGCCTGCGCGCTGACGGTGTCCCTGACCGAGCAGAGCCGCCAGAACGCCGGGGTGCAGGGAACCTATCCGAGCGCCGGCGCCAGGATGATGAGCCTCTGCCTCGCCCTGCTGCGCCGGCAGATGCCGGGCGAGTGGCGCTTCGAATGCGCGGAGCAGGTGACGCGCATCACCGAGGAGGCTCACGGGGCGCTGGTCGCGTTCATCCTCCCGACCATGGCGCGAGCGTTCGATCTCTGCGAGGCGTGCTGTGCGAATGTCCGAGGGGAGACCGGGGGTGCCCGAGCCTCAGCGGCGGGCGACCGGAGGAGCTTCGCCCACGATTTCGCCGTTCTTTTGCAGGGCGCCACCGGCGAGGCCGTGACCGAGGCCGGGCGGGAGTTGGTGTCGCTTCAGGCCGCGAGAGTTGCCATCCTGGAACCGATGAGACACCATCGCCGCACAGATTGGTGGGACTTTCCGGATGCATCGTGACGAGTCTGCCTTACCCGCCTCCAGTTGTACTTTCTCTCCCTGCGCGCTACTCAGTATTGGCGGCAGTGATCGTCTGCCGTTTATGGAAAAATGACGAGAAAACTTCAATTTGTTGCAGCTTACGCGCACTCAGCAGACCCGCCGCTTAGCAATCTCCAAGACCCATTCGGACAGAGGAGTGCGCCGTTTCGATCGGCCAACGGTGAATCATCCTTGCTTTGTGCCTACAGCATATGTTGCAACTGATTTGAAGTGTCACAGGAGGCAGCAAAGTAGGAATGTCACGGTGCCGTTGGGCCATCCTGCACCGAAGGAGGCCTTGGCGAGGCTGCGGAGACCCCAACCATCGCAGCAGCCTCGCCAAGGGCGGGCCGTGGGGCTGCCGCCCCAGAACGAGAGCCAGCCCGTGCCGCCAGACCTTTGCGACCCGGCGATTGCCGCCCCGTCTTGACGTAACCACCCTTCTCGCTGTTCGTCTTGACTTTCGGTGGACGCAGTTCGTCCTGACGTTCCTTGACCCATGCCAAGACCTCCGACAGCCGCTTGTTCTCAACGATCTCCGTATGCGTCACCCGCTGATCCTTGTCGAAGGAGCGGTAGGGAAGCGAAATCCCCTTGAAGCGAACGTCGAGGCGTCCATCGGCAAATTCATAGATCTCGACGTAACGACCCTCCGCCGCGAGCGACAGATCGCTCTCATCGAGGATGATCCTCCGCCTCTTGTAGGACAGCGCCAGATGTTGTCCGACATAGCGCTGCTCCCGCCATGCCAGAATATCCGAGAGACGGTCTCCCGGTAGGTTCAGCTCACGATGCAGATCATCAGACTTGATCGCATCCCGGGCAAATTGCGCGTTGAAGTTCTCCATGAAGCCCGGCACGAAGGCGTTCGCCCCATCAATGTCGGAGACACCAGCAAGACGAAGCTCTTTCACGAGGCGATCCTGCAAAGTCCTGTTCGCCCGTTCGACCCGACCCTTCGCCTGACTGGAATTGGCACATAAGATCTCGATCCCAAGCTCGCCGAGCGCGCGACCGAACTGAGTCATGCCCTGGCCGCCCTTGGCCTCCGTCTTGGCGACCCGGAAGACCGCATGCTTATCGGAGTAGAAGGCCAAGGGCCATCCGTGCCTGTTCAGGTATCCATCCAGCGCCTCGAAGTAACTGAAGGCGCTCTCTGACTTGACGAACCGCAACTGCATCAACCGACCCGTCGCGTCGTCGATGAACACCAGAAGTGTGCAGGGGCCAGCCCGATCCTCGAACCAACGGTGCTCGCTGCCGTCGATCTGAACCAATTCACCCAGACGCTCTCGCCTGAGCCGTGGCGGGTGCATCACCCGGCGATGCCGACGCGACAGCCACAAGCCCGCAGCCGTCATCCAGGTCCGCAGTGTCTCGCGCGAGAGGGTGATCTGGTGATGCTTCCGGAGCATCTCCGCCGCAAGCGTCGGACCAAAGTCAGAGTAGCTCTCCCGCACGTAGGTCAGAGCAAGATCACGCAGCCCGTCGCTCAGCGCACGGTTCGAGCGACGACCACGCGCCTTGTGACGAACGGCCGAAGCGCCATCGGTTCGATAAGCCTTGATGAGCCGGTGAGCCTGTCGCCGACTCAAACTCAGAAGACGTGCCGCTCCCGTCACCGTTTGCCGCCCAGCCAGAACCGCCGACAGCACCTCGACCCGCTGCAACTCGCGCTCGCTCATCAGGACCCACCCCATGGCGACCTCCCGCGTTCCGCAAAACGGGGGAGTGTGCCATTCCTACTTTGCCCAGGTGGGACATTCTAACTTTGCGCCTACATTGCGCCTACAGCATACATTCGCATAAGAAATGTTATGGAACTAGCGCTCGTTTCTACTGGATCATGAAGCATTTTATCGGATACGCAACAAACAGCACTCCAAGGCTTTCGACAAAATCTGTAGGCGGAATGCGTTCGGTACCGCAGCAGGGGAGGGCACTACCGTCGAATGTACACAGCCCCCTCCCCTCCCCTGAAAAAATCCGTTACCGCTCCACCGAGATAGCACTGAATGAGACGTGATCGTCTTCTCTCTTTTTCACCCAGAAATAGGTCGATGACGGCGGCGACATAGATTCGGCTCTCAGCCGTCCAGATATACGTCAAGTCGGCGATCCATTTCCGCTTCGAGGCATCGGCTGCGAATCGCCGCTTTAGGAGATTGGGCGAGGCGGCACTCCGCTCACTCTCGTCCTGCGGCGGTCCACGTCGGCGCGGTCGCGCCCGCAGGTCATTCTCGCGCATGATCCGCTCGATGCGGTGCCACCCGCACGAGACACCATCGGCCAGCACGTCGCGCCAGACACGCCTTGCACCGTAGGTTCGGTCGCGAGCCACAAAGCTCGCGTGGGCCTTGACCAGGATCGCGTCGTCGTCCCGTGCGCGTTGGCTGGGTTGCCGGATCAGCCAGGCTCGAAGCCGGAGCGCGACACGCTCAGCGCCGCGCAAATCTGGGCAACCGATGTCCGTGACACCGGCAGCAGGCTCCCTACGCGTCGAGCGGTCGGACGCCGGTCACCGTTCCCGTCGCCACGTGTCCTTGACCTGCAGCGTGCTCACTGCCAGCAGCGCCGCCCCCTGCACTTCCGACCGGACCGTCTCGTGCGCCGAGAAGGTGTAGAGTATCGCCAACCCGTGCTTGACAGTCGCCAAATATCTCGTGAGGTAACCCGAGATCTCGGCTCCCCTCAGGGTCGCGTCGACCCAGAGCGCGTCGCCGATCGTCGTGTACGACGGCGCCTTGACGATCCCGTGACGACCCAGTTCGGCTCCACGGGTCTCCAGGTGCCTCCGGTACGTTCCTAATCCATCGTCGGGGCCTGGGATCTTCGCGGCAAGGACCATGATCGCGCCAACCGGCTGACCCTCAACGTGGGGTGGGTTGCAGACGAACTCCGTCTTTTCCAGTTCGCAGGTCCAGCCAGCCGGCAACTCGAAACGCAAGTAGCTGTTCTGGAACTCGACGGCCCCGGCCGAGCACGGAAGAGCGACGAGAAGGGCGCACAGGCAGGTCGCGGTCGCGTGCATCGTCAGGCGGGCTCCACCGACGTCTCGGCCTCGATCCCCAAATGCCGCCAGAAGTCGACCGTCCCTCCGGACGCACGGGCCTCGACGAACGCTGCGTACAGCCTGCGCGCGGAGATCACACGCATTCCCGTATCCTCTAGCAATCTCGCGTCGCTCTCGTCCAGGTCCGGCGGCCGGTCGCCCGGCTCCTGGGCCACGCAGGCATTCGTCACGACGAGAAGGTCCGAATCGGCGGTCTTCGCCCAGATTGCCAGGATCTCGACGTGCACGCGCCTGATCCGTCCGGTTTGGCCGAGACCGACCACGCGGAAGGCTCGCCCAGCGGGGCCCCGCAGCCTGCCGCTCGCGACGCCGTCCACGTCGTCCGCGACGGCTCCCATCTCCCGGAGGATGGTTGCCGCCGCGTCGCGCAGGGTTCCTTCGTCGGATGCCGCGAGGATCCGCGTCATCGCGCGGGCCTTCGAGATCACGTCCCGCTCGCCATTCACCTGGTTGTCCGTCTCCCGGCGGCGTTCCGCGAGTTCGCATAACTTGCGGTCGGCGTCCCGAGCTTCCGGAAGATCGTGGAGGAGCAGCCATTCAGGGTCCTGGGAGGAAATCCTGAGGCGCCAACTGTACTCGCGCACGAAGCTGTCGCTGACTCTGTGATCTTCGATCTCGGCTGCCCGCGTGATGAGGCGTTCCCGCAGGTCCTCGGCGTCCGCGCCCGGCAACGCGCGGGCCAGGTACGGGAATACCCCGGCGAACCGGGCGTCCTCCGCGTATCTGGCGCGGGCCTCCTGATCGAGCACCAGCAGGGCGAAGTGGCTGAAGAAGTCCCGGATGCGGTCGTGGCGGAAGCGGACCTCCTGCGACGCGATCGCGCCGCCCTCGTCGGCGTCAGTGCGGACCAACGCGAGCTTTCCCGCGATCAGGGCGACGACCTCGGGCTGGAACGGAAGCTTTTGCAGGTTCTCCTGGTCCTTCAGCCGTTGCTCGAGCAGCGCCGAGGAGAAGGCTGTCGTTCGGAAGGTGACGCCCGATTCGGCGAGCCGCCTGGAGATGCCTTCGAACTGCTGCGCCTCCAACGCGAAGAGGTCCGGCGTGCGCCCGTCCCCGAGCAGGAGCGCGACGGACGTGAGATCCATGGGGTTCGACAGGAACTCCTCGAAGGCCCTGCGTTCGACGTCGTCCTTCGGGGCGGATGCGACCTCTTGCAGGAAACACTCGGCCGACTTCACGAAAAGCTCGCCCCTGACCGGAGCGTCGTCGGCGAGCACGGGCTCGCGCGAGACCAGGAACGCGCGGACCGCTTCGGGCGCCAGCGGCAGGATCGTGTAGCTCTCGATCGTACCGAAGCCGCGAAGCGGAATCTGGCTCGCCACTAGGATGCTGGCGTAAGGATACTGGGACAGGAACCCGGTTATCAGGTCCTGGGTCGCAAGATCGACCTCGTTGTATCCGTCGATGTAGATGAATATATTTCCTGAGTAGATCATGGCCTTGAGGAGGCTCTGTTCCTTCCCGAGCCCGTTCATGCGTTGCTCGATCTCGGCTTCGACCCCGCGCCGGCATTGGTCGGCCCGCATGTAGACGAGGACGTCGCGACCTTCCCTGGCACGCGCCGCGAGGGAAAACCGGAGGAAGCTCGATTTGCCGAGCCCCGATTTGCCGAGCAGCAGGACGCGTCCGCGATGGCCCGAGAGCGCGTTCAGGAGGGGGAGTTCGGTTTCCGTTGCCCGGCCGCGCCCGCCCATCACGGTCGCGCGGTGCCGGACGCGACTGTCCTGGAAGTACGAGAGCCGGTCCAACTGCGCGACGTCGCCCGACGCGATGTCTCCTAGGAAACTCTCCTTGAACGGCGCGAACAGCCGGCGCCGCGCGACACCGACATGCAGCAGGACGAGGTCGATGTAGCCAAGCCCGAGCAAACGCCGCAGGACCGGGTTCCAGAACACGACGGCCTGAAGCCGAGGCGATCGCGGATAGGCGGTCAACAGCAGCGCCCAGAGGGCGAGGTGCGCCAGCAGGGCGACCGGAATGCCTGCCAGCCCGGCGAGGATCCACCGCTTCCTGAACTCGGACGCGATGGTCTTCGACTGTTCCGGCGCGGTCGTTGCGAACTGGTCGCGCCAGTACTCGAGCGACGGCATGGATGCCGGCAGGTAGGGCAGGTCGTCGACGGCCCGGCCTACGATCTCGGCGATCCTCGCGCCGACCTCCCTGCTCGTCGCGTTTCGGAACGACTCGTCCTCCCAGAGCGACCGTATGCCCTCGAGCAGCTTCGGCGGGTCGGGGACTGGCCTGTCGCGCCACGCGCCGGCCAATCCGGCCAGGGGCGATCCCGCCTCGCTCAGCAGAAGAACGCATGCCAGGATGGCGTCCCTCTCGCGGTTGGTCGCGCGATGGAGGGCATTGAAGGCGGGCGCGAGCAGCGCCGGCTTCAGCGTCGCGGCCAGTGCCTGCGCCAGGCAGAGCTCGCCTGGCTTCGTACGCCACTGATCCTCACTGACGGAATCGGCGTATGAGGCTGCGAACGACTGATCATGGCGGATCAGCGAGCGCAGGAGGACGGTTGCGTCGTCGGACAGGTCGGGCCGGGTTCTGACCAGGCCGACCGACTCGGCGTCCGGCACGGGCAGTCTCCCCGTCGCCGAAACCGAATCGTAGGCTCGCGCGAGCAGGATCAGAGCCGTGCGGGCGACGGCCACGCTCGTGTCCGACAGGTTGTCGATGAATGCCTTCATCCCCGTTTCGGGGTGGTCGGCCAGGGCCAGGAGGGCGGCGCTCCGGATCGGGGTGCCCGCTCTTGCGTCAGCGGCCAGGCGAGCGGCGGCGGCGTAGGCCGTTGTCGGAGCGCCCTCCACCGATTGCAAGACCCGCAGGTCCGTGACGGTGAGTGCCCGGACTGCATCGCCGCCGAACACCTTCCAGTAGCCTCGCGCCTCCAGAGCCGTCACGGAAGGCAGGACACCGACATCGAGCAAGGCTCGGGCCCCGGTCTCATCCCCCATCGCGAGCCGTGCCGCGAGTTCGTCGGTCAGGGATCGCGTCAGCGACGGCAACCGCAGGGGCATGTTCGCGAGTTGCCCGGGTCCTTCGCGGCCCAGAGCGGCCAGAACCAAGAGCCCGAGGTCGGCGTCGGCGACCTCGACCAACGCAGTGTCAACCTGCCTCGACAGGTCCATGCGGCAGGACGATCTTTTCGTGAGCAGGCCCCAGAGGGTGGCGAACTTCGACGCGCGCGGCGTCGGCTGCCGGCTTAGCAGGGCGAGCCGCCACGTGAGGTCGGGGCATTCGAGTGCGTCGCTCCGGGCGGAAGGCAGCGTCAGCGTAGCCGTCCACCGTGCCAGGGCGGGCAACTGCTCGGGCCCCGCCATCTCGATGAATTGCCGGACGGTCTTCAGGTCCCACGCATCAAGGGCGGTCGGCTGGTCGGTGACGCGATAGAGGCGCGCCCATCGCTCGGGCGCGACGCGCCTCAACTGGTCCAGAGCGACAAGGCGCGCCTCCGGACCGCCTTCGTTAAGGATCCTCTCCAGGTCCCGGCTCGAGAGGGGCTGGCCGAGCCGCACTAAGACCGCACGGGCGGTCCGCTCCCGAAGCGCCGCGGCCTCGTTCGCCGGGTCCTGCGCGGACAGCCAGCGACGCAGCCTCGGCACGGCCTTGTCCAGGGATTCCCACTTGCCCGTGAGCACCCGCGCGGTCTCGTGACGGGCCTGTTCGCCGAGCCGGTCGGCCTCGAGCGCGTCCAGTAACGCATCTGCCAACGGTGCCGGCAGCCGAGTCATGGACTGAGCGCTCGAAAGCAGTGCCACGATCGTCGCGTCGCTGTTCGACGCCAAGGCCGCCCGGAAGGACTCCAGGTGATCGCGCCACAGCACCTCCCGCAAACCCACCCGGTTGATCACGGCGGAGTTTCTAAAGATGCTTTTCTGCTCCTCGCTCGCGACAGCGAAGACCCGTTCGAGCTGGGCTGACTGCCGCAGTCGAGAGACGGCCTCGTCGACGAAGTCTTGCGGCGCCTCCCCGAGCAATTCGACCGCCGCGATGGCCCCGTCGACATCCGCAGGATCGATCTGGGCCAAGAGCCGGCCGACGAGCATCTTCCGTCGTTCCGGCGTCAAGTGGCTGCGAAGCTGGGGCAACCGGAGTTGCTCGGCCATTCTGGGTAGGGCCCGATCCTCCGGCTGCCCGTGCGCGGGCAGGCACCCCGTCAGGGCGGCGACCGTCATGACGTGCAGGGAAGCCCGGATCGTTCGTCGCATCTCACCGCGCCCGTCCCGCCACAGCAGGCTCCGCAGAGCAGGGGCACTATGCAGCACGGGGACTATCCGGCAAAGCTGGCCGGCTTCCGACTAGTGAGTCCAGTCTCACGGATGCGTCGCAAGGCGATCGCGGCCTCGCGCGGGGCGGGCATTCGCCTCATCGTGCTGGACGACGGATCCCATACCGGCGCGAACGCTCGATCAGCGGGGACGGCTGGAGCCGGATCAGTCCGCAGCAGTGCCGGGTACGCGACTCTGGCTGTCATGAAAGCGAGCACGCTGCGCCAGTCACCGGGGTTCCGCCCAGACTACAACGCGCATTCGCACAAATTTTTAAAACAAGACGTTGGTTCGGAGTATTACCACGGATAATTCATCTGCTGTATTGGGAGATCCTATGGCGTGTTGGCGTGAAACACAGAGAGTCGACCTTAGCTGAGCGGGGGAGAGCGCCTGTAATCTAACCCCCTCCCCTCCCGGAAGGGATACAGGAGGCGGAATACTCCTGTTCCCATCTGCATCACCGGCCAAAACGGCTACCTCAATCGCTCGCTACTTCTGCCTTTAAGCTGTGTATTTTTAACATCTCTATTGTTGGGTCTGTTAGATAGCCTACAAGCCGGCTTGATACAAGAAATCCCGGTTAATAAGTTTGCGAAGATAGCTGCGAACTGCTAGTTGTTGCCAGATATACCGACATCCTGAGGTGTTTCGTGAAGCTCGAGATCCCCGCAGCCGCAGGCGCAGTAACTGTGGAGATCGAGCCCAGTAGGCCTGTTGTATTGCTGGGACCGAACGGGACGGGAAAGACCCGGCTAGGAGTTTACATAGATGATCTTATATCTTCGGGAATATCTCATCGCATCGCTGCACAGCGATCTCTCGAAATGCCAGACGAGGTATTTTCCGAGGACTATGATCGAGCGATAGCGAGCTTAAGACGCAGCAGGGGTGACAAAAAACCGAAAAAATTGTCGCCTGGTTCTATCGAATTTAACTACGACGAGGTGTTAACGGCTTTGTTCGCTCAACAATACCGAGCCTTGGAATACGCCCACGCGGCTTCCTCGGGCAAAGCGACGTCGAAACGCCCTTCAACCTTGATCGATCGGTTACAGGCCATTTGGGCGGATTTGATCCCCTATCAGCGCCTTATCTTCTCTGAGCACACCATTCGAGTAATCAGAGCAAGCAGCGACGGGGCGCCGTACGAGGGCGCTGAAATGAGTGATGGGGAGAGATTGATAGTTTACATGCTGGGCCAGGCCCTATTACTTTCGCAAGAGAGCCTTCTTATTGTAGATGAGCCCGAGCTACACATGAGCCGGGCACTGCTGGTCCGACTTTGGGACGCAGTTGAACGAGCTCGACCAGACTGCTCGTTCATATACATAACTCACGATATCGATTTTGCAGCTTCTCGCCGCGGCGCCAGGATGTACGCTGTACTTGACTATACGCCTCCAACGTTCAAGCAAATCACTGTAAAGAAGCGAAAGCAGACGGTACAGGACTCGCCTCCCAGTTGGACGCTTGAGGCACTCCCATCCGGATCTGACGTTCCCCTCGATGTGCTGGCCCGCATTGTGGGAAGTAGGAAGCCCATCCTCTTCGTTGAGGGACAGACGGGAGGCCTGGACCATCTCATATACAAGGCGGTGTACAAGGACTTTACGGTGATGCCTGTAGAGTCCTGCAGGCAAGTCATTCAACTGGTCCGTAGCTTCAGAATGCAAATGCCCCTTCATTGGTTGCACTGCGCAGGTCTTGTTGACAGAGACAACAGAACTGTCGATGCCGCAGGCCGGCTTGAAGATGGCCTTTATGCGCTACCGGTTAGCGAAATTGAAAATCTTCTTCTGATTCAAGATGTGTTCGTCGCACTCGCAGAAGCCTTAACGTTTCCAGCAAGAGAGGTGGAAAGTCGGTTTGCGCGCCTGAAGAAAGACGTGCTCGACGCGGCACGCAGGCAGGCCGAACGTATAAGCTTGAAGCAGACAAGCAGCCGCATCTGGGATTCAAGTCGGGCTATGGGCGTCAAGGCTAAAGATATCGCTGAGCTGACGTGCTTATATGAAGAGATGGTAACGAGGACGAGCCCTCATGATCTATACGACGGATACTTTGCCGAAATAACCCGGATCCTTGAGGCGGAGGATTTCGCCACCGTACTGCAGGTATACGACAACAAAGGCGGCCTCTTGAATTCCCTGGCAAGGTCGCTCGGCCTACACGGCCCAACCGAGCTTGAGGCTTTCGTCGCACGGCTCCTGCTGCAGGAGCGGGGATCGGGTTTGGTGAAGGCCTTGTGTGGGGTTCTGCCCATCATCGAGTAAGGCAAATCCTGCTTCAATCCGTGAAGAGGGACTCCAAAATTCGGCGCTGCTCTGCATGCTTGTCAGAGTTATCGGCCTTGATTTTAGCTAAGTTATGGACCTTCCAACGCACTGCTGGCAATGCCGCCGCTTGCGGCAAGCCAATCGCGTCGAAGTCGGGTTTTGCATCGTGCAGGGGAAGTAGGAAACGCCTGACGTTGGAGTCCATTCGCGCTTCGATATCCCTGATTAGACGCTCGCGCACCGCAGACAATTCCTCCAGAGGCACGGCGATCACTGTCATACCCTGGAACTCTTGCTCGAAAATCTTCTCCAAGGAAACACGCGTCGGTCGCAGCAACTCGTGAGGCGGACGCGATGAACTCGCTACATAGACGAGAAAGGTTCGAAAAAGATCGTCTGTCAGCCCCTCGTTTTCGTAGAGTAATTTGATATCATACAGGTCGCGTGGATGCTGCCGGTCCAGAGTGGCGTGCATCTTACCGGCAAACAAATCTTTGGCCTGCTGCCGGTTTGGTGGACACCATCCTAAGCTAACTGGGCCCGGTTCTCGAACTCGACAGGGCTGAGATAGCCCAGGGTCGAGTGCCGCCGGGCCGGGTTGTAGAAGCGCTCGATGTAGTCGAACACATCCGCCCGAGCCTCGTCCCGCGTGCGATAGGTCCGTCGGGCCGTGCGCTCGGTCTTCAGCGAGGAGAAGAAGCTCTCCATCGCGGCGTTGTCCCACACGTTGCCGGACCGGCTCATCGAGCAGGTCACGCCATGCTCGGCCATGAGGCGCTGGAAGGCTTCACTCGTATATTGCGAGCCCTGATCCGAGTGATGCAGCAAGGCATCCGGCTTGCCTCTGCGCCAGATCGCCATGACGAGCGCATCCGTGACGAGTTGAGCTGTCATGCTGGTCTGCATCGACCAGCCCACGACACGGCGCGAGAACAGGTCGATGACAGCGGCGACGTAGAGCCAACCCTCAGCCGTCCAGATATACGTGAAGTCGGCGATCCACTTCCGGTTTGGAGCGTCGGCTGCGAACCGCCGATCCAGAAGATTGGGCGAGGCGGTCGCCCGCTCTCCCTCGTCCTTCGGCAGACCACGTCGGCGTGGCCGCGCCCGCAGAGCGTTCTCGCGCATGATCCGCTCGATGCGGTGCAGCCCGCACGAGACGCCCTCGGCGAGCACATCGCGCCAGACACGCCTTGCGCCGTAGGTGCGGTCGCTGGCCACGAAGCTGGCGCGGGCCTTGACCAAGATCGCTTCGTCGTCCTGCGTGCGTTGGCTGGATTGCCGGGTGAGCCACGCGTGGAAGCCGGAGCGCGACACGCCCAGCGTTGCGCACATCCACGCGACCGGCCAGACGGTGCGATGCTTTGCGATGAAAGCGAACTTCATATCGCGTCCCTCGCAAAGTATGCGGCGGCCTTTTTTAGGATGTCACGCTCCGCCTACAGACGAGCGACCTCCTTGCGCAGGCGATCGATCTCGATCTGCTCGGGCTTCATCTGCCCCTGACCGGGAAAAGCGTGTTGGGGATCGGCCGCCGCCTGCTTCACCCAACGGTGCAGCATCGTCTCGTGAACATCGAGATCGCGCGCGGCCTGCGCGACACTGACACCACGTTCCCGAACCAGTCGAACCGCCTCAATCTTGAACTCACGTCCGAACTTGCGACGCTGCATGGAGCACCTCCGGCTTCACCATCACACCTAAACCAAGTGTCCGTGAAACCGGCAGCAGGCCACTTCGAAAGACAGGACAGAGATCTCGGCGAAACCAAAGCGGTCCTCCACCGTCTCCGTGACACGCCGCGGGGTTGGTTCATTCACCACGCCGCGGGTCACCGGCGAGGTTTCAATCTTGACCTCCGTCGCGCCCTGCCGGACAAGGATTCGCGTATCGGCCCCGCCACCACCCGCAATCCGCGATGTGCGCACGCCCGGTAGCTCAGCCTCGATCGCCCGCGCGATGCGGTTGAGCGCCGCGTCGATATCAGCAAGGCTCTCAGCACGCTCTTTTATTGGAAGATAGGTAAGGTCGATGTCTACCGACAAGCGTGGCAGGTCACGGTAGAACAGGTTAATGGCGGTGCCTCCTTTGAGAGCAAAGCACCGCTCTGCACCAGCGAAGGGCAGGACGTTCACCAGCAGTTGGACCTGACGTTCATACCGGTCAGCCGCCATGGTCTACGTCCCTGGATTCAATCACAAGATCGGCCGGCACCGTGATCCGGTAGGCCGGATGAAGCTTGCCGCCCTTGACGAGCGAGCGATCGCCCTTCCCCAGATCGATGGCGTTCAGGTCTAGATGCTTAAACCAGCTATGCCGATGCCGGGCAGCAAAGACAAGGAAGAGGCGCTTCACCTTCACCGATCGGCAGGCTGCGAGGAGTGCCGTCTGGCGGCGGGGACGAAGGGATACAAGGCTCTGGAAAACGACGTCGATGGCATGGAAGCTCTCCTCACCAGGCAATTCATCAAGCGCCTCGAGGATCGCCCGTTCAGGCGAGGACAGGCGCAGTTTCCAGTCCCACCATTCGCGCGAGCCTGCACCTGCCGTGGTGGCGGGATCAGCGTCGAGACCAATATCCATCCCCCCGAACAAGCTGGTCTTGCGCAGGTTCAGCGGCGCATCAACCACCGTTTTGTCGAGCCAAGCCGGGAATCGTGCGGCATAAAGGAAGACTGGCCCTTCGCTGCCGAGCGAAAGGTAGTGGCGATGACCGAGCAGTTGCAGAGCGGTCATGCCACCCACATGCATCGGATGTCCCATCAGCACCTGCATGGAGAGCACAAGCACCCGCCAGTCGTGCGGGGCACTGCCTGATGCCGTGCCCGGTCGTTGGTAGAGGCCATGGGCTACGTGCCGGAGCCACCCTCCCTGAGCGTAATCTGCTATCGAGGAGCGGCTCACGCCGCATGCGGTCAACCACCTGCTATCCGCGTAGAAGCCTGGCGGCAGGTGATCGAGGACGCTCTTTAGCTTTTTATCTTTCCGCTCGGCCATGACGAGCATAATCTCTTATTTTTAAAGCGTTCGCAAGGGGTGCTTTACGGATCCATCATATGATGCGGAAAAACCGTGCAAAAATCAGAATATTTAAAGAAAAGCGTCATGCAACCGTGGGTACGCCCAGGAGGAGGCTGCGAAGAACCGGAATTTTTGAAGCGGTCTCGGACCGGGCTAGGAGGGCAGAGTTGAGCGATGCCGGTCTCGCGCGGCCCTCAGAATACCGGAGCGTGTCGAACGCATAAGCTATCTTCGTGTCTCCGTCTGTCGCAGGGTCGAGCCCAGCACTTTCGGGCGGGGCGGCGAGGGCCTCGGTCAGTCCGGGCGGCGGCCGGTGGAGCGGGTCCAGACCAGCGAGTGGGTCTTGCCGTCCTCGTCCGCGAAGAGGCGGGCGTAGAGCGGAGCCGGCAGGCTCGGATCGTCGATCTTGACGGAGATGTAGTCCCGCTCGCCCTTCGACACCTTGGCCCAGCCGGCGCCGATCTCGGCCTTGCCGAGGTAGATGCGGTGGGTCGGCGCGTTCTCGCCGCTGCGCTCCGTCTCCGCCACGATCGCGATCTTGCGAGCCTGGATCGTCAGGGTGGCGATGTCGCCGGAAAAGCCGGTCTGGGTCTGGGTGAAGGTGCCGATGGTCGCCACGATGTCTCTCCTCGTCCGGTTGCTCTCGGCCGCGCCCCTGCGGCCTCGATGGTGGTCGGAGAGCCGGAGGCGCCCGGCGCCGCACCTGCCCTGGCAGGCCGCAGCGTGAGCGGAGGACGGCGCGGGAACGGGTTTGTTGGTCCGCGAGGAGCCGCCGTCAGGCGGCGGGGAAGAAACCCAGGCCTCGCCGTTGCGGTGGACCCGGGCGCCCTGGATAGAACCGCCCATCCACGAGGCCCCTGGGCGGCGGCCCGGCACGGGCTGGCGGGAACACCCCTGGCCGGCTCGGAAACCTTGCTCTGATGCCGATGGCTGCGCGACAGCTCTCCCATGAGCCAGGATCGACGGCGCACCCGGGCGGGAGCCGCGCCGGCCGGACCAGCCCCTTCCTGCTACCTTACGCGCTTGCGCCGAGGAGGGCCGGTCTACCGAAAGCTCGCCGGGAGAGCGGATTCCGCGCAAGCACCCGTCACGACGGTGCCGTCGGCATCCTGCGGACACCGGCCGATCTCCCCATCGAGGCAGGGAACACCGACAACCTCGTGCTCCGGCACCGCCATCGCCGCAACGCCCTCTTGCAGGCGCTATTGCGGGAGACCAGTCCGGGAGCGGGGAGGCTCGGCGCGGCTGAATCCGAGGTGCTGATGCCCGGACATGGGCTTGCCGAAACATGGTGAACGCGCACCGCATCCGCAGCCTGTACATCGCCCGCAGCCTCGAGGCGCCGGCCTACAGACCGCATCTGCCCCACCGGCACCGTCTCGCTCCCCTTTACCGGCTACCTGTGCGAGCGCGTCGCCGTCTTACCGGCTCGCGGCTTTGGCGAAAGACCAGGCAATGCGGTCTTGCTAGACAGCTGCGCACATGGTGGCAACGATCACGTCCGGTTGGTTAGGGCTATGAGCGGGTCAGCAGGCCATCTATAGACGCAGCGGTGTCATAACGCTAAGGTTGCCAGCAGAATGAAGGACGTACCCTCAGTGGCAGCACTGAGGAGGAGGAAATCTGTGTCAACACCGCTAAATGCTTCCGCCAGCAGCGCGGGAGCTCTTATCTCAAACGCGACCTTTGAAGTTCCTCAATTCCAAAGAGAATACTCTTGGGGCGACGAGGAAGTCGCAGATTTCTGGAATGATCTACGAAATAATTTAAATTCCGACTCTTATTTTCTCGGGCTTATCATTCTAACGGAAGAGGACAAGCGGAAACACGTCGTTGACGGCCAACAGCGCCTTATTACGCTTAGCTTGCTGGCCACTGCCATTTATCATGAGGCGGTAGCCCGAGGTCGGAAAGCGCTTGCTGATCGTATCCAGGCAGACTTCCTGCGCGCGATCGATTACGATTCCGATCAGATGGATCCGCGGGTCACGCTCACAGACAAAGCCGACAACGATACCTTTCAGGCGATCTTGGAGCACGGTCTTGCTTCCGACGCTTCCCTCCCGGACGATTCCGTTTCATCTAGGATCGTGCGGTCATTCAATTTTCTTCGTGACAAGATACGAGAAGATTTGAAGGCCGATCCGTTCAAGAGGCTTGGCCGATGGACCGAATTCCTAACTAATAAACTCTATTTCGCGGTATTTGTTCATCCGACACCGTCTTCAGCATATCAGGTTTTTGAGGTCATAAATACACGTGGCAAGGAATTAACAACTGCTGACTTGCTTAAGAACTATATCTTGAGCCAAACTCAACCTGCGAAACGGCAGGATCGTTATAGCAAATGGCAGAAAATCTCGAAGAATTTTTCGCCGGAAGGCTCCAATACGTTCGTGCAATATATAAGACATACTATCAACGTGGAGTGTGGCTATATATTGCCAAAGGACTTGTTCGCTTTCCTCGCAGAACGCACGGATCGAGTCGAATCTACCGATAGGCGACCTCCGAAGCCGGACGAGATCATGTCAATATTGGAGGGGCGGCTATCACTTTACCTTCAGATGGCAGACCCAACACGGGCCGGCCCAGCTGATGCTGATACACTGGGTTACTTTTCGGCGTTCAACAAGCTTGGAGTAACAGCGATTCGTCCCTTGATGTTGGCGATTCTTGAGACACCCGAAAGTCAGGCAGGACTCGAGCACTTTCTCAAGATCGTTGTTCAGCGCATCGTGGTAGGCAGTCTTGGAGCAAGCAGCATCGAGCGCAGGTTCAGTGAAGCTGCAAGACGAGTGCACCTGGATCGCAATTGGAGTTTGGCCGCGCAGGATTTTAGAGATCTCGTCCCTACGCGCGATGATTTCATAAGTCAATTTAGAAGAAAGTCGTTCAATAAGAATACGATTTCATTTATCCGCAGTTCAGTCATCCAAAAAACAACTACGCCTATGATAAGCGGAACACTTCACTACATTTGGCCGCGGCAAGCGGGCGAGTGGAAAGCTATGAACGACGAGGAAGGCTTATACTGGGCATCAACGATCGGTAACACAATCCTGCTCAATCTTGACCGACGTCCCAAGCAAGCAAATTCATGGTCGGGCTTCAAAAATTTGATGCTACCGAACGCGGTCAGTGGTGAATGGAGTACAAGGATCGGGCATGTGGTGGAGTGGGACGCCTCTTCTGTTGAACAAATTGGCGCGGAAATGGCGGAGGTCGCAGGTGACATTTGGTGCTGAACCCCAGGCTGTGGCCGAACAGCGGGCTCACGAGCACCGGTTGCTCACCGTCCTAGATAGGCGAGAGCCCTTCTTGGCTCTCGCCCATTTGATACATGCCGTTCATCCCCAGCCAAACGGGGTCACTCTCCAAGAGACGGCAATTGCTCTTGATGCAAACGTATTCCTTCGTCTTAGCCTACATCCACAAAGCGCCGACATCGTCGATTATCTAGGCTCCGCTCATCCGGCTCCGCTGATTTTACCTGGACAAGCTATTCAAGAATTCTGGAACAATCAGCTTCAAGCTGTTGACTCGGTCGCTTCCTCTATCAAAAAAACTTTTCAACAACTTCAATCACAAGTTTCAAAACTCGATCCGTCTTTTGGAGAGTTTCAGCGTCGATTCGAAGAACTGCTCGATGATTTTAGTGGAGATTTCGCCTACACTTACGATGAAGGTACAGTGAGAAAAACTCAGAGCTTTCTCGGGATGCTGCAGAGAACAGCGATGGTACCTTATGTAACTCGCTTATGTTTCGTCGAACTCGCGGCACATAGAAAACAAACCAGGACTCCTCCAGGATTTCAGGATACTGGAGACGGAGATTTCTATATTTGGGCGGATTTTCTGCTCGGGCTACAGCAAGCCCGGTCTGCCGGACGAATATTCTCGCGTGCCGTACTGGTTACGGAAGACAGCAAGAAGGATTGGTCCAGAAAAGGTGTTGCCCATCCGATTCTATGTTCAGAAGTTAATGCGGTCGCAGGCGTGCCTTTTGAAGTATGGTCTCTTAAGAATCTTGCAGACGTGATCGCGAGCGCCGCTTAATAGCAAACCTAGAGCAGGGCTGCGCACAAAGCCTGGCTTCCCCACAGCGCGGCCGCTGTCTCATCATACCCGTCTCGGTGGTAATCCTCGTGCGCCGGACGGGCAGGAGGTGAGTACACTACTGGAGCATGATCGGCCGTGCGCGCCTGTACGACCAGCGCACGGTGGGCAAGCCTTGCCTGCTCCTGAGCGCGCCGCAGGCTGACGCGGTCGGCAGATCTGGGTGCGCCGTTTCTTGATTTTTCAAGTCACCGCGGCATCACACGCTGATTTCCCGCGGTATCGGCGCGCCGCTCACACGGCGCGCCGATCTTGTCACGTCTGCACGTACCCGCGCGCCAAAGCGAGTTCGTAGTAACGTGACAGAGGTCTATCCGGGCGAAAGTGCGGGTCCAGTTCGACCGGTTGTTTCAACGGGCCACGCATCCCAGCAAGATCGGACAAGCGAACGTGTCCGATCTCGGGATGTCCAGAGCCGAGATCGCACAGACCGAAAGCAATGTCGGGCTCGTCTGGATTTATCTCAGTCAGGAGCCACGTGGCGCCGGCGTCAGG
The DNA here is from genome assembly GCF_004004555.2 of Methylobacterium oryzihabitans. Taxonomy (GTDB): domain Bacteria; phylum Pseudomonadota; class Alphaproteobacteria; order Rhizobiales; family Beijerinckiaceae; genus Methylobacterium; species Methylobacterium oryzihabitans. Next base: position 190,245 of record NZ_SACP01000009.1, read on the forward strand.
CGTGAAGAGCTTCACCACAGGAAATGGATCATGATCCTGTCCTTCCGCAGTGATACGCCCATTGGCAAGAAGCAAGGCGCGTTGTTCGTCGGTGAGCAGGTCGACCACCGTCGCCTCCGTCGTCGTCACCCCGGATCGGGGCGATTTGACGGCGGGCGGACGCCGTAAGCCGCGAGGGTCAACCCCAACCCGGTCCGGTGCGGGCCGGGGTTGACGCTGCGGCGGCGTCTGCCAAACCGGAAAACGCCCAAGGCAGGGGTGGCGCGCGGATCGCGCTCGGATCGCCTGACAGAACGATGCGCGGTGCCGTTCTTTGCCCCCTGGGGAGGATCGGCGGCGGGATCAGAGCCGGAGATCGTCCAGAATACGGGTGATACCCGGCCAATCGACGGGTGGCGTATGGTGAGACCACGACATCCTCACCGTACCTGCGATCACGTCGTCGGGCAGTTCCATAGCGGCAAGGACATGACTGGGCTCATAGCTCGACGAGGTACAAGCGGATCCATTCGATATCGCCGCAACGCCCTTCAACGCCACCATGACCGCTTCGGAATCCAGCCCTGGCAAGGCAACGCTGAGGATGTTCGGTAGGACGCCTCGCCGCTCATCACCGTGAATGATGGGCTGAAGCGTTGCTAGGGCTGCAAGCGCCTCGTTCCTAATCCGTTGGCAGATAGCTGCGCGGTTCTGACACTCGCGTTCGGCGAGCTCCGCCGCGAGACCGAAGCCGGCGATAAGTGGTACCGGCTGCGTGCCAGGCCGCAATCCCCGCTCCTGTCCACCGCCGAACTGAAGCGGTCTCAGGCGAGGGCGAGATCCTCCGCGCCGACGAGCAATCAGAGCTCCCACGCCCTTCGGGCCGAATACCTTGTGGGCGCTGAGACTGACGAGGTCGATCCGGCGGTGATGCAGATCAAGGGTTTTGCGCCCGAAGGTCTGAGCGGCATCGACGTGAAGGAAGGGCCCACCATCCGATAACCCGTCGGCGATCGCGGTGATCGGCTGGAGCGCACCCGTCTCGTTGTTCGCGTGCATGACGGAAACGAGCATCGTATCGGGGCGGACGGCCGCGAGCACGTCCGAGGCCGTGACATACCCCTGACGATCCGGTTGAACGTGGGTGACCTCGAAGCCTTGGCTTGCAAGGTATGCGAGAGGCTCCAAGACAGCCTTGTGCTCGATCGCCGTGGTCACGACATGCCGGCGACCTGTCTCGATGCCCCAGGCGGACAGCCCGAGGATGGCGAGATTGTCGCTCTCGGTTGCGCCGCTCGTGAAGACGACCTCGTCTGTCGAGCAAGCTAGGGCTTTCGCGATGCGTTCGCGCGCCTCGCCCACGGCACGGTGAGCTTCGAGCCCAAACACGTGCGTGCGGCTGCCCGCGTTGCCGAACTCCTCGGTGAAGAGGCGGAGCACAAGGTCCGCGACACGAGTGTCTACGGCGGTCGTTGCGGCGCAATCGAGATAGGTCGGGCGGGGGATCGGCATTGTGTGTTTGTGTGAAAAGCAAACTTTGGCTTGACGGCCGGCGGTGTACGTTTCTAACTCAACGGGCTGTTTGCATCTACCCCTGGGCGCGACGGGACCCACAACGCAATGGATGCCCCATTCGAATACGTGTTCCCGGCGATCCGAGGGCTGCAAGCCGGTCGAGAATATTACGTCTCGATGTGCCCACTTCGGCTTTTGCCGAAGATTTTCCTATTCAATGAGGAAGAGTTGGTGCCCGAGCTTCGCGCTCAACGCCAGTTAAACCGAGGGCGGCTGCCGGAAATCGCTCGCTACATCGTAGAAAACAAAGACAGCTACGTCTTCTCGGCGATCACCGCTTCCGTTGACGCCGATATTCGCTTCGCGGCAGCCGAGAACCTGGGCGAACAAGGATTGGTTGGATTGCTGCACATCCCGATGAACGCACGCTTTATTATTAATGATGGTCAGCATCGACGTGCGGCGATCGAGTCGGCATTGCGCGATGCTCCGGAGCTTGCGAATGAGAGCATCGCAGTGGTCTTGTTTCACGACAAGGGACTTGAACGCTGTCAGCAGATGTTCGCCGATCTGAACCGGTATGCGGTTCGTCCAGCGCGGTCATTGAGTGTTCTCTACGATCACCGGGACGATCAAGCGCAATTGGCAAAGCTCGTCATATCGCGGCTTCCATCATTCCGAGGTCTCGTTGAGATGGAGCGGTCGACTCTCTCCGCGCGATCCCGCCGTTTATTCACGCTGAGCGCAATTTATACGGCGACCGCAACACTCCTCACAGGCTTACCGGAGGGAGATCCCGACAGCAGGGCGGGTTACGCGGCAGCTTTCTGGAGCGCGGTCGCAGACCAGTTCCCAGAATGGGCTGCCGTTCGTGACGGCAGCCTCACGTCGGGCGAGGTCCGTGAGACCTTCATCCACACCCACGGCGTCGTTCTGCACGCACTCGGACGCGTAGGCAATGGGTTGTTGCCTGGTACGAAGGCGCGGACAGGGGACGACTGGACCGACCGACTGGGGGGTCTTCGACAAATCGATTGGCGCCGGACCAATCCAGCCTGGGAAGGACGCACCACAATCGGCGGGCGGGTCTCAAAATCGTTCCAGAACGTGATCCTGACGGGCAACGCGATCAAGTTAAGGCTCGGGTTGCCGCTCGGGTCGGAAGAGCAGCGTCTCGAGGACGCGCACGCGCGGGGCGCAGATGCTGCAGCTTGACCCTCAATCCGATCAAGACGCTCGCCCGTCCGGTTTCAAGGCGCTCGGGTTCAAGGGAACGATCGAGCGTAGGCTCACCGAGATCGCGGACCTCTATCAGGCTGACACCATTCCGTGGGTCGTCGGGTACAGCGGCGGCAAAGACTCGACTGCGACGCTTCAGCTGGTTTGGCTGGCGCTTAGCCGGCTCCCTGAAGCCGCACGCACGAAACCGGTCTATGTCATTAGCACCGACACGCTGGTCGAAAACCCTGTGGTGGCGGTATGGGTCAGGCGCTCGCTCGAGCGCCTCGGCGAGGCCGCCGTGGCGGCCCGTCTTCCTATCGAGGCTCATCAACTCAAGCCTGATCTGACAGACACCTTCTGGGTCAATCTGATTGGTCGCGGCTATCCAGCACCACGTCCGAAGTTTCGTTGGTGCACCGAACGCCTCAAGATCAATCCATCCAATCAGTTCATCTCGAACTTGGTCAAGGCCAACGGCGAGGCTATCGTCGTACTCGGTACACGTAAGGCGGAAAGCCAAGCGCGGGCGCGTTCCATGGAGCGGTTCGAAGGACGTCGAGTCCGAGAGCGGCTCAGCCCGAACGGCAAGTTACCCAACTCATATGTCTATACACCCGTCGAGGATTGGACGAGCGATGACGTCTGGCTATTCTTGATGCAAGTCAAAAATCCTTGGGGATTTGACAACAAAGATCTACTCACAATGTATCAAGGCGCTTCTGCGGACGGCGAATGCCCGCTCGTCATTGACGCGTCCACCCCGTCATGCGGGGATAGTCGGTTTGGTTGCTGGGTCTGCACACTCGTCGAGAAAGACAAGTCCATGCAGGCCATGATCCAGAACGACGCAGAGAAGGAGTGGATGACGCCACTGCTCAATCTTCGTAACGAGCTCGACGTTCGGAACGACGAGACCGGCAAGCGTGATGATCGGCATCTGCGAGACTTTCGCCGGATGAACGGTTCGATCATGCTGCACAACGATCGGATCGTACACGGGCCCTACACTCAGACCGCGCGCGAGCGTTGGTTGCGAATGGTGCTGGATGCGCAACGCCAAGCGCGCGAGCGCGGCCCGGACGCGATGCGTTCGCTCGAACTCATCACGATCCGCGAACTCCGGGAAATTCGCAGGTTGTGGGTGGTTGAGAAGCACGAGATCGAGGACAATCTCCCGCGCATCTACACCGAAGTCACGGGCGAGGCGTATCCTGACGGACGGCTCGACGATACGTCACCGTTCGGCCCTGAAGAGATCCAGCTTCTTCGTGACCTTTGTGACGACGATACCTTGCATTTCGAGCTGACGCGCGAACTCCTCGATGTCGAGCGCCAGCACCGTTCGATGGCCCGGCGTGCGGGCCTTTTCAAGGCGCTCGAACAGGCGCTGCGCCGTGGGTCCTACGACGACGCGAACGAGGCTGAGGACCTGGCGCTCCGGCGCAGGGCCGAGTTCGATCGCTCGCGCAAGGATCTGGAGAGTGTTCCCCTCCTCGCACGTCTCGAGCAGGAAGGCGAGGAGCCGGGCGATCCGCTGGCGGGTGCGGCATGATCCTCGACGAACTCACGCTGCACGATTTCGGCGTCTATGGCGGACGGCAGAGTGTGGCTCTGACACCGCTCGACCGCAGGCCGGTCATCCTGTTCGGCGGCTTGAATGGTGGCGGGAAGACGACGCTCCTCGACGCCATGCAGCTCGGCTTCTACGGGCCGCTCGCCCAGCTCTCGAACCGAGGTGGGCTGGCCTATCCCGAGTTCCTGCGGCGCAGCGTGCATCGCGGCGGGCAAGCCTCCGGGGCCGCAATCGAGATCGCTTTCCGCCACACGGCGGTCGGCGAGGAGCAAAGCTACCGGCTTCACCGGTCGTGGACCACCTCGCGGGGCGGTGACATCCGTGAGCGCTTCGAGGTGGTCCGGAATGGCCGGTTCGACCGGCTCGCGACCGAGCACTGGGGCGCCCAGGTTGAGGAGTTCATTCCAGCTCGCATCGCGCATTTGTTTCTTTTCGACGGCGAGAAGGTGGAGGCCTATGCCGACCTCCAGGGTGCACAAACACTGATCGCGACCGCCATTCACAACCTGCTCGGTCTCGATATCGTCGAGCGTCTGACATCGGATCTGACGGCCCTGGAGCGTCGCCATCGCGTCGAGCAACGCCCAAACGAGCAGCGCTCCGGGTTGGAGGCGATGCGCGCGGAGATCGAGAGACTGGAGGTAACGCACGCGGCTCTCGTCCAGGAGCGCGGCTCCAGCGCCAACACCCTCGATCGGCTCCAGCGCAACGCCGCGGAACTGGAGCAACAATTTAGGCGCGAAGGCGGCGGTCTCCTGGAAGTGCGATCGGCCAAGGAGGCTGGCCTTGCCGTGGCCGAGCGCCAGCTCGATGCAGCGCGCCGGGCTTTGCGCGACCTTGCCTCTGGAGCCGCACCTCTCATGCTCATTCCAGGACTGCTTGCCTCTGTCGCGGAGCGCGACGCGGGCGAGGAGCAGGCTCGGCGCTCGCAAGACACGCTCGAGGCGTTACGGACGGAGCATGCGGCGTTGCTCGCGCTTCCGATCGTGCAGGGCTTAGACGCAAGCGTCCAACGTGACCTTCAAACAACGCTGAAGGCCCGGCTTGTCGATCGGGCGGGTGCAGCTCAGGCGCCGCGTATTCTTGATCTGGACGCGCAGGCGCGGACCCTCCTCTCGGCACTCCAGGCAACCGAGCTCGCCGAGTTGGAGCCGTCTCTACAGGCGGCTCTGGCGACCGAGTCCGACGCGCGCGCCAAGGTGCAGGAACTTCGCGACGAGATCACCGCCATCCCCAGTCCCGACGCGATCGCCGGCCTAGTGGCCGCCCGCGCGGAGGCCAAGTTAGCGGTCCTGGCCGCAGAAGAAGAGCAGAACCGGCGAACCGCGGAGATCGCAGCCATCGAACAGCAGCTCGTTGGTTTGCGACAGCGCGAGGAGCGCCTGCTCGGGGATGAGGCCCGTGCTCGGTTCGATCAGGAAGATACCGTCCGGATGCTTCGCCATTCCGAGCGCGTCCGCGGCACGCTCGACCGCTTCCGTGACGCTGTGGTCGCGCGACATACCGGCCGGATCCAGGCGTTGGTGCTCGACAGTTTCCGCCAACTGATCCGTAAAGAGGGCCTCGTCACCGACCTGCAGATCGACCCTCAGACGTTTGCCATTTCCCTTAGGGACGTAGCTGGCCACCCGGTCAGTGGGGAACGCTTGTCGGCTGGCGAGCGCCAGCTCCTCGCGATCGCGCTCCTCTGGGGGCTGGCGCGGGCCGCCGGGCGCCCGCTCCCGACGGTCATCGATACGCCGCTGGGCCGCCTCGACGCCCAGCATCGGGATCATCTCGTGCGTCGGTACTTCCCGAACGCAAGCCATCAAGTCATCCTGTTGTCGACAGATGAAGAAATCACGGGGCGTCACCTTGCCGCGCTCCGTCCCTCAATCGGGCGCGAATATCGTCTGCGGTTCGATGAGGCTGAGCAGCGAACGGTCATCGAACCAGGCTATTTCGGCGGGGGGGAGATGCTGGCCCATGCCGGTTGAACATATTCGCCTCTCAGCTCAGGCGCGCGAGCAGTTGATCCGTTTGAAGCGTCATACGGGTATCGAGCACTGGAACGTGCTGTGTCGGTGGGCCTTGTGCCGGTCACTGGCCGAGCCCAGCGTGCCTCCGCCCGCAAGGATCCCCGCGGACAGCAACGTGGAGATGAGTTGGCGCGTGTTCGGCGGCAAGTATGCCGACCTCTATCTCGCGCTTCTCAAGGAACGCTGCCTGGCGGACGGACTTGGGATGGAGGAGGAAGTGGTAGCGACCCAATTTCGCCTCCACCTGCACCGCGGTATCGCCTATCTAGCAAATGACAAGGGGCTGCGCGGCATCGCGCCGTTCGTGGCGCAAGCAACCGCCGCCTGAGCAACCCTACCATGGAGGCGAGAACGGCCGTCGCCAGACATAGGACGGCATTGTCCCGCATCGACCTTTCGCGCCCGATACGACTCGCGCTGGAAGACGGCCTCGTGCACGGGACGGTGCTCGACTATGGCTGCGGCCGTGGTGGGGACGTGCGCGCCTTAACGGCAGTCGGAGTCGATTGTGTCGGTTGGGATCCGGCGCACCGCCCGGACGGCGCGCGCAGGCCGTCCGACTTGGTCAATCTCGGGTACGTGATCAACGTGATCGAGCGCGTGGAGGAGAGACGCGACACGCTCCTGGAGGCCTGGGCGCTCGCGCAACGCGTCCTGATCGTGTCCGCGCGGCTTGTGGCCGAGGCGCCAACGGCTGGGCGCACGCTCGAGGATGGTTACCTGACTCGCTTGGGCACGTTCCAAAAGTTCTATGAGCAGCAAGAACTTCGAACTTGGATCGATACGACTCTCGGCGAGCTGAGTGTCGCGGCTGCGCCCGGGGTGTTCTACGTGTTCCGCGATCGACGCGAGCGGGAGGCGTTCGTGGCGTCGCGCTACCGGCGGAGCCCAGATCGGGGACCGATTGCTGGCCTGTGCAAGATCGAGCACCATCGACCGATGCTCGAGGCACTTGCGGGCTTCGTCCTCGAGCACGGGCGACTGCCCGGCGAGGACGAGGTCGAGCTCGCTCGGGAAGTCGCGGCGACACTCGGCAGTGTGCGAAGAGCCGGACGACTGCTTGCCGCCTTAGGTCTGTCCGATCCCGACCTCACTGCAGCTCGCCTTGCACGGTCGGAAGATCTCCTCGTCTACCTTGCACTCGCGCGCCTCGATCGGCGGTCCGCCTACGGAGAGCTACCGCGCTCTTTGCAGATCGACGTCAAGGTATTCTTCGGAACATACGGGGCGGCGACGAAGGCGGCTGACACGATGCTGTTCGCGCTCGGCGATGCAGATCGCAGGGACGCGGCGTGCCGCGAGGCCAGGGTGGGAAAGCTGATGCCGACCGCGCTCTACGTCCACGTCGATGCGATCGCTCGGTTACCCCTGCCGCTTCGGCTCTACGAGGGTTGCGCTCGGCACTATATCGGAGCCGTTCCAGAGGCAACGATCGTGAAGCTCGGACGTCACGAACCGAAGGTGAGCTATCTGACCTACCCGACGTTCGAGAGCGACCCCCACCCGGCGTTACAGGCCTCCGTCTCCGCTCACCTGCAGACATTTCGGGTTCGCCAGCGTTCGTTCGCGTCAAACTCCAATCCCCCGATCCTTCATCGGAAGGAACTGTTCGTCGAAACATCGCATCCGTCGCGACCCAAATTCGAGCGGCTGACGCGCCAGGAGGAGCGTCTCGGTCTGTTCGACGAGCCGAGCACGATCGGTACGCGTGACGGCTGGGCGGCGGCACTGGATGCTCGCGGCCTGGTACTGCGCGGGCACCGGATACTACGGCGCGCGGCGCCGGACGCCAAACCTGCGACGTGAAAGACCGGATGAACCGATCCCGTCGCTCACTCCTCGAGGACCAGATCGATGTTGAGTTCGGGGATCCTGAGATTGCGGAAGCCTACACCGAAGGCTTTTTCGAACATGATGTCGACGATGCGCTCGCCGTCGAAGAGCACGATCGGAACGGCTCCAGGACGACGTTGTGCGTCGATGGCCTCGCGTGTGAAGCGCGACGTCGTGAAATAATACCCCTGCTCGTGACGTCCGGACGTCCGACCACGGAACGATTCCACAGCATCTGGCCCGATAGGCTTGTCCCGATAACGCTTGCACTGGAAAGCGACGCTAACGGTGGTGAGGCCGATCCGGAGCTGGCCATGTCCATCGATCCCACCATCTCGCATTGGGCGCGTGACCACCACCTGTTCAAAGCCATAGGCTGTGAGGAGACGACCGGCAAAACGCTCGAAGGCGCTCGGCTCGAGGTTCTTGAGGGCTTCGAGGACCCGCGTGCGCACCTCCCTTTCGTGCTCGTGCTGAAGCGCGAGCATCTGCGCCAAGGTGGATCGCACGTCGTCCCGCTCTGGCGCTTCTTGGTCGGGGACGACACGAGCGTGGTCGATCAGAGTGTAGCGGCCATCATTGGTCGCGCGGAAGCACTTGGTCGCTAGCGCGGACGGGAAATCGAGGCCAAGGCATCGGCGACGAATCTGCGCCCGCACGACCGAGACCGGATCGTCGGTGTTAAACGTGTAGAGGTCTGCGGCGACGATCGCGCCGTAGGCTTCGGCCGGCGCCATTGGCCGTCCTTTGTCGAGCATGACGGAGCGGATCGCCTCGACGATCGTCCTTGAGCGTTCCGGCGAGCCGCTCCGAACGGCGTTTGTGCTGGTTCTCACTCGGCCGCTGCCGTATGAGAGGAGGCGCCCTTCATCATGTCGAGGTAACCGCTGACCTGTTGCGCGATCTCATCGAGCATCGGCTCGAGGATAGCGGACTGCGCTAGAAGGGAATCGGCTTTCAACTCCTTCAGGGCGCTTAGCAGCGATTCCAAGGTGCGGACGGGGGTCTTCTTCTCCTTGTGATCATCTTTCTGACGCCGAATCTGCCACAAGGGAATCGCATCTTCGGGGTTGCTCACGTCCAGACGGTCTGCGAATTTGGTGCCGTTCTGCTTGTCGTAGCGTGCGAGGCTCTGCCAAACGCGAATATCTTCGGCTTTCTGAAAGACATTCTCGTTGGGCGAGTCATAATCATCCCCCCCAGCCTGCCGCTTCTTGGCAAACGCCCAGGCAAAGAGCGCCGCTTCGCCTTCGTCGGAAATGTTTAGTTCTTTCGGGCCAAATCCAAACTGATCGCGAGCGTGCTTGCTTGCAAGAATGTTATCGAAGAAGTACTGATCGCCATCGTTGAACGTATTTCCCGCCTCTTCAACTTTCTCCTCGTACATGCGCTTGAAGTGGCCGAACGCCGAAGCAGCTTGAATGCTCTTTCGGATCTCATCCCGCTTCAATGGCAGTTGCTCGGTGACAGTATCGAGCACATCGTCCTCCAGCGCCAGTTTGGCACTGGCGCCATGCTTGGCTTTGAAAGCGGTCTTGTACAAAGAAACGATGTATAGATTCGTCGCGTAAGGCGTCCAATGGCGGGCCGGCAGAATGTGGCGGACGCCAAGCAGACGTGGCAGCGCAGCCTTGAGTTCGTCGACTGAGGCCGCCATAACGGGATAGACGCCGAGCTTGGCTGTCGACGCAATCAGAGCATCGATCTGGCCGAGAAGATTTCTCTGTTCAGAGATTTCCTCGTCGGGATACTTGCCCCCCTTCTTCATTCGGTCGAGCTTCAGCTTTTCTTTCTCGCGCCGCGCACGTACGCGGCGAAGAACCGAGATCCGCGTATTGCCCTCGACGACGATATAGGCGCCCTTCTGATCAGGGTGTTCCCAAACGACGATAGGGTCGACTGGCGTCCAACCTTGTCGGATGACAGAGCCTTCTAGGTCCGCAGCCTTGTAGATATCGTAAACCTTTTCCGCGAGGTCAGCTTGAAGATCGTCTCCGAAGATTTGTTCGGGATCGCCGTAGCCGGGAGCTGGCTCGGGCGCGATGCGTGGGTTGTTCGGATCCAGGTAGATGCTTTCGAAGGCGACTGAGACCGGTGCGCCCAGATCGGTGAATGTCGTGGTCATCGGGGATCTCCTTGCGAAGCGAGATTGGTTTGACGCGGAAGAGAGAGCCAATGGATCGAGCGGTCGGCATCGCCGAGTAGACGATCGACACGAGCCAGGAAGCGCATCGGCAGAGCTGGTAAGTCGGCGCGGGCTAGGCGGCTTGCGAGCGTGGCAAACTGATCCTCGGGCGGTCCTAGGCGAAGCACTTGGCGCGTATCTCTCAGCCAGAAATCGAGACCATGGGCCCGGTCCGGGTCGAGCAAGAGGCCTTCGCAAGCCCCCAATGGAAGCGGAACCTTGATGGCGGCAGCGACCCCAAATGGGTCGGCGAGGTAGGCATCAGCGAGCGCCGAGCGATTGTAGCAATCACTGAGAAACACGCTGAGCTCGGCGGGCATCATGATGCGCTGGGTGAATGACGCATAGCGTAGCCACGTCGTTGGACCGTGACGTGAGCGCAAGCGGTTGCGCTGCGTCGCCACGTCGACACCGCGCAACTCCTCCCGGGCGAAGTAACATGCCGTCAGCACCTCAGCGAGCTGTCGCCACATGCTGCCATGGGACAGATCGCGGCGGATGCCGTAGCGGGCACCGACATCGGTCAGGAACTCGGTCGGATCGGACAGATGGGCACCGAGGGCGCAAAATTCATTGAAGACGCCGCGGAAGGCGGCCGAGTTTGCATCCGTTTCGAGGAACACACCCCAGCGTGCATCTGCGGCGAACCGCTCGGGCGCGCCGTAGTACGGCAGGCCGTAGATAAGGAGCCTACAAGTGGCGCCTGGCTTGATGCGCGCCACCTGCCCTAACAGAGCCTCGCGTGCAGCCGGCTGGACACGGTGCTCGTCGAGCAGGCGAACGATCCCAGCCTGCAGGCTCACGGCATCTTCGTAATCGAGGTCAATGAGGTCAGGCCGCAGCAGGTCGTCAATCTCTTGATACAGCCAGCGCTGATCGAAGCGGTAGGCGAGATCGGGGTTGTGAGCCTGGACGACATACGCAGACCACTTGCCTGGCGCGTGACGGACACACCGGCCAGCCGCCTGCATCAGCTTGATCACACTCTCGGTCTGGTAGGTGATGACAACCGTGTCGATCGCGGGATCATCGAAGCCCTCGAGCAGCATCTGGGCCGATACCAAGACCGCGCGCGGCTTCTCGGCAAAGCGTGCCAGAAAATCGTCGTTGTCGAGGCCTAGCGAATTCCCTGTTCCATGAATAAAGCCGACGTCGTCCGGTTCGAGGGGATGACCCGCCTCCTTTGTGAGTCGATCCACCAATGCATCATAGAACTCCTCCACGCGATCGACGCGGGGCGCGAGCACAAGAACCTTGGTGAAGCGGTGCGACGTCTCGTCAATTACGTAATCAACGAGGTCCTTCACACAAGATGGAGACCAGTTAAAGTCCGGAACATCCAGCGGGATGAACTCGGGTACGACAATAGCACCGCGCTCTGCAAGCTCGCGATAGGTGATCGTGAACGCGATCTCGTCGATACCGATCGGCAACCGGTCCGTCCGGTTTGGCGTAGCGGTGAGCAGCAGGACCGGGAAGGGTTGAGGCGTGTCGAAGATGGGGCGGTAGGAAACTGCCGCAGCGTGATGCGCCTCGTCGACAACCACTAGAGCCGGTATTTCGGGAAGCTCGGTCAAAGCGCGGGCAACATCGCCGACCATGATGAAGCTGACGCGATTGGCCAGAATTGAAGCGTCGTCCGGCAGATGGTTGTCGGCTTGCGCAAGCAGCTTGCGAAGTTCGCGAAAGGCCTGGCTTTTTAATGCTTTGCGATGCGTGATCCATAGAACGCGTGCCTTGGTGGACGCAGAACGCGCGAGCACCTCCAAGATGACGCGGAGCGCCGTGCGGGTCTTGCCGGCGCCGGTTGGCAGTATCAGCGCGATACGACCTGTGGGGCGGCGGCGAAAGGCGTCGAGACAACGCGCGACTGCAGTGTCCTGGTATGTCCAGTCGGGCTGCCCAGGGCGCGGCCCAGCCTGCGTATCCGCTGTATCGGCGACCGGGAGACCTACGACGTCTTGATCGAGCTCGATCGCCTGCTTGGCGATCGCAGCGGGGATCCCAAGGTGCCGCGAGACATCTGCGACGGTATGTTCGTTCGGGGCATCGGCGCCCGGCGCCTTGGCACGCAGGCGGCGAAGGCGTTCGAGAGTTAGGTCCGGCGGAGGAAGGCGCCCTTCCTGAAGAAGGGTAGCTGCTCGCTCAATCAGCGACAGAGTGGTCTCGTTGATCCCGCGGCCAACATCCTCCGACAGCAAGGTGTGCACGCGGTTCGGATGGATCACCCGAGCCTCGCCAAGCTCCTGCAGAGCGTCGTTGAGCACCTTGCAGACACCAGCGGTACTGCCTTCTGCAAGAAAGAGGGGGACGAGTACGTTTCTCGCCAGCCCTCTGACGGCTTCGCTTTGGACGCTGAGTCTGGCCACGCCGCTTCCACTCCCTCGTCAGATGTCCATTCCATATTTTTGGAATATCATTCTGTCAATTCCGAAAAAACGGATTGCGTCTGATGTGCCGCTCAGGCATGATCGAGAAGCTGCGTTGTCCGTAAATTTGGGCCCAGGACTGCAACCAAGCAGGCTCGGGACGTACCTGAATAGGTAACGGGACACCTATCATCCCGGCGGTCACAGCGATCGCCACGACATGAGGAGATCGCGATGCCCCGAACCTCAGAGAACGCAGGTCAAGAACCGGTTACGGCGGACACACTGGACTGGGGACAGAATGCACCCGAAGGCGGGCGCAGCGTTGTTCGGCGCATCATGAAGGAGGAGATCGGCACGGTTCCGATGTTCCTTGGCCAAACATTCGTCAAATCTTTAAGGGACGTTGGCTATACCAATACAATCACTGCCGTTTGCGAGCACGTCGACAATGCTGTCCAATGGGGCGCGAAGGAAATCCGCGTCTACTTCCGCCAGAACGGACTGAAGAGCAACAGTCAGACCGATGTAATTGTATGGGACAATGGCGATGGAATGGACCGTGATGTCCTGCGCGTAGCGATGTCCTTTGGCGGCTCGATGGTCTACGACCGTCGAAAGGGGATCGGGCGGTATGGTGTCGGCATGAAGACGGCCGCCCTGAGCATGGGACCCGCGTTCGAAGTTTATACGTGGCAAGAACCAGGCGCGATCTACGCCACTGAGCTCGACACTGTGGAGATTGGGAACAGCCGCTCGAGCATTATCGAAGTGCCGGATCCCCACTTCGAGACAGAGCTCCCTCCCGAGATCGTCGCGGCACTGACCGAATACATGACGTATCCGAAGCGCGACAAACAGCACCTCATTGCCGAGGACGAGGAAGATCTCGTTGAGCGCTTAGGGTCGTCGGGCACCATTGTCTACATACCTCGGTGTGACCGGTTAAGCTTCAAGCTCGTCCAGACCCTTTGCGACCACGCTACGCGGGACATGGCCCGGGTGTATCGGAGACAATTGGCAAAAGGCCTGCGCCTCTTCGTCAACAATAGATTGGTGGAAGCGTTCGACCCAACATATTGGATGCCCAAGGCGCGGCATACCAAGATTCCCAACTTGAAATCGACGAGAAGCCGTCTCATCCAGCACTGGACGATACCGATCCCGGTGGAGGCGGACTCGAAGATCACCGCACCCGCCTCGGTACGTCTCTATGCGCTGCCGATTGAGGATTGGCAGCCGCTGCCGCCAAAGGTGCATAACAACGATCTACGTGTCTTTGATCCCCATCAAGTTTCTTTCGTGCGAAATGAACGAGAGGTCGACATCAGACCTGTGCCAGAAATCGGCATGCCTCGACACGCCGAAACACACTGGATGCGGGTTCAGATTGACTTCGACGGAAGACTCGACGAAGCGCTCGGCGTGGCGATGACCAAGCAGGGCGTGCGTCCCAAGCAGTACGCCCTGGAACTGATCCATCATGAAATTGCAGAAGCAATTCGATCTGTTCGGAATCACAACAAGAAAGTGATGGCCGATGGCCGCCGGAGCCGCAGCACCGGTAAATTGGCAGAAGCAGAGCGACGCGCAAGGAACGCAGACGCTTTCCGAGATGACAGTTTCGCGCTGACTGAAGAAGAAGAAGCGGAACTCGATCGCGAACTCAGGGCGATGGCAGTTCTCTTGAAACGTTTCGGAGAAACAGAAGATCAGGCCTATGAACGCATCAAAGCTTCTCGCTATATTGTCACAACCAAGCATGACGATCATTGGCCATTCTACGCATTAGATTATCGGTGTGGTCGGATCGTTTTGACAATCAATACTGCCCATCCGTTCTACACCCGCTTGTATCAGCCGCTGGCCGAGCTTGAGGGCGAGGATAGGGACGCCGCCGATAACGGATCGGAACCGATACAGGATGGCGAATTGCTCGTCGCCCTCCAGCTCATGTTGCTCAGTCTGGCTGCCGCTCAGACACGCCTCATGCGAGGATCCGACCGTAACAAGGTCGAGGACCTATTTCGTGATCTACAGCGCGACTGGTCGGAAACCTTAAAGAAGCAACTGGAATTCGGCTGAGGCGGTTGTAGCGAGGATCGGGGCGAAGCTGAAACCATTTGCTTCGCTCGCGTACCTAAGCTCATGTAAGGGCTGCGCTGGGCGATGATCCAGCCGCCGGTTCGACACAGCGTTCGAGCCGTCGGTTCGTCTCCTGGCATGCCTCTTACTCCATCAGTCCGGTGCAGCGCGCCGGGCACCTGGGAGACGGGTATGAGCATCTGGAACTCTTACGCGCGCCTGCAAGGCTTCAGTAGAGGCGCACGCGGCATCACCGAAGACGAGAAAATCGACGGTGCACTCAATCGGGAGCTGGCCATGTTGGGCCGCAACACGCCGCGCCTCGGCGGCGTCGACACGGCCTTGGAAAACGAGGCGCGCAAGCTCCGCATCCGCCGCCGCCTGCTCCGGGCGCTCCCGCAGCCGCTCGCGGTCGTGGATCCGCGCAGTGAGATCGAGGCCCGTTCGGAACTGCGGATGCGCTTGGCGCGGCTCAAGCCGATCGAGGCGCATATCTTGGTCTGCTTCGCGCTGGGTGAGAAGCTGCCCGCCCTGGCCAAGGATGAAAGCCTTCCCCTCGGCACTGTGAAGAGCCATCTGACGCGCGGGCGCCAGAAGTTCGTGCGGTAGTTCAGCCCAATCATGTGGACGCCGCCCCTCTCCGGGCGGCGTTCTTATTATAGCGCTGCTACAGAAAGTTACATCACTGTAAGGTTATGCACGGTTCTGCAGCGTCGCCAGCTTCCGAGCAGCTCCACGCTGCGCGCGCAGGCGCTCGCCGTAGCGGGCCGGCATGGCGGGGGTCTTCCAAGACCCAGCCTGCATCACCTCGAGCAGCTCGAAGCCAGCGGCGAACATGTCCTGCGTCGCCCCGACCCGGGTCGAGTGCCCGGAGGGCAGCTGCGCGAGCTTGAGCCCGGCGGCGGTGGCGAGATCGCGGAACACCCGCGCCACCTCTCCCGCCCCGAGCGCGGCCGCGCCGACCCCGCCGCCCTTGCTCAACGGTCGGAACAGCGGCCCGCTCTTCAGTTGCGCGGCACCGATCCACGCCGCGATGTACGCCATGGTGTCGGGGGCGAGGTACTTGATCGCCCCCTCCCCTTCCTGGTCGGCCTTCGAGCGCCGCACCAGCACGGTACCGGAGCCGTCCGCGCCCTTGTGCAGATCCCCTATATATAAAGAGACGAGTTCGGAGCGGCGCAGCAGCGTATCGTAGGCGACCGCGACCAAGGCGGCGTTGCGCAGCGCGATCAGCGGCGTCTCGCGTTTGGCCTCCGTCACGCGCCGGTGCAGCCGGCAGGGCGTCTTCACCTCGAGCATGCGCTCGATGCTGGTGCGGTTTAGCGGCTCGGCCTGCTTCTGGCGCCGGCCCTTGGCCCGGTTCATCCGCTTCACCGCCAGCCGCACGATCTCGTCGGCGCAGGGATTCGGCAGACCGGCGGCACGGTGCAGCGCAGCGATCGAGGAACGGTAGCGCTCGACCGTGGCGCGCGCTTTCACCTCGCCCTGCGCGTCGATGAAGGCCGCGACCGTCTCAGGCGACGCTGGCAGCATCGCCCTCCCCGCCTCCCGGCACCAGGCGGCGAAGATCCGGCTGTCGGCAGCGAGCGCGCGGACCGTGTTATCGGCGAACGCGCCGCGCGCGGCGCGAGCGTGCTCTTCCAGCCGCTCGATCAACAGATCGAGATCGGGCGGCAGCGCGCCGGTGAACGGGACCGGCGGAGCGGACGCGTCGCCGATCGGCTCGGAAGCGGAATTGGTGGCGTCAAGCTCCATGGCGAGAGCTTAGCCCTTCAAACCCTAACGATCCACAAATTTCCTGCGATAGTCGCTATTATCGGTCG
Source organism: Methylobacterium oryzihabitans (assembly GCF_004004555.2). GTDB lineage: Bacteria > Pseudomonadota > Alphaproteobacteria > Rhizobiales > Beijerinckiaceae > Methylobacterium > Methylobacterium oryzihabitans. The sequence continues at coordinate 206,846 of NZ_SACP01000009.1, forward strand.
TAATCTAACAGCCCGAAATGGCGTGTCATTTCGTTTGCTCGCGGGGGTTGCGCGCAGCCGCCAAGCGGGCATGACCGTCACCGAAACTAGTCGTACCGGTGACATCGAATGTCACTTGAACGGAAATGACATTATTCGAGACACGTGATACGCTACCCGTCGCGCAACGGAGTCGCATCGACATCCCATGACCCTCGTTACCGATGTGAAGCTAGCAGCCAATGGCCGCATGCTTCTGCCACAGGCTGTCCGCGATGCCATGGGCATCACGGGCGAGACACGCATCATCGTCACCGTCGATGGCACTGACGTGCGGCTCGCGCCGATCAAGAATGTAGTCTCGAAGCTGCAAGCGCTCTACCGCGAGCATGCCACGCAGGATGCGGATTCAGCCGCCTTCCTTGAAGAGCGCCGCGCCGACGACGCCGACGGTCAGGATACCAAGGACGGTCAGGATACCAAGGTATGAGCAGTGTCGTCTTCGACACCTCGGCGGTGGTCGCCCTTCTGCGCGGTGAGCCTGGGGCTGACGCGGTGGCTGGTCGGGTTGGCCAAGCCGCCATGTCGACCGTCAACCTCCAGGAGCTGGTGAAGGCGCTGCTCCTGCGTGGCCTGACGCGCCCTGTGATCGAGGAGATGGTGCAGGAACTGCGCCTCGACCTGCACGCTCACGATCGCGACGCGGCCTTTGCCGCCGCCTTCCTGACCGAGGCCACGCGCCACCACGGGAGTGGGTTGGGTGACCGGACCTGCATGGCGTTGGCGATCAAGCTCGGCGTGTCGGTGATGACGACCGATCGCGCCTGGGCGAGCTTGGAGATCCCGGGCTTGTCGGTCGAAGTGATCCGCTGACCGGGAGGGTACCGCCATGGCCTCGCATTCCGCCACAATCCATGAGGGTGGCAGGATGGTCGTTCCCGCCGACCTGCTGCGTGAGCTTGGGCTTCAGGACGGCGATACTGTCGTTCTCGATGTGGTTGAGGGAATGCTCCGGGTTCGCTCGCGCGACGCGGTGATCGCGGAGATCCAGGCGCTCGCCAGGGGGTTCGTTCCCGAGGGCGTCAGTGTCGTGGACGAGCTAATCGCGGAACGACGCACTGAGGCCGCGAGGGATTAAGCGCAGGACTGGTGGTTCAAGGCGTGTGATGGCGTCTTTCGCTCATCAGGACCAATCTGATGGCGACCTCCCGAGTTTCGCTAAATTGGGAGCGTGCCATTCCTGCTTGAATCAAGTAGGATATTCAAATTTTGCGCCTTAACATGCGAGTCGCATAAGATTAGTTATGGAACTAGAAGTTGTCAGCTATGTATAAATTATTAATATAAACACGCGATCCCGTTTAGAGACCGCCTCGCCGGGGCTGAACCCAGCGTCGTTGGCCGCTCCCGCCAGGGTCTCATGAGTCCAGCGCTTCTTCAGCACCTCCGCGATGCCGAATGCGAGCGCGTTGTCGCGGGAGATCAACAGGCTACCTCCGGCACTCCCGCTGCCGTTAGCAGGGCGTACAGGTCGGCGACACGCGTCCGCTGGCCTCGCTCACGACAGAACGTGAAGATCGCTCGCTGCTTGGCGCGTGAGAGCGCCACGAAGAACGTGGCGATGCCCTCAGGATTGCCCCTGCTATGACTCCACCACATTGCATCGTCGAGCCCGACGAAGATGATGGTGTCGTACTCCAATCCCTTGCTCTTATGCACGGTCATCAGGGGCACCTGATCGACCCCAGCGAAGCGTTCAAGGCAGGTTGTCCAGTCCGCGGCGCCATTGGCGCTGGCGACGAAGTGCAGGCCGAATGCCTCGATCGCGATGGCGAGCGCATCTCCCATAGCGTATTCTGGAAAGGATCGGGCGAGCGCGCGGGCGTCGACAAAGGCCAGCACTTGGTCGGCAAGCGCTGCCGCCGAGGCAGCCGATGGCGGCGTCGCCTTCACGGTCGCGCGTAGCGACTGCAGAAAGGCGGTCAGGGCCTCCTCCGCGCGAAGACAGCTCTGCTCGTCGTCAGGATCGGTGTCCCGCAGGCGCAGCACAGCTTCCGAAGCAATCTGCCAAGCGGCTGGATCGCGTCGGACAGCGCCCAGGCGCAGCAGGGCCAGCGCGATCTCGGCGTACCGATCGACTAACAGATCTTGTAATGTCGTTCGGCCCAGAGCGCGGCTCTCATTGCGGAGCCGAAGATCGGCAGCGGCTAAGGCCGGTTCGAGTTGCGCTTCGAATCGATCCGCCGTCTGGCGCACGAGGATCGCATAGTTGTGCGGTCGCGTTCCGCGCGCCGCCATGTCTTGAACCAGCCATTGCGCCAGATGCTGGGCTTCACCGGCAGTTGTTGGGCAGGTCCAGACCTGAGCCACGTCGCCGTCAACTTGGCGAACCGACTGCGCCACCGTTTTGATCGCACCGGCATCGAGCGCCTGCGCTACAACGTGCTGAATCCGGACAAGGTCAGGAGAGGATCGGAAATTGAAAAGGAGCGGCACGCGTTCGGCAGCCAGTTCTCGCTCAAATCGCTCGAACGCATCGATCCGCGCACCGGCCCAGACCATGATGCGCTGTTTGTCATCGCCAACGGCGGTGATAGTGATACGCGGACCCCCAAAAGCGGAGAGCAGGAAGTCATACTGAGCGTGGGTCGTGTCCTGAAACTCGTCGACGAAGACAAAGGGATAGGTCGCGTGCAAGGCGCGTCCAATCTGCGGCCGGGCCCTTAGCAACAGCTCCGCCAGTCGATTGAGCATGACGAAGGTGAGGAAGGGGCGCCCTGGCCGCCTCAGGAACTCGCCCCACCAGCGTTCGATCGCGAACTCTGTCGCCGTAGCAGGCGCCAAAGCCGCGAACGGCAGACGAAAGCCGCCGATGATCTTCGACTCGAAGTCGGCCGCTCCGAATGCGGCGATCTCCGCCTGCCAAGGCCGCGGGGCGGCGAGGCGCGTGCGGGTCAAAAAGTCATCAACATCCAGACGCTTCGGAAAGCTAGGGTCAAAACCCAATCAGCTCGGCCTTTCGGAAGCCTGATGGGGTCGGGAAACGGACGCGGCTAAGAGCG